>JACPPA010000045.1 GCA_016191285.1 Gammaproteobacteria bacterium
CGCCAGGCCCAAATGCATACTGCCTCCCAAGCTCTTGCCATTGAGCGGCAAGCGAGCGCTCAACCTTCCTTGGCCGAACGTGTTTCGAGGCCCAAAACTCGTGCCATACTTGGCCTCATGCGGTTGAATTTCCTATCCGTGGTCGCGACGCTGCCCGACGACGTCCGCGCCCGGCTCCAGCGGGTCTCGCTCGACGCCTTCCGCGCGCTCCGCGTGCGCGACTACGGCCGCGTCGACCTGCGCATGACCGAGGGCGGCGAGATCTACGTCCTCGAGGTCAACGCCAGCCCGTACCTCGAGAAGGCCGACGAGTTCGCGACCGCGGCGCGCGCCGCCGGGGTCGAGTACGACGACCTGATCCAGCGGATCGTCGAGCTCGCCGTCGCGCGGCACCGCTGAGCTCCTATCCGTTGACAACTAAGTGTGTTGTGTAATATAGTCAAAAGGCCTAGTTGACTTTGCTTTCTCTGGCGAAGCACTGCGCATCCTTTCAACTACACCTTTGGAAGCACGATGACAGTTTCTCGACGCATGTTCCTTTCCAGCTCCGCAGCTTTGTGCTTTGCCGGATGTGGCGGCACCAGGAGCGCGTCTGCAAGGTCCTCGACAAGGTCCGGCTCCGCAGCTTTGTGCTTTGCCGGATGTGGCGGCTCATCCGATTCAGTAGATTCCGAACTGGAAGCGAATGTGAACGCTGTCATCGATCAGGCGATCACAGACAAGCGCGTGGTAGGGGCGGTGGTCCTTGTGTCGCGCCATGGCCAGGTGGTGTATCGACGCGCAGCTGGTCTGGCTGACCGCGAAGTTGGCATTGCAATGCGAGACGACTCAATTTTCCGGTTTGCCTCGCTTACCAAGCCCATTACGTCGGTTGCAGCGATGCAGATGATTGAGCAGGGACAGTTGAAACTCGACGATCCGGTCACTAAATGGCTGCCGTACTTCAAGCCGGCTCTTGCCGATGGATCCACTCCAGAGATCAAGGTGCGACATCTGCTCAATCACACAGCTGGCGTCGGCTATGCGGCGTCCGAACTACCCAACGGGCCCTACCATCAGCTCAATGTCTCGGACGGCTTAGACCAGCCAGGTCTGTCGCTCCGGGACAATCTGACACGCTTGGCGGCTGCGCCATTGCTTTTCGCCCCTGGATCGCGCTTCCAGTACGGGCTAAGCATCGACATTCTGGGCGGGGTGCTCGAGGCCGTTGAGGGACGACGTCTACGCGAAATCCTCCGGAGCCGAGTCACCGGCCCTCTGGGGTTGAGCGACATCGATTTCGGGGTCAGCGACATGTCTCGACTCACAAAGCCATATGCGGATGGGCCTACCGAGCCCGTCGCAATGGACGAGCCGCATGCTCTGCCTCGCGGCCAGTACGCATTAGTGTTCTCGCCGTCGCGCATCCTCAATCCAAACTCTTACGATGCAGGTGGTGCCGGCATGGCTGGCACTGCTCCGCAATTTCTGAAGTTCCTCGAAATGATCCGTCTGGGTGGTGCGCCGGTACTGAAGCCGGCGACGGTCGAGATCATGGCGGCTGACCAAACGGGCACCCAGGCCCAAGCACAAGGGCCTGGGTGGGGGTTCGGCTACGGCTGGGCCGTCGCGGTTGAGCCAGCTCTCAGTGAATCTCCGCAGCCTGCTGGAACCTTGCAATGGGGCGGGGGCTATGGTCACAAGTGGTTCATCGACCGCAAGAACGAATTGTCTGTCGTGATTCTGACGAACACGGCACGCTACGGAGGCGGGACCTTCGCGGAGCTGATTCGCAACTCGATCTACGCGTAGAGGCTAGACGCTCACGTACTGCGTTCGTGTTCGGGCGATGTGGACATAGTTTCGGTGGGGCTGAACAGTGAGAGAGCAAGATTGTCGCCGCCAATGCAAAAGTGAGCCCCAGGCGGTTCAGTTTCGGTCGGCGCAAACACATCACCGTAGGTTTCATTCCCGAAAAGCCACATCGACCTCGCTCACGTATCAGCAGGATGAGACACTAGTTGCCTTCTGTCGAGTGCTCGTTCAAGTATGCCTGCAGGGCCAAGGCCTTGTCCGCGCTGTCAATGAGACGGCCCATCAAGTTCGAAAGCTGAAGGAACTCTTCATGCGACAAGCAGCCGAACTGCAGGTCATTGACCTGACGCTGCGTCGGTGCCAGTTCACGGAGCAGACCAAAGCCGGCCTCGGTCACTTTCAAGCAGACACGACGGCCATCGTCTGGTGAGGGCTCCTTGTCCACCAGGCCCTTGGCCATCAACTTGCCGACCATCGTCGTCGTGAATGGACCGCTGAGATGCAGATGGTCGGCCAACTGCTTGACGCCCACCACGCCATTTACTTCCAAGTGCCGAATGGAAATGAGGAAGGTGTACTCAATTCCGCTTAGACCGATGCGCTGACCGTGCCCAGCTCGCATGGCTTCGTGGCGAGTCGAGAACGCAAACAGGTTGTGGACCAGCTGACGGAACATCGAGTCCGACCCGTTCACGAGCAGCTCAGACCTCGAGATGGTCAAGGGGGCCGCCGTCCTTTCTTTGCGGGCGGCCGACGCCGCCGCTTTTGGAGATGAGGTGGTCTTGCGGGTAGTCGTGGTGCGTTTGCTCGTCATTGCTCTCAAATGAGTCGCCAAACATTAAATTACAGCACAAATCTAGCTAATTTTCCTACTTTCTAAACCACCAATACAAACGTACTTGAACTCGAGGTAGTCGTCGATGCCGTGGCGCGAACCTTCGCGCCCCGTTCCACTCTCCTTGATGCCTCCAAACGGGGCGACTTCGGTGGAGATGAGGCCTTCGTTTACCCCCACCATGCCGTACTCGAGTGCATCAACCACACGCCAGACGCGTCCCATGTCCCTGCCGTAGAAGTAGGCGGCAAGACCGCTGTCCGTCTCGTTCGCCAGCGCGATGGCCTCCGCTTCGGTGCCGAAGCGCTGCACGGTCGCAACCGGGCCGAAGATTTCTTGGCGGCAGATGTCCATCTCGGGCTTGACGTCCACGAGAAGGGTGGGCGCGAAGAAGTAACCAGGTCGCGCCAAGCGTTCGCCACCTTCTACGACCTTGGCCCCTTGGGAGATGGCACGGTCCACAAGTTGGGCCACCTTGGCGATGGCGCGCTTGTCGACCAGGGGGCCAATATCGACTTGAGCATCGGACCCGTCTCCTACACGGAGGCCGCGGACCCGCTCAGCCAGCTTTGCAACGAGCCGCTCGTAGACGCCATCCTGCACAAGGATGCGGTTTGTGCAGACGCAGGTCTGGCCCGCATTGCGGAACTTGGACAGCATGGCACCTTGCACTGCTTCATCGAGGTCCGCGTCGTCGAACACGATGAAAGGTGCGTTGCCACCAAGTTCCATACTGGTCTTCTTGACCGTTCTCGCGCATTGAGCCAACAGCAGTTTCCCCGTTGAGGTCGAGCCTGTGAAAGAGAACTTTCGCACGGCCGGATGGCCGGTCAGCACCTTGCCAATGGCCACGGCGTCGCCGGTGATGCACGACAGCACGCCGGCAGGGACGCCAGCCCGTACGGCAAGTTCGCACATCGCCAAAGCTGACAGTGGGGTTTCCGCCGCTGGCTTCACCACAATGGAGCAGCCGGCCGCCAGTGCTGGTGCTACTTTGCGAGCAATCATGGCCGCCGGGAAATTCCAAGGCGTGATAGCTGTACAGTATTCATGTCAGCCACTTCCAAGCCCAAGCTCTACAACCCACGCCACCCCGAACGCACGCTGCTCTACCAAATGGTAGCCGAGCACTACGAGACCTGGCTAGAGTTGGCCAGCGCGGGTCAGTTCGACGGCCAG
>JACPPA010000030.1 GCA_016191285.1 Gammaproteobacteria bacterium
AGTCGTTGGTTCGAACCAACGACTCTGACCCCTTCCCTGTGACCCCTTCCCTGCCCTTGGTTCGAACCAACGACTCTGACCCCTTCCCTTTCCCTCGTTCCCTCAAGAAGACTAATGGACTATGCCACCGGACCGAACCAACGACTCTGACCCCTTGACGTGCCTTGACGTGCCTTGACGTGCTTGACGTACTTTGACGCTCGTATGGATTCCGGATAGTCGCTGCGCGACTTCCGGAATGACGAAACGCCACTGATCTCAGGTGCCACTCAAATCTATTGATCCACCATCGACGTGACATTGTTTAGCGGCACGCACGTTATCCTCAAGTCACCGCACCGGCGAAAAAATAGTCGATAGATCAAGCAGTATGTCGGATAACGATTCGATCATCATGTGCCGCGGATCGGGTGCGATAAAACTCTGCTCGTAATCCGCGTGCGCCGGCGAACGGGACACTCGAAGGATCTTCGCTTCGATATTCACTAACCATACTTCCTTCACGCCATGTCGTGCGTATAGCGGTAACTTCAAATCGCGATCATAGTGGTGTGAAGAATCGGCGACCTCGATCAGCAAATAGAGGTCGCCCGGCCGCGGGTGCGCCAAATCATAGAAATCAGAACGCATCGCGACAACCGCGATATCGGGTTCAGTCTCGGAGAGGTCGCTCAAACGAACGGGTTGCTGCACACGGATAATCGCGCGGTGCGAAAGCGCCGGAAGCAGCAGATGATTCAAGCGATCCACCGCAGCGGCATGGCGGCTGCCAATGGGTGTCGTACTAATGATCTCTCCCTGAATCGCTACATCGAACCTACCCGCTCGTTCGATCCGCCTGCTAAGATTCTGCCCGGTAGATCGTCATCGGCTGGAAGATATACGCCGTGTCGCGCTCGATTGATTCAACTTGCCCTCAAGAAGACTAATGGACTATGCCACCGGACCTATTTGATGAACCCGGATCCGCGCGAACCCCACGCCGCCGCCGCGTGCCCTCGGCCATGCGTGGTGCGACCGGACGGCTCCGCATCGGTGATGATTGGAATGCGATTACCATCATCGCGTTGTCGCAAAGTAACCCGCTAAAAGCCATCGCCGAATTTGTCGAGAACAGCATTGACGCTGGGGCACAGCACATTACTGTCGTGCGTGGCCGCGAGCGCGGGGAGCACTATCTTGCCGTGATCGACGATGGTCAGGGGGTACCGCGCGATGCGGAAGGGCTCCCCGATTTTCGTTATGTCGCGACGCATATCTGCGATTCGATCAAGCGGCGACTCAAAGCCACCGGCAGCGCAGGTTTGCAAGGTGAATTTGGGATCGGCTTATTGAGCTTCTGGACGGTTGGCGAGGAACTCACCCTGACCAGCGCGGGTAGCGACGGTAAGCTTTACCAGATGCACATGCGCAAGGGCGATCCGGGTTATCGCGTGGTGCCGAAACGCGCCCTATTCGAAAAGGGCGGGACCGCGCTTCGTATATCACCCTTGTTGTCCGGTGTACGTCAGCTGAATGGCGAGAAGATTCAGTGGTACCTGGCCTCCGAACTGCGCGAACGGATCCGCCAGAGCGGCGTTGAAGTGCGCGTCGTTGATCGTCATGCGCGACGCGAGTTCAAAGTCGAACCACGCGAATTCGAAGGCCAACTCCTGCACGGCTTGCCGCTACCGGTGATGGCGGTTGGCGATCTCTATATTGAGCTCTACCTGACGACTTATGCGCCGACCAGGGGCGTTGGGCTGTATCGCAACGGGACGCGAATTCTAGGCAGCCTGACCGAGCTTGAAGGGTTAAACCACGCACCGTGGTCCAGCGGTTGCTTGCTCGGAATCATCGATGCGCCGGCACTGAATATCACCCCCGCGACGCGGCTCGGCATTATTCACGACGAGACCTACTCGGAGTTCATGGCCGCATTGCAGCCGCTCGAAGCAGCGCTCAATGCACGGATCGAGGAACAGCAACGCGCGGAAGACGAACGCGCTAGTCGCGATGTGTTGCGGACAATTCAAAGTGCGTTCCGGGAAGCGTTGCTGCAATTGCCGCCCGAAGAATATGACTGGTTTGAGGTAGCGGGCCGACGTGCGGCAAATCGACCGGGTGGGCAGGACGCGTCTTGCGCGGGAATAGTCATCGACGGAAGCACGCCGAAGCTTGAACGCGAACCGCTGGCCGCACGCCAGCGACAGTTCTTCGAATACGCGGGGCCGCTCTACAGTGTCCGCATTGCACCAGGCTCATCCGTGGTGCCGGTGGGGACCGCGCGTAGCTTTCGTGCGGTGCCGCGTGATCGTACGCGGCAACTGGTCGAAGACAATCTCGGTTATGCCTGGGCCATTGCCGGTGGTGGGCAGATTGATCGCGATGACGGTGAAATCGTGACGTTCGCGGCGCCGGCCGAGCCCGGCCTAACGCGGCTGTCATTGCGCGTGACGCAGTCCACCATCAGCTGTACCGCAGAAAGTCTCATTACCGTGACAGATTCGCTGCTGCCGGAAAGCAAAGATCCCAATCGCGCGCAACAGGGTCTGCCTGGCTATACTTATTACAATGCCCCGGGCGAGCTGTGGCGTTCGCGGTTTGATGCGGAACAAAATGTCATCGTGATCAATAACGGCCATCGTGACTTTGTGTATGCCTCACGCGGTAAGAGCGTGAAGTTGCGCTATCTGACCCGTCTCTTCGCGAAAGAGATGGTGCAGAAGAATTTTCCCGGTCTTCCCGCTGACCAGTTGCTCGAGCGGATGATTGAGCTCTCGTTGTATACCGAAGAACATTTGCGGTAGCTGTCACCGTCTAAACGTCGCTCTTGAACACCCGCTCACCATTGAACTCATTGCGTTCTTGGGGCGCTCGCATGTAAATTCAATTCACATTCTGATCCGTCTAAGGAGGTCGCCATGCCGAGCTTTGACTGCATTATCCAGGGTGGAATGATTGTCGATGGCACGCGCTTGCCGCGATATCGCGCGGATCTCGGAATCAAAGACGGACGCATCGCGAAAATTGGCCGCTTGGCGGCACAGGATGCCCCCAAGGTCATCGACGCGAACGGGCTAATCGTCGCGCCGGGCTTCATCGATTTGCATACCCACTACGACGCCCAGGTGTTCTGGGATCCGTACTGCACGATCTCTGGCTGGCACGGCATTACGTCGGTCGCCATCGGCAACTGTGGCTTCGGTTTTGCACCGGTGGCACCGGAAATGCGCGAACGCTCGATGCTGACGATGACACGCGTTGAAGCAATTCCGTACGCCGCGATGAAAGCGGGCCTGCCCTGGGATTGGATCACCTTCCCGCAGTTTCTCGACAGCTTAGACCGGATCCCGAAGGGAATTAATCTGCTGCCGTATGTGCCGGTCGCCCCGATCATGATTTGGGTGATGGGACTGGAAGCCGCCAAATCCGGACGCATGCCAACCGACGCAGAACATGCAGCGATGTGTCGACTCATTCACGACGGGATGGATGCCGGCGGCTGCGGTTGGTCCGCGCAGCGCTTAGGCGCGAATAGCGTGCAGATGGATTACGACGGCACGCCGATGGTCACCGACATCATGCATAACGAAACCTGTCTGGCATTCGCGCGCGTATTGGCCGAACGCAACGAAGGATTTATTCAATCGATCTTTTTATCGCCGAATGGCGAGAATGCGGATTCCGAACGGCATTTTGAGGAATTGGCGCGGGTCAGTGGACGTCCGATCCTCTACAACGTGGTTCAGGCCAGCGATCGGTTTCCGGAACGTCATCGCAATCAACTGCAATGGCTGGCGCGCTGTCGCGACCAAGGTCTGCGAATTTACGGCCAAGGCGTAACCACCGATCCGGGCTTCACGTTCACTTTCGAAGATTGGAATATGTGGGATGACCATGCCGACTGGCGCGAGGCGACCCTCGGCACGCTTGCCGAACGGCGCGCGAAGCTCGCCGATCCCGCGCGGCGCCCCGGCCTGCGTCGAGAAACCTCGGGACTGGTCAGTGATTCGTTCGAGGAGATCTTCGTCCACGCGGTCAAGGATCCCGCGCTGAAAGAATTTGAAAACCTGACCCTTGGCGAAGTCGCGAAGCGACAGCAAAAACATCCGGTCGACGCCATGCTCGATTTGGCGACCGCGGATAATCTCAAAACCGAGTTCTACACGACCATCGGCTGCAGTTTGGGCTTTCTCGCGGAGATTGTGCGCGACGAACTCGCCTTACTCGGCGTGTCCGATGGCGGGGCCCACACCAAATTTTTCACCGCCGGACGCTACCCCACGGAAACACTCGAAATGCTCGTGCGTAAACACGGCATCCTGTCGCTCGAGGAAGCACATTGGAAATTGAGCGCCATGCCGGCGCGCTGCGCCGGGTTCCTCAATCGCGGCACCTTACAGGAGGGCGCCGCGGCCGACATCGTCGTCTACGATTACGAGCGCTTAAAAGTATTACCGATGGAAGTCGCGCACGATCAACCGGGCGGCGAATGGCGGCGAGTGCAGCGCGCGGAAGGTTATCGCTACGTCCTCGTGAATGGCGAAGTGACGGTCGAGAACGATCAGCCGACGGGCGCCACTTCCGGGCGTTTGCTGCGTCATGGTCAAGGCTAAGCGATCGACGTGGGGACGTTTTATTTTCCCGACCCTCGACGCCGGCGGAAAATAAATCTGTCCCGAATGGCACTTACTTAAGGGCGGTTTACGCCGTCACCCCGTGCGCCGAGCACTAAGTCCAGTGAAAAATGAATTCATTATTTGACTGGATTCCGGCGTTCGCCGGCATGACGAAGGGCCAGGATTGCCCATTTTCCCGGCATTTCAGCTTTTGTAAGCGCCATTCAAATCTGTCCCCAATAATCGGACGCGTCCGCGGTCAGCGCCAATTCGCGTAATTGCCGCCGGTCAGCCACTCATTCAACGTCACCGCAGGCAGTTCGGCCGCGAAGCCGCGAGGCTGCGCACGCTAGGTCAATTGGCCGCGAATCGATATGCTTACGGCCATGCCTACAAATACTTCGTTTAACGACACCGATGCCGACGTGCTGGCGATGCTGCATGACCGCGTCGTCGATTACTGTACGCGCGCGCTACCGCGCACTCGCCTGCGCGAAACGCGCCAGAGGCAACCACCCTTCGAACTTGTGAAATGGCGTGAGATGGCCAAGCTCGGCTGGCTGGGGCTGGTGGTACCGGAAGCTGAAGACGGCCTCGGGCTCGGCGCTGCTGCTGTCGCTGCCGTGTGCCGAGAATTGGGCCGTGTGGTCGCCGGCGAACCGATGGCCGAAAGCGCCATCGCCTGTGGCGCGTTGCTCGGCGGTTGCGATGCGGCTGGCGACGAGCTGCGCGCGCTGTTGAGTGGCGCGACGATCTTCACCTGCCCCTTGCAGATCCGCGCCTGGCGGGAAGAGGTGCGCCTCGTGGCCAGACGCGACGGCACTGGCTACCTCCTAGATGGCGTGCTCGACGATCTGCCACTCGCTCCCGACGCCGATCGCTGGCTGCTGCCCGCCAGACTGGCGGGCGAAGTCGCGCTGTTCGTGGTGCGTGCCGAGTCCGCTGGACTCAGCAGCGATCCGCGGCCGCTCGCGGACGGCAGTCGCGACGCGCAGGTCTCATTCAGCGCCGTCCATTGCACGGCGAAAGACTGCCTCGCAGAAGGCCATGAGCTCGAACGCGCGGTCCGGCGTGCGCTGGCGCTGTCCGGCATTGCCGCCAGCGCCTACCTGATCGGCTTGTGCGAAGCCTTACTTGACATGACGCTCGACTATCTGCGGACGCGTCGCCAGTTCGGGCGTGCGCTCGGCAGCTTCCAAGCCCTGCAGCATCGTCTGGTCGACATGTATCTGCACAGTCGCTTGAGCAACGCCGCGCTTGCTACGGCCGTCCTCGCCTGCGACGGCGAGGGTCATGCCGATCTCGCGCTAGCCAGTGCGCGCGCTCGTTATCGCGCCTGCGCCACTGCCACCATGGTCGTTCGCGAAGCGATCCAATTACACGGCGCGATTGGCTACACCGAGCAATGCGATGTCTCGCTCTATGTGCAGCGCGCGCTGGTCATGACCGCGCGCTACGGTGGCGCGCGCGCGGAAATAAATGCCCTGCCGGCATTGGCCTTGGGCCAATTCGGAAACGATGCGCAAGCCGCGATACCAGCCGCGTTGCCGAACGACTACGTACCGCCATTGGGTGATTGGAACGGCGTCGAGGATCGCGTGTTCCGCAGCACCGTGCGCCAATGGATCGAGGTCAACTATCCGGCCGAATTACGCCATGTGCCAGACCAGCTGCGCTGGACCGAGATCCGGGAGTGGCATCGGCGTCTGATCGCGCGCGGTTGGGCCGCGCCGGCGTGGCCGGCTGAGTACGGCGGCATGGGGCTCGCGCCGAACAAGATGCTGATCTTCATCGAGGAGCTCGAGCGCTGGGGCGTGGCGCGCGCGCCCGACCAGGGCATCGTGATGATCGGCCCGATCCTGATCGAATACGGCACGGCCGAACAGCGCGCGCGCTATCTGCGCGCGGCGCTCACTGGCGAGCAAATCTGGTGTCAGGGTTATTCTGAGCCGAATGCCGGCTCCGATCTGGCCTCGCTGACGACCAGCGCGGTGCTCGACGGCGATGAATTCGTGGTCAACGGTCAGAAGACCTGGACGACGCACGGCCTGGATGCCACGCACATGTACTGCCTGGTGCGCACCGATCCGACGGTCAAGCCGCAGGCTGGCATCAGCTTTCTGTTGATCGATCTCGATCAGCCCGGCGTGACGGTGCGCCCGATCGTGAACCTCGGCGGACATGTCGATTTCTGTGAGGTCTTCCTCGACAACGTGCGCGTGCCGCGCGCCAATCTGGTCGGCCCGTTGAACCAGGGCTGGACGATTGCGAAGTCCCTGCTCGGTCACGAGCGCCTGTTCGTCGGCAGCCCCAAGCTTTGCCAGCATGCATTACATCAGCTCCGCGAGCTGGCGCAGGCACGCGGCCTGGTGCGCGATCCGATTTTCATGGACGCGCTGGCACGCATCACCTTGGACGTGCTCGATCTCGAAGCGTTGTATGGCGAGTATGCGTCGATCGTCAAACAGGGCGGCTCGCCCGGCGCCGATGTCGCGATCCTCAAGATCTGGTCGACCGAAACCTATGTGCGTCTGAGCGAAATGATCCTGGAGGCCGCAGGCCAAGCCGGTGCGGTCCGCGGCAAGCGCGATTTTGGCGGCGCGCGCATCGACGTGTTGAGCCATTTCTATAACGCGCGACCAGCGCCGATCTATGCCGGGAGCAACGAGATCCAGCGCAACATCATCGCCAAGCAGGTGTTGGGTCTACCGTCATGAGGCGGCTGCGGGAATCTTACTGGCCGGCGACGGACGACATCCCGTTGCTCGACACGACTTGCGGCGGTGTCCTGCGTGCGGCCGCAGAGGCGCATCCGAATCGAATCGCGCTGGTCGAAGGTCATGCCGATCCGGCACAGCGCCGGCGTTGGACTTATGCAGCGTTGCTCGCAGAGTCCGAGCGCACGGCGCGCGCATTGCTCGCGCGTTTCGCGCCTGGTGAGCACGTCGCGGTGTGGGCTGGGAATTGTCCCGAGTGGGTCATCTTGCAGTTCGGTCTGGCGTTGGCTGGCCTGGTGATGGTCACCGTCAACCCCGGCTATCGTGCTGCCGAACTCGCCTATGTGCTGCGCCAGTCGCGCGCTCGCGGCGTATTTCATCAGGCGGAATTCCGCGGGTTTGCCATGCGCGCCGCGGTCGAAGAAATCATCGCCACCGAAGCCCTGCCCATCGCCACCGTGATAAATCTCGAGGACTTCGCGCAGTTCGCCGCCAGCGGCGATCCAAACCGCGCCTTGCCCGCCATCGCACCGGGCCAGCCCTGCATGATCCAGTACACCTCGGGCACCACCGGCAGTCCGAAGGGCGCGCTGCTCAATCACTACAGCGTGACCAACAACTCGCGTCTGATGGCCGTGATCAAGGAACTGGATGGCGCGACCGTGAATCTGGCCGTGGCGCCTTTGTTTCATACCGCGGGTTGCGTCGCCAATGTGCTCGGCATGACACAGATCGGCGGCACCCTGGTGCTGCCGCCGGCCTTCGATGCGGAATCCATGCTCGATCTAATCCAATCGGAGCGCATCACGTACACCTTTGGCGTGCCAACGATGTTGATCGCATTGCTCGCGGCGCAGGCACGGCACAAGCGCGATCTATCGAGTCTCAAGACCGTGTTCTCGGGCGCGACGATCGTCCCCATCGAAGTGGTGCGCCAGGTCGAGGAACAATTTGGTGTGACGTTGATCATCGGCTACGGCCAGACCGAAACCTCGCCCGCGATCACTCACACCCGGCCACATGACAACGCGCAGGACAAGAGCGAAACCATCGGCCAGGCGATCCCGCAGATCGAGATCAAGATCATCGATCCGGCCACCGGCGCGACGCTGCCGGCCGCGCAACCGGGCGAGCTGTGCACGCGCGGCTTTCACGTGATGATGGGCTATTACGACATGGCCGATGCGACCGCGGCGACGATAGACGCCGACGGCTGGCTACATACCGGCGATCTGTGCGCGATGGATGCGCGCGGCTACTGCCGCGTGACCGGGCGGCTCAAGGACTTGATCATTCGCGGCGGCGAGAACATTTATCCACGCGAGATCGAGGAAGTGCTCTACACCCATGAAGCGATCGCCGAAGTCGCGGTGGTCGGCGTGCCCGACGACTACTGGGGCGAGCAGGTCGCGGCCGTCGTCACGCGCAAAGCCGGCGCCACCGCCAGCGGCGAAGCCTTACGCGAATTCGTCGCCACGCGGCTGGCGCGGCACAAGGTGCCGAGTCAGTGGTACGCGCTGCCTGCCATTCCAACGACCGCGTCGGGCAAACTGCAGAAATTCCGTCTGGTTGAGATGTACCGGGCCGGGCAACTCGACGGTGCGCGTATTTGACGCGTCGTGTAGCGGTGGTGAACGCTAGCGCAGCGCCGCCTCGAAGCACACGACGTGGAGCACGACCGACTTCATTCGATTGGAAAATAAGGAGTGCGCTATCACTGCTGACCATCGTCGTGATCACGCCGAAAGTCGTAGGGAGATTGGCCGGTCCAGGACTTGAACGCGCGCGAAAACGCGCTTGAGTCCCCGAATCCCAGGTAATGCGCGATCTCGTCGTTATGCATACCGCCACGCGCGAGGAGTTCGCGCGCACGTTCAATGCGTACCTCTCGGAGCAGTGTGGCGAAATCGGTTCGTTCTTCCTGTAGGCGGCGCTGCAGTGTCCGCGCCGTGAGATGCAGATCCTCGATCACGCTGCCAAGCGACGGCATCGGCGTCGTGGTACGGAGACGGACGCGTATGACGTCGGCATATGAAAGCGGCTCATCCATCACGGTGCTTAAGCGCCGACACTGATTGATAAAGAAGCGGTAGGCCATGGGATTGGCCTGCGGTGGCGCAGCATCCCACACCGCGCGCGCGAATCGGATCTCATTGACCGTGTCCGAGAAATGCAGGGGACAGCGGAAGAAGCGTTCATAGGCCACGCAATCCGAAGGAGGCGAATGGGCGAAACGGACGGACACCGGCACCACCTGCTCACCCAGCGTTTGGCGGAAAAGATTGAGCGTGGCGGTGATATCGCGCTCGACAAAAAAGGGGGCACAGTCGCCGACCTGATCGTTGGTATAGAACGCGACATATTCTTCAGACCCCTCACGCCAGACTGCCTGTTCGATACAGCCCCAGGCGAGGGACGGATAGGACGGGACGGTCCGGAAAAGCTCGCGTACCGTCGGTGCGCATGAGGCGGCAAGGCCAAGCACGCCAAACAAGGCAAGATTGTATTCCCGCCCGACCTCGAGCCCCGCCGCCGGCAATTGGAGCACGGCCAGCGCGGACCGGATGAAGACCAGTTCCTGATCGAACAGGATACGGTAACTGGGCTCCTCGATGGCAAAGCGGGGGATTCCTGAGGCAGCTAATAATGGCGAGATGGCGTGCCTATATCGCTCCAGCACCGCAATCACGGGTGCCAGGCCGTAAGCCAGCCGCTGTCGCCTGAGCATGGTGTTGCCGTATAAATACTCGGCTTTCCCGGAAGCGGCGCGGTCGCTTGGCGCACGTGGAGTTCTCACGCCGGTACCTCGTGGCGTCAAATGTCAAACAATTTACGCTTTCGGTTATTCCGGGTCGAGGACGACATTCGGATACTCTCGCAGCTTCGTGACCGCGTCTCGAATGATCCCAACCAGGCACAAGGCCGCATGGAGTTGATCTATGAAATTCATTTTTTTCTTCTACCCCGCAATTCCGGCCACCATGGATGAACGCGAGACGTTACGGCCGATCGCAAGGCGCACCGACAAGTTTCAGAAAATGCTCGACGAGGTCGTCGAGCTCTCGCAGATGGCCGAAGACCTCGGCTTCACCGCCGTCACCTACCCCGAGCATCACTTACATACCGAAGGTGGCGAAATGGGCAGCCTGCCCTTGTTAACCCAGCATGTGCTCGCCAACACCAAGACGATCAAGGCGGGACCGATCGGCTATGTGCTGGCGGGTTGGGATCCATTGCGCCTGGCGCTCGAAATCGCGTGGCTCGATCAGATCACCAAGGGCCGCACGATCGTCGGCTTTGCACGCGGGTATCAGGCACGCTGGCTAAACCAGATGGCGCAGCACCTGCACGTAGGGGCTGCCGCGATGAACACCAAGGAATCCCAGCCCTCGAACGACCAAGTGAACCGCGAGGCGTTCCAGGAAATTTTTGAGATCATCAAACTCGCGTGGAAGGACGGCGGCTTCCGCTTCAAAGGGAAGTACTACGAGTATCCATTTCCATACGAGACCGGTACGCCGTGGCCCGCGCATAACTGGACGCGCAAATACGGTTCACCCGGCGAAGTCGACGAAGCGGGCAATATCCAACTCATCGATGTCGTGCCGAAGCCCTACCAGAAGCCACATCCACTGTTGTTCCAGGCCTTCTCGCAAAGCGAGAGCACAATTCGCTGGGCGGCGAAAGAGGGCTCGATTCCAACGGTGCTGACCTCGGACCCGACGATCCTGCGGCGGTTCGCCGAAGTACACGTCGAGGAAGCCAAGCTGCGCGGTCGTAATCTTGCGCTAGGCGAAAGTTTTGGCGTGTTCCGCGGCGTGTACATGGCGGACACCCGGCAACAGGCAAGGGAGCTTGCGATGAAGGGTCTGATGGGCACGGGCTGGCCGGGTTGGGCGCACGACTTCGGGTTCACCGATGCGTTCCGTCTGCCCGAGGACGACATCAAGTATCCGAATCAGTCACTGCCAGTGTCGGAAGCCACGATGGAACGCTTCGAGAAGTCGCATTTCTGCCTGGTCGGCAATGCGGGCGATGTGCGCAAGGAAATGGATCTACTGATCGAGACCGCAAACCCCGAGTGGTTCATCTGGCAGTCCGATCAGGGCTATCTGCCGCTCGACGACATGAAACGCATGCTGGAGCGTTTCGGTCGCGAGGTCATGCCGCACTATCTCGACCGCAATGGCAACTAAGATACGGGGCGAGATTCGCGAGCTGACGCGCGCTACAAACAGGTTTCTATCGGAGGTTCTGTGCAAAAACCAATCCGAGCGCACGTTTGGATTTTGACGCAATAATCATCGGGGCCGGTTTCGCAGGCCTGTATATGCTGCACCGCCTGCGTGGCCTTGGTCTTAGTGCGCGCGTCTTCGAGCGTGGCGAAGGCGTCGGCGGTACGTGGTACTGGAACCGTTATCCTGGCGCGCGTTGTGACACGGAAAGCGTCACCTATTCCTATTCATTCTCCGAAGCGCTCGAACAGGAGTGGGTATGGACTGAACGCTATGCCCCGCAGCCCGAACTCCTTGCCTACGCCAATCATGTCGCAGACCGCTTCGAGCTGCGTCGTGATAT
Organism: Gammaproteobacteria bacterium; assembly: GCA_016191285.1. Lineage (GTDB taxonomy): Bacteria > Pseudomonadota > Gammaproteobacteria > CAIKBL01. Next base: position 11,897 of record JACPPA010000030.1, read on the forward strand.
CCAATTCCAAACCGCGGTGACCTCTGCGATTTACGACGATGTAGTGCGTAAGTGGACCATCAGCACCGATCGCGGCGAAAAGATTAACGCTCGATTCTGCATTTCGGCGGTTGGCTGCCTTTCAGCAGCCGCCCTGCCGGATTATCCCGGCCTCGACGATTTTGCGGGCGAGTGGTATCACACGGGACACTGGCCTCACGAACGTGTCGATTTCCGCGGTAAGCGGATAGGCATCATCGGTACGGGTTCGTCAGGCGTGCAATCGACGATAGCGATCGCGGACGAGGCCGCGCATCTGTACGTATTTCAGCGCACGCCGAACTACAGTATCCCGGCGTGGAACGGTCCGCTCGCGCCAGACGCCTTGCACGCGGTAAAGGCGAATTATCGACAATGGCGTGAAGCGGCGCGTTACGCCCAGATTGGCATTCCGTTCTCGAGCAACGGTAAGTCGGCGAAGGTCGCGTCGCCCGACGAGCGTGAACGCGAATATGAAGCCGCATGGGCTGAAGGCGGATTCAATTTCGTCATGGCTTATTCGGATCTACTCACCGATCTCGAATCGAACCGCACGGCAGCGGACTTCGTCGCCCGTAAGATTCGCGAAAAGGTAAAGGATCCTGGCGTCGCGGAGCTATTGATCCCGAACGATCATCCGCTTGGCACCAAACGATTGTGCGTGGATACCGGCTATTACGAAACGTTCAATCGCGCTAACGTGACCTTGGTTGATATCCGCCGCGCGCCTATCGAGACGATCACGCCGCACGGCCTGCGCACCACGACTGAGAGCTACGACCTCGACATGCTCGTCTTCGCGACCGGCTTCGACGCCATCACAGGACCGCTACTCAAGATCGACATTCGTGGCAAAGGTGGTGAACTGCTGCAGGACAAATGGGCAGGCGGCCCGCGCACCTATCTTGGCCTGACCACGGTCGGCTTTCCGAATTTCTTCACCATCACCGGTCCCGGCAGTCCGTGCGTGTTGAGCAATATGCTGGTATCGATCGAGCAGCACGTCGATTGGATCACGGCATGCGTCGAGCATATGCGCAACGCGCATTTCGCATCGGTCGAGCCGACGCTTGAAGCGGAGAACGACTGGGTTAAGACGGTCCATGACATCGGCCACACTACGCTCTACCCGTTGACCAATTCGTGGTACACGGGAACTAACATACAGGGTAAGGTGCGCATGTTCACGCCCTACGCCGGTGGTGTCGGCACTTATCGCAGGGTGTGCGACGCAGTCGCCGCGGACGGCTACGAGGGCTTTGAGTTCACCTACGCCGACGGTTCGGCATCGATTTAGACGTATTGGGAAGATATTCCGATACAGCAACAGGAAAAAAGTGGAGCGCAACATGACCAAGGCAAATGTAGCGGCGGACGCGCCGCCAAGTGTCGGTGAATTTAAATTTGACGCTGGCACCGTTGAGTGGCACAAGTTTTTTACGCCCGGTACGTGGTACAGAATTTTAAGCGTCGATGTCGCCGCTCGGCAGGCCGACATGCTGGTTAAGTTTGAACGTGATAGCCAGTGCATGTACCACCGCCACGCAGCGTGCACCTCAACGTTGGTGCTGGAAGGTGAGCTGCGCGTGCGCGAGCAGCTCGACGGCAAGGAGATCATCAAAATCAAGTCAGCCGGCAGCTATTCGGTGGGTGGCGAAGGCGAAATTCATATCGAGGGCAGCGGGAGCGAACAGGCCATTATTTTCTTCGGTATGCGCAGCGACACTGACGTCATCTACGAGTTCCTAAACGAGGATTTGAGCCTACGCCGCGCGGTAACGGTGGCAGACTTCGATCGCGACTGGCGCGAGCATTGGCCAAACGACAGTCGAAGCTCGGGTTGACGGCCGCTTGATGACCTGGGGATACTCGCCCGACTTGAGGAAGAGGGCGGTTATTCGTCTAATACCTAGGACGTGCTACCGTTTTTGGTCAATGTTTGTTCAGGGGGCGTTCCAATGAGCCAGGAATTCGATGTAATTGTGATTGGCGCCGGCGTATCCGGACTCTATTCGCTCTATAAACTGCGCGAACTTGGCCTCTCGGCACGCGTTTTTGAGGCGGGTACCGGCATCGGCGGCACCTGGTACTGGAACCGCTACCCTGGTGCCCGTTTCGACTCGGAGAGTTATTCCTACCAGTACTCGTTCTCGCAGGAAGTGATCGACGAATGGGAGTGGACCGAGCATTTCTCCGGCCAGCCTGAAATCGAGCGTTATCTACACTATGTCGCCGACAAATTCGATCTGAAACGCGACATCGAATTGAACGCCCGCATCGCCACCGCGGTCTATGACGATGTCGAAAAGACGTGGGAAATCGAGACCACAAATGGTGTGCGTGCCCGCGCGCGCTTCGTGATCGCCGCCACCGGCTTGCTGTCGGCGCACCAGTTTCCGGACTACCCGGGGGTTGAGAGCTTCGCCGGGAGGGCACTGCACAGCGCCCGTTGGCCGAAGGAAACGATCGACTTCAGCGGCAAGCGTGTCGGCGTCATCGGCAGTGGGCCGACGGCCGTCCAGATCATTCAATCGATCGCGCCCGAGGTCGATCACCTTACGGTTTTCCAGCGCACGGCCAATTGGTGCACGCCGTTGCGTAACCGCCCGATTACGACAGCAGAACAGAAGGAACTCAAGCAAAAAGCGCATCAGATATTTGATTTGTGCAAACGCACCTGGGCTGGCTTTATTCACGACCCGGACCCGCGCGCCGGGGTCGATGTGCCGAAAGCGGAACGCCTGAAACGCTATCAGGAACTGTATGACCGTGGCGGGTTTGCGTTATGGCTCGGGAACTACAGTGACTCGTTTACCTCACGCCTAGTCGCCGATGAAGTCGCCGAAGTCCTCGCCGCGAAGATCCGTGCGCGAGTGAAGGATCCGGCGACGGCCGAAAAACTGATCCCAAAGAGCCACACCTTCGGCACCAAGCGTTGTCCCGGCGAGAAGAATTACTACGAGACTTTCAATCGCGACAATGTCTCGCTGGTCGATTTGCGCGCAACCCCGATCACGCGGATCACGCCGACCGGCATCGAAACCGGGGACGCTACACACGAGCTCGACGTCATTATCTATGCCACCGGCTTTCACAGCGTCACCGGCGAACTCATGCGGATCGATATCCGCGGCGAACGAGGCGTGTCGCTGCAAGAGCATTGGTCCGACGGGCCGAAAACGAATCTCGGCGTGCAGTTCTCCGGCTTCCCCAATTTCTTCGCCGTCATGGGGCCGCACAACCCTGCCCTGTTCTGCAACATCACACGCTGCGCCGAGAGCAATGTCGAGTGGATCATCGGCTGCATCCGTTATATGCGCGAGCACGGTTTCGAAACAATCAAAACGACCACCGAAGCGGAAGCGGCTTGGACCGAGCGCTGCTACAAGTCGGCTAAAGGTCTGCTGATCGACGACATGCAGGACTCGTGGTTCTTTGGCAGCACCAACCCTGCGAACATTCGCGGCCGTTTCTTGCTATTCGCCGGCGGCGTGCCCGCCTACCGCGAGATCTTTGCCGACGTCGCGGCCAAGGGCTACGAAGGCTTCGATCTTAGCTAGACACCGCCTGTCCAACGGCCATCCAGGTGGTCACCATCCCGCTGGAGAACTGATTTCGGGTTATGTCAGGTCACGGAGCGTCTGGAAGGCGGAAAATTGGAAGCCGGGGTCGTGGGGCCGGAACGGGTCGTGCACGCGTTGCGGCGCAGCGCAAAGCAACTGTCGAGTCGACACCGATTCTAAGCGCCCCGGAGCAAGCGCCCATGCGCGCGCAAGTATCGTCCGTTTAGACGCCGATTAATCCCGTCTGTATAAACGCATCGAGTCAATTTGAAATGGTCAGGCTGCTTAAGACATTTCGAATTTCGATAAGCGTTACTGACTTCCGGTACAACTGTACGCGGACCGCTTGCGCGGCAAGAGATTGAGAGGTTCTTTTGGTGCGGAGCCCGACTCGTTACGTTTCCCTAAGGTCTTGAAACGTGCCCAAACTCTCATTGAGCGAGGGCTAGATTTTGCTGACGCGCCGGCGGTTTTCGCGGGCCTGACAGTCGAGATCGAAGATACGCGCAAGGACTACGGTGAAACGTGAATGATCTGCTACGGCCTGCTCGCAGGTCGGATGGTGGTGATCGGTTACACCCCGCGTGGCGCGGTTCGTCACGTCTTCAGCATGCGAAAAGCGAATGACCGCGAACAAGATCGGCTCGCGCCGACCTTACGCGGATATTGGCCGACACTATTATTCAGGGCGCCGAACTCGGTTCTCCTCTGGAAGAAATCCACGAAAATTATCCCGACTTGCCGCTGAGTGTGATCGAAAGGTTCCTCTCCGTCGCCAACTCTCGGCGCGACCTGCACGTATCGTGAGAGTTTTGTTCGATCAAAATGTGCCTCACAAACTACGTACAACCCTCACACAGTCATCGCGCTTCTCACGCGCAGCCTTCAATGACACCTCAGGGTAAGTGCCAAGCGAGAGCAATTTCTCTTTACCGCCGAAGCGATACTTGAGGCGCCACCATCGTCCGCCGTTCGGCGTTACCAAAAGAAAAAGTCCACGATCTAACAGACTTTCATGTACATGACTCGTTACTGATACCCCATAGTTACCCCCGAGCGACGGTGGTTGCCCATGCGATTTTGTGCGTCGCCAGCAACCACCCTCAGCACAACAGAGAAGGAGAATCGCCATGCCACGTGTCTATAACTCAATCGTCGTCAACGCCCCCATTGAGCGGGGATGGCAGCGAATTGCCGATTTTCACGATTTCTCTTGGGCGCTTTCCGTTATTACAAAATGTGAAAAAATTGGTGACAAAGACGGAACGGCCGTGGGCGCGAAGCGGCTATTGAATGGCAGTTTTCTCGACAGCCTGATTGCCTACAGCGTCCTAGAGCACAGGATCATGTATTCGATTGATGACGCGCCATCGCCAATATCACCGGCTGAAATCTCCAACTACGTGGGCGATCTTCACTTGCTGCCGATTACCCATGAGCGAAAAACGTTTGTCGAGTGGAGCGGGCAGTGGGACTCAAAAAGCGTCGAAGCCGTTAGTTTTATGAATGACATCTATGTGGCTTTACTGCGCGATTTGGCCGCAGCATTCGAATAGTGATCGATCATTCCGGCATGAACAGGCTCGATGAACTCCTCAGCAGAAATCAGCCACCCGAATTCGAGCGTTGAACATACGCCCGACTCAAAACCACGCGACCTAGTAGGCGTCTGCGAGCACGCCGCTGAAGCGTTGGTCGCATCGCTCGAGCGCGATGACTCGATACCATCCGTACTTCGACGGGCTGCTGATACCGTACTGCGTGTCATGTATGGCCGCTTCACCAGAACCGACTGAGCCCGAGGTATACATTGACGTACTCGGCGTTGAACGCGGTACGCGCGACCCGCTCCATTTAGGAAGTAACCCATGAACGACACCTCCCGCCGCCAGTTTCTGCAAACCGCGTCTATCGCAGTTGCCGGCGCTGCGTTGGTCGATACCGCGCATGCTGCTGACGCAACGGCCGGCACGGCAAGCACTACTCGTAGTCCGGCTTTTGCGGCGATCCATCAGCCGAAACCACTGCCTTTCGACGCGGCGAAGCTCCATGGCATTTCCGAAAAGTTGATCCGCTCGCATTGGGAAAATAACTATGGCGGCGCGGTCAAGACGCTCAACGCCGTGAAACTCCGGTTGGCGCAGGCGCTCGCCGACAAGGACACGCCACCCTTCGCTTATGACGACCTCAAGCGTGAGCACTTGATGCGAACCGGCTCGGTGGTATTTCACGAGCTGTACTTTGAAAATCTCGGCGGTGACGGCAACGTCGATGCCAATCTGCGTAACGCTATCGGTGAGGCTTTCGGGGACTTCGATACCTGGGAAACGGAGTTCCGCAAGATCGGCGCGGGATTAGGTGGTGGTTCCGGCTGGGTCATACTGGGCTACAACGTCCACACCGGACAGATCGAAAGCTATTGGCTCTCGGATCACCTGCACGGCCCGGCCGCGACCTTGCCGCTGCTCGTCATGGATATGTACGAACATGCCTACCAGATGGATTACGGGGCAGCGGCAGCGAAATACATCGACGCTTTTTTTCAGAACGTGCGTTGGGAGGTTGTGGCTACCCGCTTGAGCCGTGCCCGCATCTCCAAATCACCGGTGACTTCAACATGAAATGGGTCACGCGTGAGCGCCCGAAGATTGACCGCATCGCCTGCCCTTGGCTGGTGGCCCGATTCATCGACAAGGAGCCCGAGTTCCTCTACGTGCCGCTCGGCCAAGTCTTCGAAGTGGCACGCCAGACTGGCGCTACCCCCTACGACATTCCGGACGCCGAGCTATCGCATGATGGCGAACTGTGCAGTTTCGATGCCTTCCTGAAAAAGTACGAGCTGCGCGATCCCACGCTGGCTCGATTGGCGATCATTGTGCGGGGGGCCGACACTTCACAACTAAACCTCGCGCCGCAAGCGGCTGGCTTGTACGCGATATCGCTCGGCCTATCTCACAACTTCACCGATGATCACGAAATGCTCCGGCACGGACTGGTCCTCTATGACGCACTTTATGCTTGGTGCAAGTTTTGCGCGGGGGAAAGCCACAACTGGCCGCCGCAATAAGCTAAGCCTGGCAAGACAAGGGGCATGATGAGCCCGCGCCAAGGCGGCTTGGCATCCCCAGACTCCAAGGGCAAGCAGCCGCCGGCGCATTAGCGGGACGCCTAATTTTTATTGTGGCTCTTCCGGTTTGAGTGTGGGTAAAAATGAGTAGATGCTCAAGTTGCAAAGCCTATTTTCATAGGGTTCGCTGCATATTTGAGGTAAGGATAAATCTGGCATGATTTGCCAATGCCTAAAACACCTAAGCGCCGCCACTTGGCTGAGGCGTACACCTTCCCTGGTTTCCGCGCCAGCGCGACCGTTC
>JACPPA010000038.1 GCA_016191285.1 Gammaproteobacteria bacterium
CATGAAGGAGCTGGTCGATATGACTGTGCTGCCCAAGTCTCCCGGCTCGTGGTTCATGGGCGGCAATATTCCGGGAAAGCCGCGCGCGGTGCTGTTCTACTTCGGGGGCGCGGGCAATTACCGCAAGGAATGCCAAGCCGCGCGCGAGCGCGGTTACGCGGAGTTCGCTGTGGCGTGAGCGAAGATCGAAAATCCGGTGGCAGGTTTAGGTTCGAAGCTGCGCACCGCACTCGACCAATTGACCGGTGTGCAGAAATTATTAAGTGGTCTCACAATTCATTTGGAGGCGTTCAGACAGGGCGCGCGCCGTGCGAGTAGCGCAGTTTATTTGGGAGAACAGCAATTCAGGTCATCACCCATTAATTTGTCGCGTAGTGCCGTCCAGCGGCGACCAGTTCGCGTACCCATCGCCATCAGCGGTTACGTGCTACCTGTCGCAAACGACGCCGTGGACCAACAAACGGAAGTTGTCGCGGTCAAGATGATCGCGCGACCCAGCCCCGGCCGCGATCACGGCAATGGCGGCGGGTGTCGATTTCGGCGAATAGGGCATTTATCTTTCCTACAAGTCAACTCGCGGGGCGCGGCGTTACCACTCATGGGCAAAAGGAGTAACTGAAATGGTAAACAAAAACACGATCTGTCTCTGGTATGACAAGGACGCCGAAGCGGCCGCCTGCTTCTACGCCGAAACTTTCCCGGACAGCGCCGTCGGCGCCGTCCACCGCGCGCCAAGCGACTTTCCTGGTGGCAAAAAGGGCGAGGTGTTGACGGTCGAATTCACCGTGTGCGGCCTGCCCTGTATCGGCTTGAACGGTGGGCCGATCTTTCCGCAGTCGGAAGCGTTCTCTTTCCAGATCGCCACCGACGATCAGGCGGAAACCGACCGTTACTGGAACGCAATCGTCAGCAACGGCGGCGCGGCAAGCGCATGCGGCTGGTGCAAGGACAAATGGGGTCTCAACTGGCAGATTACCCCGCGCGTCCTGACCACAGCGATGTCCAAGGGTGGCGATGTTGCCAAACGCGCCTTCGAAGCGATGATGACGAGAACGCTTCGGCCATCCTTTCTCGTCCTACACGTGAAAGGCGCTGATCCCGCTGTGGGAAAAAGACGTACCGTTCGAATTCCGGATGCTCGATGCCGAGCATCCGGAAAATAGCGCGGAATTCGGACGGCGTTCGCCTACCGGAAAATTCCCGTTGTTGGCGGACGGTGAGCGGAGCATCTTCGAGGCCACGGCGATCATCGAATATTTGGAGGTCGCGCCGGCGCCGCGCCTGATCCCCGAGGGCCAATCGGGCGTCGCGGTGCGGATGGTCGACCAGCTGTTCGACAACTATGTGATGAACGCGATGCAGGGCTTCGTTGATGTCCTGCTCGGCCGGGCCCCCGAGTCCGAAACGGCGAAGGGCCACGCGATCCTCGACAAAAGCTATGTGTGCTCGATGCGAATCTCGGCAACGAATGGGCGGGGGGCGAGAGCTTTACGATGGCCGATTGCGCCGCCGCGCCGTCGCTTTTCTATGCCGACTGGGTGCACCTGCGTATTTCACGCCAAGCCGGTCCAGGATTTCACCTGATGCATGCACCCATCCCGGACGCGCTCGGCAGACTCAAAACCTATCGCGCCCGCCTGCCCGCGTACCCCTCGGTCGCCCGCGCGGTCGATGGCGCACGGCCCTATCGTAATTTGTTCCCCGGCGGCGCGCCGGATCGCGACTGATTCGGGTCGTTCCTGCCAGGTCCGACCATCTCGATCAATACTTGGAAATCTTGGCCTGTCCCCGATTCTCTCCGCGAGTTCGGTCTCTTCAATGCGCGAACCAACGGGAATGTCGCCACCGACAATCGCCTCTTGTAGAGCCGCGAACACCCGATCAGCCGAGGTGTTGAAGGTATTCAATTAAAAGAAATCTAATTACTACAATTGACGAAGTTTGATCCGTGGTCTACTCTCTGGAAACTTCTTATTTTTGTTGTAAATCGATTTCTTCAAATGAATCTTGGAAGCCTTGCAGAAGTGCAGATGGGATATCCGTTCCGGGCGCGGTTTGAACACGACCCAACGGGTGATGTCACGGTTATCCAAATGAAAGATATCGACGACACCAACACCCTCCGTCTCGATTCTGCCAACAAGGTCTCCCAGGCCGCCAAACAGTCGCGCCACATGCTCCGAGCGGGCGATCTTGTATTTCGTTCGCGGGGACGCAGCAATGGCGCCGCCTTGGTTGGCGAGGGTATCGGCCATGCGGTATTGGCGGCGCCCATGCTGCTAATTAGGCCGCTAGATATCCTTCCGGCTTATCTCTATTGGTTCATTAACGCACCACCGGCCGTGGCGCAACTGGCCTCACTAGCAGCAGGCACCGCTGTCCAAATGATAAGTGCCGAAGCGCTTAAGTCCTTGGAAATTCCAGTACCCACCCTCGAACGCCAGCACCAGATCGTCGCGTTGGCCACACTCGCGAAGGCCGAACAACAATTGCAAATGACGCTCGCGAGCGAGCGTCATCGACTAGTGACTCACATCCTCACCCGGTACGCCCGAGCATCAACGCCATGACCAATCAAGTGTCCCAACAAGAAATCAACAACGCGGCATGGGCCGCCTGCGACACCTTCCGCGGTGCCATCGACCCGGCCCAGTACAAGGATTACATCCTGGTGATGCTGTTTCTCAAGTACATCAGCGACCAGTGGGCCGACCACTACGCCGGGTATCAGAAGGAATACGGCAATGACGAGGAGCGAATTCGCCGCCGCCTCGCGCGCGAGCGATTCATTCTGCCGTACGTCGATATGAAGGACGAGAAAACGGGTGAGGTGCTCGACCATTTCTTGGCGGATTTCCACGCACTGTTTGCGCGGCGCAAAGCGGCCAACCTTGGTGAGCTGATCAACATCGTGCTCGACCACATCGAGGAGGCCAACAAGGCCAAGCTCGAAGGCGTGTTCCGCAATATCGATTTCAACAGCGAGGCTAATCTTGGCAAGACCAAGGATCGCAATCGCCGCCTGGAGAACTTGCTTGGCGACTTTGCGAAACTCGACCTGCGCCCCTCGCGCGTTGCTGAGGACGTGATCGGTGACACCTACATTTTTCTGATCGAACGCTTCGCCTCGGATGCTGGTAAAAAGGCCGGTGAGTTCTACACGCCCAAACAAGTCTCGCGCCTGCTGGCCCAATTGGCCGCGCCGATGCCTGGCGACCGCATCTGCGATCCCACCTGCGGCGCCGGTGGTCTGCTGATCGAAGCCGCGACCTTGGTCGAACAACAAGGCAGCCGCGACTTCGCGCTGTTCGGCCAGGAAGTCAACGGCAGCACTTGGGCGCTGGCGCGGATGAACATGTTTCTGCACGGCAAGGACGCCGCCCGCATCGAATGGGGTGACACGATCAACAGCCCGGCGCTGGTGGAAGCCGACCGTCTGATGCGCTTCAACGTCGTGGTCGCCAACCCCCCTGTCAGTCTCGACAAATGGGGCGCCAAGGAAATCGAGGAAGATCGTCACAACCGCTTCTGGCGGGGGGTACCGCCTAAGTCCAAGGGCGACTACGCGTTCATCACCCACATGATCGAAACCGCGCTGCCGCAGGTGGGGCGCGTGGCCGTGGTGGTACCGCACGGCGTGTTGTTCCGCGGTGGTGCGGAAGGCCGCATCCGCCGCGCGTTGATCGAGGAGAACCTTCTCGACGCCGTCATCGGTCTACCGGGCAACCTGTTTCCGACGACTTCGATTCCGGTCGCCATTCTGGTGTTCGACCGCGCGCGCGAAAAAGGCGGCACGCGCGACGCTTGCCGGGACGTGCTCTTCATCGATGCGAGCCGCGACTACCAGTCCGGCAAGAATCAGAACGCGCTGCTGGATACGCACATGACGAAGATTCTCGACACCTTCCGCGCTCGTCAGCCGGTCGCCAAGTACGCGCATCTCGCGAGCTTGCAAGAAATCACCGGCAACGATTTCAACCTAAACATTCCGCGCTATGTGGATACCTTCGAAGCGGAAGAAGAGATCGACGTGGCCGCCGTCGAGCAGGAGATCGAACGCTTGGAAACCGAACTCGCCGAGGTACGACTGCGCATGAAGCAGTATCTAAAGGAGTTAGGCGTATGAGTGACGGGGAGCTAATCCTCTACACCGCAGATGACGGCACGATTTCCGTCCAATTGCGGGCGGAGGAAGGCACTGTCTGGATTACCCAGGCGGAGCTGGCGGCGCTTTTCCAGACTACGCCACAGAACATCACCCAGCATATCCGGGCGATCTACGCGGAGAATGAACTCCAGCCCGCGGCAACCTGTAAGGAACTCTTACATGTTCGACAAGAAGGCAAACGCATTGTTCGGCGCGGCCTGAAGCAATACAACCTAGACGTCATACTGGCCGTTGGCTATCGGGTGCGGTCATCGCGCGGTACGCAGTTCCGTCAATGGGCGACCGTTCATCTGCGCGAGTATTTGGTCAAGGGTTTCGTCCTGGATGATGCACGGCTCAAGGAGCCCGGTGGCGGGGACTACTTCGACGAGCTGCTGGCGCGAATCCGGGAGATCCGTGCTTCGGAGAAGCGGTTCTACCAGAAAATCCGCGACATCTATGCCACGGCTGTCGACTACGACAAAGCCAACGAAGTCGCCCAGCTATTCTTCAAAAAAGTCCAGAACAAGATGCTCTGGGCGGTTACTGCCCAAACCGCGCCAGAAATCATCGCGAATCGAGCCGATTCCGGACTCTCCAACATGGGGTTGACGACATGGAAGGGCGAACGGGTGCGCAGACTGGACGTTACCGTGGCCAAGAACTATCTAAGCCCGGACGAGATCAAGGAGCTCGATCGCATCGTCGTCATGTACCTCGACTACGCCGAGGACCAGGCCCAGCGCCGCCGCACGCTCACCATGCGCGACTGGGAAGACAAGCTCGACGCCTTCCTGCAGTTCAACGAACGCGAAGTGCTGACCCATGCCGGCAAGCTGCGCGCCGACGTCGCGGAAAAGCTGGTGCTGGAGAGATACGAGAGTTTTGATGCCGCGCGGCGCGAGGCGGCTCGGCTAGCGGCCGATGCGGAGGATATGGCTGCGCTGGAGCAGGCGGAGCGGCAGTTGGAAGGCAAGGGGCGGGGGAAGAAGAAATGAAGTTACCGGCCCAATGGAGCAAAGTTCCCCTGCACCAAGTTGCCAACGTACAGACCGGCTTATCGAAAAGTCAGAATCGAACTGGTCCATCAGTATTGCGTCCATATCTTCGCGTCGCAAATATTCAAGATGGCTACTTGGATTTGGCAGACATCAGGGAAATCGAGGTTCCGTCTTCTCAAGTGGAGCGTTTCAGCCTTCGTAGCGGTGACCTACTTCTTACCGAAGGCGGCGACTTCGACAAGCTTGGGCGCGGCTCCATTTGGAATGGTGAGGTTCAAGGGTGCGTTCATCAGAATCACGTGTTCGCTGTTCGAGTTATTGACAGCGCCGTCCTACTTCCAGAATTCCTCGCATGTGAGGTTCAATCATCGCGTGCCAAGAATTATTTCTTGTCGTGCGCCAAGCAGACCACGAACCTTGCGAGCATTAATTCAAGCCAGCTTAAGAACCTTCCCGTTTTGGTTCCGCCACTTGCTGAACAACATGCGGTCATTGATGTGAGTGCGATCTGGGACACCGCCATCCAGAAAGCCGAGCAACTGCTCGCGGCGAAGAAGCGGCACGTTACCGCCATATCACACCAATTGCTCACCGCCCGAAGGCGCCTGGCTCGCTTCTCAATGCGATGGGACTTGTTGCGCGCGGACGAAATCTTTAAGAACACATCGCGCAAAGGACATCTCACGGAGCCATTGTTGTCGGTGACTCAGGAACATGGCGTTATTCCCAGAGACATGCTCGAAGGTCGAGTCACGATGCCGTCTGGTGACACCAGCGGCTTCAAGCTGGTCGAGCCTGGCTACTTCGTTATCAGCCTGCGTTCATTCCAAGGCGGGCTGGAACACTCGGCTTATCGTGGCCTCGTGAGCCCCGCCTACACAGTTCTCTCCGAAAAATGGGAGATTAACGGGCGATTCTTCCGGCACTATTTCAAGTCAGCCGATTTCATCAAACGCCTGTCGGTTGCCGTCATCGGTATTCGTGACGGCAAACAAATAAGTTTCCAAGAGTTCTGCTCAATCAAGCTGCCATTTCCAGCGGTCGATGAGCAGGCGGCCATTGCAGCCCTTCTCGATGAAGCAGAGCGTGAAATCAGCGTACTTCTTGAATACACAGAAGCGCTCAAGACCCAAAAACGCGGCCTGATGCAGAAGCTGCTAACGGGCCAGTGGCGGCTGACGCTACCGGAACCGGAGACCGTCTGATGGACGCCTTCCGCTTCGACGAGAAATATCTCTCCCAGATCCCGGCCCTCCAGGTGCTGATTAATCTCGGCTACCAGTACCTCACGCCCGCAGATGCGCTGGCCGCCCGGGGTGGCAAGGTCGGTAACGTGCTGCTGGAAGAAATTCTGCGCGAGCAGTTAAAGAAGCTGAATCGCGTCCAGCACAAGGGTCGTGCCTATCTTTTCAGCGAGGAGAATGTTCAGAGCGCTATCCAGCGGCTGAAGAACATCAAGTACGACGGCCTACTGAAGACCAACGAGGCGGTTTACGATCTGCTGACTTTGGGCGTGGCGTTGGAGCAGTCCATAGAAGGCGATCTCAAGAGCTTTACGCTTAACTATGTCGACTGGCGAAATTCGGATAACAACATTTATCACGTAACCCCGGAGTTCGCGGTCGAACGTAGCCGCAGTGTGGAGACCGCGCGGCCGGATCTGGTGTTGTTTGTTAACGGCATTCCGTTCGCGGTCATCGAATGTAAGTCGCCCAATGTCGAAATCAGCCAAGGCATCTCGCAGATGATTCGCAATCAGCGGGATGAATATATTCCACGGCTCTTCACGTACGCGCAGATGGTACTCGCAGTGAACAAGAACGAAGCGCGCTATGGTGCAACTGGCACACCAGCGAAGTTTTGGTCTAAGTGGAAAGAAGACATCGCGGACGCCGAACTGACACCGCTGCTAGAGCACCCCCTGCCGGAATTCGTTAAGGCTTCATTGTTCGATGTGGTATTCGCCGAACTCGGCGTGCACGACGATGTCGCGCCGTATCTGGTGAACCGAGAGGCGACAGCGCAGGATCGGGCGCTCTATGCCTTGTGCCGTCCGGAGCGACTGTTGGAGATGGCCTGGGCTTTCTCGGTGTTTGATGGTGGCCTACGCAAAATAGCGCGCTATCAACAGGTGTTCGCGATCCGCGAAGTCTTACAGCGGGTCAAGCAAGTCAGCGCCGATGGGCAACGTCGCGGCGGCATCATTTGGCATACGCAGGGTTCGGGAAAGTCGTTGACGATGGTGATGCTGGCACGCGCACTGGCGTTAGAGCCCGCGATCAATAATCCGCGGATCGTGCTGGTGACCGACCGGGTGGACTTGGATACTCAACTCGGCAATACCTTCGCGGCCTGTGGTCTTTCACCGGACCAGGCGGCAAGCGGCCGGCATCTGGTGGAATTAATGAATGACGGCAAGGCGCACATCGTGACGACCTTGGTCCATAAATTCGACAAAGCGCTGGCCTACAAAAAATTCAGCGATCCCTCACCGAATATCTTTGTGCTGGTGGACGAGACGCAACGAACCCAATTGGGTAGCTATTCCGCCCGGATGCGCCAAATGTTTCCGAATGCTTGCTACATCGGCTTTACCGGCACGCCATTACTGAATCGCGAGAAGAGCGATGTCGCCAAGTTCGGTGGCGTGATCCACACCTACGCCATCGATGAAGCCGTGGCCGATGGGGCGATCGTGCCGCTGCTCTACGAAGGCCGGATGGTTGAGCTGGAGCAGAATCGGGCAGCCATCGATATTTGGTTTGAACGCCACACGCAGGGCCTCAGTGACCAACAAAAAGTCGACTTGAAGAAAAAGTATGCGCGCGCCGAAATGTTGAACAAGGCAGCGCAGGTGATCTACATGCGTGCCTTCGACATCAGCGAACACTACCGCCAGAACTGGCAGGGCACTGGTTTAAAGGCGCAACTGGTAGCGCCGAATAAATCCGCGGCGCTACGCTACAAAGCATTCCTCGATGAGTTGGGCGCGGTCACGAGTGAAGTCATCATTTCACCGCCCGATGAGCGCGAGGGCTTCGATGAAGTCGATAAAGAAGAGTCGACCGATGCGGTGGTCGCGTTCTGGCAACGCATGATGAAGCGCTATGGCTCGGAGGAGAAATACACCAAGCAAATCGTCAACGCCTTTAAATTCGCCGACGAGCCCGAGATCTTGATCGTGGTCGACAAGTTGTTAACCGGCTTCGACGCGCCGCGCAACACCGTGCTCTATCTTACCCGCCGCCTCAAGGAACATTCATTGTTGCAGGCCATCGCGCGGGTGAATCGCCTCTACGAAGACGATTTGGGAATCAAGGCCAAGGAGTTCGGCTACTTTATCGACTACGTGGGTGTACTGGGTGAGTTAGACGAGGCGCTCACCACTTACAGCGCGTTGGAGGGCTTCGAGGAAACCGATCTCAACGGCGCGCTGACTTCTATCAACGCGCAAACGAAGCTGCTGCCGCAACGGCATGCCGAGCTGTGGGATCTGTTCAAGACTATCAAAAACCGCCAGGACGAGGAGGCTTTCGAGCAGCTGCTGTCGGATGAGAAGTTGCGCGCGGAATTCTACGAACGCCTATCGGCTTACGGCAAGACCTTGGCGATTGCGTTGTCGAGTGAGCGTTTTATCAGCGCGACATTGGATGAGAAGTTGCGCGGCTATAAGAATGATCTCAAGCGTCTTGTCAGTCTCAAAGCTGCAGTGAAACTTCGTTATGCGGAAGCGGTCGACTATCGAGACTTTGAGCCCCGGATCCAGAAGCTGCTGGACACCCATATCTCCGCCTCCGAAGTGGTTCGGCTGAATGCGCCGGTGAACATCTTCGATAAGGTCGCGTTTCAGAAAATAATCGAGGACCAAGGCGCGGGTAACGGCGAGGGTAACCTGGGCGCCAAGGCCGATATGATCGCGCACGCCACGCGCCGGGCGATCAATGAGCGGTTGGAGCAAGATCCCGCCTTCTACGCGAATTTTTCCAAGCTAATTCAGCAGGCGATCGACGACTATCGCGCCAAGCGAGTGTCCGATCTGGAATACCTGCAGCGGGTCACCGAGATTAAAGAGGCCGTGGTCACCCGCAGAGATGACGACCTACCGGGCACGTTGATTGGAGATGCAGACGCCGCCGCCGTGTACGGTCTTTTGCGTCCATTCATCGCCAACCATGTCGTCGATGCTGCCCAAGCGCAAACGATCGCAGCTGAAAGCGCCAAAGTAGTGTGGGATATCTTTCGACATAATCGCAAAGTGAGTTACTGGGACGATCTCGACGCCCAGCGCCGCACGATGAACGATCTCGACGACTACCTTTACGACGTGTTGAAAGGCGCGCGCGCGGTTCCTTTGACCACCGACGAAATGGATGCAATCATCGAAAAGACCATGCAGCTGGCGCGCCATCGGATGCCGGGTTGAAAGTGGTGGTCGGCGCGATTACCTATGGCCGTGAGACGATTCGTTACGAAATCCGGTATCTAGCAACTCGGCGGACACTGGGGATCGAAGTCCATCCGGATTGCCGCGTGCTGGTGCGCGCACCTATCGACTGTTCCCCGCTCATCATTGCCGAGAAAGTCCAGAAGCGCGCCGCCTGGATTAGTCGACAACGCCGCGAGTTCGAGCGTTATCACCCGCGCACACCGGAGCGGCAGTACTTAAGCGGTGAATGCCATCTCTATCTCGGCCGACAATACCGGTTAAAAGTGTTGCTGAGGGATGTAGCAAGCGTAAAGCTTGAGCGCAATCGATTACTCGTAAATGTGCCTAACGTATCCGCACGCGGGCGGGTCAAGACGCTGCTGCATCGCTGGTATCTGGACCGCGCGCGGGTCGTATTCAGTGAGGTCCTTAATGAGCGTCTTCTCCAGTTCAGAGGAGTTGATCGACCGCGGTTGGTGGTGCGCGCCATGCAGTCGCGGTGGGGCAGCTTATCGCGCGCCGGCACCATGACACTCAACGTAAACCTTGTCCGTGCCCCGCATTCCTGTATCGAGTATGTGGTGACTCATGAGCTTTGCCATCTGGCGCATCGTGACCACGGTACACGGTTCTTCCGACTGCTCGGCCGCCTAATGCCTGATTGGGAGCACCGTAAGCAACGCTTGGAAGAGGCGCTGCTGTGACAATTGGTACGCAGTCTGGGACGCACTACGCGATTACGGCGCGAGAAAATAGCCTTAGCGCGCGTCCAGTGAAATTCCAGGGCCAACGGCACCGCCCATCGCGACCTTTCCGTTTGCAGCATTCGAATTCAGCGACAGCGAGCATCGATTTCGGCGAATAGGACGGTTATCTTTCCGGGGGAAACTCTGCAAAAGGAGAGTTTCCCTCGCGGCACAGGTTCTCTTAAGGATCGAGCGCGATGGTCGCCAAGTCCACGGCGCAACCACCGCCATCGACGACCATGGCGTGGCCGGTCACCATGGAGGCATCACTGGAGGCAAGAAAGGCGCACACCGCGGCGATTTCCGCTGGCTGCGCGACGCGTCGTAACGGAATGTGGCGCGTTGAGCGCGCGTAAGCCTCGTCGACGGTGATGTCATCGCGCTTGGCGAGATAGGCCATGCCGCTGTCGGCCAGCGCCGTCTTGACCCAGCCGGGGCACACCGCATTGACACGCACGCCGCGCGGGCCGAAGTCGCGCGCAAGCCAGCGTGCGAGGCCTACCACGCCGCTCTTCGCCGCGGTATAGCCAACGCTTCCCACCGGTCCGGCGAACAGCCCGGCAGTCGACGCGATAAGGACGGCGGAGCCTTTGCGCACGACGAGGTGCGGCAGCGCTTCGCTGACCTGGAAATAAGGGCCGGTGAGATTGACGTCCAGTGCCTGCGCCCAGGCGGGATCGCCCTTGGCGGTGACTGTCCCGGCACACGTGGCACCTTGGGTGGCGATGACGGTGTCAAGCCCGCCGAATGCCTCCACCGCTTGGCGTACCACTTGAGCCAGCGCCGCGCGGACGGTGCCGTCAGCCGGTAACACCAAGGCACCGATGTCCCGCGCCAGCTCAGCAAGGCCGTCAGCATTGACGTCGGTGACGGCGACCCGCGCGCCCTCGGCGGCGAAGCGCCGCGCAGTCGCCGAACCAATGCCGCCCGCCGCGCCACTCACCAGCACGAATTCAGGCATTCTGCGCTTATAGATATTTTCCACGTCGGTATCCTCAATTACGCGGTGCCGCGCTCAAATTACGCCCGCGGCGCGCAGCGCCGCCTGTTCGTCTTCGTTCATTCCGAGCAGTTGTCCGTAGATTTCGCCGTTCGCCGCGCCGAGCCGCGTGGCCGGCTGATCGAACTCGGCGTGGCAGCGCGAGAACTGGATCGGTAAACCCATGCCGGCCGCACCGACCGGACCGTAGTCGGGGTGCGCGAGATCCACCACCGCGCCGCGCTCGCGCAGACGCTGGTCGCCGAGCACCTGTGCGGGTGTGCGCACTGGAGCACACGGTATGCGTCGTTGCGCGTGGAGGTCGGCAAGAATTTCCGCGCAGCTGTGTTCACGCGTCCAGGTTTCGATGAGCGCATTCAAGGTCGCCGCGTGCTGCATGCGCGGTCCGCGGCTACTGAAGCGCGGGTCGTCGACGAGTTCCGGGTGACCCACCGCCTCCATCAGGCTGCGGAACCAGTCGGGCTGCATGGCGACGATAGCGACATAGCCATCGCGCGCCCGAAAGACCCCGAAAGGCACCAGGCGGTCGTGATAGTTGCCGGTGCGAAGGGCGTAACCTGCCCGTGCGTAGACGTCGAAATGCTCCTCGGCCACGAGCGATACCAGGCAATCGAGCATCGAGACTTTGACGTGCTGCCCTTCACCGCTGCGACCGTGATAGATGAGCGCTGCGAGGATGCCGTTCACTGCGAAGAGCGGCGCGATCAGATCGGCGATGGGCAGCCCGACGTGGATTGGCGGGCCGTCGGCGAAGCCCGTCACTTCCATGAGGCCAGACAAGGCTTGCACGATGATGTCCATGCCCTTCAGCCCAGGATAAAGACTCGGATCGCCGAGCGCGTTGATGGACGCATAGACGAGTCGCGGATTGACTCGCCGCAGATCATCAAAGCCCACGCCGAGTCGCGTCGCCGTGCCGTCGCTCATGTTCTCGATCACGACATCGACGTGTTCGACCAGCTTGTGCAGGAGCGCAAGACCGCGCGCGCTTTTCAGATCGAGCGTAATGCTCTTCTTGTTGCGCCCACGATTGAGTAGCGACAGTGAGATATCGTCGCTCGCTGGTTGCCCAAAATGAATCCCGTCAGCGCCGACGAAGGGCGGATTGGTGCGGGCGATATCGCTGCCGCCCGGCGCTTCCACCCGGATCACCTCGGCGCCGAGACCACCGAGCAGCAGCGAGCCATAGGGACCGGCCAGCGCGACCGTGAGATCGAGCACGCGGATGCTCTCGAGGGGCCGGGCGAGCTTAAGGATGGTCATGCACTGTCCTCCCGGCGGGTTCAAGTCCCGCCCGTGGTGTACTCAATACGACTTCGGTAGACCCAGCACTTTGTTCGAGATGAAGTTCAACACCATCTCCTGCGACACCGGCGCGAGACGCAGCAGGCGCACCTCGCGCCACAGGCGCTCGATGTGGTACTCCTTGGCGTAGATATAGCCGCCATGGGTCTGCATGGCCTGATCGCACGCGCGGTAGCCGGCATCGGCGCCCAGGAACTTGGCGGCGTTGGCTTCCGGCCCGCAGGATTTGTGCGCATCGAACAGCGCGGCCGCCTCGAGGCGGATCCAGCATTCGGCGAGAGGATGGGCGACGGCCTGGTTCATGCCGATGGGGCGATCGAACACTACGCGCGAATGGCATAACCCGTCGCGAGATCAAGCGCGGCGCGCCCGATGCCAATGCCTTCCGTCGCGACGACCACGCGTTCGGGATTTAACCCATCGACCAAGTAATAAAAGCCGCGACCGACTTCACCGACGACGTCCTGATCGGCCACCTCAAGACCATCGATGAACACTTCGTTCGAATCGACCGGCGCGCGGCCGAGCTTATCGATAATGCGCACATCGCAATGCTTGCGATCGAGATCGGCGACGAACAAGGTCATGCCGTCGAGTGGGCGTGCTTCGTCGCGCGGTGAAGTGCGTGCCAGTAGCAGGATTTTCTTCGCGTTTTGCGCGTTGGTGGTCCACACCTTCTGGCCGTTGATCACCCAACGGTCGCCACGGCGCTCGGCCTTGGTGCGGATGCGAGAGGTATCGACACCGGCAGTGGGTTCGGTGACGCCGAACGCCATCAACAGCTTGCCCTTCGCCATCTCCGGCAAGATACGCCGCTTCAAGTCCTCCGAACCGTGGCGCACGATGGGCTGCGGCGGGAAGACATAGAAATGAATGTCCGACGCGCCGCTCATGCCGGCGCCCGAGCGTGCGATTTCGCTCAGCATGATGGCGGCCTCGGTCAGGCCGAGATTCATCCCGCCGTAGGCCTTGGGCAGCAGGATGCCGAGCCAACCCGCGTCGGCGAATGTGTTGACGAAATCCCAGGGGTATTTCTCTTCTTTGTCGCACTCGAGCCAGTAGCGCAAGGGAAAGCGCCGCGCGAGGCGAGACGCGGCTTCACGGATCTCGCTGAGGGCGCTCTCGCGTGCTTCCAGAACCTCGATGTAATCAGGATTCGTGCTCATGCTGGTCGTTCCGATGTAGTAGAGGGGGCAACTTCGCGATAGCTGTGAACTCAGGAATGAAATTCCGCCGCCAGCGCCAGGATTTCGCGGGCCGTCGCGACGTGGGCGATGTCGATGTGCTCGCCGTCGTAGATGCATGAGGCGCGACCGTCAAGCTCGGCCTTGGCGTGCGCCTCGATCATGGCCTGGTAGTACGCGACTTCGTCAGCCGACGGACTGAAGACTTCGTTCGCGATCGCGACGTTCGACGGATGCAGCAGCAGCTCGCCGGTCATGCCGAGTTCGCGGCTGGCGGTGACGAATGCGCGCAGCCCAATGAGGTCATGCACCTGCTGCCAGATGCCACCGATAGGCAACTTGCCCGCCGCCCGCGCCGCCATCACCACCCGCGATTTGAAGTACAGCGATTCGCGACCTTGAGCCGACCACACATAGCCGAGCGCGCGTGCGGTATCGGCATTCTTGGCGGTGGCGCCGACCAGCGCCGCCACGCGATCTTGTTTCGCGACCTCGTAGCAGAGCTCCATTGAGCGCGCGGTTTCCAGTAGAGGAATCACCCGCGTGACGCCTACCTCCATGCCTTTGCGGAACTCGGCTTCGGCCAACATCATGGCGATGCAGGCGATATCTTCCGGCCCGCAGGTCTTGGAGATGAATACGCCTTCCAGATGCGGGCCGACGACCGCAAGCACGTCGTCGAAGTCGTACATATGCGGGCTGCGACTAATGCACACGTAGGTGCGCTGGCCCTGCGCTGCGAGCCCCGCAAGCTTCGAGGCGACGATGCCGTGTGCCGCGAGCTTGAGATCGGGTGGCACGCTGTCTTCGAGGTCGAGAATGAGTGCGTCTGCCTTGACACTAGCCGCCTTGTCGATCATCGATGCCTTGTTGCCCGGCACGAACAGGAATGATCTCACGCGTTTCATCGCTGCAATGCCCATCGCTTGGTCCTCGGTCTGTGGTTGCGGTCGCTGAGCATTGAGACCGGTTCAAAATAGAGGAGCAGAAATAGCGGCCACCTCCGGCATTCCGGAAGTCGCGCAGCGGCTATAGACGTCGTCCCAGATATCCGCGTAGCGGATATCTGGGACGGAATCCATTGCTGTGGGTTACCTCGGCATGGATCCCGGGTCTCCGCGGCTTGCGCAGCGAAGCCCGGGATGACGACCCTTAAACGTTTTGGTCTCCTGGTCGGTATTTACGCTCTACTCGCTCGCATGCTGCGCTACCACAGTCCTCGAATTTTGTGGTCCCCGATTTCCATTTGCTGCCCCTTGGATTTCATCGCCCGGCCGGCCGCCCCGGTGCCGACGCCGCGCGTCAACCTCACACGCCAGACGTGGTGTTCGCGCCGAACCATCGGCTGCGTGAACAAGTGACGCCAGCTAAGCGCGGCCGGCGTGGCGCTGAGACCACCGACGAGCCCGCGCGCCACGTCTCGATGACCCCGGATCAAGTCCGGGGCAGGCTATGGGCGCAACGGTTGAAGCGCGTGTTCGAGATCGATATCGAGACTTGTGAGCACTGCGGCGGTGCGGCCGAGATGATTGCGAGCATCGAAGATCCGATCGTGAGCAAGAATATCCTCGATCATCTTGGACACTAGGCCGAGCCTGCGGCCCCAGCCTTCAGACCGTTCGCCCCCGCCACTCGCATTGCGGGCCTGAAGGAGCCAGGCTGACGGGACTTCGACAATTCTCATGCATGAACGCCGAGCTAGGCCGCCTCCCGGCGTGGGGCCGCTCGCGCCTGCTGATCTGAGCGGTCGAAATTTCCTGGGAGAAAATGCTCTCTGGGCGACGGGCGCGCGCAATTCGGGGCTAAACAGCCGCCGGCCACCGCGATCGGTCCTTCAGGAGCCTTCTATTTCTCCGCACTCGACGCTCGACTCCGCCGAAAAGGGCGGTTAAATTTCCCATACGGCCGCGCAAGGCAACCCGCGACACCGCGATGCAGGCGATTGCCGGACGAGGCGATGATGGCCGGGCCGAGCCGATGTCCTTCGACGGCAAACGCGTGATTTTCGGCGGATTTAACCCGTTTACGTGGCGGAGAAGTGACATGGCAAACAAGCATGGCGACTGGATCTGGTACGAGCTGATGACGACCGACGCCGATGCGGCAACGGCGTTCTATCAGGCGATCCTTCCCTGGAAGATTGGCAACCCCGGACAGGATGGTTTCGACTATCGCGTGATCGCGGCGACCGAGGGCGCGGTCGGCGGCATGCTCGCGCTGACGCCCGAAATGATGGCAGGCGGCGCGCGACCGGTGTGGGTCGGCTATATCAAAGTCGATGATGTCGACAAGGCGGTGACCTCGGTCGAACATGGCGGCGGGAGTGTCTATATGCCCGCGCGCGACATGCCCGGAATCGGTCGATTTGCGATGGTCGCCGATCCGCAGGGCGCGGCATTCTATGTCATGAAACCGACCCCGCCCGCTGATAACCCGCAAGCGACCTGCAATGCCTTTGCCGCCGAACGCCCGATGGACGGACATTGCGCGTGGAACGAGCTGCGCACCGCCGACGACGCCGGCGCGCTCCATTTCTATGGTACGCACTTCGGCTGGGTGAAGGATGGCGAGATGGATATGGGGCCGATCGGCACCTACCACTTCATCCGCCACGGCGCGATGATCGGCGGGATCATGCCCAGCATGCCGCAGGTGCCGGTGTCGGCATGGAATTTCTATTTCCGTGTGCCCGACATCGATGCCGCTGCCGCCGCCGTCACCGCGAACGGCGGACAAGTGCTGCACGGCCCCATCGAGGTGCCTGGCGGCGATTTCTCGATGAACGGCATGGACCCGCAGGGCGCGATGTTCGCGGTCGTTGGAAAAAGGAAAGGATGAAGCGATGACCCATGCAACGCTCTGCCTCTGGTATGACGGCACTGCCGAGGAAGCCGCAGCCTTCTATGCCGCTACCTTCCCCGGCAGCGCGGTGGCTGCCGTGCACCATGCGCCGGGCGACTATCCCGATGGCTCGAAGGGCGACGCGCTTACCGTGGAGTTTACCGTGCTCGGCATCCGCTGCATCGGTCTGAACGGCGGGCCGCACTTCAAACACAGCGCGGCGTTCAGCTTCCAGATCGCGACCGCCGATCAGGCGGAGACCGACCGGTACTGGAACGCCATCGTCGAAAACGGCGGCGGCGAGAGCGCGTGCGGCTGGTGCAAGGACAAATGGGGCCTGTCGTGGCAGATCACGCCGCAGGTGCTGACCGATGATGCAATGGCAGCGGGTGGCCCCGTCGCAGAGCGCGCCTTCGCGGCGATGATGACGATGAAGAAGATCGACGTTGCCGCGATCGAGGCGGCGGTGCGGGGTTAGGACGATGCTCGAACTCTACGGACATCCGTTCTCGTCCTACACATGGAAGGCACTGATCGCGCTGTACGAGACCGATACGCCGTTCGAATTCCGGATGCTCGACGCCGATCACCCCGATAACGGCGCGGCGTTTGCGACGCACTGGCCGGTGGGCAAATTTCCGCTGCTGGTCGATGACGGCGTGCCGATCATGGAATCGAGCATCATCGTCGAGCATGTCGCACCCGATTTGATCCCCGCCGACCGGAACGCGGCGCGCGAGGCGCGGATGCTCGACCGGGTGTTCGACAATCATGTGATGAACATGATGCAGCAGGTCGTGTTCGACGCGCTACGGCCCGAAGGCGAGCGGGGCACGGCAAGAGTAAGGGCGGTGTGCGCGACGGCGCTCGACACGGTCTATAGCTGGCTCGATGCGCGGCTGGCGGGGCGGACCTGGGCGGCGGGCGACGACTTCACCCTCGCCGATTGCGCAGGCGCGCCATCGCTGTTTTATGCCGACTGGGTGCATCCGATCCCCGATCCGTGTCCGACACTGCGCGCCTATCGCGCGCGCGTTCTCGCCCGCCCCTCGGTCGCGCGCTGCGTCGATGAAGCCCGCCCCTATCGCCCCTTTTTCCCGCTTGGAGCACCGGACCGGGATTGATCGGATGGCTGCGCAGCTCAACCACACCATTATCCGGTGCCACGACAAAACGCAGTCGTCAGCGTTCCTGACCGATATGCTCGGCCTGCCGCCGGCGCGGGCGTTCATGCATTTCATGGTCGTCGATCTCGACAATGATGTATCGGTCGATTTCATGGAGAAGGACGGCGACATCGCGCTCCAGCACTATGCATTTCTGGTCGATGAAGCGGGGTTCGACGCGGTGATGGCGCGGATCCGGGCGCGACAACTCGATCACTGGGCAGACCCTGCGCGGACGCAGCCAGGCGCAATCAACGACCATTGGGGCGGACGCGGCGTCTATTTCGAAGACCCGAACGGCCATCTGCTCGAAGCAATCACGCGAACTTACGGCGATGAAAAGGAGTTATGAGATGACCGACGCCACCCTCGAACTGACCGTGACCCGCTTCATCGACGCCGAGCCCGCGAAGGTGTGGTCGATCATGACCGAGCGGATCACCGAATGGTGGTGCCCGAAACCGTGGCGCGCCGAATTCGACAAGCTCGAGCGCCGCGCTGGTGGAACCTCAGACTGCACGATGTATGGCCCCGAAGGCGAAGTACTCCCTCACCCCGGCCTCGTACTCGCGTGGGACGAAGGCCGCCGCTTCGCATTCACCGACGCGATCGTCGGCGATCTCGAACCTGCGGGTCCGTTCATGATCGGAATCTGGTCGGTCGAAGCAGAGGGCGATGGAACGCGCTATACCGCACGCGCCCGTCACTGGTCCGAAGAGGCGAGCCAGCGGCACAAGGAAATGGGCTTCGACGAAGGCTGGGGCGTCTGCGCCGATCAGCTCAAGGCGTTATGCGAAGGCGGCTGACCCTTTCCAAAGCAAAGGGTCAGAGTCGCTGAAACTCTGAGTCTATTTCGAGCACAAGCTGTCCAGGCACGACTTGAATTATTTCAGCGACCCCTTGATACCGTCCTTGATACGAGCGTCAGGTTCGGCTTATCGCCGACTCTTCGCTATCGCCTGTAAGCGTGCAACGCGTTCATCGGCCGCGCCTAAATGCTGGGCAACTGCAGCGATCACCCGGCCGGCATCCAATGTGCCGGCGCTCTGCATTTCTTCGAGATCCGCCCAATCCTTGGTTCGATTGAAGAAAGCTTTGAATATCGCGAGATCGGTGCACGACAGGAATGGAATCATGTGCCCCGCGAACTTCTCCCACCGGATTCGGTTGACTAGGTCTTTGTGCAGTTCAGTGGTGTTCAGGAATAAATCGACCGGCGTCTTATCCCACCACACGCGAACCTGTCCGTCATGCCGAAGTGTTTGCGCTTCCTTCGGGTGCCACGTAATCGGTTTCGGTAGCGCGCGAAGCAGCAGATCAACATGATCAATCGTGACGAAAGCATTGAGATCGATATCGATGGTGCCGCGCGCCCGTTGCGTGCACCACGCGAGCGCCAAGGCGCCACCGAATGCATGCGGTAATTGGGTCTTCGCGAGCGCTTTGTGTAAGGCGACGATTTTGGCCGAGAGGATCATCGCTTGATTAATTTAGCCAACACGGGAAACGCAATGTGCGCTTGATGTTTAACTGGAAACTCGTTGGCGAGCGCCAACGCCTGTTCGAGTTCCTCGCCGCGATCGAGGCCGTCGGCATGTCGAATCCGGCGCGACAATTCGAGATCAACGGCGAACCCAGCGGCGCCGAGAATCCGCATGAACGTGACCACGCTTGGAGATTTCTTGGCTTGTTCGTAAGCGAGTAAGGTAGCGTGCGAGGTGCGTGCCTGCGCTGCCAACTCGCGTAGCGAAAGTCCCGCCGCCGTGCGTGCACGGCGCAGCGTCTGCGCGACAACGTGTTTTTCGTGGTCAGTGCTTGTAATCATGTGTTGATGGTATCCGATGGGATTCCAGTTTCCAATCGCGTTGTCCCAATGTGTAATCCGACGCTTGTCGGTAGATGATTACCAATCGCCAGGAACATCCCCGAGGAGGACAACGAAGCAGACCAATGGCTACACTTATCCACAGCCGACCCACTCAGGTTCGGCTTCCATCCCTGGCTCATTATTGAGTCGGCGCGGTGGCTCAGTTTTGAATCGGCGCCAACACGTGAAAAGTGTCATGCAGCCCATCGGTCGCGAGTCCAGCTAACCGTCGCTCAACCGAGAGAGGAACCGCCCATGCGCGCCCAAACCCTCAAACAGGAAGCGCTCGAATCCCTCCAGCGGCTGCCTGAAGATGTCGATATCGACGAGATTATGTATCGGCTCTACGTCATCGATAAATTGCGCAAGAGCCGCGAAGCCGTTGCACAAGGCCATGTCATCAGCCACGACGACCTCATGCGTGAAATTGAGCAGTGGTAATCACCTGGTCGCAACGGGCCCGCGAAGACCTACGGCTGATCCATCAGTACATCGCTCACGATTCCAAACGCTACGCCAAGCGGGTGATTCAAGACATTACCGGCAACGTTACAACGCTGACCGACCTGCCACACCTCGGCAGAGTCGTGTCGGAAATCGGTGAGGAAAACGTGCGCGAGATCGGCATGTATTCCTACCGCATCATGTACGAAGTGGCGACCAATACCATCGTCATTCACGGCGGCATCCACAAGCGACGGCATTTCAGACCGGATGATTTACCGCGACAAGAACCCTAATGAATCAAATTCCTCGTTGACAAATCCGCGCTGTTTACGGCGATAAAACCATTCGTGTGTAGCAAACCTATCCCGATGCCATCGCCGACAGCCGGATCAACCGAGCCCAGCCCATTGATTATCCTAACGCCGATTAATTTTCTAAATAAACCTGGAACCGTTTTCTCTCTCGCGATCAGGATTCTCGTTGACATGTTGCGCAGGCAGCCATCAGATTTCCTCGAACACGGGGCGGGTCATCATCCCGAGGCCGGTACGACCACGAGCCCCAGCCGGATCGTGGCCCGCTTGAATCTCTCCGGGACCGATTCCCCGCCGCTTGCGGCGTAAAATAGTTGGGTGAGCGAATACCTTCACAAGAGCCACAATGTAACGGTTCTGATGTATCACCTAGTATTTCCGGCGAAGTATCGGCGCGCGATTTTCGACGAGCCGGTGGACGAAGTGCTGAAGGCCACGTGCCTAGGAATTGAACGACGGTATCGGGTGAAATTTCTTGAAATTGGGACGGATAAGGATCAGGTACATTTTCTGGCCCAGTCGGTACCGACCTATAGCGTGACGAAAGTGGTGAGGTTGATTAAGCGTTTAACGGCAAGGGAAATATTCCGCTGTGGCCCGCAGGTAGAAGAAGCTGTGGGGTGGCGAGCTATGGACCGACGGGTATTTTGCCAGCACGGTGAGCAAGCATGGCGATGAGGCAACGCTCGGCGCCTACGTGAAAAAGCAGGGCAATGAGTACAACAAACTACACAGTGACTACCAGCTGGCACTGTTCTAATACCCCGCTGCTTGCGGCGGGGTCGTTTATTTAAGAAATGGTGGGCCCGGTAGGACTCGAACCTACGACCAAGGGATTATGAGTCCCCTGCTCTAACCAACTGAGCTACAGGCCCTGGCGGGAAGTCGAATTTCGGAAACAGGCCACGATTTCGGTCATTGGAAATCGTGGCCTGTCCCGATTTCGAGAGGCGATTTTGAAACGGATTAGTCGAGGAAGGTACGCAAACGTTCCGAACGCGAGGGATGGCGGAGTTTGCGCAGCGCCTTGGCTTCGATCTGTCGTATGCGTTCGCGCGTGACATCAAATTGTTTGCCGACTTCTTCCAACGTGTGGTCGGTATTCATATCGATGCCAAAGCGCATCCGCAATACTTTCGCTTCGCGCGGCGTCAGGCCTTCGAGCACTTCGCGGGTGCTGCGGCACAGGCCTTCAAACGTCGCGGAATCTACTGGCGACTGAATATTCTGATCTTCGATGAAATCGCCGAGATGGGAATCTTCATCATCGCCAATCGGCGTTTCCATCGAAATCGGTTCTTTCGCGATCTTCAGCACCTTACGGATTTTGTCTTCGGGCATTTCCATCCGCTGCGCGAGTTCTTCCGGCGTCGGCTCGCGGCCCTTCTCTTGTAGAATTTGGCGCGAGATTCGATTGAGTTTATTGATGGTCTCAATCATGTGCACCGGAATGCGGATGGTGCGCGCCTGGTCCGCGATCGACCGCGTAATCGCTTGTCGGATCCACCACGTCGCATAGGTCGAAAACTTGTAGCCGCGTCGATATTCGAATTTATCGACTGCCTTCATCAAGCCAATATTGCCTTCTTGGATTAGATCCAGGAACAGCAGGCCGCGGTTGGTGTATTTCTTGGCGATTGAAATCACCAAGCGCAGGTTGGCTTCGACCATTTCCTTTTTGGCGCGACGTGCTTTCGCTTCGCCGATGGACATGCGGCGATTGATGTCCTTGATTTCACTGACCGCCATGCCGCTGGATTGTTCCAGCTGGCCTAAGCGTTCTTGAATCGAGTCGATTTCCTTGACGCGTTCTTTAAGTGCCACGACAAAGGGTTTCTTTTGCCGCACCAGCGTCTTCAACCACGCGCCATCGGCTTCGCGATCAACGAACACGGCGAGGAAATCCTTGCGTGGCATTTTGCATTGCTTCACGCAGATTTCCATGATGGATTTTTCGACTTGGCGGATCTCGTCGATCACCGTTCGGACTTGCAGGCCAAGCGTTTCCGAGAAGCGCGGCACGAGTTTGAACTCAAGAAATTTTTCTTGAAGTTCTTTGCGCGCCTCCAGGGTCTTGGCATGGCTGCGCCCATTCTTTTTGGTCGCGGCCTGAACTTTTTTGTGCAGCTTGCGGAAGTCTTCGAAGCGGAGCTTTACTTCTTCCGGATCAAGTTGGTTCGGTAACGGGTCGGTGGTTTCCTCCGCGCCTTCCTCTTCCTCGGTCCCGGCCACCACCGCCACCTCGGGATCGCCCAAGCCTTCGACGTCTTCGCGAATCTCAGCGGTTTCGGCGTTGAGATCGATGAAGCCGGAAATAAGTTCACTGATCTTGGCGTCGGTGCTCGCTGTGCGGTCGTATTCGGACAGGAACAGCTCGGAAACTGCGGGAAAATCGGCCAGCGCGCACAGCACTTGGTTCAACCCGTCTTCGATGCGCTTCGCGATCTTGATTTCGCCTTCGCGCGTGAGTAGATCGACCGTACCCATTTCGCGCATGTACATGCGCACCGGATCGGTTGTGCGGCCGAACTCGGTATCCACCGCGGCAATGGCCGCCGCCGCTTCCTCGGCCGCTTCCTCATCGACCTCGGGCTCGTTCATCAGGATCGCGTCGAGATCCGGTGCAGTTTCATGCACCGTGATACCCATATCGTTGATCATGTTGATGATATCTTCGATCTGTTCAGGATCGACGATGTCATCAGGCAGGTGGTCGTTGACCTCGTGATAGGTAAGAAACCCCTGTTCCTTACCTTTCGCGATCAGGCGCTTTAGTTGCGATTGTTCGTCGTTGGATTCGATGTCTTCAAGGGTATCCATGAGGAAGATTGCCTTTTACAAAGTCTTGCCGACGGTCGCCACTACGGCTGCCCGATGAGCGTCTTAGAGTCTAGTACAAAGCTTTTGTTTCGCCAGAACGTGGCGAAAATAGCCGCTGAGTATAGCCGAAGCGCGTCCTCGGCGACCAGATAATTCGCCGCTTAATGCTTGTCGGGCGGGGGACGCTGCTGGAGTCGGGCGCGCGCGGCGGGCCCCAGGTCGCGCGGGTTCGGGGTGGCGCCGTCGAGAAGTTTGCCGAAAAAGTTACGCCGCGCATGGTGCATGATTTGGGCGAGTGAGCCTTTGAACTCCTCGGCCCAATGCTCCGGCCCTAAGACCACTTTCTGCCCCAGGATTTCCTCTGCTATCGTCTGCTGTGGCATGCCCCGCAGCCCTTCGAGTAACGCACCGGTGGTCAGCGTCGGGGTCTCACGTAATTGCTCAAGCAAGGTGATTAATAGCGCTAGTTTGGGGTTTGACGTGATATCCATCGCCGGTAAGTCATTACCCAGTGGCGCCAGACTCGGATCGCGCAACAACAACGAAATAGCGCGGTCGAGCACGGGTTGCACTGATTTCCCGCGACGGCGCGGCGCAGCGAGTTGCGCGCGAATGGGTTCTTGTCGCGGTTTTGGTGGCAGCGCGGTTGTTGGTACGGATACCTGCGTTTGTGCCAGTTGCCCTAGGTGTTCAACCAGCAGTTGGCGAAAGGTGCCGGTGGGGACCTTTTGAATCAAGGGTCGCGCCAGTGCCGCGAGCCGGGCGCGCCCTTCAAGGGTTTCGAGTTCCGTTTGTTTCACGAGTTCTTGGAATAAATGCTCGGAGAGTCCGATAACATTGGCCGGATCTCTGAACGGTGCAGTGCCCGCACTCCGCACCAGTGAGTCCGGATCCTGGCCTTGTGGCAGGAATAGAAAGCTAATCCGGCGCCCGTCCTGCATCAACGGCAACGCGACTTCCAACGCTTTCCAGCTCGCCCGTTTACCCGCGGCATCGCCGTCGAAGCAGAACACGAGGTCGGGCACCACGCGAAACAGCTGTTCAAGTTGTTCGGGTGTGGTCGCCGTGCCGAGTGTGGCAACCGCGTTTTCGATGCCGTGCTGGGCCAGCGCCACGACATCCAGGTAGCCTTCAACGATGAGGACGCGAGACACGGGGCCGGGCGCCTTGACGACGTGATTCAGTCCATACAGCTCACGGCGTTTGTGGAACACCGGTGTTTCCGGTGAATTCAGGTACTTGGGCTCACCCTGGTCGATGATGCGGCCACCGAAACCAATACAGCGCCCACGCCGGTCATGAATCGGAAACATGATGCGATCGCGAAAGCGGTCGTAGTAGCCACCGCCGTCGCGTTCGATCGTCAAGCCTGCCTGCATCAGCAGCGCTTGTTGGGCGGCGCTCGCGCCTTGTGCGGCAAGGATCGTGTCCCAGTTGTTCGGCGCGTAACCAATCCCGAAACGCTTGGCGATTTCGCCGGTTAAGCCGCGGCGCTTCAGATAGTCGACGGCGTGTGCGCGTTGCGGATGATCGCGCAGTAACCGCGCATACAAGCGTTCGGCCTCGGCTAACACGCCGTATAACGCGGTGTAATTTTCGCTGGGTAACGCGCTACCGCCTTCGTACTCGACGGTGAGTCCCACGCGGCTGGCAAGATCGTGCACGGCTTCTGCAAACGCCAAGCCATCATGGTTCATGACAAAGCCTATGGCCGAGCCATGCGCACCGCAACCAAAGCAATGATAGAACTGTTTATCCGGACTGACGGTGAAGGAAGGAGTCTTTTCAGTATGGAAGGGGCACAGGCCTTGAAAATCGCGACCAGCTTTTTTTAGCTGCACGGCGCGGCTAACAATCTCCACGATATCGGTGCGGACCAACAGCTGATCGATAAAGGATTTGGTGATGCGGCCGGCCATGCAAGCCCCGGGACTTCAAAGCGAGTGCCCCGGATTCTACTGGAAAGGTGGTGGCGATTTATCCGCCGTTTCGGCTGCGCGAGGGCTTAAGGCGCAAACGGATCGGTTTTAAGTTCCCGTTAAACGCGCCTTGACGGTGGCACTGACGGCGCTTAAATCCGCGCGACCGACTAAGTGGGGGCGCAGTTCGCTCATGACCTTGCCCATGTCTTTCATTTGCGTCGCGCCGCAGCTCTGCAAGGCGCGCTCGATCAACGCGGCGACTTCGTCGGCCCCTAACTGGGTGGGCAAATAGCGTTCGACAATCGCGAGCTCAGACCGTTCTTTGTCCACCAAATCTTGGCGTTTAGCGGCGTCGAATTGCGCGATGGAGTCGCGGCGTTGGCTACAGAGCTTGGTCAGAAGCCCGATGAGTGTGGGCTCGTCGGGTGTCGTGCGAGTATCGACTTCGATTTGTTTGATGGCCGCCAGAATCATCCGC
Organism: Gammaproteobacteria bacterium; assembly: GCA_016191285.1. Taxonomy (GTDB): domain Bacteria; phylum Pseudomonadota; class Gammaproteobacteria; genus CAIKBL01. The sequence continues at coordinate 25,665 of JACPPA010000038.1, forward strand.
AGCGTGGTGAGTTCGGATTTGTTGCCAGCTTTTAGCGCCGTTTTTACGTCGCTATTGAGCTGGTCCTTCAGCGTTGCCATCGCATTCGCGTGTGAGAGAAAACGAGACTGTGGCGCTAGTACGCGCGAACTTTCCGTAGCGTCGACCGCGAGGCCTTTTTCTGCCAGCGTTTCACTGCCGCCGCTGCTTTACGTTTACGCTCTTGGGTTGGCTTCTCGTAGAATTCGCGTTTATGGACTTCAGCCAGCACACCGGCTTTTTCACAGGCGCGTTTGAAGCGGCGCATCGCAATGTCGAACGGCTCGTTGTCGCGGATTTTTACACTGGGCATAGGGGCGATTATGTTCCGAGTTAAGGACTTGAGAGGGCACGCGATGGTACCGAGCCGGTTTCAAAAAGTCTATATGAAGCCTCGGTTCTGAGCCTAAACCATGCGAGTCTTAGGTATCGAGACCTCGTGCGATGAGACCGGTATCGCGCTCTATAGCGGCGGCGACGGTCTGCTGGCTCATCGTCTCTATAGTCAAATCACCATGCATCAAGCGTTTGGCGGTGTAGTTCCAGAACTGGCTTCGCGCGATCACGTACAAAAGCTGGTACCGCTGATTCGGGCCACCCTCAAGGACGCCAATCTAACCCTCGCGGCCGTCGACGGTATCGCCTATACGGCCGGCCCCGGCCTGATCGGCGCGCTATTAGTCGGGGCGATGACTGGCCGGACCCTGGCCTGGGCGCTGGGGCGGCCGGCGATCGGCGTCCATCACATGGAGGCGCATCTGTTGGCGCCGATGTTGGATGCCGACCCTCCGGCGTTTCCCTTTCTCGCGTTGCTCGTATCCGGCGGGCATACCCTGCTCATTCAAGTTGAGGGCCTCGGCGCCTACCGTCTGCTCGGGGAGTCGCTCGACGACGCCGCCGGGGAGGCATTTGATAAAACGGCAAAATTGCTCGGCCTGGGCTATCCCGGCGGTCCGGCGGTTGAGCGGCTCGCAGCGTCCGGACGGTCCGATCGTTTCACGTTTCCGCGGCCCATGACGGATCGCCCGGGCCTCGATTTCAGCTTCAGCGGGCTGAAAACGTATTGCGCCAACACCGTGCGCAGCGCACCGGCGGACACCGCGACCAAAGCGGATATCGCGCGTGCCTTTTCGGATGCGGTGGTCGATACCTTTGTCATCAAATGCCGGCGGGCGATCCGTGCGACCGGGAGTCAAACCTTGGTGGTGGCGGGCGGCGTCAGCTCGAATCAAATGTTACGCGCGGGTCTCGATGCCATGGGCCACGCGCTAAACGTGCGGGTGTGTTATCCGTCACTCAATTTTTGCACGGATAACGGCGCGATGATCGCCTACGCCGGGTATTTGCGACTCGCCGCGGGGCAACGCGAGCCGCTCGGCTTCAAAGTGCGCGCGCGCTGGCCCTTGGTGGATGCGGTGTTGGAGACGGATTCGTGCGCGCCCGCGGCATGCGGCACGGGAATGCTTCTAAGCGCGTGATTTTCCGATACGACTCTCGGTTCCGTTCAGCAAGCGCCCGATGTTCGCGCGATGCCGCCAAAATACCGCGACGACTATTACCACAGCGCCGCCAATCAACGGCGATGGTAGTTTCAAGGCCACTGCGACGAGGGGCGCCAGCAAGGTCGCGGTGAGCGCGGCGAGTGATGAATAGCGCGTGATGGAGGCCACGATGAGCCAGGTAGCGATGAAGGTGACGCCCAGTCGCCAATCGAATCCGGTCAGCACGCCGATCTGCGTCGCGACCCCTTTGCCACCGCGAAATCCGAAAAAAATGGGATACAGATGTCCGGCGAAGGCCGCGAGTCCCGCGCCGGCGATCACAAGCATCGGCAAGCCGAATTTCCAGGCGACGAGAACCGGGACTACGCCTTTCGTTACATCACCGATGAGTGTCGCGGCGGCGGCGAACTTCCCAAAGCTCCGGAGCACATTAGTCGCCCCGGGGTTCCCCGACCCAACCGCACGCGGATCGCCCTTGCCGAGCGCCCGACTGACCAGGATCGCGGCCGACAACGAGCCGATCAAATAACTAGCGATGACATATAGCGCGGCAGTCACGCGAGTATTGAACGAGATGCGATCGCGCTAAGCAAGCGGAAGATTCGGCTTGGCTGTCCCACATCGAATCTGTTGTGTGGGAGCCGCTTTAGCGGCGAATACAACGTAATGTCTCGTTCGCGGCTAAAGCCGCTCCCACAATAGAAATGCGGCGATAGATGAAAGTTCTTTGCGCGATAGCTTCTAGTGAGTGGCGTCACGGAACTTGCCTGCGGTCTATTGACTGCGTGTAAACTGCTGTACCCCATGGCCGTGTGGGCCTTAGCTGTCACACGAACATTTATGATCAATGCTGACATTCATCACGAGCGGACCCGTCACTGATGGACATCGTATTTCTACACGGCCTGCGGATGGACACGGTGATCGGAATTTGGGATTGGGAGCGTCGGCTGAAGCAGACGCTCATTGTCGATCTCGATTTGGGCACCGATCACGCACACGCCGCGGCGAGCGATTCGATCGACGACACCATCGACTATAAGGCCGTGACGAAGCGGCTATTGAAACTCGGCGACGAGCACGCCTTTCTATTAGTCGAAGCCTTGGCCGAAGCCATCGCGCAGATTTTACTTGGCGAATTCAACGTGCAATGGGTGCGGGTCAAGCTCAATAAACGCGGCGCGGTGCGCCAGGTGCGCGATGTCGGCGTGATTATCGAACGCCGCAAGGCCGGCGGCGCAGCCGCGTGACCGTGTGTCGCGCCTATGCTGGGATTGGCAGCAATGTGGATCGCATCAAGAATTTACAGGCCGGGGTGCGGGCGCTCCGCGTGCAGTTTCAAACGCTGATTATTTCCAATATCTACGCTAACTCGGCGGTGGGGTTTGTCGGTGACGATTTTTATAATCTGGTCGTCGGGTTCGATACTGAATTATCGCCTACCGCATTGAATGATTCGCTGCACCAGATCGAGACCGCGCACGGCCGCCGCCGTGGCGAAGCGAAATTTGCGCCGCGGACACTCGATCTTGATCTGTTGCTGTATGGCGACTGGGTACTGAGCACTCCCGGGTTGACCTTGCCGCGCACGGATGTTCTCGATTACGCGTTTGTCTTGCGCCCGCTAGCGGAGATCGCGGGCGCTGAGCGACATCCTGTACTCAACGTGACTTACGCCGAGTTATGGCAACAGCATTTACGCGTCGGCAAGCCCAGTCATCTCACTCGCGTACCGGATTTTCTCGAGGAAACCTAGTGAAGGTGGATTTCGAATGTGCAGATTGAGCGGATTAGGGCGGTGGGTACTCGTGCTTAGCGTGGTAACGACGGGATGCAGCGGCATTTTATCGCCCCGTGAACAACAGCGCGAAAAAGCCTTGTTCGAAGCAACCCAGACCTATGAAAAGCTGATGCGTTGGGGTTACTTCGAGCAAGCGACCCAATACCTGCGAGCCAAAGAAGGCGAGATCGCGTCACCGGATCTCAAAAAGATGGCGCAATTCAAAGTCACGGGGTACCACACGGGTGAACAATTAATGAGTTCGGCCGGCGATGAGGCACGGGTCTTGGCGCAGATCGATTACTACGACATTGACACCGGCGTGGTGAATACGGCGCGTGACGAACAGTATTGGTGGTTCGATGCGGAGAAGCGACGTTGGTATTTAGGTTCGCCGATGCCGAGCTTCGTCGCCCATCGACGCTAAGCGGCCCGCCATCGCGATCAATCGAAGATACTGCGTCCGCCGTCCACCGCGAGCACTTGACCGGTGACATATTCCGCGTCGACTAGATAACGCACCGCCATCGCGATATCGAGCGCCTCACCGGCGCGCGCGAGCGGCGTCCGCGCGAGAATTGCCGATTGTTCAGTGGTACTTGCATCGGCGCTCCATAGAATCGCGCCGGGCGATACCGCATTAACTCGGATCTCTGGCGCCAAATCGCGCGCCAAGGCGCGGGTTAGGCCTACTAAACCCGCTTTAGAGATGCAATACATCGCATAATTAGGCCGTGGCCGGTCGGCATAGACATCGGTGAGATTAATAATGCAACCGCGCCGGGCTTTGAGGAACGGCACCGCGAGCTCGCTGAGCAGATACGGCGCCTTTAAGTTGGTGCCGAGGATTTCATCCCAATCAGTGGACGAGGTCGCACCGATTGGCGTGGCGCGAAAAACCGACGCGTTGTTGACCAACACGTCGAGTCGACCGAAGGTCTGTGTCACGGCCGCTAGCAGGGTGCGCAGTGCCGCGTCGTCGCTAAGGTCCGCGGCAAAAGCCGCTGCACTTGCCGCGCGCCCGGCGTTGAGTTGTGCGACCAAGGCCTGCGCCGCGCTTGAGGAACGATTGAAGTGCACGGCAACGCGCAAGCCGTGCGCGTGAAGCGTGGTTGCAATCCGCGCCCCGAGCCGGCGGCCCGCGCCTGTTATTAATGCTACTTTCGAATCGATGACGGACACGCGCGTAAGGTTGAAGTTAGTGTGACGCCAACGAGATTACCCGATCCGAGTGCGGATGAAATAGCCCTTTCGAAGGTGTTGGTCGCGACCATCGTGGACGAGCTCCGCACGCGCGATGGCTTCATGCCCTTCGAGCGTTATATGGAACTCGCGTTGTACGCGCCGGGCTTCGGCTATTACGTTGCAGGCGCGCGGAAGTTCGGCCGCGCTGGCGATTTTGTCACCGCGCCCGAACTCTCGCCATTATTCGGTGCGTGCCTCGCCACCCAATGCGCGGCAACGCTAACCACACTTGGCGGCGGTCATATCATCGAATTTGGCGGTGGCAGCGGACGCCTGGCAGCAAGTATTTTGCGCGCGTTGGCGACGCTTGATGCACTGCCGAAGTCGTATTCGATTATCGAGCTCAGCCCTGAACTACGGCGGCGGCAGCACGCTTATCTGACGGTAGAGATCCCGGAACTGGTGTCGCGTGTGACATGGTTGAATGGTCCACCGGCGACACCACTTGCTGGGATAGTCATCGCCAATGAAATTATCGACGCGTTGCCGGTCACGTTGTTCCGCGCGGCGCGATCCGGTGTTACCGAGCGCGGCGTTGGCGTTGATGCGGATGGCGTGCTGGTATTACGGGAGCGTCCGGCGTCCCGCGAACTGGAGGCGAACGTGGCAGCAAGACAGCAGGCCGCGCCCGCGCCGTGGCCGGAATCCTACTGCTCCGAAATTAATCATCGGCAACGCTGGTGGCTCGCCGATCTCGAACATTTCTTAGCGCGCGGCGTGGTGGTGCTCGCCGATTACGGGTACCCCGCCGCTGAGTATTACCATTCCGATCGCAGTGAAGGCACGCTACAGTGTTATTTCCGTCATCGTGTCCACAGCGATCCGCTGTGGTATCCCGGCCTGCAAGACATCACGGCTGCCGTCGATTTTACGGCGCTCGCCGACGCGGCGGTCGACGCGCACTTCCAAGTTGAAGGCTTCGCCGAGCAAGCGGCGTATCTGTTAAGTTTAGGCGTCACTGAACGACTGGCCGCGCACAGCGGCGGATCGGATCTCCGGCGTCATCAAATGACGCAAGCGGTGAAAACCTTATTGTTGCCGCACGCGATGGGGACCCGAGCTAAATTCCTGGTGCTGAGTTGTGACTACGCGGGGCCGATACTTGGCTTTACCGTGCGCAACGATCTCCATCGCCTGTAGACGGGTCAAAATCTCCATTTCTTCAAATTGTGGGAGCCGCTTTAGCGGCGAATTTATAGCAAAAGCCAAGCAAATTCGTCGCTAAAGCGACTCCCACAAAAAGCGTGTATACCCTTTCCAAGGTCACGCCGCTTGGCATTTGACCAAGTAACGCTTCAGCGCATCGCTGCCGCCGACATACTCTCCATTAATGAAGATCTGCGGGACCGTTCCTTGGCCTGCCAGCGCGCCCACGACGCGGCTGCGGATCTGATTCGCATGCGGCACTTCGACGTATGCATACCCGGCCTTCTTTAGATTCGTTTTGGCTTCGGCGCAAAACTGGCAGACTTCGCGCGTGAAGATGACGACCTGGTCGGGCTTCTTGGCGTATAGATTGAGGTAGTCCAGCATCGTATCGGCATCGGAGACTTCGATTGGATCGCCCGGTTTATGGGGTTCGACGAACATCTTTTCGACCGCCTCATCGCGAACCAGCATCGAATAGCGCCAAGAGCGTTGACCGATACGCACAGAATCGAATCGACACCGTTGGCCCGGAAGGTTTCCGCCAACTCGCTGTAACGCGGCAAATGGGTCGACGAGCAGGTCGGTGTGAAGGCGCCCGGAAGCGAGAACACCACCACCGTCTTGCCATTGAAGAGCTGTTCCGTTGTCACTGATTTCCATTGATGGTTCTCGCGAACGCGAAAGGTAACGTTGGGCACGCGCTGGCCTTCGTGCGTGTTGGACATGACTGACTCCTCGGTAATGAAGAGATTTGACGGAGCACAGCGTAGAAGCGCCGCACGAGGCCGGCCAATTCTTTGTTAATATCGTCGCCACAGGTATTGGCTATGACGAGGGGGCGGCCGTGACGCTGCAGGAATTACGCTACGCCGTGGCAGTGGCGCACGAGCGCCACTTTGGGCGGGCGGCCGAGAAATGTTTTGTCAGTCAACCGAGCCTGAGTGTCGCGATCAAACATTTAGAAGATGAACTCGGGATTCGCTTGTTCGAGCGCACGAAAGCGGATGTGGTGGTTACCGACATTGGCCGTCAAGTGATCGCGCAGGCCGAGCGCACGCTCGACGAAGCGACCAAAGTCAAGCAGCTCGCCGCGGCCGGCAAGGATCAGCTGCGCGGCGTATTTGCTGCCCGCGCTGGTGGGAGCGTTGCGGGTGCGGGCGCGCGCAATGCCACTCGATATTGAAGAAAACATGACCGAGCGGCTTGATCGGATGTTGCGCGAAGGCGTGATCGATGTCGCGATACCGGCCTTGCCATATGAAGCGCCGGGGATCGAAACCGTGCCGGTTTACGACGAAGACTTCATGCTGGTCGTGCCGGCCAAACATCCGTGAGCGCGGCGGCCGAGCTCAGCGACGAAAACCTGTTGTTACTGAGCGTCGGACATTGTTTTCGCGATCAAGTGGTCGCGGCGTGCGCGCGTTTCGTGCGAGCGATGATGGCAAACAAGGTAATTCATTGGAAACTCTGCGCAGCATGGTGGCCTCTGGCCTGGGCATTACGGTCCTGCCGGCGAGTGCGCTCACGAATAAATATCAAACTGTATTGGTTAAAGCCGTTCCGTTTAGCGCGCCAGTGCCGCGACGGCGCGTGGTGCTCGCCACGCGAAGTGGCTTTTATCGCCCGCGCGCCGTGGCACTATTGGCGCAGGTCTTGCGCACCTTGGATCTCCCTATCTCACCATTAAGGATTGCCCAATGAAACCGCGTACCATCGCCCAACTCGTGCCCGCCATCGATACCCAAGACGGCGCCGGGGTGCGCCTGCGTCGCGCGCTCGGCGCGCGCCCGGACCAACGGCTCGATCCACTACTAATGTTGGACGCATTCTCGTCCGACGATCCCAACGACTACATCGCCGGTTTTCCAGCGCATCCGCATCGCGGCTTTGAAACCGTAACGTACATCCTCGACGGTCACATGCTGCACGAAGATCATCTTGGCAATCGCGGTGATTTAATGGCGGGCGGCGTGCAGTGGATGACGGCCGGACGTGGCATCATCCATTCCGAAATGCCGCAGCAGACCGCCGGTCGCCTGCGGGGTTTCCAATTGTGGCTGAATCTTCCCGCGGGCGAAAAAATGAAGCCGGCGAATTACCGCGATATTCCGGACGCAGAAATTCCTGCAGTCACGCTCACCGGCGGCGCCGTGGTTAAGGTCATCGCGGGCCGGGTTCACCTCGAAGCACACGAGATTGAAGGCCCGATTGTCGGCGGCAGCACCGATCCGCTGTATGTCGATGTGAGTCTCACGGGGGGGAGTAGCGTGGCGTTTCCAGTGCCAGCAAGTCACAACGTGCTGATCTACGTGTTTGAAGGTGCGGTGAAACTAAACGGATCCGCCATTCCGAACGCGACCTCGGCAATTTTGGGTGCCGGCGACGGTATTGAACTTAGCGCTGACGCAGGAGGCGGTCGTTGTTTAGTCATCGCCGGCAAGCCGCTAAACGAACCAGTGGTGCAGCACGGGCCGTTCGTCATGAACACCCGCGCTGAAATTGAACAGGCGATGCGCGACTATCAGAGCGGCCACCTGGCCTAGGTTAGATCGCGATCTAAATTTTCACTTACCGCGAAGTTTACGCAGATCGCGGATCCCTTTGCGATGCAGCGGATTGAGCAGCGCAGCTTTAAGCCGCTGCACATACCAAACCACGCGGGCGTAACCTGGAAAAATGATAATCGGGTCATTACGCAGCACGCCGCGCAAGATCAAATTCGCCGCGCGTTCGGCCGGCACCGGCGTAAACGGCATATTGGTGAGCGCTCGCTCGCGATCAACATTGATAAACGGCGTGGCTTTATAAATGTTCGATTGAATGAAGCCCGGACATACCGCACTGACGCGTACGCCAAGGTCTTCACCTTCGGCGCGCAAGGATTGCGAGAGGCCGACGACCGCATGTTTAGTGGTGGCGTAAGGCGCGTTGGTCGGAAACGGGATCAGGCCTGCGAGCGAGGCGATGTTAACGATATGGCCGAAGCCCTGCGTTGCCATTTGTTTGTAGGCGGAGTCGCTGCCATAGACCACGCCCATCAAATTCACATCGATCACGTGGCGCCAATGCGTCAGCGTTAAATCACGGGCGTCGCCAGTGACCGAAATGCCGGCGTTGTTGAACATGAAATCGATCCGCCCATGCTCCGCAATGGCAGTCGCGACCAGGGCCGCGACCTGCTCCGCGTGGGTCACATCGAGGGGATACGCGGTGGCGCGCCCGCCGGCCTTGGTGATTTCGTCGACGACTCCGCGCGCGGTGTCGGCGGCAAGATCCGCGCACAGCACGCGCGCGCCGCGACGTGCGAGTTCGCGACACAGCGCTGCGCCGATCCCCGAACCGCCACCGGTAATCACGGCTACTTTGTCGTTGAATTCGGTCACGCTACTTTACCTGCGGGTGTAGATGTCATTGTGAGCTCCCCGTGCAATGCTTCGAGACTGAGACCGGCCCAGGAAGAATGAGTGCACTCATCCCGTCCCACAAGGGGCTGACTCTTATTCACCTTTATCCAGCGAAGTACCCTGTCCAACCCCCTCGTCATTCCGGCGCAGGCCGGAATCCAGTGAAGAAATGAGGTCCGCGCAGTACGCGGACGCCTGATCTGACTGGATCCCGGATATTCGCTGCGCGAATTCCGGGATGACGGCGTGAGACAAGAGTTGTCGTCGTAGCGTCCGATTCTGCACACGTCATTCCGGCGCACGCCGGCATGCCGGCAGTTTACATGCGGCCGCTGTCGCTGCTGAAAAAATGTGCACAAGAGACAGTCCGCAAGGGGTAGGGGGAAGATTGCTTCGCCGCGCTCACCAAGCCGAGATTTCGGATGACGATTCATGATCATGCTTTGTGCTTGATCCCAAGCGGTCGACCGACTGAACCCGGACGCGGCAGCTTTCGCTGCCGAGCATGCAGGGCAGTAAGCAGCGTTAGGACCTCGGGGGCAAAATCCGCCGCGCGCCGGGTGGCAAGACTGACGTGCAGCATCATTTGTTCCTGGGTCGCGAGGAGCACCGAGTCGCGATACATCTCCTGATACAAATGCGCGAGTTTGTGATTGAAATCGAGCACGCGCGTTTCAATTCGCAAGCGTTCACCCAGGCGCGCTTCGTTTTGATACGTGAGATGCGCCTCGAGCACCATCCACGAGTTTTGAGTACGTTCGGTGTATTCGAGGCCCATGCCGAATTCTTTGACGAACTCCTCGCCCGCCTGATCAAAAGCCAGCGAGTAGTAGGCGACATTCATGTGATTGTTGTAATCGAGCCAAGCGGGCTCGACCGCGCACTCATAGGCGACGGGTTGCGTATCTGCAATCACGTAAGTAATTTTCCGTGGGTCGATAATAAAGTCGCTATCGATCGCTACGCCGCGCGTTGCTTTGGCGAAGACGTCAGTCCGAACGCGTGAGCCCACTCCTCAAGCGCCTCTTCGTGACCGGGCGCGAGTTGAATTGCCACCTGATTGTAGCCAGCGGTTTGCATGGCCGTGACTTGGGTACGAATTTCGGCGGCGGTTCCGGTGAGTGAGGTCCCACGGATCAAATCGCCGGTCACCAGAGGCGCTTCATCGGGGCGCAGGTACATCAAATGCCCTTTATGCAGGGTGAGGTAACGCGCATCCGCTGGGTGATAACTCAAGAACAATTTGCGGTACTCGTCATACAGCGGCTTTAAATGCGGCGGGACAGCGCTGTCATCGCCGTCTTCGACCAGCCAGTGCAGCACGCAGGCGGCGATCGGCCCGGCCTGCGCTTTGGCGCGCCCGCTATCCGCGGCTTCGCCTTCGGCTAATACACATCCCATCGCGAAGCAGGTCATATAGAGCGCCTTAGTGTCGCGGCCGGCGCTCCGCCACGAGTCGGTCATTTCGCGTGCTTGGTCGTTGATGAGCGAGCTCGTCATGAAATTACACCAGCCGTCGGCAAGTTCAGCAGTTAGGGCTCGCGCTTTGGGACCGAAGGCCGAGAAGTGCACGGGGATTGGATCCTTGGTGTTGTAAAGTCCGGCGTCCGGATCGAGAAATTTGATCTTGCGGCGCTTGTTCTCGAATTCCCATTCGGTCAATTCGCCGCGCCACAGGGCGCGAATGATGCGCGTGTGTTCGCGCAGATGTTCGAGCTTTTGGGCTTTCAAGCCCATGGTGCGCCGACCCGTGAAGCCGGTACCCAAGCCGCAAATAATGCGACCCGGCGCGAGTTGATTGAGCGAGGCCATGCCGTTGGCGGTAACCGGCGCGATGCGATTCGACGGGATCAACACCCCGGCGCCAAGCTTGATGCGCGACGTATTGACCGCGGCGGCGGCCATCGCGACGTAAATATCGGCACACAGAAGTTGCGAATCGTAAAACCAGGCATGCGAGAAGCCGAGTTCTTCGGCGCGTTTGACGGTTTTCCAGCTATTGGCGCTTTGGACCAGGGCAATTCCGTAATCCATTCGAGCTTCTCCCCTTTAAGGTGTTGGTCGGGCGATTGATGGGTTCGATTCTGCCCGGAAGCAGTGTCGCAACTCAACGTTGTTGTCGTGCAATAGGCCAGATCAACGGTAATTTCCGGAAAAATCCCACAATTCTGGGTCTAGGGATCGACCCTACGGCACGGTACACTGCGCTATCGGTCGCGTTATTGACGTGCCCTTCAACCATCGCCCACGGCGGGCCCAATGATCAGAGGTAATGCGCATGGAAATCGGCATAGTTCAAATCATGCAGAGCTTCGGCTACGACAACATCACCGACGCTGAAGTCTACGAACAAGAAACCCGGCTCGCCGTCCTGGCTGACGAACTCGGCTACGACCACGTGTGGACGGTTGAACATCATTTTGAAGACTATTCTTTCTGCCCCGATAACTTCGTCTATCTCGCGAACCTCGCGGCCAAGACCGAGCGCATTGGGCTTGCCACGGGCGCGTGCATCGTGCCGTGGAATATTCAGCCGCTCAGGATCGCCGAAAAAGCCGCGTTGTTGGATTTACTCTCCGGTGGGCGCGCGATCTTGGGCTTAGGTCGTGGTCTATCCCGGCGCGAATTCACGCAATTCGGTATTGCAATGGATGAATCGCGCGATCGTTTCGACGAAGCCGCGCCGTTGATCCTCGAAGCGCTCGAGACCGGTTTCTTCCCGGAACATAACGGCAAACACATCAAGCAACCCAAGGCGCCGCTCCGTCCACGCCCGATGAAGAGCTGGAAAGATCGCGTAACACAGGTTGCGATGAGCCCCGAGTCGGGCGAGGAAGCCGCCAAACTTGGCGCGCAAATGATGGCGTTCAATTACAAGGCGCCGGACAAACAACGTCAAGAATGTGCCGATTACGCGGCCTCGTTCCGCAAACACCACGGCAAGGATCCGCGGCCGCCGTTACTGACCGACATGGCGGTGTGCGACAGCGACCCCAAGCGCGCCAAGGAACACGCTGAGAAATACGTCGCCGGCTATTGTCTGTCGGTGCTGCATCACTACGAAATGCTGGGCGAGCATTACAAAGAAGCCAAGGGCTACAAAGCCTATGGCGACGCGGTCGACATGATGCGGGCCCTGGGCAAAGACGGGATCGCGAAAGCTTACATCGAACAACAAGTCTGGGGCACGCCGGATCAAATGCTCCGCAAATTCGAAGAACGCTGGAATTTCATGGGGCCGTACGGTGTGTTGTGCTCATTCCGCTTCGCTGGCATGCCGCCAGAAGTGTCCGAGCGCAGCATTAAGCTCTTCGCCAAAGAAGTGCTACCGGTGCTGCGGACGTGGACTAGGGAACAGGGACCCAAGCAGGCGTCAGAGGCGGCTTAAACGATCCTGCTTTCGTTCGTTGCCCCCACGAACCTGGATAATTTGCGCGCCGCCGCCGGCGCTGATTGTGTGGGAGCCGCTTTAGCGGCGAATCTTTACCGAGGGTTATTCGCGGCTAAAGCCGCTCCCACGATAACGCTGCGTCGATAAAGCATAATGGTCAGACGTTTCAATAGCGGTTATCGGCTCTCGAATGTCGCGCCACATTAACTTAGAAGTTGTGCTGTCCACCCAGCGTCTGGTACTCAGACGCGGCGACATATTTATCGCCCACTATCTAATCTCGACCGCCCGTAATGGTCCCGGTGAACGCTTGAATAGCGAGTGCACGCCACGCGGACGCCATGTGATCGCGATCAAAATCGGCGCCGGTGCGCCGCCGAACACGGTGTTTTCGGCCCGCCAAGCTACTGGGGAAATTTATTCGCCAGCCTATGCCGCGACGCAGCCTCCCGATCGGGATTGGATCCTCACACGCATTCTGTGGCTTTCGGGCTGTGAACCTGGCGTTAATCAGGGCGGCGAGTGCGATTCCTATGCGCGTTACATTTATTTCCATGGCACCCCGGACGAAACGCCCCTGGGCGCACCAGGTTCGCGTGGCTGCATTCGCCTGCGGAACGCCGATGTTATCGCGCTGTTTGATCTCGTCGAAGTCGGTACGCCAGTCGTCATTAACGAGTGAGCGTGGTCTGTATACGCCTGCTTCGAGGTCGATCGCGAGCATGAAAATTCGTTTCGCCGTTACGCCGACAGCCGCCGCGTTGACCACCACGAATGATTTGGACTTGGTTGAAGGCTTGGATTTTTACGAATGGCTCGATGCGCATCAATCCGCGGCGGGTTAGGCGATGGGCGGCACTGCATCTGCTCGTGCTCGGGTCGTGTTCACTCATCGCCGCGGCGCGCGCAGCCGATGCTCCGACGCTGGACATGCTCGAATTTTTGGGCGAATGGCAAGACGCGAACGGCGAGGTTCTTGATCCGAGCATGTTCGAGGACAGCAACTCGTCAGACCGTGGAAATACGGCGACTGCGCCGAAACGCGACGATGATTAAATCCTTCCACAATGGTGTCGTCATGCTTGCGTTATCCCTGAGCGCGGCGCCGGCGTGGGCACTGGAATCGATTCCGTGGACCGCGCTATCGCCCGCTGAGCAATCGGTACTGGCGCCGGCGCAAGCACAGTGGAACACGCTGACACCCGAGCGGCAGGTGCGTTTGCGCGAGGGTGCACTGCGCTGGAATGGACTCAATCCCACCGAACGCAGTGCAGCCTCGGCGCGCTGGCAACGTTTGCGCGAGTTGAGTCCGGAACGACGTGCCCGTTTGCACGCACGGTTCGAACGCTTCAAATCGTTGCCACCGGAGAAACAAGCGCGCTTACGCGAAGCCTTTAAAAATTTTCGCGCATTACCGCGTACCGATCGCCGCGCATTACGCGAGGAATGGCGCGAGTCATCACCGGAGCGGCGTGAATTAAGAGCGGAACGTCGAGAGCGTCGGCGCGCGCGACGTGATTGAATTGACACAGCGACTTTGAGACTGATTCTCACGCGCCGTACGGCAATAAACTTACATGAATCGATCGCTTGTTATTGTGGGAGCGGCTTTAACTGCGAATGGGAAATGATCGCTACCTTCGCCGCTGAGGCGGCTCCCACACGGTAGATACCTATGCTGTGGGAGCGGATTCATCCGCGAATCTTTAAGGCGCTTTCGTCATTGTCGAAGATTCGCGGCTAAAGCCGCTCCCACCAAGATGCCGCGTCGATTTATGCACGACTATTGCGGGACGGCTCATTAGCTAGCGCGGAAGCTTACCGCTCGCGACGTTGACGAGTTCGCGCGCGAAGCGTTTGATTTGCATGTCGTAGAGCACGAGTTCCCCGCCGGTTTTTACCGCCGCGATCGCAAGCCGTCCGCATAACATCAGTAACAAGACCGCGACGACCCACGCGACAAAGTACGTCATGCGAAAGCCGAGTTCCGGATCAGGCTGCACCGGGACCGCGCGTGGGGGAGTCGTGGCAGTGGTTTCGTCGGCGGTGATCGCGAGCTTGGAACTGGCGGTCGATAACGTTCGATCGAGATTCGATCCGTGCTCGATGGCCTTGGCCAGGCGTTCGATTTTCTGCGGGTCTTGATACAACGACCACGCTTCCGAGATCACCGCCAGCGCAATCCACAGGCCAACCAGCAGCAGCACCATCCCGAGACCACGGACGACGATTTGCGCAATCCGCGTCCAGCGGCCCACCCCTTCGCCGTCGTTGTCATCATCAAATTGATAGAGCGCCACGTATTGCTTCCTTTCGACCAGGTCGTCCGCACTCTAATTAAGTCGGCTCGAAATGGCTAGGCGAGCATTGGACCTGTTCACGCAGTCCATCGCGAAGGGGAATTTTGTGGGGGGATTTGGGTAATAGTTCGAAGCCGGTCGTGAGTCATAAGCAAAAAACTAAATAACGAACTGGAAATACCGACCACCCGAAGTGCGCCAGAGTTTACTTGTCGTCATTCCGGAATTCGCGCAGCGGATATCCGGGATCCAGTCAGATCAGTGTCCGCGCACGGCGCGGACAGCATTTCTTCACTGGATTCCGGCGTGCGCCGGAATGACGATGGGGGTGCTCGAAGGCCTTTTGGATTCCGGCGTTTGAGTCCGGGTAAAAACTCGATGGAGTTGTCGAGCTTATGTTCGGTGTCCCGAGCGCGGCGCTGTGCTCACGCCGTCATCCCGGAATTCGCGGAGCGAAACTCCGGGATCCATCTTGTCTTTATTTGACTGGGTCCTGGCGTTCGCCGGGACGACGACCGCGCAATCCACCTCGCCTATCGCATCCTATTAACCTGGTCGGTTTTAATGCTCGTCCATTTAGCTTGTGCCCAGAAGAAATTCGATCATTCGAAATAACAATGTCGGGGTAATCGTCGCGGTTGAAGGCGAGTGGCTCATCTGGTGAGCGATCCGCACGCGTATGATTGCCACGTCGCTGGCAAAAATCGCTCCGGAGAACTATCTTGATAGTAAGCAGCTATTGCACCGAAGTCCGCACGGTCCGCCGGCATAACGGTCAGGAAAATCGCACCCTGCATGAACCGCACCGAGCGCCTCTACCGCATCTCGCAACTGCTCGGGAACCATCGCCGCCCGGTTCCGTTTCGAACGCTGATCGCGAAATTAGGGGTGTCGAATGCAACGCTCAAGCGCGATCTCGAATACCTCCGCGAGCGTCTGCATGCGCCCATTATCTGGGATCGCGCACTCCGCGGTTATTGCTTCGAACGCGGAGCAGGCGCCTCAACGCCCCGCTTCGAGTTACCGGGCATGTGGTTCAATTCCTCCGAAGCGCATGCGTTGCTGGCCATGCAGCATTTGCTTGAGAGTCTCACGCCAGGTTTGTTGGCGGCGCATGTCGCACCGTTGAAAGCGCAGGTTCGTGCGTTGCTCGACAAGAGCGATCATGTCGTTGATGAAATTGAAAAACGCATACGAATACTGCCGATGGGGCAGCGGGCAGTGCCGAGTGAACACTTCGAAGCATTGGCGCACGCCGTGCTCGCGCGCAAACGTGTCCAGATTACCCATTACCATCGCCTGCGTAACGACACCAGCGTCCGCGAAGTCTCGCCGCAGCGGCTGGTGCATTATCGCGATAACTGGTATCTCGATACCTGGGATCACACGCGGGCCGACATTCGCGAATTCGCGCTCGACGCGATCACCGCAGTGGAACTACTGACGACGAATGCGAAAAACGTTTCCGAAAGGCAACTGGACGGCGTACTTACCACGGGCTACGGCATCTTCGCCGGCAAACCGACGGCGACTGCCATCTTGCGCTTTACCGCCGAACGCGCCCGCTGGGTGGCACGCGAGCGCTGGCATCCGAAGCAGGTTTCCAAATTCCTCGAAGACGGCCGCTACGAATTGCGGATCCCCTACGCCGATCCGCGCGAGTTAGTCATGGACATTCTCAAGTACGGGCCGGAGGTGGAAGTTGTCGCGCCGCTGGCGTTGCGTGACGAAGTGATTGCAAGGCTTAAGGCGGCGGCGGGGCAATATAGACAAAGAAAAATGTAGTCTCATGAATTATCACGCGCTGGTTCAATCCATCACCGCGCTGCATGCCGATAGCGTCGGGCGCGCCGCGTCCGCCGTTAATCAGGCACTGGTCTTACGCAATTGGGTAATCGGCGTCTACATCGTCGAGTTCGAGCAAAAAGGCGAAGATCGGGCGGAGTACGGTGTGGGATTGCTACGCCGCCTGTCTTCTGACTTGGTCGCTTGCGGCATCAAGGGCGTCAGCCCCGACATGCTCGAACGCATGCGCCTATTTTCGCGCCACTACCCCCAGCTTGCCGGTGCCATATCCGCACCGCTGGTGCGGATTTCCATGACGCCTACGGCGAATTTCGCCGGCTTGATTTCCGCACCGCCGGTGCGGAAATCGGCAGACGCACCCACACCGCTTACTCCGGAGACGGTTCTTCGCTTCACATGGACGCACCTGGCCGACCTCGTGCGCATCGACGATCCGTGGAAAAGGGCGTTCTACGAAATCGAATGCCTGAGCGGAAATTGGTCCAAACGCCAGCTCCAGCGCCAGATAGGCTCGTTGCTCTATGAGCGCACGGCGCTCTCCACGGACAAAGCCGCAGTCATAGAACGGGCGCGGCAGCAGTCCGCGGAAATGCCCTTCCCAATGGCCGATCTGATCCGCGATCCCTACGTGCTCGAGTTCGTCGGTTTGGCGGAAAGAAGTCATTACCGCGAGTCCGACCTCGAAAGCGCGTTACTGAATCATTTGCAGAGCTTCCTGCTCGAACTCGGCGTTGGCTTTTGTTTCGAAGCCCGGCAAAAACGTATCACCGTTGGTAACGAACACGATTACGTTGATCTCGTGTTCTATCACCGTCGCTTACGCTGCCATCTGTTGATCGACCTCAAAGTGCGTGCATTCAAACACGGCGACGCCGGGCAAATGAACTTCTACCTCAATTACTGGAAGGCGAACGAAGTCGGTGCGGGCGATAACCCGCCCGTTGGTTTGCTTCTATGCAGTGGCAAGGACTCGACCAAGGTCGAGTACGCGACGGCGGGGATGGATCAGCAGCTCTTTGTTTCTCGATATTTGGTCGCGTTGCCTTCTCCAGAGCAACTGCGTGAGTTCGTCGAGGCAGATCGTGCTGCGCTTGAATCTAGCGGTACACCGATCTCCGCTGCACCGGAGAATGACTCATGAAACCGATCTCGATTTCGGCGTGTCATGCGTCATCCGGCGAATATCACCGTGAGACCGGCGGCGAGATGGAGACTGTCATAACTCCGCAAGCGATAGCCCCCGGCCAGATCGGCCGCGCGGCGGATCAATGGTTCGGTCACGTTCTGTATCTCCCAGGCGGCCTATTGGATGTCGAGTTTCCGGTGCAGGGTGGAGAGCAGCGTGTCGTCCTCGCGGACCAGGCCGCGTTCTACAAAGTCGGCGACGACATCCTCGACCGCGATCCGCATTTGTCGTGGCAAGCGACCAGAAGTGAACCCTGAGCTTGAGGTCATGAAAATCGTGCCCGATTGGATCAAAAAACTGTTGCGGCGATTTGGCCAGGAGGCACTGCCCCGAGGATCCCTTGAGCCTCTCTTGGCGGAAGCAGACAATCCAGCCCATGGACTGGAAACAGGCAATCAAACGCTGGCGCAACCTCTCGCCGGAGGAGCACGCCCGGATTCGCCTGGCCAGCCTGCCGCGGAAGGTGGCGCGGAGCATGGCGTTCGAGGGCGAGCCGGTGGATCAGCGCATGCTGGAGCGGGAACTCGACCGCCTCCGGCAGCAATCCGTTACCTGAATACCGCGCTCGGCGCCCTCGGTTATGCCGAGCTGGCGCCCCACGTGGCCACGCACGTCCAGGCGCTGCAAAGTGCGATTGCGGCCGGCGAGTTCGATGGCCGCACGCTCGACGAGGACCTCCTTCTTGAGCTTCACCGGCGCATCTGCGCCGGCCTGATCCCCGAGTTCGCGGGCCGCTGGCGCACGAGTGACGTCGTGGTCGGAGATCATGAGCCGCCCGCCTACCCCTTGGTGCCGCAACGGATGCGCGAGTACGCACGCGATTTGCAGGCACGCCTCGCGGCGTTGCCGCAGAAGCCCGACGATCTGTGGCTGGAAGCCTTGGCGTTCGCCGAAGGCAGGCTGTTGAGCATCCACCCCGTCGCCGATTTCAATGGGCGCGTCATCCGTGTATTCATCGATCTACTCACCCGCGTCCTCAAGCTGCCGGAGGTGGACCCGACCCCGGCGAGGCAACGGCGCACTATCTCGCCGCCCTGCGGGCCGCCGATCGCAATGACTGGCGAGCGTTGATGGACATCTGGCGGCGGCGCATCGAGGAGGCTGACCGATGAGCGAACTGCTTGTCGCAACGATTGCACTCGCCGCGGGCGGCGCCTTGGCGTGGCTCGCGCGCGGGTTGCTCGCCAGAGCCGCGCTCGGGCCGCTCGAGCAGCAGCTTGCCGAGCGGGCCCGCGAAATCGAGACGTTAAGGGCGGAACAGGGGCGGACATCGGAGTCGCTGCGCGCCGAGTCCGAGCGCCGGGTGGTGGCGGAAGAAAGGTTCGCGGCGGAACGCCGGGCCGCCGAAGAAAAGCTCGCGCTTCTGAACGACGCGCAACAGAAACTCTCGGATGTCTTCAAGGCGCTCTCTTCCGACGCCCTGAGGAGCAACAACCAGTCCTTCATCGCGCTTGCCCAAGCCACGCTGGAGAAATTCCAGGAGGGCGCCCGGAGCGATCTCGAGAAACGCCAGAAGGCGGTGGACGAACTGGTCAAGCCGATCAGAGAATCGCTGGAGAAGGTGGACGGCAAGCTTGGCGAGATCGAAAAAGCGCGCGTCTCCGCCTATTCGGAGCTGAATACGCAATTGAAGGGGCTCGTCGAAACGCACCTGCCTCGCCTGCACCACGAAACCGCGGGCCTCGTCAAGGCGCTGCGCCAGCCGACGGTGCGTGGACGCTGGGGCGAAATCCAGCTGAAACGCGTGGTCGAGATGGCCGGCATGGTGGATCACTGCGACTTCGTCGAGCAGCAGTCGCGCACGACGGAAGATGGACGGCTGCGCCCAGATATGATCGTGCGCCTGCCCGGCGGCAAGCAGCTCGTGGTGGATGCCAAAGCGCCGGTGGAAGCTTACCTGAGGGCCGCAGAGGCGGGCGACGACGACACGCGGCAGGCGTACCTCGCCGATCACGCGCGCCAGGTGCGTGATCACATCGTGGCCCTCGGCCGCAAGGGCTACTGGGAACAATTCGAATCCACCCCGGAGTTCGTCGTCTTGTTTCTGCCCGGCGAGATGTTCTTCAGCGCCGCGCTTCAGCAGGACCCCGGGCTGATCGAGTTCGGCGTCAACGAGAAAGTCATCCCCGCCACGCCCACCACGCTTATTGCCCTCCTGCGCGCCGTTCACTACGGCTGGCGCCAGGAAGCGCTGACGAAGAACGCACAGGAAGTCGCGGATCTGGGCAAGCAACTCTATGAACGCGTCGCAAAGCTTGGCGAGCACTGGGCCAGCGTCGGCGACAAACTCGGCAAGGCGGTGGACGCCTACAACAGCGCGACCTCCACGCTCGAATCGCGAGTGCTCGTTTCCGCGCGGCGGTTGCGGGAGCTGAAGGCGGGGGCAGAGGATGTTGAGATCGAAACGATTGAACCGATCGAGCGGACGGCGAGGGCGTTGCAGGCGCCGGAGCTTTCGGCAATACCGGACGGGAATGAGCGATGAGCTACACAAACTTCTTCAAGCGCGCGACGCGCACCGAAGAGCAGCCAGACGGGCTGACACCGTTCCCGTATCAGTGCCGCCTTGCGGAAAAGCCGTGGCCTGAACTACTGGACGTTCCAACCGGCATGGGGAAAACCGCCGCGGTCGCGCTGGCCTGGCTGTGGAAGCGCGGCTGGCGCGAGGGGGGACGCGAGACCGGCCCGGACGCAGGGACACCGCGGCGGCTCGTGTATTGCCTGCCGATGCGGGTGCTGGTCGAGCAGACGGAGCGAAACGCCCGTCGATGGCTGGAGAACCTCGCGGTTGCGGGGATGCCGGGCGAAAACAAGGTCTCGGTGCACCTCTTGATGGGTGGCTCCGAGGACGTGAAAAAGCCGACTTGGGCCGACCACCCGGAAGAAGACGCGATCCTCATCGGCACCCAGGACATGCTGCTTTCGCGGGCGCTGATGCGCGGCTACGGCATGAGCCGATATCAGTGGCCGGTGCATTTTGCCTGGCTGCATAACGACGCGCTGTGGGTGTTCGACGAAGTCCAATTGATGGGGCCAGGCTTGAAGACCAGTGCTCAACTTGAAGCGTTTCGCCAAAAGATAAGTTCGTCTTCGCGCAGCCGCAGTCTATGGGTCTCGGCGACGCTCAAGCGGGACTGGTTAAGAACGGTGGATTTCGATCCCGCATCGACGATCCCGCTGGAGCTGAGCGAGGAGGAAAAGAAGGCACCCGCAGTTCGGGACAGACGTGAGGCGGTCAAGGTTCTGACGCGTTGCGATGCGGCGCTCATCTCGACGAAGCCTTCCCGGTCGGAAAAGGCGGAGGAAAGCGAGAAGGTCGACAAGCTGACGAGCGACGACATCAAAACTTACCTCAAAGCATTGGCTGACCGGGTTCTTGCAGCGCATCAGCCGGGCACCACCACGCTTGCAATCCTCAACACCGTCGAGCGGGCGCAGGGCCTGTTTGTCGAGTTGGAAAGCCGCCTCGCGGAATCGCCGGTAAAAGGCAGGAAGAAAGCAGAGACACCGGCAGCATCGGTTTCAAACAACCCGGAACGGGTGCTGATTCACTCCCGTTTCCGCGCCGAAGATCGCCGCGCGCATGAAGCGTCTCTGCAATCACGTCCACCCGCCGAAGGCCGTATCGTCATCGCTACCCAAGCCATCGAAGCCGGCATGGATTTATCCGCTCGTGTGTTGTTCACGGAACTGGCGCCCTGGGCCTCGCTTGTGCAGCGCTTTGGACGCTGCAATCGTTACGGCGAGTTCAACAAGGCAAAAGAAGCACAGGTCATCTGGATTGACGTAGCAGACGCCAAGCCTTACACCACCGAGGAACTCGAGGCTGCGCGGCAAGTTGTGGCGAATCTCAAGAGCGCCGCGCCCGCGGATCTTCCGTCGATCACCGCCGAGGCCCCGCTGCATCCGGTGTTGCGGCGTAAAGATTTTCTCGACCTGTTCAACACTGACGGCGACCTTTTCGGCTTCGACGTGGACATCGCACCCTACATTCGCGACGCCGACGATGCCGATGTGCTGCTGTTCTGGCGCGCGCTGGGCGGGGATCCTCAGGACGAACCGTCAGCATCGCGGGAAGAACTGTGCCGCGCCGGGTTGGGTGCGGCAAAGAGGCTACTGGATCATTTGGAAGCCGGGGACGTGTTCGTGTGGGACACGTTGGCCCGCAAGTGGACAACGCCGAGGCCGAAGGACATGCGCCTGCGCCCCGGCATGACGCTGATGCTGAAAGCCGCTGTCGGCGGCTATACGCCGCAACTCGGGCTCGCGCCGGAAGCAAGACCCAAGGAGGGAGTCCCCATCATCGGACTGACTACGACTGTAGCCGACGTCGAGGCCCACGACGACGAGCACCGCAGTTTCCTCGGCCGCGCCGTCGAGCTGAGCGAACATCTGAGCGATGTTGAGTCCGAGGCGCGGCGGCTCTGCGAGCGTTTGCCCGTTGCGCAGCGCGACGCCGTGGTCCGTGCAGCGCGGTGGCACGACCTTGGCAAGGCCCACGCTGCATTCAAAGGCATGCTGTTGCATGCAGACCAAGGTCTCGACCCGACCCGCCTCTGGGCGAAGGCGCGCGACTCGGAGAAAGGCAAGAAGAAGCTGCGCGCCCGGTATGTCATCAAGATCGTGGAGGGAAAGATCGTTGAAGAGCGTCCCCGCTTCCGACATGAACTCGCGTCGGCGCTTGCCTGGCTTGCGTTGCATGGTGACGATGCCGAAGCCAACCTGATCGCGTACCTGATCGCCGCGCACCACGGCAAGGTGCGCATGTCCTTGCGCGCGCTACCGCAGGAGCGCGAGGCGCCGGATGGGCGGCTGTTCGCGCGAGGCGTGTGGGACGGCGATCGCCTTCCGGTAGTGCAGTTCGCGGACGGCGAAACCGTCCCTGAAGTCGAACTCAAGCTGAACCTGATGCAGCTCGGCGACGGACCGCAGGGTCCATCGTGGACCACGCGCACGCAAAGATTGTTGAAGGCGCTCGGTCCGTTTCAGTTGGCTTGGTGTGAGGCGCTGGTGCGAATCGCCGACTGGCGCGCGTCGCGGGAAGAGCAGCTTGAAGTTACATCTGCGCCCGCCGATAATGCGGGTCATGGACTGGAAGCAAGTCATCGAACGCTGGCAAGCTCTGCCACCGCAGGAGCAAGCGCGGCTTCGCCGCCAGCGAATTCCGCTGAACGTAGCGGAGAGCATGGCGTTCGAGAGCGAGCCGGTGGATCTGCAGACGCTGGAAGCGGAACACACCCGCCGCAACAAGCGACTCGATACGTCGAAACTCGACTTGGAATCCTCTCCTACCCGCAGTTAGCTCCGCATCTCGCGCGAAACGTCCAGGCGCTCGAAGAGCGTATCGAGGATGGCGACTACGCGAGCGCCTCGCTCGACGATCGGCTTCTCCTCGAATTTCACCGGTTGATTTGTGCTGACCTGGTGCCGCAATTCACTGGGTGGCGCAGCATCGATGTCACTGTTGGGTCGCATACCCCGCCCGAATTCTTTCGCGTACCTATCCTGGCGCGCGAATATGGGCTGGATCTCGAAGCCAGGCTGTCTGCGCTGCGCCGCCCATTCGACGACCGCTTGCTCGAAAGCCTTGCTTTTTCCGAGGGGCGCCTGCTATCGATTCATCCGTTTGCCGACTTCAATGGCCGAGTCACCAGAGTCTGGTTACGGGAAATTGTCCGCCGCCTCGGTTTACCGCCAATTCAGTTGGCGCCTAGCGAAGCGACCGACATAGACGCTTACCTCCTCGCCCTCCAGGCTGCCGACCATAACGATTGGCAACCCTTGGGCACAATCTGGCGTCGGCGAATCGAGGGTGGAACGTCATGAAGAACGAACACGTTTTACAAGGCTGCACGCCCACGCCGCTGGCGTCCTACCTCAAGGCGCTGGCCGTGCTGCGCTTGGTGGCCGAGGCAGGGACCGATGGGGGTGGAGATTCCGAAGCCACCGGTTTCTGGCGCGACGACATGTTTGTGCTGCGCACGCGGTTGACGAAGGAGGAACTGCGTGAGTTCTTTTTGGATCGATATCGCCCCACGCCGCTGCTTTCACCATGGAACGGGCGTGCGGGATTTCTTGAAGGCGAGGAAAAAGACGTCGATGAGGGCGAGGATACCTCCGCCGTAGATAATGACGAAGATCAAGACGAAGGCGAGTCCATGCGCATCGGTGCCGAGATGGTGCGAACGTTCACGCAGGCCACCCTTCACGCCCGTTTCGAACCGATCAAGAAAGCTATCGAGGGTTTTCAAAGAGTACGTGTTCTCGATTTCCTGAACGTCAATCGCGCGAAAGCCAAAGCGTTGGAAGCCGAAATCAAGAAGAACAAGAAGGCCCGGCTTCCAGTTTCAGACGACCATGAAGATCGGCTCAAGACGCTGAAGGCCGAAACCAAAGGGCTGAAAGCTCAGGTTCTCTTGCAGCTTCGCAACGAAGCCGATGAAGGGTGGCTCTCGTGGTTTGATGCCTGCCAATCACTCGCTCAAGTCAGCTCCACCAAAGAGCAGGATCGCAACAAGCCCCTGCATGCTCCGCTACTTGGAAAAGGTGGCGTAGATGGCAGCATGGACTTCGGCGTCAATTTTCAGAAGCGCGTTACCCAGTTGTTCGACCTGAGTACCGGGAAACCACTCCCAAGCTGCGAGGTCTGGCTCGATCACGCTCTTTTTGATTTACAGACGGCGAGTTTGATCGCCATCAAGCCCGGCCAATTCAATCCTGGTATTGGGAAGTTTCCAAATTCTGGCAACGGTTTTCTTGGAGAGGAACTCGGCAACCCATGGAACAGCATGTTGTCGTTGGAAGGCGCCATGCTGTTCGCCACCGCTATGTCGCGGAGACTCGAGTCCAGCGGCCCCGGCATGCTTTCTGCACCATTTACCGTGACCAGTCGGGTAAGCGGCGTCGGTAGCGCCAATCTGCGCGACGAATCGGAAAAACTCACGAACGGCGAAATCTGGATGCCAATCTGGAGCGCGCCCGCGTCCTACGACGAAATCCGCTGCTTGTTCACAGAAGGCAGGGCTGCGGTCAACGGACGCTCTGCGCGGGATGGCTTGGACTTTGCCCGCGCGGTAGCGCAACTCGGCGTGGATCGCGGAATCCACAGTTTTCAACGTTTCGGCTTCCTGAAGCGATTCGGCAAGACGTATCTTGCGGCGCCGTTGGCACGCCTTCCAGTTCGTCGGAATGAAGATGCGGACCTTATCGCCGATCTTGAAAAACGCCGCTGGCTTCGTTCAGTGCAGCAATACGCATGCGGCAAGTTTGCGCCCGATTCGTTCCGTTCAGCCGCTCATCAACTCGATACAGCGTTGTTTACAATGACACAACAAGCCAGCCGCACTGCTGTGCACACTGTGCTATGTCGGGTAGGACAGATCGAAGCGGCGGTCTCTTTAAGCGCGAAGGCTCAAAAGGAAATTCCGTCGGCACCCCAACTTCGTTCAACGTGGGTGACGAAATACGACGACCCGTCGGCAGAGTATCGAATTGCTACTGCATTGGCTGGGCTGCGTCTTTATGGCAAAAAGCAAATAGAAGGTCGGCTTCAAGTCTTCGCGCTTACAGCGCGTCATCACTTGGTTGCTATCAACGAGAAATGTAGCGCATGGGACAGGGATTCCCGTCTCGCAGTTTGGGGACCGGGGCCGCTCACCGGAAATATCGCCGCGCTGTTGCACCGGCGGCGGCTGGTAGCGATTGCGCTCGGCGCGGAAGGCGAAGCGCTGGCGAGCCAGACCGGCGCCACCCGCGACGATGTGGCCGCGTTTCTCGATGGCGCCACCGACGACGTCCGCATCGGCGAACTTCTCGGCGGTCTTGCTTGCGTGGATTGGAACGGCGTCGAGCCGCCACGTGGAGATACAGAAGAAGCCGTTCTGCCGCCCGCATTTACGTTGCTGAAAGTCTTTTATACTTCCGAGCCTATATTGCACGCCTTGAAGTGGCTGCCGCCGGATCGGAGCCTACGCCTGCCCGCCGAAATCCCGGCGCGTCTGGCCGCCAACGACGTACAGGCCGCCATGCGCATTGCATGGCAACGCCTGCGCGCGTTCGGCGTGAAGTTGCCGGGCCGAAATCCACCCCAAGTCGCGGGCGTGGATGGCACGCGCTGGCTCGCGGCCTTGTGCATTCCGCTCACCTCCGCAGAAACCGCACGGCTGTTGCGCGGCCTCGACCTAAACCCGGAATTCGACCCCGACACGACCGAACCAACCGAAACTGTCGCATAACCAGGAGAACTGCCATGCCCAACACACTTCACGAACAACTCAAGCCTCTGGCCACCGCTCCGCGTCTGTTGCTGCGTGCGGACTTGCGGCCGCTACAGGGCACGCGATTCCAGCCCACCGGTTTTCCCAACTTGGGTGCCGCCACTTACCAGAATCCGAAGAATGGAGACCAAATGCTGTTGGTGGAATCTTCCCAGAGCATCACGAACTGGCTCGAGCGTGCAGTGTTCAAGGTGTTCGCGAGGGATTCCATTTCCGACGATCTGGTCGACGAGATCGGCGGCATTACCTACGTGCAGATCAACTGCGGTGAGTCCGGAACGACTAGTACGCTATTGGAGGCGCATCGGCTGAATACGCCATACCTTTGGGAAAGCGCCGATCCAAAAGCGGTCTCACTTCAAGAGTGCATCTTGAAGGATATTGGAATTGCAAGAAAGCGGAAAAAGAAAGGCGAATCCGATGGCTCAGAAGAGAGCGATGACGAGGCATCCGGCCGTATTGACATGCAGAAGTTCTACAAGACGTTGCTCAAATACGACCTAAACAGCCTTATTCACGGAGTCTTTCTGGAGAAAGTCGCTGGCCGCCTTCGTGTCCCGCGCGCGCTCTCAGGCTTCGTCGAGGCGTCGAACGTTAAACCCGCCGACTCGGGCGGAACAAAGTTCGATCATGTGTTCCCGGCCAAAGACGAGGCACGCGGCGTGACGTCGAAGGACGGCTTTACAAACGTTCCCTACCCGTCGACACAGTTCGCCGCCAAATCAATCACGGCTTACTTCAATCTCGACTTGAATCAAATTCGTGGCTATGGGCTGGGCACGGACGCTGAACAACTCTTGATCACCTTGTCCCTCTACAAGCTGGCCCGATTTCGTGAGTCGGTCTGGGATTTGCGCTCAAACTGCAAGTTCGAAGTTTCTTCTATCGAGACCACGAAGCCAGGAAAAGACTTTGCGTTGCCTGCCGCCAACGACATCGCGAAGATACTCCCGAACCTGATCGAGACAGTCAACAGAAGCAAAGCGTTTGGTGAGGATCATTCTAAAGGCGTGCGAACTGTAACTTGGGTGAAGAAAAAGAAGAAGATCACAGTGGAACTACCGCAAGGCACAGCCGAACCGACAGTTTCTGAGGAATTGAAGAAATCAGTAAAGTGGAAGAAAGGAACAGCAAAGAAACCACCGTCACTGGAGCTTGATGCGAAACCTGACCCCGAAGTTTTGGAGAAGCTCCTCGCACTCTTTCCTTCTAATCAGGCGGCGCAGACCGCGATTCGTAAGGCGGCAAACGACGATAAACAAGACGGAGGCTCTGGCCAAGAAGGCGAAACGGAACCCGAATAATGCTCGCCATCGCCTTCACCTTCCCCGCCGGGCGTTATCACGCCACACCCTGGGGCCGGCACGTCAACGAAGCGGACGTGGCGTGGCCGCCAGATCTATGGCGTATCACCCGCGCGCTGATCGCGGTGTGGCATCGCAAGCTCGACCCTGCACCCTTTCCGCGCGAGCGCCTGCATGAACTGCTGGCGCGTCTTGCTGAAGCCGAACCACCCTCGTTTCGCCTGCCGGAGTCTGCGATTCACGCCCACTCGCGGCACTACATGCCTGGCAAGGGCGACAAACGCACGCTGGTGTTCGATGCTTTCGCCCGGGTCGCGGATGACGATCCCATGGTCATTGTCTGGCCGGGGCTTGCCCTGGATGCACCGCAAACCGAGGTGCTCGACGCTCTGCTTGAGAATCTAGGCTTCCTGGGCCGCGCCGAATCCTGGGTGGACGCTCGCCGCGCGCCTGCGCCGGTGAACTTCAACTGCGTACCCACCGCCGAATCCGTGGATCTTGAAACAGGCGAGGTCACGGGCGAGATCGTGCGCCTGATGGCGCCGAACACGCCGGAGTTTTATCGCGCATTCCGTTCCAGAAAGCTCGAAGCCGCCGAGATCAAGCTCGACCCCGCGGGGCGCCCGCCCAAACTCAAGCCGGACCAGAAGAAGCTGCTGACCACCCTTCCCGACGACTGGCTGAATGCCATCGGGGTGGAAACCGGCGAACTCCAGGCCGCTGGCTGGAGCGCGCCGCCCTGTGCACGGACTGTAAGCTACCGCCGGCCGCTGCACGCGCTCAGGACCACGGCGCCGAAGGTCGTCCGCAAGCCGGCGATCGTCAGGCCGGATACGACCATCACCACCGCACGCTTCGTGCTCTACGGCAAACCTCTTCCGCGTATCGAAGACGCGGTGCGCATCGGCGAAGCCCTGCGCGCTGCCGCGATGGGCCGCGCCAAGCGTCTGCTGGGCGCCGATGCTCTGCCCACCCTGCTTTCCGGGCATGACTTGGGCGAGCACAACCGGCATGCGCATGCCTTCTGGCTGCCCGATCCAAATACGCGCGGTGAGATCGAACATGTTCTCGTGCACGCTCCGGGCGGTTTAAGCCCCGAGGCGATGCGCGTACTGACTGGCCTCCAGCAGATCAGGCGCGGCGAAGGCGAGCCGCTCAGGCTGATGCTGGAGGGGTTCGGTGCTGCATCGCTGTTCGACAGGGTGACACCCCTGACCGGTGAATGCGCGGGTTGGCGAAGCGTGACGCCCTATCTGCATCCATGGCACCTCAAGAAGCGCGAGATGCGCACGCCGGAAGCCACCGCGGCGGCCATCCTTGGCCAGCTACGGCGTGAATGGCACGGACGCGGCACGGATTTACCTGAGATCGTCGGTATCCGCGAGTTGCCGTCGGTGCAGCATGGCGGCCGCGCCCTGCGACCGCTGCACTTCCATCGCTTGCGCCGCAAGCATGATCTCGTGCAACCTGACACGCTCGGGCGCTTGCTCGAATTGCGCTTCGCGCAGCCGGTACTGGGGCCTATCGCCCTCGGCTTCGCGTGCCACTTCGGCCTCGGCCTCTTCGTCCCCGCCCCCGATGCCTAAACCGAAACGTCCGGCATTGAATCGCGCCCGCGAGCACTTCGAGCCGCCGCTCGAGATCGATGTCGAGACCGGGAGGGCTGGCGGTTGCGTGCCGGCGACGGCGAGAAGGGTGTCCCGCAGTAGCGATCACGGGGGTTCGGAGGTCTTTCGCATTGGAAACCAGCCATGAACCTCGCCGCAATCGAACGTCTCGTCGCCAAGGGCGAGTCCGAGAAAGTCGAACTCAAGAAGTCGACCGGGCAGCTCGGCCGCGCCGGACAAACGCTCTGCGCGTTCCTGAACGACAACGGCGGCACGGTGGTGATTGGCATCACCGACAGCGGGAAGGTCGTCGGTCAGGAGGTCTCCGACAAGACACGTCGCGAGGTCGCAGCGATGTTCGCTCACTTCGAACCGCCGGCTCCGCTCGCGGTCGGATACGTGGATTTACCGGACCGACGCTCGAAGCTGATCGTGATCGAAGCGCGCCCGCAGGACGAGACCCGGCCGTTCACGTTCGACGGTCGTCCGTACCAGCGCGTCCAGACGACGACATCGATCATGCCGCAGGAACGCTACGAGGCCATGCTGCTCGATCGTGCTCATGCCCGGCGCCGCTGGGAGAACCAGCCGGCGGTCGATGTGACCCTGGAAGATCTCGATCACGAGGAGATCCTACGAACGCGCGAAACCGCGATCGCACAGCGACGGATCTCAGTCAGCACGAGCGCCGACGCGGGGGACATCCTCGACCGGCTTGGCCTTCGGCGGCACGGTGTGATCACCCAGGCTGCGCAGGTCCTTTACGGCATGCGCTTCCTGCCCGACTATCCGCAGGCGCTGCTCAAGCTGGGGCGGTTTCGAGGCACGAAGATCACCGGGGACATCCTCGATAACCGCCAAGAGCACCTCCACGCGTTCGCAGCGATACGCGAAGCGGTGGCGTGGCTCGACCGCACCTTGCCGCTCGCAGCCCGCTTTCCAGAGGGCGAGATCTTCCGCGAGGACCGCCTGCCTGTTCCCGCCGACGCGCTGCGCGAGGTGCTCCTCAACGCCGTCATGCACCGGGATTACTCGACCCCAAGCGGCTATGTCGCCGTCGCGGTCTTCGATGACCGCATCGAGGTTCGCAGCATCGGTGCGTTGCCTCGAGGCGTGACCGCCGAGGACCTGTCGGGACCCCACAAGTCCATTCCTCGCAACCCGCTGATCGCCGAGGCCTTCCACCGCACCGGCGCCGTCGAGATTTGGGGTCGAGGCACGAACCGCGTGATCGACGCGTGCGAGCGCCACGGCATCGAGCGGCCGATCTTCGAGGAGCAGGACGGCGCGGTCTACGTGACGTTCAGGGCGCAGATCGGGCCGACCCCGCAAGTCACCCCGCAAGTCACCCCGCAAGTCACCCCGCAAGTCGTTGTGGTCTTGCAGTCCGCTGCCACGGCCCCCCGCACTCGCGCCGAACTGCAGAACGCCGCCGGGCTGAAGGATCGCGAACACTTCCGGACAACGTACCTCGAGCCCCTTCTCGAGGCGGGCCTCCTGGAGATGACCATCCCCGACAAGCCGAAAAGCTCTCGGCAGCGATACCGCACGACGGCGGCCGGGGTCAGAGCACTGAAGGACGAGTCCTGACGGCCCGGAGCATCGCTCGCCGCGCGCCGGCCCGCGCTCAAGACCACCGCGCCGAAGGTCGTCCGCAAGCCAGCGAGCATCAGGTCGAATACGAGCATCACCACTGGGTCGGCCATCCTTGGCCAGCTACGGCGTGGATGGCGTGCGCGCGGCGCAGAGCTACCGGACATCGTCGAAATTCGTGAACTGCCTTCGATTCAACACGGCGGCCAGACCCTACGCCCGCTGCATTTTCACCGTTTCCGCCGCAAGAGCGGCCTCGTGCAACCCGACACACTCGGGCGCCTGCTCGAACTGTGCTTCGCGCAGCCGGTACGCGGCCCGCTTGCCCTCGGCTTCGCCTGTCGCTTCGGCCTCGGCCTGTTCGTCCCCGCCTCCGATTCCTAAACAAACACACCGTGCAGTCGATCGTAGAATCACTCCTAAAGTGTCGCGCTGGAGACCTCATGAACGAAGCCGATCTTTTAAAGCACATTACCGTCAGGGGCTCGTGGGTGTGGCAACCATCGCACGCTATAGGTCCGTGCTCGCGCGTGGCGCAATAGTGACGGTCGAGCCTGGGCGCGTGCGAGTACGCCTAGTAAGTCGGCGGATGATCAGGAATGACCTAGGAACATGCGGCTAGTGATCAATCCGCGGCGCATTGTTGGGTTGAGGGAATTTATGCAGGCCTGTAGCGGAAAGAAGCATTCGCGCTGAGCGTGCATTTAAGGGTTCGTGTGCGGGCGCCGATAGCGCCTGGGAAATGCTCGAAGACTCCCCACAAATCGAACTGCCGCTGCCCTTCCCGGTCACCACCGGCGATACGCCATTGTTGCCCGCCCGCATGGTCAACGAATACGAATATTGCCCGCGCTTGGCTTATCTCGAATGGGTGCAAGGAGAGTGGGCTGAATCCGGTGACACCACCGAAGGAAAATATGTCCATCGCCGCGTTGATAAACCGGGCGGTTCATTGCCGGAGGCCGAGGATGTCGAGCCCGATGCGCGATTTCACGCGCGCTCGGTAACGTTATCGTCCACTAGGCTTGGCATCATCGCCAAGATGGACCTCATCGAAGGCGACGGAATGACGGTGACGCCGGTTGACTATAAGCATGGCAAGCGTCCGCATGTGGCGAAAGGCGCTTACGATCCGGAACGCATTCAGCTCTGTGTGCAAGGGATGATCCTTGAAGAGCATGGGTATCAGTGCGCGGCAGGCGTGCTGTATTTCGCGGGCTCACGCGAGCGCGTAACCGTCGAGTTCGATGCTGAACTGCGCGAACGCACACTCGCGGCGGTGAATGGTTTGCGCTTCGTTGCCGTCGCTGGCCAAATGCCACCGCCATTGGAAGACAGTCCAAAATGCCCGCGCTGTTCGTTAGTTGGGATCTGCTTGCCGGACGAAGTTAATTTTCTGCGCAACTCCGGGATATCGCCGAGGCCTCTTGCGGTAGGGAGCGACAACGCGCTGCCGCTGTATGTCCAAGCGCACAGCGCGTCCGTGCGCAAAGCCGGCGAGACTTTGGAAGTAAGCGTCGATGACAAAAAAGTTTCGACCGTGCGCCTGATCGATGTCTCGCAACTCGTACTGATGGGTAACGTCTACGTCACAACCCCTACCTTGCACGAACTGATGCGGCGCGAAATCCCGATCTCATGGCATTCGTTTGGCGGTTGGTTCCTGGGCCACACTATTGGTAACGGGCACAAGAATGTCGAGCTTCGTACCGCGCAGTATCAAGGTAGTTTCGATGAGCAAGTTTGCTTGCGCATTGCAAAAAGCGTAACTCGCGCGAAAATTCAGAATTGTCGTACTTTAATGCGCCGGAATTGGCGCGGCGATGAACCTTCTGATGATCTAATGGCGGAGTTTCGTCGCGACGCGGAGCAATGCGAACGCACAAGTAACCTCGAAACCTTACTCGGGATAGAAGGTCAGTCTGCCGCCCGCTATTTCCGGAATTTCCGGTATATGTTGAAGCGCGAAGATGAAGATATCAGCTTCGATTTCACGACGCGCAATCGCCGGCCGCCGACCGACCCGGTAAATGCGTTGCTGTCGTATGCGTATTCCCTCTTGGCCCGCACCTGGACGGTGACCCTAGCTGCCGTTGGGTTCGATCCTTATCGAGGCTTCTACCACCAACCGCGCTATGGCCGGCCCGCGCTCGCGCTCGATCTCATGGAGCCGTTTCGGCCGCTGCTGGCGGATTCAACGGTTTTAATGGCAATCAATAATGGTGAAATAAAACTGAACGATTTCGTCGCGGCGGCGGGGAGCGTGAACCTCAATCCGGACGGACGTAAACGATTTATCGCTGCCTACGAACGCAGATTGTCCCAGGAAGTCACCCATCCCACGTTTGGCTATCGCATCAGTTATCGGCGTATTCTCGAAGTACAGGCTCGTCTACTCGGTAGGTTCCTGGCGGGAGAGCTTTTTGAATTTCCGCAGTTCGTTACTCGCTAGTTCACGGTATGGACGAACGTTTATTAATGGTCACTTACGATATCGCGGACCAGAAGCGCTGGCGGTCCGTATTCTCTTTCATGAAGGGCTACGGCGAATGGTTGCAGCTATCGGTGTTCCAGTGTCGCCTATCGCCCAAACGCCGCGCCGAGCTTATTGCCACGTTGGATCAACTCATTCACCACCAGGAAGATCATGTGTTGATCTTTGATCTAGGGCCTGTCGCGTCGGTGACTCCGCGAGTGACCAGTCTCGGCAAGGAATTCAGCGCTATTTCGCGCGCTGCGATTGTGATTTAATTCTTCGGAGCGAGTTAGGGTCTGCCGCGGTCGCGCGAGCACTCCGGTGCCGCGCATAGCCCGGTGAGCGCTCGCTCCGACAAGTTCATTAACAATTCAAAGAGATATTGAATATGCCGCGACGCTTGGCGTACCGGATATATTGTGGAAACATTGCGGCCTGTGGAGCGCTCGAAAAATGCTTAGGAACTGCACTGAAATCTTGAACTTACGCGTGGACTATTTTCCGGAGCGATTCGCTCCGGCCTCATTGAAGCAATAACTGCGCCATCACGCCCTTTCGCGACCACAAGATTTTCCGGAGCGATTCGCTCCGGCCTCATTGAAGCAGGCGGCGCGAAAACAAATCAATCGCCCCGACCACCATTTTCCGGAGCGATTCGCTCCGGCCTCATTGAAGCGTGCCGGGTCCTACTAAGCTCGTCGTTCTCGATATCCCCGATTTTCCGGAGCGATTCGCTCCGGCCTCATTGAAGCAACAATTACGCGCTGAAAAATTACCTGAGCCTATCCGATTTTCCGGAGCGATTCGCTCCGGCCTCATTGAAGCTTGATAATTGCTGAATATTTTATAGTCGCGCGCCGCATTTTCCGGAGCGATTCGCTCCGGCCTCATTGAAGCTGTTGGTAGCGGTTCCTATCTTGACTATCCAGTCTCTGATTTTCCGGAGCGATTCGCTCCGGCCTCATTGAAGCCCCGTCACCGATCCCACCGCGCCCGTCACCGATCCAACATTTTCCGGAGCGATTCGCTCCGGCCTCATTGAAGCCTATAATTCGGAGCAATGGCCGGAAGGCATTCGACATTTTCCGGAGCGATTCGCTCCGGCCTCATTGAAGCCCAGCGACAGGGGAATGAAACCCCGGGGCAAGTCCACATTTTCCGGAGCGATTCGCTCCGGCCTCATTGAAGCTTGAGGGTGAATTTGGCAGTAGTCAAGAAGGCGCGTTATTTTCCGGAGCGATTCGCTCCGGCCTCATTGAAGCCACGTTGCGATTGCTGGAAGCGCGCAGCCTTAGCGATTTTCCGGAGCGATTCGCTCCGGCCTCATTGAAGCGCTGCTTTAAGTTTGTTATCAAAGCTCTTAATCTCTAATTTTCCGGAGCGATTCGCTCCGGCCTCATTGAAGCCTCCTCTTCCACGTCAATTGTTTGCTCGATGCGTCGACATTTTCCGGAGCGATTCGCTCCGGCCTCATTGAAGCTGAATTACTGGCAGCCGCTCACGCAATTCACCGCCGATTTTCCGGAGCGATTCGCTCCGGCCTCATTGAAGCATAGGCCGCGTTGGCGCGTATTAACACGATCTTGCCGATTTTCCGGAGCGATTCGCTCCGGCCTCATTGAAGCGCAACTAACGTTGATCCAACCAACGCAGTGCCGCAAATTTTCCGGAGCGATTCGCTCCGGCCTCATTGAAGCTCTAAGGCCGCCGCCCATGCCTGCAACGCCTCACATATTTTCCGGAGCGATTCGCTCCGGCCTCATTGAAGCGTAAGCACATCCGCGTCGACGCGGGCGAACACCGCGTCATTTTCCGGAGCGATTCGCTCCGGCCTCATTGAAGCTCTAAGGCCGCCGCCCATGCCTGCAACGCCTCACATATTTTCCGGAGCGATTCGCTCCGGCCTCATTGAAGCGTCGACGCTGCCATGGCGCGCATTACCCAAGGCCAGAGATTTTCCGGAGCGATTCGCTCCGGCCTCATTGAAGCTACTATGATCAAAGACGGCCGCGCGATTGCGACCCTATATTTTCCGGAGCGATTCGCTCCGGCCTCATTGAAGCCTGGTAGAGGTCCACGATGGAAAAACTGACGTTGACAACGTTACGTCGCACATTATTCGAGGTGGCCGATCGGGTTCTTCAAACCGGTATTTCGGTGGCGGTCGAACGCCGTGGCAAGACCTTATTGATTTCGGCGGGGGAAACCCCCTCTAGGCTTTCCCGACTTAAGCGTCGTAAGCTCATCCGCGGAACGCCCGAATCATTGCTTAACATCACAGTCGGCGAATGGCGCGAGCTGCAAAACCTCGGCTGACATATCTCGACACGCATGTCGTGTGCTGGCTTTATGAAGGTAGGACCGAACTGCTTTCCGCAGCCGCGGCACACGCTATCGAACGCGGGTTGCTGCGAGTGTCGTCGATGGTCGATCTTGAATTGCAGTTTTTAAGGGAGATCGGGCGCCTTTCCAAAGGGCCGGAAACTATCTTGCCCGCGCTCTCCCGCGATATCGGTCTGGCGTTGGTCGACGAGACCTTTGCGGGCGTGGCATTTGAGGCTCGAGGGCTAGGATGGACGCGAGATCCCTTTGACCGTCTGATCGTTGCTGAAGCCGCACTGATGCGCGCCACTTTGGTCACCAAAGACACAGTGATATTGGAAAACTATTCGCGGGCGGTTTGGTGATCGTCGTGTAAGGCGGAGTCGGAATTCGCCGCTCTTTCTTAGTTCGGCATCATCGCCAAAGCCGCTAGACGAAACTCAACGGTAAC
Source organism: Gammaproteobacteria bacterium (assembly GCA_016191285.1). Classification (GTDB taxonomy): domain Bacteria; phylum Pseudomonadota; class Gammaproteobacteria; genus CAIKBL01. The sequence goes on from JACPPA010000038.1 coordinate 61,475, forward strand.
GTCGTTCCGGTCTTTAAAGGAGCACATCTAAACAGCTAGCGACCGACGGTTTATTTGCGGCATTATTCTTCGATGCCGAATTTTGCGTCGATTAAAGCTATTGGGTGGCGACTCGCGTGTGCCACGGTCGCGATCTTGGCCGTGTCGCTGGCAGTGTTTTGTCTCATTCATCTGATCCCCGGCGATCCCATCGACGCGATGCTGGGCGAGCACGCGACGAGCACGGATCGTGCGGCGCTCGCGCATGCACTCGGTTTGGATGCGTCGTTACCGACGCAGCTCGTGCGCTACTACCGCGGCTTGTTGCAGTTCGATCTCGGTCGCTCGGTGTATACCCAGCAACCCATCGCCGCGATGCTTCTCGAGCGTGCGCCGTTTACCGCGGTGCTCGCCATGAGCGCGGTCGGTCTTGCGTTATTGATCTCGATACCGTTAGGAATTTTAAGCGCGTTGGGGCCGCGCTCGGGGTGGGATCGCGCGACTCTGGTGCTCGCCGTGATCGGCGGCGCGGTGCCGAGTTTTGTCATCGGACCGGTGCTCATCGTGGTGTTCGCGGTGTGGTTGGGCTGGGTTCCGGTCAGCGGCGCCGAATCCGCACGGGGTTTGGTGTTACCCGCGGTCACGTTGAGTCTGGGGTTATCGGCGATCCTAGTTCGCCAATTGCGCTCGGCCTTGCGCGGCGTGTTGGGCGCCGACTACATTCGAACCGCCACGGCGCTCGGCGCGACGCCGTTCGAATTAATGCGCCATGCGCTGCCGAACGCGGCGCTGCCCGTGCTGAGCGTTGCTGGCACACAGCTCGGGGTGTTGATGGGCGGCGCGGTCATCACCGAGACGGTGTTCGGTTGGCCGGGACTCGGCGCGCTAACCATCGAGGCCATCCAAGGCCGCGATTATCCCGTGGTTCAGGCCTGCGTTCTCTACATCAGCCTCGCCTATGTCCTCATCAACACGCTGCTCGACCTCGTTTACGCGTGGTGCGATCCGCGCATAAGCTGGCGCTGATGCGGAATCGCGACTGGGTGTGTTTAACGGTGATCCTCGCTTGGCTAAGTGGCGCGGCGGTGGCGCCGCTCATCCTGCCGACGGCCAATACTGTCGACCTGACACGGATGTTCGCGCGTCCGCAATGGGCGCTGTGGCTCGGCGCGGACGATCTGGGTCGCGCTATCGCGCTGCGCGTGATCAGTGGCGCCGGCGTGTCGTGTCCGGTAGCGCTCGTGGTGGTGGCCATCTCGTTTAGCGTGGGGAGTGTGTTCGGCATTACCTGCGCGTGGTGCGGTGGGCGCCTCGATTTTATCGGCATGCGCGTGATGGATGCGTGCCTGGCGTTTCCGGGAATTCTGCTCGCGATTGCACTCGCCGGCATCATGGGACCGGGGCTCGGCAATGTGGTGATAGCGCTCTGTAGCATCGGCTGGGTTGGATTTGCGCGATTGGCGCGGGCGCAAACGCTTAGCGTCAAGCGTCGCGAGCATGTGTTGGTCGCGGAAGCGATGGGCGTCAGGCCTGGGCATATTCTTATGCGTCATGTGTGGCCGCTGGTGCTCGCGCCGTTATTGGTCGAAGCGAGTTTCGCTTTTGCGAGCGCCATCGCGGCCGAAGCGGGTATGAGTTTTCTTGGACTTGGGGTCCAGCCGCCCACCCCCTCCTGGGGCAGTATGTTGCGCGAAGCGGCGCAGTTTCTATTGATTGCGCCACATTTGATGCTCGGTCCGGCGCTCGCGATCGTATCCTTGGTGTTATCCGTACAAATCCTGGGTGAGCGTTTGCGCGCGTATCTCCAATTTGAACATCGCGAGACGGTGCGGCCATGAGTCTTGGTCCACTGCTGATCGATCTCAAAGGCTTGGTGTTGAGCGCCGACGAACGCGAGCTGCTCGCGCATCCGCTGGTTGGCGGGGTAATTCTGTTTTCGCGTAATTATCAAGATCGCGCACAGTTGGCCGCGCTCACCGCTGCCATTCACGCCGTGCGGACGCCGCGCTTGTTGATCGCGGTGGATCACGAGGGTGGACGCGTGCAGCGCTTTCGGCACGAATTCACCGAGTTGCCGGCGCTGGCGAGTCTGGGTGCGTTGTATGAGAAAAACGTGCATCGCGCGCTCGAAGTGGCGGCCGACATCGGCTGGCTCATGGCGGCTGAATTACGCGCGCATGAGGTCGATTTCAGTTTTGCGCCGGTGCTCGATCTCTACACCGGTAACAGCAAGGTCATCAATGATCGCGCCTTCCATGCCACCCCCGACACCGTCGCGCGCCTGGGCCAAGCGTATATGCGCGGCATGCACGCGGCGGGCATGGGCGCGGTGGGTAAACATTTTCCGGGACACGGCACGGTCAGCGCCGATTCGCATCATGAGCTACCGGTTGATCGGCGCACCCTGGAGACTTTGCGCTTGCGCGATTTGGTCCCGTTTCGATTACTGGCTGTGGCCGGCATCGAAGGGATCATGCCGGCGCATATCCTGTTTCCGGCGGTTGATAATCTGCCGGTCGGTTATTCACGGGTATGGATCGAAGAAATTCTGCGTCAGGAATTCGGCTTCATGGGCGCGGTGTTTAGCGATGACTTAAGCATGTCGGGCGCCGCGATCAGCGCAAGCCCTATCGAGCGCGCCGAACTCGCGCTCGCTGCCGGCTGCGATATGTGTCTGCTGTGTAATGATCGCGCGGCAGTGATCGCCGTGCTCGATCGGCTAAAGGTCGCCCTCAATCCGGTAGCACAAGTGCGCCTGATGCGCCTGCACGGTCGCGGAAATTTGAATTGGTCGGCGCTGGTCGATCATCCGCGGCGCGCGAACGCGTTAGGCGCCTTGGGCATGCTCGAGCCTGCCCCAAGCTTGGAGTTGGGCGATGATGCGCCGGCGTAACGATCGATCTACCACACACGAGCCGTGAAATATTTTCTCCATACCGCAATGGCATTGCTGTTGACCTGCGCGAGCGTCGGCGCCATTGCGCTCCAGTGCACGCCGCTTCAACCACGGGCACTGCCGGTCACGGATACACTCTATACCCAGGGCTTGTTATGGCAGATTCGAGGGCCAGCGGAGCAGCGGAGCTTTCTCTTCGGCACGATTCATTTATCGGCGGGGATGACCGGCCAACCCAATGCCACCGTGACCAAGGCGTTGCTCGCGAGCCATCAATTTGGCATGGAAGTATTGCTCGATGCCGACGCCATGCTGGAAATCGCCGCGCGCATGCGCTTCAGCGGCGCTACGACGTTAAGAAAGCAGGTGGGTGCGGAGCTCTATGCGCGGACGGTGGAGTTATTAGCCAGCTATGGCATCGCCGAGGACGACGCCGATCGACTAAAACCATGGGCCGCCTACACCACGCTAAGCCTGCCGCCAGGTCAGAACGGTGTACCCCTTGATCTGGTGTTGCTCGCCACGGCGCGGAAAACCACCCAACGCCAATTCGGACTCGAATCGCTGGCGGAACAGACCGCGGTATTCGAAAGCTTGTCGCGCGCCGATCAAACCGTGCTACTGACCGAAAGCGTGTGTCACTACAAAGTGCTTCAAAGCGATACGCAGGGTTTGGTCGACTACTACGCCAAAGGCGATCTGGCTGGACTTTATCGCGCCGCCAATAAATACACTTCCGCCACCAACGAGCGCTTGTTAAAGGCGCTGGTGATCGACCGTAACCAACGCATGATCGAACGCATGCAACCGTATTTGGCGCGCGGCGACGCCTTCATCGCCGTCGGCGCGCTGCATTTGCCCGGCGCGAAGGGTCTGTTGGCCCAGCTCGCGGCCCGCGGTTATCGCGTTAGTCCAGTGGCCAGTAGATAAAGCACGGCGGAAAAGGTTACGGGAGCGGGCCTAAAATCCGCTACCATGCGGCACCCGAAACCGACGCCCGGAAAGCAGCTCCGATCCGCATGCAGCTCACCTTCACCAAGATGCAAGGCTTAGGTAACGACTTCGTCGTGCTCGATTGCCGTCACGCGCCAAATCAGCTGAGTACAACCCAACTCGCATGCCTGGCCGATCGCCGGTACGGGGTGGGTTGCGATCAAATTCTCGTGCTTGAGCCGCCGACGCTGGCGGGTGCGACAGTTGGCTATCGCGTCTTTAATGCGGACGGTTCCAGCGCCGAACATTGTGGTAACGGCGTGCGCTGTGTGGCGCGCTATTTAGCCGCGCGCGGCGCGGTCGCGGATAACCGCTTGACGGTCGAGATCGGCGGCGCGGGTTTTGAGTTGACGCTAGAGGCCGCCGGCGCGGTACGTGTCGATATGGGGATCCCACGCTTCGAGCCCGCCGCGCTCCCGCTGGCGGTGGCGGCCCGCGCGCCGCGTTATTCAGTGAAGTTTCAGCAGCGTGAATGGTCATTCGGTGCGGTATCGATGGGCAATCCGCATGCCGTGTTCGAAGTGGCGGAGGTTGCGAGCGCGCCGGTCGCCGAACTCGGCGCATTCCTCCAGGCGCATCCGTTGTTTCCCCACCGCGTCAACGTCGGCTGCATGCAGCGTTTGAGCGAGGAGCGCATTCGCCTACGCGTCTTTGAGCGCGGTGTCGGGGAAACTCCGGCGTGCGGCACGGGCGCCTGCGCGGCGGTCGCGGTGGGTCGCGCGTGGGGTATGTTAGCCGCGCGCACCGTGGTGGAATTGCGCGGCGGCGAATTGATTATTGAATGGTCGGGTGATGAACACAGCCCGCTTGCAATGACTGGACCGGCGGTCGAAGTATTCGAGGGGACAATCGAGTTATGACTGAAGAGGTATCGGAACCAACTGGCGCAGCCGTGAGCGCGGAATCGGTGGTCGGCTATCTGCGCGAGCACCCGGAGTTTTTTAATCACTATCCGGAATTGCTCTTAAACCTCGAAGTGCCGCATGCGACTGGCCAAGCGGTGTCGCTATGGGAACGGCAGGTCACGGTGTTGCGCGAGGAGAACGACAAGTTAAAGGCGCGTTTCGCGCAGTTTCTCGACTCGGCGCGCGAAAACGAAACCTTAATTCGTCGCCTGCATCAATTGGCCTTGGGCCTCATGGAGGCAGCAGGTCCACAGGCGGTGTTCGGTTTACTCGAACAGCGCCTGGGCGAAGATTTCAATGCCGACCGCGTCAGTGTGTTGGTGTTTGGTGCGCCGGCCTTTGTCGATTCGGACAAGGTGCCGCAATTTGTCGGCGCCGATTCCACGCGTCGCGCACCCTTCGCGAGCTTGCTCGCCGGCAGTGAAGCCTTATGTGGGCGCCTGACGCAGGCCCAACTATTGGCGCTGTTCGCGGAATCGGCGCCGAGCGGATCGCACGTGGTGATGCCATTGAAGTCTGCGCTGTGGGATGGGGTGCTCGCGATCAGCAGTCATGATGCCAAGCGTTTCGATGCCAACATGGGCACGGAATTTCTGGCGTACTTGAGGGACGTGGTGGTCTTGGTGTTAGAACCGTGGATCGCGAAGCCGCGACCCACGTGAACGCCGGCGCGGACGTGATTGATGCGGTCGCGATAACTGAGTTTATCGCCAGCCTCAGCGCTGGCTCGCCCCACACGCAGGCCGCTTATCGCCGCGACTTGAATCAATTCCATAAGCATTACGCGACGCTGCCGAAACCGCCCGGATTTGTGCTCGATACGCATGTCGTGCGCGCTTACATCGCGGGCCTGCACCGCGCGGCGCGCGCCCCGCACTCGATTGCACGCGCGTTGTCGGCGCTTCGCGCGTATTTCGATTATCGTTGCCAGCGCGGTTACTTAACGCAGAACCCAACGCATGATGTGCATGCGCCCAAAGGCGCCCGACGCCTGCCCAAAGTCCTCGATGTCGATCAAACCGCGCATCTGCTGGCGCGTACGCCGGAGGGTGCGCTCGAGGTTCGCGATCTGGCGATGTGGGAGTTGGCGTATTCGAGTGGCTTACGGGTGTCGGAATTGGTGGGTCTTGATCTGGCGGGGATCGCCTTCGGCACGGGCGAAGTGCGGGTGCTCGGTAAGGGTCGCAAAGAGCGCGTTGTACCCATCGGCCGCTTGGCGATCACTGCGCTCAACCGCTGGTATCAAATTCGAAATGACTTCGCGGCGCCGGCAGAAACCGCGGTCTTTGTCAGTCGAAACGGCGCTCGCATCACCGTGCGCCAAGTTCAGTATCGGTTAAAGCGCTGGGCGTTGAAGCAAGGTCACACGCAACACCTGCATCCGCATATGTTGCGCCATTCATTCGCGAGCCACCTGCTCGAATCTTCCGGTGATTTGCGCGCCGTGCAGGAATTACTCGGGCATAGCAATATTCGCAGCACGCAAATTTACACCCATCTCGACTTTCAACATCTCGCCAAAGTCTACGACGCCGCCCATCCGCGGGCGCGACGGAAGTCATAGTGTATTTGGAGTAACTTAAACGCTCTTTAATCGTTCACGTGGGTGCTATTCGAAACCCTAAACCCCTCACCCCGGCCCTCTCCCGCAAGGGGCGAGGGGGATTAGGTGCCGAGTCGCGAATTTTCGCACGCGATCTCGAAATTCAAATGCGGCGATTTCTCAACGCTCGAAGAAACCGATTAATCTGGCAGCACGGAGTCGAATCCCACCCAGTCGACCGCAGCGGTGTTGTACAATCCCAATGACCAGCACCAAACCTTATTTCGAATGAGTAACTTCCACGCCACCACGATTCTCTCGGTCCGCCGTCCCGGCCACGTCGTCATCGGCGGTGACGGTCAGGTCTCGATGGGCGATCAAATTCTCAAGGGCAATGCGCGCAAGGTGCGGCGCCTCTATCAAGATCGCGTGCTGGCCGGATTCGCCGGCGGTACCGCGGATGCCTTTACCTTGTTCGAACGCTTCGAAGCGAAACTTGATAAACACCAAGGCAATCTCGTCCGCTCGGCGGTCGAACTCGCCAAGGATTGGCGTACCGATCGCATGCTACGCCGGCTCGAAGCATTACTAGCGATTGCAGACGCCGAAAATTCACTGATTATTTCCGGCACCGGAGACGTGATCGAACCCGAAGATGCCGTCATGGCGATTGGTTCCGGCGGCTCATTCGCGAAAGCCGCGGCGCGCGCCCTGGTTGAAAATACCGAACTCGACGCCGCCTCTGTCGTTCGCAAAGGACTGCAGATCGCGAGCGATATTTGCGTTTATACAAACTCTAATTTCGTGGTCGAGGAACTGAGGTTCTGACGTGCTAGGTCGTTCAAATATTTCGATGACCTTGACGCCCCAACAAATCGTCGAGCAGCTCGATAAACATATCGTGGGTCAAGATGCGGCCAAGCGCGCGGTCGCGATCGCGCTACGCAACCGGTGGCGACGGATGCGCGTGGCGCCGGAAATTCGCAACGAAATCACCCCTAAAAATATTCTGATGATCGGTCCGACCGGCGTTGGCAAGACCGAGATCGCGCGGCGCTTGGCGAAACTCGCCGGCGCCCCGTTTATAAAAATTGAAGCGACCAAGTTCACCGAAGTCGGCTACGTGGGGCGTGATGTCGAATCCATCATCCGCGATCTGGTTGAAGTGGCGGTCGGCATGACGCGTGGCGAGGCCATGGATTCGGTGCGGGCCAAAGCGGAAGAAGCGGCGGAAGAGCGTGTGCTCGATGTGTTGTTGCCAGCACCGCGCGCGCTTGGCGAGACCGCGCCGGAAGATGAATCGACCACGCGCCAGCGCTTTCGCAAGATGCTGCGCGAGGGCAAGCTCGACGACAAGGAAATCGAAATCGAGGTGGCGCAGAGTCATGTTGGGGTTGAAATCATGGCGCCGCCCGGCATGGAAGAAATGACCAATCAACTGCAAAGCATGTTCCAGAATCTGGGCGCGAGCCGCAAGAAGCCGCGGCGCCTGAAGATTGCCCAAGCGTCGAAACTGCTGATCGAGGAAGAAGCCGCGAAGCTCGTCAACGAGGACGACATCAAGACCACTGCGGTCGAAGCCGTGGAGCAAAACGGCATTGTTTTTTTAGACGAAATCGACAAAATCGCGCGGCGTTCCGAAGTCAGCGGTCCCGACGTGTCGCGCGAGGGCGTGCAACGCGATCTGTTGCCGTTGGTGGAAGGGAGTACCGTCACCACCAAATACGGCATGGTGCGCACCGATCATATTTTATTCATTGCCTCCGGTGCATTTCACCTCGCGAAGCCCTCCGATCTCATCCCCGAGCTCCAGGGCCGCTTGCCGAACCGCGTTGAGCTCACGTCGCTCGGAGTCGACGACTTCGTGCGCATTTTGACCGAACCAAGCGCCTCGCTCACTGAGCAATATGCGGCATTGTTGGCAACCGAAGGCGTGATGCTGACGTTCGCCGCGGATGGTGTGCGGCGGCTCGCCGAAATTGCGCAACACGTTAATGATCGCAGTGAAAATATCGGCGCGCGACGCCTGCATACGGTGATGGAACGGTTGCTCGAAGCGTTGTCATTTACCGCGCCGGGACGCCAAGGCGAATCGATCAGGATCGATGCGGACTATGTGAACGTCCATCTCGGCGAATTCATCAAGGACGAGGACTGGGCGCGCTATATCCTGTAATCACCATGGCCCAACACCAACCGACCGATTTACTGCTGCATCAAGCCACGCGCGTGCTTGAAGTGAGCTTTGCCGATGGCGCGACGTTTCGCCTTTCCTGCGAATATCTGCGGGTCTATTCGCCGTCGGCCGAAGTGCGGGGTCATGGGCCGGGCCAAGGCGTGCTCCAGATCGGCAAAGAAAAAGTGAACATCACCGACATCGAACCGGTGGGTAACTACGCCGTGCGCCTGGTGTTCGATGACGGCCATAATACGGGCCTTTACACCTGGGATTATCTCTACCAACTGGGTAAGCAGTTCGCGGCTAATTGGCTGACCTACACGACGGCGCTGGTCGAGGCCGGACATCCGCGGCAGGCCCCGGCGGACGCGTGATCGCCAGCGCTTAAGGTTTCACGATGCAGGACGGCCCCACGCATTTCGGCTATGAACAGGTGAGTGCGCGCGAGAAAACCGCGCGGGTTCGGCAGGTTTTCGATTCGGTGGCCGGTCGTTACGATTTGATGAACGATTTGATGTCGGCCGGCTTGCATCGGGTTTGGAAACGCTATGCACTGGCTCTGGCGGCGCTGCGCGTCGGTCAACGGGCGCTCGATTTAGCGGGCGGCTCAGGCGATCTTACGCGGGTCATCGCCGCGCGCGTGGGACCCGGCGGCGAAGTGGTCCTCGCCGACATCAACCGCGCGATGCTGAATGTCGGTCGCGATCATCTCGTGAATGCCGGGATCGTCGGCAATGTGCACTACGTGCAGGCGAATGCAGAAATCTTACCGTTCCCCGATCGGTATTTCGATGTGGCGACCATGGCGTTTGGCTTACGCAATGTCACCGATAAGGAGCGCGCGCTGGCCGAACTGTATCGAGTGCTGAAACCGGGCGGACGTGTGTTGATTCTGGAGTTCTCGACGGTGACTCAGCCGCTACTCGCCCGTCTCTACCACGCGTATTCGTTTCACGTGTTGCCACGCCTTGGGGGCTTAGTCGCCAACGATAGCGCGAGCTACCGCTATCTCGCGGAGTCGATACGTATGCATCCCGCGCAAGACGCGTTGCTGACCATGCTTCAAACCGCGGGCTTCGAGCGTTGTCGGTATCATAATTTAACCGCCGGCGTGGTCGCCGTGCATATCGGTTATCGATTGTGATGCTCGATCGCGCGTTAACTCTAATCGCCGGGTGGTTGACGCATTTGTTAAACACCGATTCGTTGGCGGCAGCGCGTGCGCGCGAACTCGCCGGCAAGGTCTTTGCGCTTAATTTGACGGGTATCGAGACCAGCTTATTCATTGCGCTCGATGACAATGGCATGGTGCTGGCGACCACCTCACCGCGTGCACCCGACGTCACGCTGAGAGGCTCGGTCTCTGACTTCGTGGCGTTTGTTCACGCCCGCCAAACCCAGGGCGGTGCGCCGGCCGGCAAATTGCAAATCCAAGGCGATCTCTCGACCGCGCAGCAATTGCAGCGTTTGCTGGACCAGCTCGACATCGATTGGGAAGAGCTGCTGGCGATGCGCATCGGCGATGTCGCCGCGCATCAGATTGGGCGCGGCGTGCGCGGAGCACGCGACTGGTTCAGCACCGCGCGCGTTGCCTTCGAGCAGGATCTAACCGCGTTTCTGCAACAAGAGCGGCGGATCGCCCCGAGTCCGCGCGAGGCCGAGTCCTTCGTCCGTGCCGGCGCGACGTTGGCGGCCGATGTCGATCGCTTGGCCGCTAGAGTCGCGCAATTACGCGCGCGCAAACTGCCCCCATGATGGTCCTGGTGACCCGTTTTATCCGCATCCTCGCGATTCAACGCGTGTTGATCCGGCACGGATTCGACGAGATGCTATTTGCGACACCGTGGTTGAGACCGGTGTCGTTTTTGCGCTTGCTCCTACCGTGGAATTGGGTGCGGCACGACTACGCACCGCGCGCCACGCGCATGCGTCAAGTGTTGGAAGAGCTAGGTCCCATCTTCGTTAAATTCGGGCAAGTGCTCTCGACGCGCCGCGATCTTCTGCCCGACGATGTCGCCGAGGAATTCGCGAAGCTCCAAGATCACGTACCGCCGTTCCCGGGTGCGCACGCCAGGCAATTGGTCGAACGGGCTTACGGTCATCCGCTCGCCGTGGTGTTCGCCGAATTCGATGAAACGCCGCTGGCGTCGGCGTCGATTGCACAGGTGCATGCGGCGCGCTTGCGCGATGGCCGCGAAGTGATCGTCAAAGTGGTGCGACCGGGGATCCGTAAAGTAATCGATCGCGATATAAGTCTGATGATAGCGCTCGCCCGCACGGCCGAGCGCTATTGGTCGCATGGCCGCCAATTGAAACCGACCCGCGTGGTCGCCGAAATTCAAAAGACCATTCTGGATGAACTCGACATGTTGCGCGAGGCGGCCAACGCGTCGCAGTTACGCCGGAATTTTGCCGATTCCACGGTCATGGTTGTCCCGGAGGTATTTTGGCCGCATACGCGGCAAAACGTGCTCGTCATGGAACGCGTGGACGGAATCCCCATCAGCAATGTGGCGGCGCTGCGCGCGGCCGGCGTTGATTTGCACGCCTTGGCGGCCACCGGTGTCGAGATATTTTTTACTCAGGTTTTCCGCGATCATTTTTTTCACGCCGATGTGCATCCCGGCAATCTGTTCGTGCGTCCAGGGCAGGGCGGCGGTCCGGCGGTTTTTATTCCGGTCGACTTCGGCATCATGGGATCGTTGAGCGAATTCGATCAACGCTACCTGGTCGAGAATTTTTCAGCGTTTTTAGACCGCAACTATCGGCGAGTCGCCGAGTTGCACGTGGAATCCGGCTGGGTCCCGCGCGATACGCGGGTGGATGATTTCGAATTCGCGATCCGCACCGTGTGCGAACCGATTTTCGATCGGCCGGTGAAAGATATCTCGGTCGGGCAACTGCTGGTGCGCTTGTTTCAAACCGCGCAACGCTTTCACATGGAAGTCCTGCCGCAACTGCTGTTGCTACAGAAGACCATCGTCAATGTCGAAGGGATCGGGCGCCAACTCGATCCCGAACTCGATTTGTGGCGCACCGCGAGACCGTCGCTAGAACGCTGGATGCGCGATCGCGCCGGCGTGCGCAGCGTGTTGCACGCCGCGCGCAAAACGCTGCCGCTATGGCTTGATCGCCTGCCACAAATTCCGGGCATGGCGTTCGATGTGTTGACGCAGATCAAAGAAGGGCGCTTGGAAGTGGGGACCCGCGATCAGGCGCTACAAGAAATCCGCCACGAGATCCAAGAAATCCATCGGCGCTTGGTCTATGCCGTGATCGGCGTGGGGCTGCTGCTCGCCGGGGGCCTCCTCAGCAGCGCGAGCGGCGACTTACAGGTGCGCCACACCATTCCGTTCATCGCCTGGGTGCTCAGCGGCATTGGGCTTGGCGCTTTGGTCGCGTCAATCCTGCCGCGTTATCGCAGTTGAAGTGGGCATGAATGAGCATCGTAGGAGCTGCCCTCGGAGCCAATCTTTGTTAAGGCTCCTCCGCTGCTAAAGCAGCTCCCACAAATACCGCCATTGCGAGTGCAACGACGAAGCAATCCAGAGTTTGCTGCGCAATTCGCGGATAAATCCGCTCCCACATGAGTGCAAGGGGATGATTGTGGGAGCCGCTTTAGCGGCGAATCTTCTCGCAATTCTGCTTCGCTGCTAAAGCAGCTCCCACAAAACTAATGCTGATTAGCGAAATCTTACGGCGCCGTGCTCCGCGCCTTCAGGAGCGCCATTCCCTTTAGCATATTCAACGCTTCGTAAACCTCGTAGTCTTTGGTGGCGAGCGCGCGAGGATCGGTCGGCGCGGTGACCTCATCGCCCTTTGCTTTGGCCGCCGCGTCTTTCTTGATTGGATTGTCCAAATGTCGCTCCAGTTGTGCTTCGGTGATCGCGTGATTATTTTTGCCTTCGGCGTTCGCAATCTTGAGTTTATCGATCACGATGTCGGGCTTAATACCTTCAGCTTGTATCGAGCGGCCATTCGGCGTGAAGTAGCGCGCGGTCGTGATCTTTATCGCAGTTTTGTTATTCAACGGCAAGATCGTTTGCACCGAGCCCTTGCCAAACGTCTGGCGGCCCATGATCACAGCGCGCTGTCGATCTTGTAGTGCGCCAGCAACGATTTCCGACGCCGATGCCGAGCCTTCATTGACGAGCACGATGAGCGGGGCGCCGCCGAGGAGATCCGGTGGCTTGGCTTCGAATTCGAGCTTGGCATCCGCCACGCGGCCCTCGGTATAGACAATTTTCCCAGAAGTTAGAAACGCGTCGGAGACCGCGATAGCTGCGCCGAGCACGCCACCGGGATTGTTGCGCAAATCGAGGATCAAACCTTTAAGTGGACCGCCGGCATTGCCTTTGAGCTTGTCCAGGGCGCGCACCAGATCGTCGCCGGTGTGAGACTGAAACGCGGAGATCCGGATATAGCCGAAACCGGGTTCGAGACTCCTGCTGCGCACACTCTGCACTTTGATAACATCGCGCTCGAGCTTCAGTTCGATAGGCTTGGCGGCGCCTTCGCGCACAATCGTGATCTCGATTTTGGTCCCCGCTTTGCCGCGCATTTTCTTGATTGAATCGTTCAAAGACATGCCGCGCACGGGAGTGCCGTCAATCCGCACGATGGTGTCGCCGGCGAGTACGCCAGCCTTTGCGGCTGGCGAGTCGTCGATGGGTGTGATGACTTTGATGACGCCGTCTTCGGCGCCGACTTCAATGCCTAAGCCGCCGAATTCGCCGGTGGTCCCTTCTTGGAGTTCCTCATAGGCTTCGGCATCGAGATAGGTCGAATGCGGATCGAGTCCGGCGAGCATGCCTTGAATGGCATTTTCGAGAAGCTTTTTATCGCTAACCGCCTCGACGTAATCACTCTTGACCTTGTGAAAGACTTCAACGAAGACTCGAATATCGTCTAATGGTAATGGCGTCGCCGCGGGCGCGCTGGACGGCGTTGGCGTGCCGGCTTGCGCGTTGACCGGCGATGTCGGCGTCGGGGCGGTTGCTGGTACGCTACTCGGTGTAACGGCTGGTGTCGTTGGCGGCGGAACCGTTGGCTCTTCGGCGCCAACAAGGGTGCTTGCAATAGCGCCCAACAATGAGCCCAGGAAAAGAGTATGACGAATGGGTGACGACATTATTCTCAAAGTGATGCCTCTCTAACGGTCAATGCAACGAGTGACGCCTATCCTCAAGCCGGCATTATGCCGGAATTCATGCGCAACTCGGCTTAAGAACACGCAAGCGATGAATCGCCACGAATTTGCGTCGTCCCGGCGCAGGCCGGGACCCAGTCCCAGAAGGTGCTTTGACTGGATTCCGGCTTGCGCCGGAATGACGATGTGTTGGGCCGTCGCGCTTCCGCAGGTGGTCGGTTATTCTACTTCGCGATTTTAGTGACACAGTATGCGTGATGAAATTTTTGAACTGCATCCGAATTTAAGCGCGGATTTTCATCCGCTCGGTCGGCGTGGCGCGATCCACCTTCTGCTGCGACGGAATGCGGCGTTGCCGTGGTTTATCTTGGTACCAGAGACCGATGCGCTGGAGCTCTATGACGTGCCAACGCCGTTGCGCCGCGAACTCGATCAACTCATCGATGCGCTCGCGCGGTTTGTCAAAGCCCGCTTTGCCTGCGACAAAATCAACATCGCCGCCATCGGTAACATCGTGCCGCAGTTGCATGTGCACGTCATCGGGCGACGTCGCGATGATTGTTGCTGGCCGCAGGCAGCATGGGGGCATGTGCACGAAACTCGAAGTTATTCGGACACAGATCTCGCCGCGCTGGTCCAAGCGCTCGCCAACGAAGTTCCGAACGGACGGTGATTCACACGGATGCAAACCAGGGTCGGATAGCCGATAGTTAACCAACGCTGCCGCTCGTGGGCGGCTTCAACAAGTGAGGGAGGAAGTTATGCGCTTTCATCATATGGCGGTGTTTGTCTCCGATCTTCAGGAAGCGATTCATCTGTGGCGCGATGTCATGGGCTTCGAACTCGCGGTTGAAACGATCATCCCCGATGGCGCCGGGCCGGGCCCGAGTACTTATATGTATCCCAAGCTGCTCGACGATATTTTCAAGGTCAAAGGCGCGCGTTCGAAAATGGCACTGTTGAGTTCGAAGGAAGGCGCATTGATCGAACTGCAGGAATGTCTAATGCCGGCAATTGAGAAAACGCCACCCGAGAACCTGCGCTACGGCCATACCGGCTTTCACGAGTTGGGCTTGGTGGTTGAAGATATCGATGCGTTTTTCGCCAAAGTCCGCGCGGCTGGCTATAAGACGCAGACCGAGTATGTGTGGCAATGCGCAAACATCGGCCGTTCGTTTTTGTTTTATGACAAGGACGGCAACATGATTCAGATGTGGGAACCGATTGGCGATCCCGCCTGGAAATAGCGCGCTAGCGGCCTTGCCACCGCGGTGGACGCTTTTGTGCGAAGGCCTGCGCCCCTTCTAGGCGATCGTTCGAGGCGTAGCACGCTTTAAACGCCGGATAGTCATGCTGCGCGCGCATCGCGGCTTCGAGACTGGGTTCGTCGAGCCCGCGCATCACCGTTTGTTTTGAAGCGCGGATGGCGAGCGGCGCGCAGCGCAGGATCTTGGCGCACCAGGCGGCCACAATTTCATCGAGCGCGGCAGGCTCGACCAATTCGGTCACGAAGCCGAGACGAAGGCCGGCCTCCGCATCGATGATATCGCCGGACAGAATTAGCCCCATTGCTTGTTTCAGACCGATTTGACGCGCCAGGCGATGCACGCCGCCGCCGAGCGCCACCGCGCCCACCAGCGGTTCGGGGAGCCCGAAACGCGAGCGGCGGGTCGCGATCAGAATGTCGCAGGCTAGCGCGACTTCGAAGCCGCCACCGACCGCGACGCCGTCCACGGCGGCGATCAAAGGTTTGTCCAAGTCAAAGCGTTCGATAAGTCCCGCATACCCACTGCGCGGATATACATGGGGTCGACCGCGTTTCGCGATCGATTTCAAATCACTGCCGGCGCAGAACGCGCGTTCGCCGGCGCCCAGGATCACGCCGAGATATTGCTCGTCGTCGGCCGCGAAGCGATCGAACGCATCCTGCAATTCGTCGTGCATTTCTTGATTGATCGCATTCAAGACCTCGGGACGATTCAACGTGATGCGGGTGATGTGATCGGCGGTGCTGACAGCGATGAATTGATAGGCCACTGGTTAGTCCTCGTGTTTGCGCTGATCGAATTTCGCCTGCCCGCGCATCGCGGAACGATTCGCTGAGCGCGGTGATAACGAGATCGGCCAGGCGTTGCAGGCGTTCGCAGTGATACGTTTCTTCCATAAGCCCGGTGGATAGAAACGAGAACGTGACTCGGCGCGCTCGACCCGATTCAGCACTATTGCATTCGACATGTTTAATCCTCGCTTATGTACTGGTCCCCTGCACCAAACTATTTGACGCACCGTGGGAGCCGCTTTAGCGGCGAATCTTTATGCACGTCCATTCGCGGCTAAAGCCGCTCCCACGGGACTGATGGTGCTAAGGAAGCTCTGCAAAAGGCAGAGTTTCCCTAATTGTAGACCTGGGCAGGGGCCGCGAACCAACTTTCACCGACGCGCTTCGGTTCATTAAGCAGCGCAATAAAACGCTAGTGCATTTGCCGACCATGAGCTGCGCTAGCGGCGATCGGGAACCAGGGTGTTATCCTTAGCTGCGCGATTCAACGCGGGATTTAGCGCCTCTAAATCCGCTGACACTTACAGGCGAAACTCCATGACCGCCGAGCCGCAAGAACCGGTCGTCGTTCCCTATGGCCAGCTATCCGATCTGGCGCTGCGTGGCGTGGTGGAAGCGTTCGTGCTCCGTGAAGGCACCGACTACGGTGCCCGCGAGTTCACGCTCGACGAAAAGATTGCGCATGTAATGAATCAGTTGATGCGTCACGAGGCGGAGCTGATGTTCGATCCAGATTCGGGCTCGGTGGGTATTGTCCGCGTAGCGTCACACATAAAACGATCGACGAAGGCGTTGCCCGATCGATCTCGTTGACGTAAAGCAAGCTCGCCTTCGTCACCGCTACCCGGCCTAGGCAAAGCCCGGTCGATCGGCCCCGCCATGGACTGAGATCTTCTCGCCCGACACGTAGGTATTACGCTCGGAAACCAGGAAACGTACGACATTGGCGACATCTTCGGGCGCGCAGACGTGACCAAAGGGCGCCGTCTTGTCGAGGTCGTGAATTTGCGCGATGCCGAGTGATTTGGCCAAGCGCTGGCCCATGTCGGTGTCGGTTAAGGGCGGCGCCACCACGTTGACATAGATGTTGTGCGGGCGTTCCTCCTTGGCGAGGGTGTAGGCGAACGCTTCGCCAGCGGCTTTGCCCATGTTGTAGGGCGCGCCACGTGCGGCGAAGAACAGGGTCGCGACGCTTGAGATGACGATGATGTCGCCGCGTTTGGTCCCGCGCATCTGCGGCAGAACGAGTTTCGAGAGATAGAATGGCGCGAAGGCGTGAACTCCGACCACGCGCGCCATTTCGAGCGGATCGGTATCGGCGACGGTGTTGCCGCGGCTGGCGATACCGGCGTTGTTGATCAGGATTGAAATGGGGCCGAGTTCGTTCTTCACACGCTCGACCATGGCGGCATCTTCTTCGATCACATCGACCGACGCCTTGAACGCCGCGGCCCGGCGGCCCAGCGCTTTGATTGAAGCGACGGTTCGCGCCGCCTCGGCATCGTCGCGGCGGTAGTTCACAGCGATGTCGGCGCCATCTTCGGCAAGCGCCAAGGCGATTGCGCGGCCGATGCCGCGACTTCCCCCCGTGACCAATGCGACGCGGCCTTTCAGCGACATTGTAGTTCTCCTTTTCTCGATCACGATTTCGAGTTGGTTCCAGCGCGCGGCGGTATCCAGAAAGTAACACAGCTCAAGTTCATGTCCTTTGGCGTCTTGTTAGAAATGCAGCCATTTGAGGAAATGACAGGCCACCATATTTCCAAACCCCGCGTCCTCATTGTGCCGAGAGTACGGTGATTTTTACTGGTAAGCAAAAATACTCACGATGATTTTCCGTTGCCGGATAAAGTTACCGTGCCGAATACTCCAGCGGCGCGCCCGTCACTATCGCGGGGGAGAAAGTGGATGTCTCCGCATCTGCGCCCGAATGCGCAGCGATTCGTTCGTCTGCTTGCAACCTGGATACAGAAATCTGTATATTTGCGACATGAAGACGACCTTGAATTTGAGCGACAGCCTGTTGGCACAGGCTAAAGCACTGGCGGCACGCCAGAGAACTTCGCTCACGCGAGTGATTGAGGAGGGGCTGCGGTTACGCCTGCTGACGCAGAAGGCGGGCTCGAAGTCAGCACGAGTGCGATTGCCAGTGTTCCGAGGTAAGGGCGGCTTGGTCGAGGGTATCGACCCGCTAAGCAACAAGGCGCTGCTTCGCGCAGCCGAAGACGATGACGCCTGACGTCAACGTTCTTGTCGCCGCTTCGCGCAGCGATCACCCGCATTATGAAGCAGCGCGGCGCTGGCTCGAAACGGCGCTCAACGACGCGGCGGCAGGTCGCGGCCTCTTGCTGTTACCGATGGTAGTGGCAAGTTTCTTGAGGTTAGTTACGCACCCGAAAGTATTTGTGTCACCAACGCCGATAGCGGAGGCGGTGAACTTCATCGAAGTTTTGCTAACAGCGCCCGGTGTGCGAATGCCTGAGATCGGAGCCGAGTGGCCCAAGCTGCGCGAATCGTGCCTAACCCGCAAGCTAGGCGCGAACGATATTCCTGATGCTTGGCTGGCGGCGACTGTCCAACACATGGGAGACCACCTCGCTAGCTTCGACGGGGATTTTCGCAAGCTTTTGAAGCGTTCGGAGTTCACGCTGTTGGCAGGTTAATCAACGGGTTCGGCGATTCAAGCCGAGAAGCGCGAATTGTGGACGCCCAACTCGTCCGCGCGCGTGAACCGGGCGCGCGTGAACCGGGGACACCCAGTGCGCCGGGCAAAGCCGGTAGACGAGAGTGGAGGTGGAATTCCTCTATCCGGTAAGAGCTAGCGACTCGCCGGAGCCCCGAGTCATGGGCGAGTCTGTTCGTGAGGGCAGCCGCTAAGCGTTGACAGGGGAAAGTGCAGGCCCAGTATTGAGCTCTGAAATCACCGTGAGGAACGCCGACCTTGTTGGGTGAGGGGGAAGGCAATATGCGGCGGAAGCGCTATCGCAAGCCTTCGTCGTGGTTCCTCGGAGTCATAGACCTGAAGCATGCACGAATGTCTTTTACACGGAACCCGGGAGGTCCTGAGTGTGGCCGAAGGAGTGGCGTCTGCGAGGAAGGCATCAGAGTTCCCCAAGGGGCGGTGTGTTCACCGTTGTTAGCGAACGTGTATTTGACGACGCTATCGACCGGTGGGTGCATGGGTGGCGACAGCGAGCGGCACGCGGAGCGGTGTCGATCGCGCGCTATGCGGATGATTTTGTCATTGGCGTGCAGTATCGCGCCGATGGCGAGCAATTGCAGGGAGGCTTGCAACAGCGGCTGGAGCGGTATGGGTTACGACTGCATGCTGAGAAGACGCGGTTGCTAGAGTTTGGCCGGTTCGCGGCGGCGAATCGTGCGCGGCGTGACGAAGGGAAGCCGGAGACCTTCGACTTTCTCGGGTTCACGCACTGTTGCGCGGTGCGTCGCAACGATGGCGGCTATGCGTTGCAGCGGCGTTCAATCGCGAAGCGCGTGCGTGCGTTTCTGCAGCGCATCAAGACGGGGTTACGGCAGCAGTATGCGGAGTCGGTGAACTGGCAGGGGCAATGGCTGCGACAGAAGGTGCAGGGGTATTTTCTCTACCACGCGGTGCCGGGGAACCGGGCTGCGTTGGAGACCGTGCGCCGTGAAGTCAATCGGCTGTGGTTGCGTGTATTACGCCGTCGCAGTCAGCACCATGCGATGCCCTGGTCCCGACTTACAGGCTGCTGGATACGCCGGTGGATCCCGTCGACGCGCATCATCCATCCCTACCCGAACCAGCGCTTTGCGTTTTGACTCAACGCAAGAGCCGGATGCGTTAGTCGCGCACGTCCGGATCTGTGTGTGGGGCGGAGAGCAATCTCGACCCGCGACTTGATTATGAGGTTGATTTAAAATGTTACTTTCTTGGCTGTCCTGTAATCCCTGTAATCAATCCTGGACTGGACCGGCATAAACACTCTCGGATGCTCTGTCGTGTTGGTGTTTTTACAGCGCAATAACCCATCGACTGCCCTTTGGCATTGTTTCTTAACTGCTGAGATTGGACTATGGTGTATTTTTAACGACTGACATCCAGATTCGGAGGCGGCGCATGGCCCGAGAAGTCCTAGCTCTGGCAATGGATGCCGGCGGCACGATGACCGATACCTTTCTGGTCGACAAGGAAGGCAATTTTGTCATCGGCAAGGCGCCGAGCACTCCTTGGGACGAGTCAGAGGGATTCATCGAATCCGCCCAAGACGCGTTTATGCAGTGGCAACTGGATGAACGCACGGCCTTCGCGCAGTTTGAAGTCGCGGTCTATTCCGGGACGACTATGCTCAACACTTTGCTTACCCGCACCGGCCGCAAGATTGGGCTCATCACGACCAAGGGCTTCGAGGACATCCTGCTGATGGAGCAAGGTCGTCAGGTCTGGTCCGGCTATTCCTATGCCGACCGGTTGCATTCGGCGACCCACGTGCACAATCAGCCTTTGGTGCCGCGTCGGCGGATTCGGGGCATTTCCGAGCGCACCAACATGTTCGGCACAGTCGCGATCCCGCTGTATGAAAAAGACGCACGCGCGGCGGCTGAAGAACTCTTGACGCAAGATCTCCAAGGCGTGGCCATCTGTTTCTTGCATTCCTATGCGAATCCGCAAAACGAGAAGCGCATGGAGGCCATCTGCGGCGACGTGATGCAGGCGAAGGGGATCAATATCCCGATTTATTTGTCCTCGCATATTCGACCGGTCATCCGCGAGAATCAACGCGTCAATGCTACGACGATCGAAGCCTATGCGGCCGATCCGGTACGCAAACAACTCCACAATGTGGAAAACCGCGCGACCAGTCGCGGCTATCGCAAGCAGATGACGACTATGCTGTCTTACGGTGGGCTCGCCAACATTCGCCATCCGCGTTTACACGAGACGCTGATCTCGGGGCCGATCGGTGGCATGTTGGGGGCGCATTACGTGGCGAAACTCATCGGCGCGCCGAATGTGTTGGCCATCGACATGGGCGGCACGAGCTATGACTTCGGTCTCATCACCAACGGCACGTTTAATCTTAACAACGAACCGGAAATCGCGCGTTTCCGCCTCGCGCTTCCGAGTATCGAACTCGACAGCATTCGCGGCGGCGCGGGCTTGTATCTTTCGGTCGATCCGATCACGAACCGCATCATCATGGGGCCGGAAGGCGCCGGTGCCAGTCCGGGTCCGGTGTGCTTCGATCGCGGCAACAAGCAACCGACCATCACCGATTGCCTGGCGATCAACGGGTATTTGAACAAGAACAATTTCTTGGGCGGCAAGATCAAGCTCAACCTTCTCGCGGCTCAAAAGGAAATCAAGACCCAGCTTGCCGATAAGATTGGTCTCAATGTGCACGATGCGGCGGATGGCATCATCAAGCTATGGTTGCAGACCGCACTGGACGCGACCCGGCGCGCGATCCAAGTTCGCGGCGGCGACGTCGCCGATTACGTGATCATGGGCTATGGCGGCGCCGGTCCGATGGTGCTGGCGGGGGTTTCTGAAGGCCAGCCTTTTAAAGGCGTGGTGACCTTCCCGTTCGCAGCGGCGTTCTCGGCTTTCGGATGCACGACAACGGATTATTCGCATCGATATACGCGGTCGAGTCTATTCAGCTTGCAACACAACTCTGATACGGCGGCAAAGGAAGTAGTCGCCAAAGGACTGACCGAGCTCTGGAACACGCTTGAAGCCGAAGCGAAGGAGAGTTTCGAGAGCGAAGGCATGGAGTTGAGCAAGGTAACGTACAAGCGGATCGCGTTCGTGCGCTACGGCGGGCAGCTCGACGAAGTCGAAGTACCGCTCGACCGCCCGTGGCAGGCGATCACCGGCGACATCGATCACCTGCTCGATCTCTTTGAAGATCTATACACCAAGATGTTCGCCAAAGCCGCGAAATACCCCAAAGCCGGCTATGCAATCCTGCAAGTCGCGCTGGTCGCCTCAATCGAAACCAAGAAGCCGGAATTTCCCCTTTTCCCAGATCAGGGTCCAACACCCGCTGCCGCGGTGAAGAAAGGCGAGCGAGATCTTTATATCAATGGCAAATGGCAGAAAGCGGGTATTTACGACATGGATTCACTTGAGTCCGGAAACGTGATTAATGGACTCGCGATACTGGAACATCCGGCGACGACTTTGCTCGTGCCCGGTACGCGTAAAGCCCGAGTTGATAACCGCAAATTCATTTGGTTGGAAAATCTGTAATGTTGAGGCGACGATAGGAGACAAATTTATGAGTGCAATCAAACCCCTTGATGACGCCACTGTTTACATGTCGCTCCGCGCGCGGATTGAAGGGATGAAGCAGTTGCTCAAATCGACCGGCCATTACAAAGGCGTTCGCGATCTGCGCTTGAAGAAAAAAGACGTCATCCGCTTCGAGCTGCTGTATTCACGCTTGCAATCGATCGTGATCGGTTCACAGCAGGTCGGATCTAAGGTCTCCTGCTCGCCGGGCACCCGTGAAGTCGGCGAATCGGTCGTCGGGCTGTATACCCCGGAAGGCGACGCTATTGTGTTTTCCGGCGGCATCATGGTGCACGTGCATACAATGAGTCGCTTCATCAAATGGATGATTGCGCACGATTACGAAATTGATCCCGGCTTTAAACACGGCGACATCTTCGAGAACAACGACACTTACATTGGCGGGGTCCACATCCCGGACGTGATGGATGTCACGCCGATTTTCTGGAACAGCGAACTGGTCGGCTGGGCCGGCATGGTGACCCACGTGCTCGAAGTCGGCGGCATCACCCCCGGCAGCATGCCGGTGCTCGCCGCCGAACGCTTCACCGAAGGGCTCATCATCTGCGCCGAGCGCATCGGCGAGCACGACAGCATCTACAAACACTATGAAGTCCGCGCCGAACGTAGCGTGCGTTCGCCGGATCTGTGGATTATGGATGCCAAAGCGCGCGTCACCGGAGCGTTGATGACGCGCGACGAGATCCTGGAGACCATCAAGGAATTTGGGTTCGAGTACTACAACGAGGCCGTTAATGAATATATCGAGAGCGCGCGTCAAGCCCAGCTCGAAAGAGTGAAGACGATGCTGGTGCCGGGCACGTATAAGGAAGTCACGACCTGCGACCAGATCATGGAAGGTCAACCGGGATTATCGCCATTGGCAGATGGCAATGTCACGATTATCGAACCGCTGGAGATGATGATCGATGGCAAGGGCAAGATGACGATCGATTTCGATGGTTTCGGCTCGTGGCGGTACTGGTCCGGCAACGCCACGCCGGCGGCACTGGAGGGTGGCTTGTTCGTCTCGATGTCGCAGGCCTTGAATTTCGACGGCCGCATCAATCACGGCAGCTACCTCGCGACCGAACTCAAATTTTCCAAAGGCACGACGGTATGGCCGGATAACAAGTATGCCTCCACGTCGCTCGGCTGGAACCTGGTGATGCCGAGCTGGGCCAACTGGTATCGGATGATGGCGCGCGCCACCTACATGCGTGGCTTCGTCGAAGAGACCTTCCTGTTCGGTGCGCTGACGCCGTGCTACGACGGTGGCGGGATTGACCAGTACGGCAAGGTCTTCGGCGGCACTAACTTCGAACTCGCGGCTCAGGGCAGCGGGGCGCGCGGTATCGCCGACGGGATCGACTTCGGCTATGTGCTATGGAATCCGGAATCGGACATGGGCAACGCCGAAATCTGGGAGCAACTGTTTCCGCAGTTGTACCTGTCGCGCAAAATCCTGCCGAATGCGCATGGCTTCGGAAAATATCGGGGCGGGAACGGGTGGCAGTCGCTACTGCTGACCCATAACTCCAACCAGCTGGTGGTCACCACCGAGCTATGCCAAGCGCGCGCTTTCGACCACCAAGGGATCTTTGGCGGTTATCCGGGCAAGATTCATTACATCTACCTGATGACCGATACGGATATCAAAGAGCGCATCGCCAACCAGCAGGAACTGCCCACCGGCGAAGGGGAAGATCCGTTGAACCCGGAACTAACCCGACTGGTGAACGGCAAGCTGCGGATCTCGCATGGGAACATGACCGCCGACAAGCCCCTCAAGGATGGCGACATTCTGCTGATGCAATACCGCGGGATGGGGGGCTTTGGCGATCCATTGGATCGCGACCCTACGCTGATTGAGAAGGATCTCGAAAACGGGATCGTCAGTCGCGCGATGGCGGAAACGATCTGCGGCGCGGTGATCGAACGCAACGAACAGGAAGCGTGTTGGATGGTCAATCGCGAGAAGACTGTCCAACGGCGCGCCGAGCGCCGCCAAGCGCGGCTCAAGAACGGCGTACCTGTAGCACAGTGGATGCAACAGCAAAAGCGGCGGATTGAACGCTACGATCTCCCGGACGTCGCCCTCGAGATCTACAAGGACGTGAGCTCGCATTCCCGCAAATGGATTCGCGAATACCGCGAATTCTGGGGCTTCGATGAATCGTTCACGTTCAATATCCCGGGTATTCGCGACGTGAACCCGTTCGCAATGCGTTCCGGCGAATCACGCGTCGCCGACAATCCCTTGGAGTTCTGATCATGGCCGGACACATAGTCGAACTGGACGAAGCGGCTCTCGGGCAGTTGATCGACGGCAACCTGCCGTGGGACGACGTGCACCATATCCAATCGTCGTACAAAGACCCCAAGCGCTTTGATACCTATGTGAAAGTGTTGCAATCGCGGATGGCGTGGAAGAACCCCATTGTCCTCCCGCTCTCCCCGTACCTCTCGATCGTCAAAAGTGACAGCGGGATCTATGTGGTGAAGTGCGTGTGCGGACAGGACTTCGGGGACTACCGCCGCAACTGGAAACTTTCCGCGCTGATCAACGTGCGCGACACGGAGGAGAAGCTGCAGGAACTGTGGCCCGGCCCGCGCTGTCCGGATCCCGAGAAGAACGAAGTGCGCGAGTTCTACTGCCCGGGATGCGGTCTTCAACTTGAAGTGGACGCGGTGCCACCCGGCTATCCGATCCTCGCCAATTTCACCCCCAACCTAGAGGCGTTCTACCGCGACTGGTTAGGACGAGCACTGCCGTAACGCTTGGCGCTCTCCTCCACTTCAATGGCGGGAGAGGAAGGACGCCATTTTCTATGCGCTTTCCCGCTTCAAGAGTTGCTAAACCAATATCTGTTAATCGACACACAGCCGAACCGTAAAGCCTTAACCTTGCAGGCGGTGCCGGCCGTCGCCGGCATAAACGCGGGCGGCAGATACTACTTGCATGCCGGAGTGGCAGCGGGGGCGGATGAACGCTAGAAGTTTAGAGCGGCTGTGTGTCGCTATATCACGCCCGTCAGGTCCGAGTGTTTCGGCGAAAAGCGAGTCCGGCAAGCCCAACCAATCCGGAGCCAAGGAAGTAGAACGCGGCAGGAAGCGGCACGAGGGTGAGCAGAAGCGAGGTCGATCTGATTATGCTCGGATTTATTGGATCACGGATAGCGCCGCCTACTAACAATTGTTCGGAATCGTTAATTGCGACGGCGTCTCTCAGAGATATCACCAAATTTGCAAGCGGATCGTTCAAGTCTAAAAGTGAATTGATGTTATATAAGATTCCGTTCTCCCATAGCGCGGCGGAAGTGTCGCTGCCTATAAATTTTCCTAAGTCGGTGAATGTTTCCTTATCCCATAGAAATCCACCCGTAGACGTGTATCCAATTACTTGACCGGCATCATTAACTGCCAAGGCATGGGGCTATAAAGACCCGCCGTACAATCGCATCCGTACAGCGGGTTAAAGCCACCCGGCACCCCGAGATCGGTCATCATTCCGTTTTGCCAAAAGAAGGCATGTGGCCCGACATAAGGCGCAAAATTAGGAGAAGGGGTCCGAAAAATCGCGCTATCGCCAACTGGTAAGTGCGGCGGGACAACCCGCTATCGTCTGAGCTTTTTCCAACGGGGAAGGAGACTGCCGGTGGCGCAAGCAAGGTTGTCCATGGGCGAGATCAGAGAGACGCTGCGTCTCAAGTTTGAAGCCGGCATACGATCAAGCTGTATGTACATAGATTCGAAAATATAAAGAAGCGCCGACTTATCCCCTCTGCGCAAATCATCGCGCGCACCAAGCCATGCTTCATAGCGTGGGGAAGCTAAAGCCTTAGGAAGCGATTCTAAGGCTGTACTCGATGTCTTCATCGGTAGCGCAGTGGCCTCCCGACTCGCTCTGACGGCGACTCGGCTTCTTTCTTCGCGCGACGCTTGGGCAGGAATTCCGTGACCCTAATTTTTTAATGTTCGAAATCCAGTCTTGAGAACCCCCTTTGCGTATTTCTTCCCCGAGCTTCAGCGTTAAGTGGTGAACACTCTTAGACTTAAATGCTCTAAGTGCGGAATGGCACTTACAAAAGCTGAAATGCCGGGAAAAATGCACAATCTTTGCCCGTCGTCATTCCGGTGAATGCCGGAATCCAGTCAAACAATGAATTCTTTTTTCACTGGACTTAGTGCTCGGCGCACGGGGTGACGGCGTAAACCGCGCTTAAGTAAGTGCCATTCCTCTCAGTGCGCTTTTACAAAAACGGTCTGTTTTTTCCGCAATCGACACCGATAGTTCATCGTGGTTTTCAATCTGCATAATTCGGCGCTGGCTTAGCGAAGCGGCCTACCATCATTTACGTGACGCGATTCCGATTGGAATAACGATGGCGCTCGCAGCGAGTTGATCGTGATAATCGGACCACTCTGGGGCCCTTAGCTCGCCAGGTCGCACTAATCGACGCGGCGCGAGACGGAGAGCCGCTCTTGTCACAGCTTCCCCCGCAAAGCCGTCGATGGCGCGCATCAGAGTGCCGACGGCCTTCGGACGGTAATTGCCGCGTGATGTTTCTCCTTAGCGGGCGGCAGCGCATCACGCAAATCGGCGGCAGGGTCCCGGTCAGCACGCCCGGTGGCAATCGCGTAGCGGAAAATTTGTCCCATGATTAGACCTACGCGGCGCGCAAGCTCACGGGCGGCACGCGCTTCTATTCGACGAAGCACGGCGAGCAATTCAGGTGCCTTCACCTCGAAAAGCTCGGGCAGTTATCCCTGGACGTCAATGGACTTATTACCGTCCAAGCAAATCCCGAGTATCTTTTCGTCTCTGCTAGATCGTTAGTTTTTCGGCCAGAAGCACTGAATATTTGGATGTGTTTGGACTGTGTTGGGCACTCCTGGATGAACATCCTGAGATGTGTTAGTGGTGCCGGGGGGGGGACTCGAACCCCCACATGGTTTCCCATACCGGATTTTGAGTCCGGCGCGTCTACCAATTCCGCCATCCCGGCGCGGGAAGGGGCGCCAGTATAGAGGAAAGCGTCGGGCTGAATCGACTCCTCCGCCCGGTGAGAGCAAATCGGCTAGAGTCCACGCATGCAGCGCAGCGATTTCCACTACGATTTACCGCCGGAACTCATCGCGCAACGCCCGCTAGCGGCGCGATCGGCGGCGCGCCTCTTATGCCTTGACGGGCCAAGTGGAGTGGTAGCCGATCGCCAGATCGCGGATCTCGTCGAGTTAGCGCGGCCCGGTGATCTCCTGGTGTTTAATGACACGCGAGTGATCCCGGCGCGGCTGTTCGGACACAAGCAATCCGGCGGACGCGTTGAAGTTTTTATCGAGCGATTGATCACGGCGACGTCGGCAGTGGCCCATGTGCGTGCGAGCAAAGCGCCTAGGTCTGGCACTGAGTTGCTGATCGATGGCAATCATCGTCTGCGGGTGAATGCGAGGACTGAGCAAGGGCTCTATCTGCTCGCCACGCTGGAAGAACGGTCGCTCATTGAAATCTTGAACGCCGTTGGCCACGTTCCGTTGCCGCCTTATATAGCGCGTACGGATGATGCGGGCGATGCTGAACGTTACCAGACGATTTATGCACGGCACCCTGGCGCCGTGGCAGCGCCGACGGCCGGTCTGCACTTCGATGAAGAGCTCCTCGATAAGCTCAAGGCACGTGGTGCGCGTATCGCGTTCGTGACCCTGCACGTCGGCGCCGGGACGTTCCAACCCGTGCGCGCCGAGAAGCTCGAAGACCACCCTATGCATGCAGAATGGTCGACGGTAACCGCCGAGATAGTTGCGTTGGTCGCCAAGACCAAAGCGGAAGGCGGCCGCGTGGTGGCGATTGGCACCACCAGCGTCCGCGCGCTCGAATCCGCGGCGCAATCCGGAACGCTCATGCCGTATGCGGGTGACACGCGACTCTTTATCTATCCGGGTTATCGCTTTCAGGTGGTGGACTGCTTGCTGACCAACTTCCATTTACCCGAGTCGACGTTGTTGATGTTGGTGGCGGCGTTTGCCGGCTTTAGACCGACCATGGCCGCTTATCGGCACGCGGTCGCTGCGCGCTATCGGTTCTTCAGTTACGGCGATGCGATGTGGGTGACTCGCGCCGCATGAGCGAATCCCCTGGTAGACTCCGCGTCCTTGCCGCCAGACCAGAGCCAGCCTTGTGCAATTCAAACTTCTAGCCACCGAAGGTGCCGCGCGTGCGGGTGTGCTCAGTCTGCCGCGCGGCGATATCGAAACGCCGGTGTTTATGCCGGTGGGCACGTATGGCACGGTCAAGGCGATGACACCCGAAGAGCTGGTCGAGCTCGGCGCGCAGATTGTCCTCGGGAATACCTATCACCTCATGCTGCGGCCGGGACCGGAGATCATCGCGGATCACGGCGGCCTGCATTCTTTCATGCACTGGGAGCGGCCGATTCTGACCGATTCGGGTGGTTTCCAGGTGTTTAGCCTAGGGGCACTGCGCACGGTGGCCGAAGCCGGCGTGACTTTCCGT
The DNA here is from genome assembly GCA_016191285.1 of Gammaproteobacteria bacterium. GTDB lineage: Bacteria > Pseudomonadota > Gammaproteobacteria > CAIKBL01. The sequence goes on from JACPPA010000038.1 coordinate 89,969, forward strand.
TCGCCGCTCAATGGCGATAAGGTTTTTCTGTCGCCAGAGAAGTCAATGCAGGTGCAGCGCCAACTGAGCTCCGATGTGGTCATGATCTTCGATGAATGTACGCCGTATCCGGCCACCGAAGCCGTCGCGCGGACGTCGATGGAGCTGTCGTTGCAGTGGGCCGCACGCAGCAAAATCGCCCACGCGGATAATCCCGCGGCCTTGTTTGGAATCGTTCAGGGCGGTGTATTCCCAGCGTTGCGCCAGGAGTCCGCGGCGCGCCTGTGTGAACTGGAATTTGACGGGTATGCCATCGGCGGCTTATCAGTCGGCGAGCCAAAACCGGACCTGTATGCAATGACCGAGCACACCGCGGCACTCCTGCCTACCGGTCGGCCGCGCTATCTAATGGGGGTTGGAACACCCGAAGATCTGGTCGAAGCGGTGTGTCGCGGCATCGATATGTTCGATTGTGTGTTGCCGACGCGGAACGCGCGGAACGGCTATTTGTTTACGTCTACTGGCACCCTCAAGATTCGCAATCAGCGTCACCGCGCAGCCCGCGAACCCCTTGATTCAGCCTGTGCGTGCTATACCTGCCGCCATTATTCGCGGGCCTATTTGCATCATCTGGACAAGCAAAACGAGATCCTCGGGGCCCGCCTCAATACCCTGCACAACCTTAGTTTTTACCTCACCTTAATGCGCGAAATGCGGGCGGCGATTCACGCGGGGCGCTTGGCGAGCTTTGTCGCGGAGTTCTACCGGCGACGCGCTGGTGACGATGAGGGGTGAGACGGTCACGGTGGCTATGCAATAATACGCGCCGCTTTGCCGAGGGGTGGTCATGGATTCTTTATTAAACAGCGCGTTTGCCCAGTCAGCGACCGATGCAACCAGTACACAACAAGGACTGATGAGCTTTTTGCCGCTCGTTATTCTGTTTGTCGCGTTCTACTTTTTCCTCATCCGCCCACAAATGAACCGTCAGCGGGATCATCAAAAAATAGTCGAAGGCCTGCATAAGGGGGACGAAGTCGTCATCACCGGGGGCATGTTGGGCCGGATCTCAGATGTCGGTGACAACTACTTGAAGCTCGAAGTCGCCAAAGGCATCGAGGTCAAAGTGCAGAAGCAGGCGGTGGCGACGGTGCTACCCAAAGGGACAATAAAAGAAATCTGATCGGCGCCGCGCGCGTTTTCACTCGACATTCGGAATCACTCTGCGATGAATCAATACCCGTTGTGGCGTTATCTGCTCGTGCTCGTCATTGTCGTGGTGGGCTTGCTTTACGCACTGCCGAATATCTACGGCCAAGATCCGGCGTTACAGATCTCGCCACGGCGCGCCGCGGCCATTAACGAGGCGTTGGAAAAGACCATTACCGAAGCGTTGGGCAAGGCGTCCATCGCGGTTAAAGCGACCGAACGCAGTTCGAACCGGATGCTGATTCGATTTCCGAACGAGGCCGTGCGCGCGCAAGCGATGACGGCGATAACCGCCGCGCTCGATCCCAAACTCTATCTGGTCGCGCTGAACACCGCGCCTGCGACTCCCAATTGGTTACGCAAAATCGGCGGCAAACCCATGTACATGGGCCTCGACCTGCGGGGTGGCGTGCATTTTTTGTTACAGGTTGATACCGATGCCGTGCAACGTCAGATCATCGAACGGTTCATGTCGGAGTTGCGGCCGGCGCTCCGCGATGGACAAATCAGATTTCGTACGGTGACGCGCGGCGGCAAGGGCGGCATTTTAGTTAGCTTCCTGAACGCCGAAGCGCGCGAAAAAGGGCGCGCACTCATTGCGCGTGAGTTCGGCGACCTCACGATTACCGACGCGGGTGCGACCGAGGATTACGCTCTGCAACTAACGCCAAAGCTCAAATATGTCACCGACACGCGGAAAACGGCGGTCAAACAAAACCTGACCACCTTGCGCAATCGCATAAACGAATTCGGCGTGGCCGAGCCCGTCATTCAACAACAGGGCGACAGCCGCATCGTGGTCCAATTGCCCGGTGTCGAAGACACGGCCGAAGCGAAGAAACTATTAGGCGCGACCGCGACCCTTGAATTTCGAATGGTTGATACGGATGGTGACGTTACGGCCGCCGCAGCCGGCAAGGTTCCGGCGGCAAGTAAGCTCTACCAACGTCGTGGTGGCGGTGCGATCCTGCTGAAGAAGCGCTTGATGCTGACGGGCGAATCGATCATCGATGCCGCGTCCGGAGTAGAACAGCAATCGGGGACGCCGGCGGTATTCATTACGCTTGATGGCAAAGGCGCCCGCCGCTTTAGCCGCGAAACCCGCGAAGAAATCGGTAAACCCATGGCTGTGGTGTTCATCGAACAACAGCAGGGTCGTCCGGTGGAAGAAGTGATCAATGTCGCTACCATCCGCGATGAGCTCAACAAACGGTTTCAAATTACCGGTCTCGATAACACCGACGAAGCGCATACGCTGGCGTTGCTGTTGCGTGCTGGTGCGTTGGCGGCGCCGATGGAAATCGTCGAAGAGCGAACGGTGGGCCCAAGCCTTGGTCAGGACAATATCGATCGCGGACTGCATTCGTCGTTGATCGGTTTTGCGGCCGTGGTGCTGTACATGGCCGTGTATTACAAAGCCTTCGGCGTCATCGCCGATTTCGCTTTGGTGTTGAATGTCGTGCTAACCGTGGCGTTGCTGTCGATGCTCCAGGCGACGCTGACGGTTCCCGGAATCGCGGGAATTTTGTTGACAGTTGGCATGGCGGTGGATGCGAACGTGCTAATTAATGAGCGTATTCGCGAAGAACTTAGACTTGGAACCTCGCCGCAGGCCGCGATTCATGCCGGCTACGAACGTGCTTTTGGCACCATTCTCGATTCGAACGTCACCAGTTTGATCGCCGCCGTGGTGCTGTTTAGCTTTGGCACGGGACCCGTGAAGGGTTTTGCGGTCACGCTGACGCTCGGCATCCTGACTTCGATGTTCACCGCCGTTACCGGAACCCGCGCTGTCGTCAACTTGCTCTTCGGCAAGCGACGGCTGAAGGGCTTATCGGTTTAACTTAAGCCATGCGACATGCCCACTCTACGAGGACGGTTTGATGACCGCTAAGCCCCGGACCAGTATCGATTTCATGCGTTGGCGCACCGTTGGGTTGGTGTTGTCCACCGCAATTAATCTGGCGGCAGTGTTGTCGTTGTTTATCCAAGGGCTGAATTTAGGTATCGAGTTTACCGGCGGCACGGTGGTCGAACTGGCGTACGAGCGAGCGGCCGATCTCGATCACATTCGAACGGCGATTAAAACGTCCGATTTCGGCGGCGGGACGGTCCAGAACTTCGGCGGCCCGCTCAATGTGTTACTGCGTTTGCCACCTAGCGAGAATATCGCAGGCACTGAAGCGGCAAGCGCAGATTACACGGCGCGGTTGGAGAAACTCTTGCCCGGCGCGAAAGTTCGCCGCGTTGAATTCGTTGGGCCGCAAGTGGGTGACGAACTGGCGACCGATGGCATCATCGCGTCGCTGATCGCGCTCGGCGGCATTCTCGTTTACGTGATGCTCAGGTTCACGTTCAAGTTTTCGGTGGGCGCCATCATCGCCACCGTGCACGACGTGATGGTGATTCTCGGGTTTTTCTCCATTTCTCGGCTCGAGTTCGACCTCACCGCACTGGCCGCGGTGCTCGCGATCATGGGTTATTCGCTCAATGACACCATCGTCATTTTCGATCGAATTCGCGAAAATTTTCGCTCGATTCGCAAGATGCCGCCGATCGACGTGATGAATCTCTCGCTGAATCAAACGCTGTCACGCACGATCAACACCCATGTAGTCACATCGCTCAGCGTGTTCGCGTTGTTCTTCTTTGGCGGCGAGTTGATCCATGGATTCTCAATTGCTTTTCTGATCGGCATAGTGGTGGGCACGTATTCGTCGATTTATGTCGCCACGGCCAGTGTGTTGGCGCTCGGCGCGACCCGCCAAGAACTATTGCCGATCCAAAAAGAGGGCGCGGAAGCGGATAAGCGGCCGTAAAATAAATCTTCCATTTGGCGGATTGCTAGTTTGTTATGCAAATTGTTGCCGACGCCAATATTCCTGGGTTGGACGCGCTCTGCGGATCCTTCGGTACGATCCAGGTAGTCGATGGACGGAGCATTCATCGCGCCCATCTAGCGCACGCGGAAGTGTTGTTGGTGCGCTCGGTGACGCCGGTGAACGCCGGCTTACTTGCCGGCACGCCAGTTAAGTTCGTCGGCAGCGCCACTGCCGGCATCGATCATATCGATACCGAATATCTCGCCGCGTGCGGGATTCACTTTGCCTATGCCCCCGGCTGTAATGCCGTGGCGGTTGCCGAATACGTGTTGGCGTGTGGTCTTGCGTATTGCGCGGCCGTTGGCCGAAACTTAAATGAGTTGGCTGTCGGCGTTATCGGTTATGGACATGTCGGCCAAGCGGTGGTTCACCTGCTTACGGCGCTGAAGGTTCGTTGCCTGTTGAATGATCCGCCACGCGCTGAAGTCGACCCGGCAATTCGGTACCACACACTACCGGAAGTGCTCGACGCGGATATCGTGACGGTACATGTGCCGCTTAACGACACCGGTCCGTATCCAACGCGCGGCCTCATTGACCGCCACGCGCTGTCCACGATGCGGCCGACAGCGCTTTTGATCAACGCCGCGCGCGGCGGCGTGCTCGACGAGCGCGCGTGGCTGAGTTTGATGTCTGCTGGCCAGCCACGTTATCTGGCCGTGGATTGCTGGCAGGGCGAGCCGCGGATCGATCATGCGACATTGGCGCAAGCCTGGGTCGCCTCGCCGCACATTGCGGGCCATACGGTGGATGCGCGGTGGCGCGCGACGCGCATGTTGGCCGATGATCTTGCGCGGTTTGTTCACCAACCGACCCCTGATTCGGAGCCCGGCCCGGCTACGCCAATCGATCACAGCATAATGCTCGGCGAGGAATCGGGATTGTTGAACAAGCTGACCACCGTGATCCAAAAGATTTGTCCGTTGCAAACCTGGACCCAGGCATTACACGGGATTGCCGGGCGCCCACTCAACGAGGCGCCGCGCTATTTCGACCAGTTACGCCGCGAGTTCGGGGTACGCCGTGAATTTTCGACGTATTCGGTCAGCAGCGCGACACTTGCGTCTGCCGAGATTCAATCGCTGAAAGCGCTGGGATTCAATTTCGAGCCATGCTAGAACTTAAAGTATGAAAGCGCTCAAGTTCGGCACGCCGCTTAACGCCAATGCGACTCGTCTGATGTTGCTAGGCGCTGGCGAGCTGGGTAAAGAGGTGGCGATTGAAGCGCAGCGGCTGGGGCTTGAAGTGATCGCCGTTGATCGCTACGCCAATGCGCCGGCAATGCAAATCGCGCATCGTGCGCATGTCATCGACATGCTCGATGGCGACGCCTTGGAGCGGGTTATCCGCACTGAGCAGCCGCACTTCATTTTGCCCGAGGTCGAAGCCATCGCGACCGCGCGGTTGGTCGCGCTCGAAGCGGCCGGCTTCTGTGTCGCACCGAATGCCCGTGCGGCGCTGCTGACCATGGACCGTGAAGGCATTCGACGGTTAGCCGCCGAGGAGCTTGGATTGCCGACGTCGCCGTTTAAGTTCGCCAGCACCGAAACGGAATGTGTAGAGGCAGTACAGGCGCTGGGTGTGCCCTGCGTCATCAAACCGGTGATGAGCTCCTCCGGTAAAGGTCAAGTAGTAGTCCGCAAGTGCGCCGATGCAACTAAGGCATGGCATGCCGCGATTAGCGGGCGGCGCGCCGGCAGTGCCCGCGTAATCGTCGAAGGTTTCGTCGAGTTCGATTACGAAATTACCTTGCTTACCTTACGCCATGCGGGCGGAACGAGCTTTTGCGCGCCCATCGGTCACCTGCAAATCGACGGCGATTACCGCGAATCCTGGCAGCCGCAACCAATGAGCGCGCGCGCGTTTCAGCGCAGTGAGGAAATAGCCCGGCGGATCACGGATGGCTTAGGCGGCCGCGGCTTATTTGGCGTTGAGCTCTTTATCCGCGGCGACGAGGTCTGGTTCAGCGAAGTGTCACCGCGTCCGCACGATACTGGTATGGTGACGATGATCGCCCAGGATCTGTCCGAATTCGCGCTCCATGTACGGGCGGTCGTCGGCCTCCCGATTCCGGAAATTTTTCAGCGCGGTCCCGCCGCCTCGGTCGCGGTGCTGGCAAGCGGTCATGGCCGGACCATTGAATATGCGGGTATGGCAGAAGCGTTGGCCACCCCAGGCACGGATTTGCAGTTGTTCGGCAAACCCGAAGTGGTTGGTAAACGACGGGTTGGAGTTGCGCTGGCACGCGGTGGCACAATCGCCGAGGCGCGCGACAAAGCACGCGCCTGCGCCGCCGCGCTTCAGATCACGGTTACGAACTAGCTCAGAAAAACTACGGTCGGAGGAGGTCTCGAATGAGAATGATGCACACCATGTTACGGGTTACCAATCTCGATAATTCACTGAAATTCTATTGCGACGTATTAGACATGAAGCTAATTCGCCGCAAGGATTATCCCGAGGGTAAGTTTACCTTGGCGTTTGTCGGGTACGGCGACGAACGCGATTCCTCGGTGGTGGAATTGACGCATAACTGGGATACCGAGAGCTATGAAATCGGTACCGCGTATGGACATATCGCGATCGGGGTGCCGGATGTGTACGCCACGTGCGATCGCATCAAGGCGCGCGGCGGTAAGGTGATCCGCGAAGCCGGTCCGATGAAGGGCGGTAAGACCGTGCTAGCCTTTGTCGAAGACCCTGACGGCTACAAGGTGGAAATCTTGCACGACGAACCTCATCCCGGTTGAGGTTTCTCGAACGAGGTTTGTGCTAAATTAACCGTTCACGCGCCTCAGGGTATTCGCGGCTTCGCGCTAGCCCTTAAGGCTGCTGATCAAACCTTAATCCACCTTGAAATTTTGCTGGCAGAGGGCCTTAGCTAATGAAGCGATTTTTTCTGATGGCCGCGGCGATGCTCGTCGCCTTAGTCACCGGTGCTAACGTCATTGCGTTGGAAGCGCCATTGGATATTGTGCGTCAAACCACCGATCAAGTTGTTGCGCGAGTCCAGGGTGATAAGGACGCGTTGCGTAATGATCCGGCCAAAATGTACTCACTCGTATCGGAAATGATCTTTCCGCATTTCGATTTCAACGTGATGTCGCAATTTGTACTTGGCCCTGAGTGGAAGAGCGCGCAAGCAAGTAAACGCACGCAGTTTGTCGCGCAATTCCGGAAATTATTAGTGCGCACTTATGCCACGGCGCTGTTGGAGTATTCGGATCAAAAAATCGAATATCCAGCACAGGGGACGGGCGCGGATAACAATGGGAAGACAGCGACGGTGCGCCAAGATGTCACACAGCCCGACAGCAAGATCCTCCCGATTGTTTATCGCTTACACAGCAAGACGGGTGATTGGAAAGTATTCGATGTCTCAGTTGACGGTGTGAGCCTGGTGAAAACCTACCGCTCCTCTTTCACCAGCGTGCTCAAACAAGGTGGGATCGATAAGTTAATAGCCGATCTCACCACCAAGAATCAGGAAATAGGCCAGTAACTGGCCCCCCAATGACCAACGAACAAATACAGGCATTAATCGAGCAAGGGATTGCAGGTGCCGAAGCTCACGTTGATGGCGATGGAACGCATTTCGTCGCGCAGGTCATTAGCGACGCCTTTAAAGATCTGTCGTTGATTAAGCAGCATCGAATCGTCTATGGCGCGCTTGGCGACCACATGAAAAGCGCCATCCACGCGCTTTCAATCCAGACCTTCACGCGAGACCAATGGGTTAAACAGCAGGCGTTCAAGGTCATATAAGAAGACGTCCGCCGGATGGATAAACTGATCATCAATGGCGGACCGCGCCTGAATGGCGAAATTCGCATTTCTGGCGCGAAAAACGCCGCGCTGCCGATTCTGGCCGCCACCCTGCTCGCGGACGGGCCAGTCACGATCAGCAATGTCCCGCACCTGCATGACATCACGACGACCATGGAGTTGCTGGGCCGTATGGGGCTCGAACTCACCATTGACGAGAAGATGAATGTGCAGGTAGACAGCCGCACGATCCGCGAATTTTTTGCGCCCTACGAACTGGTGCGTACGATGCGCGCTTCGATCCTGGTGCTGGGGCCGCTGCTAACGCGTTTCGGCCGTGCGGATGTCGCGCTTCCCGGCGGCTGTGCGATTGGTTCACGACCGGTGAACTTGCACTTGCAAGGATTGGCCGCGATGGGCGCAGAGTTGACCGTGGACGGCGGCTATATACGCGCGACCGCCAAGCGTCTTAAAGGGGCGGATCTGATGATGGATCTCGTCACCGTGACGGGTACCGAGAATTTAATGATGGCGGCGACGATGGCGAAAGGCGTCACCGTGATTCGCAATGCGGCGCGCGAACCGGAGGTCGTCGATTTGGCGAATTGCCTGATTGGCATGGGCGCGATAATCGACGGCGCGGGTACCGATACGATCCGCATTTCCGGAGTCGAAAGTCTATCGGGCACGCATTACGAAATTTTGCCGGATCGCATCGAGACCGGCACCTACTTAGTCGCTGCCACCATGACCGGGGGACATGTCAAACTCAAAAGTACGAAACCGGAATTACTCGAGGCAGTGTTATCGAAATTGCATGACGCGGGGGCAGAAATTACGACGGGCGATACCTGGGTCGAGTTAGAGATGAACGGCAAGCGGCCACGCGCCGTGAGTATTCATACCTCACCTTACCCTGGCTTTCCAACTGACATGCAAGCGCAGTTCACCGCGCTAAATTGTGTCGCGGAAGGTACTGGCGTCATTACTGAGTCGGTGTTCGAAAATCGCTTCATGCATGTGCTCGAGTTACAGCGCATGGGTGCGCAAATTCAAATTGAAGGCAATACCGCGATCACGACTGGCGTTGCCAAACTAAAAAGCGCGCCGCTGATGGCGACCGACCTTCGGGCCTCGGCGAGTCTCGTGTTGGCCGGACTGGTGGCGGAAGGGTCGACCGAAGTGCACCGGATTTATCACATCGATCGCGGCTACGAAACGATTGAGGAGAAGCTCTCGAATTTGGGGGCACAAATCCGTCGAGTTCCTGGGTAGTAAAGCATGGATGCAGCACCACTGCAGCCCGAGGCTACGCGTGGCAATTTAACGATCGCGTTAGCCAAGGGGCGAATTCTGAAAGAGGCTTTGCCGTTGCTGCGAACCGCGGGCATTGCACCGCAGGACGATCCGGGACGTTCGCGCAAACTTATCTTTGGTACCGCGCGGCCGGACGTTAGAATCCTTGTCATGCGCGCGACCGATGTCCCAACCTATGTCGAATACGGCGCTGCGGACTTGGGTATCGTTGGCAAAGACACCCTTCTCGAGTACGACGGCGACGGCTTCTACGAACCGCTCGATTTAGGCATCGCACGCTGTCATTTGATGGTGGCAGCGCCGGCGGGACAACAACTGACGGCCGCGCGATTGCGAATCGCCACGAAGTACGCTGGTATCACCCGCCGGCATTTCGCGGTGCAAGGAGTCCAGACCGAGATTATTAAGCTCTATGGCTCGATGGAACTCGCGCCGTTGGTAGGGCTCGCCGACCGCATCGTCGATTTGGTCGATACGGGAAACACGCTGAAGGCCAATGGCCTAGTCGAGATCGAACGCATTTGCGAGATTAGTGCACGGGTGATCGTCAACAAGGCCGCGTGGAAAACCAAGCACCAAGCAGTGACGGCGCTGCTTGCGGAACTAGATCGCCACAAAGGATCAGGGCGGGCGTGAGCATAACCCTGACACGCTTGTCGACTCGCGACGCGGCGTTCCCTGCTCAATTCGCGCGCTTGACGACGTTTGAGGCCGGTAACCCACGACAGGTTCGGCAGGTAGTCGAGCAAATTGTCGACGCCGTGCGCCGTCGCGGTGATGCCGCGCTACTCGAATACACCAATCGCTTCGATCGTCGTAGCGCCACCGCTGGCGCCGCCCTCGAAATTACTGATTTTGCCGATTATCCGGCGCGTGTCGCCCCAGCGCTGGCGAGCGCGTTAGCGGAAGCAGCGACCCGCATCCGGGCCTTTCATGAACGGCAACGCCAGGAATCGTGGACTTATACCGAACCCGATGGCACTGAGCTCGGTCTGCGGGTCACCGCACTTGATCGCGTCGGGGTGTATGTGCCGGGTGGCAAAGCGGCGTATCCGTCATCGGTTCTCATGAACGTCATCCCAGCCAAGGTGGCTGGCGTGCGCGAAGTGATCATGGTGGTCCCCGCGCCGGATGATGCACTCCAACCCATCGTGCTCGCCGCCGCTGCGATCGCAGGCGTTGACCGCCTTTTTTCGGTGGGCGGCGCACAAGCCATTGCGGCGCTTGCTTACGGCACAGCGACAATTCCCGCGGTCGATAAGATTGTCGGCCCCGGAAATAGTTACGTTGCCGCCGCCAAGGCACTCGTATTTGGGAAGGTTGGCGTCGACATGATCGCCGGGCCTTCGGAGATCCTGATTGTGTGTGACGGCGTCACCGATCCAGACTGGATTGCGATGGATCTGATGTCGCAGGCGGAACACGATGAAGACGCGCAAGCCGTCTTAATTTCGCCGGACGCGGATTTCCTGAATTCGGTTCAGACCAGTATCGAGCGTCTACTCCCGAGTCTTGAGCGCCACGCGATTATCGCGGAATCATTGACTCGCCGCGGCGCGTCTATTCACGTGAGAGATCTGGTTGAAGCCTGCGCGCTGGTCAATCAAATCGCCCCCGAACATCTTGAGCTCTCAGTCGCCGACCCACACGCACTACTCCCGCTGATTCGGCACGCCGGTGCCATTTTTCTCGGCCGGCATACGGCCGAAGCAGTCGGCGATTACTGCGCGGGCGCTAATCATGTCTTACCGACCGCGGGGACAGCACGCTTTTCGTCACCCTTGGGTGTTTACGATTTTCAGAAACGTAGCTCAATCATCGGTTGTTCGGCGCTTGGCGCACGGAAGCTCGCAATCCTTGCGAGCGCCCTGGCGCGTAGTGAAGGGTTAACGGCCCACGCACGTTCGGCGGAGTATCGAAACAGTTAGCGTGGCGCGACCGGCCGGCTCACGCGCCAGCGTGTCTAACTAACCCAAAGTCGAGCGTTCATCGTCGCCCTGGTGTGCGGATTTTTGATGTTATAATTCTGCGCGGCCACGGTATCAGATGCGCCATCGATGGCATACCTGATACCGTGCGAAGTTTCGAGGTCGGTGCATGGGTCCAGGCTAATGGCGCGCACCCTACTTCTGTAATTAGCTGGAGACTTTGAGTTTATGACCGACCAACCCGTCGATGCACAACGACGTCGGTTCCTAACGGGGACCGCAACCGTCCTTGGAGGTATCGGAGCCGGCTTTACGGCGGTGCCGTTTGTCGCTTCATTTCAACCGAGCGCGCGCGCGAAAGCGATCGGCGCACCCGTTGATGTGGATATTGGAAAACTCGAGCCAGGTCAGCGCTTGATTCAAAAATGGCGGGGCAAGCCGGTGTGGATCGTACGCCGTACGCCCGAAATGTTAGAAAATCTGAAAAAGTTCGAAGCTGGCGTGCTGCGCGATCCGGAATCGGATAAGTCGATACAGCCGGGATACGCAAAAAACGTCTGGCGCTCGGAAAAACCCGAGTATCTAGTGCTGGTCGGGGTGTGTACGCATTTAGGCTGTTCGCCTAATTTTGTTCCCGAGCCCGGCGCTCCAGGCATGGGTGGTGTTTGGAATGGCGGATTTTTTTGCCCCTGCCATGGTTCCAAATTTGATCTCGCCGGCCGCGTTTATATGGGTGTTCCGGCCCCCATGAATCTTGAAGTCCCTCCGTATCAATTCGTTAGCGATACCAAGCTCATCATTGGCGCTGATAAGGAGCACGCGGCATGAATGCCCTCGTTCGAAATTTAACTGCCTTGCGTGACTGGGTTGATGAACGCTTCCCGCTAATCCAATGGTGGGATGATCATCTCGGTAAATATTACGCGCCCAAGAATTTTAATATTTGGTATTACTTTGGCGTGCTGTCGATCGTGGTCTTCGCAATTCAGATCGTTACCGGCATCTGGCTGGTCATGAATTACAAACCCGATGCGACCATGGCGTTCGCGTCGGTTGAATACATCATGCGGGACGTCGATTGGGGTTGGCTAATTCGCTATCTCCATTCCAGTGGTGCGTCGGCATTTTTCATTGTGATCTACCTGCATATGTTTCGTGCGCTTTTGTATGGATCATACAAAAAGCCGCGCGAATTGCTGTGGATCTTGGGCATGCTGCTGTACCTGTCGTTGATGGCGGAAGCCTTCATGGGCTATCTGCTGCCGTGGGGCCAGATGTCATTCTGGGGCGCGCAGGTCATTATCTCGCTGTTCGGTGCGATTCCGGTGATAGGCGACGGACTCTCGACCTTGATTCGTGGAGATTATGTGGTCTCGGATATCACGCTCAATCGATTCTTTTCGCTGCACGTCATCGCCTTACCGCTAGCGCTCGTCGGCTTGGTCTTTTTGCATATCATTGCGCTGCACGAGGTGGGTTCGAATAACCCGGATGGGGTTGAGATCAAGAAACACAAAGACGCGAACGGCAAACCGTTGGACGGGATCCCGTTTCATCCGTATTACACGGTTAAAGACTCGGCCGGCATCGTTGTATTTTTGATGCTGTTCTCGGTGGTGGTGTTTTTCGCGCCTGAAATGGGTGGGTACTTCCTCGAAGCCAATAACTTCATCCCCGCGGACTCGATGAAAACCCCGGAGCATATCGCGCCGGTGTGGTACTTCACGCCGTTCTATTCGATTTTGCGGGCAAACACCGTCAACTTTCTGTGGTTGGACGCCAAGGTATGGGGCGTTACTTTCATGGGGCTGGGCGTCATGGTGTTGTTTCTGTTGCCGTGGCTTGATCGCAGTCCGGTTAAATCAATTCGCTATCGAGGTTGGCTCTACAAGATCGCGCTTATGATATTCGTTATTTCCTTCGTGATTCTCGGCATTCTCGGCGTGTTGCCGGTAAACGATGCAAGAACGGCAGTAGCGCAAGTTTGCACCGTGCTCTATTTCCTGTTCTTCCTATTAATGCCGATCTATACCAAGCTCGACAAAACTCGGCCTGTTCCGGATAGGGTGACGATGTGATGTGTCGATTATTTGCTGCCTTGTTGGTCGGTTTATTCGCACCGCTGGTGTTGGCGAATACTGAGGAACTCAAACTGCAGAACGCGAATGTTGATCTAAGTAATCGCGCGAGTCTGCAACACGGTGCGAAATTATTTATCAATTACTGTGTGAGTTGCCACTCGGCTTCGTTCATGCGCTACAACCGGATTGCCGCAGATTTGGGCATTCCGGAAGATAAAATGAAGCAGAACCTGATGTTCACCACCGATAAAATTGGGGAGACCATGACGGTGGTGATGCGACCCGAGGATGCGCAATCCTGGTTTGGAATTGCGCCGCCGGATTTATCGGTGGTCGCGCGGTCGCGCGGACCAGATTGGCTGTATAGCTTCCTGCAAGGCTTCTACGCCGACGAGAAGCGTCCGACTGGGGTCAATAATCTTTATTTCCCGAGCACCGCGATGCCGCATGTGCTGTGGGAACTACAGGGCGTAAAGCGCCCGGTGTATCACACCGTCACCGACGACATGGGTAAAGAAGTACAAGCTATTGCCCATCTGGAGGACGGCGTTCCGGGTCGACTTTCCGAGGCCGAATTTAAAATGGCGGTCCGCGATTTGGTGAATTTTCTAGTCTATCTGGGCGAACCGGCCAAACTGGTACGCTACAAGATTGGGGTGGCCGTTCTGTTGTTTTTGTCGTTGTTGTGGGTGGTGATGTATTTACTGAAGCGTGAATATTGGAAAGACGTCCATTGACATGACGGCGGTCGCGAATCGACGGTCCATCATGACGTTGTTCGCTGACGCGAGCGATCCTATCGGTCACGCTGTCCGCATTGTGTTGGCGGAAAAAGACATCAATGTCGAAATTAATTTCGTCACGCACGAAACCAGACCCGAGGATTTGAACGACCTCAATCCCTATCATGGATTGTTAACGCTGATCGATCGCGATCTCGTCATTTACGATCCGCAGATCATGATGGAGTACCTGGACGAACGTTATCCACATCCCCCCTTGATGCCGGTGGATCCGGTTTCGCGTGCCAATAACCGGCAAATTCGCTACCGCATCATGCGCGATCTCTACGGCTCGGTTGAGTTATTAACCGAGGACAATGAAGCCAGCGGCGCCGCGCGTCGCGCCGTGCGGGACAATCTACTTGCAGTGGCGCCAGTGTTTACTCGCCATCAATTTTTCTTATCCGACGAATACTCACTGGCCGACTGTTGTCTCGCGCCGTTGTTATGGCGCCTGAATCATTACGGGATCAAACTTGCCGCCCAGGCCCGTCCGGTTTTGAAATATGCCGAAGCCATGTTTGGCCGCGAGGCATTCAAGTCGTGCCTGTCGTCTTTCGAGCGCGGTTTGCATAACGCTTAAGAAATCTTAGACTTGTCGCCCGAATAAATGTGGCGAGATCCCAGCGGTATGACGTCAACCAAACCTTACTTGATCCGCGCTCTGTACGAATGGATTGTCGACAATTCATTCACGCCGCATCTGTTAGTCGACGCGCGTGACGAGCGCTGCGTGGTGCCTCGACAATTCGTCAAAGATGGCGCCATTGTGCTGAATATTGCGCAGTCAGCCACCAATAGTTTAATGATGGGGCAGGATACTGTGTCGTTTGGGGCGCGTTTTAGCGGTGTGGCCTATAGCATCACCGTGCCGGTAGCCGCGGTGCGCGCCATCTATGCTCGAGAGAACGGTAGAGGGCTGGCCTTTGAAGATGAGCCGGAGCCGGCCGACACCGAGTCGACCTCACCACCCGCCGCGGATAAGCCGCCAACTAAACGCGCACCCACGCTAACCATCGTGAAATAATGCATTACCGGTTCGACGATTCGAATAATTTGACGACCTTGGTGATTCCCCCCACCGTCGACACCGCTTCGGCCACCGCGTCGCCGGTTGGTTGATCGAGCAGGCCCATTAAGTAGACCACGCCGGCTTCCGTGACGACTTTGACATCCAAGGCGGAGATGTCCTTGATCGACACCAGTTTGCCTTTTACTTTAGCGGTAATTAATCCGTCATTGGTCCGATTGATCGTCGCACTTGGTTCAGCGATGGCGATTTCGTTGTAGATGTGGCGCACTTTGGTAATGCGCGACACATATTCCTCCGCTCGCTTCTTGAGTTCTTCGGTTGGCGCTTCGCCGGTGAGCAATACCATTTGGTCATAGCTGGTGACGTTGATATGAGTCCGACCGGCCAAAGCGCCGTCCGCCTTTAGAAAATCGTCCGCTTTGTTTTCGATGGTTTGATCTTCGAATACCGTTCCCGTGGTGCGCTTGTCACTGGTCACCACCGCACCCGTCGCGACGCCGCCGGCGAGAAAAGCGCCGCAGCCAGAAAGTCCGAACAACAACGCAGACAGGAGTACCGCCGCGCAAATAGCTAGTTGACGATTCATGTTCACTGATGTTCCCCCAAATATTCGCGGTCAATCAAATCACAAAGGCAATGAATAATGGTTAAATGAATTTCCTGAATGCGCGCAGTGGATTCTGCGGGTACCCGGAGTTCGAGGTCCGTCGCCTGCAACTTACTAGCGGCGGGACCGCCGTCGCGCCCCGTCAACAACACGGCCCCCAGTCCCCGCGCCTGCGCCGCTTGCAAAGCGGCGACAATATTCGGCGAACGTCCACTGGTCGAGAAAGCGAGTAATACGTCACCCTGCCGACCAAGGGCATGGATCTGCCTGGCGAATATCTGCGAGAAATCGAAGTCGTTCGCAATCGACGTAAGCGTCGAGGTATCGGTCGTTAGCGCCACTGCCGGTAGTCCTTCACGCTCGCGTTCAAAACGGTTGAGAAGTTCCGACGAGAAATGTTGAGCGTCGGCAGCCGAACCACCGTTGCCGCAAGTCAAGATCTTATTGCCTGCGCGTAAGGCCACGATCAACTTGCGCGCAGCGTCGGCAATCAAATTGGGCAGCACACTCGCACACCGAGTCTTTAGCGCACTGCTCTCATCGAATATGTGTTTGACCCGCCGCGCCGCTTCAATCGCTGAGTCCATACCTTCACGTGCCTGTTTGGGTGCGGTGCATTATGCCGAAAACGCTGCCTTTATCCAGCAAAAATCAGTAGCAGCCAACGCGCCGCTAATTCCGACGGCGTCGAAGCGACAAGCTAAATGCTGAAATTGCGCGTTGCGTTGGAGAAAATTGGACGCCGCGCGAACGACTCGTGCTTGCTTGCGTTTGGTAATCGATTCGAGCGCACCTCCAAAATCTTGATTGGCGCGGTAGCGAACTTCAACGAATACCAGGATATTCGCATCCATCATGATTAAATCGATTTCACCGGTGCGGCAGCGAAAATTCCGCGCAAGGAATCGCAATCCCCGCAACTCGAGATAGTGTTGCGCGGCGCGTTCGTAAGCTGATCCTTGAGCTACACGATGCACGATCATTCACCGTGAGGTTGGAGATCACGCAGGGGACGTGGAACGCCCTGGCTGAATTTCGCCCAGGTTAGCGTACGGTGGATTGTTCCCGTTCGATCCAGCGACAAACGACCGGTGGCGCCAGTGGCGTTAAGACTCGGATCGACGCGCATCTGAGGCAGCAGCTTGACCAAGCGATAGGCGTCGATTCCAAATGCATAAAAGCGATCAAGATCGCGCCCCGACCTAGTCCAACGGCCCGCGATTAAGCGGCGCAGTTCGCGATCTTCGATACCAATGATCCATGGCATACAGCCGAGCATGACGCCGTCAAGATCTTGATCGGCGCGTGGCGAGACCGTGCCCGAAAAGAGCTGTGACGTCGCGTAGATGGGGAGATTGTCCACGCCGTAGTATCGGAACTGCGGCAGGATTTGCCGGCCGTCCTCGGGTTGGGCGACTAGCATGATCGCATCGAGGTCGGGTCGCGATTGCGCTACGAACGTGATCGGCCGTTGCAGCAGTTTCCGTAATGCATTGGCACGCGACTCGCTGTCCGCGAGACTAAAAGTCTGCTTGATCGCCGCCTGATACGACGCAACCGAACTATTGTAAGTGGCCGCACCGGCCACCACGCCGCCACGCCGCTGCCATTGGTCACTAAACGTTTTCTGCGCTCGCGTACCTAGGTCGGTATTCGGCACGATCGTCGCCATTCGCCGGCGTCCTTCGCCCCAAGCACGATCCGCGAGATCCTGGGCTTCGTCTTCAGGTCTCAGTGCAAACTGGATGAAATCGCGCGCACCGGCCGGCACGTCGGCGGCTGGTGGCGTGGTTTGGGTAGCGACGTTTAAAGCCAATATCGGCACTTTGCGCTCGGTGACGCCATGCAGCGACTCGACGCCAAGTTTATCCAATGGCCCGACGATCATGTCCGCGCCGTCGGCCACCGCCTGTGCGTAGACGTTCCGCACGTCTGCACCGAAGGCTGGATAAGTAGTGATCGTCAAGTCTTGGTCGTGGGCCGCGAAACGCATCGCGATAAAGCCATCGCGAATGGCGCGCGCAAAGGCGGCGAGCTCGCCGTTGAAAGGTAGCAAGAGTGCGATCTTCTTGGATAGTTTGGCCGCTTCTTCTGCACGCTCAACCAGTTCGTCGACCAGGATTTCATTCGCCGGATGTTGGGGATAGGCCAATCTCCACTGCGACAAATGTTCCGCTAGCATTTGCGGCGCGCCAGCTTGGGTACGAGTTTCGTTCAAGAGAGCACGCCAACCCGCGACGTTTTGATTGCGAGTATCAGCCCGGTCTAATTGCGCCAGGTCGCGACATTTGACGAGAGAATCCCAGATCAAATGGGTGAGTTCGGTGCGCCGTTGCCGCGCCAAAGGCAGCAGTTCGGAGTTCAGTAGATTTACCACGGCGGTATCGTCGTCGAGCGCGAGTTGCACGCGACCGAGCGTGCGCAAATACAAACCTTTTTCAAACGGATCGAATTGGCGGCTGTCGAGCGCGTTCAGCTCTGCGAGTTTGTTCGCGGCTGAGGACTCGGGGGGCGCCAGCAACGTTGTTATAAATGCGCGACGCACGTTCGGTGTATGGTCCTGGTCGGGCGCCAATTCACGCGCACGCTTTAAATCATTTAGATCGAAATAAATTAGAGCGGCTCTGAGTCGCGTATCGGCGGCGGGTATGTTTGGCGTCGCCGCGGCCGCCACCAAATCCGCCGCCGCGCCCTCAAAATCGCCGCGTTCAATTTTCGCCGAGGCAGATATTACCGACGACGCGGGGATCGGCGCTGTCACCGGTCTCGTTGGTTGTGAGACACAGCCAGTGGCGATAATTGCGATCGCTATGTTTAAGATAAGCGGCGAATTCCGCCAAACCCTGTTGAGCAAGTCGTCCATGTCTATTTCATTTGCTGACGGGAACCACAGTCTATCAATCGAACGCCCGTGCTTGTATCTCGTGGCGACGCCGATTGGAAATTTAGGCGATATTGGCAATCGCGCACTCGCAGTCCTAAAGCAGGCTGACATCGTGCTCGCGGAAGATACTCGAACGAGCCTTCGTTTACTTGAGCATTACGGGATAAAGCGTCCACTCGAGTCGTTTCACGACCGTAATGAAAGCGCCCGGGTCGCGGCCTTAATCACGCGCCTAACGACCGGCTCGTTGGCGGTCGCGCTGATTTCCGATGCGGGCACGCCATTAATTTCAGACCCCGGATTTCGTCTGGTGAGGGCGGCGCACGAGGCGAACATCCTGATCCGAGCGATTCCCGGACCAAGTTCGATTCTTGCGGCACTGACGAGTGCGGGATTGCCCACCGATCGCTTCGTGTTCGAGGGGTTTCTCCCGAATCGCGACGGCCCGCGACGTGCGCACTTAGCGACGCTCAGGAACGAGGCTCGTACGATGATTTTTTTCGAAGCACCGCATCGGATTCATGAAACACTGGGCGACTTGTTGGCTGAATTTGGCCCGGACCGCGAAATATGTGTAGCGCGTGAACTCACTAAGCATTACGAGACCTTATATCGAGGGTCGCTCACTGACGTGAACGCCCGAGTGGTAGCGGATCCGAATGGCAACCGCGGTGAATTTGTTATCGTACTCAGTGGGAGCGCGGCTTCAATTGCCGAAGCCTCGACGCTAAAGTTGCTACGCATTTTGCTCAAAAGAATGTCGCAACGCGACGCGATCGAAACCGCTGCGGAAATTTCTGGACTTGGCCGTAACGAACTATATGCGCTCGCGTTAACACTTCGCCGCGCCGAGGAGGACTAGGTTGCATGGCCAAACCGCTGTGGTCAAACTACGCCCCGAGCGGGCTGGACGGTCGCTGGCGCTCATCGCGAGGTGGGTGCTGGAGGAAAGTCCGGGCTCCGTAGAGCAGGGTGCCAGGTAACGCCTGGGGGATGTAAGTCCACGGAAAGTGCCACAGAAAATATACCGCCAGCAGTCGCTCTGCGACTGTGGTAAGGGTGAAATGGTGCGGTAAGAGCGCACCGCGTCGACTAACATCGACGGCACGGTAAACCCCACCCGGAGCAAGACCAAATAGGGAAGCATGCTGTTTTGCAGCAAGGCGTGGCTCGCGCTCGCTTCCGGGTAGGTTGCTACAGGCGTGCGGTGACGTACGTCGCAGATGAATGACCGTTACTGCGCAAGCAGAACAGAACCCGGCTTACAGGCCCGCTCTTTAATTTTTGCTCGTCATCCCAGATCTCATTGGGCTTCAATGAGATCTGACATGAATAAACTTTGATATGTCGTTGAAAGTAACTAGATTGCTTTCACATGACTCCAGTGCCGAATCGTCCGTGTGGCAGTAAGTCTCTGTCTCGCAAGCAAGATTTCCACATTTTTACCCCGTTTTCCCTTGACAGCGTTTGAGGGCGCTTCGTATATTGGCTGCGGTGGGGAAAAGTGGTGATTAGTGGCGGCTGATGGATCTTTTAGCCACCATTGTGCTCCACCTTGGAGGCCACGCTCATGTATCCGCGACCCTTGCAATAGGTCACAAGCGTGTTCAGAGGATTTTGCACAGTCAGCATTGACGTCAAAGGCCGCATCGGGGTTCCGGCGCGGTATCGCGAACTCCTTGCCGCTGATGCATCGCCCACCTTGGTCGTGACGGTTAATCCATGGGATCGTTGCTTGTGGCTCTACCCGTTGTCGCAATGGGAAACGATCGACGCCAAGCTCTTGGCCCTACCGGATGGTGATCAAGCGAGCCGGCGCGCCAAGCAAATCATCCGAGGGCAAGCAATCGATTGCGAATGCGATCGCCAAGGGCGGATTCTGATTCCCCCCGAATTACGTCGATTTGCGGCGATCGAGCAGCGCGCCGCGCTGCTCGGCCAGGGCAATAAACTCGAACTGTGGGACGCGACGACCTGGACACGCCAGCGCGATTCATGGTTACAGGCGCTCGAAGCCGGCGCTGCTCCCAACTCAACCGTGTTGGCGGCGTTGTCGTTGTGAGCAGGCTGCTTGATAGCGAACATTCGCCTGTAATGTTGCGCCAGTGCATGGAGGCGCTTGGTATCAAGCCTGACGGATATTACGTTGATTGTACGTTTGGACGCGGTGGTCACAGCGCCGCGCTACTGGCGCGATTAGGCCCCACTGGACGGCTCTTCGCGTTCGATCGTGATCGCGATGCCATTTCGTCGCGACCTGACCTCGCGCGTGATCCGCGTGTCGAAATTCAGCACGGGCGATTTTCAGCCGTTGATTCCGCGCTCGAAGAGCGCGGTCTGGCGGGCAAGGTTCACGGAATATTGATGGACCTCGGTGTTTCATCGCCGCAACTCGATAACCCAGAGCGGGGTTTTAGCTTCCGTGGTAATGGACCGCTCGATATGCGCATGGATCAGTCCAGCGGGGCTACCGCGGCGGAATGGCTCGAGCGCGCGCCCGAAGCGGACATTCGGCAGTGCCTGTGGGATTTTGGCGAGGAGCGAATGGCTCGGCGAATTGCCGCGCGAATCTGCGCAACGCGCGTTGCGGCACCGCTGCGTACGACTCAGGAGCTCGCGGCCCTCATCAGCACAATCGTGCGGCGTGACCATCGAATTGATCCCGCGACTCGAACTTTTCAAGCGCTGCGGATCATGATTAACGACGAGTTAGGGGAATTGCGCAGAGCGCTCGCGCGGTTTCTGAAATTGCTGGCAGTTGGTGGTCGTATCGTTGTGCTTAGTTTCCATTCGCTAGAAGACCGAATCGTAAAGCGCTTTTTCCGCGATACCGCAAAAGCCAGCGCCGACGCGGAATCGGGGCCGCAGTTCGTGCTGGTATTTCGAAAACCCTCCGGACCCACGGATGAAGATATCGCGCTCAATCCACGCGCGCGCAGCGCGCGCCTGCGCGCGTTGGAACGCACGACATGAAATATTGGATCACCTTAGCGGTGCTTGGAGGTGCAATTTTCGCAAGCGCCCTGCAAGTGGTTCTAACTCGATATCAAACTCGACAATTGTTCGTTGAACTTCAAGATTTAAAGAAACAAAAAGACGATCTTGATAATGAATGGAGTCAACTTTTGCTTGAGCAAGGGACCTGGGGTACCCACGCGCGCGTGGAAGAAATCGCGCGCGGCAAGCTTGATATGACGATTCCTGAACCTACCGAAATTCGACGCACTCGTTCGTGAGAATCGCCACCTCAAATCCCAGTTTAAGGCGACGACTGGTGATGGTTGCCTTCACCGCCATGGCGTTCGTTTTAGCATGGCGCGCGATCGATTTGCAGCTATCCGATCGAGAATTCTTACAAGAGCATGGAGATGCCCGCTATTTACGCACGGTCGAGACCGCTGCTCATCGTGGAATGATCACCGATCGCAATGGCGAACCATTAGCGATTAGCACGCCGGTTAGTTCAGTGTGGGCCAAGCCCGCCGAATTGCTCGGGCAGCGTCACCGCTGGCCGACGTTAGCGAAAATTCTAGATATGTCGCAAGCCCATCTCGAAACCGTGCTTACGTCACGTCGCCGCCGTGAATTTATTTACCTTAAACGGCAAGTCAGCCCGGATGTGGCGGAAGCAGTCGAACGTGCCGCGATCCCGGGTGTGGAGCTTGGCGCGGAATATCGCCGTTATTATCCGTCGGTCGAAATGGCGTCGCATTTGGTCGGCTTTACGAATGTCGATGATCGTGGCCAGGAAGGCGTTGAGCTCGCCTTTGATTCGACTCTGCGTGGAGCGCCCGGACTCAATCGTGTGATCAAGGATCGGCTGGGCCGAATCGTTGAGCATGTGGAGCGAATTCGCGCAGTACAACCGGGCCGGGACCTCGCCCTCAGTGTCGATCGGCGCATTCAATACATCGCCTATCGCGAACTAAAACGCGCCGTCCAAACGAATAAGGCCGGAGCGGGGTTGATGGTGATTTTGGATGTCGGCACCGGCGAGGTTTTGGCCCTCGTTAATCAGCCTTCGTACAATCCCAATAATCGCGGCGATCTGAAAGGCGAGTTTTTTCGCAATCGCGCGGTTACGGATCTGTTCGAGCCCGGATCGACGATTAAGCCGTTCACGATCATTGCCGCTCTGGAATCGGGGCTTTATACGCCAACCACACCGATCGATACGGCGCCTGGAACGTTTCAAGTGGGGCATCATTTGGTCCGCGATGTGCACAACTACGGCGCGCTCGACGTGACCGGTGTGATCGAAAAATCGAGCAACGTCGGCGCGACAAAAATTGCGTTATCGATCGACGCTGAGCAATTGTGGAGTGTGTTTAATCAAGTTGGATTTGGCCATCCCACTGAAATTGAGATGCCCGGCGAACCACTCGGTCATCTGCCCGACTTTCATGGTTGGCGCGAAATCGAACAGGCAACGTTGTCGTTTGGTTATGGAGTTTCAGTGACCGCACTACAACTCGCGCGTTCGTATTCGGTGATTGCGAGCGGCGGCATGCTGCGACCCTTAAGCATCTTGCGTCAGACGCAGGCTCCCGCGGGCGTACGCGTAATAGCGGAACCAACGGCGCGCGCTGTGAATGCGATGCTTGAACGCGTCGTGCAGTATGGAACGGGTAAGGAAGCGGCGGTTTACGGTTATCGCGTGGCAGGGAAGACCGGCACGGTGCATAAAAGCACCGATACGGGTTATGCCGCGGACGATTACCTTTCGCTGTTCGCCGGATATTTTCCGGCGTCTGCGCCGCGGTTGGTGGCCGTGGTGATGATCGATCGTCCGAAAGGTCACGAATACTACGGTGGCCTCGTCGCCGCACCGGTTTTTGCACGCGTCATGCGCGACGCCGCGCGAATTCTGAATATTCCCTCGGATGCGTTGCCAGAAGAGGATGAGCGCTTAAAGGTCGCGCTGAAACCGGACGCTGGTCCGGGCCCGGCAGTACTGCACTGATGTTAGCGTCGCCGCACCAGCTCTCAACCAATATGCGACTGTCCGCTCTGCTTGAAGGCTGGGCGGCTATTACCGATCGCGACGAACGAGTGATCTCGGGGATCACCTTGGATAGTCGTCGCGTGTTGCCGGGCAATTGTTTCTTCGCGTTGGGGAGTGCTGCGACGCGACCCGCGCAGCACATTGTCGAAGCGGTTGCGCTCGGCGCTGCCGCCGTGGTGATGGATGATGCATCCAATCTTGACGCCGAGGTCTCGATACCAATCGTGCGAATTCCGGAACTCAAGGGCAAGGTGGGGCCGATCGCTGCTGGCTATTTTGGGCAGCCGAGCGAATCGCTGGCCGTGATGGCGGTGACCGGCACTAACGGCAAAACCACCGTCGCGCACAGTTGCGCCCAAGCGTTATCGCGATGTGGCCGCCACTGCGGCTATCTCGGCACGCTGGGTGCTGGGCCGTTAGGAGCACTCGCGCCAACGGGAATGACGACTCCGGATCCTATTACGCTACAGCGGACACTGGCCACGATGTTGGCGCACGGCTGTGACAGTGTGGCCATGGAAGCGTCGTCGCATGCGCTCGCCCAGTGCCGATTAGCAGGCATGCAGGTCGACGTCGGAGTCTTTACAGGGCTGGGTCATGATCACTTGGATTATCATCGCAACCTGGCTGCGTATGCCGATGTCAAGCGTAAATTATTCGAGTTACCGGGATTGGCGCATGCGATTTTGAATGCTGATGATCCGCAGTCCAGCAATTACTTGAAAACCTTTTCACCGCAGCTTGAAGTGTGGCAATACAGTTTAAGGACCGCGCGAGAACTAAATGCGACGACCCAATATCTGGCGGTCCGCCAGGCGCAGTATCGCGCGGATGGGACCACGCTGGACGTTGAATCGAGTGCCGGGAATTTTGTCCTCACGACTAGATTGGTGGGCGATTTCAATGCTCAGAACTTGCTCGCGATTTTGGGCATTCTTCTCGCGTTTGAAATCCCATTGGCCGCTGCTTGCGTCGCAGTTGAGTCGGTGGTGCCGGTTTGTGGACGCCTGGAAGTTTTCGGCGGTTGCGCGGGGCAGCCTCTGGTTTATGTCGACTACGCGCACTCGCCAGATAGTTTGGAGCGAGTATTGCGTCTGCTTCGAAGTTTTAATCCGATGCAGCTAATTTGCGTTTTCGGTTGTGGTGGAGAACGTGATCGCAGTAAGCGCCCGCTGATGGGTGCAGTGGCTGCGCGTTATGCCGACCAGGTAATTATTACTGCCGATAATCCGCGGGGTGAAGATCAAACAATGATCGCGGCGCAAATTCTGAAAGGCATCGCTGACTCCGATAAAGTTTCGGTCGTTGCTGACCGCACTTCGGCAATTGCACAAGCACTCGCAATTGCCACGGCACAAGATATCGTCTTGATCGCCGGTAAAGGCCACGAAACTTTTCAGGAAATTGGTGGGATCCGATTTCCGCTCAGCGATCAAGCGATCGTTTCGCGCTTGCTCACGGCGCTTGCATGATCAGCCAATCAATGCGTGACGCGGCGCTTGCGATCGGTGGGGTTTTCAGCGGGATCGACCTCCGTTTCCACGGCGTGAGTACGGATAGTCGTACGCTTAACCCGAATGAATTATTTGTGGCGTTGAAAGGTGAACGTTTCGATGGTCACGATTCAATCGCTAGCGCGCACGCGCGAGGCGCCGCCGGTGCGGTGGTGGGTAATGGCCGCGTCTCGAAGGCGCGGTTACCGCAGATCGAAGTAGCGGATACGCGGCGTGCGTTGGGGGAATTGGCGCGCGCGTGGCGTCAGCGATTTGAATTGCCCGTCATCGGCATCACTGGTAGCAGTGGCAAGACCAGCACCAAGGAAATGCTGGCCGAAATCCTGCGTCAGGCGGGACCGGTGCTCGCTACCGTCGGCAACCTTAATAATGATATTGGCGTACCGCAGACCCTGTTTCAATTGAATGCCGAGCATCGTTACGCGGTCATTGAAATGGGCGCGAATCGCCTGCACGACATCGCTGAATTAGCCACGATTGCCACCCCAAGCGTCGCGGTGGTCACGATGTGTGGCCCGGCGCATTTGGCGGGGTTTGGTTCAATTGAAAATGTCGCACGCGCCAAGGGCGAGATTTATCGCGGGTTGGGAACCATGGGCACTGCGGTCATCAATGCCGATGATAAGTTCGCAGCGCTGTGGCGCGAGATGGCGGCTAACGCCTCAACGTATTCATTCGGCATCGAAAACGTGGCCGATGTCAGCGCCTCCGCCATTAACTTGGGTGGTCCGGGTGAGGGATCGGTCTTTAACCTGGATACGCCGCTCGGTAGCGCGTCTCTACATCTGCCGTTCGATGGTTTACATAACGTTTACAACGCGCTCGCAGCCGCGACAGCTGCTTATGCCAGCGGTGCGACGCTCCATCAGATCAAGGTTGGCCTGGAAAAAGCGAGCCGAGTTCACGGCCGCCTCAATGTGCGACGTGGCACCCGCGGCGCCGCGATCATTGATGATAGTTATAACGCCAATCCTGCCTCCCTGAATGCGGCCCTCGCAGTCTTAGCTCGTAGCACGGGTCGACGTTGGCTATTGCTCGGTGACATGGGCGAGCTCGGTAGCGCGGAAGTTGATGAACACCGCGCCGCGGGGTTGGCCGCGCGACGGCTGGGAGTTGAGCGTTTATTTGCGCTTGGCCCCTTAAGTCAGGAAGCGGTCGCCACGTTCGGCGTTGGCGCCCGCCATTTTGCGCAAGCTAGCGAGCTAGTCGAGGCACTGCGCCACGAGCTTGCCGCCGACGTGACCTTACTGGTCAAGGGCTCGCGCGTGATGCAACTCGACCAGCTCGTCGAAGCGCTCATCGAAGAAGGGGTTGCCGAATGTTAATGGAGCTTGCCGAGTACCTGAAGCAATACTACTCTGGCTTCAACGTTTTCCAATACCTTACGTTACGTACTATTCTCGGGATCATCACCGCGCTCGTACTGTCCCTGCTCATGGGGCCGTATATCATCAAGCGGCTCAGCGTGGCGCAGATTGGGCAGCGGATCCGCGATGACGGTCCGCAATCGCACTTATCCAAAGCCGGGACGCCAACCATGGGCGGTGCGTTAATCCTAACGGCGATCGCGCTTAGCACCGTACTGTGGGGGAATCTGAATAATCGCTTTCTATGGATTGCGTTGGCTACGACGCTGCTGTTCGGCGCGATTGGGTGGGCCGACGACTATTTGAAAATTTCGCACAAAAACACCAGGGGCCTATCTGCGGTCAAGAAATATTCATGGCAATCCGCGGTGGCGGCGGCGGCCGCTGTGTTTTTATATATGAACGCCCAATCGCCGAGCGAAACGCAATTAATTGTTCCATTCTTCAAACACGTGATTCTCAATCTTGGATTGGGTTATATCGTACTCACGTATTTCGTGATCGTCGGCACCAGCAATGCGGTGAATTTAACCGATGGTCTGGATGGTCTCGCGATCATGCCGACGGTGCTGATCGCGAGCGCGCTGATTGTGTTCGCGTACGTCACCGGGAACATTAAATTCTCGCATTATTTGTCCTTGCCCTATATCGCAGGGGTCGGCGAGCTCTGCGTGTTCTGCGGTTCGATTGTCGGCGCCGGGCTTGGATTTCTCTGGTTCAATACCTATCCGGCGCAAGTGTTCATGGGTGACGTTGGTGCGCTCGCGCTTGGCGCCGCGTTAGGCGTGGTGGCGGTGGTGGTGCGCCAGGAACTTGTATTGTTGATCATGGGCGGCGTGTTTGTTTTGGAGACCGTATCGGTCATTCTCCAAGTCGCCTCCTTTAAGTTGACCGGCAAACGCATATTCCGGATGGCGCCGATTCATCATCATTTTGAATTGAAGGGGTGGCCGGAGCCACGTGTGATCGTGCGTTTCTGGATCATCTCCGTGGTGTTGGTCTTGATCGGTCTAGCGACGTTGAAGATTCGCTAGTGGGCGCCCCGTTGCATCAGCCAACCGTCAAGAGTCAACGCGCACCGTTCTGGATGATTTTCGGTCTCGGTGCGACGGGTTTGTCTTGCGCGCGCTTTTTGACTCAGCGCGGGATTGCGACGAAGGTTTTCGACACCCGCGCCGCGCCGCCGAATTTGGCGACACTACGACAAGATCTGCCTGAGATCATCGTTAGCACCTTCGATGAGGCTGCGAGTCAAGTTGCCGCGGCCGATACCCTGGTGTTAAGCCCCGGGGTTGCGCTTGATCATCCGCTGGTGGAATTAGCGCGGCGTGCGGGAGTCGCCATCGTGGGTGACATCGAACTCTTCGCGCGCCACGCCACGGCGCCCTACGTCGCGATTACGGGCTCGAATGGAAAGAGTACGGTCACGACATTGGTCGCGGCGATAATCGCGGCGGCCGGTCATGCGGTCAAAGCGGGCGCGAATCTTGGGACGCCGGCGCTAGAATTACTCGCTAGCCCGACGCCAGATTACTTTGCGCTCGAGCTCTCGAGCTTTCAGCTCGAGTTGACCGAAAATCTCGCACCTGAAGTGGCTTGCGTCTTGAATATCGCGGCGGATCATTTGGATCGGCATCACACACTCGACGCCTATGTGGCAGCCAAAGCACGAATTTTGCGCAATGCGAAATGCGTGATCGCAAACGCCGACGATCCGCTTGTAAGACAAATGATACGGAGTGCCGCGTGTACGTCGGTGCGCTGGGTGTCGCTGCGGACTCTCGCCGCCGAGCACTATTCGATTATCGAACGCAATGGCGAGCGCTGGTTGGGTGTGGGTGACGAAATGATACTGCGCACCGCGGCGTTGCAGATTAACGGCTCGCATAATGAATTTAATGCACTGGCGGCAGTGGCCATCACTGATCAATTAAACATTCCGCGTACGGCACAAATCGTGGCGCTAACTGCGTTTGGTGGACTTGAACATCGCTGTCGATTGGTCGGCGAGCACGACGGAATAAGTTGGTTCAATGATTCAAAAGGCACCAACATCGGCGCCGCGAGCGCCGCGATTGCCGGCATCTTCGATCGACGACGGGGGGTCTTAATCGCGGGTGGCCAGGGCAAGGGCGCCGATTTTCGCGAGTTGCGGTCCGCACTCATCGAGCACATCCATACGGCGATTCTCATTGGCGAGGACGCGCCTAAAATCGCCGCGGCGATCGATGATCTCGTAACGGTGAAACTCGCGGCGGATATGCGCCAAGCGGTGGAGAGCGCCGCGCACGCGGCGCGCGCGGGCGAAGCAGTATTATTGTCGCCCGCGTGCGCGAGCTTCGACATGTTCAGAAACTATGAAGCACGTGGGCGCGCGTTCGAAGCAGCAGTACGCGAGCTGTTAAGAACATGACGCAGGCAGTCACCCAAGCCGATATCAAGCGTGTTGCCACACCACCGGAGATCGGATTTGATTTTTGGTTCGTGATCGCGGCCATTACGTTAATTGGCTTTGGACTCATTATGGTCGCCTCGGCGTCGATCCCAATCGCGGTGCGTAATGGCGGCGGCGAGCTCTACTATTTTTGGCGCCAGCTCGGGGCGGTGGGGTTAGGGCTGTGTATCGGGGGGGCGATTTTAAGTACGCCTCTCGCGGTGCTCGAAAAACTCAGCGCCGCCGCGCTTCTTCTGGGTTTCGTGTTGCTCTTTGCGGTACTCATTCCGGGCATCGGCCGCGAAGTTAATGGCAGTATGCGGTGGCTAACGATTGGGCCTTTGACCTTACAAGCGTCCGAACCGGTAAAGCTTGCCGTCATCCTGTACATCGCCGGGTATTTGGTGCGCCACCGTGCGCAAGTGCAAAGCGAATTTATCGGCTTTATTAAGCCGATTGGCGTCGTCACCGTGGTCGCGATGCTGTTATTACTGGAACCGGATTTTGGTGCGGCCGTGGTGTTGTTTTCGACAACGCTCGGGATGCTTTTTATCGGCGGTGTTCCGCTGCGACGATTTATCGCGTGGGGTTTTGTCGCGATCGCGGCGCTGGCGTCGCTCGCGGTGTTGGCGCCCTACCGCATGCAGCGTTTAATGGCGTTTCGCGATCCCTGGGCCGATCCATTTGACAAGGGCTTTCAGCTGACTCAAGCCTTGATTGCGTTTGGACGCGGAGAGTGGGTTGGCGTCGGTCTCGGGAACAGCGTCCAAAAATTATTTTATCTGCCGGAAGTGCATACTGATTTTATCTTTGCCGTCATCGCCGAAGAGTTGGGTTTAATGGGCTCATTGGCCGTGATCGGAATGTTTGTGTTTCTATTTTTTCGAATTTTGCGAATCGCGAATTACGCCGAAGAAGTGAACAAACCATTCGCGGCGAATATTGCTTACGGCGTGGGCTTGCTGATCGCTATCGAAGCCTTCGTTAACATTGGCGTTAATATGGGGATACTCCCCACCAAAGGACTGACCTTGCCGCTCATCAGTTACGGTAGTAACAGCATGATGAGCTTGTGCGCGGCGATTGGTCTGGTGTTGCGAGTCTCGCAAGAATCGCGTGGAACGCCGCGGCCGCCTCGCTTTGCGCCTGGTGGAGAGACCCGTGCTTAAACGGGTCCTGATCATGGCGGGTGGCACCGGAGGGCATATCTACCCGGCGTTAGCCGTTGCGGCCTATCTCCGCCAGAATGATGTGGCGCTAGCCTGGCTCGGCTCGGGACGCGGAATGGAAAATCGGATCGTGCCGATGCATGGCATCGAAATCGCAAAAATCACGATTACCGGTTTGCGCGGACGCGGGTGGCTGGCCCATGTGTTGTCACCACTCACCATTCTTGTCGCCACCATACAAGCGATTATCGCGATTTATAGAATTCAGCCCTGTGTTGTCCTCGGCATGGGCGGATTCGTCAGCGGTCCGGGTGGACTCGCGGCGTGGTTATGTCGCAAGCCGCTCATCATTCACGAGCAAAACGCCATCGCTGGTCTAACGAATCGACTATTGAGCCGTATCGCAAACGCGGTTCTAGCGGGCTACCCGTCGAGTTTTGCGTCGATTTGCCCCGCACGCTTCACCGGCAATCCAGTCCGCGCAGCCATTGCCGATTTACCAACTCCTGGCGTGCGACCGCAGCAGCATCAAGCATTACGTCTCTTGATTGTTGGTGGCAGCCTGGGCGCACATAGCTTGAATACGCGAGTCCCATCGGTTCTCGGTATTGTTGCGAATAATCACGTGCTGGAGGTCTGGCATCAATGCGGCACGCGTGATGTGGCCACCACGGAAGCAGCATATATCGGCGCAAATCTGACGGCTCGAGTCGATTCGTTCATTGAAGATATGGCAGCGGCCTACGTCTGGGCCGATATCGTGATCTGCCGCGCAGGCGCAATCACGGTGGCCGAGCTTGCGGCCGCCGGCGTCGCATCGATACTCGTGCCGTTCCCGTATGCCGCTGACGATCATCAATCGGCGAATGCTCAGTATCTTGCCGATCGCCAGGCGGCGATTGTGGTAAGCGATCGCGATTTGGCGACCGATAAGTTGTATACGGTACTCGAATCGTTAGCCAACGAACGTTCACGAATTCTGGCGATGGCCTGTCGAGCGCGAAATTGCGCGAAGGGAGATGCCGCGGCTACCGTCGGCAATGTCTGTTTGGAATTTTTGCGTGCTTAAGGTTGAACAACTTCCGATGCACAACGTCCGGCGGATTCATTTCGTCGGGATCGGTGGTGCGGGGATGAGCGGCATTGCTGAGGTCTTTCACAACCTCGGATACGAAGTTTCGGGATCTGATCTAGCTAATAATCAAATGACGGCGCATTTGCACCAGATGGGTGTTCGGATCGATTCGGGACATCGCGCGGAGCACGTTGCCGATGCTGATGTCGTGGTGTACTCAAGCGCGATCGCTCAAGACAACGCCGAGCTCGCCGCGGCGCGCGCCCGCCGGATACCGAGCGTGCCGCGCGCGGAAATGCTTGCGGAATTAATGCGCTTTCGGCGCGGGATCGCGGTCGCAGGGACGCATGGTAAAACCACCACTACTAGCTTGATCGCGAGTGTGCTGGCGGAAGGCGGTATTGATCCGACCTTCGTCATCGGTGGCTTACTCCACAGCGCGGGATCTCATGCCAAGCTTGGTGCGGGCCACTACTTGGTGGCCGAAGCCGACGAAAGCGATGCGTCATTTCTGTTATTGAATCCGTTGCTCGCGGTGTTGACTAATGTCGACGCCGATCACATGGAAACCTACGAACAAGACTTCGAAAAGTTGCGGCGCGCGTTTCGCGAGTTTTTTAAACGCTTGCCATTCTATGGAGTCGCGATTGTCTGCATCGACGATGAAGCGGCAGGATCGTTGATTAGCGAGATGCATACACGTGTATTGACTTACGGCACTCGACTTGAGGCCGACTTTCGCGCCAGCAATGTGCTGGTCAATGGCCGGCAGTCGCGCTTTACCGTGCATCGCGTAGGCGATCGGCCGCCGCTCGACATCGTGCTCAACATGCCCGGTCGACATAATGCTTTAAATGCGTTGGCCGCCATCGCCGTCGCCGACGAATTGGGCGTCGCCGACGCGGCGATCGTGCGCGCGTTGGCAGCATTTGAAGGCGTTAAGCGCCGCTGCCAGGTCAAAGGTGAAATTCGCCTTGGCGACAAACTAGTGCTGGTGCTGGATGACTATGGCCATCATCCGCGCGAGATCGCGGCAACCATCAACGCCGTGCGCGAAGGTTGGCCCGAGCGCCGATTAGTGGTCGCGTTTCAGCCGCATCGTTATACGCGGACGCGCGATTTATTTGATGATTTCGTGGCGGTGCTCGCCACGGTAGATGTCTTGCTAGTCCTTGATATCTATGCCGCTGGCGAGAAGCCGATCGCGGGCGCCGATTCGCGCGCGCTGTGTCGCGCCGTGCGGTCTCGCGGCCAGCTCGATCCGATTTTCGTCGCTCTTCCGCAAAAGATCGGCGCGGTGCTCGAAGGGGTCGCCAATGATGGGGATCTGCTGTTGCTCCTTGGTGCTGGCAGCATCGGGCGCGTGGCAGACTCAATGCAGTTCGTCACCGGATGAAACGGAATTCGCACCCGCGATGGCGACCCTTGGACGAGCGGCTATGAACGAGTTATCGAGCGCGGCAAAATTCCGCGGACCACTACGCAGCGACGAACCGATGGCTGGCTATTGCTCGTGGCGAGTCGGCGGTAGAGCCGAACGTTGTTTCGAACCGGTGGACCGGGACGATTTAATAATATTTCTACACAGCGGCGCGCCCGATGCAGCGGTTACGTTCATCGGACTCGGCAGCAATGTATTAATTCGTGATGGCGGCTTGCCGGGAACGGTGATCCTCACCGGTCGTGCGCTGTCCAAGATTGTGCCCAGCGATGGCGTGAGCATTCGAGCTGAAGCTGGCGTGCCGTGCGCTAAAGTGGCGAGGGTTGCGGCCCAAGCGGGATTCACCGGCGGCGAATTCCTGGCCGGGATCCCTGGAACGCTTGGCGGTGCGCTAGCGATGAACGCAGGCGCGTTCGGCGCTGAAATTTGGCCTTTGATCGTCGCGGTCGAAACCGTCGATCGCAGCGGCCAGGTTCGAATCCGACCCGCCGCCGATTTCAAATTTGGCTATCGCGCAGTCGATATTCCGCCTGGCGAATGGTTTCTCAGTGGGACCTTGCGATTTGCCGTCGCCAGCAGTGATGTCGCCGTTGCGCGAGTCAAGCAATTTCTCGCGCGTCGCAATAGCTCGCAACCAACTGGGATGGCGAGTTGTGGGTCGGTATTCAAAAATCCGCCGGGCGATTTTGCGGGACGCTTAATCGAGGCCGCTGATCTCAAGGGCTATCGGCATGGTGGATGTTTTGTTTCCGACAAGCACGCCAACTTCATTATTAACGCTGGCGACGCGAGCGCTACTGACATTGAAGATCTGATTCTCATCGTACGCGAAGTAGTGGCGCGTAAATTTGGGGTGGTACTCGAACCTGAGGTGCGCATTCTCGGACGGCGCGAAGCGCCACGCCGAGCAGTGAGCGGGGTCGAATGACCATGAGCGGCAACTTGACCGATGAATACGTAACCACCCACGCCGGGCGCGTGGCAGTATTGATGGGCGGACCTTCGGCCGAGCGGGAAATCTCGATTCGCAGCGGTACTGCGGTGTTAAAAGCTTTGCAAAGCGTCGGTGTAGACGCAGTTGAGGTGTGTTGGGACGGCGATCTGAATGCACAGATCGCGGCGGTACGCCCCGATCGCGCGTTCATCGCCTTGCATGGTCGCGGCGGCGAGGATGGCTGCGCACAGGGGGCACTCGACGTCGCGCAAATTCCATATACCGGCAGCGGTGTTTTAGGTTGCGCGCTCGCGATGGACAAGGCGCGCAGTAAATTGCAGTGGCGCAGTGTGGGCTTGCCGACACCGGATTTTCTGGTGGTGAGTGAGTCCGAAGACGGGACGAGTGCGATCCAGCGCTTTGGGTTGCCGCTCATGGTTAAGCCCGCGCGCGAAGGTTCGAGTATAGGGATCTCCAAAGTCGAGCACGCGGACGAGCTGCCGCAGGCGATTGCCGACGCGAAGCACTTTGACGACACCATTTTAATTGAGAAATTTATCACCGGTAGCGAGTACACTCTATCGATCCTGGGGCCCACGACGCTGCCGATTATTAAAGTTGAAACCCCACGCAAATTTTACGATTACGAAGCCAAGTATCACGCCAATACGACGCGCTATCTGTGTCCGGCGGGATTATCGGAAGCCGACGAGCGGACATTTGCTAGCGTTGGTCTCAAGGCGTTTGTCGCCTTGGCGGCGAGTGGCTGGGGTCGAGTCGATTTCATGGTGGACGCGCACAACAACCCGTGGCTCATTGAACTGAATACCGTGCCAGGCATGACCGACCATTCCTTGGTGCCGATGGCGGCCGCGCATGCTGGTTTGAGCTTCGAGCAATTAGTCATTCGAATATTAGCGTCAAGTTTTCGGAGGGCGCATGTGGCCTAAGATGTCTGGCGCGCAAGCACGACCGCGGTCGACGGCGGCTCCAATCTCGTTTAAGTCGGTGGTGTCGATCGCACTGTCGCTCGTGGCGTTGGTGGCGCTTGGTTACTTTGCGCAGTCGGCATATCGCTCGGTTACGTACCCAATACGCAAGGTAATGGTCGAAGGCGATTTTAGAATCTTGACCCCGACTTACATTCAATCCGCGGTCACGGATGCTCTCGATGGTGGATTTTTCGAAATAGACGTGCAGAAGATCAAACGGAGAATGCTCGAGGAGCCATGGGTCGCGGAGGTGGTGGTTGAGCGGGTATGGCCCGATGCGGTGCGGGTGACGATCAAGGAGCAAGTACCGGCGGCGACCTGGGGCAGGCACGCGTTATTAAATGGCGAGGCCGATATTTTCGCCCCAGCGGCGGCGAGCATTCCCAGCGGGTTGCCACGCTTGGACGGCCCGGTGGGTACTGAATCCACAGTACTCGCGATGTACCGGACGGTCGCAAAGCGTTTAACCGACCTCGAGTTAAAGCCGGTCGCGGTGGTGCTATCGCAGCGCGGAGCTTGGGTCGTGGAACTCGCGGATGGTGCGCAATTAGTGCTTGGTCGCGCGAGTCTGGACGAACGAATTGCGCGATTCACTGTTGCCTACGCGGCGTTATTGAAAAGCAATTGGTCGCACATTGGCGTCGTTGATCTGCGCTACACCAACGGCTTCGCGGTTCGTGAGCGCAGCACGATACCGAACATAGGTGAAGGGTCTAAGCAACGTGGATAACAAGCATAACGATGTAGGATTCAGTGCGGTGCTTAACAGATGGTAAGAAAACAAGAGAAGAATTTGCTGGTGGGCTTGGACATCGGGACCTCAAAGGTCGTCGCGATCGTTGGGGAACTATCGCCGGAAGGCACGATTGAGGTGGTTGGCGTTGGCTCGCATCCGTCGCGCGGCTTAAAAAAAGGCGTTGTAGTCAATATCGAGTCCACCGTGCAATCGATTCAGCGCGCTGTGGAAGAAGCGGAATTGATGGCCGGCTGTGAGATTCGTTCGGTCTACGCTGGAATCGCCGGCAGCCATATTCGGAGTTTGAACTCGCACGGCATCGTCGCGATTCGCGACAATGAGGTTACGCATAGCGACGTGGAGCGCGTCATCGATGCGGCGCGTGCGGTCGCCATTCCCGCCGACCAGAAGATTTTGCATATCCTGCCCCAGGAATTCATCATCGATGGCCAAGAGGGGATCCGAGAGCCGGTCGGCATGTCCGGCGTACGCTTGGAAGCCCGCGTGCATATGGTCACGGGGGCAGTCAGCGCGGCCCAGAACATTGTAAAATGCGTGCGTCGATGTGGTTTGGAAGTGGACGACATCATTTTGCAGCAGTTAGCGTCGTCCTACGCCGTATTGACTGAAGATGAAAAAGACCTTGGCGTGTGTTTGTGCGACGTTGGCGGTGGGACGACGGACATCGCGGTTTACGCGCACGGAGCAATTCATCATTCGGCTGTGATCCCCATTGCCGGGGATCAAGTGACGAACGATATAGCGGTGGCCTTGCGTACGCCGACGCATCACGCTGAAGACTTAAAAATAAAATTCGCCTGCGCGCTGACTCAGCTCGCGAACCCCGATGAAACGATTGAAGTACCAAGTGTGGGCGACCGGCCCCCGCGGCGCCTGGTTCGCCAGACTTTAGCTGAGGTTGTTGAACCAAGATATGAGGAGCTGTTTAGTCTGGTGGCCGCGGAACTCAAGCGCAGCGGCTTTGAAAGCATGATCGCGGCCGGTGTTGTATTAACCGGCGGCGGCGCAAAAATGGAAGGGGCAATCGAGTTAGCGGAAGAGGTATTCAATATGCCGGTTCGACTTGGGACCCCCCAATACGTTGCGGGCTTAGTGGATGTCATTCGAAATCCAATCTACGCGACTGGGGTGGGATTACTGCTGTTCGGTAATCAGTCACTGCTCGCTTCCACTCATCGTTCGCGCGTGAATTCCGCGAGCAATGTGTGGGAACGCATGAAGAGCTGGTTCCACGGAAATTTTTAGAAGGGAATGGTGCATTCGGCCATTATTTTTTGGGCAAGGGTGAAAAGTTGCATTGAGCGTTAACGCTGGTGGTAAGGTTGCGATACAAAATGATTCCGGTGCAGGCACATGAATGCGTACACTCGGGACGCGGAGCGGAGGGCTAAACATGTTTGAGTTGATGGATGCTTATAGTCAAAGTGCCGTCATTAAAGTGATCGGCGTTGGTGGTGGAGGTGGCAATGCCGTGCAGCACATGCTCGGCGCACAAATCGAAGGAGTGGAATTCGTGTGTGCCAATACCGACGCACAGGCGTTACGCAGCTCGATGATTAAAACGGTGCTGCAGCTTGGCGGCGATATCACCAAGGGCTTGGGCGCCGGCGCAAATCCCGACATCGGGCGGCAAGCAGCGTTGGAAGATCGCGATCGCATTAGCGATGTCCTCGATGGCTCCGATATGGTGTTTATTACCGCCGGCATGGGCGGTGGCACCGGCACCGGCGCCGCGCCGATCGTGGCGCAGATTGCCAAGGAAATGGGCATTCTGACGGTGGCCGTGGTGACGCGACCGTTTCCGTTTGAAGGGCGCAAGCGCATGGAAATTGCAAACCACGGGATCAAGGAACTAAGTCAATACGTCGACTCGTTGATTACGATTCCAAACGAAAAGCTGCTGAGTGTGTTGGGCCGTGAAATAAGCCTGTTGAATGCCTTCAAAGCGGCGAATGATGTGTTGTTGGGCGCCGTGCAAGGGATCGCTGAACTCATAACCTGTCCGGGGCTTATCAACGTTGATTTCGCGGACGTACGAACCGTCATGTCCGAAATGGGGATGGCGATGATGGGTACCGGCCGCGGCAAAGGTCCGACGCGCGCGAAGGATGCCGCGGAAGCAGCGATTTCCAGCCCGTTACTCGAGGACATTAATTTGTCTGGCGCACGCGGGATTTTGGTCAATATTACCTCGGGCGCCGACATCACCATGGGTGAATTCGAGGAAGTGGGCAACACGGTGAAGGCCTTCGCGTCCGATAACGCGACTGTAGTGGTGGGGACCGTCATCGACCCCAACACCGAAGGCGAGGTACGCGTCACCGTTGTCGCCACTGGGATCGGTCCGGAGCAAGGAAAAGAAAAAGAGGCAAGCAAGGAGCCTCCACGCGAGGTGGTTACGGCGAAAGCGGGCGATGAATCCGATGTCGACTACCGCAAGCTCGAGCGACCGACGGTCATTCGCAATCGCGTTGAGCATCACGATTCGGGCAATAGCAGCAACTCACGCGCGGATTATCTTGATATTCCGGCGTTCTTGCGGCGTCAAGCTGACTAGGGGTTCGGGCAGGTTCAATTAAGTGCGAGTTCAGGGTGACTGTGGGTAAATGCCCGCGTTAACGAGGGATAAGGCGTTGATTCGCTTTAATATCGTGTCCTAGATATCGTGTGCTATCATGCGCGCGGCCGGGACCTTGCTTAGGGGGAAGCGGGGACATAATGCTGAAGCAACGCACATTAAAAAATGTAATCAGGGCGACTGGCGTCGGGCTGCATACGGGTCGTAAGGTCTTCGTGACCCTGCGACCGGCGGCCCCGGACATCGGTATCGTCTTCCGACGCACCGATCTATCGCCACGGGTCGATATTCCGGCCCGTGCTGAACACGTCGGCGACACCAGCTTGTCGACGAGTTTGATTCGCGACGGCGTCAAGATCTCTACCGTTGAACATTTGTTATCGGCGTTCGCTGGTCTCGGAATCGATAACGCCTACGTAGATCTAAGCGCACCCGAAGTCCCGATCATGGACGGCAGCGCGGGTCCGTTCGTATTCTTAATCCAGTCGGCGGGTTTTCAAGAGCAGGATGCTCCTAAGCGCTTCATCCGCATCAAAAAATCCATTGCAGTTAAGGACGGCGACAAATGGGCCCGTTTCGAACCATTCAGCGGATTTAAAGTGGCCTTCGCGATCGATTTCGATCACCCGTTCTTTCAACAAACGAGTAAACACGCCGAGATCGACTTTTCGACCACTTCGTTTGTTAAGGAAGTCAGCCGCGCGCGTACGTTTGGCTTTATGCGCGATGTTGAATGGTTACGGGGACGCAATCTCGCGTTAGGCGGCAGCCTTGACAATGCCGTGGTAGTCGACGATTACCGGGTTTTAAACGAAGATGGGTTGCGCTACGAGGATGAGTTTGTGAAACATAAAATCCTCGATGCCATAGGTGATCTATACCTCTTGGGCCATAGCCTAATCGGCTCATTCCATGGCTATAAGTCGGGGCACGAATTAAATAACCGATTGTTGCGTAAATTGATTGCGATGCGCTCAGCGTGGGAATTGGTCACGTTTGCCAAAGACGACGAAGTCCCGATATCGTTTACGCAGCCAATACCGGCGGTCTGAGATCGAGTTCACCTACTAGCTGCAAAACCACACAGTAGCCGTGAGCATTTGGCTTATGGGATCTGAACCCGCTTGATATTGATTTCAATCGCTCGGACGTGGTTTAGATCCGGGCTGGCTTGTATCCATTTGAGCAGCTCCGGCACGATGTAGCGCATCCGCGTCGCCCACGCGGGAGAGTTCGCGACCAACACCAAGGTGCCATCAAGATGAATCGCGGCCACGCCGAAGTTCGTCGCGAAATTCTCGCCTAAACGTTCCGCTATACGTAGTTCCAAGGCACGCAGCTTCTGGGCATGATCCATTAAACCGCGCAGACTCGAATGTGCGGCCGCAATCTCGCTGATCCGTACCGGCCCTTTCATGACATTTCTTGAATCCATCTTTGCTCCACGGATCGTGCCCGAGTTTTGAAATTCACGCACCTCATTTCCATAATCCTGAAGCGAGTCGTCGTTTGGTACACTACGCTGCCCTGGTCCATTAAGGGGGACATTCCCTTGGCTTCGAGACTGCTACTTTCCAAGCCCTCCAAATTGAGGACGAAATGACTGATACCGCACCCTCCCTAGGTCGCCGCATTGTGCGGACTCTTTTTGGCAGTCGAAACGACCGTTTGCTCAAGCGCATGGGAAAGACGGTGGATGCTATCAACGCGCTCGAGCCCAGCGTTTCCGCTTTGTCCGATACCGAATTGGCCGCGCGTACCGACCAATTTCGAGAACGATTAAAAAACGGCGAGGCCCTGGAATCAATCCTGCCCGAAGCATTTGCAGTCGTTCGCGAAGCCGGTAAACGAACGCTAAATATGCGGCATTTCGATGTGCAGATGATTGGTGGCATTGTGTTGCATCAAGGGCGAATTGCCGAAATGCGGACCGGCGAAGGGAAAACGCTGGTGGCCACTTTGCCGGCGTACCTAAACGCGTTGCAAGGACGCGGCGTGCATGTCGTGACGGTTAACGACTATCTGGCGAAACGCGACGCGGAATGGATCGGCAAGATTTACCGCTTCCTTGGACTCACGGTCGGCGTCGTGTTATCCGGCTTGAACCAGGAAGAACGCAAAAGCGCCTACGCCGCGGATATCACGTACGGGACGAATAACGAGTTCGGCTTTGACTATCTGCGTGACAACATGGTGTTTACCAAGGAGCAACGGGTTCAGCGTGAACTGGTTTACTGCATTGTCGATGAAGTCGACTCAATCCTGATCGACGAAGCGCGCACCCCACTGATCATATCCGGTCCCTCCGATGATCGCAGCGATCTCTATACCAGGATTAACGTCCTAATTCCGAAGCTCGCACGCCAAGCGACCGAAGAGGGGGCCGGCGATTATTTCGTCGACGAAAAAGCACGACAGGTTCACTTAACAGAAGTTGGTCACGAACAGGTTGAGCAACTATTGATCGGCGCCGGGCTTCTTACGGAAGGTGACAGCCTTTATAGCTCGGCAAATATCGCCCTCATGCATCACACCAATGCCGCGCTTCGCGCACACGCGTTGTTCACGCGCGATGTCGATTATGTCGTGAAGGATGGACAAGTCGTAATCGTTGATGAATTTACCGGTCGCACGATGCCTGGTCGGCGCTGGTCCGAAGGGCTACATCAGGCGGTGGAAGCCAAAGAACTTGTCCCTATTCAACTCGAGAATCAGACACTCGCGTCCATCACGTATCAGAACTACTTTCGTTTGTTCGAGAAAATCTCGGGAATGACCGGCACTGCGGATACCGAAGCCTATGAATTCCAGCAAATCTATGGGCTTGAAGTGGTGGTCATCCCGACCCACCGACCAATGGTCCGTGCGGATTACGGCGACGTGGTATTTCTGACCGCCAAGGAAAAATACAAGGCCATTGTTGATGACATAAAAGATTGTGTACAACGCGAACAACCGGTACTAGTCGGCACCACTTCGATCGAATCGTCGGAATTTCTGTCCGAATTACTGAAACGCGAACAGATCGCGCATCAAGTGCTAAACGCGAAATTCCACGAGAAGGAGGCGCACATCATTGCGCAGGCGGGTCGGCCGGGTACCGTCACCGTAGCCACCAACATGGCGGGTCGCGGGACTGATATTGTGTTGGGTGGAAGCCTGGATGCGGCGCTAGCGGCGGTCGAATCCACTGTTCCCGAGCAGGCTGAAGCCAAAACGTCGTGGCAAGCAAGACACGATGCGGTCGTGGCGGCGGGTGGCCTACATATTATTGGCACGGAACGACATGAATCGCGGCGGATCG
Organism: Gammaproteobacteria bacterium; assembly: GCA_016191285.1. GTDB lineage: Bacteria > Pseudomonadota > Gammaproteobacteria > CAIKBL01. The sequence continues at coordinate 131,006 of JACPPA010000038.1, forward strand.
ACAATCAGCTCCGCGGTCGCGCCGGTCGCCAAGGCGATCCTGGTTCGAGTCGATTTTATCTATCGCTAGAAGATAACTTAATGCGCATCTTTGCATCCGATCGCGTGGCCGGTCTGATGCAAAAGCTGGGGATGCAAGAAGGCGAGGCCATCGAGCATCCATGGGTCACCAAAGCGATTGAAAATGCGCAACGCAAGGTTGAAGGGCGTAATTTCGACATCCGTAAGCAGCTCCTCGAATTCGACAATGTGGCAAACGATCAGCGGCGTCACGTTTACGATCAACGCCGCGAATTAATGGAAGCGGACGATGTCTCGGAGAATATTCGCGGAATTCGTCACGACGTCGTCAACGAATTAATCGATACTTATATTCCACCGCAGAGTTTCCACGAGAGCTGGAATCTAACGGGCTTGGAACAGACCCTTCAATCCGAATTTGGACACAGCATTCCCGTTACCGAATGGGTGGCGCAAAACGAAGACCTAACGGAAGCCGCGATACGAACCAAAGTGGTTGAGTCGATCGAGACGAATTATCAGGCTAAAGAGGCGCAGGTGGGGCCTGAAGGGCTACGTCAATTCGAGCGCGCCATCATGCTGCAAGTTTTGGATGGACACTGGAAGGAGCATCTTGCTGCAATGGACCATCTGCGGCAGGGGATCCATTTGCGGGGTTATGCGCAAAAAGATCCCAAGCAAGAATATAAGCGCGAAGCTTTCGATATGTTCGCGAAAATGTTGCAAGCGATCATGCGCGATGTCACCGGAATTCTGTCCAAAGTCGAGGTTCGGGCGCGTGAAGAGGTGGAAGCCTTCGAAGAGCAGCAGCGGCAGGCGGCGGTTAAACAGCAGCAGGTTCAAGAAACATCGAGTGCGTTGGCCGATGAATCCAATCCGGCCGCGTCAGCCGCGCCCGTTCCAAGCGTTCGACGCGGGGCCAAGGTCGGGCGTAACGAGCCTTGTCCGTGCGGCTCGGGACGCAAATACAAACAATGCCATGGCAAGCTGGCCTAACCACACTGGCTTTTTTGTTGGGTATTAAATGAATTCCGAACCGACAGTCACGGCGTCCGGTGTGGTGATCGACGGCATACGCATTACGACGGTGGCCGCCGGCATTCGGAAAGCCGAGAAGACCGACCTCTGCGTGTTCGAAATCGCGCCCGGCGCAGCCGTCGCCGGGGTCTTTACGCAAAATGTCTTTTGCGCCGCGCCGGTGACCGTTACGCGCGAACATTTAGCCCTCGACCAGCCGCGCGTGCTGGTAATCAATTCCGGAAACGCCAATGCCGGAACGGGCACGGCTGGGCTCAAGGATGCGCGTGAAGTCTGTCGTCTTGTAAGCGAACTCTCCGCGTGTCGTGCCAGCGCCGTGCTGCCCTTTTCGACTGGCGTAATCGGTCAACGACTACCCGTTGAGCGAATTGCCGCAGCCCTCCCGCACGCGGTGGCACATTTAGCTTCGGACCGGTGGGACGACGCGGCGCGCGCCATCATGACCACCGATACCGTCCCCAAGTTGTACTCGGCGCAGGTTCAGTGCGGTGCGCAATGCTATTCGATTACTGGCATCGCGAAGGGCGCAGGGATGATCAAGCCAGATATGGCGACGATGCTGGCGTTCATTGCGACTGACGCTGTCGTCCCAAAGTCGATATTGCAGGAACTAGTGGCTGATGTGGCTAATCGTACATTTAACCGCATCACCATAGACGGCGACACCTCGACCAACGACAGCTGCATGCTCATCGCCACAGGTCGCGCGGCGCGTGGGCGTGAAATGCATCCCGCCGATCCCGACTGGAGCAGCTTCGTTGCCGGTGTGACCGCGGTGTGCAAAGCGCTGTCGCGCGCGATCGTACGCGACGGCGAAGGGGCAACCAAGCTCGTAGCAATCCAGATCGCGGGTGGCCGCACCGAAGCTGAATGCCGCAAAGCCGCCTATGCTGTTGCCGAATCGCCGCTGGTAAAAACAGCCTTGTTTGCGAGCGACCCGAATTGGGGGCGAATCTTAGCGGCGGTCGGACGATCTGGTGTTAGCGGCTTGCGAATCGAAGATATCGGCATCGCGCTCAATGACTACCGCATAATCAACCATGGAGAACCGGTCGTGGGATACGACGAGCGGGTCGCGGCCGAGATCATGGCCACCGCGGAATTCGACATTCGAATTTCGATCGGCGACGGAAGTGCCGCCACCGAAGTGTTGACCTGCGACTTCTCGTACGACTATGTGCGAATTAACGCCGAGTATCGTAGCTAGACTTTAGCCAACCGCGGCTTGCGCGTGCACACATTCCTTTGAGTAATGCCAACACCGGGGCGCTACACGTCGCGATCGCCGTGATCCGCGATGGCAATGGTCGCGTGTTGGTTAGTCGCCGGCCGCACCATGTCGAGCAGGGCGGACTGTGGGAGTTCCCGGGCGGCAAACTGCTAGCCGGCGAGACGCCGCTCGTGGGTCTGACCCGCGAGCTCGAAGAGGAACTGGGGATCACGCTGAAATCGGCCATTCCGTTGATCAAAATTCGTCATTCGTACGTTGAACGTACGGTGTTGTTGGATGTGTGGGAGGTCTGGGCGTGGAATGGCAAACCGTATGGCCGGGAAGCGCAGGAAGTAACGTGGCTGCGCGACGATGTGCTGCGTGAACTTGATTTCCCAGCGGCGAATGCCCCTATCATTACCGCACTTGGTTTGCCGCGCATCTGTCTTATCACGCCCGAGCCATACGCAAAGCGGTTGTTTCTAGACGATTTAGAATTAAGCTTGCAGCATGGCGTTAGCCTGGTTCAATTGCGCGCGAAAAATTTATCCTACGCGGCGTATCGCGATATTGCCCGCGACGCGCTGAAAATCTGCAGAGCCCATCGGGTCCGGCTCATCATCAATTCAGCGATTGAAATCGCACGCGAAATTGGTGCCGATGGTGTACACCTCACGGCCGACGATTTGCAGCGTCACGCGGTACGGCCATTGCCGCCGAGTAATCTGATTAGCGCAGCCTGCCATCGCGCAGCGGATCTCGCTCGAGCGGAGAGCCTGGGCGTCGATTTCGCGCTGCTGTCACCGGTTAAACCGACATTAACGCATCCCCACGCGCAGGCGTTAGGGTGGTCGCAGACCAAAAAATTAGTGGCAACCACCAAGCTACCCGTGTTCGCGCTCGGTGGAATGGACCCTACCGATGTCGTCGAAGCGGTGTCCAACAATTGTATTGGCATCGCTGGGATTCGGGGGCTATGGCGCTCGACGCACGATATGAGCACGAACAACGTGCGTGAATTGTTGCTTAAGGAAAAGGATAGATTCGATCTAGAGCAATGCGCCTAGCGACGCGAGTCGCTACAGAGAACAGCAGCGCAATTCAAACCACACGGTGTTTTGTACGACTTGCGCGCGCGCGTTAACGTCGGTATGTCGCACAAATCGAATCGTGAAGCGATGCTTTCCGCCGCTTATTTCCGGATAAAGATCGTCCGCGTCAGCCACCACCACACGAACAATTTGACAAGCAGTCGCGGGGTCTAGTTGCTGTTGGTAAAACCCGTTGTCCGCCGCAAGATGTCGTGATGGCGCGCTTTCGCGAACGAGCTTGAGCACGGTATGCACCGCGTCTTCGATAATCCGCAGATCTTGCATCCAATCTTGAAGCTGTGCATCGCGCTGCGTGAGTGGTCGATGCAACCAATAGTGAAACGCCGGGAGATCGAAGCTGCATGTTCCGCCTGGTATTGCCAGGCGTTGTCGCACTTGAGCGACGATTTCATTTTGACGCAAGCGTAATCCGGGCTGACAGGCATTCGATTTGAGAATGGCGAGGATGGGCTCCAGGCGTGACAGGGTGTGCTCAAGCGTCGACTGATTTACCGCTGGATTGTGGCGCAGTCCGCTAATCGTATTGGTGTAACGTTCGATTTCCTTGATGAGTTCGCCCTTGATATCGGTGCGCGCGAGTTGATCCGCGACATCGATCATATTGACGATGGCGTTACGCGCGTCAGCCGGATTACCGCGCTCCATGCCATCCCGGATAGATTGGAACAGGTATTCCAGACGGAGAAATGTTCGCATCCGCTCACTTAGCGGTTGCTCGTAGACCGTGACGGATTCGACGGTGGGGAAGAGTCGAGGTTGGGCGCTATTAACGACAATGTTCATGGGTTAATTCGGTCGTTTTGCCGTGCTTTCGCCAACAGAAGATAGCGCTGGTGTAATTCAGCGACCTGGCCGCGGACCGGATCGAGATCACCGGCATTGAGGACCACATCATCGGCCATCGCAAGGCGCTGCTCCCGGGTAGTTTGCGTGCGCATGATTGCCTCTACTTCGGGTACTGTCAATTTGTCTCGGCGCATCACCCGCTCCACTTGGATTTCCAGTGGACAATCAACAACGAGAATCCGGTCAATAAAAGTATAGTTCCCTTTCTCTACTAATAGGGGAATTGCCAGCAAGCAATAGGGTGCGTCGAGCGCGGCAATTTGCTCCGCGATTCGCGCGCGTATTTTTGGGTGCAGAATTTCTTCCAGACGCCGCCGCCGCGCGGCATCCTTGAATACAACTCGGCGGAGTGCCGGGCGATCGAGTAACCCGTGTGAATCGAGGACACTAGCGCCGAACTCGGCAACAATTTCCGCGAGCCCGGGGGTCCCAGGTTCCACCACCTCGCGCGCGGCGACGTCGGCATCAATCACTGGTGCCCCAAAGCGCGCGAATTCCGCGCATATCGTCGATTTCCCAGAGCCGATACCGCCAGTAACACCGACCACCAAGGATCGCGTCACAGCCCACCCGGTGCGAAGAAGTGTTGGAACCAATCCTGGCCGCCCAGCATGGCGAGCCAACCAGCACTTGCGAGATAGGGACCAAAGGGAATTGGTTGGGCGCGATCGTGACCGCGGAGCACAATCAGCCCGAGACCGACGACGCTTCCAACCACTGACGCGAGTAAAATTACCGCAGGCAGCGCTTGCCAACCTAGCCATGCGCCGATCATCGCCAGCAATTTAAAATCGCCGTAACCCATGCCCTCTTTACCGGTCACGAGCTTGAATAACCAATAGACCGTCCACAGGCTTAAGTAGCCGACTACCGCGCCGATCACGCTCGCCTGCAAACTGACGAATAAGCCGTGATAATTGAGTAGGATGCCGAGCCACATCATCGGTACAGTAATGACGTCCGGCAACAGTTGGGTGTCGAAATCGATTAGCGTCAAGGCAATTAGGGCCCATGTGAAAACGACGCCAAAGAGCGCTGGCAATCCAAACCCAAAATGCATCGCGGCGAAGGCAGCGGTCCCTGCGCTCACTACTTCGACGAGCGGATAGCGCGCCGAGATGCGCGCTTTACAATGACGGCAGCGGCCACCCAGCACGAGGTAGCTCACCACCGGAATATTGTCGACGGCAGTGATCATCATCTGGCAGTGCGGACAACGTGAGCGCGGGACCATTAGATTAAATGAGGTCGATGGTTCACCGGCATGAAGCGGGGAAGAAACCAGCGACGAACAATCAATCCGCCATTGCCGGTCGAGCATGATCGGTAAGCGATGAATCACAACATTGAGGAAGCTGCCGACGATGAGGCCTAGCGCACCGATGGCGAGTCCGAATAACCCAGGCGAGTCACTGAGCGCCTGCCATACCGCCATGTTAACGCCGCCAGCCAAATCGCTGGCCGCAGCGCGCGTAAGACAAAGAATTCAGACCACTTGACCCATCTTGAAGATTGGCAGGTACATGGCAATAACGAGCCCGCCAATAATCACGCCCAGCACCGCCATGATGATCGGTTCCAACAAACTGGTTAGGGCTTCGACTGAGTCATCTACTTCTTGCTCGTACCAATCCGCGACTTTCCCAAGCATGGTGTCGAGCGCGCCGGATTCCTCGCCGATGGCGACCATCTGCACCACCATATTCGGAAATAGATTGGTGTCACGCATGCTCACCTGCAACTGGGTCCCGGTCGCGATTTCGTCACGCATCTTCATGACACCATCGTAATACACGATGTTGCCGCAGGCGCCAGCGACCGACGTCATCGCCTCGACTAGCGGCGTCCCGGCCGCGAACATTGTCGCCAAGGTGCGGGAAAAGCGCGCAATCGCCGATTTCGTCAGAATATCGCCGACGATTGGAATCTTGAGTGCGATGCGATCCATATAGTGAGCAAACTTGAGCGAACGCTTTTTGAGTTGAAATATCCCAATGACGGTGCCGACCACTCCTCCAATCAAGATGTACCAATAATCTTGAAACCAGTTCGACATATTGATGACCACCTGGGTCAAGGCCGGCAAATCAGCGCCAAAGCCCTTGAACAGATCTTCAAACTGCGGAATCACGTAGATCATCAAAATACAGGTGATGATGAACGCGACAACCACGACCGCGACCGGATAGAAGAGCGCGCCTTTAATCTTTGATTTCAGCGCCTCGGTTTTTTCCATGTAGGTTGCGAGTTTGTGCAGGATTTCTTCGAGGATCCCCGCGTGCTCGCCAGCAGTGACGAGGTTCACATAAAGCTCGTTAAATTGATTGGGGTGCTTGCCGAGCGATTCCGCCAATGCACCGCCCGCTTCAATGTCACCCTTGATCGTTAGAATCAAGTTTTGCATGGCCTTGTTTTCATGACCGCGGCCAACAATTTCAAAGGACTGCACGAGCGGTACGCCAGAGGACATCATGGTCGCGAGTTGGCGGCTAAAGACCGTTATGTCTTTGGTTGTAATCTTGCCGCCACTGGCGCCGAAGAGGGGCTTCGATTTCTTTTTAACTTTGAGTGGATTGACACCTTGGCGACGCAGGGTGGCTTTGATTAGGGCGTCATTTTGTCCCGACATTTCACCTTTGACGCGCTTACCCGATTTATCAATCCCTTCCCAGACGTACATGTCGGACTTGATCGCGGCGGTCTGTGCCATGCTTTACTCCACGGTAACGCGATTGATTTCGGCTAAGCTCGTGACGCCGCGGCGGGCTTTCTGGAGCCCCGACTTCCGGATATCCCAGATCCCCTCGCGGCCGGCTTGGTCGGCAAGTTGTACCGCATTTGAACCTTCCATGATCAGGCGTTTCATCGCATCTGTGATCGGCATCACTTGATAAATGCCGACGCGCCCCTTGTAACCGCTGGGACACTCCGTGCCGCCGTTACCGGGACCATAGAGCTTGACGCCTTCATCGATATCCTCCTGCGTGAATCCTTCCGCGAGCAGTCCATCGGGCGGTAGATCCATCGGCACCCGATAATCCGGGTGGAGGCGGCGCGCGAGGCGTTGCGCGGTGATTAGATTAATCGTGGTCGCCACTGCGAACGGCGGCACCCCCATGTCTTGCAGCCGGGTGATGGTTTGCGGGCCATCATTGGTGTGTAAGGTCGACATCACCATGTGGCCGGTTTGCGCTGCCTTGACCGCGATTGACCCGGTCTCGAGATCGCGAATTTCGCCGACCAGAATGATATCCGGATCTTGACGCAGGAAGGCCTTGAGCGCCTTGGAGAACGTCATCCCGGTCTTTTCGTCGACCTGCACTTGGTTAACACCCGGCAAGTTAATTTCAACCGGATCTTCGGCGGTCGAAATATTGATGTCGTCGCGGTTCAGGATATTGATCCCGGTATACAACGACACCGTCTTGCCGCTACCCGTGGGGCCGGTTACCAAGAACATCCCGTACGGCTTATTGAGATTCTTTAAGAACAGTTCCTTCTGGAAATCCTCGTAGCCCAGCTGATCGATATTAAGCTTGGCGGCGTCCGAGTCGAGGATACGCATCACCACTTTTTCCCCGTATAGGGTGGGGCAGGTGCTTACCCGAAAATCGATGGCTTTGGTCTTTGAGAGTTTGAGTTTGATACGTCCATCTTGCGGTACGCGCCGTTCCGACACATCGAGTCGCGACATGACTTTGATACGTGCCGCGATCTTAAAGGCGAGGGCCAGCGGCGGCTTGGCGATTTCCGCCAGCATGCCGTCAATTCGCAACCGCACCCGATAGAATTTTTCGTAGGGCTCGAAATGCAGGTCGGACGCGCCGCGTTTGATGGCATCGAGCAAAACCTTATTGACGAACCGCACAACCGGCGCATCGTCAATTTCGGCGGAGGAGTCGGGCGTGGCCTCCTGTTCCTTGCCAACTTCGAGATCATCAAGATTCTCAAAGTCCGAATCTTCCATATTGCCAAGACCGGTATCCGCCGCCTCGAGCGATTTTTCAATGGCGCGGGCAAGCTTATTTTCTTCGACCAACACCGGATCGGTATTAGCGCCGATGTGGAATTTTATTTCGTCGAGCGCTTGTAGGTTGGTCGGATCGGAGACCGCGATGTAGACGCGATTGCCCCGTTTGAAGATGGGTAGCGCGTGATGTCGCTGAATGAGCTCCTCACTCACCAGTTTCACTACCTCGGAATCGATTTCGAGTGCTTCGATGTCCAGCAACGGCACCCCGAATTCCTGCGCGGCGGCGTGCGCCACGACTTTGCTGTCGGCGAGCTTGTTATCGATCAGGTATTTTACGAACGGAACGCGATTTGCCAGCGCGTCTTGAAACGCCCGTACCGCAGCCTGCTCTTCCAGCAGGCCATCGGCGACCAATTTTCGCGCGAGCCCGCCTAAGGGCACTCGATTGCTGGTTACCGCCACCGTTTTTGCCTCGATTTTAGCCCGGACTGTGTTCGCCAAAATGGTAGATGAATCCTCGGTAAATAGCCACCGGAGCGACACATTTTCTCGCGGCACTGGCGCCGCGCGGAGCCCCGCCAGTGCCGCTCAACTCCCTATTTATCGAACTCGAATTCGCCGTTTACCAAGTCAATTTTCACGGTATCGCCGCGACCGAAACGCCCCTCCAACAAGGCTTGCGCGAGCGGAGTCTCGATCAAGGATTGGATGGCGCGCTTCAGCGGCCGGGCGCCGTAAACGGGATCGAAGCCCGCCTCGCCGAGTCTATCGACCGCGAGCGGTGGGATCTCGAGCCCGATCTGCTGCTCCGCCAGGCGTTGGCGCAGAAAGCCGAGCTGGACTTCGGCGATCGCCCGGATTTGTTCGCGGCGCAGACCGTGAAAGACCACGATCTCGTCAATTCGATTGACGAATTCGGGACGGAAACTCTGCCGTACCACCTCCAAGACCGTATCCCGCATAGGGGCATAGTCCGCGGCGTCACCCATGGCTTGGATCTGCTCCGAACCTAAGTTGGAAGTCATCACGATCACGGTATTCCGAAAATCAACTGTACGCCCATGTCCGTCGGTCAGGCGTCCATCGTCGAGGACTTGCAGCAGAATGTTGAACACGTCCGGGTGCGCCTTCTCGATCTCGTCGAGCAGCAAGACCGAGTAAGGTTTGCGGCGAACGGTCTCGGTCAAGTAGCCGCCTTCCTCATAGCCCACATAGCCCGGCGGGGCGCCGATTAACCGCGCGACCGCATGTTTTTCCATGTACTCAGACATGTCGATCCTGACCAACGCGTCTTCGGTGTCGAATAAAAATTGGGCGAGCGCCTTGCACAGCTCGGTTTTCCCGACGCCGGTTGGACCCAAAAATAAAAACGAGCCGTTCGGGCGTTTGGGATCGGACAAGCCCGCACGTGAGCGACGAATGGCATTAGCGACGGCCGATACTGCAGCGGCCTGGCCAACCACACGATGGTGGAGCGCTTCTTCCATGCGCAACAATTTAGCCCGCTCGCCTTCGAGCATTTTGGCGACCGGGATCCCGGTCCATTTGGACACGACTTCCGCGATTTCCTCTTCCGTGACCTTGTTGCGCAACAGGGTCAAATGCTGTTCGGCGGCGCCAGCTTCGTGCAAGCGCTTTTCAAGTTCCGGAATATGACCGTACTGCAACTCGGACATTCGCGTTAAGTCGCCAGCGCGTTTCGCGTTTTCGAAATCGAGGCGCGCGCGTTCCAAATCCGCTTTGATTTGATGTACGCCACTCAGCGTCGCCTTCTCCGATTTCCAGACTTCTTCGAGATCGGCGGATTCTCGCCCAATGCCGGTGATCTGAGTTTCAAGATCAACCAGGCGCCGTTTGGACGCGTCATCGGTTTCCTTGCGCAAAGCTTCGCGCTCGATCTTGAGCTGGATAAGTCTGCGATCGAGACGATCCATCTCTTCGGGCTTCGAATCGATCTCGATACTGATCCGGCTGGCGGCTTCATCGATCAGGTCGATGGCCTTATCGGGTAGTTGCCGATCGGTGATGTAGCGATGCGAGAGCTGCGCGGCCGCGACAATCGCCGGATCGGTGATCTCGACGCCGTGATGGACCGCATACTTCTCTTTCAGTCCACGCAATATCGCGATGGTGTCTTCGATCGACGGTTGATCGACCAAGACTTTCTGAAAGCGGCGCTCGAGCGCGGCGTCTTTTTCGACATACTGCCGGTATTCGTCCAAGGTCGTCGCACCTATGCAATGCAATTCACCGCGCGCCAAAGCCGGTTTCAACATATTGCCGGCATCCATCGACCCTTCGGCCTTGCCGGCGCCAACCATGGTGTGCAGTTCGTCGATGAATAGAATTACTTGACCTTCTTGCTTTCCCAAGTCGGTCAGCACCGCCTTTAGCCGCTCTTCGAATTCGCCGCGAAACTTCGAGCCCGCGATTAACGCCCCGAGATCAAGCGCTAGCACCCGCTTATTTTTCAGCCCTTCCGGCACTTCGCCATTAACGATGCGCTGCGCCAGCCCTTCGACAATCGCGGTTTTGCCAACGCCTGGTTCACCGATCAACACGGGGTTGTTTTTAGTCCGTCGCTGCAGAACTTGAATCGTGCGCCGAATCTCTTCGTCGCGACCGATGACCGGATCGAGCTTGCCGGCCAGCGCACGCGCCGTGAGATCAATCGTGAACTTCGCCAGGGCCTGGCGATTTTCCTCGGCATTGGGGTCATTCACAGCTTCACCGCCGCGCAGGCCTTCAATCGCCGCGGTGATGTTTTTTTCGCGCGCCCCGGCGCGTTGCAGAAGTCGCCCGAGTTCGCCGCTGTCATGCACCGCCGCGAGCAGGAACAGTTCGCTCGACATAAAGCTGTCTTGCCGTTTCTGCGCCAGTTTGTCGGTGAGGTTCAATAGCCGCACGAGGTCGTTCGACGGATGGACATCGCCACCCGTACCTTGAACCTTGGGCAAGCGCTCCAGAGCCTCGCCAAGACTTGTCCGCAGCGTGCCGACATCGACGCCGGCTTTGGCTAGAAGCTGGCGGACCGTACTACCCTCCTGATCAAGTAGCGCGACCATCAGGTGAATGGGCTCAATGAACTGATTATCCAGACCCAATGCGCGACTTTGCGCATCGGCCAGGGCGTGCTGGAATTTAGTCGTCATCTTGTCTGCGCGCATCGAAAGTTGCTCCCTAGCGAGAATTTATTACGCCGTTAGATGGGGGCGGCGCCACGGTCGATCAAGTCGCCGGTTGTTATTTGATCCAAATCAAGCTCGCCATGCGCCCGGTGACGCCGTCCCGACGGTACGAGAAAAACCGTGCGGCGTCGCTCGCCGTGCAACCGTCAAAGCGCGTGATGAGATCGACGCCGGCGCGTTGTAGTTGAGTGGCGGCCAAGCTGGCCAAATCAAATTTCCAGCGTGCGCCGTGGGCTACAAAGTAGCGTTCGTAACTTTCGTCAGCGGATAAAAATAGCTGACGAACCTCGGTGCCGATTTCATAGGCAGGGGCACTAATGGCGGGACCAATCCACGCCAACCAGGTCTCGTTTGTTGTCGATAGACGTTGAAGCACCGACGGAATTATGCCGGTGAGCAGGCCGCGCCAACCGGCGTGGACTGCCGCGACACAGGTCCCGGTAGTGTTGGTCAGCAAAATCGGCAAGCAATCGGCCGTTAGCACTGCGCACACGCGCCGTCGCGCGCGCGAATAAGCGGCGTCTGCCGTCGGTGGCGTCGTCTCGGTGACGCAGTCCGAGTCGAGCAACGCCGCCGCGTGAACCTGCGATAACCACAGCGGCGAACTCGGCAGTTCAAGTGCGGCGTTTAAGCGCGCGCGATTGGCAGTCACCGTCGTGTCGTCGTCGCCGACATGAGTGGCCAAATTAAAACTCGCATAGGGCGCCCGCCCAACGCCCCCGCTCCGCGTTGTGCACAGTGCACGAACCTGCGGTACGGTGGGCCAATTCGGCGCTACGGTCTCGAGCACTGGCATTTTGCGCGTTATTTGGTGCGCCGTAGATCGTTCTGCAGCGCCCGCAACACGCGTTGCAGATCTTGCGGCAGGTCGCTCGCCACCGTGCACGATTCGCCGGATATCGGATGCGTGAAAACTAACCGGCTAGCGTGAAGCGCTTGACGTTGCAATGCAGCCAGCGCGGCGATGAAGGCTGGTGTCGCCTCCGGCCGAATGCCGCGGCGCGTGCCGTAAGTCGGGTCCCCGAACAGGGGATAGCCCACGTACTGCATATGGACTCGAATTTGATGGGTGCGGCCGGTTTCGAGTACGACTTCGAGTTCGGTGTGTGCGCGAAAGCGTTTTCGCACGCGATAATGCGTGACCGCGAGACGGCCTTTGGTGGTGACGCGCATGCGCGTACGTTGTACTCGATCGCGGCCAATCGCGGCCTCGACCGTCCCGCCGGAAACCACGACGCCATGCACGATCGCGACGTAAGTGCGATGAATTTCCCGGCGCGCCATCTGGGTCGTGAGCGCCTGAAACGCACCTGGGGTGCGCGCTACTAATAGCAATCCCGACGTCTGTTTGTCGAGCCGATGAATCAGGCCCGCGCGCGGCAACGCGGCGAGTTCGGGGAACCGATGTAGTAAGCCGTTGACCAAGGTATCGCGGGGATTGCCAGCGCCTGGGTGAACCACCAGGCCCGCTGGTTTGTCGACCACTAAGAATTCGCGGTCTTCACGCAGCAGTCCGAACTCAAGCGCTTGAGCGGTTAAATCCGCGCTTGCCGCGAGCGTCGCGGTCAACTCGATCTGATCGCCCGCGTCGACGCGATCGCGAGGACGATAAACAGTACCGTTGACGCGCACCGCGCCCGCGTCGATCCAGGTTTTGAGCAGTGTCCGCGAATAATCGGTGAGGAGTTCCGCCAAGGCCGCATCCAACCGTGCACCGGCCACCGCGGGAGGAATAGTTAGCGCGTGGTGACGGACTTCGGACATGCCGTCGAGTCTAACGCAAAATCGTCGTACTACCGGCGCGCACCTGGTTGCCTTACGGAGTTTTGCGTTAGCTTGTAGAATGCCGACCCCGGCGACGAACAACGACCTCGCGCAGGGGACTTACCTTTTCTGCCGGCAGACTTAGTGACACTGACTATGATGCGTTTTTCGCTCGCTCGATCTTTTTGCGCGCTTGCACTTTGCACCCTGCTTGCGGCCTGCAGCCTGTGGTCGGATAAAGATCCGGAGGATATGCCGGAGAACTGGCCGGAGAAGAAACTCTATTTCGCGGCTAAAGATCGCCTGGACTCCGGATCCTGTAGCGGCGCGATCGAATACTACGAAAAACTGCAATCGCGCTACCCGTTCGGACCCTACGCGGCCCAGGCGCAACTCGAACTCGCGTACTGCCATTACAAATCCGACGAAGGGGCGGCAGCCGTTACGACGCTTGATCGCTTTTTGAAGCTTAACCCCACTCACCCGCACACCGATTACGCCTATTATTTGCGCGGGCTTATCAACTTCAATTCCGATCTAGGCCTTACCGCGCGCTATTTGCCGCGCGATCCGTCACAACGCGATCCCGGCGCCTCACTGCAGGCCTTCAACGATTTTTCGGAATTGATCCGACGGTTCCCCGACAGCCGCTACGTGCAAGACGGGCAGCTTCGAATGCGCCATCTGCGAAATATTCTCGCGCAACACGAAGTTAACGTCGCGAACTTCTATATGCGGCGGGGCGCATTTGTCGCCGCGGCGAATCGTGCCCGCTATGTGGTCGAAAATTACCAGCAGACGCCAGCCATGCCGGAAGCGTTGGTGTTGCTCGCGAAGTCGTACAAGGTTTTGGAACTCAATGATCTATCGGACGACGCCTTGCGCGTCCTCGAATTAAATTACCCTAACCACCCGGGGATCGAAGAAGTTAAGCAAACGCACGTGAACTGAATGACATTGCAAATTCCAGTTACCGTGGGAGCGACTTTAGTCGCGAATTTTGAACGCGTTCCGCGACTAAAGCCGACTCAATCCAAGACGCAAGGCTAGACAATCGGACCTCGACGTTAACGTTCCGGCACGGCATCCTGTTCGTGATAGCGCGACGTGATTGGAAATCGCCGATCGCGCCCGAAGGCGCGCTCGGAAATGCGCACCCCGGGTGCGGCTTGACGTCGTTTGTATTCGTTGCGATCCACCATCGCGGCGACGCGTTTAACGGTTTCTAGCTCGAAGCCGCGGCTCGCAATCTCGCGCGGCGTCAGATCGCGTTCAATATAAAGCTCGAGGATCGGATCGAGTACCTCGTACGGCGGTAAGCTGTCTGAATCCTTCTGCTCCGGTCGCAGTTCGGCGCTCGGTGGACGTTCGATCACACGCTCTGGGATCGCTTGACCCTGTTGATTGCGCCAGCGTGCGAGGCGATACACCAAGGTCTTCGCGCAATCTTTGAGCGGTGCGAAACCACCTGCCATGTCGCCGTAAAGCGTCGCATAGCCAACTGCCATCTCGCTCTTGTTCCCGGTGGTCAGGACCATGCGAGCGGTTTTGTTCGAGATTGCCATCAAAATGATGCCGCGGCAGCGAGCCTGGATATTTTCTTCGGTGACGTCCGCGGCACGCCCGGTGAACAGCGGTGCGAGCACGGTATTAAACGCGTCAAACGGCGGCTCGATCGGTACCACGTGGCATTCGCAACCCAGTGCCTTGGCCTGCGCCAGCGCATCCTCGATGCTCATCTCGGCGGTATAGCGCGATGGCATCGACACGGCCGTGACATTGGCCGCCCCCAGCGCGTCGACGGCGAGCGCCAAGGTCACCGCCGAATCGATGCCACCGGATAAACCGAGCACGGCTCCACGAAAGCGATTCTTGTAAACGTAGTCACGTACGCCAAGCACGAGCGCGCGATAAATATTTTCTTCGTCACGGGTTGGGGTGTATTGCTCGCCTTTGAAAGTGATCCCGGTCGGCGTGCGCGCCAGTTCGATTGCGACAAGCGCTTCTTCGAATTCGGGCGCCGCGACGCAAATTGCGCCGTTCGAATCGAGCACCATTGAACCGCCGTCGAACACCAATTCATCCTGGCCGCCAACGAGGTTCGCATAGATCACCGGCAATTGGCTCGCGGCGATCGCGGCGCGAATCGCGATTAAGCGATCTTGACGCTTATTTAAGCTGTAGGGCGAGGCGTTCAGATTGACGATCACTTCGGCGCCCGCCGCGCGAGTCGCCAGCGCGGTCGAGGGATCCCAGATATCCTCGCAGATGCTAACGCCGAGCTTAAAGTCGTTCAGTGCTGCGACGCGAGGTTCAGCGCCTGGTATGAAGTAACGTTTTTCATCGAATACCGCATAGTTTGGCAGACGCTGTTTGTGATAAGTCATCTGGCACGTGCCGCCGGCGAGCAAACTGGCGCTGTTATAGACGCCCAGTGCGGTTTGCGTGGGATGCCCGAGCAGCACGGCGATGCCACGCGTGTGTTCGGTAATCGAACGCAGCGCATGTTCGACGCGTCGATGCATCCCGGGTCGGAATAGCAAATCCTCGGGGGGGTAGCCGGTAACCGCGAGTTCCGGCAGGACCACGAGATCAACCTGCAACTCATTGCGCGCGCGCTGACACGCGGCGATGATTTTGTCGGTGTTACCCGCGATGTCGCCGACGCACAAATTGATCTGTGCGAGCGCAATACGAAGGGCGTCGGTGTTCATAGGGGAAGTCGCGCAACAATGTATGGGCGCTGCAGAATGATTTTTGAGATGAGTTCAAGTGCTCAACGCTTGAGCACGGCCAGCATCGTCGCGCCGAGCTCGGCCGGCGAGCGGACCGTGTGCACGCCAGCGCGTTCCAGTGCGGCATATTTGTCGGCGGCAGTGCCTTTGCCGCCGGCGATGATAGCGCCGGCATGGCCCATGCGTTTCCCAGGCGGCGCGGTCACGCCCGCGATATAGCCGACCACGGGCTTTTTAACATGGCGCGCGATGAACTCGGCGGCCTCTTCCTCCGCCGAACCGCCAATTTCGCCGACCATGATGATCCCTTCGGTCTGCGGGTCACCCTCGAACAGGCGGAGGCAATCGATGAAATTCATGCCTTGAATGGGATCGCCGCCAATGCCCACACAGGTACTTTGCCCGAGTCCGGCGCGGCTGGTTTGATGGACCGCTTCGTAAGTTAACGTACCGGAGCGCGAGACGATTCCGATTTTGCCTCTAGTGTGGATCGCGGCGGGCATGATGCCCATCTTACATTCACCGGGTGTAATGACACCGGGGCAGTTCGGACCGATGAGGTAGACCTCGGGAGTGTTCGCCAACATCGCTTTTACTCGGAGCATATCGAGCACCGGTATCCCTTCGGTGATGCAGGCAATGATCTTGATGCCACCATCGACGGCTTCGGCGATCGCATCGGCCGCGAACGGCGGCGGCACGAAAATCATACTGGCGCCGGCGCCGGTCGCGGCCACCGCGGCGTGCACGGTATCGAATACCGGACGCTCCAGATGTTGGCTCCCGCCACGTCCGGGAGTAACCCCACCCACCAGCTGCGTGCCGTACGCAATCGCCTGTTCGGCGTGAAATGTGCCTTGCTTGCCGGTGAAGCCTTGCACGATCACGCGCGTGGATTGGTTAATTAATATAGACATTACTTGCCGCCTCCCGCTGCGGCGACCACTTTCCGCGCGGCGTCGCTCAATTCATCCGCACTGGTGATGGCAAGCTTGCTCTCGGCGAGCAAGCGCTTTCCTTCGTTGACATTCGTCCCTTCAAGTCGAACGACCACCGGAACCGACACACCGATTTCTTTTACCGCCGCGATAATGCCGGTCGCGATCAGATCGCAACGGACGATTCCGCCGAAAATATTGACGAGGATGGCTTTGACATTCGGATCCGAGCAAATGATTTTGAAAGCTTCGGCGACCCGTTCGGCGGTAGTGCCGCCGCCGACATCCAAG
Source organism: Gammaproteobacteria bacterium (assembly GCA_016191285.1). GTDB lineage: Bacteria > Pseudomonadota > Gammaproteobacteria > CAIKBL01. The sequence continues at coordinate 148,121 of JACPPA010000038.1, forward strand.
AAGTTGGCAGGTTCGCCGCCGCTCAACTTGATGATGTCCATCGTCGCCATCGCGAGTCCCGCGCCGTTGACCATACAGGCGATATTGCCGTCGAGCGTCACATAGTTGAGATCGAACTCCTTGGCGCGGCGTTCCTTTTCGTCCTCCTGGCTGGGATCGCGCCAGTCGGCGATCGACTGCCGGTAGAGCGCGTTGTCGTCCACATTTATTTTGCCGTCGAGCGCCGCGAGACTGCCGTCGGTGAGGATGGCCAACGGATTGATCTCGAGGAGGCTGATGTCTTTATCGATGAATAAGCGGTAAAGCCCCTTGAGAATGGTCGCGAGTTGCTTGCGTTGCGCCTCATTAAGCTCAAGGGCGAACCCAAGGCGTCGTGTTTGGTAATCCTGCAAGCCTAAAACCGGCTCGACTTTGACCGTGAAAATCTTCTCCGGCGTGATCGCCGCGACTTCCTCGATATCCATGCCGCCGGCGCGCGAGGCCATGAACGTGACGCGTTTCGAACTGCGGTCGACCAAGGCGCCTAAATAAAGTTCGTGGGCAATTTGCGCCGCGCTATCTACCAGCACGCAGTTGATGGGTTGTCCACCTGGGCCTGATTGTTTAGTCACGAGCTGAGTACCGAGCAAGGCCTTGGCGGCAGCGCGTACTTCGGCGATGGTTTTCACGAATTTTACGCCGCCCGCCTTGCCGCGCCCGCCCGCATGCACCTGCGCTTTCACCAGCCACGCACTGCCGCCAAGGGCTTCAGCGTGTGCCGCGGCTTCGTCGGGCGTGGTGGCAGGTTTGCCAGGCAGAATCGGCACGCCGTAATCCGCAAAGAGGCGTTTCGCTTGGTATTCGTGCAGGTTCATCGATCTATATCCCCATTATTCGATGGCCGATCGCGCAATCAGCCGGCGCTCGGCAAGTCAAAATCCTTACCATTAGTCCTGGACCGTGTCGGGCAGCGTTCGGTTTGAATAGCTTCTTGTTTGATGCCAGCAGAGTGGTGAATATAACGGCCGCCACGCACCAAGGCTAGAATTACGCTTGGCTTCGCACGTCATTCGTCGCCAGCCACTTACCGGTGGGCACTATATCGGATCGATGTCGCGGATAGAATGCGGTGGGGCAAAGATCAACGGAGTGTAGGCATGGGATTACGACTGCTCATTATCGTCGGCGCCATATGGTTCGCACTGCGTGTTTATCGTCGATACCGGTTGGGCATCAAGCGCGAGCGCGGCACCCATGCGGAGAAAATGGTTCAGTGCGCGGTGTGCGGCGTCTATTTGCCCGAGCCTGAAGCGAAGCGCGAAAGGCCAGGGGTGTTTCGTTGTCCCGCGCATCAAGCACATTAGCGTTGCCGATGCAGGACCTGCCATTGGCAATTGTCGGCGTTGGCGGCTCGCGAGCTTCATAGGTGTTCAATACGCAACGGCAGAACGATCCCACAAACCACGACGCCAGAGCGTGGACCGCGCTTCGCTATTTCAACCTGTACCGGCTGATTATCGCTGGCCTTTTCGCGTTGCTAGCGACCTTGGGGCGCTTACCCCCGACGTTCACGCAATTCGATATCCGCTTGCTCGCCTGGTCCGCCATGGGCTACTTGTTCGCCGCCGTCGGGCTGCAAATCGCCATCGAGCGGCGCTGGGCGAATCTTTATCGAATTCGCAATGTCCAGGTCTTGGTCGACGTTGGAGCGCTCACGTTGCTGATGCATGCGAGTGGGGGCGCGGCGGGCGGCTTCGGTATTTTGTTGGTGGTTGCGATCGCCGGTGCTTGCCTCATTGCACGGTGGCGGGCGGCGGTGTCGTTCGCGGCGCTCGCCACGCTTGCGGTGTTAGGCGAAACCGTTTACGGCATGTTGAACTTAGGTTACGAAGTCGCGAGCTACACGCAGGCGGGCCTGCTCGGCGCGGCGTTGTTCGGCACCGCGATTCTGGCCTCGGTCTTGGCCGAGCAGGCGCGCGGCAGCGAAGCGCTCGCGGCGCGGCGCGCGCTGGATATAGAGCGGTTGTCACAACTCAACCAGCACATCGTGCAGCGCATGCGCTCCGGAATCGTCGTGCTCGACGCGAACGAACGTGCGGTGGTCGTGAACGAATCCGCGCGCAAATTCCTCGATCTTGACGATGACGCGATCGGCGGGTCATTGCTCGATCATCAAGACGCACTCGCCACCGCGCGCGCCGAGTGGCGGGCACGCGGTGAAAATCGTAAAACACCGTTGAAACTCGAACGCGGCGCGGAAGTAATCGTCTCGTTCACGCAGCTCGGCGATGCTGACACCGAAGGTACGTTGGTGTTTATTGAAGACGCGGCCGAAAGCCAGCAACGTGCGCAGCAAATCAAATTAGCCTCACTCGGCCGCCTGACCGCCAGCATCGCGCATGAAATTCGCAATCCGTTGGGCGCCATCAGTCATGCCGGTCAGTTATTATCAGAATCGCCGGAATTGAATAAAGACGATCTGCGCCTCACGCAGATCATCGTCGAGCATGCGGCACGCATGAACGAGATCGTCAAGAATGTGATGATGATCGGACGGCGCGACCTTAGCGTCAGCGAAAGTTTTTTTTTGCAGCCGTGGCTTGAAAAATTCATCGCCGAATTTTGCGAACAGCGCGCGCTGTCCAGTGCGACGGTGGTGAGCGATTGGGCCGAACCCGGCATTACGGTGCGCATGGATAAGAGCCACTTACACCAGGTCCTCTGGAATCTCTGTGAGAACGCCTTGCGCTATAGTACGGTAGACCCCAAGGTGCGTTTCGCGGCAGGACACGCGGCCGAAAATGGGCGTCCCTATGTCGATCTCATCGATACCGGACCGGGGATGTCGAAGGAGGTCGCGGAGCAGGTGTTTGAACCGTTTTTTACCGGCGAGCGTGGCGGTACCGGGCTCGGCTTATATATCGCGCGCGAACTTTGCGAGGCCAACCAGGCGACTTTGCGCTTGCTCGATCACAGATCCGGCGGGTGCCATTTTCGACTAACCTTTGCGCATCCCGCGCGTCAGCAATTGAGTGCGCTCTGAAATGACTGTGCGACAACTGGCCTTGATCGTCGATGATGAACCGGCGATTCGCGAACTGGTCACGATTACTCTCGGGCGCATGGGCATCGAGTGCTGCTCGGCGGCGAATCTGCGCGAAGCGAAAGCCGCGCTGGAAGAACAAAAAATCGCGATTTGTCTGACCGATATGCGCCTGCCAGATGGCAACGGGTTGGAGCTGGTCGCCCATATTCAGCAGCGGCATTCGGATGTGCCGGTGGCGATGATCACGGCCCATGGCAACATGGAGACCGCGATTCAGGCCTTGAAAGCCGGCGCCTTCGATTTCGTCAACAAGCCCGTCGACATCAACGATTTAAGAAGTCTGGTCGCGCAAGCATTAAAGCTCGGTGCGCTCAAGGGGGAAGCCAGTTCCGGCGCACCGTCACGCGAGCTCATCGGACGTTCACACAGCATTCGTCAACTACACGAGACGATAGCAAAGGTCGCTCGCAGTCAGGCGCCGGTCTATATCAGCGGCGAGTCTGGAACCGGTAAAGAGTTGGTCGCGCGCCTGATCCATCTGCACGGACCGCGTGGCACACAGGCCTTTGTGCCGGTGAATTGCGGCGCGATTCCGCATGATCTGATCGAAAGCGAACTGTTTGGACATTTGCGGGGAAGTTTCACGGGCGCCGTCGCGGACAAGGCAGGCTTATTCCAAGCCGCGCACAACGGGACCTTGTTTCTGGATGAAGTCGCCGATTTACCGCTACAAATGCAAGTAAAGCTCTTGCGCGCGATCCAGGAAAAGCGCATTCGCCGCGTCGGCGCCGCGCAAGAAGAAGCCGTGGATTGCAGGATCTTGTCCGCGACTCACCAGGACTTGAGCGAGTTGGTCGACGCCGGGACTTTTCGCCAGGATCTCTACTATCGCATTAACGTCATCGAATTGAAGGTGCCGCCGCTCCGCGCGCGCGGTGACGATATCCTGCTGTTGACCGAACACATTCTCGCGCGTTTGGCGGAAACCAACGGCGCTACGCGATTCGAACTCACGAGCGCTGCGCGCGAGGCGCTGTTGGCTTATCGGTTCCCAGGCAATGTGCGCGAGCTGGAGAACATTCTCGAACGCGCGGTAACACTGTGCGAAGGCACGGCGATTCAGGTTGCCGACCTTAGGCTGCCCGAACCGGTCAGGTCGATGGAAACGAACCAAGGAGCATCCGAGCTTAAGCAGGACGCTGGAGAACTCCAGACTTTTCTCGACGAGGTTGAGCGCAAGCGTATCTTGGACGCCTTGGAAAAGACGCGTTGGAATAAGACGCAGGCGGCGAAGCTGCTGGGCATTAGCTTCCGTGCGTTGCGGTATCGACTGGAAAAATTGGGGTTGGACTGACGCTGCGGTGACAAAACTTGTCACAAAGTACCTGCTGGCTGTTATCGATATCGAACTCGCTGCCGTCGTAATTCTGATTAACTACTATTCCTTGGAGTGAAGTGTGAGGTCGAGCAGATTTAGGGGTAGTTTCTTAACTTGGCATGTTTGCTGCTCACTATTACTGCAACGCGCTGCCGGGCCACGCTCGTCGGTGTCGGAAGCAAGGTGCACCGCTGAGTTAGCGCGGACAGTAAATAGACGTAACTGAACGATTTTAGGAGAACAGGCATGAAACGAGTACAAACGGGTTTTACCCTCATCGAATTGATGATCGTGGTCGCGATCATCGGCATCTTGGCCGCGGTTGCGATTCCGGCCTATCAGGATTACACCCTCCGCGCGAAAGTGACGGAAGGCTTGTCGTTGGCCGCGGGCGGTAAGACATCGGTCTCGGAGTACTTCTCAAGCAATGGCGCCCTGCCAACCAGCAATGTTCAGGCCGGCATGGCGTTGTCGACATCGATCACCGGCAATAACGTCTCTAGCGTGAACGTTTTAGCTAATCCTGCTGGCGTCATCGAGGTGACTTTTAGCGGGGCGTCGACTAGTCCGATCTTTAATAAGGTCTTGCGCCTAACCCCCACGACCTCGGCCGGGAAAATCGTGTGGAGCTGCTCGAAGAACAATACGGTGGAGCCGAAATATCGTCCGTCGTCCTGCCGCTAGTAACGCGCTTCGTTTTACTGCAATTCGTTGTACGCCACGGTTCGCCGTGGC
>JACPPA010000039.1 GCA_016191285.1 Gammaproteobacteria bacterium
CGGAGGCTGGTCGAAAAATCGAGGGGAAAAAATTTCGCCGCATCAATCCGCTTAAAACTACGTGATCGCTGGGGGAACCGCATTTGCCGACACCGCTGCCGTTAGGAAAAAGAGCGGGACCGCGAACTTCGCAATAGCCTCTCATCAACGACTACTCCGGCGTCGATCCGGGTTACGAGACAAGGCTGCGGAGTCTGCTTGAGAAGAAGGGCCTGGAGGTCGAGACACTGCCGATGTCCCAGGCGAAGGCCCGTCGCCTGCCCGACGATCTCCACTCGGCAGTGGGCCTTTACATCAACTACCTCCGGGTTGGCGATGTCGTGGTCGTTCCCGGATACGACAGGCCGGAAGACGAGGCCGCTTTTGAAAAGGTCCGGGCTGTCATGCCCGACGCCAGAGTGTTTCAGCTTCCGTGTCGGGGCTTGGCCGAAAAGGGCGGCGTCCTGAACTGCGTATCGTGGACGATCAATGCGATGATCGAGGAATAGAACGTAATCATGAAGGTCTGCATCCACCGAGGTACGAAAGAAATTGGCGGCACTTGCGTCGAGATCGAGGCCCAGGGCAAGAGCCTCGTCCTCGACGTGGGGCTACCGCTCGACGCATCTGATCCAGATGACATCCCATTGCATCCGGTCAAGGGATTCGCTGCGCCCGACGCCTCACTGCTTGGCGTGGTGATCTCGCACCCTCACCAGGACCACTACGGCCTTGCCTATCGTCTCCCCGGCGAAACTCCGTTCTTGATCGGCAAAGCCGCCGAAGCCATTCTTGACGCCGCCACATTGTTCTCGCCATCTGGCCTCAAGTTGAAAAACGTGAAGCATCTAGCGGATCGCACGCCCATTGTCCTGGGGCCGTTCACGATCACACCGTTCCTGGTCGATCATTCTGCCTACGACAGCTACGCCGTCTTGGTCGAGGCCGAGGGCAAGCGCCTCTTCTACACCGGCGACTTCCGGGCGCACGGAAGGAAAGCCAGCCTGACGGACAGGCTAATCGACAACCCACCGAAGAACGTGGACATCCTTCTGATGGAAGGAACCTGCATCGGGCGAGAGGACAAAACCCACCGCACCGAGGACGACCTTGTTCCTCAGTTCGCCGACATCTTCAAGAAAACGCCGGGAATGCCGCTCGTGTGGTGTTCAGGCCAGAACATCGACCGGATCGTGACGATCTTCAAGGCGTGCATTGCCTCGAAGCGGCAGTTCATCGTGGATATGTACACCGCCGAGATTTTGCGGGCGACCGACAACCCAAGGCTGCCGCAAGCCGACTGGAATGGCATCAAGGTCTTCCTGCCCACGAGCCAATGGTTGCGACTTGAAAAGGAAGAAACGTCCCAGATTTCCGACAGCTACCTCCCATACCGCATCTCCTCGAAGGCGCTTGCCCGTGTTGCATCCCAATCCGTGATGCTGTTCCGGCCCAGCATGGTTCGTGACCTGGAGCGGGCTGAGTGCTTGAAGGACGGATGCGTGGTCTGCTCCGTGTGGGACGGATACCTTGAAGGCGAGAAGAACCAGTGGTTCGTAAAATGGATGGCGGAACGTGGTCTGCTGCTTCACCCTTGCCATACGTCGGGCCATGCGTCCGTGCCGGACCTGCGACGGATGCGGAATGCGTTTCCTGGTGCGGTTGCCGTGCCGGTGCATCTGCAAGATCAGGAGCGGTTTAAGGCGCTGTTCGCCAATGTCCGGCAGCGTGACGATGGGGAGTGGTGGGGAGTGTAGCACTGCCGAAAGTTGTTCCAAACATTGAAGTGCATTCTTGTGATGGGGGAGGGATTAGATGCCACGATATGATCTGTGGGAAAAATTGGATTTCCGCAAACTTCAGGCTCTTGAGGACTCATCATTGTTCAAGGCCCATCTCATGCCCGACATCAAGGAAGGCGTGGTCTTTCCGGCAATTCGAGGCGGGAAGATCGACTTTTACCACGTTGGGCGGAAGCTCTTTAGCTACACGAATCAGGGATTTCAGTCGAATATCGCCTTCGTGGTCGCCTGTCAAAATCGTCCGAAAGGCGAGGTAGTAGAGCGTGACCTGGGCAAACTGACGCTATGTACCTCATTCGTTGCTGGCTATGAGCAAATCCGCTACAACACGACTCTCTATGCGGAACCTGAATCCGCACAAGTGTCTCACATTTGGAATACCCACTCATACTGCCGAAGCGACTCCGGTGCAATTGTTGTCCTTGACATCGAATTGTCACTTGATGCCAAAGACGATGGGCGTCCAGGATCAGATCGAATTGATTTGGTGTTGTTCGATACTATTTCCAAGCAGCTTCATTTTTTTGAGGTAAAGACTTTTAACAACCGAGAGATTCGGGAGACGAACGGGACAGTACCCGTCGTTGAACAGATTGAGCGATACAACAGGCAAGTAAAGGTCAAACAACACGAATTGGTGGCAATGTACGAGCAATATGTGCGAATCGTAAACCGGCTCTTCAATTCGGAATTGCCGCTTCCACTTGGCGTGTCAAACCAAGTCAACTTGCTTATCTGTGATTACGATGGCCCACAGGAAATCGTTTTGAAGAACAAGATTCTTTCACGGCTGCCTGCCGAAATTACTTGCAGGAAGATTGGAAAAGCAAAGGGTGAGGTGGACCCCATTCTCTGGGCGCTAAAACTGCCAAAGTAAGTGAGACCTCGCCCGCAATCGAAGCTCCACGCCGGGTGGTGGGGGCGGGAACCTCAGCCTCGGCCGTCGGGGGCCTTGCGCAGCGCAGTGAGCCGAGCGCAGCGAAGGCGAACGGAGCGGAGCAAGGCCCCCGACGGCCTCGACTCCTTTAGCTCCCGCAAGATCGTTGCTGGCCTGCTATGGCGGCCCAGCTCGATGCGATCCCCGGCAGCACAAACCCGTCCTGGTTGTCACGCTGCTCCAACGATGCCGCGACGATTCTTCCCTTCATCGCGCCGCGATCGTTTCGCCGGGTGCGATCAGTCCACACCGGCAATTTTCAGGGAAAAGGAAGCACCAACAAGGAGATTTGGGTGATTAGTCCCGCTCGTTGACATTCTGGTATTGCAAACAAAAGGCATCCTGCCCGACACTGGGGTTTCCAAACAAC
>JACPPA010000040.1 GCA_016191285.1 Gammaproteobacteria bacterium
AACAAAATCCGAGTGTTGCAGCGTCGCGCTTACGGACTGCGTGACGAAGAGTACCTTCGATTGAAGATCCTTACCTGCATGCTGCCTAAGCTTTGAGCGATAAATGATCAAGTTTTACCCACACTAAGTCCGGATGACCCAGTAAAATTATGGCGGTAGCCAACTGCGGCGCCGCCATTCACGCCTAAGGTAAAGGGAGAGCCGAGAGATACGAAGCCGAATTCGGCGTTTTCCACCGTTCCGGCAGTGAGCTTCTTCCCAACTGGCGTATAGAACGCGGCGCTGCAGCAACCATCGCCATAATTCTTTGCAACAGCCACGACGTCACCAGCAACTATTGGTATTCCGATCCCGCCGAAAGGAAGAATTTGGCCGGTGTCGTTCACGTTCGGTAATTGGAACGAGTATTGCCGCGAAATGGGATTGCCGGGCTGGACGATGTAGAAAAATAAGCCGGTATAAGGCCCGGTCGGCGGTAGTTGGGTGGTCACTGTAAGCGCGGCACGACCAGAGCCGATGAACACTATTCGGTCGATACCCTGGCCTAAACCCGGAGGCGCTGTTGTCTGCAACCTAACACTTTGTCCGTCACCGACCGTGCCACCGGACACGTCAGTAAACGGCCCTCCATCAATACTATATTTGTCGCCAGCGGAGACAACTATGTTTGCCTCTATATTGATGCCCGAGACAGTGAACGGGGCTGAAGTGACCGTCGAATTCGGTATCGCGCCGATCACCGGCGGAATGGTCTGCACAACTGGCATGTCGTCTTGAAGACTGCCGCCCAATAATTCAATTTCTTCGTGTCGGGGAGCGGCCCCGGGCCGCGTGCTGGTCGAAGACGACTTTACAAGCCCAAGCGTTGGCACCAGCCAATCTGTCTCGTCAGTTGTCAAGTTAAGCGAAGCGCTGCGACCTTTGATCGTTATTGTGCCCGATCCGGTCGTGACCGTTCGAATGCGCAATACTTTGCGATAGGTGTGCGAATTAACCGTGCTTTTCACGGTTTCGAACGCTTCGGGGGTTGAGGTTAAGGTATAGCTTAGTGGGAACGTGCCAATCCCCGATATTGCAAAGTTCAATGTACCAGAGGATGTCACGGGAACCCCCAGTGTCGCGTTTGGTAGCAGCAGAATCTGCGGCGGTAGATACGTCCCGGTCGCACCTACGAGCCCAGCACTACCCGCATCGACCGCAGGGTCGAACGATCCGTGATCGCGCACCCCGTTGCCGTCGTTCGTGTAGTAGTGTTCGTCATTATTGAGCGTGTCTTGAACGACGTGTACCGGTGTGTCGTTGAATACGGTAATCCCTACCTCCTTTCTAATAAAAATAGTATTGGGGGTATGGCGATCGCTTGCGGTGACCACATATCGCCACGCCGAGTCTGTGGACAAAGGGAAATACGGTGCAGTGTCGAAGGCTTTCGCAGCGAATGCGAAAGCGGTCGCGAATACGACGAAAACGCTGAATTTGAAGCCGGCCCTGAACTTTCGAACGCGCGAGGGGACTATGGTCATGGATGCGATTCTGCTCAGAAAGTCGTGACCCACAGAGCGAATATATTCAGTGCTCATTCGATGCGGCAGCGAGTCCGAACCGGACTGTCTCAAAACCGCTAATGCCGGTCAATGACGTGGTGAAGAAAACTACTTTTCTTGACAGTCCTGACAGCGACCGGACAGCAGGTACGCCGATGCTCCCAAGCGGTATGCCGGTTCGGCCACGCCGCACTCAGCCCCTTACTAGCCAGCACAACCCTTCCCGGACAGCCCTAATTGACGTGCGGGTTCCGATTTTGTCTAGCGCCTTTCTTAAAGATATCTGTCCACGTAGAATCCGCGCCGGCCGTTCTGCCGACTATCGCCACCCCCCCCAATCCGCAGAGTTTGTGCATTCTCCTACAATGTATTTCCAATCTAAGCACCAGGCATCCCACATCAACGGTGTTTATATGACGCCGCGAACGCCCGCGTGACGCAGCGTTTCGAGCAAAGCGCTCAATTCGATCCCCCTGGGTCGCGGCCAGCTACCTTCATGGCCGCAGTATTGATTACGCTCCTATTTTTCGGATTCGCGGGAACTACGAACAAACTCTACCCGACAAGTTTTTGGGGGAGTGGGGATTACGGCATGCTGTCCTTGTCGCATGCGCTAAACCTCGAAGCACGCTTGGCCGATCGCACGCTCTATCCCGCGCCAAGTATTGCCGGCCATCCGGGAGTCCCGTTCTACCTCACGAGCTGGCTAGCGTTGAAGGCGAGTGTGCCCAGCACTACTGACGTGGCTGATCGGCTATCTCAGGTTTTCGACAACGCTGAGGCGTTTTTTTCGGCGACCGAGGGCATGGCAATCGCAATTGGTGCGGCATCAATTTTTTCATTCGTGATGGTCGCTGGGCGCCTAGCAAATCCATTGGTGTGCCTACTCGGTCTGGGGCTATGGGTGGCATCCTCGCATCAATCTCTGCTCACCGTCTTGTCACTGCAGAACGAAACGTTTGCCCTCGCGTTGAACGTCGCCTTCATCGCCGTCGTCTACCGCTTGGCGGGGCGTGACCGGCTGAGTTTCTCCGATGCGCTATGGATTGGCTTAGTCTCGGCGGCAGCTTATCTCGTTAAGGTTTCTTACCTCTATATTCCAATCGCAATTGCGGCCGCACTGCTCACCTCTCTCACCATTCGGCATCGCCCCGAACGATCCGAAATTCCCATTGCGGGTCTCGCCGGTGTGATATTTGTCGCGGCGATTATGGCGATCGGTTACGGCGTCATTGGGAAACCCGCGTTCCATGCCCTGCTCGCATTCCATTGGTCCGTCCTCACTCATGCCGGATTATACGGACATGGGGCAAGCGGCTTAGTGTCCGAGGGGGTCCTGCGCGCGACCCAGCAAAGCGCGATTGCGAGCGGGGCGTTAGCCATTCCGCTGGCATTGGCTGGTGGAGCATTCGGATCGATATGCTCAGTGTTGCGCTACCGGCAACGGCGTTCTGAAGCCGCTGACGTGATTATTGGTGTGGGGTTGAGCGTTGCTACGATGATGTCTGCGCTCATCGTGATCAAACACTATGCCGAGCACTATGTCGCGGGTGTATCGGCGACTTTGCCCGGATTGGCGATCATTGTTTTCCGCAGTCTAGGATCGCGTCGTTTACGCACGCTTTACTACTTGACGCTAACTCTCATCGTTGCGGGCTGCTTGGCCGTATCGTGGCCACGCTTGCTGGCAATTTGTCGCGCCGCTACAGAATTTAGGGCGGAGCTACCCAATGATCGTCGCGAGCTCGAGAACGTAGTCGCCGCTAGAAAAGGCGTCGGGTTGTACACTTATGGCTTGCCGCTACGCGAAGCGTCGGCCGGTTTTGTCCTGTACTACGTCGGTTTAGACGCCCTAGAGCGGAAATACTCAGATGATAATCCGACCCGGATGTCCCCTTTAGAGAAGATCGCGCAGAATCCGGATACACGGTTTGATTATATCGTCGTCAGCAAATCCTATTATCCGGACCAAGCAACTGTTATCTCGTCCGCTACGCTGGATCCCTCCGGCGTAGTGCGTATCCATTATGAGCCAGGGGATAAGATCATTGAACTCCGTCGAATGTTTATCATCCTGAAATCTCAACTCTGACAGCGCATGAACACTTCGAACTCACCACCCGCCGAAGCCTTTGACATGCGTACATCGACCCGCTTGCGTCCAACATTTATGCGGTTTCGAAGCTATTTCTATTCGCTGCTTCGAAAATATCTGTCGCTCTTTATTTTGCCCCAGAACTCAGTCGTGGAGGTAGATCCAACCACTCCGCTACTCGTGGCGTCGCTGCCTCATGGGCGAATTACGTTTCGCCCCGCCAATTCGTCCGCTGCCAATACCTTTGAGGCGGATAAAATCGTACCGATCGCGAACGTCTTCGAGCAGAATCCCGACTACCTTGTAATCAGCGGTTTGATTCATTACGAGCGGAATATCCAGGGTTTGCTCGCCGGCCTACATCGCATGAGCCATGCAGGCACTCGTCTTATTGTTGTGTACTACAGCAGCGTGTGGCGACCATTCATTCGGCTCGCCTCAGCGCTGGGGCTGCGCGAACGCTTGCCAGAATCAAATTGGCTCGCGCATGAAGATATCGATAATCTCCTCGCACTGGAGAATTTCGAGATTATTAGACGCGATAACCGCGTGCTCATCCCGTTTTATCTCCCGATCATCAGTAACCTCGTCAATCGCTATCTGGCCCCGCTACCGGGATTTCGTCTCTTGTCGTTAGTGAATATCCTAGTAGCAAGACCCATAAGGCAAGATCGGCCATCTAACAGCCCGTCTGTGTCGATCGTGATCCCAGCTCGCAACGAAGCCGGAAATATCGAGGCCATCGTCACGCGCGTCCCGACGATGGGACCGAATGATGAAATCATCTTCGTCGAAGGCCATTCGACTGATGCGACATGGCAAACCATGCAGCGCGTCGCGGATACGTACGGCGCAACTCGACGCATCGTCCTGGCGCGGCAAGACGGCAAAGGCAAGGGGGATGCCGTACGCAAAGGGTTTGCGCTAGCGAACAACGAGATACTCATGATCCTAGATGCCGATATAACCGTGCCACCCGAAGATCTGTCGAAATTCTATGCTGCCATCACGGCGGATAAGGGTGAGTTCATCAACGGAAGCCGCCTGGTCTACCCCATGGAAGACCGCGCGATGCGCTTTTTCAATCTACTAGGAAATAAGTTCTTTGCCGTGGCGTTTTCATTTGTCCTCGGCCAGCGGTTCAAAGACACGCTGTGCGGTACCAAGGTGCTGTCGCGGAGCAATTACGAGAAACTTGCCGCAAATCGATCTTATTTTGGCGAGTTCGACCCTTTTGGAGATTTCGATCTGCTATTTGGCGCCTCGCGGATGGGCCTGCGCATTATCGAACTACCGATTAATTACAAGAATCGGCGCTACGGGGACACGAATATTTCGCGGTGGCGCCACGGAACAATCCTGCTGGCAATGCTCTTCTTTAGCGCGCGGCGTATAAAATTCATTTGAGCGCGCCGGGAGCGCTTGTAATGTGCTCATAGCGCCAGCCCAATAGCGTTCGGGCATCTCGTAAAGACAAAATGCAATCTAACCAGGGCTTCGAACGCGATCTAGTAACGACTCGTGAGAATCGCGCGCGCCTCAAACAGAATAATAACCTGCGCTACTGGTATGCCGCCCTTTACCGTGAGTTATTCGCCGATGTACAGGATTTGCCACACAAGCGAATTCTTGAGATCGGGAGCGGAGCATCACCCCTCAAGGAGTTTATACCGCAAATCCTAACCTCGGACGTATTATCGCTCGATTACGTGGATTTCGTTTTTGATTGTCATGAGATCGCGGACTTTGATCGGATTGCGGACCATAGCTTGGACATCGTGACGCTGACCAATGTGCTGCACCACCTTCGCGATCCCTTGTTATTTCTACAGCGCGTCACGCACAAACTTAACGACGGCGGTCAGGTCTTCATTGCAGAACCGTATTTCTCACTCGTGTCCTATCCGATATTTAAATTTCTCCATCCCGAGAACACCGACTTCAACATTGCGAACCCTTCGCTTACGCAAATTGACGGGCCGCTAACCACCTCGAATCAAGCTATCCCGTATATGCTGTTCTTCACTCGCCCCGATTGGCGTCATCGCTTGAGCCTCTATTACGACTTGGCGCAAACACGCATCGCCTATTTCTCAAGCGTCTCCTACATGATGAGCGGCGGAATTTCCCGTCAGTTACCGGTGCCGCAGTGGCTTTATCAGGCTTGGTTCGGCATCGACCATGTTCTTGCGAAATCCTTACCACGAATTTTCGCGTCGTTTTTCACGGCTAAACTCCTAGCGCAACCGAATTATCGATGAAAAAAGCGCTTGCAGAGCCATCGAATTGGCTGTTTAACCATTGCTTTTCCGCGTATCGCCCACTGTACGCCTTGTATAAACGGATATCGGACCGTCACGAGCGCGCTGTGATCCGTCAACTCATCGAGCCTGGCGCGGTGGTCGTCGACATAGGCGCCAATATTGGAGAGTACACCGCCTTCTTTTCGAAAATTGTGGGACCCACCGGCAGGGTATTCGCGTTCGAGCCGGGTCCACAAAATTTCGCACGGTTAAACGCGCGAGTGGAGACATCGGCCAACGTAACTACTGTCCAATCCGCCGTCGGCGATACCAACGGCGAACTGTCGTTCTACCTGTCCACCGATTTAAACGTGGATCATCGAACCTACGACACCGGGGATGGGCGAGCGGTGACCACCGTTCCCGTCTGCCGCTTAGACGATTACTTCCAAACACAGCAACGGATAGACTTCATCAAAATCGACGTTCAGGGCTTTGAGCACAACGTTCTGCAAGGTGCTCGGCGAGTACTCACCGATAATCCGAACCTTACCCTCATCGCCGAATTCTGGCCCTATGGCCTAGCTAAGGCTGGATCGAGCCCGCGGGATTTCTTAAAGTTCCTCACCTCGCTAGGATTCGACTACATTGCGCTCAACTCTAATTTCTCAAGGAGACCGGGCTTGAACGATTTAGATCCGCTCCGTGAAGATCAGTATTGCAACATTCTTCTAAGCAGAACCAGTTCGAAATGTTTACCTCCTTAGTAATCGTCCCACTCATTTACACCATGTTGAATACGAATCAAAAAATCAGGATCGCTCGGCTACTATCCAGAATCGTTGTTAGTCTTCGTCATCTCTGTGGAAAGCCAAGTACAGTTATCACCACACGGCGTGGCTATCGCTGGGATTTAGATTTAAAGGAAGGGATTGATCTCGCGATCTATCTTCTCGGCGGATTTGAGATTCGAACTCTCCGTCGCTATGCTTCGCTGATCCGCGAAGGCGATATCGTATTCGATGTCGGCGCCAATATCGGCGCCCATACAATTCCCCTGGCTGCGTTAGTTGGCGCTCGTGGAAGAGTCGTTGCGTTCGAGCCGACGGATTACGCGTTTGGGAAATTAAACCGAAACCTCGCACTCAATCCCACGTTATCCGCACGGGTGTCCGCATCTCAGACGATGCTAGCCGCCGATCCCGATGGCGAGCTGCCGTCGGCAATATATTCGAGCTGGCCTTTAGGCGAACGCGGTGATTTGCACAATCAACATCACGGACGCTTGATGAATACTACGGGTGCTAACCTTTCGACATTAGACCGGATAGTTAAGGAACTCAGTCTCGATCGGGTTAGCTTTATAAAAATCGACGTCGACGGTAATGAGTACAGTGTGTTGAAAGGAGCTCAGGAAACGCTGAGAACCCACAAACCGATGCTCATGCTCGAACTCGCCCCCTATGTCTATGAAAATCACCCACACGAATTTGATCAGATGCTGCTCATGCTTTGGGACTGCGGCTACCGGTTTAGTGACGTGGTATCGGGAAAGGATATTCCCCAGGATCTCTCCAAAATCCGTTCGCTGATCCCGGCGGCCGGAGGAATCAACGTGCTGGCAAAAGCGCTGTAAAACGGTCCATCGCTACAACTATGCCAATCACGTTTTTATGTTCTCGCTAGTCGCAGCCAATTTCTAATCTTCGTCAGACCGGCATGGGCCGCCTTTTGGTTCGGATAGGATTCGTGCGGAACCGCCGGCGACGCCAGCAACGCATCGAGGTCCGCTTCCGTAATTCCAAGCTTCTTCGCGACATACCGCAGGTCACGAGCGACTTGCAACGGCTCGGCTAACGGAGTTTTCAATTCCTCAACCGCTGCGTCACGGGTTAATTGACCGGACACAATAAGGCTCGATAAATGTAGCCTGCGTTTGTCGAAGCCAAACTTTCGCGGCAGATAGATTTCTTGATAAAACCGCGTGAAGCGGGACTCATGGTGCTTGCCGCCATAGTCTTTCCAGGCGTAGGCCCTTGCGAGTTCTTGTTTGGATTTTTCTTTGTCGTATGGAAGGTAGTTAAGGGGCTTAATTACGCGAAGTTGTTTTCGCACTCGCGTCAACCACAGATATTCGCCTAGCCTCATAATCGGAAACGTGCGCAATGGAATGTTCCCGAATCGCTGGTATACCCCTTTCAAATGCCGTCCATCCATTGCGGGATATCCCCAGTTGGCGGGCACCACCGACTCGCTCGCATAATTCACGCCGCTTAAGAACGTCTGTAGCCCAAATTTGGCCGCAGTCCGATATAGGGTGGAAAAAAATGCGTGATCCTGGGGAATATCTTGATTGAGCACGGAAGCACGAAGAAATGCCAACTGCAGCGCTCGCATTTCCTCCCATTCAACGACGTACGTATACAAATCGAGATCGAGTCGTCGTACTAGTACCTCAATGTTCCGCACGGCGGCTTCCGTATTCCAACCACCATCGACGTGCACGGCCAATAGGCGCAACCCATATTCGCACTTGATGAAGTGTGCGAGATAGGCGCTATCCACGCCACCGCTCAATCCGATCATCGCATCGTAGGGCTTGTGGGCTCCGTCCTTGCGCAATTGAGCCATGATTTCATCGAGGCGACGTCTACCGCCGCTGTCCGGCCACCATTCATGCGGACGACGGGCCATGGCCTCCGCACAACAATTGCACTGCCCTTTTGGATCGAATGTGATGTGCGGATTCGAGGTGTCCATCACACATACGGTGCACATCTGATACGGAAGCATTAGTGACGCACCTTAAACCCCTACGCCAAGATGGCGTCCAGCTCGACGCCGACCGGGTAGGACACCAGAACCCCACGCAGCTTGCCAATGAAAACGAATGCGCTACCGGAGGCGACCGCCGATGCGCCCGCTTGCAACCCAGCACGTAGATGTGCGTGCGTGCCCGCTCCGCCCACCGCGATTAGCGGAATCGAAATCGCTTTGCTCACTGCCTGAATCAAATCCAAATCGTATCCTTCACGTGCTCCGTCGCGATCGACGGATTGCAGCAATATTTCGCCAGCGCCCTGTCCTTCGAGCCAGCGCGCATAGGCTACCGGCAAATGATCGAGTGCGTGTTCCGCTCTGCGGATCACAACGCGAGCGGTATTTCCAGAACCGCGTATATCGATACACACACATACCGAGGAAGATCCGAAATCCGCCGCGACCTGTTGAACAAGGGAACTCGTCGGCGCCATGGTCCCGATTACCACTTTCTCAATCCCAGATTTCATCACCGCTTCGCAATCCGCAACCGACGTGATGCCGCCGCCATACGCGATCGGCATGAAGCACTCGGCGGCGAGTTCGCGGAGGAAGCCGATATCCGGCATACGACCGTCGTGGGTTGCTTCGATGTCCAACACGCAGATTTCGTCGACTTCCTTTTCGTTGAAGATACGGACGACGTTGAACGGGTCTCCGATGTAAGTGGGCGCGGAGAAGCCTTGAGTCTTTACCAGTCGGCGCCGGCGGTCGAGCAACAATACTGGGATCACGCGAGGTCGCATTTCAGGTCTTTGCCGCAAAAGCTTTTAGTATTGCCATGCCATGTCGATGGCTTTTCTCAGGATGAAACTGCACGCCATGGATGTTCCCGGCAGCGACGGCGCAACACAGCTCGCCGCCATATTCGACCATGGCCGCGATATGTTCGTCGCGTCGGCATTGCATGTGATAGCTATGGGAAAAATAAAATCGTGGATTGGTACCATTACCCTCGAATAGAGGAGATCCGCATCGCGGCGTGACGTCCGACCAACCGATATGGGGCACTTTGAGGTCCATATCGATCGGCGGACGTATCCGCAGCGACTGTGCCGCGATCCAACCTAGCCCCGGTTGCGAGCCTTCTTCGCTCGCCTCCCCCAGCAATTGCATCCCCAAACAAACACCGAGAACGGGCGTGCCGCGGCCAAGTACCGCGTCGCTTAGTGGTTGGACGAGGCCATAATCGTGAAGATTACGCATGGCTTTATCGAATGCGCCGACACCCGGGAGTACCAACTTACCCGCCGCCGCGATAGTCTTCGGATCGCGGCTGGTCTCGCAATCGAATCCGAGATACTCAAACATATTGACCAGCGCACCGAGATTCCCCACCCCGTAATCAACTATTACGATCAACGCTCAATCCTCACTAAGCGATGCGGATACACGAACCGGGCCAACGTCTTCGTCCTTCAGACCCATCCGCGCATCACACGGAACGCCATGATGACACTAAAGCTTCCGGCGATAATGCCACTCAATGCCGCACCAGCTAGAGGCGTGGTCAAGTCGCTTAAGACGCTACAGATAAAACCGAAACCTAATGCAATTACGAAGCTCAATGCCAGAACTTGCGGCACAGTGCGGCGCCGGTAGCCAGATATTTGATACGCCACGGCGATAAAACCAACGTAGCAGAGCGCCAACACGGCCGCTTGCGCGGAAATCGCGTCGAGTAAGGCGAACCCTCGACTCAGCATTACCCACAAGGCGCCGATCGAAAGTACACAGGTTACGAACTCGGCTAATAAATTCAGATCTTGCCGGCCCTGCACATCCAAAATTCTATCCATCCAGTTTGAGAGTGCGAAATAAAACGCCGGGATCGCGAGAACGGCCGCCAATGTCCCAGAGTTCCGCCAAGCATCGCCGAGGAGCGTACCAAAGATTGTTTGTGGATTGCAGGCAAGTATTCCTAGCCACGGTGCGCCGATAACAGTGATAAGAAACAGGATTCGCGATATGCGTTGTTCCTGCGCAGCTAATCCTTGTGTCGCCGCCGCATGAAACAACACGGGGCGCAACGCACTGCTGCTCACGCCAACCGGGATGCTCACCAAGCGCCACGCCTGACTATACCACCCTACTTCAGCCGGCGAGGCTAACGCAGCCAGCACGAGGATCGGCGCGCGTTCCCGTGCGATCGTAAGAAGCGTGTATGGCGCCGAGAAGAGCGGAAACCGGCGATGCCGAACAGCAAGCGCGCGGATCTCCGGCCACCGTCCGAAAGTGCGCTGCGGCGGATGTTTGGCTAAGCATCGTAGCGCAATGCCGGTAGCAAACAT
This sequence comes from Gammaproteobacteria bacterium, assembly GCA_016191285.1. GTDB lineage: Bacteria > Pseudomonadota > Gammaproteobacteria > CAIKBL01. The sequence goes on from JACPPA010000040.1 coordinate 10,994, forward strand.
TTGCCCGACCACGCTCCCGGCGATCAACCATAGGGGCGAAGCCCCGTACCATCCTCCCAAGAGTTGGGTCGCGTTCGTAACCACTGCGCTAGATATTTGAAGCTGCGAAACGGCTAAAAAGTCGCCTCTGCGCAGAAACCAGCTTTGCGCGACCTGTGCGATTACGACTAAGGTACTCCAGACGCAAATGATGAAAATTGGCGCCTGCTTGTCACCCGATAGTGCCGGAATCAAGCGCCCTCCAATATTTCCGACCAATGCGCCACATCCAACACTCACCGTGATCCCGAGCAGCAGGGTGAACCAGAATAAAACGCTGGCGTCGCGTTCGTCGCGTTCGATCACGATCGCGAGTTCGTAGCGAAGGGTTGAAACCGCGCCTATTAGCAATGCGAGCGCCATTAGCGCTGCCCAAGCACCGAACGCCTCTGGTGGATACAACCGAAATAGGATGGGCACGCATGCCAGTGACACCAGTTGAGAAATGACGGTTCCGGAACCGGCGTGCAAAAATCTAATAAACGGAAGCGTTGGCACCTACACCCGAACTCAACAGCGGTCTAAGTTGCCGCAGTGAAGCGAACAATGGCGCTTGCGACGGCATCCAGTTGTTCATCCGACATCTCGGGAAAGATGGGCAAGGAGAGAATTTCACCCTGTGCCGCGAACGCGCGGGGAAATTCTTCGGGGGTATGACCGTGGTGCCGATAAGCCGGCAGGAACGGCAGTGCCACCGGGTAGTTGATCACGGTCTCAATGCCATTTTGCTTCAGATAGCGTGCCAAATCATCGCGCGCGCGATGGCGGACCACGTATAGATGAAACACATGCTCACGGCCCGGCGCGGTGACGGGTAAACGCAAGCTCGGTAGTCCGGATAAGGCATCGGCATAACGCTTAGCAAGCACCCGCCGGCGTTCGTTCCACCGTTCGAGATACTTGAGCTTGACGGACAACACCGCCGCTTGCAGCCCATCGAGCCGGCTGTTGATCCCTTCAATCTGATGATCGCCTTTAGTGAGCCCCCCATGTCGCGCGAACATTGCCATGCGCCGGGCGAGGTCCGCGTGACCGGTAACGATTGCGCCAGCGTCGCCCATCGCGCCTAAGTTTTTCCCCGGATAGAACGAAAAGGTAGCTGCATCACCGAATGTACCCACGAGTTGATCTCGAAAGCGCGCGAGATGTGCCTGTGCGCAGTCCTCGATCACCCATAGGTGATGCTTCTTTGCGATATTCATTATCGTGGCCATATCCGCAGCCTGACCATAGAGATGCACCGGAATAATCCCGACGGTCCGAGCGGTAATCTTCGCTTCGATTGCCGTCGGATCTATCGTGTAGGTATCAGCATCAGTATCGCAAAAAACAACCCGACCGCCGGCTTGGGTGATCGTCTCGGCCGTCGATATCCAGGAATGAGCGGTCGTAATCACCTCGTCCCCGGGCTGCACGCCGAGTGCGTGCATCGCGATATAAAGCGCGTCCGTACCGTTCGCACAAGATACACAGTGCGGCACACCCGACGCTGTCGCGAAATCGGCTTCAAATCGTTCAACGAACGGACCCCTTATGAATGCAGAAGTCCGAATCACCTCGGCAATAGCGAAATCTATTTCGGGCTTTAAGGCACAGAATTGCCGATAGAGATCGGCGAATGGAACCTGGCGCATTTCTACCTCATGGTGCTCGTGTATTGAAATTGAATAAGGCTTTGCCATTCGTTAATACTGAAACCGCTTACCATAATTTATTAGCGGACCCTCAAGATATCGAAAAAGAAAAACGCTCCAGCCTATCGTTAGGGCTAATGCCACCAAGGCTAAGGCTCCATCACAAAGTTCCGCTAGGCGTTCCGGACGCCCATCAGTCATAAAAACGCTGGAGAGAATTAGGGGATGAAACAAATAAAGCGAATAAGAGATTTTGCCAAAGAATCGTAGTGGGCTCGACCGTAGCCAATGTAGGCCCGGTGACCCGCGCTTAACCAATAGAAGGATCAGCACGCTTGAAAACAGCAGCGTTAGATACGTATGTCCAAAATAAAACATGCTGCTCGGCAAATCATACGCAATTGAGACTCCCAGCAACGGGATAAGTAGCATTAACGCGTACGCGATTCGCACGAAAATCCGTTCCACAGCAGGTGACACGCTTTCGAAAAACCCCGACAGGTTGTAGAGCGCAATTAATCCACCAGCCGCCAACCCATCTAAACGGCTAAACGTCATTACATAACAAGTAAATGCGTTCTCAGGAGCTATCTTGTGGAGCCACGCTCTCGTTGCAACCGACGCAACCCCCACCACCACCAACACCAGTGGCAAATAGCGACGATTCACACAAAGCACTAACAAGGGGAAGAAGAGATAGTAATGCTCCTCGATCGCGACCGACCAAGTGACCGAGATCGCGCCCGGCCCCCATTGATTGTTCTCACTCATCCAGAAATTCTGCGTAAAACTTAGATGGCGCCAGAAGGGCGTTTCTGCGCCAAATGCAGACGAGTGAACGCCTCCCACTACAAATAGCCAAAATACTCCCACCAATATTGCGTAAGGCGGGATGATTCGCAGTGCTCTTCGCATATAAAAAGCGAGTAGAAAACGTCCTCCGGACTGGCGACGCTTGAGTATTATTTGAGTGATTAAAAATCCCGAGAGAACAAAAAATAAGTCAACTCCGGAGCGGCCAAGTATCAAGACCCGATACAAACCGCTCGCCCACGCGCCCAATATCGGATCGATCATCGCACCGACGAAATGCCACGATAACACCATTAAAACCGCGGAACCGCGGAGGCCATCCAGCTCTAACAGACGAGAATCATTCTTTGCTGTCGCGCTCACGGGGTTAAGAAGGGATCCACTCTCGCCGCGACACAAGTAACAGTGAGTCGGAGCGTCCTACAGTCGCGGGGAACTTGTGAATTTAATTACTCCGAGCGATCCGGATAAATCGCGCCGGAACACCGGCGTAGATGCCAGCCACCCGGATATCACAAGTCACAACCGCGCCGGCCCCTATTACCACGTCGTCGCAAATTGTCACGGGCAAGATAGTCGCATTCGATCCAATCGATACTCGGCTTCCGATCGTTGTGCTTTTCCACAAACTACGATCCCCGCGTGCGGGCCCGCCAGTTGCGAATGTGTCGTTCACGAACATCACACCGTGCCCAACGAAACAGTCCTCGCCTAGCTTGACGAGTTCGCAGACAAACGCGTGGGATTGAATCCGGGTTCGGGCGCCAACCACGACGCCTTTTTGAACCTCGACGAACGGACCGATGAAGCAATCGTCCCCGATTGTGCATTCATACAGATTGCACGGCTCTACAACCTTTACATCGCGGCCAAATTCAACGTCTCTGATTTCAACCTTGAATTTAACCGGTTCATAGGGACCTCGAATCATCGCGTACTTCCGAGTCGGCAACGATTGGGTTGAAAACGCATCGGCACCTCGCGCCCCGTCTCGATCGATTCGTATAAAGCCGAAATCAATTCAAGGCTTTTGCGGCCTTCAAGTCCATCCACCAACGCGGACCGTCCATCGCTCAAACACTCGACAACATGTTCATAATAGGCCTGATGACCAAACCCGTAGACATTCGGCGGATTCACGGAGTAGCGCTCTATTACCTCGGTATCTAGGGCGAGGTGGTCACAGAATTGCCAGGTGCGAATTTTGTTAACAGCGAAGCCGGCGATTTCGACGGCACCGCGTTCGCCTAGAATCGATACCGATCCCTCCATGTCTTTTGGTCGTGCCGCGGTAGTCGCTTCGATTATCCCCAACGCGCCATTTCGAAACTTTAGCGTCGCGACCGCGGTATCTTCAGCCTCGATGTTTACGAGCGCGGTCAACGCGCGCGCATGCACGCTCTCGACATCCCCCATGAACCACTCGAGCATGTCGACATGGTGACTCGCTTGATTCGACAAAACGCCGCCGTCGTGTGCCCAAGTCCCGCGCCACGCGTCTTGGTCGTAATAAGACTGCTCGCGGCACCACCGCACTCGAACGGTGCCCAATACGAGACGTCCGAAGCGGCCGGCATCGAGCGCTTCACGAGCTTTGACAACAGGCACGTTAAAGCGATTCTGCTTGACGACAAAAAGTTTCACCCCCGCGAAATCGCACGCTTTAATCATTGCGTCCGCATCGTCGAGACGCAGGGCCATCGGCTTTTCCACGACGACATGCTTCCCAGCGGCGGCAACGGTAATCGCATGCGCGGCGTGCGCGCCGCTCGGTGTTAGTACGGAGATTGCGTCGACCGCTTTGCACGCGAGGAGTTCATCGATCGATCCATACGCAGGAACGCCGTAGCGTTCACCGAATGCCTGCGCGCGCTCCGGACGAATATCGCACACCGCTCCCAGCCGAGCACCGTTAATTTGGGCCGTCCCCAGCAGATCGGCGTGCCTTTTTGCGATCCGCCCGCATCCTAGCAAGCCAAAAGAGATCATGTGTGAATGCCTTACTCGATGATTATTGTTCCGTGGAGCGTTCGTTCCGCTGCGTTACTGCGCGGAAAACGCAAGCATGGGATGTCGCGCGCAGCGTTGTCGATCGATTATCGTTTTCCAGCGTATGCCGCCGCTACAGCGCGGATTATAGCGATTTGAGTCGCTTCCTCCAGATAGGGATGCAACGGTACGCTAATCACCCGCGCGGCGGCCGTCTCCGCATGAGTAAAAGACCTCGACTCGGCGCTCGACAACCCAAGCGCTGATTGTGAATGCAGTGGCGTTGGATAGTGAATCGCCGTGGGAATACCCTTGGACTGAAGCATATTCTGCAATTCAGCGCGATTCTCGACATTCAACGTATATTGCGCGTAAACGCTAGTACACCATGGTTCGAGATAAGGTGGCGCGATGTTGCTAAGTAGCGAACGAATTAGCGCGTCATAGCGCGCGGCGGCGCATTGCCGAGCGAGGACTTCAGTGGCGAATATGTCGAGCTTCGCCAGTAGTACAGCAGCCTGCAAGGTATCCAACCGGCCGTTAATCCCGACTTCCGTGTGCCGATAGCGGCCGCTCTGGCCATGGTCACGCAGCCGACTCAGCCGCGCCGCGATCTCGTCATCATCCGTAAAACATGCACCTCCGTCGCCATACGCGCCGAGAGGCTTCGCTGGATAAAAGCTCGTGCACGCGATCATGGTCAGGGAGCACGACGGCCGACCTTTATACGTCGCGCCGAAGCTTTGGGCCGCGTCTTCGATCACGGGAAGCTTGTATCGCGCGGCTATCGCGTTGATCGGATCGAAGTCCGCGCATTGACCGTAGAGACTCACGGGCACGATCGCTCGCGTGCGCGGGGTGATTGCAGCCTCAAGTTTGTTTGGATCGAGATTGTAGGTGCGCGGATCGATATCGACGAATACTGGGATTGCCCCGAGGAGGAGGATGACTTCAACGGTTGCGAAAAAAGAAAACGGGGTAGTGATCACCTCGTCGTCCCGTTTTATGCCCAATGCCATTAACGCGATGAGCAGCGCATCGGTACCACTTGAAGTCGTAACGCAGTGCTTAACGCCCACCGTCGCGGCGAGACGCGATTCCAATTCAATGACTTCGGGACCCATGATGTACTGCCCGTGATGCAATACCCGATGCACTTGGCGTTCCAGCCGCGGGCGAATCAGCGCTTGTTGGGTCGCGAGATCAATGAACTCAAGCGATTGAGCGCGCGGCGCTAGCACCAGGTAATCTGCGCAGGAAATCGCCGTGGTGCAGCTACCAAGCAACCGGTCGTCCCGCGTCAGCAGACGTATCCCACCTTCCTTGAAGCGATCGAGCGCACGAACGAGCTGCTCATTTTCGGGATCATCATCCGCGAACACGTCGCCTTCGCCCGCCAACGCACTCAGCCATTGTTTGTCAGCGGAGAATACCTGCAACAAGCGTCTGCTTCGACCCAGTGCTTCTGCACGTGAAAGCGCCGTTCCCGCACGCCGCGCGTCATCGAGCAGACCATTCGCCAAAAGGTACAACATGGTCTGTACCGCACCGGCATACAGCCACATACGCCCACCCTCGCGATGACACTTGCTCAGCGCTAGGTGGGCAGAGTCAGCAAATGGATGACGCGGCTGACAGATATCCAGGACGATATTGACGTCGAGCAATAAATCCATAACTAGCGATCGTCCGCCGTATTAAACGCTGCAAGTCGTTCATGCTGTTCGGCGGTCACACGCTCGGGACGTTCGAAGAGGGGCGGCGGCAATCGAATGGAGTCGAGCGTGTTGATCATTTGCCGTGCGTACTCATCGAGTTCGGTAGCGGCAGCACCCTCTTCAATTTCGCCCTCCGGGATTTCTACTATCACGTTCAAGCGCTCGTGACGAAGCTTTATCGGCGAAAGAAAGGACAAACGGCCTTGATCATAGATCGCTTCAATGCGCATGTTCGACTCCTTCGGTATCCTCTGTTGAACGCGTTTACTAAATCACTCGAAGCAATCAGGCGCCAGCACGAAGCGATTATGTCGTGACCGGTCTCCAAGTAAATAGCCAAGCGGAAATACCGTCCACCCTACGGGGGCCGGGCTTTAACCGTGTCATTCCGGCGCAGGCCGGAATCCAGAACATTGAGTTATTCGACTGGGTCCCGGCGTGCGCCGGGACGACGGCAGTGCCTTCCTGATGAGCCGACGCATCGCCGCGACCTGCTCGCTATTTATGCTCTTCTATTTAGATGAATTTCGAATCATCTTCCAACGCACGAGTACGCAAACCCGGCCGCCGTTGTCGCCGCCGGCCCATAAACATTCCGCAAATCCACCAACACCTTGGCCCGCATCCCAGCTCCAGCGCGCGCCAAGTCCATCCCGCGATACAAATTCCATTCGGTCATCAAAACCACCGCATCCGCACCGGCGAAAACCGCATAAGGATCGTCACAATACTGCACCGAACTCGGCAGCATCGATTTGGCTTCATGCATGCCTTGCGGATCGTGCGCGCGAATCGTCGCGCCTTTCTCGATCAGCGCCGGCAGAATCGAGAGCGCCGGCGCATCGCGCATGTCGTCGGTTTCAGGTTTGAAGGTCAGGCCCAACACGCCGATGGTTTTGCCGGCTTCGTTGCCGCCCACGGCATCGCGAATTTTCTTGATCATTCGCGCCTTCTGCGCGGCATTCACTTCGATCACGGTCTCGACAATGCGACTCGACACGCCATGCTCCTGCGCGATGCGCACCAGTGCTTGGGTGTCTTTGGGGAAACACGAGCCGCCATAACCTGGGCCAGCATGTAGAAACTTCGGCCCGATCCGCTTATCCATGCCCATGCCCTTGGCCACCGCATGGACATCGGCGCCGACCGCTTCGCAGAGCGTCGACATTTCGTTAATGAAACTGATCTTGGTCGCGAGAAACGCATTGGCCGCGTACTTGATGAGCTCCGCGCTCTCTAAATCCGTCACCAAAATCGGCGCTTCGATCAAATTAATCGGGCGATAGAGTTCGCGCAGTAGTTTCTCGGCGCGCTCGCTTTCCACGCCAATAACCACGCGATCCGGCCGCATGAAATCGGAAATCGCAGCACCTTCACGTAAGAATTCAGGGTTCGAGGCCACATCGAAATCGGCTTGGGGGTTCGCTTCGCGAATCAACCGCGCCACGTTGCGCGCGGTGCCCACCGGCACCGTCGATTTGTCCACAATGACCGTATACCCGCGCAGATGCTGGGCTAACTGGCGCGCCGCGTCGTACACATACGTCAAATCTGCGTGGCCATCCCCGCGCCGGCTCGGCGTGCCCACCGCCACGAACACTAAATCGGCGGCGCCCGCCACATTGCCCAATTCAGTTGTAAACGTCAGCCGCTTTTCGCGCACGTTCTTCGCCACCAGCGCTTCAAGGCCGGGCTCATAAATCGGAATTTGTCCGGCTTTTAGGCGCGCGACTTTCGCGGCGTCCACATCGACACAGGTCACTTCGGCGCCGAATTCGGCGAAGCACGCCCCCGAGACCAAGCCCACGTAGCCGGTGCCAATCATCACTACGCGCATTTGATTAAAGGCTTCGGCTGATAAAGGCTATGCGTATAACGCGGGTTGGATAGAGATGTTCGAGAACGTTTGCGACCGGTCTTTAACCGTGCTCCCTCACCCCAGCCCTCTCCCGCGAGGGGAGAGGGAGAAAGATTGTCGATCTTCGATCGGGTACGGAGCGAGGAGTCAGGTTTTAGCCGCACCCCCTCACCCCAGCCCTCTCCCGCGAGGGGAGAGGGAGAAAGATTGTCGATCTTCGATCGGGTACGCAGCGAGGAATTAGGTTTTAGCCGCACCCCCTCTCCCCTCTCCCGCAAGGGGAGCGGGGAATGTCGTTCTCCACCCTGCTTCATCACTGCGCACGCGCTCAACGTTTGACGATCGAACGCCCTCTCCCCTCGCGGGAGAGGGCCGGAGTGAGGGGGAAAATTGCCGCCACGTAATTTTGAGAACGCCAATTTAGAGCCTCCAATGCACGATGCCCGCCGGCAACGTGGCGCGATCGAGCTTGGCCTTCACATCAATGACGACACCAGCACCCCCTTTAAGCCGCTTCACCACCCCATTCCAGCCGGCTTCGAGGTATTGCTTGTGCGGAACGGCGAGGACTACCGCGTGCGCCGGTTTCAGTGCGTCCGCATCGATTAAACTGATCCCATACTCTTCGTGCGCTTCCACGCTGTGCGCACAGGGATCGTGAACCTGCACTTCAACACCATAATCCTTTAATTCATTGATGATGTCGGTGACGCGCGTGTTGCGTAAGTCCGGGACATCTTCTTTAAAGGTCAGGCCGAGCACCGTCACCACGCCGCCATTCACGGGCAGTTTCGATTGGATCATGTGTTTGACGGTTTGCTGCGCGACATAGCGCCCCATGTTGTCGTTGATGCTGCGGCCCGCCAAGATCACTTCGGGGATATAGCCCGCGATTTGCGCTCTGTGCGTCAGGTAATATGGATCAACCCCAATACAATGTCCGCCAACCAAGCCCGGATCGAATTTCAGAAAATTCCATTTGGTGCCGGCGGCCGCGAGCACATCGCGCGTATCGATGCCCAAGCGCTGAAAGATCAGCGCGAGCTCGTTCATCAGCGCGATATTGAGATCGCGCTGGGTGTTTTCAATGACTTTCGCGGCTTCGGCCACTTTAATCGTCGCCGCGCGATGCACCCCGGCGGTCACCACGCTCTCATACACGCGGGCCACGACGTCGAGCACGGCCGGCGTTTGACCCGAGACCACCTTGGTGATTTTGGTGAAGGTATGTTCTTTATCACCGGGATTGATGCGCTCCGGTGAGTAGCCGACAAAAAAATCGACGCCACATTTAAGTCCCGAACAACGTTCGAGCACCGGCACGCAATCTTCTTCGGTCGCTCCGGGATACACGGTCGATTCATAGACGACGATGTCGCCGTTTTTTAGCTGCTTGCCGACGGTTTCCGAGGCCCGAATGACTGGCGTCATGTCGGGCCGTTTGGCGTTGTCGATCGGTGTCGGCACCGCGACGATGTGAAAATCCGCGAGTTTGAGATCGGCGGGTTCGGCCGTGAAATGGATGTTGGTCGCGCGCAGATCGATGTCTTCCACTTCGAGCGTGCTGTCGTGTCCGTCTTTTAGTTCGGCGATCCGGCGCGCGTTGATATCGAAACCGATCGTGCGCTGATGCTTGCCGAAAGCGACGGCCACGGGCAGGCCGACATAGCCTAAGCCGACGACTGAAATCTTGCGGTGATGGGGTGAACTCATGGTTGAATGCCGTAATACGCTTTATACCAAGTGACAAAATTAGCGATGCCAGTCGCAATCGAAGTCGCCGGTTGGTAGCCCACGTCGTCCACCAGGGCCGTGACGTCCGCGTACGTATCCGGCACATCGCCGGGCTGCAACGGCAGAAAGTTCTTCTTAGCCTCAATCCCTAAGCAGCGCTCCAGCGTGCCGATGAAATCCATTAATTCAACCGGCGAATTATTCCCAATGTTGTAGAGCCGATACGGTGCGGCACTGGTTCCTGGGTCGGGATGATCGGCATTCCAACTGGACGACCCGGTTGCCACCCGATCGAGGCAGCGGATTACGCCCTCCACGATATCGTCCACATAGGTGAAATCGCGCCGGTGATGGCCGTGATTAAAGACGTCTATCGGCTCGCCGGCCAGGATCTTGCGCGTGAACAGAAACAGCGACATGTCCGGCCGGCCCCAGGGTCCATAAACCGTGAAGAATCGCAGCCCCGTGGTGGGTAATTGATAAAGATGACTGTAGGTATGCGCCATCAGCTCATTGGCCTTTTTCGTCGCGGCATAAAACGAGACCGGATGATCGACGTTGTCATGCACCGAAAACGGCATTTTGGTGTTGGCGCCGTAAACCGAACTGGTCGAGGCGTAGACCAGGTGTTCGATCTGCTGATGACGGCAGGCTTCCAGGATGTTCATGAAGCCCAGAAGATTCGCTTCCACGTACGCATGGGGATTTTGGATGGAATAACGCACTCCCGCCTGCGCCGCGAGATGCATCACGCGCTGGGGTTGAGCCGCTTTGATAAGCCGCTCCAAGCCAGCACGATCGACGATATCCAGCCGGTGGAATTCAAAATTCGCGTGCGGCAGCAACCGCGCCAACCGCGCTTCTTTCAGCGCCACGTCGTAATAATTATTGAGATTATCGAGGCCGACGACCTGATCGCCACGCGCCAAGAGCTGCTCACAGAGCCGGGCGCCGATAAACCCCGCGGCGCCGGTGACTAAGATTTTCATTCCGAAGTTTTCTCTCCCATCGCGCCACGGATTCTACACCGAACGACCTCGTTCATTGCGCGCGGCCGGATAGTCGCACGCCGTCTCCATGGCTACCGCCAACCCACGCGCAGATTTTGTTAGTATTCGCAAAATAGCATTACAGGAGTGCAACTCATGGCGAGCCGCCCCGGCATGACCCCCGACGGTATGACCGTCGATACTGAAAACCTCTATCGTGAGGAGACGTACTCGGATCTCCGCGCTGCCTCGATTCGCGTGCTGACCCCGGTTAAAACCGATGGCAGCGTGGACCCTGCGCGGCCGCGCCTCTATATCGGCGACACCACGCTAATGACGCAGATGGGGCCGATTCCGGTGCAGTTCGAGCTGGCGGCCGAGACGCTGGCGGTGGCCTTCGAGAAGTTTCCGGAAGGGGTCCGCGAAGCGGTCGGGCGGCTGAACGAGCGGGCCAAGGAAATGGCGCGTGAAGAAGCCTCGAGGTTGGTGGTGCCTTCCCAAATGCCGCCTGGCTTGCCCGGGGGCTTGGGTGGGATGCCGGGGAAGGGCAAATTAGTGATCAAATGAGCGTCGCGGGAGATTGCGGAATTTCGTTAACAGCGGCCGCAATCAAACTGTCGTCATTCCGGCGAAGGCCGGAATCCACTATCGAACGCACGAACTCGCGTTGGGAAGACCGGTATTCGAGGTTGCTTTAAGGCCCTCTGGATTCCGGCATTCGCCGGAATGACCGTGGTGGGGGTGCTCTGAGGTCCTTTGGATTCCGGCATGCGCCGGCATGACGGTGGTGGGGGTGCTCTGAGGTTCAGAGGATTCCAGCATTCGCCGGAATGACCGTGGTGGGGGTGCTCTGAGGTTCTTTAGGATTCCGGCATGCGCCGGGCCGTGTAACAACTCCAAGTGAATTCGAGCAGGAAACAACCCGGCACCCGTCATTCCGGCGCACGCCGGAATCCAGTAAAAAAAAAAGCGGATCCACGCTGCGCAGACGCCTATTCTGACTGGACCCCAGAGTTTCGCTTTGCGAATTCCGGGGTAACGGCGGTTCGAGCTTTTACACGGCCTCGCAAGTCGGCGTGACGAGTGGGCTGCGACAAGGTACTTTCGATGGATATAAGGTGAATAACAGTCAGCGCAAGGGGCGAAGAGATGACCGTTCGGACGGACTTTGACACCGCCTGAAGCGCCGGCGCGCATTGCGAACGGCACGTTAAAAATTAGCGACCTCGAATGCATTCGCGGCGATGCGATGGTCTTCCGCCGCCTCAATTTCGACATCCACGCTGGCGAAATTCTGCAAGTCACCGGCGGTAACGGCAGCGGTAAAACCAGTTTATTGCGGATCCTAAGCGGGTTGGCGCGACCTACCGCCGGTCGCGTTGAATGGAACGGCGCGGATATTGAAAACGATCGCGCAGCGTGGCAATCCTCGGTTAGTTATCTCGGCCATCTGAACGGCGCGACGGCCGCGTTATCGCCGCGCGAAAATCTGAGCTACGCAGCGGCATTAGCTAGCCAACCATCTGCCACCGATATCGATGAAGCACTCAAGCGCGTTGGATTAGCGCGCCTTGCGGATACCCCAGCGGCGCGGCTATCGGCCGGCCAACGCCAACGAATTGCGTTAGCACGCTTGGTGCGACACCCGACTCCGATCTGGATCCTGGACGAACCACTAACCGCGCTCGATGGTTCGGCCAAGCGCCTGGTTGAGGATTTGCTGGCCGAACACGTCGCGCGGCGTGGCCTCGCGGTGGTGTCAACCCATCAGTCGTTAACCACAGCCAGCCACGCCGTACGCCAGCTCGAACTCAACCCAAGTCAATGAGTGCGTTTAGCGCCGCCCGCGCCGTGTTGCTCCGCGAGTTTTTGCGCTTGGGGCGCAAACGCGGCCAGCTAGTGCAACCGCTGCTATTTTTTTTATTAGTCGCCGTGCTCTTTCCGTTCGCGGTCGGTACCGATGCCACGCTGATCAATCGTTTGGGTCCGGCGGTGGTATGGGTGGCGGTATTGCTCGCCACCACCCTAAGCCTGGACGAAATCTTTCGCAGTGATTTCGATGACGGCAGTCTCGAGCAGTTGGTCTTAAGCGTGTACCCGTTGCCTTTGTTAGTCGCGATGAAAAGCCTCGCGCATTGGTTAACGTCGATCGCGCCCTTGATTCTGCTCGCGCTGGCAACGACCTGGCTGTTTGATATCGATCAAACGCAACGCGAAAATCTGGCGGCCAGTTTGCTGCTTGGCACGCCGGTGTTTAGTTTGGTCGGCGCCGTGGGGAGCGCGCTCACGGTGGGCTTACGCGGCAGCGCCATGCTGCTAGCCCTGATCATGCTGCCGTTGTACATTCCGGTTCTCATTTTTGGCGCCGCGGCGGTAGCCAATGCCGGGCTCGGACTGCCCACCAACGCGGAACATTATTTTCTCGCCGGCCTCGCGCTAATGTCGCTCACACTCGCGCCATTCGCGACCGCTGCCGCTTTAAGGGCTCGCCTAGGTTAATCTGGGTTAATGTTTACTCACTGGCATAAATACGCGTCATTGATGCATTTCCATACCCTCGCCCGGCGTCTCACGCCGTGGTTATATGGCGTCTCTGGCGTGCTTTTTATCGCGGGCCTGATCAGCGGTTTGGTGCTCGCGCCCCCCGACTATCAACAAGGCGAGAGTTTCCGCATTATTTACGTGCACGTGCCGAGTGCCTGGCTGTCGATGTTCGCTTATGTGGTGATGGCCGGCGCCGCGGCGGCGAGTTTGATTTGGCGCGTGAAGCTCGGCGACGTCCTGGCCCGCGCCACCGCGCCGGTCGGCGCCTCGTTCACCGCGCTGGCGCTCATCACCGGCTCGCTGTGGGGCAAACCCATGTGGGGCACGTGGTGGGTGTGGGATGCGCGCCTGACTTCGGAGTTGCTGTTGCTATTCTTGTATCTAGGGTATCTCGCGTTGCAGTCGGCGATTGAAGATCGACGCGCGGCGGCGCGCGCGGGGGCGGTCCTCGCCGTCGTTGGCGTGGTGAATATCCCCATCATTCACTATTCGGTTGAATGGTGGAGTACGCTGCATCAAGGCGCGACGCTCACAAAATTCGCCGCGCCCTCCATTGCAACCTCGATGTTGATTCCATTACTCATCATGACGGCCGCCTTTCAACTCTTTTTCTTCGCGACGGTCCTGGTCCGCGCACGTTGCGAAATACTCGAATTCGATCGCCACACGCAATGGGTTAGAAACCTGGTCAGTGCGGGTTACCCATAGTGTGCCGTCCAGTACTGAACCTGCATAATTCCCGTACCAGTGAGGCGCGTTCCGTGGGCGCCGCTTTAGTGGCGAAGACACTTCATAATTCTTCATTCGCGGCTAAAGCCGCTCCCACAATAATGACGCATTATGGGCGCGGCATTGGGGGATCCCGGATTGATGTCGGTGCGAAACCGCGCCTCCCCACAATAATGACGTATTGTGGGCGCGGCATTGGGGGATCCCGGATTGATGTCGATGCGAAACCGCGCCTCCCCACAATAATCACGCATTATGGGCGTGGCATTGTGGGAGCTGCTTTAGCAGCGAATCTTCGCCGCGGTCAGTTCGCCGCTAAAGCGGCTCCCACAAGAAGCCACGCGTCGATTGTCATGAGCGCTCGCGCCTGGGCAGTACCCTAAATGCAAGACTTTCTCGCGATGGGCGGGTACGCCAGTTTTGTGTGGCCGGCCTTTGGCTTGACGGCGCTAGTGCTGGGATTAAACGTGTATTTGCCGGCGTGCCGCGAGCGCGCGTTACTGCGTGAACTCGCGCGCCGCGCGGCCGTCGAAAACTCAACACCATGACGCCACGTCGCAAGCGCATCGTTACCGTGATCTTGTTGTTGCTCGGCATGGGCGGCGCAACGGCGTTGATCTTAAAAGCGTTCAACCAAAACTTGATGTACTTCTACAGCCCGAGCGACATTCACGAGGGCAAAGCGCCCAGTGCGCGCAGTTTTCGCATTGGCGGCCTGGTGTTGAAGGGAAGTCTCAAACGCAATCCGCAAAGTCTCGCGGTGACGTTCGTGCTGAGCGATCTCAAACAAGAAACCACCGTGCGTTATGCCGGGATACTGCCTGACCTCTTTCGCGAAGGGCAAGGGATCGTCGCTAACGGCAAACTTGGCGCCGATGGCGTGTTCGAGGCGGCTGAAGTCCTGGCCAAGCACGACGAAAAATACATGCCGCCGGAAGTCGCGGCCAGTCTTAAGGCCAATCTCAACGCCAACGCGACGCCAACCGGGAAAACGCCATGATTGCTGAATTCGGACATTTCGCGCTGGCTTTGGCGCTCGCCGTCGCCTGCGTGCAAGGTATGTTGCCATTAGTCGGACTCGCACGCGGGCGCAACGCTTGGTTAGCGCTCGCGTGGCCCGCGGCGCGCTGGCAGTTCGCCTTGGTGCTAATCGCCTTCGGCGCGCTGGCGTATGCCTTCGCGACCAACGATTTCAGCCTCGCCTATGTCGCGCAAAATTCGAACTCGGCCTTGCCCCTTCACTACCGTTTGTCCGCAGTGTGGGGCGCACACGAAGGTTCGCTGCTGCTGTGGACGCTGATCTTAGCCGGCTGGGGCGCGGCGGTTAGTTATCGGAGCCGGCACTTGCCGTACGACATCACCGCCATTGTGCTCGCCGTCATCGGCTTGGTCGGCGTGGCGTTCCTGCTGTTTCTCATCTGCACCTCGAATCCCTTCTTACGCGGCTTCCCGGCGCCGGCCGACGGTGCCGATTTAAATCCCTTGTTGCAAGATCCTGGTCTCATCGCGCATCCGCCGATTCTCTACATGGGATATGTCGGATTCGTCGTGCCGTTTGGCTTTGCCGTCGCGGCCTTGCTACGCGGCCGCTTGACCCCAGCGTGGGCGCGCTGGGCCCGACCGTGGGCCGTGACGGCGTGGATCTTTTTAACGCTCGGGATCGCGCTCGGCAGCTTTTGGGCCTAGTACGAACTCGGCTGGGGTGGCTGGTGGTTTTGGGATCCGGTCGAGAACGCGTCGTTCATGCCCTGGCTACTCGGCACGGCGTTGATCCACTCGCTGGCCGTCAGCGAAAAGCGTGGGGCATTTAAAAACTGGACGGTGTTGCTTGCCATCGGCGCGTTTGCGCTGAGTCTGCTCGGCACATTTTTAGTCCGCTCCGGGGTTTTAACTTCGGTGCACGCCTTCGCGACCGATCCCGCGCGCGGGGTGTTTGTGCTCGCGATCCTGGGCGTTTTAATCGGCGGCGCTTTGGCGCTCTATGCGTGGCGTGGACCGCAGACACTGGCCGGGGGTGAGTATTCGCCGGTCTCGCGCGAAACCTTTTTGCTCGCGAATTCACTATTGCTCGCGGTCGCCGCCGCGACGATATTGCTCGGCACGCTGTATCCGCTGCTGATCGATGCGCTCGGCATGGGCAAGCTTTCGGTCGGTCCACCGTATTTTAATTTGGTGTTCACCTTGGTCATGACGCCCCTGATATTGGCGCTCGGGTTAGGGCAGTTTGCGCGCTGGAAGGAAGATTCCCTGCGCCGCCTGGTGCGCGAACTCGCGGTGGTCGCCGTCGGGACGGTGGTGATTGCCGTCGCTTGTATGGCGGTGCTGGTGCCGGAGAATCGTTGGCAAGCCGCGCTGGGATTACTGCTCGCGACCTGGGTCATCGGGAGCACGTTGAACGGCGTACGGGCGCGAATCAGCGGGCGTCATGCACCCTTCAACGCGTTGCTGGAATTGCCGCGCGCGTTTGTCGGCCAATGCGTCGCGCATCTTGGGTTTGCCGTGACGCTCGCCGGTGTCTGCCTCACCAGTACGCAAAGCCTCGATCTCCACACGCGCATGGCGCCGAAAGATCGCGTTCAACTCGGTAACTATTCGATTATGTTCGTGGCGCTCCGCGAATTTAAAGGGCCGAATTATCAGGCGAGCGAAGGGCAGTTTGAGATCAGGCGTGGCGCGGAATTGGTCGCCGAGTTACACCCGCAAAAGCGCTTTTACCAAGTCCGCCAGGCGGCGCTAACCGAAGCCGGCATCGAACCGGGCTTCACGCGCGATCTCTACATCTCACTCGGCGAACCGCTCGGTGATGGCGCGTGGAGTGTTCGTTTGCACGTCAAGGCCTTCGTTCGCTGGCTGTGGTTGGGGGCGTTATTGATGGCGGGCGGTGGCGCGCTCGCCATTAGCGATCGACGCTTTCGTAGCGCCGCGGCGGCGCGTGCAGGCGCGCAAGTGGTCGGAGTTCAACGGTGAGATTTGTTGTTCCGGCGGCGTTTTTTGGCGTGTTGCTGGTAGTGTTGGCGGTCGGCCTAAAGCTCGATCCGCGCTACGTGCCGTCACCGTTGATCGACAAACCGGCGCCGGAATTTAGTCTCTCGACCCTCGACAATGCCGAGCAAACCTACACCAAGCAGTCTCTAGCGGGGCGCCCGGTGGTGCTCAATGTGTGGGCCTCGTGGTGTAGTGCGTGCCGCGACGAACATCCGCTGCTCGTCGAATTGGCGCGCGATCCGGGCGTTGAGATCGTCGGCCTTAACTACAAAGACACCCGCGACGCCGCGCGTGATCTGCTCGCCCTGCACGGCAATCCCTATCGCACGAATATCTTCGACCCGGACGGTAAACTCGGACTCGATCTCGGCGTCTACGGCGTTCCCGAGACCTTCATCATCGACGCGCAGGGGATCATCCGGCATAAACAAGTGGGTCCCCTGACCCCTGAAATCTGGCGCAGCGAAATCGCGCCCCTACTCGCCAAATTGCGCGGTAAACCCGTTGGGTAGACCGGGCTGCAACGTACGCCGGGGAGCGTGGCTGGCCGTCGTATTCGGGCTGGCAGTGCACGCGGCCGATCTGCCGCTGACGTTTAGGGACGCGCCGCGCCAAGCCCGTTACGAACAATTGTTGAACGAACTACGCTGCCTGGTGTGCCAAAACCAGTCGCTCGCCGACTCACAGGCGGATCTCGCGCAAGATCTGCGCAACGAAGTCTTCCGCATGATCGGCGCGGGTCAAACCAATGCCGAGATCATTGCCTTCTTGGTCAAGCGTTACGGAGATTTCGTCTTATACAAACCGCCGATGAAAGACACCACCTGGCTGTTGTGGTTCGGACCGTTGCTGATGCTGATCGTGGTCGGCGGCGTGTGGTGGCGCGTCGCGCGCTCGCACGAGAATCGCGCGTGACGTTTTGGTTCGCCGCTGGCGCGCTACTGTTGGTGGTTAGCGCAACCCTCATCTGGGTTGGATTACGTGCCACCGCCACGCCTAAGGACAGTGCCGCCACTGACTACTTCCAAGGCAACGACGAGGTGCTGGCGCTCGACGCACAACTGGGTGATGTGGCGGTCGATCAAGTCGCCGCACTTAAGCGCGATGTAGCGCGCGTGACGTTGAACGAGACCAACGCACATGCCTTAAAAATCACACCGACGGCGCGCGGCGAACGCGTGGCGATCGCGCTAGTGCTCGCCGTTGTTATCCCGGCAATCGCCGTTCCCACTTATCTTAAATTCGGCACTCTCGAGAGCATTGCGCCGCCGGTTGCAGCGGACGCGCGTCCGCACCCGTCCTTGGAACGAATGATCGCGGAACTCCAAGCGCGGATTACGCGCGCACCCGATGATCCCGAGCCGCGTCTGTGGCTGGCTCGCGTGTACATGAGTAGCAATCAATTCGACAAAGCCGTGCAGGAATTCGAGACACTGCATAAAAAGAATCCCGATTTGCCCGCAGTGCTCGTGCAATACGCCGACGCCTTGGCCATGACGAACAACGGCAAATTGGCCGGAAAAGCGACGGGTTTGATCACGCACGCGCTCGAACTGGAACCGGAAAACCCGACTGCGTTATGGCTCGCCGGCCTGGCGGCGGACGAAGCGGGCGATGCGAAGAAAGCCCTTGTTTTTCTCACGCATGCCAAGCGCGCGAGTGCGGCGAGCGAATTACCGACGGCGGAACTCGATGCATTAATCGCTGAAATTGAAAACCGGAGCGGAGAGAAGTCGGCGCCGGCGCTTGCCGCCAATATCCCGGCGCCGGCCGCTGCCACCGCGGACGCTACAAACGCGGCGCGGGTGACCGTCGATGTTGCCCTCGACGAATCCTTACGCGCGACTGCGCCACCCGACGCAATCCTGTTTGTGCTCGCCAAGGCGGTTAATGGCCCACCGATGCCGCTGGCGGTGAAGCGCCTCACTGCGCGCGATCTGCCGACTCACGTGATACTGGACGACTCACTCGCGATGGCGCCGCAGTTCAAGCTCAGCAGTGTCAATGAAGTCATGGTGACCGCGCGGATTTCAAAGTCCGGGCAGCCCATCGCCGCGAGCGGCGATCTGCAAGGGACCGCCGGTCCACTGAAAGTCGGACCGGCGACAACGGTTGCGATCATCATCAACCAGGTCGTGCCTTAGGGCAGCAGCGGGAAACAATCGCCCCCCGCTCACGTGGCGAAGGCTTACGGAACCTCCTCGATATACGAGCGCTCGATCGGCGTCTGCACGTAACGCTTTTTACCATTCTCGATCGCCCAGAAATAATAATAACCCTTGCCCGGTTCGCTGGTGACTTTGCCGCCGTGAACTTCCCATTGTTTGAGATGCGAACCCGACGCAAAGGTCACGCGGTAATTACCTTCCAGCCACGTCACGCCGAGACGCGAAAGTTTATTTTGCGCTTCTTGGCTACAACCGCCGAGGCTAAGAGCGAGGACGATGCCGAGTGCGAAAGGGGTGACGTTAAATGCTTTCATGATGAGGTCCTTAAATGGATCGCAGAGTTGCCAGTGGGTTGTTCCGCGTTGGTGGTGCGCAACCTCGCGCCAGGAGCTGTTTTGTGGGAGCTGCTTTCTGAGGGCTGCTTTGTGGGAGCTGCTTTAGCAGCGAATCCTTATTGAGACCCGCCTCGACGCTACAACAGCTCCCACAAATCCTCCGAGAACGCACATTAGTTGGCACGACCATGATACTGCTTGCGATAGCGCCACGGCGCCAGCGGATGTTTATCGCGCCACAAACCGATGTGCGCCTTGCGCGCGCGTTGTTCAAGCCGGCGCAAGGTTGCATCCTTGCGCGCAAACGGCCGATTCCACCAACCGAGTCCAACCCGCAGTAACTCGCGCGACGCCGAGCGACCGGCGATAAAGATTTCACCGACTTCCCGTTGATACGTGTGCTCGCCAGTTAACCGGACTTTAACTGCGTGATTGAGGAGCAAGTCCGCCATGAAGTCGCCGGCCTCCTTGCCAAAGGCCTGATCCGGCCAATACTCCGTCGCACGTTCCGGCGCATCGACACCGTAAAAGCGCACGCGCAAGGTCTTGCCATCGCGGGTCGCGACCGTCGCGGTATCGCCGTCATGCACGCTGACGACCTGACCGATAACCCATTCGTCAGCCCGGGCGCCGCCCGCGACGAAAAATAAAACAAAGACGAAAAAGCGCGCGTGAAGATTCCGCCGCATCAAACCACGCGCAGGCGCGGTTTACGCAGCAGGTCTACGCGCATTGGCATCAAAAATTCGGCGCCCTGTGGTGCGGTCAGGTGCCGCGCAAACCGCGCCTGCACTTCGGCATGGACGTCAGGCGTTAGCTGATGGCGCGTATGCGTGACGCCGATCACCATCCGCTCGTATTCGTCGAAATCCTTAAACAGAACCGGGGTATTGAAGAAAATCTCTTCCACCAATTCGTAGGTGCCATCGGCGACTGCCGCTTGCACCGCCGCGAACGCCGCGCCCCGCACGCGTTCTTCGTTATGAAACAGCCGCAAGATCTCATTGAAGTCGCCGGCGAAGATCGGCTCGGAAATGTAGGCGAGACCACCCGGCTTCAGCACTCGCGAGATTTCGTTAAGTGCCGGCGCCATCAAGTCCAAGGGCACGTGATGTAGTGACTTGAACATGAACACGACGTCAAAATGATTGGCCGGCGCCGGAATGGCTTGTGCGCCCGCCAGCTTAAATTCGACATTGGGCAGATTGGTGATCTGTAGATTGAGCGCGTGTTGGATCGCATCGACTTCGAGCGCCGTGAGGTGTCGATCGCGGCCGTGCGTCGCAATCTGTCGGGTGAGATCGGCCCGGCCACAACCCAACTCCAGGATGCGCGCCCCATCGAGTGCCAGGACGCGGTTATAGACATCACGTTCGGGACAGGTATGTGTGATCGCGGGTAATGCGATCTGCATGGCGGCGGATGACACGATAAGGTTCCTTGCTGGAGGAATGATGCGGTGAGAATACTCCAGCCGTAACCTGCCAGTCAGCATGGAAAGTCAATCTTCACTCAAAATTTCAAGCTATATTCGCGATCAAAGTCGCTCTCACGATTTTTGGCCCCCGCACCGGCAAAGATTCGCCACTAAAGCGGCTCCCACAGGGAGCGCTTCGCGTCGATGCGTCGGCTGTGGTGGGAGCGGATTTAGCCGCGAATCTTCTTAACGGATCAATCTGTCACAGCTAGGGAAGCTCTGCAAAAGGCAGAGCTTCCCGCGGCACAGGGAGGTGCCGCCATTTTCGATGGTTGCAAACCATTGAAAATGAAGGGAAGCAAAAATCATACTTTTTGCTTCCCGTACTCTGAATAAGTCCAGGATGGAAACGCGCGCATCACACCGCTCATCGAGCCTGAGAACACGACACCAGGGATCGCCGTAACCGCGGCGGTTTGCGCCGGACTGCATCGCTCGCGTCCCGCGCACGATACCGGCGGCGCCCGCCACAAGGGTTTGCCATCGGCCAGATTAAGGGCGAAAAGTCCACCGCCCACGTTTGGATCCAGCGCGACCTTATCGCCAAAAAATAGGCCGCCGGCCCAGCGCGCGTCCGACACCGCGACATACACCGCCTTGTCATCCGCCGCCGATCCCCATTCGACGCCGCCTAAAATGCCCCCTTTGCCGACGCGCGTTTTCCACACTACTTTGCCTTTGTGATCCGGATCGATGGCGTGCATGACGCCGGTCTTCTGACCCCCCAGCAAGAGTCGTTTGCCATTCGCGAGGGTGACCAGAATCGGCGAGGAACCCATGTCGTGATCGGGGCCTTCCTCGCGCGGACAATTGGCCTTGGCTTGCAGACTACAGGCCACGTTCCAGGCGTCCCCCGCCAAGCCTTGATAGGTCCACAGCACCTTGCCCTTGTCGAGCGACATCGCCATCACACCGTCGCTGGTCAGGGTCGCTGGCTGCGTGTAGTTATCGCCGGTCGCGACATATAAACGATTGTGTGCGACATCGATCGTCGGCGACGACCACACGCTCGCGCCATTCGGCCCGATCTGCACCTTACCGCTCGGCCCTTTGCTCTCGTGCGTGGCGGCCTCGGGTATGGTGTATTGCTTCCAATTCACTTTGCCGGTTAGCGGTTCGACCTGCATGACGGCGCCACGGAATGTGCAGCATTTGTAGTTGGGATCGGCAGCCAGACCTTCTTCGAGCGACGACACGGGGATATAAAGTTTGCCGTCGACGAGTTGAAAACCGCCCGTTAGACGTGCCGCCGGATGCGCATCGGCAACGAGTTGCCACTCCGTCGCGCCGGTGACCGCATCCACCGCGTAAGCGCGACCGCTCACATCGCCGAAGAACGCGAGTAAGTGATCGTCTACTTGGCCGACGAGAATCGGGCCTTTAACCGCCGCATCGGCTTGAAAAGTCCAATGCGTGCAGCCGCGCTTCGCATCGAGCGCGTACACCGCACCGCTGCGGCTGCCGACGAATAGGCGTCCATCGACGATCGAAGCATGCGCTTCCGCCAAGGTCTCGCCTGGGAACGCAAAAGCCCATTGCAGTTCCAATCGCTTGACGTCGTCGCGATCGAGCTTGGCCTGTGCTGCCGGTTGGAAGCGCGAATTCTGTTGATTCGCGCCCCAGCCATTCCACTGCGGAGCGGCAAACGGATCAGCCACCGGCCACTTCGCCGGCGGACATTGATTGGTTGCCTTGGCTGCCCAATTGGCGTCGTAGGGCTTGCCGGTCACATATTCGGCGACGGCAATCCGTTGCGGTCCGCTCAAGTTGAAGTTGCCGACCATTCGCATGACGCCAGTTTCCAACGCACGGACCACCGCCGTCGGTTGCATTTGTTTCAATGTTTCTGGTGTCGGTGCGCGCGTCGCACCACCCTCGTGGCAGCCCGCGCAAGTTTTAGTGTAGATCGCCTTACCGTCCAACCCATCGGCGGCATAAAGCGTGTTCGCCGATACGGCGCCGAGCACGATGAGAATCCAACCGGAAATTCTTGTTTTAAGCACGACCATCCCCTCTCAGTGTTGAGAAGAGCAGGATAATGAATTGTGACGCCGAAACAAACGCCCCGCGTGCCCGCGATTTATCGGCAGCACGCTATGGGAGCCGCATAAGCCGCGAATGTGCAGCGGCGGGCGATCTCAATTACGCTGTCGTCGTCCCGGCGTGATCCCGGCTTGCGCCGGGAGGGACCCAGTCCAATAAAAGAAGATCGATGGATTCCGGCTTACGCCGGAATGACGGTAAATAAAATCCAGCTCCCTTTGGGAAGTCGGAATTTCCGGTTCGTTATTCAGCAAATAGCTCATCAAATTAGCAACCAAGGAGAACTCAATGCCTCGCTTATCGAAACTCAGCCGCAGTATTCAAGGGAAAGTCGCCCTCGTCACCGGCGCCGCCAGTGGCATGGGGCGCGCGACCGCGCATTTATTCGCGGACGAAGGCGCGCACGTCGCGGTCAGCGATCTCGACGCCAACAAAGTGCAAGCAGTGGTCGATGAAATCAAGGCCGCTGGCGGCAGCGCAGCAGGTTGGGTGCTCGACGTGGCGAACGCCGCGCAACGCACGGCCGTGGTCAAGCGCATCGTCGAGCGCTGGGGCAGCCTCGATATTCTGGTCAACAATGCCGGCATCGTTTTCGAATCCACGCTCGAAGATCCGGAATTCGACGCGCGCTGGGCGCGCACCTTCGCGGTGGTGATTACCGCGCAGGCGCAGTTAGTTCGGGAATGTCTGCCGCATCTGACGAAAAGTGGCGCTGGCCGGGTGGTGAATATCGCGTCCACCGAAGCGCTCGGCGCGACCAAAGGCATCAGCGCCTATACCGCGAGCAAAACCGGCGTCATCGGACTCACACGATCGTTGGCCGTCGAATTGGCGTCGCGCGGGATCACGGTGAACTGCATTTGCCCGGGCGCCGTGAATACCGGCATGACGTCGAATATCACCGATGAACACAAGCATGAATTCGCGCGCCGGCGCGTGGCAGCGAAGCGTTATGCCGAACCCGAAGAGATCGCGCAGATGACGTTGAGCTTGGTGTTACCCGCCGCATCCTACGTCACGGGTGCCGCGATTCCGGTCGACGGTGGGCTAACCATTAAGAACGCATAAACGCGGCACTTAATCGCTAGCGTGTTGCCCGTGTCGAATCAAAACTGTAGGCGTGCGCTCGAGCCGCTCGACCTGACGATCGAGGCCGTGCTTGCGGCTGGCGTCGATACCGGCATTCCCGCAATGTTGGCCGGCGCCCAGTACATCGCCGTACCACGGGGCCGGTGGACCTATCGCAACCCCGCGGGTGAAATCGCGCGCAGGATTGATGCGACCCGTGCTACGACCGTGCTCGCGAGCGTCAGCGCCCTCCAGCAGACCTTGCTCGGCGAAGCCTGCGCACGTATTGCGCGCGGCGAGGCGCATACCGCCTTGGTGGCTGGCGCTATCGAATCACATGGTGCCGGTATCGGCGCGCGCTGATCTCGCGGCCTGTCCAGGCGCCGGGATCGCGGGCCAGGCTGCGCTCGGAATTCCAGACGGTCGAGACCTCACCGTCACCGGCGGCATGCCCTTTGCGGGTGGTCCTTTCAACAACTATGTATTCCAGGCGACGTGTCGTGCGGCCGAGTTGTTGCGCCTACGCGGAAACAGTACGGCACTGGTGTCGAGCGTGTCCGGTTTGCTTACCAAGCAGGGATTTGGGCTGTGGTCCACTACGCCGGCAGCCGGTGGCTTCGTGCATGCCGACGTTACTGAAACGGTTGCGCGCGAAGTCGCTACGTGCGACGTTCTCGATGTGTTCTCGGGAGACGCAACCGTCGCCGATTACACCGTGCTCTATGGTCGCGGACAGTCGCCACGCGCGATAGCACTCGTCGATATCGATCCGCGGCAGCGCGCGTTGACCACCACCGACGATCCAGTGCTGATCGCGCGCCTGGAGCGCGAGGAATTCGTCGGCCGTCGCGTGCGGATCAAGGACAACGTTTTGCTATGAAGAGGATCTTTTTATGACTGTCGACGATCAACTAAACGATCCGGCGTTTTTCGCGACCGGCGAACATTATCGCTTGTTCGATACGATGCGAGTGAAGGATCCGGTGTATTGGACTCATAGCCCGGATGGGCGTGGCTATTGGTCGGTGTTCCGCCATGCCGATGTCAAAACCATCCTTAACGAACCCACGCTGTATAGCTCCGAGCGCGAAGGCGTCGCTCCCGTCGTCGACGTTGAGATGGCGGCGATTGTGCGGGAAGCCTGGGGAGTTGGTAAAAATGTGGCGATGATCGATCCCCCGCGTCATACCGAATTCCGCAAGGTGATCGCGGCGCCGTTTCTGCCTAAGGCACTAGCCGATGGCGAGGCGCGCACAAAAATTTTAATCGGTGAAATCTTCGACCAACTGCCTAAACATGGCGAAATCGATCTGGTCACCGATCTCGCCGTGCGCATCCCGATGGCGGTGATCTGCGACATCATGAATATCCCATCAACCGATTGGGACGAAATGCTGGACTGGGGCAAGATGGCCATCGGCGGCACCGATCCCGAATACCAGCAGGGAACCGCGGCCGAAACGATTAGTCGCGGCTTTCGCCTGCTTTACGACTACAGCGATCGTCGCGCGTCTGAACGGCGTGGCTGCCCGTTTTCCGATCCCTTAAGCTTGCTCGCCAATGCGCGGGTCAAAGATCAACCGCTCACCCCTGCCGAGGTCGCACACAACGCCGTACAAGTGATCCTCGCCGGCTTCGAGACCACGCGTAACGCTTTTTCCGGGGGCGTGCTGGCGTTGCTCGAGCATCCCGAACAGATGGCCTTGCTGCGCGAAGATCGCAAACTGCTGCGACTCGCGGCCGAGGAGTTCGTGCGCTGGTCAGACCCAGTGATTTCGCTGATGCGCACGGTGACCGCCGATACCGAGCTCGGTGACAAGCAAATTCGTGAAGGCGAGCGCGTGATGTTGTGGTTTCCCTCCGCCAATCGCGATGAGGCAGTATTCGATCGACCCTACGACTTTGACATCACGCGGCATCCCAATCTGCATCTCGGCTTCGGGGCGGGTCCGCATTTTTGCCTCGGTGGCCCGCTCGCTAAATTGGAGATCCGTCTCGCCATGGAGGAATTACTGGAGCGCTACGATGGCATTGAGATCACGGGTCCCGTTCTGCGCGTGCAATCAACCTTCGTCGGCGGCCTCAAGCATTTACCGGTAAGACTCAAACCGCATGTGGCCACGCACTAGTCGGCGCGTGCACTAGTGACGATGCCATCATCGTGGGCTAGCGGCGACAAGTTAGGAGAATGAAAGCCCTAACATGATCCTTAAGCCTGAACATCTTGAAATCCAGCGCGTCGCGCGTGGCTTCACGACGCGTGAGATTGTGCCGTACGCACGCCACTGGGAAACCGCGGGGAGCGTGCCCTCGCAAGTGCTGCGCGCGTTGGGTGGACTCGGCTTCATGGGCCTATGTGTCACACCCGAATGGGGTGGCGCGGGCGCGGATTTTGTTTCCTATGTGGTGGCCGTGGAGGAAATCGCCGCTGGCGACTGCGGCCTCTGCAACATGCTGTGCGTGAACAATTCGCCGAATTGTGCAGCGCTGCAAGAGCACGGCACCGCCGCGCAGAAAGAACGCTTCCTGCGGCCGCTCGCCACGGGCGAACAGACCAGCGCGTTTCTACTGACCGAAGCGGGCGCGGGGTCCGACGCCGCGGCGATCACGACTCGCGCCGTTCGTCGGGGAGATCGCTTCGTGCTCGATGGCAGTAAATATTTTGTGACCGCGGGTCGGTCGGCCGCGGTTGCGTTGATCGTCGCGGTCACCGATCCCGGCGCTGGGAAACGTGGGATCTCGTGCTTTCTAACGCCAACCAACGTTCCCGGATATCGGGTGGTTCGCGAAGAACAAAAGCTCGGACAGCGCGCGGCGGATACCTGCCAGATCGCGCTCGAAGGTCTCGAGATCCCCGCCGAATATCTGCTTGGCGCGCCGGGACAAGGTTATCAAATTGCGCTCGCCTATCTTGAACAGGGTCGCATCGGCGTCGCCGCCCAAGCGCTCGGCGTGGCGCGCGCCGCATTCGATGCCGCACTAACCTACGCGCAGCAACGACAGACCTTCGGCAAATCGCTGATGGAACATCAAGCGATCAATTTCAAACTCGCGGACATGGCAACAGCCCTCGAAGCCGCGCGCCAACTCACCTGGCACGCGGCGGCGCTGAAGGATGCGCGGCGACCCTGCCTCAAGGAGGCATCCATGGCCAAACTTGCTGCTTCCGAAATCGCCGAACGGGTGTGTTCGGCCGCCATTCAGATCCACGGCGGGTATGGGTACCTCGCCGATTTTCCCGTCGAGAAATATTATCGCGATGCGCGCGTGCTCTCGATCTACGAAGGGACGAATGAGATTCAAAGGTTGGTGATCGGGCGCGCGTTGGCTGCCGACACGAATCGTGGTTAGCGTGGCAACCTTGATTGGAGCAATGCGAATTCGCTCGCTATGATTTCCAGAATTTGACGACACGCGATTTTCGGATGGCTTCATCACCTGTCGCCATCGACAATCCATGCGCGCGGGCCGTGGCAACGATTAGTCGATCCGCGGGATCACCACGGAACTTAGCTGGAAGTCCATCCAGAGCAATGATTACGTCACGATCAAAGAGCAATGATTACGTCACGATCAAGTGGCAGCACCGATATGACGCTGACATCCGTTGCGCGCGCTAACCAGGCGGCAAACGGCAGCGGCAACTGAAGACGCCGTTTAGAATGAAGTAACTGTGCCTCCCACATGCTGATCGCCGCAAGACAAAGCGTGCCCGCTCTCGCTGCGTTATCGAGTGCGGCGCGTTCCGCACGGGTTATGGGAGATTCTGGGGTCAGCCACCATATCCAGAAATGAGTATCCAGCAACAGCGTCAACGCAAGGCCTCAAAGTCCTTCGCAAGCACCGCTGATTCGCCGGGCTTTGCGATCAATCGACCGCCCATGGCGCGCAATTGCTCCCAAGGGGCCAAATTGCCGTCCGTAGCCGCCGCGAACGAAGGACCTATTCGCGCCACGACTTTGCCGCGTCGGGTGATTGAGACGGGCCGCCCAGTTTTCTCAACGCAACGAATAACTTCTAGGCAGGTGTTCTTGAACTCTGTAATAGAAATGGCCATGTAGATATCCTAAGTGGCCATTTTGTATTGATCAAGCGGCAATGCCGTACACCCTTCACCCGATTTCGGGACAGTGTTACTCACGCCCGCCGCGCAAGGCCAGAAAATGGTGACCGATTTGAATGGCACTTACTTTAGTGCGGTTTACGCCGTCACCCCGTTCTCCGAGCACTGGGTCCAGTGAAGAATGAATTCATTGTTTGACTGGATTCCGGCGTTCGCCGGAATGACGAAGGGCCAAGATTGCGCATCTTTCCCGGCATTTCAGCTTTTGTAAGTGCCATTCGTGACCGATTTATTTTCAAGTGCACGGCGATGCTAACATGCGATCCCGCACAACGTGGCGTAGGGAGAAGACCCATGATCAAGATGTATGGATATTTACCCGCTTGGGGTTGTTCAGACATGAGCCCCTACGTGTCCTATACCGACTTGTACCTGCGATTGGCTGGCCTACCCTTCACCGTCGAAATGTTGCACCAGGGGGATCTAACCAAGGCGCCCAAGGGCAAATTGCCCTTCATCGTCGACGAAGACAGCACCGTCGTCTCCGACACGGTGCTGATCGAGCTGTACCTGAAGGAGAAGTATGGAGACAGGCTCGACGCCACGCTGACGAAAGAACAGAAGGCCGTCTCCACCCTTGCGAATCGGATGCTGGGAGAATGTTGGTATTGGTACATCGTGCAGACGCGCTATCGCCGGGATGAGGATTTTAAGATCTACGATCCGCTATGGGTGAAGTTTCTGTCATGGCTTCCCGTCGAGGAGCGCCGGGAGCCGGTGCGAGTGTTCCGCGAGCGGCTATTGAGCCAATTCTGGTATCACGGTGCTGGTCGCAACAGCGAAGCCGAAGTCGAGCGGTTGGCCTATGGCGCGATCGATGCTGTGTCCGATCTTATCGGTGACAAACCGTATTTTCATGGCGACCATCCCACCTCGATCGACGCCGTGGTGTACTCGAACTTGGTCCACCTGATGTTTACGCCCTTTCCAGGGCCGATCGTCGATTACGCCATTTCCAAATCCAACCTTCGCGCCTATACGGATCGCCTCTTCAATCAGCACTATCCACATCTGGCAAAGGATCGCGAAGAAGCCGCGCGAATGCGGATCGAAGCGGTCAAGGCGCGTAAGCCATTCGACAACGACAGCGATCACTCCTTGGAAGAACTGTTCAAGGGGCGCAAGAAAAAAACCACTGGGATTTAATCGAGACACACTGGAGATTTTTCAATCAGCATCAATAAGAGGACCTCAACGATGACCCATGCCGTAAGCGACAAGCTAGCGAATTCCGGGCCGACGGGTTCCCTGATGTCGAGTTTCGATCGTGTGTTTCCGCAAATTGGCGCCGACGGCACACCGTACGATTATTATGCGACGGTACGCAACGAGGCGATCGAAAACGGACGTTATGTCGGCTGGTGCAAATCGCGCGATGGTTTCTGGCTGGTGCTCGGCTATCAAGAGAAGACGCGCGCTTGACTGAATTCATCCGCACGACCTACTTGGCGAGTGGCGGCGTTTACGACAGTCCGAAGGTGTGGTGGGACCTCCGTGAAGAGGCGAACGCGGTGGCGAGAATCGGCTGGGGCGGTTGATGCGCGCGCAGCGGTTACACGCATTACGGGGTTACCGTAAATCGCGCTATCGAGCTGGGAAGCCGGCGAGTGCGGCCCCCAATCGATTAGCGCAACAGTTCACGGTGGCTCAGCCGGACCGCGCTTGGGTCACGGATATCACGTATATCCGCACGGCTGAAGGCCGGTTGTACCTGGCCGTAGTCCTCGATCTCTATTCGCGTGCTGTCATTGGATGGTCGATGGCTCTCTGGTATATGACGAGACCCGCTACGCCTTAGCGTGGTGACCAACATTTACAACTACAATTGCGCTGCTTGATGGGTTGGAATCTGTGACAACAAGTCAACAGAATCATCTAGATCACACGATTGATGGTGGAATGAGCACTTTCCGGAACGGATGAAAGCAGGTTAAAAACTTTTCGCCGACGGTGGATCCCCGCACAACTTCGCAGGCTCAACGACTTGATAATAAACAGCGAGCGAAAGCTCATGGCGTCCCTCACGCCATATCAGGTTGCACGCGACTCTGATCTATCAGGACGAATTTTTTGGCGGGTGCGAACTTTGTGCAAGAAAGGGCACGTATTGGGTTTAAACAAGGAGGACATTTCTTGCAAATGTAACCCACGAGTCATGGTTGGGTGGATCGAGACTGTTGCAAATGGGAGCAACGTATAACCAAGCATTCAACCGGACACCGGGTAAAACATCGCGGCGCTTCGCGGTTCTGTTCGCTGCCAGCGCTCGCTACCGCCGGCGTCGAGGCTAAAGAAATAAGTGGTTGCTTTCAGGCACGCAATTTCTATCTTCGAGTGGTCGTACTCAGCACTACCCCGCGCATTTCAATTCACTTTAGGGTTCTGATTCCCACTCGTTGCCATCCCGCGCCACGGACGGCGCGATCTGTGCGGGACTTTTCTTTGGGATTTAGCGCGGGAGTGGACGAACTCCGCGAAAGGTCGATAATCTGAGCAACTGGAGGATCGCAGTTATGACCGCGAAGGACATTCGCATTAATGCCAAAAGCAGCACCGTCACCGTTGAGCCCAGCGGCGCGCGTTCAGTTAATCTCGGCCAAGTGCTGAAATCGGACCGCGGCCGCGCGCAACTCGAACAAATTCAGAAGATTCGGGACAAGCAGGTTAATCGAGGCCAAGAAAACAACGCGAACAAGCGTTAGCGTTCATTGACGCGATCGACGGCCTGTAAATGCCCTTTAACCTGTTGTTGCTGCCGCTGCTCGGCGGCTACCTGCTAGTTTCCCGTACCCACCTACTCGCATTCGGCGCCGCCAAACAGTCCGGCGAACGGCTGCTATTTATGGCTGCTCACGTTGCCGTCGTCCTGTTGTTCGTGTCCCGCGTGCTGATGCTTACCATTGTGCACTACCTACCTAGAGTCGGTGGATTGTGGCGGGCGTTTTCACCTTGGGAGTATTCCGGCACCGCTACCGGAGCGTTATTTCTAGGATTTGCGATTCCTTGGATCATCAACTGGCTAAAGCCGCTAAATGTCGCTAGCCGATTGGCGATCCAAAAGCATGGCGACGGGCTCGACCAATTGTTCTTCGAGGCGACGGAAAACGAAAACCAAGTGGTAATTACGCTCGCTTCGGGCAAAGTTTATGCCGGGTGGCTCGATTGGACGCCACCGAATCCGGGCGCATCAGTCAGATTGTAACCGCTGGCCTGTTCGATCCAGCCGCATACAATCGGTTTAATCCTCAATCATCGGCGCCCTAGCGCGAGCCGCTCACCATTCGTGAAGCTTGCGGGCACGGCCGATCGGAATTGGTGCGCGTGGGGTTTGTCGGACACTTTCTCGATACGCCAAAGTAAATCGGAACCAGCGGTACGGCAGGTAGCGCCTAAATGACGATCCAGACTTAAGTAGGATCGTTCAGTGTTCTGTGCGAGTATCGAATCGATTAAGTCAGCGTTCTCCCAGTAGTTAAGGACATCCAATAATCCCGATGTCCTCTCTTCATCGGTGACGCCAAGCACTCGTCGAGCTGAGTAGTAAACGGCACTGAACGAATGCGCGTCGCTTTTCGCTGCGAGCATGTGCAGCGAAGGCCCATATCGATCACGTAAAATCCTCATGAATCGCATTACTGTCGGCAGCTGCGCACGAGGCGATGGATATCAATGCAACTACCAGCGCATCGGAACTTTTTCGCTTCTAATTATCAAAACAATACAACAAGCGCTGAATCGTGAGGAGAGTAGGAGACGCCACATATGAAGTGACGCGGCCGATTTACTTTGATGCGCTGAAGGGGGGGATGGACTCGCAAACGCTTTTGCGTTTGCTCGCCCCTGCGGGGCGCACTGCGTGCGTCCCGCTTCGCTTCGCGAAGCGGTCGAACTTGGGGCTCTCTTCCAACCAGGAGACGCCACATATGAAGTGACGCGGCCGATTTACTTTGATGCGCTGAAG
>JACPPA010000041.1 GCA_016191285.1 Gammaproteobacteria bacterium
CCATCACGTTATTGCTATGCAAATCAATTCCACAATACAGTGTCATCGCTCGTCTCCTTTGCTTGGTGGTTCACGAAATCTTTCAACTTCGCATCTACCACCAATCTTGGGAGACGGCTAATGATTATCAGAGTCGTTGATCTATTGAAGCGCAGATGTATGAGGATGGAGGCCATTCAAGAGAATCAACGACTCTGACCCCTTGAATGACCGTTCAAGAGAATCAACGACTCTGACCCCTTGAATGACCGTTGAATGCTTGAATGTTGAATGAACGCAACGCTTCCTACCCCTTGAACGTTGAACGTTAACGCCTGCCTTGAACGCTTTAAATCCGTCGGCACCGCGGTGCAGGACGTGATGGCTGGGTTTACCGTTTATGAGGAAGCGCGCCGGCTGGGCCTCGGACGCGAAGTGCCGGCGTTCATGGAGCACAAACGCTTCTAAACGACCGCGCGCGGCCGGCTCGACTATCCCGCCGCCCTTGGCGCAAGACAATGACCCAGCAGCGGCTCTAGAATCCCTCGACCAGACACGATGTCTGATAAGGAGCCGCCCGTGCACGTCGATCAAAAACTAAACGACCCCACTTTCTTCGCGACCAGCGAATACTATCGCCTGTTCGACCGGATGCGCGTCGAGGATCCCGTGCATTGGACGCAAAGTCCGGATGCGCGCGGCTACTGGTCGGTGTTTCGCCATGCCGATATCAAGCGGATCTTGAACGAACCGGAACGCTTCAGCTCCGAGCGCGAAGGCGTCATGCCGGTCATCGATCATGCGATGGCGGAAATTGCTGGGGAGGCGATGGGCGTCGGCGAAAATGTGTTGACCATAGATCCCCCCCGCCACGCCGATTTTCGCAAAGTGATGCAGGCGCCGTTCCTGCCCAAGGCACTCGCCGATGGCGAAGTCCGAACCAAGGAACTTATCGGCGAAGTATTCGATCAGTTGCCCGCGCACGGTGAGATCGATCTGGTCAGCGATCTCGCGGTCCGAATTCCGATGGCCGTGATTTGCGACATCCTAAAAATACCGCGCGAAGATTGGGAAGAGATGCTCGGCTGGGGCAAGATGGCGATCGGCGGCACCGATCCCGAATATCAACAAGGCACCGCCGCCGAAACCGTGAGTCGCGGCTTTCGACTGATGTATGACTACAGCCTGCGCCGCTCGTCCGAGCGCCGGGGCTGTCCGTTTTCCGATCCGTTCACCTTGCTCGCCAACGCCGCGGTCAACGGTGCCCCGCTGACGCCGTCGCAGGTCGCGCACAACGGCGTGCAACTGATGCTCGCTGGTTTCGAAACCACGCGCAACGCGTTCTCGGGCGGCGTTCTCGCGTTACTCGAAAATCCGGCGCAGATGGCCTTGCTGCGCGAAGATCCAAAACGCCTGCGCTTGGGTGTCGAAGAAATCGTACGCTGGTCTGATCCCGTAATCTCGCTGATGCGCGTCGCGACTAGCGATACCGAACTCGGGCAGCACAAGATCCGCGCCGACGATCGCCTGCTCTTATGGTTTCCATCGGCCAACCGCGACGAGGAAGTGTTCGAGCGGCCCTATGAATTCGACATCACACGCCATCCGAATTTGCACTTAGGCTTTGGCGCGGGTCCGCACTTCTGCCTGGGCGGCCCCTTGGCCAAGATCGAAATTCGCCTCGCGATGGAAGAACTGCTCGAACGCTTCGACGGCATCGAAATCACCGGACCCGTCGAGCGCGTACAATCGAGTTTTGTCGGTGGCCTGAAGCATCTACCGGTTAAGCTTAAGCCACGGGCGCGAACGCTCAACTAGTGTCCCGCAGGGACTTTCAACTATCGACGCGAAGCGATTGTGGGAGCGACTTTAGCCGCGAAGGGGAACGAAACGATTCGCCGCTGAAGCGGCTCCCACACGCTACTCCGAGTAGCGATGTAGCGAAGTTCATTGCGGGGCATCGCACTAAAAGCGTTTTGACATGGCTTCTAACAATCACTATCGATAAGGTCATCGCATGCCGCGTGCAATCCTCGACGAAGCTCATGTCCACCCAGCCATTCGCGCCAAGGTCGCCGCCCACGAGCAGGCGATTGTCGATGAAGTGCGTTCGGCCGTGGCCGCACACGCCGTGGTCGTGGTGGGCATGGGGATGAATCCGTTTCCGAAGCGCGCGCGTAAAGCGCTTGATGCAGCGGGTGTCCCGTATACCTACCTTGAATTCGGCAATTACTTCAATAACTGGCGACGGCGCACGGCGCTCAAGCTGTGGACTGGCTGGCCAACCTTACCGATGATTTTTATCAAAGGGATATTAATTGGCGGCGCGGACGATTTGGCGCGGCTGATCGCAAGCGGAGAGTTGCAGAAAATATTGGCTTAAGGATCCGAATATTTCGCGGCCAACGACTTTTGCCGCGCGCAATTCTTCAAGCGCGGCTCGCTTCAATACACACCACCCGTGTCTTGCTCAAGACCTCCACGCTCGTCACCTGTCCACGCGGAATGAACGCGCAATCGCCGGCGCGAAGCACGCGGCTCTCACCGTCCAAGGTGATTTTGAGTTCACCCGCCACCACGGCGTTAACAATATCGAGCGCGGTTTTGCGCGCTCCGATAGTTTCTCCCGGCAGGAATTGCTTGGTTTGCCCGCGGTACCCCGCGATGGCGAGCTTGTGCTGCATGCCGTCCAAGGTTAGCGAACCTTCGCGGTTCGGATCCCAACGTTCAACTTTCAAATGATGCAGTGTGCGAAAACGCACACTGCGATTACCGCCTTGGAATTGCGCTTCATACAAGGCCGCTTCGGCCCGCTCCAGCAAGATGGAATCAGCGAATCCACTGGCCGG
Organism: Gammaproteobacteria bacterium; assembly: GCA_016191285.1. Lineage (GTDB taxonomy): Bacteria > Pseudomonadota > Gammaproteobacteria > CAIKBL01. The sequence continues at coordinate 2,829 of JACPPA010000041.1, forward strand.
AATCATCGTCGCTAGACCGAAGCTCGCGCTTAAGAATTTGTCCGGCGCATTGGCGTTCGCGAGCCCGAGTTGCTGCAATCGGGTGCGGACGCGTTCCGCTAATTGCGGACCGTATTTTTGATCGCTCTCGGGAAACATCAACACGAAGCGATTGCGATCCAGGCGTGCCGCCACGTCACCTGGACGACCACCGGATTTACGAAAAACCTCGGCAATCCGCCGGATCGCGGCTTCGTAAGTAATGCGACCGTACGTCTCTTCGAATTTGTCGAAGGCGTCGAGCGCCACGACGACCAACGTGAGCGGCGCCTCCTGGCGCTGCATGCGCGCCCACTCCCGCTTAAGCACTTGCAGAAATCGCTCGCGATTGAGCAGACCGGTTTCCGTCTCAAACGGCATGACCCGCTGCAGGACGCCAGCGAGCGACTCAGCTTTACTCCGAGCCACCGACAATTCACCGTTGGTGCTCTCCAGCGTGCTGCTTAATTGCTGGCGAATTTCGTGGGTGTTCTGCGCATCGAGCCGTAGCCGGCGAATCTCGTCCACGGCTTGCAAGAAGGCGACTTCAGCTTCCGCACGCGCCTGTTGTTCGCCCGTCAGCTGGGCGTGCGCCGCCAGTCCTTTATAGGGGCCCGTGATCGCCGGCATCGCCAAGGCCAAGACCGCTGCGAGGAGTGCACCCCAGGTCAGCGCTGCGCCGGTCGCGACTAGTGCGATTACGCCGAGCCCCCAGGTTAGCACTACCACAATCAACACGCAGAAGCTTAAGCTCGGCTTTCGCGATTCGAAAAAACCGAGCGCGCCATAACCGAATAATTGCAGTGCAAGCCACACCACCGGCCACGGACCCGGAACCGCTTTAATCGCCAGCATCCCGGCCACCACGGCCAGACTCGCGCCAAGCGCCGCCTGGACTTTGGTCTCCAATACGATTCGACGAAAAAACGGGAAATCTGGCGAGGCGTCGGGGTGGTCCATTAGGGTGGGTGCATCTTTTAATTGATTTGCCGTAGAGACAATCAAGTTTTAGGCCACAGGGAGCGCACGAACTCGGCTTAAGCGCCCAAGCGTGCCGGCGGTCACAAACTAGGGGCGAGAACGTGTGACGCAATGCATATAGTGGTGACGCGACACAGGCCACGAAACATCGACCGACGACAGGCTCGATGAATTCGGTCGACGCTGTCGTTTGTCGCCGACAGCGCTTGGCAGGGGCAAAACGAGCGCCCAGGGAAACCTGGGCGCTAAGGTCAGGCAGTACTAAGGGGATTCGCAAGCAGCTGGCACAAGCTAAGAAACGTTACCGTCGCACGCTGGCACCACCTGTCTGAACGCAGGCGCGTCCGACTGTGGAATCACACCAAGAATCTCGGCATGCCCCTCTCCACTTCGCGCAACGGAGTTTAAGCAATCGCGGGGATCGAACTATCGCCCAAATTGAGTAGTGCAAGTCGCTAAAGCAACTCCCACGGTGATCGATGTCGCACCCGGTAACCGCCGTGGCCCAGACCCGATTTACGAGCGCCGATTTATATATACTTTTGCCATGGCCTATCTCCTTACTCTCGACCAAGGCACGACCAGTTCGCGGGCAGTGGTCTATGACGCACGGTTGACAGTCATCGCCAGTGCGCAACACCCCCTCCCGCAGTACTACCCCGCGCCCGGTTGGGTGGAACATGATCCGATCGAATTGTGGGGGGGCCAGTACCGCGCCACGCTTGAGGCGCTGGCTGCCGCGCGACTTGCGCTGACGGACATCTCGGCGATTGGCATCGCCAATCAGCGCGAAACCACCGTGCTGTGGGAACGCCGCAGCGGTCGTCCCCTGCATCGCGCGCTGGTGTGGCAGGACCGGCGTACCACCGAGGCCTGCGCCAAGCTCCGCGCGCAGGATCTGGAACCCCTGGTCCAACGTAAAACAGGGTTATTAATCGATCCCTACTTCTGCGCCAGTAAACTTCAATGGCTGCTCGATCACTGTCCTGGGGCGCGAACCGCCGCCCGGCGTGGCGAGCTCGCGTTTGGCACCATCGATACCTGGTTAATTTGGAACCTGACAGCCGGGCGTCTGCATGTCACGGATGCCAGTAATGCCTCGCGTACCCTGCTTTACAACCTGCACACCGGCGATTGGGACGAAGATTTACTGCGGCTATGGGATATCCCGCGAGAAATTCTGCCGGCGATCTGTGACTCTTCCGGCGTAGCCGGCAACGCCAACGCGCTGGCTGCCGCGCCGCCGATTGCCGGTATTGCCGGCGATCAACAAGCGGCATTGTTCGGTCAGGCGTGTTTTAACGTTGGCGAAGCCAAATGTACTTACGGCACCGGCTGTTTCATCCTGCGCCATGCCGGGCGCACCGCGCCGCTGTCCACTTCGCGGTTGCTGACCACCGTGGCCTGGTCGCGCGGCGGCGTGCTTGAGTATGCGTTGGAAGGCAGTGTGTTCATGGGTGGTGCGTTGGTGCAATGGCTGCGGGATGGGCTTGGGATCATCGCGCACGCCGCCGACATTGAAGCCTTGGCGGGATCCGTCCCCGATAGTGATGGCGTGATTTTAGTTCCCGCCTTCACGGGCTTGGGCGCACCTCATTGGGACCCAACCGCGCGCGGCCTGTTGATCGGCCTGACTCGCGGCACGACCAAGGCGCATATCGCGCGCGCCGCGCTCGACGCGATCGTGCTCCAGGTCGCCGATGTCTTGGATGCGATGGCGACCGACTCCGCCACCCGCCTGTCCATCTTAAAGGTCGATGGCGGCGCGTCGCGCGACAATCTGCTGCTCAAACTACAGGCGCAGATCCTTAATTGTGAACTCCACCGACCAGCCGACATCGAAACCACCGCGCGCGGCGCCGCGAGCCTGGCTGGTCTGGGCATTGGGGTGTGGCCCGACGCGCAATCATTGTTAGCGTTGAGCGACGATGCGGCGCGGTTCATGCCGGACGGCAATTTGGCGGCCGATCTTGCGCACCGCGCACGCTGGCGCGAGGCCGTCGCACGCGCGCGGGAGTGGGCCATCGAGCGCGCATGAAGCGAGAATCGCTACTCGACTACAGCACGACTACCACTTTCGATCTCGCCGTCATCGGTGGCGGCGCGACCGGTGCTGGCATCGCCTGGGATGCCGCCTCGCGCGGACTCGCCACGTTGCTGGTTGAGCGCGATGATTTTGGCCACGGCACTTCCAGTCGCAGCACCAAACTCATTCATGGCGGTGTGCGCTATTTGGCGCAGGGACGTTTGGGCCTGGTTCGCGAAGCCTTGCATGAACGACGCTGGCTCCTCGCGAACGCGGCAACGTACGTGCACCCGCTGACGTTCGCGATTCCGCTCGCTGGCATCGGCCAGACGCTGAAATATCGTGGCGGCCTCGCGCTCTATGATCTCCTCGCGGGTGGTAGTCCGTTGCCACGGGCATCGCTGCTATCCAACGCTGAACTGGTGCGCGAATTACCTGGCTTACGCGGCGGTTTCACGCGGGCTGTACGTTACACCGACGCGCAATTCGACGATACGCGGCTGTTGCTTGGCGTGCTGTCGCGCGCCGCGACACACGGCGCGGTGGTGCTGAATTACACCGCGGCCACGGGCTTCCTTAAACGTACGCCGGGTCAAATTCGCGGGATCCAGGTTCTGGATCGCGAAACTGGCCGAACGCATGAGATTGCGGCGCGCCTCGTGATCAATGCCGCGGGCCCGGACGTCGACACGGTGGCGCGCTTGGATCAACCGGCCGCCCCACTACAGCTCACCTTAAGTCGCGGCAGTCATGTGGTGGTCGCCCGAAAGTTTTGGCCGAGTGATTCCGCGCTCTTGATGCCGGATACGCCCGACGGTCGCGTGATGTTTGCGATCCCCTGGCATGACCGTGTGCTACTCGGCACCACGGATGTGCCAACCAGCGACAGTGCTGTCCCCCGGCCGAGCAGCGCCGAAGTTGACTTTATTCTCGACATCGCGGCGCGCTACCTCGCGCAAGCGCCCCGGCGCGCTGATATTTTGTCGACCTTCGCTGGCCTACGCCCGCTCGCGCACGGCGACCGCGGTCCCGCCACCGCCACGACTTCCCGCGAACATCGAATCACGATTGCCGAATCCGGTTTGGTGTCGATCACGGGCGGCAAATGGACCACCTTTCGCTGCATGGCCGCAGATTGCGTCGACACCGCGCTGCGCCACCATGGAGTCGCCGCGCCACCATCCCGCACTGTCAACGATACGATTCCGGATCGGGTCAATCTTTATCCTCCGCGTTTCGCGGATCCCGCAGCGCCTGACGAGCGTCTGCCGACATTTGATGTAGCGCTGTCGATCGGAGCAACGTGCCAACCGCAAGCGGTGGTGCGCGCAGTACGTGGCGAAATGGCGCGCCACGTCGAAGACGTCCTCGCTCGCCGCACGCGGATGCTATTTCTGGATGCCCGCGCAGCCATGACGGCGGCACCCGCTGTCGCCGCGATCATTGCGCGCGAACTCGGTCATTCAAACGCTTGGGAAGCCCGCGAACTGAAATCCTTCGCGGCAGTCGCCGCTACGTTTTTACCGCAACCCTAACGTGGCAAGATAGCGCACCAATTTTCTCGGACGCCTTCCATGGTCAAACGTGCGCCAGCTTCGGCCTCGCGATTCTCCGGCTTTAAACCGGCGACGCTCGAATTTTTGAGTCGCTTGGCGGTAAATAACAACCGCGAATGGTTTCATGCGCATAAAGACGATTTTGAAACGCACGTGATCACCCCGGCGCTCGACTTCATCGAGGCGATGGCCGCACCGCTCGGCAAGATTTCACCGCGCTTTCTGTGCATCCCCAAAAAGGTCGGCGGTTCGTTATTTAGAATCTATCGCGATACGCGCTTCGCGCACGATAAGCGACCGTACAAAACCAACATCGGCATCCACTTTCGTCACGACGCGTCGCGTGATGTGCACGCTCCCGGCTATTATTTTCATGTCGGCGTCGACGAATGCTTTATCGCCTGCGGCATGTGGCATCCGGAACGTCCCGCGTTAAATAAGATTCGACAAGAGATCGTCGATCATCCGGCACGCTGGGGTACGGTCGAGCGCGCATTGCAGCGCGCCCGCGTGTTTGTACGGTCGGGCGAATCGCTGAAGCGTCTGCCGCCCGATATCGCGGTGCCGGACAATCATCCGTGGTCTGAGGAAATCAAGCGCAAGGACTTCATTGTGTTGCGCGCCTTCGAGCCCGGTGCCTTACATGTTTCGGACGTGATCGCATTGACTACGGAAACCTACGCCGCGGCCACACCCTTCATGCGTTTTTTGTGCAAGACGCAGGGCGTCGCGTTCTAAACGAGCGTTTGAACTACCGATTTATTGCCATTCGTATTCGCGAAACGCCTTGCTGATATTGCGTGGGTGCGCGGCGGTCACGCGCCAGGGACGTAGATCCGCGGCCCTGGCTTGCGCCACGGCGTCTTCCAGAAATTGACCCGCGTTGATGCTTTGTTGAACAGTGGCCTTCAACTTCTCGAGATACGCGCGCTGCGCTTGCAACGCCGCGGGCCACGGTGCGCTGACCGGGCCATGACCGGGCACGATGCGCACATAGGACTCCGCGCTCGCATTCGCCATCCAAGTTAGCCAGCCCTCGAGCTTGCCATCGAGCACCGGCAGGCGTTCCATGAAAACCAGATCTCCGGTCCACAAGATCTGCGTGACGGAATCGAGGACGGTGAGATCGGCATCGGAGTGCGCTGGGAGCTCCGCCTTCAGGCGTAATTCACGGCCTCCTAAATCAAGCACACGGGTCGCTTCGACAGCAATGGTGGGCACAATCACCGCTGGCTCGGGTGCGCCGGCGAGTTCGCGTGCGAAATCTTTTTTAAAGTAATCCCGGCTTGCGTCCAAGATCGCCTTCAGCTGGTGGTGCCCGACAAACTTCGGATGGCTATCAAGGAACGCCGCGTTGCCCAGCACATGGTCAAAATGCGCATGCGTATTAATGACAAAACAAATCGGACGCGCAGTCCGTGCCGCGATCGCGGCGCGCAGTGCGCGACCGGTCGCCAGGCTTCCTCCTGTATCAATCACCGCCACACAGTGGGAGCCGACGACGAAGCCGATATTCGCGCTGTCGCCGCGCGCGGGATGATCCAAGCCCACCTGCTGTCCACGATGGACGAAAACGCCGGGCGCGATTTCGGTTAAGTTAAACGGCGGCGGCGCGGCCACTGCCACCGCGCCAAAGAATAAAGTTAAAAAGAACACCTTCCCCAAGCGGCTTAGGCGTGACGCGCGATGCGGTTCGGATACGATTGGCGGGCGCGGGAAAGATTGCTAAAGAGGCTGGCGGTGATTTCACGGCCTTCTTGCGTTTGTTCTAAATATCGCAAGGCATCCACGATATACGGTGCGACACTCTGCTCAAAAAAGTACGGATACGCTTCTAATAAGTCGCCCGGCTTGCGATAGCCGGTGTTGGTATTAAAGCCGATCTCCTCGAACTCAAAGAAAATCGCCGCGAGTTTGTGCAAATATCGTGGGTCACTTAACTGCCCGATGAGATCCGCGGCCCGGACTAGCCCCGGGTAATCGCCGATTTGTTGATACCACGCATCGTCCGGGATGGGGAAGCGTGTGCGTTCAATACACTCTTGCACCATCGCGACATTGATAAAGGCGCTCTCGTTACCAAACGCTTCACTGACATAGCGTTTACCGCGGTCGACATGGAGCGGCATCAAGGTGGCGTCGCTCGCGCCGTTCGCAAGCCGGGTGGTGTGATTTTGGACGCCGGTCGCAATTGTCTCACCTCCATCGTTACCACAAACCCCGCGCACATAACCAATGTCATGACACAGCAGCGCGACGACTACCGACAACCATTCCTCACGCGAGACGTCGCCGCGCAAAATCTGTTTCCCGAGCAAAATCTGCAACCCCACCACGGTCACGTACACGGTGTGCTCGACGTTATGGTAGAGGGCATCGCTGTCCGCGATGCGGTGGAAAGCTTCACCCGAAGCATGCACGGCGCTCGCCAGATGGCCCGAGTCGGTGCCACCAAACGAAACGGCAAAGCTTGCGCTCAGACGATTCGCAACTTCCGCCGCCAACAATTCGGTTACGTTCAACATTAAAGACCAGATCCTCACGCCTACAGGTGCTATTTCGACGCCGCTGATCTCACTGTTCGATAGAGGCGCCGTAATGGGTATCGGCGCCGACGATCGGAAGTATAGGCGGCGGACGCTCAAAGTGCGGAGGACAACGCCCAGTATTTGTCCAAAAGTTGCTCAATATTACGCAAAAAACGGCTGGCCCGGACCGCTTACCCCCGATCCGCCGTGCTTTGCGCACAATCTCGAGCGAATCACAGCTTACGGAGTGCGCGTTAGAATGACGTTGCCCCTTTATCGGCGCGCTCCAAGCAGCAAATTAGGAGGCTCGGCATGAATGAGACAAGACTCTAGCGTAGTCGCGGCTACAGCACGATGAACCGCGCCGCGACACCCAGTCCCCCGCGGATTTTGCCGCTGGCATTCGCGGGGTTGATCGTGATTTATCTCACGGGTTACCTTGCGTGGTATGGCGGCACGCCGCTCGGGCGTTACCCGGTGTTGGACGACCGCGAAATCCTGGTATTAGCGAAGCAAATCGCGTCCGGAACCTTACCAGCCGAAGCGTTCTATCGCGCCCCTGGTTATCCCGCACTGCTCGCGTTGCCGCTGTTGAGTGGGCTCGATCCCATCGCGCTGCCGTGGATCGCGCGATTGATCAACGCGCTCGGCCATTTGACGAGCACATGGCTGGTATGGTCCACGGCCGGCTATTTGTGGCCGCGCGCGCGGGCCCAATACGCCGCCGCTGCACTGGTCGGATTCAATCCAGTGCTGCTGCATTTTTGCGGCGATGCGCTCGACATTACGCTCGGAATTACGCTGATGCTGGCCGGCGTCCACGCGATCGTGCGTGAGCTCACCCTTCGCACCTCGGCGCGCGCGCCCTGGCTAACCGCGAGTGCCTACCTTGGCCTTGCCGCACTAGTGCGGCCGCAATTGTTAGCGCTGTTGGCCGCGTTACCCGTCATTGCCGCGACGTCCACCTCGGCGCGCGGACGTAACGCGTTCGCGAGTTTGCTGCCGGCGTTGCTCGTGCTCATGGTGCTCGGTGCGGTGAACTATCGACTGGCCGGCGATTTTCGTTTATTGCCTTGGCAAGGCGCTTACAATTTCTGGGCGGCCAATCGGCCGGGCGCGCACGGTCGTTATTTCGAACAGTCGATTCCGATTAATTCGGTCGACGAAGCTGCGAACACGGCGCGCCTCGAATCCGAGATTCTCTACCGTCAATCGCATCCGGCCGCGCCTGACGACTATCGCGCGGCGACGGCCTACTGGCAAACGCGCACGCTGGATTCGATTCGTGCCGCACCCGTCGCGTGGCTCACCTTACTCGCGCACAAAGCGTACTACCTCGCCAATAACGTCGAGCAATACAACAACAAGACCTACGCCTTTCATAAACAACGTTCGCCGTGGTTGCGCTGGAATCCGCTGTGTTGGTCACTACTATTTAGCTTGGGTGCGGCAGGCGCGATCCGCGGCTGGCAAGTCGCCGGTCTTCGCGCGCTTGTCGTGTGCGGCATGGCGTACGCGGGCGGCGCGCTGCTGTATTTTGTCAGTGACCGGTTTCGCGTGCCGTTGGTGCCGTTACTCGCGTTGTCAGCGGGCGGCGTGTTCACCGCCACCCCGTGGCCACGCGCCGTAGCCGCCGGCATGGTCGGCTTTGTCGCATTGCTGGTTAGCTCGATTCCGATTCCCGAACGCGAACAAACCAAGACCGTTATCCAAGACTACATGGCGCTCGCACGCGCCAGCAGTCAGCTCGGTGAAGCGCGCGAAGCAGTGGGTTACGCCGAACTCGCGCATCGCGTTGACCCAACCCGCCCCGCTGCGCTCGCCCTCCTCTGCGTCACCCGCTTTAACGCCTGGCTGCATGCGGAGAACGCAGCCCTGACCGATCGCGTTCTCGAGTCGTGGCGCGACGCGTGTGCGCCGGTGGCAAGTTTTTCGCCGGCTGCGAAACGGATTGTGGGCTATATCGAGTGGCGCGCAGGACGTAGCGATAACGCCGAGCGCCTATGGCGCGAACTGGTGGTGAGCGGTGGCGAGGAACGCGACACGACACAGGCCTGGCTGTTACTAACGGGGTTGTCGAGTGCCGCGCAATTGAGTGCGATCACGGAGCGTGCGCGGGATACGCTCACACCACCGATGTTGTTCGCCCTGGCCTTACGCGGCGATGACGCCGCGGCGGATCTACTCGTAACACGCTATTCGGTACCCCGACGTGACGCCGAATTCAGTGCGCTGAAACGGCTCTTTGATCCCCGGCATTAAATAATGAGCTGTAAATACCGACCACCCGAAGTGCGCCGGGACGACGACAGCGCAATCCACCTCGCCTATCGCCACATTAACCTGGTGGGTATTAAGGAATCTCTGCAAAAGGCAGAGATTCCTGCGGCACAGGGATGTGCCGCCATTTTCAATGGTCGCAGACCGTTGAAAATGAAGGAAAACAAAAATCACACTTTTTGTTTTCCGTACTCTGAAAAGTCCAGGAGGGACGACTATTTTTTCAATATCGAAAGCGGGCTGGCTTGCGCGGAGAAAAACGCCGCAAGGCGATCGATGTCACTATCCGTCAGCTGGAGGGCTTGAACTTGCGCGCCCATGATCGCGTTGTTACGTCGACCCGCGCGATAATCGCGGAGGGCGTGCGCCAGGTAATTCGCATGCTGTCCGGCGAGCACCGGGTATTCTGGCATGATGGGTTTCGCGCCGTTCTCGCCATGACACGCCGTACACGCCGCGAGTTTGTTCTCGAACGGAACCGCGTCTTCCTTGGCCGCGGCCGCCTCTTCATTAGCACCGGCCGCTGCCGCCGCTAACAAGCCGCACGCAAGAATCATTGGACGCAGTGAAATCATGTAGAAATTCTCCCGGACTTTTTTAGACTTGGACCCGACGGTCCTCATTTGCCTTGGCTGGAAACGTATGCGGCGATATCCGCGATCATGTCGTCGCTCAAGTTCGACGCATTCGCATGCATCGTATCGTGCTTGCGGCCGCCATCACGATAGGCTTTCAGTGCAGACGCAACGTAGCCTGCCTGCTGACCGCCAATACGCGGCACGTGGTAAGAGGGATAGACATTAAAATAGCCCTCGATGGCATGACAGCCCATGCAAGTCTCGGCTTCTTTGCGGCCGGCGGCGGCATTTCCGTCCGCACGTGCCAACGCGGCCGCAGTTATCAGCCCACTCATCAGCAACGCACAAATCATGTGCTTAGTCATTCAATGCTCCCCGCTATGCCCCGAAGGCGAAACGACCTGGCCCAACCAAATTTAAGGCACTCGGTCCCAGAAGGTTCGGCGCTGAGCGCTCCCCAGGTCACCGCCACAGTGCCGCGCGCATACTACTAAATGAGACTGGGGCAGGGGAAGTAAGGCGCCATCGCGAAACCTGACTTGTTGCGGGCGACGGAACCAACCGCGTGGGGTCGCGAGAACCCCGCTCACAGCTGACTCAGCAGAGCGCGCAGCGTGTTCACTGATCGCTCGTTGCGTTCGCCGCCGAAAGTGATTAATGTGCGCCTCGCTAAACATTAATATTTTTTTCAGGTTTAGCCGATAATCGCCCGCCCTGTCAGGGTAAATGTACGGAGGTAGAAGCGCGTGGCAAAAGCGAAAGCCAAGCCGTCGAAGAAACCAGCGACGCGCGCGGCCGCGCCGGCCAAGAAGACGGTGGGGGCGAAACGCCCGGTCGCGACAAGTAAGAAACCCGCCCGCGCGGCGCCGAAGAAAAAAGCCGTCACGAAGCCGGCAAAACCGGCGCCGGCGAAGAAGAAAGCCACCAAGGTCGCACCGAAGGCGCTTGCCACGCCGAAAGTAAAAATCCCGCCGAAAGTAGCTGCCAAACCGGCTCCGACACCAGTGCACAAAGACAAAGCACCCGTGACGGCTAAGCCAAGCGCGGTGAAGGCCACGAAAGCGCTGGCGAAACCTACTGCAACACCAGTCAAACAGGGATCAATTTCCATCAAATCAGCGCCCATTTCGCCACCTGCAGCATCGGTGGCCGATAAAAATCTCGACAAAAAGCTGAAGCCGGACGCAACCAAGAAGTCCGCGACCGCCAAGATCGCCCCAAAAGCCGAAAGCAAACCTGCGCGGAAGGTGATCAATCTAGACGAAGTAAAGCTCCCGAACGGATATCGCCCTTCGCCCAATGAAGAATACATGGGCCCGACCCATCTCGCGTATTTCAAACGCAAGTTGCAGAACTGGCGCCAAGAATTGATTGTGGAGTCGCAGGAAACCCTCGAGCACCTGCGCACCGAAACCCGCGATGTGGGCGACGAGGCTGAGCGGGCGAGTCGCGAGAGCGATAACATCCTTGAACTGCGCACGCGCGATCGCTACCGCAAGCTTTTGTATAAGATCGATCAAGCCTTGAAACGAATTGAAGACGGGGCGTACGGATTCTGCGAGGAGACGGGCGAAGAAATTGGCTTGGGCCGGCTCGAAGCCCGCCCGATTGCGACGCTTACAGTGGACGCACAGGAACGACGCGAATTATTTCAACGCCAGTTCCGTGATGACCATTAAACGTTCGCTCTAGAAAAAATAACGACCATTAGTCAGGTAGTCATTGTGGTATGCGGACATCTCCGCGTGATCTAACCGCCAGCGGTCGCGGCTCGCTTCAGCGCTCGCGCCATGGAGCGCCGTGTGCGCGTGGCGGGACGTTCAACCCCCTTGGCAAGGTTCAACTCAGCTGGCGCGCCAAGAGCTGATGCACGATCGGACACGCCATGTCCGGTGAGCAAATTCTTATCGTCGAAGATCAGCGGGCAGTCGCCGGCGCGCTGAAGATGCGTTTGCGCGGGCTGGGCTACGATGTAAGCGCCATCGCCAAAGACGGGTTTGAAGCGATCGAAAAAGCTTCCGAACTAATGCCCGATCTAATTCTAATGGACGTCCGCCTTGGCGACGGGATCGATGGCATCGAGGCGGCCCAGCGCATCCGTTCGCGACACGACATCCCGGTCATCTACATTTCCGCGCACGTCGATCACAAGCTTCTCGCCCGCGCTCGCGCCACCCGCCCAGCGGGTTTCATCAACAAGCCGTTTACGACCAAGGATCTCTTAACCGCAATCGATCTCGCCTTACACCGCGAGGCCGATTTCCTCGAGGACCTCGACCTGCATCTTGGACGCGATCCGAGTTCTAGCGAGCGTCCAAAGGATGGCGTAATCACCGCGGATAGCGACGGTCGCATCGGCTTCATGAACGCCACGGCGGAATCGCTTATCGGCTGGCACCGCCGGCAGGTGCTCGGTCGCCCGCTTGCCGATCTCGTTTCGGTGCTCTACGACGTGCCGCTGGCGCACGCCACCACCCTCGTCGCCCGCGCACTCGCGAGCGGCGGCGAAGAGAGTCTCACGCGTCCCGCCAGTGGGCGCTTCAGTAGCGGCAGCGGAATCCAACCGCAAATCGATACGTTGACACCGCTCTATGATTCGCGCGGCCAGATCTACGGTGTGGCGCTAAAACTTATGGTGGGCCAAAAAACCGAAACGGCGCTCGATACGCAGACGGACCGCGCCCTTGGCAAGGCCCTGGATGCCGTTCCGCATGGCGTGCTGGTGATCAACGGCGACTTACGGATTCAGTTTTCCAATCGCGCGGCGCGCGATACCGTCGCGCGAAATCGCGGCATCGAATTCCGCAACGACACCGTCACGGTCTCGGACAAGCAGCTCGACCTGCGGCTACGCGAACTGATCCAGCTCGCGGTCGCCAAAGCCAAGCTGGGGCAAGATCAAGCCGCCGGTACGATGTTTGTGCGCTCGCCAATGGGCCGCGACCATGTCGAATTAATCGTCGCGCCGGTGCCGGCGCTAGGCCAACCCGAAGCCAGCGTGCGGGTATTATTGTATTTGTTCGACTCCAACAGTCCGCGGCAAGTTTCCTATGATGTGTTGACCGGACTGTACGGATTAACGCAAACCGAAGCGAAACTAGTCCAGCTCATGACTAACGGCATGAGTCTGGATGAGGCCGCCGAAGAACTCGAAATTTCGGTAAACACCGCGCGCACCCACTTGAAGCACATCTTTCACAAAACGGGCATCAATCGACAAACGGAATTGCTGCATCGGATTGAACGCGGACCGGCCGCACTGTTGGTGCGGTTCGACAGCACGCCTAGCGGAAAATAAACCCCTTCCGCCGAGCGCACGCGGGAATCTTTCTCGCCATTGCGACGATCACTTGAACCGGCGCCGCCGGTCGCATAGAACAACAGGCGATGTCATGGCGTAGCGCAGGACGCGCAACGCGATAGCATGGATGAATCGAACGACTCAATGGATTGAGGAAAATGGATATGATTTCTACTCTGCGTGCTTCACGACGGCCGTTACCAGCGCTCGCCGTCCTCCTCTCACTGACCGCCGCGCTCCCGACGTCGGCTGCCACCTTGGTAACCTACGACTTCGAGGACAACGCCGGAATTTTTTCAAATACGCCGGAGACCTTGGCACCCCACCTCGGCGCCAGTTCCTGGAGCGACACCAGCGGCACCTTGATTAACGCCAAAGGTAACCCAGCGACGGGCTTCGCCCTCAGCGCCAAATCATTTAAGGACGGAAATTCGTTCTTAATGACGCTGACCCCGGCGGCAGGTTTCTGCTTAAGCCTGAGTAGCATCGCCTTCGATCAACTCGCCTCGGCCACTGGGCCGAAACTCTGGACGCTGCGCTTGAATGGCCTCGACGTCGCGCAGGGGACGCCGAGCGCGAGCTTTAAATCCGAGGATGTAGCGCTGAACGTAACCGCTCACACGAGCCCGCTCGTGGTGACACTGGAAGGGACGGGGGCAAATTCGAATGCCGGCACCTTTAGACTCGACAATGTAGTAATTCGTGGCGACCTCGCGCCGGTCCCAGTACCGGGCGCCGTTGGTCTGTTCGGATCGGCGTTAGTCGGATTATTCGCCCGGCGGCGCCGGAACAACCCCTTGAAGTAAGGTCACCAGGACCTGCGGCGCGCGGACGGGAACAATATCTTGGACCGCGCGTGTCGCGCTACGAAAATCGCCATTCGCGCCACCCGTCGAGGCGCGGGAAATACAGTCCTAACGCCACCGGCCGGGTATCGAGTGCGCGGATCGCTGCCGCATAGCGCTCGAGTTGGGCGCGATAACGCGTGACTTCAGAATCCATGAACACTTCAGGGTCGCCGCCTTCATGGACGCCCGTCTTGAAATCGACTATCCAGCGCACTCCGGCAGGGTCGACAAAAGTTAAATCGAGGACGACGTCTTTCGCCTGACCTTCGATCCATTGCGTTAAGCGATACTCGCGGCGGCGTTCACGGTGCTCGGCATCAAACAGCCAGCGACCGCGTGCGCTTGCAGCGGTGCGGCTCAGGGCTTGCGCGACTTGCGCGGCGGCAGTGTCGAGCTCGCCGTCGACCAACCCCAGGCGGCGCAAATGCGCAGTAATAATCGGGCCGAGATCACGATTTTCGATAGCGTCAAAATCGTGCGCCGACCCCACCCGTTCGAGCATTAAATGCGTCACCGTGCCAACGTGCTTCGCCGCCGGGCTTGCCCACGCGAATTCCAATCCCACGTCGCGTGGCGCACGCGGCGCCGGCGAAGCGGCGTGCCCCAGCGCGTTTAAGGCTAATCGCGATCGATATCGGAGCGCAGGTAGCGTCGGGGCAATCGCGGCGGCGGCCGGTAACGGCGGACAGTGTTCGCGAATGACGGGCCACAGCATCGCCAAATAGCTACCGGGGCGGGGCGCGACATCGGCGGCCGGCGGCAGCGCAAATAAATGTAGTGCGCGCTTTGCGCGCGTCAGCGCGACATACAACCCGCGATAGGCCTCGGCCGCCAACACCGCCTGTTCTTGCGCACGGAGGAAATCGTAAAGCGGTTCGCTTTTAACGCCGGCCGGCGGTAATGGCGCAAATAAAATATCGTTGCCGCGCGCCTTGAGGAAAGCCGCCGCCAGCACCATCCGCTTCGGTTCGAAACGTACGGTGCGCTGGAGTTCAGGTAATAGCACCACATCGAACTCGAGACCTTTGGCGCGATGAATGGTCATGATCTCGACAGCTTGCCGTGGCGTGCTCGGCAGTCGCGCAAAATGACGCGAGATAAAAGTCGTGAGTACCCCTTGCGTTAATTCATTGCCGTCGTCTTCGATTTGTATCAGCAATTCAAAATAGCGCTCGGCGAATCGCCGGTGCGCTGGCGGATCCACGCACGCGGCGCCGTTGAGCGCTTCCCACACGCGCTCGACTAACGCGGCGTAACGCACACGACCGCGCCATTCGAGCGCCTGCCGGAGTATTTCACGGGTTGCGCGAAGCCGCGTTTGTTCGTCGCTCGCCAGCCGCGCCACGCGCGACTCGTCGTGAAGACACTCCCATACCAAATCATCCGGCGCACCCTCCATCAACGTGTGG
This sequence comes from Gammaproteobacteria bacterium, assembly GCA_016191285.1. GTDB lineage: Bacteria > Pseudomonadota > Gammaproteobacteria > CAIKBL01. The sequence goes on from JACPPA010000041.1 coordinate 18,354, forward strand.
AGCGAAGTCAGACTGAGACCACACCACGGCGCGCGTAATACCGCCAGCCACGCGCCGCGATCCGTGGCTGCATAGAGCGCACGCGTCAGGCTCATCAGATCATTGACCACTGGGATTGCCGATAACGGCTCTATTTCATTGGCGCTGACCGCAATTCCCGCGGCCAAAAGTTCCGCCGGTAATAATCCGAGGTGATTGCGTCCGCGAACCAAAATCGCCACCGTTGCCGTTGGTTGTTCGTGCCAGGTGGCTTTGATCACCGCGATGAGTTGCGCCACCTGGGCGGCGCGATCCGCCGCGTCAGCGTGAATGACGACCCCGCTGCCGGGTGCGTCGACGCGAGTCGCGCTGAACGGATGAAAATCTGGCAAGGGCACCGCACAGCCGCCAAACACTTTAGGCAGCGCCAGGTTGAGCCATGCCAAGACGCGCGGATCTGTGCGGAAATTCGCCGACAGGCGCAGTCGAGTCAGCGGCACATTGCCTAATCGAGCGTCGGCGACGGTCCGCATAAAAAGCCCGACCTCCGCATCGCGAAACCGGTAGATCGATTGCAGCGGATCGCCGACCAAGAACAATGTACGCCCGTCGTCGCCGGTCCACCCTGCGGTCAGACGTTCAAGCAAGGCGTACTGGATCTGCGAGGTGTCTTGAAACTCATCCACCAACAAATGGACGATGCTGTAGTCGAGCGTCAACGCGAGATCCGTCGGCTGCTCGGGCGGCCCCAGTGCATTCAGCGCCGCGAGCGCTACTTCCGAAAAATCGCATTGCCCGCGTTCTGCAGCAATCACGCGCAGCTCGGCGGCAGCGACGCGCAACAACGTGAACATCGCCTGCAGTGCGTCGTATTGAGTCGTGGAATAAACCGTGGACGGCAGGCGCCGCACCGCGTCCAAGGCGGCTAGCAATGGTGGCCGCGCATTGAGTTCGTCGACCAGTGCGGCAAACGCCGCTTGAAAGCGCTCGGCGTCGGCGCGCGTTTTAGGTACACCTTGATGTTTGGTCATCTTCTGCCGCGGCGCGCCTTGCTGGGTTAGCAGCAAATCGACCAGCGCCTGCCAATCGGCGAGGCTGCCAGGATCGGCCAGCGCCGTCATCAACGGCGACGCCAAACGCTCGATCGCGGCTAATTCGCGCACCACCACGCGCTCTAGGATCACCGCCATTTCATCGCGCGAGGGCGGTGTGAGTGCATACGTCAACCACTGATCGCGGCGCGCCAGCATTTCCACGAGCAAAGTCTCGGCGCGCCGCCAATCACAATCCAAATGCCGTAACACAGCGCTGACGGCGCTCGCCCATGGCGCCTGCGCTTGCTCCAGCTCCAACAACGCACGCCGCGCCGCCCAGCGATACAACGCCGACGCGTCGTCACGTACCGCGGTGGCGCTCCCCAACCCTGATAGCAACGGCAGCCGACGGACAATCCCCGCGGTTAACGCATCGATCGTTTGAATTCGCAGCCGCGCAGGGTTATCGCGCAATTGCCAATTCAACCTCGCATCGAGCGCTAATACCGCACGCGCCAAGACTTGCAACGCGTGGCGATGCGGGTCGGGATCATCGGGCAGGCCGGCCAGGATCAAGGCGTCCAGGACGCGGCCACGCATTTCGGCCGCGGCTTTGCGCGTGAACGTGATGGCGACCACTTCCTCGGGGGCACTGACCCGTGCGAGCAAAACCAAAATCCGTTGCGTCAGTAGCGCCGTCTTGCCGGAACCTGCCGGGGCTTCGACGATCACGGATTGGGTCGGCGACAAGGCCGCTAACCGTGCCGCGGAATCGGCCAGTGGCTCACGCATCCGGAACCTCGTCGAGCGCCACGGCCGCGTTCACTTCGCTGATGCGACACAGCCCTTGCAGATCGCACTGCCGGCAGGTGGCCGCGCCGTCTTTCGGATCGACCTCGGCGCGGCCGGCGCTAAATGCGGTGGCCAGGGCTTCGAGTTCGACCCGCCAGCGCGCTCGGCGCGCTTCTGCCTCAGCCGGAATCACGGCGCCACCGCGCGCGCGCGCCTTGGGTTCAACGATAAGTTCGCAATTACCCGTGCGGACAGCCGCAAAGGCAATCGCGTCACTCGGCGGTTCGGTTAGCGCATACGCCAGCAGCTGCGGTTGCACGGGACGCGGCAGCGCCCATTGCGATCGCGCGACGTCGCGGCCGGTTTTGTAATCGATCACGAGTTGACCGCCCGCCTCGAGTCGATCTATGCGATCGACACGCAGATTGAAGTGGAGATTCGCTAGCGACAGCGTGCGCTCCGCCTCGGTGGCCAACACCGTAAACGGCGCGCGCGCCAAGTCGACCGCGAGCCACTCGCCTACTAACGCGACGAGCCGCGAGCGCTCGAGCGCGGTTGCTACGGGACTGGCCTGCGCCTGCGCGCGCGCGGCATCGATCGCCGTTTCGATGGCCGCGTTCCTGTGCTCGGCAGTCAGCATTATCAAAGCGGCTTGCGAGCCTAACTTTCGCCACAATTCCGCGAGGACTCGATGCAACCATTCGCCATGCGTACGCGCATCGATCCCCAGTTCCGCCATGCGCTCGGCTTGCACCCTTAGCCGATGCCGCGCGAAGGCCCGGAACGGGCAAGCTGCCTGATCGGTTAGCACCGCGACACCGCCGCGCGGCCTGCTACCAACCGTCATCGGCACGGGCTGATCGGTGACGTAGTCGAGTGGAATCGCCTTACCGTTACGGTGCGTGTGATCTCTCGGCTCCGTATCCGCGGCCGGTTGCGGCAAACCCAAGCCGCGATAGGGTCGCTGCGGGATGTCGGCCACCGTGGTGGCAATACTTATCGTAGCCTCACCTGCCACGCCCAATAACGTCATTAATATCGAATGCGCGCGGGCCGTGTCGAACTCGCGCTGGGTGCCCGGCACCCCGGCGGCGCGTTGGCTGACATAGGGCAATAAGGGATTCACCTCGACTGCCGCCGGCCACGCCCCTTCGTGCAAACCAAGTACCCACACATAATCTGGGGCATAGCTCGCGGCATCGGCGAGTGGCAATACTTCTACCGCGTCGCTCGCCGCGGTGCTCACCAGCGCCAATCGCTCCGTCGCTTCGCGCAACGTGCGCAACGCACTCCCTGCGGTCATCGGCGCCAGCACTAAATCGAGCGTGGCGGTGGCATCAAAGGTCTGCCGCCACTGATCGAACGCGGCTTGCTCGGACGGGCAGAGCGCCTCTTCGCCGGGCCAGCCGGCGGTGAGTAGAATCTCGTCGAAGTGCGCGAGCCAGGTTTTGAGCGAAGCGCGACGCCCCGCCGTCACGGCCAGCGCCGCGAGGCGCGCAAACACCGCGGTCAAGCGTGCACATCCGGCGTCCTCTGCGATCTGCGCCAGCGTGGCGCAGGGAAGTTCATCGCGACCGGTGGCGAGGATCGCCGCCGCGGCGCGGGCGCGGGCGACATGTTCGTGGTTGGCGCCAGCGAGATACGGACTGGTGACGAGGGTGGCCGCGACCGCGCGTGGTACTTCGCGCCAGGCAATGAGTAACGCGAGTGCAGCGTCCACCAGCGGCGGACGTGGCGCGCGTTGCTCGATGCGGAGCACGGGGTTTTCGAACCACAGCCGCGGATTAGTGCCAACGCCGTGACGTAAGGCTTCGCGTTCAAGCGCGGCGGGCACACTCGAATCGATATAGGCCAACGCGATCCGTGCCTGCGGTGCGCGCTCACGCGTGGCGCGGGCCCAGTCCACCGCCGCTGCAATTTCATCGCGGCGGTCGGGGAAACTCAGCGCGCGCGGCAGCGGAAACGTCGCTTGGGGTTCACGTTCAGCACGCGGCGGCAGACAGCGTGTGAGCGCCGGCGACATGGCCCAAAAACCCAGCGCGAAATCAGTTGCCGAATCACCGTTCACGGGCCTCAAACTCGCCAACGCGCGCGCCCGATCGATGACGCGTAAGCGCGCGCAATGCGCGCGAAATCGCGTCGACCAGGCGGCAAACGCTTGGTACTCTGGGGTTAACGGCACGCTAGCGGGCGCGACCCCCCACTCGTGCACCAGCGTCCATGCTTCCTGCGCCACGCGAGCGAGGCCCGCCACGGAAGTCAGCGCGTCATGTCGTGGTTGTTCATCAATACAGCGCGCCCATAGCGCACGCTCTTGGTTAGCACTTAAGACGAGATCGGCGCCCGGTGGCTTTACATTGGTTGTTGCAAAGCGTGCGCTTAACCACGCCTCGAGCGGTAGCAGGTCGGGTGCGGGCCATACGCTTATTCCGCGCGCGTGCTCCGCGACGGCATAGTGGGCGCGCACCGCGCGCGCCAGCCGGGCGGACCCGACGACGCCAGTCGCGCCGTTGGCGAGCGCCGACAAATAACTTGCCTCGGTGGTCATTCCCGGTATGGTAAGGGAAGTTTCCTGATTGCGAGCACGTCCGGCAATGTTTAGTCGCACTCAACACGTGGTGCAACGGTGGCAATTAATTTCGCGATTTGCCGTGCTCGCTGCGGCTTTGTTCGTAACCGCCGTCGGTGCGACACAAGTGACCGCGACGCGACTGTACCAATGGCGCGATCCAACCACCGGCACCTTGCAGCTCGCCGGTCGTCCACCGGCGTGGTATCGCGGCGAGCAGCCCGGACCACGCGTGCGCGTCTATCAAGCGGGGCGATTACTTGACGATACCGCGCGTACGGTCGCGCCAACCGCACGCAGCGCGCTGCGCGTGGCCGCGTTTGGCGACGCCGCACCTGCGGGCCCGCGCGACGCACCGGGGCCAGTGGCGAACTCACCGGCCATTAACGCCGCGACATCGGGCACACCCGCGACGACCACCAAAATCGCAGAATTCAAAGCGCTGCTCGACGCGTGGGACCGTGAGCAATCCGCCGCGGCAACCCATCAGATCGACTCTTCGGCGTCAGCTCCCGAGCCGCCGCCACCAACGCGTTAAGCGTTCGACCACACCCACTTGGCGCGGCGCCGTCAGTTCCGCCAATAAGCGCAACGCCTCATTGTCCGGTTCAATTTGTTGGCCGAGCCGGACATAGGCCTGGGCCCGCAACGCTTCGCCGTGATCGAGCGCTGCTTCCGCCAACAGTGCGTAGGCGCCAGCCACCGCGCGTATACCGTTACGGGCCGCGACATTGGTAGGGTCCAACTGCAGCACCCGTGAAAAATAGTAATACGCATTGTCGCGCGGCGGAGTCGTGAGACGTTGTTCGTTCAAGCTATGTTGCCCGAGCCACACGGCGGCGGCGGCAACGGCCTGGGGATCGAGCGGCGCGGCCGTGTTTAACGGCGGCACTGCCCGCTGTAAGGCGGCTGTAGTGGCGGCCAACCCAGCCGCATCGCCGGGATCGACGGCGCGCGGCGACGAGTCGAGTTGGCGTTCGAGGTAGAACAAAACCCCATAGCCAACCAGCGTCAAACCGAGTAATCCGTAGAGCACATAGCGTAACCACCGGTTAGGCAGCGCATCCCAGCGGATCTGTGTGACGGCCGTGTTCGCGGACGCCGCCGGCGCCGATGGTGTGACCGACAACGCCCCGCTCGCGCGCAAACTCCGCAGGTAGTGAATAAGCGCCGCCACATCCTTAAACCGTTCGGACCGCGCTTTCGCCAACATGCGATCGAGCAGCCCTTGATAGACGGCTAGCGGCCGGCTCAAGCGCGGGATCGGCGCCGTCTTGTGCATATGGATGACGTCGATGACCGATTCCGATTGATACGGCTTTTCGCCGACCAGCATTTCGTAGAGGATGATCCCCAAGGAGTAAATATCGGCCCGACCATCGACATCGGCGGCCTCCGCCTGTTCGGGGGCCATGTAGTTAGGACTGCCCAGAAACACGCCGGTGGCGGTCAAATCGACATCGGCATAGAGCGATTTGGCGATGCCGAAATCGCTCAATAACGGCGTTCCGTCGGCCCGGAATAGAATATTCCCGGGTTTGACATCGCGGTGCACAATGCCCTCGGCATGCGCGGCGCCGAGACCCTGCGCGACCGCTTCGAGGATGTCCATGGCCCGGGCAGGCGGCAGTGGACCGTCTTGCAGGCGCTGTTTCAAATCGCCGCCGGCGACATACTCCATCGAGATGTAAACAAAGTCATCGGTCCGGCCGATATCGAAGATGGTGATGATGTTCGGGTGCTTGAGCGCCGCGAGCAGCTTGCCTTCGTTCAGGAAGCGACGATAGGCAAGGCGGGAGTCGTTGATAACGGTATCGAGGACTTTCAACACCACTAAACGGCCCAGTACGGATTGCTCAGCCAAATAAGCAGACGCCATGCCGCCCTCGGCGATGCATTGCTTGATCTGATAACCCGCGATTTCCATGCACGGGATTATAGCGAGCGGTAAAGGGGTGTAGTCGGCCTGCCATTACAGGATTCACGACACCCCGTTAACAAGGGTGATAAGCGTCGGAATAACACGATCAAGCCGGGCCCGGCGTGCGTTCACGCACGGAGTCCGTTACAGTAGGGGCGCACTAAATGCAGTTTGAAAATCACCCGCGTCGTACCCCCAATTCGCGCGCGACGCGCGAGCTGGGCACTCACGCTCGACACCTCGGAACTTTCGGTATGACCAAAGCGGCTAAACCCGTGCACGATCCACGTGCGACATCACGCAAACAGATTGACGATTTGCTCAAACAGCGGCAGCGAATGCTGGTGTTGCTATGGGAACTGACGAAGGTTGATCTAAACCGCGTCGACGAAACCATCCAAGACATGCTGGACGAATTTCTGACCATCCTGGTTGACTACATTGCCATCGGCCACTTCGGTCTTTATCAGCGCATTTCGGATGGCAACGAGCGCCGTAGCCGCGTCATCGACATGGCGAAGGAAATTTATCCGCGCATCGAACGCGCGACCGAATCCGCCATCGCGTTTAGCGAGCGTTTCGAAGGCGCGAGTGAAAAGACCATGAATACTGATCTTGCCCCGGCGCTCTCGCACCTGGCCGAGCAGATTACGACCCGCATTGAACTCGAAGATTTATTGATCTCAGCGGTGCTCGGTACCGATATGCCGGCCAACGCCGCCGCCAATTAGCAGCGCGTCGCGTGTTGCCCCGCGAGCTAGGGGATGATGCGCGACTAGTGCGACATAACCCCGCGGCCGTTCAAATGCCGCGGATTTATGCAACCGTCGCGCTTAGCGTGGGTGCGACAATCGAATTACCCAGCGCAAGCGCTCACCATGTGCGCGAAGCACTGCGCTTGCGAGTAGGTGACACGCTCACTGTCTTCAATGGGCATGGCGGCGAATTCCGATGTCGCGTGACGACGATCACGCGCCAGACGGTCGCCGTCAGGATTGCGGAATTTACCGCGATCGAGCGTGAATCTCCGCTCACTATCACCCTCGCGCAGGGGATCTCGCGGGGCGAGAAGATGGATTACACCCTGCAGAAAGCCGTTGAACTGGGAGTAACCCGGCTCGTGCCGCTCACCAGCGCGCGTAGCCAGATCAAGCTCGACGCTGAACGCGCCGCGCGCCGCATGGAACATTGGCGCGGAATAATCACGCATGCCTGTGCACAATGCGGACGCAATCGCGTGCCAGAAATGCTGGCGCCGATGACGGTGGCGGAATTTGTCGCGATGGATACGGCCACCACCCGCCTGACCCTCGCGCCGGGATCGGCGACGACGTTAGCGAGCCTCGCCAAGCCCGAGCTTAGCGCTAGCCTGGTGGTCGGCCCGGAAGGGGGCTTGAGCGCCAACGAACTGACCGTGCTCGAAGCCCATGCGTACCAAGGAGTGCGCCTGGGACCGCGCGTGTTGCGCACCGAGACCGCCGCGCTGGTCGCGCTCGCGACCTTGCAGGCTGTCGCCGGCGATCTCTGCTAACCCTTGTCCGGTCCCGCACTGAACTTCACTAATCCAATGGTCAGTGTTGTGGGAGCGGCTTTAGCCGCGAATTGGCAGCAGCGAAGATTCGAAGCTCAAAGCGGCTCACAAGGCACCGCCAGTAGCCCACGAGTTATGCAGCGGGACAGCGCACTACCCCGATCCTTCGCGCAAACGGCGCCTGACCGCGCTCAGCAGACGACGACTCACCGGCAATTTTTCGGCCATGTCCCGCAATGCCACCGCGCTATTGCCGAGTGAATCACGCTCCAACGCGACGATGTGCGCGCGGGCCACCAAGGTGTTGCGATGGATGCGCAGAAATTCGTCGACAAATTCTTCTTCGAGCGCGCGCAAGGAATCTTCAATCAGGAGTTCGCCCGCGGGATGTTTGACCGTGACATAGCCTTGATCTGCTTGCAGATAACGCACTTCGTTCACTTCCACCAGACGCAGCGAGCCTTTAATAAGCGCGCTGAAGTGTCGACGTTTTCCACCACCGATAGCCGGTGCGGTGCGGCGCTGCGCGGTGGTTAACAGCACAGCGCGCGTTAGCGCGGTTTGCAAGCGTTCGGAGCGAATTGGTTTCAGCAAGTAATCGACCGCATGCGTTTCGAACGCGGCGAGCGCATGTTCGTTGTAGGCCGTGGTAAAGATAATCGCCGGCGCTTGCGGCAACCGGCACAAATGTCGCGCGGCTTCCAAGCCATCCATCCCAGGCATCCGTATATCGAGCAGAATAACGTCGGGTTGCAGCGTTTCCGCGAGCATGACGGCGTCGATGCCACTTGCGGCTTCCCCCACAACTTCGCCGACCCCGAGTTCCAGGATCTGGGCGCGCAAACGGGCCCGCGCCAAAGGCTCGTCGTCCGCGATGATCAGACGTGCGCTCATGTCGTCAGGGGTGGACGTGTGGGATTGAGATCAGCACCCGGTAATCATTCGTCGCGGCGTGGACGATTAGGCGGCCACGCGTGCCAAAATGCGCGGCGAGACGTTGACGGACATTATCCTGCGCCAAGCGATTGCCACTGTGTTGGGCGGTGTGACCGATTGGGTTCACGATTTCTATCTCCACTTGGCCGTCGCGCAGCGCACCCATCAGGACGATTTCGCCGCCGGCGGGCGCCGGTTCAATGCCATGATAGATTGCGTTCTCGAGCAAGGGCTGCAGCGTCAACCGGGGAATAGGGGTGGATAGTGGCAGCGTTTCCAAGGCCCAACGCGTCACCAACCGTGGGCCAAGCCGTAGCGCTTCAATATTCAGATAGCGGCGCGCCAACTCAATTTCTTCAGCAAGCGTTACCAAGGCCGCGGCATCGCTTAAGCTCGCGCGAAAAAGATCCGCTAAATCTTCTACCGCGCGTTCCGCACGCGCGGGATCGCTCCGCGTAAGGCTGGCAATGGTGTTCATGCAATTAAAAAAGAAATGCGGGCGAATTCGCGCTTGCAGGGCTTCAACCCGCGCGCGCGCTTCCGACTCGGTTCGCTGCTTCCAATGAAACTGCACATAGAAATAGCGCAACACCAGCGCCGCCACGATCGCGCTGATGGCTAAACTGCGCAGTGCAAAATCGCCGTGACCGAGCCCGATCGCGGCGTAGTCAACACTTGGCGCAACCACTCGCCACGCCAATTCGCAAACCAGCGTCGCGACCAAGAGCACCAAGCCGTAGCTTAAAACCGGGATCGCTGGTTCGGGAAGTTGATTAAGCCAACGACGGCTGATGCACAACGCCGCGGCCGCAGATAGCCCAATCAATTGCACGTACAGCGAGAGTAACGCGAGATCATCGAGCGCCAGCGGACTAAAGCCCATGCGCGCCAACGTCAAGACGAAGACCAGGAGTTCGCCGATCATGACCACGGCGAACACCGCGCGGATCCCACATAGATCGGGCAGAAACAATTCCGATGGAGGAACGATTGGCTTGGACACACCGCGCACCCGTGCATGACCCCGCGTGTTGACATTGACGCCGCCAGTGTCCCGGCGCGCTTGGTCGACGTCAATCCACCCTCGTCGCGCGCACCAAAGAAACGCCTTGCGATATACTCTCGCCATTAAATGTCGCAGATAAGCTCCATGTCGGACTCCGCCAACACCGTACCCCCCAGTCAGAAATCGCGGGTGAAAAAACCTGGGGCCGAAAAACCGTGGGCGGGTCGCTTCAGCGGCTCGACCAATGCCTTCGTGGAAGAATTTACGGCCTCGGTTCGTTTCGATCGGCGGCTATACCCGCAGGATATCGCGGGGTCGATCGCACACGCCACGATGCTCGCCGCCGCCGGCATCTTGACGCCCGCGGAACGCGATCAAATCGTGACGGGCCTGGCGGCGATCAAGGTTGACTGCGACGCCGGGACCTTTAAATGGTCGGTCGCGCTCGAAGATGTGCACATGAACATCGAACACGCCTTGGTCGAACGGGTGGGCGAAGTCGGCAAGAAACTGCACACCGCACGCTCGCGCAACGACCAAGTCGCCACCGATCTCCGGCTCTATCTGCGCGATCAATGCGATGAGTTGCTTAGGGCGCTGGAGCGTTTGCTGCTCGGCCTAATCGCGCTGGCCGAACGCGAAGCCGCGACCGTCATGCCCGGCTTCACGCATTTGCAGGCCGCGCAACCCATAACCTTCGGCCATCATGTGTTGGCGTGGTTCGAAATGTTGTTGCGTGATCGCGATCGGCTGCGCGACGCGCGGCGCCGGATCGATGTGCTCCCACTTGGCGCGGGGGCACTGGCCGGTACGAGCTTCCCGATTCGACGCGAATTGACCGCGCAGCTGCTCGGCTTCGCAGCCATCGCGGAGAATTCGCTGGATGCGGTCTCCGATCGCGACTTCGCGATCGAGTTCACGGCCGCCGGGGCTTTGATGATGATCCATCTATCGCGAATGGCCGAAGAACTGGTGCTGTGGAATTCGCAACAGTTCGCGTTCGTGGAAATGGATGACGCATTCTGCACCGGATCGAGCATGATGCCGCAAAAGAAAAATCCCGATGTGCCGGAACTGGTGCGGGGGAAAACTGGGCGGGTGGTTGGCCACTTGATGAGCTTGCTGACACTGATGAAGGCGCAACCGCTCGCCTACAACAAAGATAATCAAGAGGACAAAGAACCGGTGTTCGACACGGTCGACACGCTGGCCGCTTGTTTGCGCGCGTTCGGGGATCTCGTACCGACCTTACAAGTGCGCCGCGCACGGCTGCGCGCCGCGGCCGATGCCGGCTTCACCACGGCCACCGATTTTGCCGATTATCTCGTGCGTCGCGGTGTGCCGTTTCGCGATGCCCATCGTGTCGTCGGCGCCGCGGTCCGCTTGGCCATTGAACGCGACTGCGATCTAACCGGATTAACCATGGACGACTTCAAGGCCCTGCATCCGGTGATCGCGCACGAGGTGTACGGCGTATTAGACGTCGATAATGTGGTGGCGGCGCGCGATCATCTGGGCGGTACCGCGCCCAATCAAGTACGCGCGGCCTGTGCGCGGGCGCGCCAGCGGGTTGACGATTAAGATGTTGCGTACTCCGCTTCGTGTGTTCGTGCTGATCGTAGGCGTAGTGCTGCTGCTGATCGCCGGCGCGGCGCTGTTTCTCGCCCGCGTTGATCCCAACGATTACAAAGCCAGGTTGATCGCCAAGGTTCACGCCGCAACCGGCCGAACCTTGATCCTCGATGAGCCGCTCAAAGTCGCGTTCTGGCCGAAGCTGCAACTCGAAACCGGAGCGCTGCAACTTGGCAATGCACCTGGGTTTGGCGATGCGCCAATGCTTGCGGTAAAGAAAGTGCAGGTGGCGGTCGCGACCTGGCCCTTGCTGTTTAAGCGCGTCGAAATGGATAGCGTGCGGATCAGCGGTCTTACGGTGAATCTCGCCAAGGATGCCGATGGGCGCACCAATTGGGAGGATTTGGCTAAATCGGATGGAGCGAAGCGCGCGCCAAATCGACCCGCGAGTTTGGCCGCATTTGCCGTCGGCGGCGTTGATATTCAAGACGCAACGGTGAATTGGCGGGACGCGAGCACTGGCCGCGAACTGCACCTCAATTCGCTTAACGTGCAATCGGGGCCGCTGTCGTTGGGCGCACCGGTGAGGGTGAAACTTACGACCGATGTCAACGCCACTAAACCCACACTCGACGGTACCTTTAGCGTGGAGTCCACCATCACTTACGATCTCGCCGCGACGCGTTACGATTTAAAGCCCTTACAATTGGCGGCCACGCTACGCGGTAAGTCGCTACCCAACGGCAAGGCCGAGTTGGCCGCGATCAGCGCGGTGACGTTGGCGCTCGAGGCGGGGCGTATCGAGATTTCGGAATTAAAAATCACTGGACTCGACACCGCACTGACTGGGGCGTTGACCATCGATCACCTAAGGGACGAGCGCCCCGGCGCGCGCGGCAATATATCGCTCGAGGGGAAAGATCTCGCGAGCTTGTTCAAGGCCTTGGAAATTCCCGCCGCGACCCAACTCGCGGCGCTTAAAGATCGAAGTTTCGACTTTGCGACCGAATTCAACGCTGACATGGATACCGGCGTGGTCGGCGTTCCCAAATTCGACGCGCATCTGTTGGGGGCGACCATCAGTGGGGTTTTGGACGGCGAACGTATAAACACCAAGAAGCCGAGCGCCAAAGGCCATCTTGGCGCCAAAGGCCCCGACTTGCCGACCCTGTTAATCGTCGCGGCCCAACTGCGCGATGCCGATAGCAACACCAGTCAAGCCATCGCGCGCGCGTTAGCCGGCGTCAAGGAACGCGCGTTTACGATCGATACCGCGTTCGATATCGATCTCGCCGACGCGCGAATTGAATTGCCGAATCTAAACGCGCGTTTACTCGGCAACGAGCTGACCGGCGCGATCGCGTCCCGCGGAGGCGCCACCGGCAATCCGGTGTTTCAGGGACAAATCGAAGCCAAGGGTCCGGATTTGGCGGCGCTGATAGTCGGGATCGGCGCGCTGCAAGGTATTACCGATGGCGATGTGGCGGCGTTAACCACCGTGCTTAGCAAACGCAAGGACAAGAGCTTTGCGTTTAAATCCACCCTCGAAGCTGACATGGGCGCCAAACGCATCGCGCTGCCGGCCCTCACCGCGACGCTCTTTGGCAATCAACTCAAGGGAACGTTCGCGGCGACGGACTTGAGTTCGAACAAACCGGCGATGAAAGGCGAGATGTCGGCCTCAGGCCCCGATTTACCGGCATTGCTTGCGATCGGCAGCGGCGTTAGCGGTCAACCAGGACTCGGCAATGTCGCACAAGCACTGGCCGCCGAGGCGGACAAATCGTTTACCTTCGATGCCGTGTTCGATGCCGATTTGAAGCAAGGCCGGATCGAACTTTCCAAGCTCGCCGCAGCGGCCTTCGGCCTGACGTTTGATGCGGCGTTCGCGGCCGCGAATCTGGAGCGCGAAGTGGGCAATGTCGACGGCCATATCGCGGTGAGGGGAGTGGCGCTCGGCCCGTTGCTCGGCGCGCTCGGCCAACCTGCGCTCGCGCAATCGATTCAGTCGATCGGCATCGACGCCGTGCTCAAAGGCAGTCCGCAAAATATCGCGCTCAGCCCGTTTAATGCAGTCGCAAGAATCGGCAGCGGCGGCGCCGTGCCGGCGGTTGATGTGCGGCTGAGCGCGGGGACCGCGCAAGCCAACCTGATCCAAGAAACGCTCACTATCAAGGATCTCACACTGACCGGTCTCGGCATGAACATCACCGGCGCGCTCGACGCCACGAAGATTAAAACCGCGCCGGCGTATTCCGGCAAGCTCAGTGTGCCCACCTTCAATCTGCGCGACGTATTAGCCAAGTTGAACACACCGATGACGGCGATGGCGGATCCGATGGCGCTGTCGAAAGTGGGCTTCGAGTCCGCGTTCAAAGGCAGCGCCGACAAACTCGAGTTCAGTCGCTTTCGCTTAGGCGTGGATGACACATCGATCAAAGGCGACCTCACGGTCAATGCCTTCGATGGCCCGGACCTCGCGTTTGACATTGCGATCGATAGTCTGAACGTTGACCGTTATCGCGCCCTCGAGAGCGCCAACAAATCGCCGCCCATCACACCCGAATCAGCGGCCGCGGGCGCGGCGCAGCTACCGCTCGAGAGATTGCGCAAGTTGAAAGCTAAAGGCGCGCTTAAAATCGACGTGCTACGCGTCTCGCGTGCAGCGCTCGCGAACGTCGCCATTGCGCTCGACGCCCACGACGGTGAAATCACCGTCAATCCCACCGCCGACTTATATCAGGGCAAATACAATGGCGCGATCGCGCTGAACGCCAGGGGCAAGGAGCCGCGATTGACGTTGAACACCACGCTCGCGAAAGTCGCGGTGGAACCGCTATTGAAGGATGTGGTCGGCACGAGCGACCTGTCGGGTATGGTTAACTTCGAGGCGAATTTGAGCGCGAACGGCAATCGCACCGAGCGCTTGGTAGGCTCGCTCTCGGGCCCCGCCTCGTTCGCGATTCAGAATGGGGTGTTGCGTGGCGTCGATGTGCCGGCGGTGTTGCGTGCCGCCGAATTGATGATCGAGAGTAAATCGCCGCGGCCGGTGCCAACCGGCGGCGAGACGGCATTTCAATCGCTCACTGGATCGCTCGATATCAAAAACGGGGTGATTTCGAACAAAGATCTGCTACTGGATGGTCTTGGGTTCAAGGTGACGGGCGAGGGCATGCTCGCGAATTTGAACGATATGACCATCAAATACGACACGCGGATTTCGGTGGATCAAGGCACCGTGGAACAAAACGCCAAGCGCTATAACCTCGGCGGTTATGTGATCCCGGTGCGCTGTCGCGGGGCGATCGCCGGCGCCAGCTGTTTGCCGGATCTCGGCGAACTGGCGAAAAACGCCGCCACCAATGCGATCAAAGACCAAGTAAAACGCCAGCTCGAAAAGAAACTGGGCGGCGGCGCCGGGAAGGCGCTGAAGAATCTATTGAAGTTTTGACCCAGTCTCCGCGCGCGCGAGCGCCCAAAATAATTCGCGCGGATTGGCTGGCAGCGCTCGTAGGCTTGACGCTCTCGATGCTCTCGATTGTCAGTGTCGCGGCCGAGATTGAGCGCGCGGAATTAATCGTCCACACCAACGGCTACCACTACTTAATCCGAGCCAAAATCAACGCGCCAATCGCCGCCGTGCGCGCCGTGGTGACCGATTTCGATCGCCTGGCGCGAATTAATGACGATATCGTCTCGAGTCGCGTGCTTGAACGCTATGATGCCAAGACCTTCAAGCGCCGTCTCCTCCTCAAGCATTGCCTATTGATGTTTTGTTTTGATCTGGATTTCATCGAGCGCGTCGAATTTTTACCCAATGGCGATATCACGACGCACATTATCGTGGGTGAAGGAAATTTTCGACGCGGTGAGACCGTCTGGCGCCTGCAAGCCATCGACGCGGCGCAAACGCAGATGACGATGGAGGCGGATCAAGAGCCCGACTTTTGGATCCCGCCGATTATTGGCCCGCTGCTCATGAAACTTTCGTTCGACGATGAAGTGATCGAAACCGCCGTTAAAATCGAGCGCTTGGCGAATGCTGATGTTCAGTGAGCGTTTGTTGCAGTGGTTCGACGGCCACGGACGGCATGATCTGCCGTGGCAACATCCGCGCACGCCGTATCAGGTGTGGGTGTCCGAAATCATGCTGCAACAAACCCAGGTAACCACCGTCGTGCCGTTTTTCGAACGCTTTATGGCCCGCTTCCCTGATCTCGCAGCACTTGCCGCGGCGCCGCTCGACGAAGTGCTGCATCATTGGTCGGGTCTCGGCTACTACGCGCGCGCGCGGAATTTGCGGCGCACTGCCATAATTCTGCAACGCGAGCATCACGGCGAATTTCCGCGCAACCTCGAAGCGTTGATCGCGCTGCCTGGGATCGGACGCTCGACGGCCGCCGCGATTTTGGCGTTGAGTTTTGAGTTGCGACATCCGATTCTGGATGGCAATGTCAAACGCCTGCTGACGCGCCTCGGCGCGATTTCGGGATGGCCGGAGACGCGCACGGTGCAGAAGACCTTATGGGCGCTCGCGGATGCCCTCATGCCACAAACGCGCGTCGCCGACTACACGCAAGCCATCATGGATCTCGGCGCGACGCTTTGCACGCGCAGTCGTCCGCGCTGCGCGGAATGCCCGGTTCAAAGCAGCTGTGCGGCGTTTGCCGATAACGCCGTCGAGCGTTTTCCAAACCGTCGGCCACCGCGTCAACTGCCAACCCGCGAGACCACCTTTCTCGTGCTTGAAGATCAGGCGGGCGCGGTCCTGTTGGAACGACGACCCCCGCAAGGGATTTGGGGCGGGCTGTGGAGCTTTCCTGAGCTTGGCGATCAGGAAGATGCGCGAAGCTGGTGTGCTGGTCAGGGCTTCGTCGCCGACGGTGACGCCCGATCGTTACCTCGCATCGAACACACGTTCACGCATTTTCGTTTGATGATCACGCCACAACTCACACGCGTCGCGCGGCGCGGGCTGCGGTCCATGGATTCGGATCGATGGCTTTGGTATAACAGCGCCACGCCCGCCCACGTGGGTCTCGCCAAACCCGTCGCGATGATCATCAAAGCCTTGCACACGAACAGAACCGGAGTGTGAACCGTGAGTCGACTAGTCCAATGCGTGAAGCTCGGTCGTGAAGCTGAAGGATTGCCCGCCCCACCCTATCCCGGGGAGTTAGGGCGCAGGATCTTCGCGGGGGTCTCCAAAGAAGCGTGGCAAGGCTGGTTGAAACATCAGACCATGCTGATCAACGAGTATCGCCTCACACCCATCGAGCAGAAAGATCGCAAATTTCTCGAGGGCGAAATGGAAAAGTATTTTTTTGGCGGGGGCTCGGCAACGCCAGATCAATTCAAACCACCCGCCTAAACCTAGCGCGTTACCAACACCCACGCGCCCCACGCAATCAACAGCGCCCCGGGTACGGCAGTTGCCCACTGTCCAGGTGGCAACACTCTTTCGAGCAGAATAAATGCACTGATGAGCACCATCGTGCCCACACTCATCGCCCCGCCGATGAACATCAACAACATCAACGCCCAGCAACAGCCGAGACAATAAGTCCCATGACCAAGTCCCATGCGCACGGCGCCGAGCGCGCCATCGCGCCAATGCCCCAGGAGATAGCCGATCGGCGTTTGGCACTGCGTGAGGCACGCGGCCTTGAAGGGCGTTAGTTGATAGAGGCCAGCCGTGATGGCCAGCCCAGAAGCGAGCACCGGTGCGGTTGAGGAGAGCAATTGCGAGTCCAGTAGCGCGCCACGATGGAGAGCCCATTGCAGCAGCGACGCCAGCACGCCAAACCCACACCACACCACCAAATAACTCACGCCAAAGAGTACGCCGTCGCGGCTTCGGTGTTCTGCGGCGCCGCGCGCCAGCCGCCAGAACGTGAGGACCACCGGCAGCACTGCCGGCGTCATCATCGCAATCATCATGACTGCCCACATCAATGACGTGGCGGCGAGATACGGCGCAGTGGCCTGCGGCCGCATCATCGCGAGCATGAGATCGAACAGCAGCCCGTGGCCCTGCATGGTCGACATCATGAGTGCCTCTTTAAACAACAGCCGCCACGCCAACATCATCACCAACAGAAACGCGAGCGCCGAAAGTCCTCGCGAGTTCACGTGAAGGTTAGATTTGGGCGGCCGCTCAAGCGGTCCCAGCCCACGTGAACGGTGCGAAATGCCCGTTCCGCTTACCGCTAGTGTCGTCCCAATCAATACCGAAACAGTGGATGATGCTCTTCAACGCGCTCGCTAAATTGAGTCGCTTATTCGCCGGATGAAAGGTGTTATCGATGGCGAGGCACTCGCCGCTCGCGACCACGCTCGGAATGCCCTCGACAATCTGTTCGAGGACACCATTAACCTTCACCGCGCGGCGGTTAGCGCCGCGTTCGAAGACGATGGAGCGTTGCTCGACGCCGCGAAAATCGCTCACGAGCGGCGCAAATCCGGCCAACGGACCGCCCGCCTTGCCGCTACCGATCAGAGCGATTGCGTTGACTTGCGCAGCCGTCGCTTCGTGGTCGACGATGATCCCCATGATCCATTCACCTTGACTCATGATTGCCTTCGATTGTGCCACCACCACGAAGTTGACCCCATCAAGACGAGTCGCGCCGAAATGACCTGCGGTAATTGCAAAAGTCATCGCGACCTTACAAAAATCCTCGGTAGCTGGCGTCGTCGCATTTTTCGTGATGCACGGACACAGAAAAATACAGCTGCAGGCTTCCATGTATTCACCTTCAATCGACCACGTTGTCGCCATGGAAAGTTTCCTTATTTGTGAACAGGCGACCCGATCATACGCATACAATACGGAGGGTCGACCATCAATTATGCGAGAAAGCGTCCGATTGTAGGTTGACGACCCCGAGTTCAGCCGATTTAATACGCGCACCTCGCGCGGCCTCGCCGCCCCCTAGATTGCCCACCTGGCCAGGTAGCTCAGTTGGTAGAGCAGCGGACTGAAAATCCGCGTGTCGGCAGTTCGATTCTGCCCCTGGCCACCATAATCAATGACTTACAACACGCTTCAGCCATCTCAAAAAACTTTGCGTGAATTTTGCGTGAGCTAGCTGACGCTTAATCGACGCAACACCACCAGTTCTTGTCTCGCGCCGCGATCACACACGGTGTTCGCAGACTCGATCAATCGCGATAACTCTGCCGCCGAATAATGCGTTGTGATACGTCCGGCACGATGCCCCAACAGATCTTGTCTATCTTCAAAGCTCACCCCGGCCGCGCGGAGGCGTCGACCAAACGTATGCTTCAAATCATGTACGCGCACCTGTGGTAGCTCCGTTGCCCTCCGTGCTCTCAACCACGCACCATTCAACATTCGCCGAACCGGCTTGCCGCGGTAACTGAACACATGCGTGGAATGTTTTCCGCGCATACCCTCTGTCACCGAACCAGCGATTCGATTCAGCACCACCAGCCGTTCATCTCCATTCTTCACGAAGTTACCCGGAATGATAAACACCGATGTATTCAACATCGGTAGTTTCACCTCCCAAGCCCAACGCAGATTGCAGATTTCGGCATCCCGACATCCGGTATTGACGGCGAACAACGCCATCTGCGCCAAGTGATCTGGCAAACGCTGAAACAATTTCGTCTGCTCGTCCCAATCAAGCGGGTAGGGTTGGCGCTTGTGGAGATCAGGTAGAAGCTTGATCTTCGGTGCTGTCGCCAGCCACGTGAGACCGTACTCATCCAACCACTCCGACGCCGCGAGGTTCAACACTCTCCTCACCACCTTCAATCCATGATTGATAGTGCCGACAGCTACGCCATCCAAGCGCCGTGCATCGATAAAGCCTTGCATCGCACCCATATGAATGCGCTCCAAATGTAGTGAACCAATCCACGGCATCACTTGCTTTAACAATCCGATATCGCGCATCAGACTCCGCTTGTGCTGATTCTCCAGCACAAACTTCGCGGCCGCTTGTTCAAAACTCCGACTCGGCCGCACACCATAGACATTCGCCTGCCGATCCGTCTCAATCAATCGGGCGACGACGCGTTCTGCTTCAGTGAGTTCACGAGTTTGAGTGCTTTGGCAAACTCGCCGCCCGCCGATACGTTTATCAAGGTGCCAAGTCCCGCCTCTTTTGACGAGCCCCGGCGTTTTTTTACGTCCCATACCTGTTCTCCTTTCGATTGGCTGGGACGCCCGTTGCGGGACTTATAGTGGTCGACCCAGGCGTCCAGTTCAAGGCGGTCGAACGCGATCCCCTGTCGACCAATCGGGATTCCAGTCAGATACGGACGCACCTCTTCGTTGAATCGATTCCGATCCATGCCGAGGTAACGCGGTGCATCGCGGAAACGCAGGAGTCGTGGCGTAATAGGCAACCGGTCTTTGGCATCGCGATGCATGGTGGCGCATCGTGCCGTCGACCATGACCCATTGGAACGTTAAATCGCGCGTTGCCTAGGCGCGATTTCCGCCGGCACACCGCTGCGTGTGCATCAGAAAATTAATGTTCTAACTGTTGACCATGTCCAAATAATGGACATGGTGCGTTCACGGATAAACGCTTCGGTGCTAGCGTCCAATTTTCATGATTGTTTTAAAACAATCAGATGTGGAACCCTGTTTATCAGGAAGCTCTACTGTTGTGGATGAAAGTTCAGGGCCTAATATTTCATCCACAGGCGGCGCGAAATCACGCGCGATCAATTCGTGGTTTTCTCTTGGCGAAATGATGGTTGCTTGAGGGGAACACGGCGGCGGCGAACGCCATGCCGAATCTGGATTAAGCAATCGCACACCAACTTGCACTCGAGGTGATGCCCAGCCTGTGGACAAATTATTACTTAGTAATATTTTGTCCACAGCTGCTAAGTCAGCGCTTCAATAGCTTGAACTATTTATTTGTGAGACCGCGAAATTCGACGCGTTTCAGCTGTCGGGGCGACTTCCCCATTTTTGCGTTCGTTTGAGAATACGGATATCGCCCCGGTCCGCGATTCGTCCCGCCGGAAGCGGTTTTCAGCCTGTGGACAAATTATTTACCGTAAATAATTCTTCCACAGAACTTAAGGGGGTACTTCAATAACGTGAATCAGTGGTTTGTCAGCATGCGAAAATCTTTATTTTTCGTATACCAGGAAAACTTCCCAATTTCAAAGCAAACAGTATTTGCTGCGGCTATGATGTCGGCGCTCGACGACCGTATCGCCCGCGATCACCGATTTAGGTAAATCGCGGTCACACTTTCCCGCTCGTGTCCGAGCTCCCGACTGATGGTGAGTCGCGCCTCGTGGTCGAGACTTTTCTGTTCGCGCGTCAATGTCTTTGATTGTGGTCCACCAGCCGCGGGTGACTGCCAACCAGTCAATTCGAGATAGCGTTGTTGCGCATAGGCATGGCGAAGGCCGTGAAGTTTGGATAAACCGGCACGGCTGGTGTTGCCCTCATAGACGCGCAGTTGTTCGATGTAGTTTCGGTTTGCGGGAATGAGTGAGCCGCGACCCGCCAGTTGATGCGCACGGTTGAGAACATCACGTTGTTGGGGTGTTCGTATCGGAAGCTCGCGTGCCTTGCCGCCCTTGGTCCAGGTGTCTTTGAGGACTAACGTGTCCCCTCGGTCAGCGTAGCTCGGCATGAATTTGATGGCTTCTTCACGGCGGAGGCCAAAGGCTTGCTGCAGTTCAAGACTCATTCGTACATAAAGGTCACGGAGGTTGCTAAGAACATCGGTCGCAATCGTTTTTGCTTTGTTCTCATCGCTGACAAATTGGCGATGCGGAATGCCGTAGCGATCATTGGTACGTTCGATGACATTTTGGCGATTAACCTTCCTGGCCCACCAGCGCAAGGCCGCCATCCGATTCTTGAGGGTGGCGACTGCGAGCTTCTCGTCGCGCCAACGCTTAAGCAACGCGTCGACATGTTTGGGTTTAAGCGAATGGCTATCCATCTGGCGAAACCCAAGTTCTTGGAGCTGGTTCGCGATGAGGTCGAGTATCCAGCGGCGCTGTGCTTGGGTCGCATAGCTCCCATCGCGGTTGTGGTCACAGAGTTCTTTCAGTTGGAATTTGAGATCGTTCACGTGTTCCTGCATTTCGGGTAAGTGTTGATGATCTCCCAAGGGCCGTAACCACTTGAGCATGCGTTAGCGTGAATAGATCGGGGACACGACGCCCCAAGACCTCAAGATGCCGGTCTCCGGCAGTGCGGACTGTCCTCGTGGAGGAAGTCACCGCACCAGTCCAACGAGCCCATTGCGGGCTTACCCTTCGCGGTGCGAAGCACCGAATAGCGGTCGGGTGAAATTCCCCGCCGTTCACGAACACATTTCAATTCACCCTCGACCTGAGCACACGAGTTCATTGAAACGACTTAGCAGATACGGAATGAACGTTTCATATCATTCATCCCAGACAACGACCCACATTCTTTCGAATGCCGCATTTCTTGAAGATCTTTGAAATGCCTTGTTTGCCACGATTAGCGTCGTGGCCACGCATGGTTTCGGATGGGAAAGACATTACTGCAACCACCCAATCAACGCTGCAATAAACCTGTACGCGATGTGCGCGATTTATTTTTGATGAATTAAAATCAAACAGACACGCTGCGCGATTTCGCGCAACCGAGTTCAGTACGTGAATAAAATTAAGAAATCCTGTCCGAATCGGACGTCATACTTAGACGGTACTGCGAATGAAGCCGGCGAAAGCCTTTATGGCGCTTCAGGATTCCGTCCTCGTCCCTACCGCGGACGGTAGGGACGAGGACGGCCTTCGGGGTAGTCAAACGCAATGCTGATCACGTGGCGCTGAACCGCGCTCACGCTGGTGACGTGAATCAATAACCCACTTAGAATATCGGCTCGTAAGGTATCGCAAGGACGCCGTCGCTGGGACTGCGCGTGCGGGCGAGTATGCCCGTCACCGTCCCGACCAGACGCTCCTGTATCAACTCGTTGAGCAATACTACCCAGCTTTCGTAGAACACCTGGCGGCGCGTCAGCGGACGTTGCCGACGCATGTGTAGTGCGAGTTCGAAGACTATCTGACGTTCGGCCGTTTGGAGCACGGCTTCTTGAGAGTGCGCTGCGTGGACTGTCATGCCGAGAGACTCGTGGCATGCAACTGTAAGCAGCGTGAAAAAGGACGGTTAATTTTCTATACCAGCGCGCGATCTGGCTTCAAGGCAGCAACAGGATCTTTCCGATGTGCGCGCTGCTTTCAAGGAGCGCGTGGGCTTGTGAAGCCTCCGCAAGCGGGATGGCGGCGTGGGTGACGGCGCGAAGCTGGCCGGTGCCAAACAAGGGCCACGCCTTCTCCTCGAGCGCACGGCACAAGGCCCCCTTTTCCTGGATGGAGCAAGAGCGCAAGCTCGAGCCGGTGACGGTGAGCCGGTTGAGCACGATCTGCTTCAGGTCCATTTCGGCGGCGCTGCCACCAATCAACCCCACGAACACCAGGCGTCCCGACCGCTTGAGAAGCCTCAGTTCGCGCTCCACGTAAGGCGCGCCAACGAGATCAAGAATGACATCGACGCCCTGGCCACTGGTGGCCGCCAGTGCAGCGTCGCAGAAGTCGTCGGTGCGGTAATTGATCGCGATGTCAGCGCCAAGATCCACGCATGCGGCGCACTTCGCTTCGCTGCCGGCGGTCGCCATTACCGTGGCGCCGAAGGCTTTGCCCAACATGATCGTCGTGACTCCGACGCCGCTGGAGCCGCCCTGCACAAGCAGCACTTCGCCCGCCTTCAGTTGTGCTCGATCGATCACGTTGGTCCACACCGTGCAGAAAGTCTCGGGCAGTCCTGCGGCGTCGATCAGCGAAACGTTGGGTGGCACGGCCATGCACTGCGCTTCCGGAGCGACGGCGTACTCCGCATATCCTTCGCCGATCAGCAGTGCACAGACAGGGTCGCCTATCCGCCACCGAACGACCCCATCACCCACAGAGGCGATCGTGCCCGACACCTCCAGGCCGGGCACGGCAGCAGGTGCTCCGGGTGGCATCGGATAAGTACCTTGACGTTGCATCACGTCGGCGCGATTGACCCCTGCTGCGGTGACCTTGATGAGAACTTCGCCGGCCCGCGGAACCGGAATTGGCCGCCACGCTGGCACGAGCACTTCCACACCGCCGGGCTCTCGAATCTCGACGACTTGCATGGAGCCGCTGTGGGTAAAGGGATGCGTCATCAGTCCAACCCGAGCCGGTAGACCCGCTGCGCGGTTCCGTTGTAGAGCGCCGTCTTCTCGCTGGCGCTGGCGCCTGCGGTGATGCGTTTGAAGGTATTCCACAGGGTGGTGTATCCGGTCCCGAGTTTCTCGACCGGAAAGTTGCTTTCGAACATGCAGCGCTCCGCGCCGAACAGTTCAATACAGGTTTCGACGTACGGTCGCCAGTAGGTGGCGAGCGTGAGCGAGTCGGGAGGGGCCTCGAGCGCGAGGTAGTCGTAGGCAGCCAGCCGCAGGACCAAGCCACCTATCTTCACTGACACGTTGGGATTCGCGGCGACCTGGGTCATCGAAGCTCGCCACGTCGAGAAGACTTCATCGCGCCGGCCCGTGTACCTGCCGTAGCCCAAGGGCATGCCCGCGTGCACGAGAGCGATCCCGAGATCGGGAAAGGAATGGGCGAGGTCGGCCACTTCCGCCAGTTGTGAGTGGTATGCCAACGCATCGAACGACAGGCCCAGAGCCTGCAGGCACGAGATGCCGGCGCGGAAGATGGGATCGCCAAGCATTCCAGGGGACGGGTTAGTGTGGCTGTTACCGATGACGGGGTCGGCGTCCCATCCAGTGGCATACCGCACCCCGCGGAAGCGGCCTCCGCCGGCGGCCACGTGGGCCTCGAGTACCGGCTCGGCCCGGGTGCCAAGCGTCAGGTCGACAAACCCGACGATGCCAGCGGCGATGCGCGTCGGGCCATACATCCCGCTCGCGCTCATGGCAGCAATACCGTTGACGAACTCCGTTTCCCCCACCGGGCGCATCTCGATCGGGCCGGTCGCTCGATACATCGCGAGGCATTCGTTGAAGACCGTCGCCACGATGTTGTGCCCGCCGCTCAGATCGGCCACGAAGTCATCGATCAGGTATCGGTTGTTCGGCGCATCCCAGACATGATGGTGTGTGTCGACGATCGGGAGATCCGGTTCGAGCGCCGCCTCGACCGGCTGCTTGCTCAACCACTCCGCACTGGGCGGGAAGAAGCGGCCGAATTGCCCATGCCCTTGCGGTCGACTCACAAAAACACCCATGCAGTTGTCTCCTCGGTTTTGCGGTCAGCCATCAATCCGGCCGACGCTCTGCATCAATGAGAGCAGAAAATCGGCGGCATGGTTCGCGGCGATGGGTTTGGGCGAGGAATATCAAGAGTGTGATGCGCGCCTCAGATTGCAGAACGCGAAACCTCGGCGATGCGCGTCGTTCTCCCAGTCGACGCATCACATCCGTGATGTTCAGCCGTGACATGGGTATTCCTCATGTGGAACGCTGGTGGTGGACTCAATCATTCAATAGAGTTTCTGGGTTCATCCGCGTCATGCCGCCTCCCGATCAGGGCCTGACTGCACGCCTTCGCTATTGGAGAAATCTCATGAGCAGCCTGCTTTTTGTACCGATGGAACTGCGAGGTGTCAAGCTGAGAAACCGCATTGTTCTGCCGCCCATGCTCACTTACCAGGCACAGAACGGATGTGTGAATGACTGGCACCTGATCCACTACGGCAAATACGCGATCGGCGGGGTAGGGCTGGTATTCATGGAGTCGACCAAGGTCGATCCGCGCGGTTGCACGACGCCAAACGATCTTGGTCTTTGGAAGGACGAGTTCATCGGTCCGTTGCAGCGGATCACTGCATTTCTGAAGTCTCATGGTGCAGCAGCAGGAATCCAGTTGGGCCACTCCGGCCGCAAGGCGCGCAACTCCCTGCCATGGAACGGACGCGGCCCGCTGGACAGTCACCCCGGTGTCGATCGCGGGGAAGCGTGGGATCTCATTGCGCCGAGTGCCATCGCCCACAACGCACAGTCGTCGGTGCCACACGCCATGACCATGGACGAGATTCATGAGCAGGTTGAAGCGTGGGGACAGGCGGCGGAGCGTGCCGATCGTGCCGGATTCGATGTGCTCGAGGTGCATGGGGCGCACGGCTACTTGCTGCATCAATTTCTGTCGGCCCAGTCCAACCAGCGTGAAGATAGTTATGGGGGTTCGTTGGAGAACCGGATGCGCTTTGCGGTCGATGTGGTGGAACGAATCCGCCAATCCTGGCCCGTGGAGAAGCCTCTCTTCTTCCGGGTGTCTGCAGTGGACGAGACCGGATGGAGCATCGCGGACAGCGTCGAGCTCGCGCGGGTGTTGAAGACATGCGGCGTCGACGTTTTCGACTGCAGTTCGGGCGGCATGTCCGCGACCCGCAATCCATTGGAAACCGGACAACCGCCTCGCTACGGCTATCAGGTTCCTTACGCAGCCGAGATTCGGAAGGGGGCGGGCATTCAGACCATGGCCGTCGGCCTGATCATTCACAGCGATCAGGCAGAAGAGATTCTGACCAGCGGCGCTGCAGATCTCGTTGCCATTGGTCGGGAGATGCTTCACAACCCCAACTGGCCGCTCGACGCTGCAGAGAAGCTTGGAGATGCAACGCCTTACACGATGCTCCCGAACTCGTATGGGTACTGGCTTGGCAAGCGCACGCAGTCGGGATTCGGCGGACGCCCTTCAACCTGGCAGGTCGGGATCGAGCATGACGAAGGGTGAGGCCGTGGATGGACTCGTGATCAATGCTCTAAACATGCGGCGTGTGCTCAAGCGCCTTCTCACAGTGCAACCTTGGATGGAGAAGACATGAAGATATGGCATCAGAGCTTTACCGATCTCGACAGGCTGCCAGGCTACGCCGGCATGCTCGCTGAGCTCGGCCGACGGATCTGTTCGGCGGGCACCGTCGTGGATCTTCATGGAGTGCGACCGGACACCTATCCGCCAGGCGTCGCGCCGGTCGATGTGGGTGGGTACCGCTGGGTTCTGGAGATGATTCAGTTTCAGATCGTCGAGAACTGCATTCTCGCGGAGCGCGAGGGCTACGATGCGGTCGCAATCAGTTGCTTCGTCGATCCAGGTCTGGAACTGGTTCGCAGTCTGGTGGACATCCCTGTCGTGAGTTCGCTGGAAACGGCGCTTCTCGTGTCGTCCACCATCGGACGCCGGCCCGGGCTTCTGACGCTGGACGACTCGATGGTGCGAATGATCGAGCGATTGGTCGGCGACTACGGCTTTCGCGAACGCCTGGTCGGTATCGACCACCTCCAGCCACCCCTCACCGAACTTGACCTGGACAAGGGGTTCAACGGCTCGGCAGAGCTCGTCGAGACGTTCCGTGCGAATGCACGTCGGCTGATTGCCAAAGGTGCTGATGTGCTGATTCCCGCGGAAGGTGTCTTGAATTCGCTCATGGTGCGCAATGCGCTGGAGGAAGTCGACGGCGTTCCGGTGCTGGACTCGTACGGCGCAGTATTGGCCATGGCCGAAATGCTCGTACATCTGAGAGAACGGGCCGGGCTGCGCGTGAGTCGATCCGGAGCCTACTCGAGGCCACCGGCGTCCACCGTAGAACATATTCGCGCGGTAACGGCACGGACACTTCAGTGCGCGTGACCATCTGAGATCTCGATCGCGGCACGCGTGACAACCTTGCAGTACATCCATTCAAATTGACGTTCACGGAGTAAGCAATGCGCAGAGAAAAAATCCGGGTCGGCATTGTCGGCACCGGCAGTTGGACACAGTACGGCCATCTTCCCGCACTGCAATTGCTCGACGAGTTCGAAATATTTGCGATAGCGGGCCGCAAGAAGGAAAAAGCGAAAGAGATTGCGAGGAAATTTAATATCCCGCATGCCTTCGATGACGAGCAAGCGATCGTCAATCATCCTAATATCGATCTTGTCGTGATCCTGACACCGGCCCTCGACCATGCGCGGCTCGCCAGAACTGTGATTGCTGCGCGCAAGGATGTCTATAGCGAATGGCCGCTTTCGACTACGACGACCGAATCAGAAGAGTTGTTGGCCCTGGCCGAAGCCAAAGGCGTTCGGCATATCGTTGGCCTACAACGCCGCTTCGGCCCGAGCGCGCGCTATATGCGAGACTTGGTCAAGCAAGGGTATGTAGGGCAAATGCGTTCCGCTCGCATGACCGTCAGCGTGGATGCTTTCCCGCCTGTCATGCCGGCCATCTATTCGTGGAGTTTCGATGTCGCGAACTTCGCCAACACAGTTTCCGTTTATGTGGGCCATTTTGGAGATGTGCTGTTTAACGCCGTTGGGTTCCCGGAAGCGCTGACTGCAATCGTCAAGAATCAGTATCCCGTTATCACCATTCCGGAAACGGGGGAGAAGGTTCCCACTGTCCGACCGGATGCGGTGATGGCAATCGGCACTTTAGAAAACGGCTCACTATTCTCGATCCAGATCGAAGGCGCCCAGCGCCATCGTACTGGTCTTCAAATCGACATCACCGGCACGGAGGGAGTTTTGCGCATAACAAATGCGCGTGCCTTCGAAAACAAGGACGATAATATCGTCGAAGGCGTGAATGGCGATGGAGACACTTTATCCCCCCTTCCCGTGCCGGCCGAATATCGGCCGCTTGTCAACTCTGGCTTGGACGTCAGCCAGCAAGACGTGGCGTATCTCTACTCGGCTTATGCGCGAGACAGA
Organism: Gammaproteobacteria bacterium; assembly: GCA_016191285.1. Taxonomy (GTDB): domain Bacteria; phylum Pseudomonadota; class Gammaproteobacteria; genus CAIKBL01. The sequence goes on from JACPPA010000041.1 coordinate 46,421, forward strand.
AACAACGGGACATCGGAAGCCAGCAACTTTAAGGACGCTGTTAAAGAACATCGAGTAATCGATCAGATGTTTCAAACGTCTGAGGCCGTATTCGTATAAGGAACTACAGGGCCGGCTAGGTTTGACGCGTTCGTCTTTTTCATCGTGCTCGGTTCACTTGGGCCAACGGCACTACACGCCCTAATCCACCATCGCGCATATCTAATTCTTTGACCCACTTATAGTCCGTACATTGAAATATCTTCAATCAGCGACTAACTGCGCAAGTTGGGTTAATTTTTCCAATTGTGTTCACGGCGACTTAATGCGCGCAAGCCTAACGTCTGCTTGAGAGATTTCTGGAGCGCCTTTCGCAGCAACTCTTCATCGATGAGATCGATCGCAGAATGCAACGCACCGAAATCAAGACCATGCCGTTGGACTGTTTCGAGCTGGACGGTGACAGGCCGCCCAACGCTTTTATGTTTCGGCGCCAGGCTCCGAACGGCGACCCGAATGATCGGGAGCGGCATCCATTACGCGCCGCCGCCAAGCCATTATTCGAGGCATCTTTGACGTCGCCTCGACGACTTCGCGCGTGCACAGCAAAGCGTTGAGTTGCGGGACTACTGAGAGATCCGCAATGGAAAGGTGACTTCCGACGAGCCATCCGCCGTCACCGACCAGCCCATCGATGGCATGCAAATGACGCTCAGCGTCGCGCACCACCTGATCGACGGGTTTCCTGCCAAGGCCCTGCGCCGTTGTCATCGCCTTGGCTGCTTTCTCGACAAAATCAGCAACTTGGTGCTCCGGAACACTGGGCATCGTTGCCGCAAAGCTGGGTACGAGCGGGAGGAGGTTGTGCCGCCAGGCAAGCCGCATCTCAATCTCGTAGAGATAAAGACTCTCGTCTGCCCAGTCCTCGATAACGTGCGCCAGCGCCCGGTCACGCGTTGCATTCGGTAGAACCGTGGGATCAGGCGCGATTCGTTCGAGATATTCGGCGATGTCGGTCGAATCCCAAACCTTGGTGCCGTCATGGTCGATAGCCGGAAACTTCCCAATAGGACTGACATCGCGGTAGTCGGCAACGGCAGCCCGAGGGACATCGATGAGGCGGTACGGTAGCGCCTTATAACCCAGTAGCCGTCGAATTTTCTCGCAAAAGGGCGACGTCGGGAATTGGTACAGCGTGATCATGCGTTCAGCCTTTCCGTGCGACCGCGCTCGCGGCGTGGCGCCCCGCGCGACGGCCAAACGTCACGCCACGTAACACCGAGGTCGCACCAATATAGTTGCCGTAGATTATGCCCATCGTTTCACCCGCGGCATAAAGGCCAGGGATAAGGGCGCCGCTGGTGCGGACAACCTCCCCGTCTTTGGTGGTCTTGAGACCTCCGCAGGTAAACGTCACTGAGGAAATAATTGGGAAACAACCAAATGGGCCCTTCATGAGGGGACGCGCCCAGTTCGATTTCGGTGGAACCAAGCCTTCCGTGGAGAAGCCATCCATTACGGTCGTCCAATCGAACGGCTCTCCCCGGTTGTACGCCTCCACCGCTGCTGCATCGTCGCGGCGATAGGCAAAGGCCCTCGACTGCGAACAGGCGTTGTTGAATATACGCACCGTCGCTTCCAGTGCGTCGACTGGCAGCCCGACCTTGCTAGCGAGTTCCGCGATGCTGTTTGCCTGCAACGGTTGCTGATCGCTACGGATCATCCGCCGCCATGCAGGAACATCGTCGATTGAGGCGTCATAGACGAAATACCCGATCCCGTCCGGTTGGCGATTTATCTGTCGGCAGTGTTCTTCGAGAAATCCGAGAGGATCGGCGGGTGCCTCATCCATGAAGCGCTCACCACGGGCGTTGACGACAATGCCGAACGGATAGGCGCCCACTAGAGCCTCAGAAACACTCGATCGCGGATCAATTGGTTGACGATGGCATTCGGCAAAATCACCGGCGGGTGCCGCGCCGATGTCGAGCGCGAGACGGATACCTTCTCCCTTGTTGTACCAGCCACCCGTCGCGACTGGCCGCGTGTAACGCATGGTGGTCCCCAAATATTGCGCCAGCATTGCCGGATTGCCTTCGAATCCGCCACAGGCAAGGATCGTTTTTTTGGCTCGGACACGCATGCTACCCTCCTGGCTGTGGACCGCGTGCACGCCGGCAACACCGAGATCCTCATCGAGAAGGAACTGAATGGCGGTCATTTCATAAAGAATGTTGGCGCCCTTGCGTTCGATGATTGGAGCCAGTGTTTCGATCAGCGCTTCGCCGCCGCCGTATATGCCGATCAGGGGTGCCGGGAAGATGAAAGGATATTCCATCACGCGAAACCGGACGCCATGGCCTTCGAGCCATTTCAGCGTGGGCGGTACGCTGGATGCAAACGCGTCAAGAACGTCTGGATCGAGATAGGGGAGCGTGCGCAGGAGAGAGGACCAAGTCTCGCGAGGTTGGGCAGACTCGGCAATTTGTGCCGGCGTTATATGGTAACCGGCCTGTGCAGCATAGCCTTCCACAAAATCATCCGATATCTGAAAGTTGGGCGCTACTCCGCCCTTAAGTCGCAGCAGTGCTTCTGTCCAACGTGTATTTCCGCCACGATGCGCAATGGGCGAGCGCTCCAAAACGATGACGGAAGCCCCGGACTCGAGTGCGGCAAGTGCGCTCGTAAGGCCCGCCGCGCCACATCCTACGACAAGCACATCGCACTCATTTTCAACCATGGTCTACCTCTCTATTTTTTTCATCGTACGAAAGCACAAGCCAATAGAAATAACGGCCAAAATTGTCAGTGCAGCGCTACGAATGTCCGCCACTTAGTTTGCGAATAATGCACCGCTGCGTGGCGCGTTCCACTGTGCTCGCGGAAATACTACATATGTGATGATTGGCGACCCCGGCCGGAGGATCCGGGTATAGGCATCACGGTTGTAATATCTCGCACCCGCGCCCGCTAATAGCGAGACGGAGCGCGCGGCAAGGCAATAGTATCGAACGCATATGTCGCAACGAGGGGCGTGACTAGATGACTATTCAACGGCTGGAACATTTCATCAACGGTGTCACTTCACCGCCTGCGAGCGGCGCATACGTGGAGGGTTTCAACCCCGCGAGTGGCGCGGTGATCTCGCACGTCGCGCGCGGCACTGCCAACGACGTCGATGCTGCGGTCGCCGCCGCGAAAGCCGCTCTGCCGGCCTGGCGCGATATGCGCCCGATCGCGCGCGGACGCATCCTGACGGAAATGGCGCGTGCCATCCGCGCTCACGCGGATGAGCTTGCCGCGATTGAGCGGCGTGAGACTGGCAAGGCCGTCGCTCAGGCACGCGGTGAGATCGAGGGTGTTGCGCTGTACTTCGAGTTCTATGGCGGACTCGCGACTGCACTCCAGGGCGAGCAGATTAACCTCGGTAACGGCTATCACAGCTACACGCGCCGCGAGCCCTACGGTGTGATCGCGGCGATCCTGCCCTGGAACGCGCCGCTGAATCAGGCAGCGAGAGCGTGCTCGCCCGCGCTCGCGGCCGGCAACACGGTTATTGCAAAGCCTTCGGAGGCGACCTCCGGCTCCGTACTGGAACTCGCTCGCATCGCGGTGCAGGAGTGCGGTTTGCCCAAGGGCGTTTTCAATGTCGTCACGGGGCTAGGTAAGGAAGTCGGGGAGCCACTGGTGGCGCATCGCGATGTGCGCAAAGTCGCCTTTACGGGTTCCGTCCGTGCTGGTCGCGAGGTTGGGCGTGTGGCCGCCGAGCGCATCCTGCCGTTAACGTTAGAGTTGGGTGGCAAGAGCCCCGATATCGTTTTCGCCGACGCTGATCTAACACTGGCTGCGCCGGGAGTAGTCCGCGGTTTTCTAATGAATGCGGGCCAAGTCTGCCTGGCGGGTACGCGTATCCTCGTGGAACGCTCCATTCACGATACGTTGGTAAACATGCTGGCGGAGAGTATGCGCACGATGCGCGCCGGCAGCGGAGACGCCGAAATTGGACCCATGACTACGCGGGGACAGTACGAGAAAGTCCAGGAGTACTACGAGATTGCTAGGGCTGAGGGCGCTACTGCGATGATTGGCGGCGCCTTGCCGGACCCGCATGGTCTCGACGGCGGCTGGTATGTCTCGCCCACGCTCTACGCCGGCGTGACGAACCACATGCGTATCGCGCGGGAGGAGATTTTCGGTCCCGTGGCGTGCGTGATCCCGTTCGCTACGGAGGCGGAGGCGATCGAAATCGCCAACGACACCGAATACGGTCTCGGCGCGGGACTATGGACCCGCGACCTCGCGCGTGCTCACCGGGTGGCGGCGCAGCTCGACGCCGGACAAATCTATGTCAACGAGTACCTCGCCGGCGGCGTTGAGACGCCGCTCGGCGGATACAAATCCAGCGGCTACGGCCGCGAAAAAGGTCTCGAAGCGCTGCATCACTACACGCACGTTAAGTGCGTCACGATCAAGCTGTAGTGGGTGGGCGTGGGCGACGCCCGACCATCTAATGAAACGCTGCCTTTTGCAGAGATTCCCCAACCGCGACAAAGGATAATCACATGGCCGAATTGCGCCCCCGTCGTTCCGTTTTGTACATGCCAGCCGCTAACGAGCGTGCGCTGCAAAAGGCGAAAGGGGTGGCAGCAGACGCGCTCATCTTTGACTTGGAAGATGCGGTCGCTCCCGATTCCAAAGAGGCTGCGCGTGCCAATGCAGTCGCGGCGGCCTCTTCGCGTGAGTACGGCAGGAAGGAAATCACCATTCGCTGCAACAGCCTGAGCACGCCGTGGGGCGCCGATGACATCGCGGCGGCTGCTCAAAGCCGCGCGGTGGCGGTGGTCATTCCAAAGGTCAATAACGTTGCCGACGTCGCTGCCGTATCAGCTGCGCTGGACAGAGGTGGCGCACCCGCTGGCATGACCATTTGGGCAATGATCGAAACACCAGAAGCCATCTTCAACGTGCGCAGCATTGCCGCACATGCACGCGTGAACGTATTGGTGATGGGAACCAATGATCTCGCCAAAGAATTGCGTGCAAAACAAGTCCCAGGTCGGCACCCGCTTGTCCCGCACTTGTCGACGGCCCTTCTGGCAGCACGCGAAGGACACAAAGTAATTCTTGATGGCGTGTACAACGACATCAAGAACAACAATGGATTCCTTGCTGAGTGCGCGCAAGGCGCCGAGATGGGCTTTGACGGCAAGCCCTTGATTCACCCCGACCAAGTGGTGGGCGCAAATGAAACGTGGGCGCCAAGTGACGCCGAAGTAGAACACGCACGTCGCGTGATTGCTGCTTTTGACGAAGCGCTCGCGGCTGGCAAGGGTGTTGTGCAGATCGATGGCCGCATGATTGAGAACTTGCATGTCGACAACGCCCGTCGGGTCATTGCGATCGCCACGGCGATTGCATCAATGCAGTGACCGCAAAGGGCAATGCATCACGTACATGTTGGTTTTCTGCGCCCCCTCGCTCCGACCGACGATTTTGCGCATAGTCTCAGCACGTCACACGACAAGCAGAGAAAAATGAGCCAGGACATCATTGCGCGCGCCAAGCCCCGTGAAAAGGGCCACTGGTACGAGGATTTCAAGCTTGGTCGCGAATTTGTGCATCATTGGGGGCGCACGATCTCGCAGGCCGAGAACGCGCTCTTTACGACCCTCACGCTGCACTTCAATCCGCAATACACGAATGTCGAAGTCGCAAGAGCCATGGGCCACCCCGACACGCCGGTCAACCCGCTGATGGTGTTCAACACTGTCTTCGGTCTGTCCGTTCAGGATCTGAGCGAGCACGGCACGGCGTTTCTGGGCGTCAACGAGCTTTCGTTCGCCCAGCCCTTCTATCCCGGCGACACGGTGTTTGCGCGCTCCACGGTGATCGAACGGCGGCTGTCTTCCAGCAAGCAAGGCATGGGGATCGTGGGCTGGCACACCAAAGGGTTCAACCAGCGCGGCGAACTGGTCTGCGAGTTCAAGCGCTCCAATCTTGTTTTCCTGCGCGACCCCGGCGCGGCGAAGGAAGCGACGCGATGACGGCTTCGTACATGACCGAAGAGCGGCGCATGATTCAGGCGCAGGCGCGCGAGTTCACGCTGCGGGAGGTGCTGCCGGTTGCGAATAAGCTCGATCCCGAGAAGGGCGACATCCCGATGGCGCTCCGCGAGAAGATGGCCGCGATGGGCTACTTCGGAATCCTCATCGACGAGGAATACGGCGGCCTGGGCCTTGGCGTGTTCGAATACTGTCTGGTGACCGAGGAGCTGGCGCGTGGCTGGATGAGCGTCGCCTCGATCATCGCGCGCGCCAACAACCTGCCCGGCATCGAGAGGCTGTCGAAGGAACGGCAGAGGGAAATCATGCCTAAGGTGGCGCGCGGCGAATGGTTGGGCGCGTTCGCGATGTCGGAGCCGAACGCGGGTTCCGACATCAGCAACATCTCGTGCCGCGCGCGGCGTGACGGCGACAGCTGGGTCATTCACGGCAACAAATATTGGTGCACTTTTGCGGATGGCGCGGATTACCTCGTGGTGCTCGCCCGGACCAGTCCGCCCCCGCCAGGCAAGAAGCACAAAGGCCTATCGGCTTTCATGATTCCGAAAAAGCGCGGCGAGCTGCCGCCGGGGATCCACGGTGCACCAATCCCCAAGATCGGCTATTACGGCTGGAAAACGTGGGAACTCGCGTTCGACGAGTGCCGAGTGCCTGCAGACGCGATGCTCGGCGACGAAGGTGAAGGCTTCTATCTCGCGACGCAAGGGTTAGAGAAGGCACGTGCGCATACCGCGGCACGCGCGATCGGCCTTGCGCGCGGCGCACTGGAGGATTCGATTGCTTACGCCAACACGCGTGAGCAATTCGGCTCGGCCATCGGCAAGTTCCAGGCGATCCGCTTCAAGATCGCGCAGATGGCCACCGAAGTCGAGGCTGCGCGCCAACTCAACTATTTTGTCTGCACGCAGATCGACAGCGGCGGGCGCTGCGATCTCGAAGCGTCGATGACCAAGCTGTTTGCCACCGAAATGGCCGAGCGCGTGACCAGCGAGGGCCTACAGATCCACGGCGGCGCGGGCTACACAACCCTACATGCCGCCGAGCGCTATTGGCGAGACGCGCGGCTGACCAAGATTTTCGAGGGCACCTCCGAGATCCAGCTCAAGATCATCTCGGATCGGCTGCTCGGCAAATAAGGAATAACCCATGAAACTGAGCGAACTGAGCGGCCTGACGGGGCAGGACAACTACTTCGAGGACTTCGTCGTCGGCGACGTGATGAAGCATGTCCGCAGCAAGACTCTGGAACCTCTCGAGCAGGTCATGATCACCAATCTAGTGATGAACACGGCTTCGGGCCACTTCGACGAGGAAGTGATGAAATCGCATCCTGCTGGCAAGCGGTTGTCGTTCGGCGGCGTGAACATTGCGATGTTCATCGGCATGGCGAGTCAGGACACGGCCGAGAATGCCATCGCCGAACTAGGGATGGACAGAATTCGACTACAAGGACCGGTATTCCATGGCGACACGCTCACGGCCTATACCGAGGTTCTGGAAATCAAGCCATCGGAACGCGAAGACGCGGGAATCGTGCGCTTCAAGCACTATGGTACGAAGCAGGATGGCAGCATCGTTTTTGAGGGTGAGCGTACTGTTCTGATCAAGCGGCGCTCGCACTGGGGCACGCGATGACTACCGGCACGGGTTTTGGCGCGCTCGACGGCATTCGAGTCATTGACTTCACGCAGATGCTTGCCGGCCCGTTCTGCACTCAACTGCTTGCGGACCAGGGTGCAGAGGTCATCAAGGTCGAGCCGGTCGAGGGCGAGGACAGCCGCCGCGCCGGCCCGTTTCGCCCGGAAGACGAGTTGCAAGCCTTCGGGGGATATTTCGCTTCGGTAAACCGCAACAAGCGGTCGATCGGCATCAACCTAAAGGATCCGCAGGCGCGGGAGGTTGTGCTGCTGCTCGTGGAATCCGCGCAGGTCGTCGTCGAAAACTATCGCGCCGGCGTGATGGACCGCCTTGGGCTCTCGTTTGAGACACTACGCGAGAGAAATCCCAAGTTGGTCTACGCGGCGATTCGCGGCTTCGGCGATCCGCGTACCGGCAAGAGTCCCTACCACGATTGGCCGGCATTCGATGTTGTCGCGCAGGCCATGGGCGGGCTTATGCAGATCAACGGCCCCGACCGTCATACGCCGCTCAAGGTCGGACCCGGCGTTGGTGACCTCTATCCGGCCACCCTTTGCGCTTTCGGGATCACTTCGGCGCTGTTGCGGGCAGAGCGCACTGGACGCGGTCAGTTCGTGGACGTTTCGATGCTGGACGCCGTACTGGCGCTATGTGAACGCACAGTTCATCAGCATTCATTCCAGGATCTGATTCCGCATCCGGAGGGCAATCGGCACCCGCTTCTCGCTCCGTTTGGCCTCTTCAAGGCTAAGGACGGGTTCGTGACCCTGGCCGCGCACTCCGATGCATGGTGGGTAAAGCTGTGCGGCCTGATTGGTCGCGCCGACCTTGTCAGCGATCCGAGAACTGCCACTGCGCAGGCTCGCGTGGCGAATCGCGACTATGTGTACGAGCAGCTCGAGCTCTACACGGCCGCGCACACCAAGAACGAAATAGCGGCCGTTCTGGGCGGCACCATCCCGTTCGGTCCGGTGAACAACGTAGCCGAGATAATGGCCGATCCGCATTTCACCGCGCGTTCGATGATCGTGGAAGTGGAGCACCCGGGCTTGGATCGGCTGATCGCCATCGCAGGCATCCCCGTCAAGATGACCGAGACACCGGGTCGCATCGAGCGCCGCGCGCCACTCGTGGGCGAACACACGGACGATATCCTCGCCGAGATCGGCATCGACGCCACGCGCGTTGCGCAACTCAGAAAGCAACACGCCGTGAGCTGACCGCTCCGGCGTGAGTTAATTAAAGGTACCCATATGTCGCACACCCGTCCCCGCCGCGCACGTCGCGTGCAGCTTTCAACGCCCGGTTCGTCCGAGAAGATGATGGCCAAGGCCGCCGCGAGCGATGCCGATCACGTCTTTCTCGATCTCGAAGACGCCGTCGCGCCGAACCAGAAGGTCGCCTCGCGCAAGAAGATAGTCGAAGCGCTCAACACGCTCGACTGGGGCACGAAGGTTCGCTGCGTGCGCATTAACGACCTATCGACCGAGTACGCCTACGAGGACATCATCGAAGTGGTCGAAGGCGCTGGGCACAACCTGGACACCATCATGATGACTAAGGTGACGAGCGCAGCCGATATCCTGTTTGCCGATCGGCTGCTGTCGATGATGGAGAAGAAGCTCAAGCTGGGGCGCCGGATCGGATTGGAGGCGCTGATCGAGGAAGTCGAGGGCATGCAGAACATCGATTCGATCGCGCGCGCGACCGACCGCCTCGAGTGCCTGGTTTTCGGCATGGGAGATTTCTCAGCCTCCATGGGCATAAGTTTGGATGCCGTGATCGGCAGCAACGACGACTACCCCGGCGACATGTGGCACTACGCGCGCTTTCGTCTCGTGATCGCCTGTCGCGCGGCCGGTCTTGATCCGGTTGACGGACCCTATGCGGATTTCAGCAATGTGGACGGCTATCGTGAGGAATGTCGGCGCGCCGGGACCTTGGGCTGCGTGGGCAAATGGGCGATTCATCCGAGCCAGATCGCAATCGCGCGCGAGGCCTTCAGCCCCACAGTCGCCAAGGTGGCGGAAGCGCGCCGGTTGGTCCAGGCCTATGCGGCGGCCGAGGCCGAAGGTTCCGGCGCGATCAAGGTCGATGGCGTGATGGTCGACGTGGCCACGATCCGGCTGCTGCGCAACGGCATTCTCAGCAAGGCCGAGCTCTACGGCATGTAAGGAAGGAGCACTGCGGTGGTCAAGAAGGCCGACAAAGCAGCGCCCTCATCGGCAGGGCGCGCGGCTTTGCGTGAACTCGATGGCGTCATCAAATCGGCCAAGCGTGTGCTCGAACTCTTCGAGCATTTTGCGGAATGCCGCCGGCCGTTGTCGGTCATGGATGTCGTCAGGGGCTTGGACTATCCGCAATCGAGCGCGTCGGCACTGCTCAAGAGTCTCAAGAAGCTGGGCTATCTCGACTACGACCGATACGCGCGAGTGTACGTGCCGACGCTAAGAGTCGCGTTGTTCGGCGGCTGGGTTCAAGATCAGTTGTTCAGTCAGACCAGCCTGTCACATCTAATCGATGAACTCTATGCCGCGAGCGGCGCGCAGGCGGTCGTACTGGGCATGCAGAACGACATCTATGTGCAGTACATCCACCTGGTGCAGTCGCCGCGGCAGGAGGTTCCGGCCTGGTACATCAAGCCAGGATCGCTGCGTCCGTTGTGTCGCTCCGCCACCGGCCGCATCCTGTTGAGCCGAAAATCTGACGTCGAGGTGCAGCAGTTGCTGTGGCGCGTGAATGCCGAGGAGGAGCCGCACTTACGAATGAACGTGAACGATCTGCTCAAGGAGCTCGAGCACATCCGGCGCGAGGGTTACGCGTACACCGAAGGCACGGTCAATCCGCACGCCGGCGTGATCGCGGTCGAGATGCCGACACCACCGAGCCAGCCACCGATGGCGCTGGGGATCGGCGGAAAGGTCGCGACGCTGCGCACCGAGCGCGACCACTATCTTTCGCTGTTGCGCCAGGCACTACAGCCGTACCTTGCGCGCACGGCCTCAAAGACCTCATGAGCAGTCCGTCGGTCTGTCCAACGGTCGGGGCGCCGCCGCCCACGACCCCGCGTTTCGGCCTATACCACCGCCGGGCGCCTCGCTCGCGCCTGCTGGGAGGCGATGACTGACATGATGACTGACGCCGAATTCGAGACCGCGATCGCGGAGCTGCAGGGTTGGGTGGGCCGCGAGCGGGTGGTGGAAGATGAGATAGGCCTCTCCGCCGCGCGCCGTATCGCGGGGATGCTGGATTTAGATCCGACCTCATTTATGGCAGGCACGGTTTTGCCCTCGCACTGGTTCACGATGTTCTTCCCGGATATCGCGAGGCAGCGCGACATTGGCCCGGACGGCCACGCGAATAAGGGCGTGTTCCTCCCGCCGATCCCATTACCGCGCCGCATGGGTGCCGGCCGACGCGTGAAGATCGACGGCGCGCTCCGCATCGGCGAGACGGCGATCAAACGCGCGATCGTCGCCGGCATCGTGCCGAAGTTGGGTCGCACCGGGCGTATGGCAGTACTAACCATGCGCCATGTAATCGAGACGCGCGGCCAGGTCGTTGCGGTCGACGAACTCGACGCGATTTATCGGGAGGCGCCGCCGTCGGGCCAGGCCAGTCCGCAGACGCCGCCCGTACCCGCGCCGGACAACGCTGCCTATGTGGAGAGGGTGCTACTTTCCTCAACGCTTGTGTTCCGCTATTCGTCCGTTACCTGGAACGCGCATCGCATCCATTACGACGCGGATTACGCGCGCTCCGAAGAAGGCTATCCCGCCACCGTCCAGAATGGAGGTCTGACGATGCAGCTGTTGCTCGATACCGCGCTTAAGCGCGCGCCCGGCCGGCTCACAGGCTTCACGGCGCGGCTCGCCCGTCCGCTCTGGATCGGCGAGACGGTGACGTTATGCAGCGCTGCGCCGACGGGCGGAAAAATGGAATGCTGGGCGGCGGACAAGGATGGTTATCTTTGCGCGAGGATGGATTTGGAGTTTGCGGCATGACCCGCGCCGCGCCCGCGACCTGGCGGTCGCTGATGTTCGTACCAGCCACGGGCGAGAAATTCATTGCCAAGGCCCATACGCGCGGCGCGGATGTGATCATCCTCGACCTAGAGGATTCCGTTCCGCCCGGCGAGAAGCGGGCCGCCCGCGCGGCCCTGACCGCGGCGGCGGCCACGGTCGGTCAAGCTGGCGCGGAGGTCGCCGTCCGAATCAACCGACCTCTCGAGCATGCCGTACTAGACATCGCGGCAGCAGTGAAGCCCGCCGTAGGCACCCTGGTGCTGCCGAAGGTGATGGGACCGGAGCATGTCCACCTTCTGTCGGAAGTCGTCGCCGCGCATGAAGCAGCGCAGGGTATGGAGATCGGGCATACGCGCTTCGTCGCAGTGGTCGAGACGCCGGATGCACTTGCGCTCCTCCCAGCGATTGCCATGGCAGACCCGCGCGTCGTCGCGCTCGGCCTCGGCGTCGAGGACCTGGCGACTGAAATCGAGGCCATCCCCAGCGCCGACATGATTTACCACTTTGCGATGATGGTGGTGACGGCGGCGCGGGCCGCACGCATCCAACCTATGGGATCGGTCGGCCCCTTCGCGGATTTCTCCGATCTCGCCGCCTATCGCGCATCGCTGAAGCGGTCGCGCGCGTTGGGCTTTGCGTGCCAAGCCTGCATCCATCCCGCGCAGGTGCCCATCATCAATGACGAATACGGGCCATCGCCGACGGAGGTGGAGCACGCGAGGGGGCTCATCGCGGCCTTTGACGTGGCAATCGCCGACGGAAAGGGGGCGGTCGCCTTCGAAGGCGCGATGATCGATCTACCGGTAGTGGAGCGGGCGCGGCGGCTGCTCGCGCGGGCAAGGTAGGCCGTTACCTCCACCGCTTCCTGGCCGCCGGAAACTGTCCTTCGACGTCAGATGGCTCCACTACTGACAACCGACCCACTTTTCGCTCTGTCGCGCAATCACGATTCAAGCAACGACCTCCAATCCGCGCTTCTGCACTAGGTGTAATAATTTAAGCGCTGTGCCTGTGGGACGCTTCTGGCCAACCTCCCATTTTTGCACGGTCGAGACGCTCGTATTCAACAGCGCGGCAAAGACAGCTTGGCTGACATGCGAGGCTTCGCGGATACGTTTGATTTGCGCCGGGCGCAGCGGCCCGACCGGCGCGATACTCAGCGTATCGAACTCGCGCATCGTGACTTGGTCGATGGCACCTGCATCAAACAGACCCTTCGCGGTTGCGTGCACAGCGGCCAGAATCTTCGACTGTTTCTTAGGCATCGTAATTCACCTCGATCAATTCATCTGCCTTGAGCGCATTAACAAGCGCCGCCGCCGACATCGTTAGCAAAGTGGCCGCCAATTTCTTCAACGCAGCTTCCTCATCGCTATCGATGTTGCTGCGTTCGTTCTTGGCGAAGCCGTACACGAAAAACCAGAGATTGTTCTTGTTCGTTGCGACCAACGTACGAAAACCACCGCGCTTGCCTTGACCCTGTCGAGCGATCCGCTTTTTGAAAAGATGACCGCCGAACTCAGCTTCAAAGAGCCCATTCTTCATCTCTTTGACAGCCTCAAGCAAAGCCACGTCCCCCAACCCATGTTTGCGCGCCCAACGATTAAACCAGAGGGTCTTGTAAACGACCAAGAACGAACCTCAGATACGGTATATAGCACTTAGTGCAATATAGAACAGAAAAGCGGATACAACTACGGCGTGCGTGAATTTTGCGTAGATCAGCGCTGCAAGGTCCTGCATTGTTGGGCACTTCATGCAACGGGCGCCCCAATAACTATTTGAAAATAAAGGATTCACTTCGAATCCGGTTGACTGAAAATCCGCGTGTCGGCAGTTCGATTCTGCTCCTGGCCAATACTTAGGTGGTCCGCTAACTATCCATGTAGTCACCGTGTAGTCATCTAAATAGCGCGCCATGTAAGAGGATCAAAATGAGGAACCATTTGATGTATATAGGGTTTGGTACCACCCACACCCCAACATCAGAGAGGTTCCTCAGCGATGAGCATACAAGGTCAAATACCGCGCTGCCAACGGCGGCGGTTGCAACGGATATTACGTAAGACGCGTTGTCGAATCACCACACTGCGCTGTCGGGTGTTGCTGCTATTGCACGAAGGCCAGAGCGTGGCGGCAGTCGCCGCGTGTGTTGATTGCGTACGCGCGACGGGGTACCGGACGGTGTATCGCTATGAGGCGTTGGGCGAGGACAGCGTGATTGACCAACGGACGTTACGCGCACCGGCTAAAGTCACGCCGGTCCTTGAGCAGCGGCTGTTGAGTTACCTCGACGAATCACCCCAGCAGTATGGTTGGCACCGCAGTGGTTGGACAGCTGAGTTACTGTCACGGCAATTGCCAGGCGACACGCAGGTGCGGCTCTCGGGGAGTAGCATCCGCCGCGTGTTGCGCGGCTTGGACTGTCGACGCGGTCGGCCACGACCCGGCTTGCAGATCCCCCTCAAGGGCCGACGCAAAGTCCTGGAAAATATCGCGCGAGTGGTGGCACGCGCGAGTGCCGAGGAAGAAGTCTTTTATCAAGATGAGGCGGATGTACACCTTAACCCGAAGATGAGAATGGCCTACATGCGGCGCGGCCAACAGTTGGTCGTGCTGACCCCGGGCAAGAACGTTAAACGTTATCTCTTCGGGATCTTGAATGCCCGCACCGGTCGTGTCATTCACGGGATCAGTGACACCAAGAACTCGGCCGCCTTTGTCGAGTCCCTGAAATATTTACAGGTGGCTTATCGCCGCGCCCGTGTGCTGCACCTCGTGCTCGACAATTACATCATCCATAAATCCGGCATCGTCCAGCGTTACCTGGCGATGGCGACGAACCGAATCAAATTACATTTTCTGCCGCCGTACTCGCCCAATGACAACCCCATCGAGCGACTGTGGAAGCAACTGCATGACCACGTCACGCGAAATCATCGCCATACCACCATCGACTCGTTGATCCCGGATGTGGACGTGTTTCTCAAACATGCTCAGCCTTTCCCCGGCACTCAAGTATCAACCTTACGCCTCGCCGCGTGACAATGTCTCCGGTACATGGCGGCCTATTTAGAAGAATTCCACCTGCGAAGAGCACGCGCGATGTCGCGGTGGTTAAGGAGTAGAGATAAAAATCAGCCGAAGCTTTTTCTGAATCATCGCGGTGTGGATATACTCGCTCCCCACGTCAGCCACGGTGGTCACGTTCGAAGAAATTGGAATAATTGGGGCGCGACAATCATCTTGTCCGGTTCAGCGACAATCATGATGGCCGGTGGTGAGGAGTCGGAGGCGGCGTAGCCGCCGGAGACGACGAACCACCGGC
>JACPPA010000017.1 GCA_016191285.1 Gammaproteobacteria bacterium
CATGAAGGAGCTGGTCGATATGACTGTGCTGCCCAAGTCTCCCGGCTCGTGGTTCATGGGCGGCAATATTCCGGGAAAGCCGCGCGCGGTGCTGTTCTACTTCGGGGGCGCGGGCAATTACCGCAAGGAATGCCAAGCCGCCCGCGAGCGCGGTTATGCGGAGTTCGCTGTGGCCTGAGCTGAAATCACGGATCCGGTGCGAGCTTCAGGATCGAAGCTCCGCACCGCGCTCAACCACAACCAATTGACCGGTGTGCAGAAATTATTACAAGCGGTCTCAACAATTCAAGCACCCCCTTTTTATTCACTCCTTGGTACTAATGCTGGGTGGCCAACCCCAATCCGGGCCGATCGCAAAATTCGAACTGTTAGTCGGCGCGCCGGAAAGTGAAATAAGTCAACTGTCCCTCTGCATGAAATTGAGCTGTGTAGGAAGCCACCTCGCCTGTAGCGCGAATTTCCGTGGCGCCGCTTTTTCGATGAGAATAACGGAACTTCTTATAGACCAAGACTGCATCCGAGGAGGATGATGATGGCTACACCCGCACCCGTTGTATCGAATACGCACTCACCTGCTCATTACGATGTGATCATCATCGGCGCAGGCATTAACGGCATGCTGCAACTGATCCGATTACGTGAATTGGGTCTGTCCGTGCGAGTGTTTGAAGCGGGCACGGATGTGGGCGGCACTTGGTATTGGAATCGTTATCCGGGATGCCGTTTTGATTCCGAGTCATACACTTATATCTATTCGTTCTCACAAGAATTACTCGACGAATGGGATTGGAGCGAACACTTTTCGGCGCAGCCCGAAACGCTGGGCTACTGTAATCACCTCGCGCAGAAATTCGATCTACGCAAAGACATTCAATTCAATGCGCGGGTAAAGACTGCCATTTTCGACGAGGCGCGCAACGAATGGGAAATTGCCCTTGAGGATGGCGGGCAGGCGCGTTCGCGCTTCTTCATCACCGCGGTGGGTCCGTTATCAACGCCTGTGATGCCGAACATCGAAGGCATGGCAAGCTTCAAAGGCGAGTCTTATCACACCGGGCTGTGGCCCCATACACCCGTCGACTTCAAAGGTAAACGAGTGGGTGTGATTGGTACGGGTGCGTCGGGTGTGCAGCTGATTCAAACCATCGCCAAAGATGTTAAACACATGACGGTGTTTCAACGTCGACCGAACTGGTGCTCGCCGTTGAACAACAGCCGTATCTCGAAGCAGGAAATGGCGGAGATTCGGCAGCGCTATCCCGAAATCTTTGCGCAATGCCGCGCGACTGAAGGCGGCTTCATGCACATTGCCGATTCGCGCAAAGCCACCGAAACCAGTCCTGCCGAACGCGAAGAGCTTTTCGAGAAACTTTATCGTACCCCGGGGTTCGCAATTTGGCTCGGCAATTTCTACGACACGTTTATGGATGATGAAGCCAATCGAATTCTGTCTGAATTCATTGCGCGTAAAATTCGTGGACGAGTGAAGGATCCCAAGGTCGCGGATTTATTGATTCCGACCGATCATGGTTTCGGCACGCGCCGTATTCCGATGGAAACTGGCTACTACGAAGTGTTTAATCAGGACAATGTTGAGCTCGTATCGATCAAAGACACACCCATTGAGCGAATCACGACGACCGGCTTGCGTGTGGCTGACAGAGATTATGAATTCGATATTATTGTTTGCGCCACGGGATTCGATGCGATGCTGGGATCTTACGACCGTATCGACATTCGTGGGATCGGTGGCCAAACCTTGAAGCAAAAATGGGCCACCGGGCCGCGCACATTTTTAGGTGTGCAGATGGAAGGCTTTCCGAACATGATGATGGTGATCGGTCCGCACACCGGCGCGTCATTTTGCAATATGCCGCGCTGTGGGGAAGAGAATGTGGATTTCGTGACTCAACTCATTCGCTTCACCCAACAGAAAGGTTACGCACGCGTGCAGCCTACGCTAGACGCTGAAAACAAGTGGACCGAGCATGTAATCAAGATGGCGGACAAACTGCTCATTAACAAAGTTGATTCATGGTTTACCGGCGTAAATCGCAATGTTGCGGGACGCGACAAGCGGACCGTGCTGCTCTACGCGGGCGGCGCGCCGCGTTATCGACGACGTTGCGAGGAAGTGATCGCCAGTGGTTACGCGGATTTAGAATTCACCTGAGCAAGAAGCGGGAAAAGGCAAATGAGCAAGTCAGTAGGCCGCGTTCGCACCATGTTCCTGATTACGCGTAAGGAGGGAATGTCCTACGCCGATTTCGAAAAATACTGGCTCGAGATTCACGGCGCCTTCGCTCAGAAGGTTCCGCACTACCTCTGGTATGCGCAGCGTCATTTCCCCGCGCCTGCGGACGGCGGGTGTGCGACCGGCGAGTTCGGCATCGACGGAATCGCTGAATTCATCTACGAAAGCGCAGCGGAGCGAGACAAGGCTTGGACGACTCCCGAGGGTCGGGCCGCTTATGACGACGTCAAGAACGTGTTCTCCCGCGTTCAAGAGTTCACCTTCGAGGAAACGGTACTAATGGATCGACGCTCCTAAGGCACCGAGAGTGCCGAGCCGAACCCGCCGGGTGCCACGGTGAAGCTATATTCGCGAGGAAGTGATCGCCAGCAATTACGCAGACTTGGAGTTCGCCTCAGGCGACACGGTGTCTTCGCAATCGTAAGCGTTCGAATTCAATGACAGTGGGGCTCGATTTCAGCGAATCGGGCGTTTATCGTGTCCGCAAATAAACTCGCGAGGCGTGGAGTTACCGCGCAAGTGCAAAGGGAGTAATTGATAATGGTCAACAAAAACACAATCTGCCTCTGGTACGACAATGACGCCGAAGCGGCCGCCCGCTTCTACGCTGAAACTTTCCCGGACAGCGCCATCGGCGCCGTCCATCGCGCGCCAAGTGACTTTCCTGGCGGCAAAAAGGGCAACGTATTGACGGTCGAATTCACCGTGTGTGGCGTGCCCTGCATCGGCTTAAACGGCGGGCCGATCTTTCCGCAGTCGGAAGCCTTCTCGTTCCAAATAGCCACCGATGATCAAGCGGAAACCGATCGTTACTGGAACGCAATCGTCGGCAACGGCGGCGCGGCAAGCGCATGCGGCTGGTGCAAGGACAAATGGGGTCTCAACTGGCAGATTACCCCGCGCGTCCTGACCACAGCGATGTCCAAGGGTGGCGATGTTGCCAAACGCGCCTTCGAAGCGATGATGACGACGGATGGTGAGCACAGTATCTTCGAAGCGACCACTATCATCGAATATTTAGAAACTCTTCGAGATGAAATTCGCCCGGCTTGTCGACCAGGTCCTCGACGCGGACCGTCCATGGCTTGGATTTTAGAGTAGCGCTGTAATCCGAAGGATCTGATTTCTCGGTCCCGGATTCATAGAAATTGTTGTAGGTCGTCACATCTTCCCATGGCGTTGGGTGATCATTCGGCTGCAGCCCATAGGGTTTCGCGGTACTTGGCAGCGCGGGTGCGTCGGCCCTTATCAAAGGCGCAGTCAATGCGACTACCGTCGCGCCCAGCGTGGTTAAGAAACGTCGGCGGTCGTGGTAAAGGGTCTCCGGCGTGATGTCGGAGGCTCGAGGTTCATTTCGTAGACGCATTCACAGTGCTCCCCTAAGCGAGTTGGGTGATGGTTCCGATCAGGGCGCGTGACTAAGTTCGCCGTCCGTCGGTAGCGGAAATTTCGGGATCAGCGGCCAGTTCACGTCACCCGCGTCGATATGTCCAGGCCGGTTTTTATCCCATAGGCTCATCGCGAAGGCATTATTGTTCACATAGAGCTTGTTGTTCACGATTGCCCATTGATTGGGATCGCCCCGTGCCGTAAACCCATGCGCGGTTGCGTACGCGCAGTAGCCACCATACTGTGGCGCATACCGTTTCGGCTCGTTGATGAACGCCGCGCGGTTCGCTTCGGAACTGAACTGCCATTTCGCGCCCCGCCAAATATGAACGTATTGTGGACTGCCCTCAACCGGTTTGCCGATGATGAAGTACGCGACCGGATCGTACCCGTCCAAGGCCAGCGCGACGGGGGCATCGATCGGCGTTACGGGTTTGGTCTGGGTAACCTTGCCCGGGGTCGCGGCACAGCCCGCAATAAACATGACGACTATTAATCCAATTGCTTTAGCTCGCATAAACTTTTTCCCTCGGTTAATCCAGTCGGCGCCGTAATGTCCAGTGTGCAGCGATGCCGGCCCCGACAAGAAAGATCGCCACGGGAATAAAGTGCTGTAAAACTTCCGCTGCGTGCTCACCCCGCAATAAAGCGCCGCGCGCGGCCCGCGCGAAATGCGTCAGCGGCAAAGCCTCACCCAGGCGCCGTGCCCATCCCGGCATGCCCTCGAACGGAAACAGAAAGCCCGACAGCAGCATCGATGGCAGATAGAAAAACACGGCGAGCTGCACGGCTTGTACCTGACTCGCGGCGAATGCCGATAAGGCGAAACCGAAGACCACATGGGCCGCGGCAAAAATGATCGTGCCGATGAGTAGCGCAGTCACCGCGCCGCGCACCGGCAATTCGAATAACTGATGGGCGAGTGCGATGACGACCACCGTTTGCAGCACGGCTATACTCAAGTACGGTGCGAGCTTGCCGAGGATCGCCTCCAGCGCGGTCACCGGCGTTAAGAGCAGGCCTTCCCAGGTTCCTTGTTCGCGTTCGCGCACTAATGACAGCGCACCGAGTAACAACATCGAGATCATGACAATGACCCCGGCGAGGACGGGCGTAATCGCCCAGTCTGTGCGGCCGGTAGGGTTGTACAACCACGTGACCTGAACGAGCGGACCACTGTTGTTCAGCACATCGCGCACCGCACTCCGCGCCAGTTCTACTTCGAGCGCCGCGACAGCGGGCCGCACGGCATTCGGATCGCTGGCATCGACGATCACCCGAGTGGCGTAACTCGACTCGTCATCGGCCTCCGACGCGGTCGGTAACTCAATCCCCACCCGCGCCTGTCCGGCCGCCACTGCTGCTGCTGCGGCGCCACTCGGCAACCGATCACCCTGCACACTGAACTGGCCGGTGGATTCGATCGCGCGCATCAGCCACCGATCATCAGTGTCGGCCGCTCGCGAGATGGCGAGCGGTACGGCCAGCGGCGTGAAATTCACGGTATAGCCGAACAACACCAGTTGCACGGCGGGTAAGGTCAGGATTAAGGCGAGCGTGCCGCGATCACGCCGGATATGCAATGCTTCAACCCGCGCGATCGCGCACACACGGGTGAAGGCACGGTGAAGATAGGTTAACACCGTACTCGACTCGACTGATCGGCCTGCGCGGCGAGCACGAGGGTGGCGTCTTCAAAATTTAACGTAGTCTCAGTCACCGTGCCGGCGTGGTTCAGCTCGCGCGCGATACTGGCGCCGGCTGCCACGATCCTGAGCGCGCCGGCACTGGGATAGGCCGCGAACACATCGGCTCGCGCGGCGAGCGTATGCGCCTGCTGCAGGACTTGGTGTCCGGAGAGAATGTAGACTTTAGCCTGTGCCGCGGCCACGATGGTGCTGGGTTCGCCCTGCGCCCGCACCTGCCCATCGGCGAGCACTGTGACTCGCGCGCAGCGTTCGGCCTCGGCGAGATCGTGGGTGGCGATCACCACCGCCACCCCAGTGCCGACCAAGCGCGTCAAATGCCGCCACACCGTTTGACGCGCGAGCGCATCGAGGCCGGCAGTCGGTTCGTCGAGTAACAACACACGCGGCGCATGGAGTAGGGTGGCGGCGAGCTGCGCCAGGCGCGCCTGGCCACCCGAGAGGACGGCGACGGGGGCCGCAAGATACTCGTCGAGACCGAATTCATCTGCCGTACGTTGCACGGTAGATGCGCTATCCGGAACATTGAACAGCGCGGCGCGAAATTGCAGATTCTCTAACACACTGAGCTTGCCATGGAGGGCGAGGCGTTGCGGCATGTAGCCCACGCTGCCGCGAATGCGTGTGGCCGCGTGCGCCAGTTCGAAACCGTTGATGGCGGCGTGACCGGCGGTCGGCGTTAATAAGCCGGCGAGCAGGCGGAGCGTCGTGGTCTTACCGCCACCGTTGGCACCGATGAGTCCATGGATTTCGCCCGCCGCCACCGTGAGGGTTAAATCAACGACGGCGAATCGCGAACCGAAGCGTCGAGTCAAGCCGCGCGCTTCGATCACGGGCGATGCCGGTTCCGCCGCGCCGGAAATGTCAGGCGTGGACATAGCAAAAGCCGCCGTAAAGCTGTTTGGTCGCTTCCGCGCCGAGGATGAGTACGCGCGCGCCGACGTTAAGGCCGCGCCGCAGTTCGGCCAGCGCCGTCCAAATCGCGGCCGATCCCGTATTGCCGAGGCGATCCGCGTTGACGAATATCTGCCGCGGCTCCACGTGTAAACGCGGCGCGAGTAGGCGCGCGAGATGTCCATTGGCCTGGTGCGGTACGACGTAGTCAATGCGCGCGAGATCGACTGCCAGCGTCTGGGCGGCGGCGAGGCCGGCTTCGAATAAATCGACGCCGTAGCGCCGAATCGCGGCGAAGTCATGCTCGAATTCGAGCGCCTGGTCCGACGCCAGATGATCGGAGCCACCGGCTTTTATTCGAAAACCCGCCGGCTGTGTATACCCAATCTGACCAAAAAATAACTGGCTGATCTGCGCACTCCCCGGCGTCGCCTGCGTCAGAACGATCGCGGCCGCCGCATCCCCCATTTGCACCAAATTCACGAGTTGGCCGCGGTCCTCCATGACCCGTACGGGATCGAGATAGACCGATCCCGTCTCCGAGCCGACGATCGCGACCGCGCGTGCCCCGGGCGCATCGAGTAAGCCACGCGCTATGACGAGCGCGTTCGCAAACCCAGTACACGCTTGGCGAAGTTCGACATAGGGACCGCGATAACCCATTAGTTCCGTAATCTGGGCCACGTTGGGCGGGATCAATTCGCCCGGTGTCGCGGTGTGGCTGATCAGGTAATCGAGATCGTTTATTCCCAGATCGGCTTCAACCAACGCCGATTGCAACGCCTGGGTTGCGAGGTCGGCATTGCGCTGCCCCGAACGCGGTGTTTCAGTACGCGCGAGAAAATCGCGGCAGACATGCCGGGTCTGGATCCCGAGCCGGCGCGCGATGGCATTGCCGGCGCGCCGCACATCGACGTGGAAGCGTGTCGCGAGATTATCGAGCAAGGCACCCGTCGTCAGCGGTGGGCCCGGCAACGCGATGCCCATGCCGAGCACCGATAGCGCGCGCGGATCACGCCAGACCGGACTGGCGCTCATGCAAACAATCCACGCGGCACGTGACTCAAGCGCGCGAATAAGCGATCCGGATCGATCCCGAGTACGTCGAACGCCGTCGCCCGGGCGCGCAGTAAAGCGGTTAGGCGGGTCCGTAGCACGTGCGCGGCCGACTCGGCATCAGGGTGCCGGCAGTACGCCATGGCCCAGCGGCGGGTGATCTCGACGTGACGCGCTTCGTCGCGGTGAATGCTGCCGAACAGCGCCGTTAACACCGGGTCGGCGGCGAGTGGCCCGCTACGACGCCGCAGACTTCCCAGCACCACGCACACTGCTGAATCGAGACTCGCAATGCGCGCAAAATAGCGACCCGGATCGCGATCGCGCACGGTAATGAAGAAGCGCCGTACCCGGGCCATCAACAACGGATCGGGCATCGTTACCGGCAACGCGCACCGCACCCCGTGCAAGAGCATTTCGTGGCGGCTTTCGTCCGTGGCGACCTGCGCGAATTGAAAGCGAAGTAGCGGCGGTAGCTCGCGCGCCGTGCTGAACTCGGTGAAGGCCAGGGCGGCGGATTCTTCGCCGCACAACAGTAACGGGATCACCTCGGCTAACGCCGCCGCGGACGAGTCGCGAAGCTTAAGCGTGAACGCCGGACCTTTGCTCGCGAAAACTCCGTGAGGACGCAGAAAACACCGCGCCTCGCGGGGATCGCGTGTGATCGTCGCGGACACGGATCCGGTGTCGCGCGCTGGTTTCGATGGCGGCATGAAGAGGCCTTATCTATCTTGGTATTTGTCATGGCAGCAAGGCATGTGCCAGCTCGCTGTCGGCGCCGGATTCAACGGGGCAAAGGCTTTTGGCGTCCGGTGTTAAGAAACGGAAATTGCTGGATAGTTCCCGGTTGGCGGTGGATTGCAATGCGAAGGTTGGTCGCGGTGTTAGTGGCGGCGGTAACCCGGAATGACGCGTGCTCGCAATCACTGCGGTTGATGGCCACCGCCATTAACCGTGGTCGCCGGGCCGCGCATGCAATAAAGAAGGCGGTACTAAGCGAGCTCGCGACGAGTCCAAGCCGCCGTTGGGTATGGCTGCCGGCAATCGCGTAGTAGCATTATCCGATGCTAGGAGGCTGCCGGACTTATTCGGATGTATGTGGAAGCCAATGGGCCGGAATTTGCTGCGCAACTATAGGGGATAGACATGAATGCCGAACAGGCGGTTAACGATTTTATTGCTGCCGTCGATCGCAAAGATCTGGACGCGGCTCCCAGGGGAACATTCGCTACCGCCTGAAGACGCCGTACCGAGATGGCGCCACGGATGTCGTGTTCGAGCAGCGGGAATTCAGCAGCGGGAATTCAGGACACCCATTTTTTTGGTTGCTGATCGCGAAACTCCCGATAGTATCGACTAGCGCGGCAGGTAATCGAGGTCAAGCTGTTACCTATTTTGAGACCTGCATGTGTGCGCACCTCATCACTCGCCGCGCGAATTGCCGTCCGCGATGATTCCCTGTTTCAGCCACGCCGCCACCGTCTCGTCCGGGTAACCCAGCTCGCGGAGGATCGCGAGACTGTGTTCACCGAGGTCTGGCGGCGCGGCGCGTAGCGTCGGGCGTTTGCCGTTGATCCGCAGTGGTGTAGCTACCGCTTTTTTATCACGGCCATCTCGATCGCGATACGCGAGGATCATGTCCGACGCGACTGTGTGCGGATGCTGGTTGAGTTCGCCGAGTGTATGCACGGGTGCACAGGGAATGCCGCGCGCTTCGAGCACTGACAACCATTCATCGCGCGTGCGATCATGCAGAATTTGCGCCACCGTGGCGACTGTCTCCGAGCGATTCTGGACGCGGCTTGCGGCGGTCGCGAAACGCGGATCGATGGCCAACGCGGTGACGCCGGCGACGTCACAGAAGCTGATCCATAGGCTGTCGTTTGCGACGCCGAGAATTAAAGGCTTGTCCTTCGTTTCGAATGCTTGATATGGACACAGCGATTCGTGGCCGGAGCCGGCGCGCAGGGGTTCAATACCGCGCTGCCAGAAACTCTGCAAGAAGTAGCCAAGAAATCCCACCGCGGTATCGAACAATGACGCCTCGAGCTTCGTGCCCTGGCCGGTCTGTGCGCGCTGCATGAGCGCGCACAGAATTCCAATGACCGCATTCATACCGGTGCCTTGATCGATTGGCGAGAACGGACTGCGCACGGGCGGACCGTCCGGTTCGCCCGTGATCGACAACATACCAGTGAACGATTGCGCGATCAGATCAAAGCCCTTGTGATCTTTCATCGGCCCGCGCGTGCCATAGCCGGAAATACTGCAATAGATCATGCGCGGATTCAGTTCGCGGAGCTGCGCGTCCCCGATCCCAAGTCGGGCGGCGACCCCAGGACCATAACTTTCGATCACAACATCGGCGGCGGCGGCCAGGCGGCGACAGATCGCGAGTCCGTCCGGCGCTTTTAGATCGACCGCGAGGCTTCGCTTATTGCGGTTAACGGCGACAAAAACCGTACCGTCGCGGCCTTCGAAAGGCGGCCATTTGCGGGTGTCGTCGCCGCCCAAGGGTTCTATCTTGATAACGTCGGCGCCCATGTCGGCCAGATACTGCGTGCACAGTGGACCCGCCAGTACCTTGGAGAAATCGAGTACGCGAATGCCCGCGAGCGGGTTGAACGGTATTGAGTTTTTTGATTCCATCACAATCTCTAAGCAGCGCGTTGGTCAGGTAGAATCGCCACTCGACGATCATCCAGCGTCCAGGGCTGTTGCGCGCTGGCATCGAGTCCAGTTAAGTGTCACGCCTATGCCTCATCATGACAACCGCGAGCCTCACGCACCGCCGGCGGATCGATCACGGCAAAGTTCGGGGGTGCGCGTGATCGAATACGCCGGTGCCGGCAGCGGCCTCGCTGCCGCCTATGCCGGCTGGCTACTCGCGCGTATGGGCGCAGAAATCACGCGGCTCGCTGTCCCAGACGTGCACGCGACACCGGCGACTGATTGCGATCCCGTGCAGCTTGCTGCGGAAGTGCTCACGAACGGCAAGGTCACCCGCGCCATGCCGGGCTCACACGCGGAATTCGAGGGCTTACTTGCAGCAGCCGACATTCTATTGTGCGACGCGCCGATATCGCTTGCGGCACTTTTCGGTCCACTGAATGCACTCCTTGCCCGCGCGCCACACGTCATCATTGGCTGCGTCACGCCGTTTGGCCTCGAAGGCCCGTATGCCGGTTTCCCGGGCACTGCACTGGACGCGCAAGCGATAAGCGCGGTGGCCTGGTCGCTCGGCGAGCCGGCGCGCGCGCCACTGACCCTACCGCCCGGTGTCACTGAGCATCAAGGCGGCGCAATGCTCGCGGCGGGTTGCCTGCTCGCGTTGGCGGCGCGCGACGATCGCGGCACTGGGCGCCTCGTCGACATCGCGCTCGCCGACGTGCTCGCAAGCTATGTCGCCGGTAATTGCCGGCTTTACATCCATCATGGCCTGCCCTGGCAACGCAGCGGCCGTCGGCCCACGGGTTCCGGCGGCGCCTATCCGTATGCGATCCTGCCGTGCAAGGACGGCCAGGTGTGCGTCTGCGGCCGCACGCGCGAAGAATGGAATCGGCTCGTTGCGGTCATGGGCAATCCAACCTGGGCGTGTCTGCCGCGTTATCAAGATCTGCGCACGATGGGCAAGCAGTATCCGGAGGAAGTCGATGCGCTGCTGCACCCCTGGCTCAGCGCACACACGATGGCCGAGCTTGAAGCACTGGCGCTCGAACACAATCTGATCGTCTCGCCGGTGCGTGGTTTCGCCCAAGTACTCGCGACCGAACATTTCACCGCGCGCGGTTTTCTCGCGCCGGGTCGCGCGGCTGGCCACGATGTGCGCGTGCCGGGACTGCCGTTCCGGGTAGTCGAAGCGCGCAGTGAGACGGCACCTAATATTGCCAGCGCCCTGCTCGCCGGTCCCGCGCCTGCGCGCGCGTCAAAGCCGGCTCACAAGCCGGACCGCCCGCTCGCCGATGTGCGCGTGCTCGATTTCGGCTGGGTCTGGTCCGCGCCGTGGGTCAGCACGATCCTGGCCGAACTCGGCGCGCAGGTGATCAAGGTCGAACACGCCGCGCGCCCCGACAACCTGCGGTTATCCGGCCGAATTTTTCGCGACGGCAAGCAGGTCGAAGGGCCGAGCAAGGAAATGTCGCCGATGTATCACCAGATCAATCACGGCAAGCTCGGCATCACGTTGAACGCCAAGGACCAGCGCGCGCGCACACTGCTCGAGCGACTCGCACGCATGAGCGACATCGTGATCGAGAACATGTCGCCGGGATCAATGGAACGCCTGCAGCTCGGTTTTGATACGTTGCACGCGTGGAATCCACAACTGGTCATGCTCGCGATGTCATCGGGCGGACAGTTCGGCGCGCTGTCCACGATGCGCGCGTATGCGCCGACGATCTCATCGTTCGTCGGCCTGGAAGCGATGATCGGCTACCGCGACGAGACCCCGATCGGCGCACTCAATTTTGGGCTGGGTGATCCAAATGCATCGGTACATGCGCTAGCGCCGCTGCTCGCCGGCCTGCGCCGCGCACGCGCGACCGGTCAGGGCTGCTACATCGATCTGTCGTTGCTCGAAGCATTGGCAGGAACCCTGCGTCCGTATCTGATCGAGACCCAGGTCAACGGTCGCCAACCCGCGCCGCCCGGCAATACGCATCCGCGCATGGCGCCACACGGTATCTATCCCGCACTCGAAGCCGACGCTTGGCTCACGCTCGCGATCGCGGACGATGCGCAGTGGCAGGCGTTTGTCCGCTTGGCACACGGCGGATCCTTTGCATGCGATGCGCGCTTCGATCGCGCGCCTGGCCGCCTCGCGCAGGTCGCCGAACTCGATGACGCAGTGGCCAGTTGGACGTGTATGCACGCACGTGATGCGCTGGTCGCACGCTTACGCGCCGCCAACATTGCCGCGTCACCGGTGTTGTCGGTTGAAGAACAATGGCGCGACCCACACTTCGCTGCGCGTGAGATTAAGCATCGCGTGACGATCCCGATCTACGGCGAGGAAGATCTGTTCTGCGCGCCTTGGCGCTTCTCGGATTTCGCACCAAGCATCGAACGTTGTGGACCAACAACTGGCGAACACAATGATTACGTGTTCGGCGAACTGCTGGGTCTGCCCGCGGACGAGATCGCCGAACTCAAGGCCACGGGTGTGATCGCTTGACGAACCCGCCCGACGGACATCAACTCATGAGTAACTCTGATCCATCCACAACCACTGACAATGCCACGCAGACCCCCGCGCTGTGGGAAGGCGCGCTGGACGAAGCGCGGAGTCTCATCGGCGTTGATCTGCGACGCACCGGCCAATATTGGAACACCGAAGCGACCCCCGACGCCGTTCGCCATTTCTGCTGGGGTATCGGCGACGACAACCCACTGTTCTGTGATCCGGCCTACGGCGCCGGTACACCTTGGCGTACCGGCCTCGCGCCGGGTTGCTTTCTATACACCGTCGATACCACCGTCGTCGCGCCAAAGTTGCGCGGCATCCAGTGGCTCTACGGCGGCACTGACTGGGAATGGTTCGAGCCGATCCGTCATCGCGATAGCTTCACCGTGCGTGCGCGCCTGCTCGATGCGGTGGAGAAGCGCGGCAGCAAGGCCCCCGCCTTCATCGTTCAGACGGGGGAAGTGCTGTACACAAATCAACGCGGCCGTCGCGTGGCTCGCGCCCTCGGACACACCGCGCGCACGCCGCGCGCGAAAGCGAAGGACGGTCTCAAGTACGCGCCGCGCGAGACGCATCGCTACAGTGTCGAGGAGCTCGAACATATCGCCCACGCGATCGAGACGGAGGAGCTGCGTGGCGCAGCACCGCAGTACTGGGAGGCCGTGGAAGTCGGCAGCGCCATCCAACCGATGCTGAAAGGACCGCTCAACATCACGGACATGATCTGCTGGTATTCGGGGGGTGGCCACAGCTACCAGGCACATCGCCGCGCGCACTTGCACCGCCAACGCCATCCCGCCGATGCGTTCATCAACGCCGACACCGGCGCGCAGGACAGCGCCGCGCGCGGCCATACCGAGGGGAAGATGGCGCGCGAGGTCGGTATGCCGGGCGGTTATGATGTCGGTCCGCAGCGCATCTCGTGGCTCGGCCAGCTCCTGACGAACTGGATGGGCGACGGTGGTTTCCTCACCAGACTCAGTGTCCGTGTGCGACGCCCCAACATCTTCGGCGATGTCTCGTGGTGCAAGGCGCGGATCGCCGACAAGCGCATCGAAGAACGCGCGCACGTGGTCGATCTTGAACTCTCGGTAGTGAATCAACTCGGCGAGACCACCGCCGAAGGGACTGCGGTAGTCGCACTGCCGTCACGCGACAACACCGCCTCTGTTTAACTAGTAACTGCTAAGGAGATATTGTGCACACCGAACATTTACTAACGGGGATCCGGATCCTTGATTTGACTCGCGTGCTCGCCGGCCCAACCTGCACGCGGCTGTTCGCGGAAATGGGTGCGGATGTGTTCAAGATCGAAGCGGCGCCCAATGGCGAAATGGCGCGCGCGATCGGCCGGCTGCGCAACGACCGCAGCCTGCATCTCATCCAGCAAAATCTAAACAAGCGCAGTCTGTGCATCGACCTGCGCAAGCCCGAAGGCATCGATCTGATCCGCCAACTGGTGCCGCACTGCGACGTCGTCGTCGAGAATTTCAGACCGGGGACGATGGACAGTATTGGTCTCGGTTACGCCGCGCTTCAGGCACTGCGACCGGACATCATTATGTGCTCGATCTCGGCACTCGGACAGTCCGGGCCATTGTCGTCTAAACCAGGCTATGACCCGATCGCGCAGGCATATTCCGGCGTCTCTTCGATGATCGGCGAACCCGACGAAGTGCCCTGTCTGCCGAGTCTCGGTCTCGGCGACGTCAGCACCGGCGTGCATGCGGCGTTCGCGATCGCAGCAGCACTGCTCCATCGTGCACGCACGGGTCGAGGACAAGCTCTCGATATTGCGCTGCTCGATTGCTACTACCACTACCATGAAGCAAGCGTCTATCAGGCGAGCGCCAGCGACGGACAGCTCGATCCCACGCGCGGCGGGCGCCACTACACGTACGTGTGTCCCACCGGCATATTCCCGGTGAAGGACCGGGCACTCGCACTGGTCGCCTTCCTGCATCACTGGCCGGATCTCTGCGCGGCGATGAGTCGGCCTGACATGGTGACAGATCCGCGCTATGCGACCGACGCCGCCCGAGTGAAGCGCAGAGCAGAGGTGGTTGGGATCATCGAAGCTTGGTTGGACAAATTTCCGGATGTCGCCTCCGCCATCACGCATTTGGAGGCCCATAATCTGCCCTGTGCACCCGTGCTGAGTGTGAAAGAAACGCTCACGCATCCGCATTTTCTGGCACGCGGCACCGTGCGCACCGTGACCGATCCCATTGCCGGCGCCTTTCAAATCCCCGGCATGCCAATCAAGACTTCCGATTATTCCGCCAATCTGCCGTACGTGGCGCCGCGGCTCGGCGAACACAATGCTGAGATCCTGACCGAGTTGCTCGGAATGGGTCCGAGCGAAGTCGACGCGCTGATGACAGCGGGTGTGTTGATGTCCGGACCGAATTAGCGGCCGTCCGCGATCAGGCTGGTGCGGCCACTAAGACAGCGTATAGTCAGCGGCCTGATAGCCACCAGAATCGAGCCCGGTGTGACGCGGACGACCGCGCACACTGGGGCGGTGACGTTGATTCAACGCTTCGGCAGTGCGCTCAACCTCAACATTCACTTTCACATATTAGCCCTCGACGGGGTGTACGTAACGACGGGTGAGGGGTTGAGTTTTTGCCGAATACCGCCGCCTGCTTAAATTAGCACCATGAATGCTCCCTCTCCTCAGCATATCCCAGTCCTCGTCGGCATTGGCGTCGCGACGTGTCGAGAAAATGATTTTGCGCGTGCACCGGAGCCTATCGACTTGATGCTTGAAGCGGTTCGCGCCGCCGGCGCAGACACAGGGAACCCGGCGACATTGGTGGGTGCGCAATACATCGCGATACCGCATGGACGCTGGCGCTATCGCAATCCCGGTGGCGCGATTGCGCGGGCCATTGGGGCGACTCACGCGCGCTCTGTGTTTGCGAGTGTCGGTGTACTCCAGCAATCGTTGCTCGGCGAAGCCTGTGCATTGATCGCGCGCGGTGAAATACACACCGCACTCGTGACAGGTGGCGACAGTGGTCATCGATTGCTACGTGCGCAAATCGCGGAGCAGAAGCCCATTGATCGCGTGCTCGACGACGAACCGAATGTGCGACTTACATTGAAGGAAGAGTTATTTCATCCGGCGGAGAGCGCGCTGGGATTGGTCATGCCGATTGGATTGTATGCGATCATGGAAAGCGCCTATCGCGCAAAAATGGGTTGGACTGTTGATGAACACCGCAATCGGCTCGCCGCGATGTACGCGCAGTTCAGCGAGATCGCAGCTGACAATCCCCATGCATGGAAGCGCGATCGACTCACACCCGAAAACATTCGTGATGCGTCGTCAAAGAATCCAATGCAAGCGTTCCCATACACGCGTTCCATGTGTTCGACGTT
This sequence comes from Gammaproteobacteria bacterium, assembly GCA_016191285.1. Lineage (GTDB taxonomy): Bacteria > Pseudomonadota > Gammaproteobacteria > CAIKBL01. The sequence continues at coordinate 15,869 of JACPPA010000017.1, forward strand.
CAACGTTGATCAAGCCGCTGCGTTGTTGTTCTGCTCAGCAGCGCGTGCCATCGAACTCGGCATCCCGCGCGAACAATGGATCTATCCGCTCGCGAGTACCGAATCAAATCACATGGTGCCGGTCTCCGCGCGCGGCGATCTCGCGGTATGTCCCGGCGCTGCTATCGCGGGCAACGCGGCGCTTGCTGTGGGCAACTTAAAAGCAAACCAGATCGACTTACTCGATCTCTATAGCTGCTTCCCCATCGCGGTTGAAAGCTACGCTGAAGAACTTGGCATTTCGCTTGCCCGTCAACTGACGATCACTGGCGGCATGTCATTTGCCGGCGGGCCGTGGAACAACTACGTATTTCAAGCGACCTGTCGCGCGGCCGAACTGTTACGCGCAGGTCTGGGACGTCATGCGCTGATCACCAGTGTCTCCGGCCTGCTAACTAAGCAAGGTTTTGGATTATGGTCGCGCGAAATTCCAACCCGCCCGTTCGAGTGGCACGACGTCTCGCACGAAGTCGCTCGCGCGCAGCGCGTGGTCGAGGTGCTTATGCATTATTCGGGTTCGGCCACGATCGCCGGCTACACTGTCCTCTATTCTCGCGATCAGTCGCCTACGATCCTTGCGCTGGTCGATACGCCGAGTGGCGCGCGAGCATTGGTTACCTCACAAAATTCCGATGCTATTGAGCGCGTTGAAACGGATGAATGGGTGGGTCACACGGCGACGGTGCGCGAGAATAAATTGGGGCCTTTATGAATTTGCACGACGCTTCGCTAATATCCACAATTCGATATTCCGATGGATCCTTTTTTTAAGGAGCTCGACTGACATGCTGCTCGGCAATTGTCTCTGCGGCACGATACGTTGGCAGTACGACGGTGCTTTTGATCTGATGACGCATTGTCATTGTGGAATGTGTCGTAAAGCGCATGGTACCGCGTTCGCGACTTATGTGATGGGTACGCGCGCGCCGTTTGCGTATGTCGCGGGTGAAGAGGCGATTGTGCGTTTCGAATCTTCCCCTGGGTTCATACGATCGTTTTGCAAGTTCTGTGGTTCCGTACTGCCGAACCCACACTTGGGAGAGCGCATGGCCGCACCTGCCGGTGGCTTCGATGGCGATTTGGGCGTTACATCCGCCGGCCATATTTTCGCGAAATGGAAAGCGCCGTGGTACACGATTACCGACGGCCTGCCCCAGCACGACAATTATCCTGGCGCTAGTGCGCCCGCAGTTGAACATGCATCTGACGCATCATCGAAAAGCGACGTGTTACGTGGCAGTTGTTTATGCGGTGATGTCGGGTACGACGTGCTTGGCGGATTCAAAGCCGTGCACAACTGTCACTGCTCTCGCTGTCGAAAAGCGCGCGCCGCCGCACATTGCACGAACGGCCTCACCGCGGTCGACAACTTGCATTTTATCCGTGGCGAGAATCAGTTAGTCACTTATCACCTGCCGGATGCACGCTTTTTCTCACAAGTCTTCTGTGCGCGATGTGGGTCACCAATGCCAAGGATCGATCACGACCGTAACTTCACCATCGTTCCTTTCGGTTCATTGGATGATGATCCAAAGCGCGGCGGCGATGATCATATTTTCGTCGGCTCGAAATCGGGCTGGTATCCAATCACAGATTCATTGCCGCAGTTTGAAGGACCGCCGCGGTAGGAGTGGAACGGTACTACATGAATGGATTGGTCACTCGCAGCTCCTCAATCAGCTGTCCATGTTGAAGATCTTCCGAATAGAGTGTGGTCGCGTGACCCTCGATTGCCGCTTGAATAATCAGCCCATTCCAAAACGAAAATTTGCTTTCGCGACTTCGGTGGATCGCTGCGAGTACTAACTTGATATCTACCTGGACAATCGGCAATTCAGCGAAACTCGAAACTGCTTCGAGTGCTGCTCCAGTATCCATAGGGCGAGCCAGCTTACGGGTCACCGTTACGTAAAATTCTTGTAACACCTGCGTGCTGAGGATGATGTTTCCCGCATCAGCATGTTCTTCGAATAATCGCCGCGAGCGTTTACGTTTCTCCGGAGCGTCACCGTCAAACAAATAGACAAGTACATTGGTGTCGAAAAAATACTTCATCACCGATATAGGTCATCGCGAACCCATTTGACCTTACCGCGTCCCGCACGAGTTGATTGGGATAAATCCAAAATTCTTCGTACTGCTTTGGCATGTGCTGGTTGCATTCCAGCGAACTGGCTTAGGTAATTGCGCAATAACGCATTGACTGAGGTGCCCTGCTCCAAGGCGCGCCGACGCGCGCTCTTTAGAACTTCCTCTGGCACAGTTATGGTGAGATTTGCCATGTGCTATTTTCGAACCTCGTGCTACACGGAATCAGTGTAGCACGAGTCGAGTCACTTAATAAATGATCCAACAAAGTGGACAGTTATGCTGCCAGCACGCCAATACTTCGCAAACGCGCGCGTTCGTTGTGATTCACGCCGATCGCTTCTAATAGTTCATTCGCACCAGCCCCGATTGCAGGCGGCGGGCCGGCGGGACCACTTGGTGTGACACTGAAATCCACAGGTGTCGATGCGCTATTAAATTCCTGTGGTGCGTTTTCACCAACGGCCATTGGCACATGCGCAAACGCGCCACTTGCGATCACTTGTGGATCGACCATGATGTCGTCAATTGAATTAATCGGCGCCCACCACACATCATGCTCGCGAAATATCGCTGACCATTCATCGCGCGTGCGGCGTGCGGTCATCGTATCGAAAATGCCTACCAGTTCTTCAGCATTGCGTCGCCGCTCACGTGCGTTGATGAACCGCTCGTCATTCAATAGTTCCGGACAACCCAAAGCTTCGAGCGTACCGGGCCAATGCCGCTGTGATTCCGCGCCCACCAACCAAAACCATTTACCATCGCTGGCGCAGTAACAATTCATCAAGGGATTTTGTGGTTTCTGCCGCGATTGTGGTGAGGCCGCACGACCAAGGCCGACACGTGCGGCTACATCCATGCCGATGCTGTAGACGCCGGCGCGCAGCAGCGAGGTCGAAACCAATTGCCCTTGACCCGTGCGTTCGCGATGAAACAGCGCGCCCATAATGCCGGACACCATCGTGATTGCCGTGACGTTGTCGCCGAGCCCACCCGGCAGCACCGGCGGCGATGCGCTTTTCGGTGTGGCGCGTTCGGCAAGCCCGCTGCGCCCAGAGTAGGCCGCCATGTCATAACCCGGCGCATCACTATCAGGCCCTTCAAGCCCGTATGCCGTAAGACTCGCATAGATGAGTGCCGGGTGTTGCGCCAATAGTGTTGAGTGCCCGAGTCCTACCCTATCGAGAAACGTCGGTCGCATGTTGGTGAGAAACACATCGGCAGTGGTGATAAGACGCTTCTCGATCGCGAGGCCATCGGCACGATTGATATCGAGCGCGACGCTTTTCTTTCCGCGGTTGTAGAGATCAAACGGCGGGCAGCGGTCTTCATCCAAGCCATACACGGCACCGAACAATCGTCGCATTGGATCGCCGGTCGGCATTTCTATCTTCACAATCTCGGCACCCCAGTCGGCAAGCATGCCTGCGGCCGCCGGACCCGCCACCCACATGCCGAGTTCTACCACCCGGATTCCTTTGAGCGGACTCATTTCGCGGCCCTCCCCCGAAATGCTGGCGGACGTTTTTCCATGAAGGCACGGGGGCCTTCGCGCGCATCGTCCATCATTGCGTTCTCCTTGGTACAGCGGGTTTCGACCGCAAAGGCTTCATCGAACGGCAGGCCGCTGGAGCACACCATCGCTTCTTTGGTTTTTTCCAATGCGACCGGCGCGCCAAGGCACATACGTCGCGCGAGATCGAGTGCAGTGGCCATCACTTGTTCTGGCGGCACCACACGATTGACAAGCCCCATCGCAAGTGCGCGTTCGGCGCCGATGGGTTCGGCCAGCAACATCAGTTCCATCGCATGCGCCCACGAGACTTGGCGCGCAATGCGCACTAGCGAGCCGCCGCTCGCAATTAATCCGCGTCGGACTTCAGTCACCGCAAGCGTGGCGTCACTCGCCATAACGCGCAGATCGGTGGCCAACACAAACTCAGCGCCGCCAGCATGTGCATGACCATTGATCGCGGCGATCACCGGCTTGAAGAATTTTGCATGACGCAGCAGCGCCGCATGCAATTGCTTGCGATCGGCAGCGAAGCGCGCTTCCCATTCGTCTTGCGGCTCGCGTGCACGCATCATCAATGGAATCAGGCTACCCAGATCGCCACCGGCACAAAAGGCCTGTGTGCCAGTGCCAGTCACGATAACCACACGAATGCTGTCGTCGTCGGCCGCGGCCTGCCAGAACTCGGCCAAGCGCACTACCATTTCCGGCGATAACGCATTGCGCTTGTCAGGGCGATTCAAGGTTACGATGGCGATACCATCGTGTGTTTCGGTCAAAATATGCGGCATGGACAAAACTCGTTTGAATTAGGGGTCGGTTGTTCTTCGGGACAATCACACATCAACAATTAATCACGATGTTAAAATAACAGTATGCTTCGTGCGAATGAATTCGCACCTTTCATTGTGAGCGATGAGCATGATGATCCTCGACGGCATCCGCGTACTCGATTTCACGCAGTATCTGGCGGGGCCCACCGTCACGCGGCTGATGGCCGAGATGGGGGCTGAGATTATCAAGATTGAAATCGCGCCCAATGGCGATCCTTCACGCGGTCTGCCGCTGGCCGATCGCAATCGCAGCGGCTATTTTGTGCAGCAGAATCGGGGCAAACAAAGCCTTGGTCTCGATCTGCGACAGCCCGAAGCACTCAATATTGTGCGTGAGGGAATCTCTGCAAAAGGCAGAGATTCCTGCGGCGCAGGGATGTGCCGCCATTTTCAATGGTCGCAGACCGTTGAAAATGAAGGAAAACAAAAATCACACTTTTTGTTTTCCGTACTCTGAAAAGTCCAGGAGGGACTTATTCAGAGTTTCCTGAGCTCGTCACTAAGGTTGATGTAGTGGTCGAGAATTTCGGCCCCGGCGTGATGGAAAAGCGCAGCCTCGCGTACACGGATCTACGCGCGATAAAACCCGACATCAGCATGGCGTCGGTATCTGCTTATGGGCGCGAGAGTCCGTTGTCGCACAAAACCGGATTCGACTGGGCGGCACAAGCGTTCGCGGGCTTAATGCACATGACGGGCGATCCCAATGGTCCGCCGATGCCGATGGGCTATGCGGTCGGCGACATCGGCAGTGGTGTGCATGCGTTTTCTGCAATCGGCTTTGCGCTATTTCATCGCGGCCGCACCGGACAAGGCCAGTGGTTGGACCTCAGCATGGTCGATGCAATGTTTCACATGCAGGACATCGCACTACAAGCCCACACATTAAGTAAAGGCGCGTTCACATCGAATCGCATGGGCAATCATCATGCGTTGGTGTGTCCCTTCGGAGTGTTTAAAGGACCAAGCGGTTATGTGGCAATCCTCGCGTTACAACCGCAATGGAAAAACGTGTGCGCGGCACTGGGACGGCCTGAGCTCGAACACGATGAACGCTTCGCGCTAGCCGATCGTCGTGCTGCGAATCAACGTGACGTAATTGCCATCATTGAAGAATGGCTCGCTCATTTTCCAAACAATGACGCCGTGATCGCACATTTAGAACAGCATCGTGTGCCCTGCGCGCCGGTACTGAATCCCGTTGACGCCCTGCGGCATCCGTATTTTTTAGAACGCGAAATGGTGCGCTTCATCGAGGATCCGATATTAGGCTCACTTGCGATACCGGGCTTTCCGCTGCGCTTTTCTGTGCAGCCCGAACGGCCTGATCTCGTCGCACCCTTGCTTGGTCAACACAACGCGCAGGTGTTGTCGCAATTGTTGAGCTACGATGCGCAACGGATTTCCGCGCTCACGCAACGAGGCGTCCTGGTCGCTGGGGAGCGATAAAGTGTCGATGCAATCGGCCACTTGATTGACGTGGCGTTGGCGTTACGAAATCAAAACTCTACACCGGAATCATGATATGCGTGCGGCAGTATTTCAGAAACCAACCGCAATGCTCACCCTCGCCGATGTCCCCACGCCGCATTGCGAAGGCGCTGATCTCATTGTGCAGGTTAAGTGCTGCGGGATTTGCGGCTCCGATCTGCACATGGCAGACATACATGATCGCCGCGGCGCGATGGCGCCGTTGCCGCCTGGCACGATCATGGGCCATGAATTCTGCGGCGAAGTAGTCGACATCGGACCTCTCGCAGCGAAAAACTGGAAAATGGGTGAGCGCGTCACCGCATTGCGGTATATCGCGTGTGGTACATGTCGTGCTTGCTTGAATGGCATGGGGTATCACTGTGCGAGTGTGCGCTACTGCGGCTTGGGCAACTTGCCCGGTGCTTATGCGGAATATATTCGCGTTGGCGCGGCAGAAACATTGCGTTTAACGCCCGGCGTTGATTGGCAACGCGGCGCGTTAGTAGAACCCCTGACGGTGGCATTGCATGCTGTCGAAGCGGCGCGCTTCACACCGGGCAAAAATGTATTGATTCTCGGCGCGGGTCCGATTGGGCTTGCGGTTGCACTGTGGTGCCGATACTTCGGCGCGCATCACATCATTGTCTCAGACAAAATACCCACACGCCTCGCTCTCGCCCACGCAAGTAGGTGCGACCGCAACGATCAATGCGGGCATCGAGAATGTGATTGAACGCTACAAAAACATCGCGCTGCGTGTTTTTTGCTGCTGTTACTGCTACGCGCTACGGTTCGGCTCTGCACGATCCGAAGGGCCGTCCTTGTCCCTACCCTCATGAGGTAGGGACAAGGACGGAATCGTGGGCTGCGATAACGACTTTCGCGGCTTCAGCCGAGGGAAGACGTAAGTATGACGTCTGCAGATCGAACTTCCGCTGCCCAGAACGATAGTGCGGGCGCGAAGGCGCGCCACTCTATTTTGATTTAGGAAACGCGGATCGAGAATCTACGCTACTGTCGCACATGCGAGTGGGCACTTCAGGTCCAGCGTCGGCATCGAAGGGTCCACCGCGTCGCCGGTGATCAATCAGGGCATGGTTCGCTAACAAGAATCGCGTCAGTCAAAAATCGAACGTATTTTCTCGCGGCGCCACGGCTCGCTTCAAGGCATAAACGCATTGTGCTGCCGGCAATCCGGGCCTCTTCGCGAAATAATTCGCGCAACGATAAAAATATTTTTGAGTATTTAGGGAAGCTCTGCAAAAGGCAGAGCTTCCCGCGGCACAGGGAGGTGCCGCCATTTTCGATGGTTGCAAACCATTGAAAATGAAGGGAAGCAAAAATCATACTTTTTGCTTCCCGTACTCTGAATAAGTCCAGGATGGACTACAATTTTCTCCACGGAATTCATGCGTGGCCACGACGCTTATCGTGGCATCCAGGCATCATCGGGATCTAGGAATGATGCGGCAGTCGTAAGACTGTGGTCGCTGTTCGGATGAATGCTGGTCGTTCGTCCATTACCTCTCACGCGAATTGAACAGGCCTATGCTCAGGTTTTGGTCTCTCCGTTCGCGTTCTCCACTCTCGGGATCACTCCCGTGCTTCACCGCGTACGCAAGTACTGCGTCGAGTTGTTACGTGCGTTGGTTGCCCGCAAGGGGTAGTTGGGATGGTGTGGCGCCTTTCCTCCACGAGGAAGAACCACATTGCCGAAGACCGGCATCTTGAGGTCTTGGGGAGTCGTGTCCCCGATCATTCACGCGTAAGCGTGCTCAAGTGGCTACGGCCCTTGGGAGATCATTAACACTTACCAGAATTTTTCGAGACACATGAGAGCCCTCAACTACCAACTGCGACAACTTTGTTTGAAGAACCGCGATGGGAGCTACGCGACCCAGGCCGCAGCGACTGTGGTTGCTGTCGCGCATCGCGAACCAGCTGCATGAACTCGGGTATCGGCAATTGGAAGCCGATTCCCTGAAACCGAAACACGTTGAAGCGCTCACTAAATTCTGGCTCGCGGAGGAGCTCGCGATTGCAACGATCAAGAACCGGATGGCGGCGTTGCGTTGGTGGGCGATGGAGGTCAATCGTCAGAACGTCATCGCCCGGACGAATGATCATTACGGCATTCCCGACCGGGTATTCGTCACCAATGAGAGCAAGGCGCAGACGCTCGTCGCCGAGTCGCTCACCAAGGTTCGCGATGAACATGTGAGGATGAGTCTCGAACCGCAAGCCGCGTTCGGACTCCGCCGGGAGGAGGCCATCAAGTTCATTCCTAGCTATGCCGATCGCGAGGAAGTTTTGGTTTTGAAAGACACTTGGACGAAGGGGGGCAAGGCGCGCGAGATCCCGATTCGAACGCTTGAACAGCGAAACTTACTGGATCGCGCGCACAAACTTGCGGGACGTGGCTCGTTGATTCCGGCAGGTCGCAACTACGTGCAGCAACTCCGGGTGTACGAAGGCCATACTGCCCGCGCCGGACTCTCGAAATTGCATGGCCTGCGGCATGCCTACGCCCAACAGCGTTATAAAGAGCTGACCGGATGGTTGTGCCCGGCTGCCGGCGGTCCTGAGTCAGACGCACTGACGCCGGACCAGAAAGCCCGAGACACAGAGGCGCGACTAACTATCAGCCACGAACTCGGGCATGAACGGGAAGGCGTGACAGCAATTTATCTTGGTCGCTGATCCCGATTCGAGCATGCACCGACAACCCAACATCGCCCCGCGGCTTCTTCGCTTCCGCGATGCCCCGCGTTACCTCGGCATGGACCGGAACCGCTTCAACGTCGAGGTGCGGCCGCAACTTACCGAAATTCGCATCGGCCGCCAGGGCGTGGCCTTTGATCGTCTTGAACTTGACCAATGGGTCGACCACTATAAGTCCCGCAACGGACGTCCCGGTCAATTCAAAGGAGATTTGACACAAGAGTATCAACCTGGCGTTAGGGGTGGCGCGGCATATCTTGAACCTGGCAGCGTCGGAATGGCTGGACGAGCGCAACCTGACCTGGTTGCAATCGCCGCCGAAGATCAAACTGCTGAAGGTGACGGATGCGCGGCAGCCTTACCCGCTGTCGCGGGACGAGCAGGTGCGACTGTTTGCGGCCGTGCCGAAACACCTGGCGCGGATGGCGCTGTTCAAGGTCAATACTGGCACGCGCGACAAGGAGGTTTGCTTATTGCGATGGGAATGGGAAGTGCAGGTACCGGAATTGGACACCAGTGTGTTCATCATTCCGACAGAGCGGGTGAAGAACGGCGAGGAGCGTTTGGTGGTGCTTAATCGAGCGGCCAGATCGGTGATCGACAGCGTGCGCGGCGAACACGCGGACTATGTGTTCGCCCTGCGCGGGCGTCCGATCCAGGCGGTGGGTAATTCGGCATGGAACGCTGCGCGCGTGCGCGTCGGCTTGCCGCAGGTTCGAGTGCACGATTTGAAGCACACATTCGGTCGACGTTTACGCGCTGCCGGTGTGAGTTTCGAAGACCGACAAGACCTGCTCGGTCACCGCTCCGGACGGATCGCCACGCATAACTCAACAGCAGAATTAGAGAACCTGATTGCAGCGGCCGAGAAGGTGTGCGGAGGAAATCCCCACAATGGTTTTGCTGAAACAAAACGCAGCTTTGGGGACCGCTGTGAGTGCTTGAAATAACTTAAGAATTTGGCGCGCCCGGGGAGATTCGAACTCCCGACCCCCTGGTTCGTAGGCCGGGAAGCGCGTCAGGGGATTTTATTTATCAACAACTTGCGACACCTGCCAGTGTGCTAATGAGCTTCGATGACACAAAAATGAGTCCGAATATGGCAGTGCACTAGCACACTTTTGAGCACACCTGATTTCAGCGGATATGTTCGAATCTCACAAGCCGAGCTCACTATGTGAGCCAAGGCGCACGAGCTGCAATACCGCGTCATTTGGTTTTCGATAGATCAGCACCAGATCGGGTTTGAGATGGCAATCGCGGTGATCTTTCCATTCGCCGCTTAATGGATGGTCGCGATACTTCCCGGCCAATGGCCGATCATTCACGAACGCCGTTAAGACCGCCAGAAAATCACTTTCCAATGTCGCGCGATGCAGGCCTTTAGCCTCGCGGTTATAGTCTCGTTTGAATTGGCCCGTGCGCTCAATCGTCCGCATTCAAATCCGCCAAGAGTGCTTTTGCGGTAGCGAATGACGGTAATTTGCCGCGGCGCGCTTCCTTCATGGCTTTGATCGTTTTCGCATTTGGGATCAACGGTTCGAATGGCAGGGCCTTATCGTGGGCGACGCGCGTCAGCAGGATGCGAAACGCGTCCGACACGGTTAAACCCATTGCCGCCAGCACGACGGTGGCCTCTTCTTTGATGCGCTCATTGATACGTGCGCGCACCACTGCATTTTCAGACATGGTTCAATTCTCTCAAGGGTTTGAGGTACAATGTAGCCCATGCTAGCCAGAACAAGCAAGGACCTGATACGGCCCGATTGTGTAGCGCTGAACCATGTTCGAACGGTTGAGCGCTAACTCACCGCAGTAACGATGTGTCTTCACCTATACTGCGAATAGAGCCTTGTACGCGAATGTACGATGAACAACCGCATCACGATTGATTCCGCTATTTGCCACGGAAAACCTTGCATTCGAGGTCTACGTTATCCTGTCGAATCGGTGCTCGAGTGGTTGGCGGGTGGCATGACCATCGAGGAAATCCTGAGCGACTATCAGGACCTTGAGCGCGAGGATATTTTCGCGGCACTGGCATACGATGCGGAGCAATGAGCGTATGAATGCTCACTTTGATCGCATCACCGTAAATCCAGAGCTCATGAATGGGCAGCCGTGCATCCGGGGAATTCGGTCGACCGTAAGGCGCGTGCTCGAAGCGGTCGTACTCTACACGGATCGCACCGAACTGAAAGGCGAGTATCCGGAACTCGAAGATGAAGATATCGTGCAGGCATTAGAATTCGCCGCGCGCAATTAAACCAGGGGTTTGCAGCATGAATGCGATTGTGATCGAGCACGTGAAAATCACCGAGTTGCCCGAAGCTTGGCGCACCAAGCTAGCCCAGGTACCCGGCACCACCGTGACGGTGCGTATCGAGGCAGAAGCTCAAGGCGCCGTTCAGACCGAAGGGTTTCTAACCGAAGATTCATTGTTTGGTATGTGGCGCGACCGAGAAGACATGGCGGACGTGGCGAATTACATTCGTTCAATCCGCACCTCGCGCTTCAACAACGATGGCACGCAGCGCTAGCGGCCTTGTCCCCGATCCTGATCGATTCGGACGTACTGGTGTGGCTCACGCGCGGGTATGCGACCGCAGCCCGGCGACTGAATGCGATCGATACCTGGCACATCTCGGTGGTGACCTACATCGAACTCGCCCAAGGCTGTCGCGACAAGGCTGAACTCGCGCGGCTGAAGAAGGGACTTACAGCGCGCCGTACCGAGATCATCCCTGTCACGCCGGCCATATCGCAGCGCGCTTCATTGTTGATCGACGGATTGGCGCTTTCCCACGGACTTCGCCTAGCCGATGCGTTAATCGGCGCTACCGCGATGGAACATCAGCTCACACTCCTCACCGGCAACGCCGCGCACTTCGCGCCTATCGCAGGCCTCAACATCGAGACCTTTGTGCCGGAGTAGATCAACCCCAGGTGGCATAAGCATGGAACCTTCGTTTGGCTTCTGGAATGTTGAATCTCGACTCCGGGAAGTCGGACGGGATTAATAAAGTAAAAAAAAAGCCGGCGTGATTTATTTTGGGTCATCCGATCAAGAATCGGATGGCCGCCTTGAGGTGGTGGGCCATGAAGGTTAACCGACAGAACGTCATCGCCCGGACGAATGATCATTACGGCATTCCCGACCGGGTGTTCGTCACCAATGAGAGCAAGGCGCAGACGCTAATCGCCGAACAGCTTGCCAAAGTTCGCGATGAACATGTGCGGATGAGTCTCGAACTGCAGGCAGCGTTCGGACTCCGCCGCGAAGAAGCGATCAAGTTCATTCCGACCTACGCCGACCGTAAAGACACGCTGGTTCTGAAGGACACCTGGACCAAAGGTGGCAAGGCGCGCGAGATGCCAATCCGAACGGAAGCCCAGCGCGAGGTCCTCGAACGCGCACATCGCATGGCTGGGCGTGGCTCCTTAATTCCAGCTGACCGGAACTATGTCCAGCAACTCCGAGTGTATGAAGGTCACACCGCAAGGGCTGGCCTGTCGAAGCTGCATGGTCTGCGCCACGCCTATGCCCAACAGCGTTATAAAGAGCTGACCGGATGGAGGTGTCTGGCTGCCGGTGGCCCCGAGTTCGGCGCACTGACGCCGGAACAGAAAGCCCAGGACAAGGAGGCGCGGCTGACCATCAGCCGCGAACTCGGGCATGAAAAGGAGGGCGTGACAGCGATTTATCTTGGTCGCTGATCCCGATTCGAGCATGCAGCGACAACCCAACATCGCCCCACGACTCCTCCGTTTCCGCGATGCCCCGCGTTATTTGGGCATGGACCGCAACCGCTTCAATGCGGAAGTTCGGCCAAGCCTCACTGAAATCCCGATTGGTCGACAGGGCATTGCGTTCGACCGCCTTGAACTGGACGCCTGGGTGGACCACTATAAATCCCGCAACGGGCGTCCCGCCTCTGACGAAAGAGGAGACAGATTATGGGACGCAAACGATTTCCAGGGCTACGTGAACGCGCCGGGATCTGGCATATCGAGAAGCAGATCTTCGGCCGCAAGATTCACGAAAGCACTGGCACAGGCGACCTCAAAAAAGCGGAGCTGATGCTGGCCCGCCGGATTGAGGAAGTCCGACAGGCGAAAGTGTTTGGGCTCCGGCCGGCGAGGACCTTTCGAGAGGCGGCGACTCGCTTCCTTGAAGAGAACCTGGCGCTTCGAAGCATTAGCGACTATGCGATGCATCTAAAGCAGTTAGATCCGTATATCGGCTGCGTGGCATTGGCGCAGGTACATCTCGGCACGCTGAAGCCATTCATCGAAGATCGGCAGGCTGCGGGATTGAAGCATAAGAGCATCAACCTCGCATTGAGTGTGGTGCGGCGTATTTTGAATCTGGCGGCACGTTTGTGGCGCGACGAGTCGGGTCACACCTGGCTTGAGACCGCGCCGCTGATTCAACTGTTGCCGACGACCGATGCACGAAAGCCGTATCCGATCTCGTGGGACGAGCAGGCGACGTTGATGCGGGCACTCCCGGACCATCTGGCCCGAATGGGTTCGTTCAAGGTTAATACGGGATGCAGGGAGCAGGAGGTTTGTCAGCTGCGTTGGGAGTGGGAGATTACGGTCCCGAACTGGATACCTCGGTGTTCATCATTCCAGGGGTGGTGATTAAGAACCGAGAGGATCGATTGATTGTGTTGAACCAGGTCGCGAAGTCTGTGGTGCAGGAGCGGCGCGATAAACATGCTACGCATGTTTTCTCGTTCCAAGGCCACTCGCTGACCGGGATCAACAACAGCGCATGGAAACGCGCGCGAGCAACGGTCGGTCTGATCCAAGTTCGGGTGCATGACTTGAAGCACACCTTCGGTCGACGACTGCGCGCTGCTGGCGTGCCGTTGGAGACGCGGAAGGTGCTACTCGGTCACCGCAACGGAGACATCACCTCGCACTACTCAGCGCCTGAGCTTGCCGAATTATTGGAGGCGGCAAACCGTGTTTGTGCGAGTGAGTCCGGCAAAACTCCGGCACTGGTTGTATTGAAACAAAAAGCGCTTATCGAGACCTCGATAACTGCTTGATGCGTAATGGCTAGTTGGCGCGCCCGGAGAGATTCGAACTCCCGACCCCCTGGTTCGTAGGTCGGGAGACGCGCTACAGGCGTTTATCAATCAATAGTTTGCGGCACCTGCCAGTGTGCTAATGAGCGTCGATAACAGGGAAATGAGTCGAGATATTGCGGGGCACTAGTACACTTTTTGGCACACCGATGTGCGGCCTTGAGCTGGACGATTAGTGCGCCCGAAGGTCGCTCGCCTATACTCCGACCGTAAGTCATCAATCGGATCTCTACGGACAGGCAGCTATGACCCCGCCCGATACGAATGCTTTATTGGCGAAGCTCAAGTCGCTTCCGCCGCAGCGCCTTGCTGAAGTGGAGGACTTCGTCGATTTTCTGCGCAGCCGAGATGACGACAGTCGATTGACGACGAGCGCCAGTGCAGCTTCACAGGCGAGCTTTGCCGAGGTGTGGGATAACGACGACGATGCCGAGTATGACCACCTATAGTTTCGGCGATGTCGTCCTGGTCCAGTTCCCGTTCACAGATCAATCGAGCACCAAGCAGCGGCCCGCAATAGTTATCAGTTCGGAACGCTACAACACCGAGCGCCCGGACGTGGTCATCCTGGCGGTTACCAGTCGGATGCGAGAAACGCTCGGGTACGCGGAACATTTGCTTACCGATTGGAGCGTCGCGGGGTTGCTCAAACCTTCGGTTATCAAACCGCTCATTGCAACGATAGATAAATCGCTCGTGCGGAGAGTACTCGGGCAGTTGGGGTCGAGTGATCTCGGTTCAGTTGAGCGCTGTATCGAGGAAATTGTTGGGCGTGATCCACGCTCGCGAAGGCAGCCTGGGTAGAGTGGGTGCCGCCCGCGAATGGCCCGTGGGATGAAGCTGCGCAAGCAGTCAACAGCCCGCAGCTAAATGGATCCGATGAGCATCCGTATCACCAGCGACCCTGCAATCTGTCATGGCAACCACCTCGTCGATGCAGTCCTTTAGCGGATCAGCGCAGTGCGGATCATCACTTGTACGTAGTGGATAGCACTTGGATCTGCGCAATCCGTTATGGCTCATTTTTACGATGCGTGGTCGTTGGCAACGAACAGAAAGTCGAATATCAGCTCGATCGTCTGCTGAAGTTCTTCTGGCGCAAATACATTCCGCTTCGTGAGAATCTCGAACTCGGTCGAAACGGATAGCACGGTTCCGGCAAGACCAATGACCGCGTAGTACAAGCGAGCCGGATCGCCAGGCCTCACGCGACGCTCGTCCTGACCGTGGCGAATCATCCCGCATACGTTCTCAAAAGACGCTCTCAAATAGCCGTCTATCAACCACTGAATTCGATCACTTCCTTGCGTGCTCTGCTGGATCATGATCCGATGGAGTTGGGGAACTTGAGCTGAGAACTCCACGAAGTTCTCAATAAACGCTTTCAGGCCGGCGACCGGATCAACGGTTCCTGCGGTCGACAGCCGTGCCTGCAGGTTGTCCTGGTATCGGCCGATGATGCTTTCCATCATCTTCAGCCAAAGTCCGTCCTTCGATTCGAAGTGGTAAAGCAACAGCGGATGGCTCACGCCAGCGCGATCCGCGACCGCTCGGGTCGAGGTACCCGCGAAGCCGAATGCGCCGAAGCACTCGAGCGCTGAATTCAGCACCCGCTCTCGAACCTCCAGGCCGGGCGAGCCGATGCCTGGGACCTTTATCTTCCTGTCCTGATGTCCGGTGGTAAGACGAACCGCATGACTCTGACGCCGACCGCGTTCGTTCGACGTCGCGGTGGCCGTTTTGGTCTTCGGCTTTACAGCTTTCTTTAACGCCACTTGATTTCCTTTGCGATTTCCACGTGCCCGCGCATTCAGCGTCCAGCTACGCAGTATGTCTGATTGTCGCCAATCGACCTTGAAAGACCGTCTTGCATCGTGTGCTGTCCAAGTGGTAAAGTCAACTGACCATATGGTAAATATGATTGACCAAATGGTAGTGAAGACCGGTCGGAGCCCACGCCTCGAACGTAGCTAACAGGGGAAAACCATGAGCATTGCCCAAATCCAAACCACGGCCGGCGACCTCAAGAGCCACGTCGTTCCCAGCAAGCTCGCGCATTATGTGATTCGAGCAAAACACTTTCAGGAGATGCTGGCCTGGTATCGCAAAGTGTTTTATTTGCACACCTCGTTCGAAGCGCCCGTGATCGCGTTCCTCACCTATGACGAGGAACACCATCGCATCGCCTTCTTAAACACAGAGCATCTTCCCGCCCCGGACATGATGCGGACGGGTATTGATCACGTGGCCTTCACCTATGGGAGCTTGGGAGATTTACTCCACACCTGGGCGCGGCTGAAGGCCGAGAACATTGAACCGTTCTGGTGCATCAATCACGGGATGAGCACTTCCATGTATTACCGTGACCCGGATGGTAACGAGATCGAACTGCAGGTCGACAACTTCGCCACCATGGAGGAGTGCAAGGGCTGGTTCGCGTCCGAGCACTTCGCAGTCAATCCCCTCGGTGTCGATTTCGATCCGGGCGCCATGTTGGCCAAGTTGCAGAGCGGCGTTCCCGAGGCCGAACTGCTTCGTCAGGGAGCGGCGCCTGTGCCGCCCGAGGGGACCTATCGCTACACGACGCTGCCGCCGCCTGCGAGCGCCTGACGGGTTAGCGGTAGTCGACCGACCCGATAAAACACCCCGATCACCTGGCGCTGATATTGCGCGCATGGCGCATTTACTCACGTACGGTCGTCACCAGGTCATAAGTATTTCAAGGGCCGCATCATGAAGGCAGAAACCGAAAGCGTCGGACTCATCACTATCGATGGTGGCGACATCGATCCGACCGAAACTGCGGAATGGCTGGCCTCGATTGATGACGTGCTCGGTAATGGCGGCAGCGAACGGGCGCAATTCCTTCTGCAGCGACTACAGGCGAGGCTGCGCGAGCATGGATCGGTTTCGCTAACCCAGCCGTACTCCGCCTATCGGAACACCATTCCGCTCGAAATCCAGGGCGTCTACCCGGGTGATCTAGCGATCGAGGAGCGAATCGTGGCGATTCTGCGTTGGAATGCGTTGGTCATGGTGATGCGCGCCAATACTGCCTACGGCGACCTCGGTGGGCACGTGGCGAGCTACGCTTCGGCAGCCGAGATTTTTGAGGTCGGCTTCCAGCATTTCTTCCATGCCAGGGACGAAGCGCATGGTGGCGACCTAGTCTACTTTCAGCCGCATTCAGCGCCCGGTGTCTATGCCCGCGCGTTTCTCGAAGGTCGGCTAGACGAAGCCCAGCTCGCGAACTATCGGCAGGAAGTCGGTGGCAACGGACTCTGCTCGTATCCACACCCCTGGCTGATGCCCGAGTTCTGGCAGTTCCCCACCGGCTCAATGGGTCTGGGTCCGATCAGCTCGGTATATCAAGCTAGGTTTCTGCGTTACCTGCGCGACCGCGGTCTCGCGCAGACCGATGGCCGACATGTCTGGGGCGTATTCGGCGACGGCGAGATGGATGAACCCGAATCCATCGCCGGTCTCACGCTTGCCGCACGCGAGAAACTCGATAATCTGACCTTCATCGTCAACTGCAATCTACAGCGTCTCGATGGACCGGTGCGTGGCAACGGTCAAGTCATCCAAGAACTTGAAGCGTTGTTTACTGGTGCTGGCTGGAACGTGATCAAGGTACTGTGGGGCTCCGACTGGGATGCGCTATTTGCGCGCGACACCGAGCACACCCTTCTGCGCATCTTTGCGGAGACTCCCGACGGCGAGTACCAGACGCTCGGGGCGAAGGACGGCGCCTATAACCTCGCCAACTTCTTTCAGCAAGATCCCAAGCTCGCTAAGCTTGTTGCCCATATGACCGACGCGGAGATCGATTCGCTCAAGCGCGGTGGTCACGATCTGCGCAAGCTGCACGCGGCCTTCGCCGCTGCGAAGGCTCACAAGGCCCGGCCGACCGTGATTCTTGCGAAGACGAAGAAGGGCTACGGGATGGGCAGCGCGGGCGAGTCCCGCATGACGGCACACCAGTCTAAGAAGCTCGACGTGGACGGACTAAAGGCGTTTCGTGATCGATTCCGCCTGCCGATGTCCGACGCTGAACTCGAGGCGCTGAAATTCTACCGCCCGGCTGACGACAGCGCTGAGATGGGTTACCTGCGGAAGCGTCGTTCAGCGCTCGGCGGCTATCTGCCGACGCGCCGTAAAGAAGCGGCTCCAGTGATCGTGCCGCCCATCGACAAGCATTCGGAATTCGCAATCAAGGCCGATGGCAAGCAGATGTCGACCACCATGGCTGCGGTGCGCATCTTGGGCAACCTGCTCAAGGACAAGGCCCTTGGGCCACGCATCGTGCCGATCGTGGCCGATGAAGCACGCACCTTCGGCATGGCGAACCTCTTCCGACAGGTCGGTATCTATTCACCGGTAGGTCAGTTGTACGAGCCTGAGGATGCCTCGTCAATTCTCTCGTATCGCGAAGCCGTCGATGGGCAGCTTCTAGAGGAGGGCATCACCGAAGCCGGCGCCTTGGCGTCATGGACGGCCGCTGCAACGTCATACAGCGTCAATGGAGTCGCGATGCTGCCGTATTACATTTACTACTCAATGTTCGGCTTCCAGCGCGTGGGCGATCTGATCTGGGCGGCTGCGGATCAGCGCTCACGCGGATTTCTTTTGGGTGCCACGGCGGGCCGTACAACGCTAGGCGGTGAAGGCCTGCAGCATCAGGACGGCACCAGCCACATCGTCGCCGCCACCGTACCGAATTGTCGCGCCTACGATCCGGCTTTTTCTGGCGAGCTTGCGGTGATCCTCGATCACGGCGCTCGCGAAATGATGGAACACCAAAATGACGTGTTCTACTACGTGACCGTCATGAACGAGAACTATGCGCAGCCCACTTTGCCGGATGACGTGCATGACCAGATTATCAAGGGGATGTATCGTTTCGGCGGACACATCCCGAAGAATGCCCAGGCGAAAGCGCGCCTCATGGGGTCCGGCACAATCTTCCGCGAGGTGATCGCGGCTGGTGAGCTGCTAGCGCAGGATTGGAGCGTCGCTTCA
Organism: Gammaproteobacteria bacterium; assembly: GCA_016191285.1. Taxonomy (GTDB): domain Bacteria; phylum Pseudomonadota; class Gammaproteobacteria; genus CAIKBL01. The sequence continues at coordinate 34,660 of JACPPA010000017.1, forward strand.
GACATCTTCAGTGCTACTAGCTTCAGCGAACTGGCGCGAGACGCCGCCGCCTCTGAGCGTTGGAACCGCTTACACCCTGAGGGCAAGCGCCGCGGTAGTCACATCGCGGCCCTGCTACCGGACGATAGCGTCACCGTGGCAGCGACCGACTATGTGCGGGGCTATCCGCAGCTTATCGCACCGTACTTGCGAGGTCGCTTCGTCACGTTGGGAACCGACGGCTTCGGTCGTAGTGATACGCGCTCTGCATTGCGCAGCTTCTTTGAGGTTGAGCGTCACAGCATCGTGATCGCGACACTCAGCGCGTTAGCCGATGAAGGCAAGCTTGAGCGGAAGATCGTGTCAGACGCCATCGAGCGTTACGGCGTTGCCACCGAAACGGCAGCGTCCTGGACGACTTGAAATCATGGTCACGATGCTCGATGTGACGGTCCCAGACATTGGGGACTTCGAGGACGTGCTAGTCATCGAGGTGCTAGTCGCGGTCGGCGACTCGATCGACAAAGACTCGCCGCTGATCGTCCTGGAGACGGAAAAGGCGTCCATGGAGGTGCCGTCACCAAGCGCAGGCGTGATTGGGTCCATCGCGGTCAAGGTCGGAGAGCGCCTCGTCAGGGGCGGGGCTATTCTGACGCTCAAAACCGAAGCGGCTAAAGATTCAACGGCAGCACCTGAAGGCGCCGCTGCAGCGCTCACTCCTCAGCCAACAGTCGGGGACCGGTCTCCCTCGCGGGTCGCCGTGGCGATGGCTGTAGCGCCTCAACCGATTGCCTCAGTGCAGGTTACCGAAAAGCCGCCTGCCCCGGCTGTTGTCGAGTCTTCCCCTCCGAATTTCAATCAGATCCGGGTTCTCTCCTCGCCAAGCCTGCGAAAGTTGGCCCGTGAGCTGGGCGTTAACCTGGCACGCGTGACCCCGACCGGTCCTCGTGGACGCTTAGTGCGGGAGGACGTCGAGAGCTTCGTGCGGACCGAGCTATCGAAGCCAGCGTTAGCCCTCGCGCGCCCACCAGGCGTTTTCGCGGGGATGCTCCCTTGGCCCAAGGTGGATTTCGCGAGGTTCGGTACGGTAGACAGGCGACCACTTTCTCGCCTGCGCAAGATCTCGGGCGCGAACCTCGCGCGCAACTGGGTGATGATTCCGCACGTCACCAACTTCGATGAAGTAGATATCACCGAACTCGAAGCCTTCCGCGTACAGGTCAACCGAGATCAGAAAGCAGACGAGCCTAAAATTACGATGCTCGCGTTCCTGATCGTCGCGAGCATCGAAGCACTGAAACGCTTCCCGGAGTACAACGCTTCGCTCGATGGCGAAGAGTTGGTCTTGAAACATTATTTTCATATCGGATTCGCTGCGGACACACCTAACGGACTTGTCGTTCCGGTGATCCGCGATGCGGATAAAAAAGGCATCCGCGAGATCGCCAGGGAAGCCAGCGAACTTGCAGCGCTCGCGCGCACGGGGAAGCTCAAGCCCGAACACATGCAAGGCGGCTGCTTCACGGTGTCATCGCTCGGTGGCATCGGCGGCACTGGCTTCACCCCGATCATCAACGCGCCCGAGGCTGCGATCCTTGGGGTAACGCGCTCAGAGCTGAAACCCAAATGGGACGGCAAGCAGTTCCAGCCGCGACTGATTCTCCCGCTAGCCTTGTCGTGGGATCACCGCATCGTCGATGGCGTAAGCGCCGCGCGATTCCTCGTCACTCTCGCTTCGCTGCTCTCGGACGTAAGGAGAATGCTTCTGTGAACAGATCCTGACGCTGCGAAATTTTAAATTGTCCGTCCATGGACGCGAGCCTATTCGAGGTGAGCGTGCATCAACAAATCACCTAGGTGGTGTTCATTGCTTACGGTAGGAGATCGCATGAAAACGTTTGAAACCCCTGTACTGATCTGCGGTGGCGGTGGCGCCGGACTAAGCCTCTCGGTGTTCCTTTCGGCGCAGGGCATTGAATCGATCTTGGTAGAGCGACACGAGACTACTTCGAATCTGCCCAAGGCGCATTACTTAAACCAGCGAACCATGGAGATCTTTCGCGAACACGGCATCGCGGACACAATCTATGCGCGCGGCACGCCGTTCGAAAACATGGGGCACGTGGCCTGGCTGACCTCCCTCGGCGGCGATGGCCCGTTGGATAGCAAGATGATCTACAAGATGGATGCGTTCGGCGGCGGAAAGATGCAGGCGATCTACGAGGCCGACAGTCCGACCCGTTCCGGAAACCTGCCGCAAATGCGTCTCGAACCCATCATTCGAGAGTTCGCCGAGAAGAGTCCCCGGGCCGAGGTCCTGTTTAGTCACGAACTGATGAGCTTCACGCAGGACACCGGGGGGGTCACCTCGCGCGTGCAAAATCTAAAAACCGGGGAGTCGTTCGAAGTTCGATCACAGTATCTGGTCGGGGCCGACCACGGTCGGACCGTTGGTCCTGCGATAGGGATCGAGCTTCAGGGTCAGACAAATCTAATCGACATGGTCAGCACGCACTTTACTGCGGACCTGTCTAAGCACATCGTCGACGATCAACCGCTGTTGCGCTGGTTCATCAATCCGGAGGGCGGAGGTGGGTGGGGTAGCGGTGCGATGGTGGCGATGGGCCCCAAGTTTTGGGATCGGCGCTCCGAAGAGTGGGTGTTCCATTTCGCCTTCCGTCCAAGCGACCCGGACTTCGATGAAACCCTCATCGTTCCGCGCATTCGCGCCCTTCTGAAGCTACCGAATCTGGAAATCAAGGTCCATAAGGTGAGCCACTGGCTCGTCGAATCGGTGCTCGCGAGCAAGTACCGCGAGGGTCGATGCGTAGTCATCGGCGACGCAGCCCATCGCCACCCTCCCACCACCGGCCTCGGCCTGAACTCCGGGATCCAAGATGCGCACAACCTCGCCTGGAAACTGGCCTTACTGACCCGGGGCCAAGCAGGCGAAAAGTTGCTGGACACCTATGAACAAGAGCGCAGACCGGTCGCGGCCCGTAACACCAAGTGGGCGCTTTTTACGTTCATGAATCATTTTGTGACCGACGCTGGGTTTGGCTTGATTCCGGGGGCGCCTCCAGAGATGCAGACGGCAGCCTTTCAGACCTTGCTAGCTGACGGTTACGAAGGAGACTGGACGCGCGCGCGCATGCATAAGGTGCTCATGACCCAGCGCATGGAGTTCTGTGCGCACGACATGGAGCTCGGCTTCCAATACGAGGGGTATGCCGTGGTGGCCGACGGCTCGCCTGCGATCCCGCGGGCGCCGATGGGCGACATATACACGCCGAGCACGCGGCCGGGTCATCGACTGGCACACGCCTGGCTTGAAAAGGAAGGCGAGAAAATCTCGACCCACGATCTCTGCGGACGCAGTCATTTCACTCTGCTTACCGGTACGGCGGGTGCGGTTTGGGTGGAAGCCGCGCAAACCGCAGCCGAGCGCGCAGGGGTGAGCATTGCCGTGCATCAAATCGGAGCCCCGGGACACTATGCCGATCGCGACGGTGCCTGGAAGAAGGTCCGTCAGACCGAAGAGGACGGTGCGATCTTGGTGCGACCCGATACGCACGTAGCATGGCGATCCACCGCCAAGGCTGCGAATTCTACCAACGAGCTGACGTCTGCACTCACGAAAGTCCTGTGTAAATCTTGAGTTTGACAGGTCAATGAGACACGAACTGAGTGAGCGCGACAAGCGAGCGTTGATGAGGACGCTCGCTAACCGCTTCGGTAGATTGCCTACGTCGTCGACGCTGGAAATACTTACCTGCACGCCATCAACCACAGAGCAGTTGTTACATGATCAAAATGGTAGTCGAAGTCTGGAAGAAGGCAGGCATGTCCGACGAGGCATTCGCCCAGCGTTGGCTGGTCGATCACGGACGGCTAGTTCTCGCACACGCGAAGGCAATGGGTTTTGTTCGATACGTACAGAGTCACAAGCTTCCATCGCCTGAGATCGAAGCGTTCGCAAGCGGCCGTGGATGGAAGACACCTCCGGACGCACTGACCGAAATCTGGTGGGAGAGCAAAGAGTCGATGGTCGCCGCAATGGGCACGCCTGAAGGCCAGGCCGCAAGCGCGATTCTCGCTGAGGACGAGGTGCAGTTCATCGAGTCAAGCAAGATCAGCGCATTCTTGTCGGAAGAAAAGGTGATCTTTGATTTTGTTGGCGATAATGGCTCCGATGCCTGAGTTTCGCGTTGAGCTTGATGACCCCCCCCCAATTTTGCCGAAAAACTGGTAACCAGGCACTCGCGTTGAACAATGAAGGAGACCAAAGCTTTGTCGACCACCTCCTCGTTAACAAACGGACCGAAGCCTTCGGCAGTGTCGAAGAAAGCTTACACCGCGCTCAGCGGCCGTCTGGATTGAAGCGCATGCGGTCGTGTTGTCTGCAGCAGATCCCGAACCACGGATTGGGCCCAAGTAGCCCAGCCGACGGTCTAGGCCTGAAGGTCGCTGTGCCCGGGCTTTCGCGTCAGCGTTGTAGGTCTCTTGGCTACAGTTCAAAAAGCAGTATCGTTCCCTCTGGATTCAGAGACAATGAAGGAAAAGGTGATGTCACTTAATTCGTCAGTAACCCAATCCCCTGGCAGGGTCCACCCGGAATTAACCCCTGTCATGCTCAATCACGCCGCATGGGTGACCCCCGATGCTGAACTAACGGCGGATTTCTACACTCGAATTCTGGGCATGGAGATAGCAAGTACCGTCTTCGATATTCATGCACCCGTAGGGGGAGAGCAGATTCCCTTTTTTCATATCTTCTTCCGAATGAAAGATGGATCGACGTTGGCATTCTTCGAGGCGCCTGGCCTACCTCCCCGGCCTCACCCCAGCCATCCTGCTTACCACATATTTGACCATATTGCGTTACAAGCAGAGAGTCGCGAAGAAGTTATAGAGTGGAAGTCCTGGCTTGAGTCGAATGGTGTGGCAGTCTTCGGTCCCACAGATCACAAGGGACTTATATTCAGTATTTATTTCGACGACCCAGTGGGGATCAGGCTAGAAATTACCACGCCACTAGACCCGGACTGGAATCGACATACGGAAATTGGGAAGGCAGACCTTGCGATGTGGAGTGCGACGAAGCGGAAGGCGCAACTGGAAGGGTGCGATGCGCGCGCTGCCTTGACCGAATTGGTCCGTGAGCTGCGCAAACGCTAACAACGTTGTTATATTTCGCACGCCATACGCATAACCTGCATGAAGCGTTGGGCGATACAGGAGTGTTACACCAGGCTCGCTGACCCCCACGAAGTCGTCCTCTAGGGTGCAGGTGCGCGTGTCCAGCGCAGACGAGGTCAGCGTGAATGCTGCTTTCTTTAGTACAGCGGCGACCAAGTCATCATTTATTTGGCGCATTCCTTTCGGTTGGCCGTCGCTGCCCCGAGAGAGGGGTTGTTATTCGAATATGACAGTCCTATTGCGGAACTTATAGTCCTTGAGAGAACGCGATAAAAAACTGCTAGATGAATAGGAATCGATGAATCATATCAATGGTTTCTCGCAATTCCTTTCGCTTAAACACGTCGCGCCCTGTCACTAGACGAAATTCAGTCGATACTGAAAGCAGTGTACCCGCCAAACCGATGACGGCGTAGTAGAGTCGCGCGGGATCGCCGGCGCGCACTCGTCCCATTGCCTGGGCCTGCACAATTAACCGACAGACGTTCTCGAAGGACTCGCGCAGATGAGTGTTGAGCAGCCAATGGATTCGCTCACTGCCTTGCGTACTCTCCTGAGTCAGGATGCGGTGCAATTGCGGTGTGCTGGCAGAAAACGTGACGAAATGATCAATAAAGACATCAAGGCCGGCAGCCGCATCATCGGGCGCTTGTCGTGCCAACCTCTCATACAGGCTGCCACGGTAGCGACCTACCACGTGCTCCATCGTACTCGACCAGAGCTTATCCTTGGATTCGAAGTGATACAGAAGTAGCGGGTGGCTCAAGCCCGCGCGGTCAGCCACGGCCCGCGTTGATGTGCCCTCGAATCCAAACGTTCCGAAACATTCAAGTGCAGCGAGTAGTACGCGTTCTCGCGCTGAATCGCCGCGCTCCCTCTTGATTGGACTAGATTTTGCCGGCGGGACGAGCTGTTTGGTAGTCAGACGTGCCGCATGACTCTTGCGCCTTCCTCGGGCATTTGCGCCCTTCGCTGATTTCTTCACTTCTTGCATGGCTAGGAGCGCAGCTGTTCGAGTTCCAGACCTAATAAAAGGCCAGTTTTCTCAGGGATTGTTTCGCAGGTCGATGACCGATCTAGTGCCCGAGAATCTAGCGGCGTACGGATATCAAATCGTCCGTCGGTTGTTCGCCCGCAGTGCCAGATCGCAAGCCAACGTGGGCGTCGGGCTTACCAGAACCACGCCATCTTCAACGATCTCTTTCAAGCGCATCCCAAAGCCCTCACGAACCTCATCGCCTTTACCACTGCCAACGTTAAAACCACCCACGTATACGCCGGGAAGCTTTTCGACCCTTTTCAATGCGCGCTAGTCAGCACGCGGCGTTGGTACTGATTCTTTGCACAAAACGGCTCCGCCCACCAAAGTCTTGCGTCGATATCTACTTTCCGATCTACAGCACCTAGGCACGCCGCAAGTGATAGCCGGGTCAGTAAGGGGGATATAAATATCGTCCTTCTGAATTCGCGGCAGCAGCTGTAAACCGTCAGACCCTAGAGTGTTACCAGCGTACAGAAGGTATTCCGCCTAGAAATTTAAGTAGACTTCACGAAGATACGAGTTAGATCGCATCCCGAGAACTTTTTACTTAAAAGGTTGCTCAACTGAATGAGCGGGAAAACTCGACGTTTCACTCATCTTCGGCGATCACACGATTCTCGATCGCACCGACGCCATCAATCTCGATCCGCACGACATCACCGACGGTGAGGAAGCGAGGCGGTTTACTGAGAGCGCCGACGCCTGAAGGTGTGCCCGTAAGAATCAAATCGCCTGGTTCGAGGGTCATCGCCTGCGACAGGTGTTCGATCATAGTGTAGATGTCGAACACCATTTCTCGTGTGTTCGAGTTCTGGCGCATCTCGCCATTGACGATGCATCGAATGCCAAGCGCGTGCGGGTCAGCAATTTCATCGGCAGTGACGATCCAGGGGCCAAAAGGGCAATGCGTATCAAAAGATTTACCTACAACAAACTGAGAGGTACGCAGTTGCCAGTCTCGTACGCTCACGTCGTTGGCTACGCAATAACCCGCGATCACTTCACGCGCCTGTTCTCTTGTTACATGCCTAGTGCGCTGGCCGATCACGACTGCCAACTCGGCTTCGAAGTCCAACTTCGCTGAAACGCGTGGCAAGTGAATGGCCGCGAAAGGTCCATTGGTTGAGGTGGTCATCTTTGCGAACCAGGTCTGGTGTTCTGGCAGTGCCATATTGGCTTCTAATGCATGGTCTCGATAGTTGAGTCCGAGGGCCAAAATCTTACCAGGACGCAAAACCGGGGCGGAAAGGGACACATGCGCTATGGCGTGATCTGGAGTCTGTTCTGAAAGCCGCTCGAAAGCCGGCCGTAGTGCGGGGAGGTCTTCGAGTATTTCTGCCATTGTTACAGACGGGCGACCCAAGCGGGCGCGAATGTCAAAGACAAACTCATCGACAATGAGGCCTGGACGAGCGGCGCTACCGACCGTATGAAACATGCCGAGGCGCATTGGATCCCCTCAGAATTGATCGTGTGTGTTCATGTACAGGCTCGAGGCCGTAACTCCAGGTCATACGACGTGCTGGTGTTGCCTAGCTTCGAATTGATATTGACCATATGGTAAATATATGCACAATGCAAGTCGACTCTGAACAATTATCGGACCAAGCGATGAGTACAAGCAGTGGGACTTCGCTCGCATCCCGCGTCACAGCATTTCGCTTTTTGGTGCTGGGCATTTGCAGGTCCCTGACGTAACGCGACCCGGCATCGAATACGTAGCATTTGTCTATGCGGATCGGCCTGCACGGCTGGAGGCCCAGCAACGTCTGGAAGCCGAAGGAATTTCGCCGTTCTGGTGTATCTATCAAGGGATGACAACGTCGGTGTACTACGGGGATCTGGATCGCACGAGATTGATCTGCAGGAAGATGGCTTTCCCAGCATCGGAGAATGCCAAGCTTTGTTTGAGATGGAAGCCGTTGCCAGTAACCCCTTCGGGCGCGATGTTGACTCAAGCATATTGCGCAAAAAGCTCCACAAGGCTCTGTAGGTAACATTGCTTTTGGAGCAAGGTGCCGCGCCGGTACCGCCTAGCAAAGCAAACAAATACACGACGCTTCTGCCTCAGCCAAGTCCAAGATGAGAGAGGTTACAGGACCATGAGTGATACTGAGAAAGCCCGGATTGCCTGCGAAGCCCTGATACACAATTTCTGCCGCTACGCGGACAACGGGGAGGCGGGCGAGCTTGCTGAACTCTTTACTGCGGACGGCGTTTTTAATCGACTAGGTCAGACATTTTCAGGACGCGAAGTGATCCGCGACCTCATAGCGAATCGCCCGCGCGACGTGTCTCAGACGCATGAGGTCTCAAATTTTGTATTCGAACTTGCAGCGGATGGATGCAGTGCAAAAGGGCAATCGGATTTGCTCCTGCGGCGAAGCCATTCGGGGGATCCGACAAATCAAGAGATCGTACGCGCTCGCTACCAGGATGAGTTCGTGCTGAGCGATGATAGCTGGCGTATTGCCACACGCGAAGTCGTGCTTCTTCCTTAGCATTTCCTTTGCGGGCTCAGCTCTTGGGCGCGGAGCTAAACACTGATACTTCCCGCAGCGTAGCGTCCCTGCCAGCATTTCGGTTGCTGGAGAGATTGAAGGTGGGGTCCGCGACCGTTTTGTCCGGCCGGCGACGCTGACGCAGGGAATCGGAGCATTGGGAACGAATGTGATCACGCCGTTTCTGTAACAGGGGCGAAGTTAAACTGCGAGAGCGCCATTCCCTCGACGCCTACCGGTCTCAGGATGGTGACTACCGAGCAGGTGTCAATCGCACTGCCGATAAAGAGCATCAGTTCGCGTATCACTCTGGCTGCTCGGCAGGAGATCTCCATTGCCCTTTTGCGAAAACGAAGAAATGCTGAGCTGGGCGGATGCTGCTGCATACTTCTGCTTGCGGTTCTGTAATGACCTGGACTTTCACATCGAAGAAACGATCTGAAAGGTAATAGTCCTATGACCCGGTTAGCGACCGAGCGCGCACATTAGAGAATGGCAACTACCTGATAGCACTCGCTCCGCCTGTCATCGTTATTCTGGCAACGAGAGGACGCAGATCGAACGTGGTAAAGAGGCCGCACTCGGAGTTCCCCAAACAAGGTCCGTTGCACAATTCGCGTAGTCACGGTCCGCCGAACTTTATGTTCAAGCCGGTGCGCACGCGTTTGCTGCAAGAACTGAATGAGAGCGCTAATGAGAGACCCAAGGTCCTCAGCGTTGTGGCTCCGATCGGCTATGGAAAGACTGTTTTCATGTGCGAGTTACATACTCACCTGCGCCAGTCAGGCGAGCACTGTTTCTGGGTCGGGCTCGACGAAAGGGACGCGAGCGTAATGCGTGTGCTGAATTCGTTGGGAGCTTCCGTCGCCGGCAAAGCTATTGATGTCCATCCCACGCAAATGCTGCTGCGCGGAGACGAGTCCATCGATAGCCGGGTGGATGAAATGATCGGTGTCATCGCAAATCTTATAGCTCCATCAACTATTTTTATTGATAATCTCAACAGCTGTACCGACGAATCTCTAGCGGGACTTCTTGACGCATTGATGTTCCGTACGCCCGACTCGGTCCGCTTCGTGTGGTCCAGCACGACCCACCTCGCGGTCAACCTCAGCCGCGCTAAGCTTGAAGGCTTGATCCACCAAGTCCAATTCTCCGACTTGAGCTTCAATTCGAAAGAAGCGACAGAGCTACTTGGGGCCGACCTGGAAAAGCACATCGGGCCGTCTGGAGTCGAGATGGTCCTGCGTCACACCGAAGGCTGGCCAGCGGCTGTTCGCATGGTGCAGATCGTTCTGGCCAATTCGACTCATCCGCTGGCGGCGCTGGAGGCCTTTTCAGGGTCGGATGAAGATGTCGCCGCGCTGCTCAACCGACAAGTGCTGCGGGGCTTCAGCCCAGGGTTGCGCGATTTTCTGTTGTGCTTAGCCCAGCTGCGCGTCTTCAGCATTGAACTGTGTCGACATGCAATCGCTACAGAAGACGCGAAACACCACATCGATCTTCTTCTGCGCCGCAATGCCTTCATCATTCCGCTCGACCGGAACCGCACGTGGTATCGGCTGCATGGATTGTTTCGCAAATATCTGCTCAGCGAAGCGGATCGGTCCCTAGACCGGGAAAGAAAGCGGGAGATCCTGAAGCGCGCCGCCGGCTGGTGCGCGCGCAACAGCGAGTGGCGTGACGCCATCGACTACGCGTTGGCCTCAGGCGAGGCCGCCGCCGCGAGCCAGATACTAGATCGCACTGCAACAATCTTCCTGCGCGACCGTGGCGACAGCCAGCAATACATTGATTGGGCTGCGCGCCTAGACTCAGAGAACGTCGAGCTTGGATGGGAAGCTCACTTCTGGTACGTCTGGGCACTGGTGTTTTGCCGACGCTATGAGTTCGCCCGGATGCAGCACGAGAGAATTGCCGAACGTCTGCGCCAGTTTTCCGGCACAGGGAATGTGCCACCCGATGACCTGTCGGAACGAATTGAGCACTTGCGCATCTGTATCGACTTGTTCACGGACAGACTGGCGGATTCTGATGCCGGCGCGGCTCGCTGGCTGACAGTGGTGAAGACACACGACCCTTACAATCTCGCGTCTATTCACTGCATCAAGAGCTGCTGCCTGGCAAGCGCCTTTAAGTTTGCCCAAGCGCGAAAATCTATGAGCATTGCCGAGCCGATCATGCTTGAGGTCTCCGGCGCTTATACGCGCGGCTGGATCGGTCTGATCTACGGAACTCTATCAATTTACCAAGGCGAGTATGCCCATGCTCGAAGCGAACTGCTCGCGGCTCTAGCGTGCACTGGGGAAGCACTAGGTGAGGAGTCGGGGTTATGTGGCAACCTGTCGCTTACGGCAGCCAATTGTGCAGTTGAAATGGGCTTTGATGATGAAGCCCGCGACATGATCCTCTCAGGCTTGCATTCGGCGCATAGTCACGGCCTTGTAGGCATCATTGCCTGTGGCTTCGATGCCGCTGTCAAACTTTGGCGTGGTGGCTCGGATGAATCTATTTCGATCACTCAACTGCGCGATATCGCCCGCAGCTACCCGCCACGTCTTTCTCTAACTTTGTCCTGTTATCTGGCTCGACGTTTGTTACAGCTTGGACTGCTGAATGAGGCATTCACGGAGGCCGCACGTGCGGGATTGGGGCCGAAAGCCGAAGGAATTCGCGAGCCCGACAGTGAAGCGCTCGCTGTTTCCCACTACCTCGATTTATTTACGGCGACTGCCATCGACTTGCATATCGCCGCTGGCGAGCTCAAGCAAGCGGAAGTCCTGATCGCTGACTGTATTCCGGCCGCGCGGGCAGAGGGCCGCGCAGCACGTCTAGTGGAGCTCGGATTGGCAAAGGCCACGATCGCGATGCGGACAGGAAACTCCAGACTGGCAACCAGGGAATTGATCCTCGCCGTCAGCACAGCGACTCAAGGATACATTGTTCGGCCTTTTCTCGACCGTGCAGAAACTATCGTGGCCTTAGTCGATGACACTAAAACATCGTCGTGGCCATTTGTGCGCAGTGACGAACGAGAGTTCTTCGCCTACATTTGCCGTCGCCTGCCGATCAGCAATCGCTTTTTACACGAACTCTCGGTGTTCTCAGGCGCCGTTCAAGGGGCGTCGGTCAAGCCAACAAAACGAGAAGTGGAGCTGCTACAACTCATTGATCTGGGATTGTCTAATGATCAGATTGCCGACCGCACCAATGCTTCAGTCAATACTATTAAATGGCATCTCAATAACCTGTATAAGAAATTCGGTGTATCGAATCGCTCCGCAGCGCTAGCGCGTGCAAGGGCCTTGAGTGTGTTGCCAAAGTAGCCATCTCCTCAGTGCCTGACGGTGCCCGTAAACCACCTTAAAGTATGGGTATATGTTCGGGGCTGACCTCTAGAATAGTTCGTGCTGGACCGTTGATTTCCGGTGAACTTACTGTCATCGGTTGGTTTGGCGAAGTACCGTCGCGAGTGGGTTGGGGGAGAATCTGTGTTTAAGGCTACGGCGCTGCTCAGGCGCAAAAGTGGCATGTCGGTGCCCGACCTCGTCGACCATTACGAGTCCAATCATGCGGTCTTGGCCGTGAAAGACGTGTCTAGCCTCAAAAACTATGTGCGTCACTACCTGACAGCTTTCGGCAACGTCGAATATGGCGTGAGTGAACTTCCTTATGACGCTATCACCGAAATCTGGTTTGAAGATTAAGGCCGATTTTGAGCACGACATGGCAGAATTGGGCGCACGCGCAACCCGGGCGGCGGTCATCGCCGATGAGATAAATCTGTTCGACAAAGACCTGATCCGCTTCGTGACTTTCGAAGATCGCGAGTCCGAACTCGGCAAGGGCTATTCATACACCGCGTTATCTACCTGCGAGGAGATGCAACATGCGCGCTAACTTCACAGATGCAGCAGGACTAGGCAAGGGCCCAGTGTCCATGGAGCCATATCGTTCCGCCGCTTATTTCGAGATGGAACGCGATAAGGTGTTCGCGCGCACGTGGCTCATCATGGGACGCACTGAGGATGTGGCTAACGTCGGCGACTTCATCGTTAAAGAAGTCGAGATCTGCGGTGCGTCCATTCTGATTACCCGAGCCGCGGGTAATGAGATTCGCGCATTTCACAATGTCTGTTCGCACCGTGGCAACCAAGTGGTGTGGGAAGAGAAGGGCTCGCGCAAGACAATGTTTCGCTGCCCGTATCACAACTGGACCTACGGCAATGATGGCCGCCTGCTCGCAATCAGCGACGAGAAAATGTTTTTCGGGGTCGACAAGAGTAAGTGCGGCCTTGAGCCGATTCAATGCGATGTTTGGGATGGCTGGATCTTCATTAATCTCAATTCGGACAACAAGGTAGGGCTTCATGCCTATCTGGGAGAAATGGGTATCTTCCTGTCCGACATCCCCTATCCCAACGCCGGCCGATCGATCAAGATCCAGGCATACCTGAAATGCAACTGGAAGTTCCTTATCGACGCTTTTAGCGAGTCGTACCATATCCCGGTGCTGCACTCAAAGACGATCGGCCCGTCATTTTCCGGCCTGAACGATCCGGCAGGCCATCTGCAAAACGCCGAGTTCTTCGGCCCGCATCACTCCATTTCTCTTTTCGGGAATCCCGACTACGCACCGACCGAAGCGCAACTCGTTGAGCGCCTCGCTTATAAGGGCATGGCGTCTGAAAGCGTGTTGGCGGCCAATCAGAGCGACGAGACAGAGGCTCTGCGGGCACATAAATCGGTCAATCCCGCTAAGTCTGCAACATGGTCGATGGACATCAACGAAATATTTCCGAACTTCCATTTAGACGTTGCAGGCGGCGGTTTCTGGACCCATGAGATCTGGCCAATAGCGCCGGATTACTCTCGCTACGAAATGCGCTTCTTTGTGCCAAAGCCGGAGAGCGTGCGCTCGGCCTTTCATCAGGAACACTATATTGCCCGTTTAGCTGATGTGGTGCTGGAGGATCTCGCGAATGTGGAGCGGACGCAGAAGGGTGTCGCATCCCGCGCCAAGAACTTCATGATTTTGCAGGACAACGAGGTGCTCATTCGTCGAATGATGGACACGCTAGACAAATTTGTCGTTTCCGACACGCTGGAGAAAGCCCTGGAGGGTTGCGCATGAGGAACTTGGCGACTGTACCGGCAGGCGAACGCGCCTTGCCTGTCGGATTTGAAGGCCTGGAAGAGTTTGTCGCCTACTGGGCGGTTCCCGGACAGAACGAGCGCCGCTATCAGCGCTGCGATACGACCTTCGACGAGATCAAGCGCTTCTACGATGCGATGTATTCGCGCGCAGATGAAGCGATGACGTATCTCGACAAGTTCCCGTTACGCGATATGCCTGGCCCTGAGGCACGGCTGATGAGGATGGTCCTTTCGCTAGCGCAAGCATCGATGGCGGTCGAGATACAAGGCGCCCCGCGCGTCCCCAACGCTCCCTGGCCGGATTCTGTGAAAATCCTAACGACTGAAACTCTCTAGTTCCCGATAGCGCTTGAGTCTGTCGAGGAGGACTCAAGCAACTTCGCTCTGATTGGAATGGTCGTTTAAAACATGCTCAAGCTCAATATCACCAATCGAAATGGCGAACTTGTGTCGGTCGTCGCCGCAGCGAACCAAACGCTGATGGAAGTCCTGCGCAATCGGGGCGATGTGGAAGGCTTATGTGGCGGGCAGCGCGCGTGCGCGACCTGCCATGTGCACATCGACACAGCTTGGATGGGCGTCGTAGGCGAGCCCGGAGAGGAAGAGGCAGCGCTGCTGGATTTCAGCATGGAAAAGCAATCGAACTCGCGCCTGAGTTGCCAAATCGATTTGCTGGACGCGATGGATGGTTTGGCTCTCACCGTCGCTGCTGCCGAGGGTTAAATAGGCAGGTTCGCCTAATATCTCGCGTACCACGCTGATTATTCATCAGTAGCTACAGCGAGCCGAAAAACAGCCAGACGATGGCTCAGTTTTGGGTCTTCGCCAACAGTTCTGGGCCGGTGTCAGCAGAAATTGCGACCTGAAAAGTCGCGTGAGTGACACTCTTAAACGTGCCTGTGGACCAATACCGAGTTAATCACAACCGTAGGGATGATCAATGATATAGAGCCATGTTCCATCAACCTGCTGCCGCACGACTTCGCTGGTATTCCCGCCCATTGAGAGCGGCTGCCCATCGGGGCCGGTGCCTGTGAGGTGCCACTGCGCGCGCAAAAGGGCAATGTCGCCGGTCTGGATCACATAGGTAATTTCTACCCTGACTTGCCCCTGGAGGGCGAGAAAGCCCTTGAAGGCCTCCCGGATGGCAGCAGGTCCTATAACGACCTGCCCCAGTTGCGGCACTAGTCGGGCGTCGGGCGCATACAAGGCGACGAGGGACTCTAGATCGCCCGCATTGAAGGCCTCAGTGAACAGTCGCGGCACATCCTCGGGTTTGCTTGCAGTCATAGTGATCTCCTTTGTTCCTCGGTTTTGCGGCGAGACTGGTTTGACAGGCATTGCTCATCGCGAGCCTGACCCGGCCCACGTTGACGGTGACCACGGCGCCTACCTTCAACAACCGTAGACGCATCGTTTTGGCACAGGCACGGGCGAGCGCCATTCCGGCCAAGCCAATACGTCGCGAGGTTGCACACGCCCGTAACGGTAGTTACGGATTAAATTCTGTCCCATTCTTCAGTAGCGCAATCCACACCCGCGCGCGCAGCCCCGACGCAGCGTCATTGCCGGTCAATAAACGCGTCCCACATCGCGTCCTTGCGATACCTTACGCGCGAGTAGTCTAGCCGGACGGCAAACACCGTGACCAGTCCCGACCCGAAGGTGCCCGTGTCATTAGCAAGCAAAGCGCGGTAATGACGCGGGCGGATTCCTGAGCACAGTCACGAAGTTAGTGCAGCGATCTTGGGATGACGGCCGAATGACGGCGTCGCAAATTCTGAACTCCGCTCACCGGCCACCGCTCACGTTCAGCACCTGACCGTCAATGTCGAGGATCTCCATCGACAAGGGAAGTACGCCTGGACGAGTCAAGGGCGGGCGCTAGCCCGGCGCAGCGAACCCTTGACGCGGCACTTCTAAAAATACGCTCAATCATGGCTGCAAGCGCGGCATGGTCGTGCTTGCAGCCATGCAAACCTGCGCTCTTCTTCATCATGAAAGCAATCCAACACGACGACGCGCATCGATCTAACGTGATTAGAAGTGATCCGCGGTGAGCCAACAACATCCAGTGTGATACGACGTGCTACGTGTTGCTACAACATGCACTTTCCTCGGAGAAAATCGAGATAACGCGCTGAAAATATTTTTTAGGGTCATCCGGACTTAGTGTGGGTAAAACTTGATCATTTATCGCTCAAAGCTTAGGCAGCATGCAGGTAAGGATCTTCAATCGAAGGTACTCTTCGTCACGCAGTCCGTAAGCGCGACGCTGCAACACTCGGATT
>JACPPA010000006.1 GCA_016191285.1 Gammaproteobacteria bacterium
CCTGTTTGGGAACAGTAGCACTGACATCAGAATTGCGGGCGCATAGACCGGCCGTTGAGGAGAAGAAAATTGAAGGGGTGGAGACTCCGAGTCCCACTCGCCTACTTGACACGAGACGGCTAATGGGTGACCCCTTGAACCTTGAACCCTTGAACGCAAATCTTAAAGTACCGATTAGGGGTGGCCGCTAGCCTACCGAGAGGCTGTCCCTCTCGGTAGGCACTATGAACATAGCAGTCGTCTATCCGCGGCGTGAGCCCGGTGAGTCAGGCAGTCAAGGCAGTTCATCCGACCCCCAGCTTTTCCGAGACGTTGCACTCAATGCGCCGACGATGCTGTGGGTCTCCGATGAACACGGTGCGGTGGTGTTTCAGAACGAGCAGTACCTGCGCTTCACGGGCTTGAGCGCGGCCCAAGCGATGGCCCCCGATTCTTGGCTTAATGTGGTGCACCCTGAAGACCGCAAACCGGCGATGCAAGCGTATACCGCCGCGCTCAAGGTGCATCGCGCCTTCGCGGTTGAGTATCGTTTACGCCAGCACGACGGGCGCTACCGCGACGTCGTCGACCGCGCCCAACCGCGACATGACGCGGCCGGACAGTTTCGCGGTTATATCGGCGCTACTTTCGACATCACCGAGCGCAAACAGCAAGAGGAAGCGTTGCGCGCCTCGACCATGGCGATCGAAAACCGTTCGCACGAATTGAACGTGCTCTATGCACTGAAATCCGATCTGCAGGTCTGCCGCACCATCGAGGAAACGCGCCCGGTGTTGATTCATTACGGTGAGCAACTTTTCCTTACGCGTCCGACCCGTATTTATCTGCATAACAATTCTCGCGATCTGGTCGAACCGTTCTTGAACTTGAACAGTGAGCTGGATCCGGCAGAGATGTTTCCGCCCGAGCAGTGTTGGGCCTTACGCAAAGGCAAGATACACCTCGAACAAGTGCGGGCGGGCAAACCCGTCATGTGTCCGAACGGGACGCGCTGCGGGCGGACCGCCTATATGTGTGTGCCGATGGCGGCCTTTGGCGAGACCATTGGCGTGCTGCAAGTCGACCTTACAAATATCGGGGACGGGATGACGCCCGCATCCACTCCGACACCAGTTGCCGATCTCGAACGGGTGGGTCTGATGGCAGCGGACGAGATCGGGACTGCCATCGAAGAACTCAAACTGCGCGCGCGCCTGCGGAACCAGTCGATTCGCGACCCCTTGACGTTGTTGTTTAACCGCCGCTACTTCATGGAAACGCTGGAGCGTGAAGTCTACCGTGCGCGCCAGGGACGTCGACCGCTTGCCTTGCTGATGCTTGATCTGGATCACTTTAAGCAGTTCAACGATACCCATGGCCATACCGGTGGCGATTTGGTGCTCAAGGAATTCGGCAAGGTTTTGCAGGCAACGGTCCGCGGCGGCGATGTTGCGTGCCGCTACGGTGGCGAAGAATTTGCCGTAGTGATGCTCGATTGTCCGTCCGATGGTGCCGCGAAGCGCGCCGAGGAGATCCGCAATGCGACCATGAAAATCGCGAGCGAATATCACGGCGCTACGCTATCCGGCGTCACCACTTCGATCGGGATAGCCGTTTTCCCCGACGACGCCGACACGATTGAACAGCTAATCGCGCGCGCCGATGCGGCGCTTTATGCGGCCAAGGCCGCGGGACGTAATAGAGTCCAGCTGTACGTCGCCGGCGCCACAACCGGCAACTCAGCAGACTGACATTGCTTCGCCCGATCGCCGATACTCCGCGTCATTCCGGCCTTTAAAGGCATTGCCGGTGGATTTCGCGATGGTGTGCGCGATCAACGAGATCGGCAAGGTGCTTGGCGAACAGACCGTAGCGGAATTCGTCGAGAACGATGAGATCAGGGCGTGCCTGATCGAGATCGGAGTTAATTTTGTCCAGGGCTATGGTGTCGCCATGCCACGGCCGTTAGCGGAGATGTTCGCGGCGTAAACCGCCGATGGCGGAAGTGAAAATGTCTCAATCGGCGCCGCGGTTAGGCACGGTTCGCGGCATTCGATCGCGTCACGCGCCAGCGGTGGGTATTCCCGGCGATTCAGGAGGCGAGCCGCTTCGTGTCCCATTCTGCCGGTGTCTGCGCATAGTTAGGAATCAGCCCGAATTCGGCGACGCTGGCCGGGAGAAGGCTTGCGCCGAGCCTGGTCGGCTTATGGTATGACGGACTGGATCGAGAGCAAATCAAAGCCGTTATAGAGTTCGCCGATCGTAGTCTCAATAAGCCCCCTGCCTATGCGCTTATTCGCGCTAGATGCGGGTTCTTTTTGAGATTGCCGTGGTGGTTTTTGGGCTTCGACAATGGCCGCAATTCCGCCCCCATGCTCACCCTGTCGCGGTTGCGCTCCACGCCGCCGTGCCGGGAAGTTATCTTGAGATCGGCATTCCGGTCGTCTAAGGAAGCAAAAATCATACTTTTTGCTTCCCGTACTCTGAAAAGTCCAGGATGGACTTATTCAGAGTTTCCCTAATCGCTCTCACCTTTTTTATTATGCCGGGCTCGAAACGCGTTGATGGCATCTTGCTGCGCTTGAGCCAGTGGATCACGCACGGCGCGCAGCGCGGCTTCGCTGCGTTGCATGCGGCGGTTGGTGTGTTTGAAATGGGGCACGACATAATCCCCGAATATTTCGTAATGGCGTTTCTTGGCCGCGAAATCTGCCCAGTTGTGATCGAACAATAAGTAACTGCCAAAGCCGCCGTTGGAAAGGCTGAGCACAGTCTCGATATGTTCGATGGCCTCCGCATAGGTGCCGATGACGGTCGAACCGTTGTTGAGCGCCCATTCTATGTATTCGTCGATGGTGTTGCCGGTGACCTGTAGTTGTGGCGCCGCCGCCGTGTGTTGTAAGTAATCGCAGAATTCACGGATCCCATGGCGCACGTCGGCCAGGGCTCGCGCCTTGGTGTCGGCGAGATGCATGAGTCCGACGACTCGCCAGCGATTGCGATCGGCACGCTTACCGAACTCGCGAGCACGTTGTTCGACGACGTCCCAGTGCATCGCCAGCACGTCGACGCCGGCTTTCATCGTGGCCCCGATGGAGATGAGCCCGATCCCATGCTTGCCGGCGAGGCGCGGGCCAGACGGTGACACGACCGCGGCGGCGGCGATCTCGGGATGTGGGTCTTGATAGAAGTCGAGCTGCAAGCGCGCGTCAACCAGCTTGTAACGCGAAGTCTCGACGGTCAGCGGCTCATCGCTCGTCAAGAGATGCATCAACACATCGGCATCGAATTCAAGCGCGTCGCGTTGCTCGTGCGGCTGCATGCCGATCATGGCCGCGTCGGTTGCCAGCGCACCGGGTCCAATACCGAGCATGACTCGACCACGCGTCAGATGATCGAGTAGCGCTAGCCGATCGGCCGTCCACAGCGGATTGTGGTAGGGCAGAGAGACGACTCCAGTTCCCAGCCGAATCGATCGAGTCTGCGTGGCGACATGCGCGATGAATAGCATCGGATCACAGATGATCTCGACCCCGCCCGAGTGGTGTTCGCCGAACCAGGCTTCGTCGAAGCCGATGTCGTCCACGAGTTTTACTATTTCGACATCGCGCTGGAGCGCGTAGGTGGGGTTGTAATGGGTCGGTAAGTGAAGGGGCGGTAGAAAGATGCCGAATCGCATGCGCGCCATGGGAAGTTCTCCGCGCCAGCGAGCGTTGCGGTTGCTCCGGTAGCGCTTGGGGTGAGGCCGAATTTTGCGTCGTCCCGTTAGGACCCGTACCGTGCGCAGTATGCGATAGGCTGCGTGCGCCGACATCCCTTTTCTTTGCGTGTCCGCGCGGTGCGCGCCGAGGGTGGAAGCCCTGGATTGAACCCCACGTAGTGGCTTAGGATGCGCTGGCTATCGACGGCGCGCCCGCGCGCCAGCATTCAATCGATTTTAAGAGGGAACGCAATGCACAGCACATCGACGATTCCTCACCCAGCGCATGTCCCGGCGGCGCGCGTTGTCGACTTCGACATTTATCAGCCGCTGCAACCGAATCTGGATTTTCATGCGTCATGGAAGGCGCTGCAAGATTCCACTTTACCCGATGTCGTCTGGACCCCACACAACGGTGGCCACTGGATGGTGTTGCGCGGCCGCTTGGTCAGTCAAGTCTTGTCCGACTACTCACGATTTTCGAATCGCACGGTGTTGGTGCCCAAGGAGACTGCCGGTGAAGCCTATCGTCTCTTGCCACTGTCGCTCGATCCGCCGGCGCATGCGCCCTTTCGCAATTTGCTGAGTAAAGGACTGTCACCGCAGGCGGTGAGCAAGGTTGAGTCGGCGATTCGTACGCTTACGATCGGTTTGATTGAGGGCTTTCGGTTAAAAGGCCAGTGCAATTTCACGCATGATTTTGCCGAACAATTGCCGATTCGAATTTTCATGCAAATCGTTGCCCTGCCGTTGGCAGACATGCCGCGGCTTAAATATCTGGCCGATCAATTCACGCGACCCGACGGCAGCATGGAATTCAAAGACGTGCGCAAAAATTTCCAAGCGTATATTGCGCCGGTGATTCACGAACGGCGCGGCACAGACGGTACGGACATGTTGAGCCGGATGATCAACGGCAAGGTTAACGATCGTCCACTCACCGATGAGGAAGCGGCGAACCTCTGCATTCAAGTACTCGTTGGGGGTTTGGATACCGTGGTCAATTTCTTGGGCTTTGTTATGCTCTTTCTCGCCCGCGATCCGGTGGCGCGCCGCACACTGGCCGCACAGCCGACGCAGATCGGTGTCGCGATCAACGAACTCGCGCGCCGCTTCCCGCTGGTGACTGTTGGCCGTGAAGTCATTCGCGATATGGACTATGAGGGCGTGCCGCTAAAGCAGGGTGAGATGATCGTCGCGCCCACCATCCTGCACGGCTTGGACGAAACCGAGAATCCCGCTGCGCTAGCGGTCGATTTCAAGCGCGAGACGGTGCAACACTCCACTTTCGGTAATGGCTCGCATACCTGTCCTGGCGCGCATCTCGCGCGAACCGAAACACGCATCCTGATCGAGGAGTGGCTCGCACGCATCCCGGAGTTCGCGGTTGCGTCCGGCTTCGAAATCACCTACACCGGCGGCATCGTCGGTAGCGTTAATACCCTGCCCCTGACGTGGGAGGTGAATAGCACGCGCGACCTCACGCCAATCGGAGTAACAGCATGAAAATTAAAGCCGCGGTTTTTCGCGAAATCGATCGACCGCTCAGCATCGAAGACGTTGACCTCGCCGATCCAGGACCAGAAGAAGTCTTGGTTAAAACGGTTGCGTGCGGGGTATGCCATAGCGATTTGCACACCGTTCACGGCGGTATTGCAACGCCGCGCCCTAGTATCCTGGGCCACGAACCCGCCGGTATCGTGCTTGCCGTGGGTTCCCGCGTGCGGAATGTGGCGCCGGGCGATCATGTGATTGCGTGCACGTCGATGTTTTGCGGCGCGTGCCAGCAATGCGTGCAGGGGCTCCCGCATTTGTGTACGGATCGCGGTGCGTGCCGGCGCGCCGAAACTGACGCGCCACGGATTTCACACGCGGGCGCGACCATTCACCAATTCGCCGATCTCGCCGCCTTCGCCGAAGCGATGCTGCTGCATCAGCGCGCGGTGGTAAAAATTGATCCGAGCATTCCGCTCGATCGCGCGGCGTTAGTCGGGTGCGCAGTAACCACCGGCGTCGGCGCCGCACTCAATACCGCGCAGGTAACGCCGGGATCGAGTGTCGTCGTGTTTGGCGCCGGCGGTGTCGGCATCTCGGTCATTCAAGGGGCCCGCATCGCTGGCGCCCGCCAGATCATCGCCGTCGATCAACTGGACGCAAAGCTCGCCAACGCGCGTAAATTCGGCGCCACCGATGTCATCAATGCGACTGCCGGCGATACGGTTAAAACCATCAAGAAAATGACCAGGGGTGGCGCCGATTACGCGTTCGAAGCGGTCGGGCTACCTAAACTTCTCGAACAAGCGTTCTATTGCCTGGCGCCGCGTGGGACCGCGGTGGTGGTCGGCGCGATCGCGCAAGGTCAGAGCGTGAGTTTTAATCCGGCGCATTTCTTCCAGGAAAAACGCGTGATCGGCTGCCTGATGGGCTCGAATCGCTTCACCGTGGATGCGCCGCGCTATCTTGAGTTCTATCGTCAAGGCCGGCTCGATCTCGACGGCATGGTCACGCGGCACGAGCCGCTGGAGCGCGTGGGCGAAGCGTTCCGTGCGATGGAAGCAGGTGAAGTCACGCGCACGGTGCTGATGTTCGATTGAATTGCACTCGATAGTGCGCCACTTCAATTACGGGGACGGATCATGACGGTGAACGACGATCTTTACTTTCGCCAAATTCCACTCGGCCCGATGCAGAATTTCGCTTACCTCGTGGGCAGCCGCCGCGCGCGTCAATGTCTGGTCGTGGATCCGGCCTGGGATACGGATTCGTTACTCGAAGCAGCGCGGCTTGACGACATGACCATCGCCGGCGCACTCGTCACCCACTATCATCCCGACCACGTCGGCGGCGCGATGATGGGCTTCCAGGTGCCCGGCGGTGTGGCGGAACTCATCGGGAAAGTCGACGCCAAAATCCATGTGAACAAGCATGAAGCCGATGGTCTTATCAAAGTCACCGGCGTGAGTGAGAACGACCTCGTGCGTCACGACGGCGGCGACGCGATTGAGATCGGCGACGTCAAAATCGAACTGCTCCATACCCCGGGTCATACGCCGGGCAGTCAATGTTTTTTAGTGCACAGCCGCTTGGTAGCGGGCGATACCCTTTTCGTGAACGGCTGTGGTCGCGTAGACCTCCCGGGCTCAGATCCAGACGCGATGTACCGAACGCTCACCGGTACACTCTCGAATCTGGATGACGATGTCGTGCTCTACCCGGGTCATGATTATGGTCCGACGCAAATCAGCACCATGGCCGAGCAACGCCGCTC
The DNA here is from genome assembly GCA_016191285.1 of Gammaproteobacteria bacterium. Taxonomy (GTDB): domain Bacteria; phylum Pseudomonadota; class Gammaproteobacteria; genus CAIKBL01. The sequence continues at coordinate 6,948 of JACPPA010000006.1, forward strand.
CAACGTCTACCTCCGGTTCCGAACGCTGGAGGATTGGCAACGATTGAGAGGGCGGTAGTCAGCGGCTTGCGAGCGACTAGCCCCTCCGCTATGTTCAGTGCCTCATCGCCCGGGAGAGATCGCATGACGAGCTGCCGTTACGAAGTGCAGCACCGCGCCTGGCAGAGTCATTGCTGGCGGAGCGCGTTGCTCGGCATGCTGGTCGTGCTGAACAGCATCGGCGCGCAGGCGGCCGCGAACTGGGCTTCCGATCTCACGCCACTCTCGGCGAACGACTGGGATCGGACCAAGGCGCGGCATTTGCTCGAACGCGCGGGCTTCGGCGGAACACCAACCGAGATTGATCGCCTCGCCCGTATGACCCCGCGGCAGGCGGTGCGCTACGTGGTGCGTTTCGAGGGGGTCGATCGCACGCGCCTGAAAGCGCTGCCGGCGTTTGAACCGTCCGGGATCTTCGAACCCGGCCTCGATCCCTTTCCAGTCAGTCGACCGGCGACGACCGAACTCGCCAAGACCTCGGGTGCAGCGCTGGGAGTGAAAGTTAAGCAGGCGGGCAATCGACGCATGCAGCCAGTGGTCGACAAATTCTTCTACTGGCTGCGCGCGAGTCGATTGGAGACCGATCGTATCGCCTACTGGTGGGCGAACCGCATGCTGAATTCGCCGACTCCGCTGGTCGAGAAGATGGCATTGTTCTGGCACAGCCATTTCGCGACCAATGAGGAGAAGGTGCGCGACTACCGCAAGATGCTGCGTCAGCTTGAACTCTTCGAACGCGACGGTCTGGGCAATTTTCGCACGCTGGTGATCGGCGTCGCGCAGGACCCAGCGATGCTGATGTTTCTCGATGCCGGCGTTAATGTGAAGGGCGCGCTAAACGAGAACTTCGCCCGCGAGATCATGGAACTGTTCACGATGGGGGTTGGCAACTACAGCGAACGCGACATTCGCGAAGCCGCGCGCGCTTTCACCGGTTGGTATTTCAGCGGGCTCGATTTCAAGATCGATCCGGCCAAGCACGACGAGGGCGAGAAGGAATTCCTCGGCAACCGCGGCAATTTCGATGGCGTCGGGATCATCGATCGCATTCTTGCCAGTCCCGCCACTCCCGCTTTCGTCGCCGGCAAGCTCTATCGCTATTTCGTGCGCGAGGATCTCACACCAGAACTCAAGGCCGAACTCGGCAAACGCTTCAAGGACGGGCATTACGAGATCGCGTCGCTACTCGAAACCTTGTTTCTGTCGAAGGATTTTTATGCGGAAGCGGCAGTCGGCACGAGAATCAAGAGCCCGGTTGAATTGGTGGTCTCGACTTATCGCATGCTGGGGCTCACCAGCGTACCGGGCGCACCGGATTTTAATCTACTGACCGAATCGCTCGGGCAACGGCTGATGCATCCGCCAACCGTCGCGGGTTGGAGCTACGGACGCAGTTGGGTCACGCCCAGTTTGCTCATCGAGCGTGGCAACTTCGCACTCGACGTGATGTTTCCCGACATCAACTTCATCCCGGCTGATCGCTACCCGGTGTATCCGACCGGTGACGAGATCCGCCAGGTGCATGATCGCATTCGCGCCGGCAGCGATATGACGGCGGCAACGGCGCCGGTGGCGAAGGACGGCGGCATGGCCATGATGGCGATGTCGAATCAAGTCGATCATGCCGAGGAATTCAATACTCGCTACGCGAGCTACCGCGGTTGGCAGATGGCCATCGAGCGCGTCAAGCCGATTCCGCGCGACCTTGCGCGTGTCGATTTAACGCACATGGTGACGAGCGCCGGGCTTGCCACGCCGGCCGCGGTGGTCGACTACTTCGCCGCGCGGTTCTTATCGGTGTCGCTCGATGGGACAACGCGTCAGAAACTAATCGACACTTTCGAAGCCGAGCTCGGCACCAGCGACGTACAGGCGGCTTCAAGCTATCTCGAGGATCCCCTGCGCGTATTGCTGCATATGTTGCTGAGCCGGCCGGAATACCAACTCGGGTGAGGATGCCAATGATGAATCGCCGTCAAATGCTTACACGGCTGGCCAGCATGACTGGCGCCGGCCTCGTCGCCGGCGCCATACCTTCGTTATTCCAACAGGCGTTGGCTGCCGATGCCGCCGTTAATGATCGGATCCTCGTGATCTTCGAGATGTCCGGCGGCAATGACGGCTTGAACACCATCGTGCCCTATGCCGACGACGCGTACTACAAATTGCGTCCGACCATCGGCATCAAGCAGAAACAGCTGCTGAAGCTCGATGAGCATTTCGGTTTTAATCCCGGCTTGCTCGGATTTCAGCGCTTATGGCAAGACGGTAAGCTCGCCATCGTGCACGGTGCGGGTTATGCGCAACCGTCGTTTTCGCATTTTACGTCGATGGCTTATTGGCACACCGCGGCGCCAAACTCAGGCGACGAATACGGGTGGTGTGGGCGTCTTGCCGATACGCTAGCGCCGGAGCCACGTCCGAATTTTCTGGTCAACATTGATACCACGCAGTCGCTCGCGGTCCGTAGCCGTGTGCATACGCCAGTGGTATTCGACGAGCCCGATCGCTTTCGGCGTTTAGGGCTCAATCAGGAACGCGCGATGCTCGATTACGTTTCGAAGCCGGTCGCCGGCAACGCCACGCTCGACTATCTCGAACAGGTCGCACGCAGCGCCAATGAGGCTTCAGCGCTAGTGCGCGAGGCATGGGCCAAGTACAAGACGCCGATTGACTACGGGATCGTGCCGGCGCAGCTGCCTAAGGTCGCCTCGTGTATTGCCGCTGGCCTGCCGGCGCGCATCTACTATCTCGCCTATCGCAACAATGCCTTCGACACGCATGTACAACAACCGGACTTGCATCAGCGGCTGCTAAGCTACGTGGCCGATGCCATCCACGGCTTCCAGCGCGATCTCGAACGTCTAGGCCAGGCCGATCGCGTGGCGCTCCTGGTGTTCTCGGAATTCGGCCGGCGCGCGCCGGAGAATAATAATCTCGGCACCGATCACGGCACCGCCAACAACATGTTCATGGTGGGCTCGAAAGTCCGCGGCGGACACTACGGCACGTTACCCAGCCTGACCGCACTCGACGACGGCGACAACCTGGCCTACACCACGGACTTCCGACGAATTTACGCGACCGCGATCGATGGCTGGTTGCAGCCGGGTACCGCGGCGAAAGTGTTGAAGGGCGAGTTTGAGACGCTGCCCATCTTTAGTTGAGGGTGGCCGTTGTGGAGTGGGAGCCGCTTCAGCGGCGAAAATTCTGTTCACGGTGTTCAAGGGGTGTTCGGTGTTCAAGGGGTCTGTTCAATGTTCAAGGGGTCAGAGTCGTTGATTCTCTCTTGTGTGATTCCCACCGCTCACGCATCAGAATCAACGACACTGACCCCTTGAACCATGTGCCTTGAACTTGAAGAACCGGGACCTCACACGAGGTGCTTGCCAAAGAACGCCAGAGTCCGCTCCTTCGCGAGCGCTGCACTGGTCGCGTCATAGCTGCCGCGCTCATCGCAGTTGAATCCATGATCCGCAGGATAAATGAAAATTTCCACATCAGGCTGTGCCTTGTTGATGGTTTCGACATCCTTCAATGGAATGTGTGTATCGCGTTCGCCGAAGTGCATGATGACCGGGCATTTCGCCTTGCGTGTCGCTTCCTTGGCGATGCCACCGCCGTAATACGCGGAGGCCGCGGCTACGCCTTGTAGTTCGCATGCGGACAGCCAGGTTAATAAACCACCAAAACAATAGCCCACGATCCCGACTTTGCCATGCACGGCGGCCGTCTCGATTGCGGCTTGCAGATCGAGCAATGTCTGCGGTATTTTCAGATCTTGAAACGCGAGCTTGATCCCTTTCTGAAATTCATCCTGGTCGGTGTAGCCCAGTTCAACATTGCGCTCGGCACGATCGAATATCTGTGGCGCGAGTGCCGCGTAACCCGCCTTGGCGTAGCTGTCGGCAACTGCCCGGATGTGGTGATTCACGCCGAAGATTTCCTGAATGATGACCACGCCGCCCTTGGGCGTGCCTGCGGGTAGCGCTTGGTAAGCGCCGAAGGTAAAGCCATCACTCGCTTTGAGTTGTCGTTGTCCCATGATGATCCTCCTGGTTGATGAGCGCCAGAATAACCGGGACGCTATTCCGCGGAAAGAGAAAATGGTTCAAGGCGGTTCCGGTTCAAGGGGTCACCCATTAGCCGTCTCGTGTCAAGTAGGCGAGTGGGACTCGGAGTCTCCACCCCTTCAATTTTCTTCTCCTCAACGGCCGGTCTATGCGCCCGCAATTCTGATGTCAGTGCTACTGTTCCCAAACAG
>JACPPA010000007.1 GCA_016191285.1 Gammaproteobacteria bacterium
ACCAACCTTCCGCCAACCAAGAGGTGATCAATGATGAACCAATAACTACACTTATCCACAGTCATGCGCATCGACGCATGACGTCTATCCCTGGTCAGAACTCAATCAGCACACCAGGTCAGTTTTGAATCGGCGCGGACAGTGCACGCGTACACACTGCGTGAGCCGATCACCGTGTGCGGGCAGATCGTGCCCTGGAATTTCCCGCTCCTGATGGCGAGCTGGAAGCTCGCGCCGTGCCTCGCTGCCGGCAATGTCTCGATACTGAAGCCCGCCGAGGAAACGCCGCTCACCGCACTTCGCCTCGGCGAATTGATGCTTGAAGCGGGTCTGCCCGAGGACGTGGTCAATGTGATTCCGGGTTACGGTCATACGGCTGACGCGGCAATCTCGGCGCATCTTGGTGTCGACAAAGTCGCGTTCACGGGGTCGACCGAAGTCGGCAAACTGATCGTGCGGACGGCCTATGGCAATCTAAAGAAAGTGTCGCTCGAACTCGGCGGAAAATCGCCGAACCTCTACACGCAGGCGAAAACGGTTATTGCGCAACTTTAACCAGCTATCTCTCCACGGGCTGGCGCTAGCCCGTGCTTTTAAGCTGCGAACAGGTAAGCTTGGCGCTGAATGTCGATGAATTGCGCGCGCTGCCGACGACGACAATCGGCGAGACGCCGATGCGCTGTGCGCCAAATCGCACGAAGTATCATGCATCTCGTTATAGACGTATACGTCTATAACGTCCGTAATACGACACGTCTCACCTCCCGAGGCCCGCAAACTGCGTTCTCATTAGAGCGAACAGCGACGAACGCGCCAAACCGATGCTATTGGATAACCGGCGTCTTCGGGCTAATAACGCGATAACTTGATCGCGCGCGCAGACGGCACAGGTAGGCGCCGACGCGCGGAAACGCATCCAACGGCATTTGATCCACTTCGAGCACCATGGCCATCGCCATATACGGCGCGTCCGCCAACGAAAACGTTTCGGCCAGATACTCACGCGCTTCGAGTTGTTGTTCCAAGTACGGCAATGCGCGTTTGCGCAACCCTTCACGGCCTTTTTCCATTTGTTCTAGGTTGCGTTGCTCCGGCGGCGACCAATAGGGCATCCAAATCGCCGGGAGGTCGCCCACCAGTACCGCCTCATCGCCAAAGTTTTCCAGCATTCGCACGCGCGCACGCGCCAGCGGATCGCGCGGCAGCAGATTCGGATCCGGATAACAGTCTTCGAGGTATTCGTTGATGACGGTGGAATCGAATACCACCACGCCGTCGTGTTCGATATACGGCACTTTGCCTAGGGGATGCTTGGCCAGCATTTCAGGTGGCTTCTTCCAGAGATCTCCGGGGCGCAGATTTTCGATGCGGTAACGCAGGCGCTTCTCTTCCAGAATTACCTTCACCTTGCTAGCGTTGGTCGAGCGTAAGGCGCCCCACGGATAGTCACGCTCGGTGGTGTACAACACGATCACGGCAAACTCCTTATTGCGTTGGAAGGCCGATGACAACGATTGTCCAAGCGATATCTCGATTACAAACGTGGTAACGCCGGCTGAATCTTGTTACAGAGCACGTCAACCATTGCCGCGAATTCAACTTCATCCCGCACCCCTTGCGTGTGCACGAGGTGCGTGACACCCGCGTCGACATACGCCTGTGCCATCGCGAGCGCTGCGGGCAGGTCGCCGAGCGGTAGCGTTTTCATGTGCACCACGTCGAGTCTTGAACGTCCGGCGGCGGCCGCCAGGCGGTGTAGTTCCTGCACCTGCGGTTTTAGGTCCGCTGGCGATAAGCCGACCGGCATCCAGCCATCGCCGAGTCTCACAGCGCGCGGAATCGCAGTGGCCGGTGCGCCACCGATATAGATTGGTGGGCAAATGAGTCGCGGCTTCAACACTAACGATTCCCCGTTAGCGGTGACAACGTCACTTGCGGCCGCACTCCGGATTAGGGCGATCGTCGCGTCGGAAATTTTGCCGCGTTCGCGCTTCGGCACGCCCAGCGCCCGAAACTCTTCATCCAAATAGCCGACGCCCGTACCGAGCAGAAAGCGGCCATCGGACAGTGTTTGTATAGTCGCCAACCATTTCGCGGTGAGTAGCGCCGGCCGGTACGGCAGGATTAATACTCCGGTCCCAAAGTGTATTCGCGACGTAATCGCCGCAAAAAAGCACGCGACCCCAAGCGGGTCGAGGATGGTCGACATTTCCGGTGGGATGCCGTAGGGATTCTGCTCGAACGTCGGCGGAAGTCCGATGTGATCGTTGAGCCAAATGGAATCGAGCGTTGAGCGATCGGCCGTGCGCGCGCAAGCCGTTAGACATTCGGGCGTGGCCGTCGGTCCCCAGTTACGAATGTTGGTCCCTAGCAGCATGGTCCGTGGTCCTCGATGTGATGAAAGACATGGACGGGACGTATAGCGTCGTCCCGTCCTTCTCAGTCCTCTGCACTAAGGAACCTCCCTGTGCCGCGGGAAGCTCTGCTTTTTGCAGAGCTTCCCTAACGTTATCCGCTATCCGGCAATCCTTCTGACATCATCAAGCGTCTTCTGCGGCTCCGGGCGTACCGTGTAGTCGGGATCGACCTCGGTTACACGCACGATTCCGTGCTTATCGATCACCATCCGGGCCGGCATGGGTAACGTCCAACTGTCGTCACCGTTAAACGCCGGCAAATCGATCCCAAAACTTTGATAAATCGCCCTTAGTTCTGGCGGTAACTCAAATCGAATACCGAGCTTGGCCGCGTAGGCGTTGGCGGGATCGCTCAAAATATCAAAGGTCAGTTTATTTTTTTCAATAATACTCAGCCCATGTTCGGGCTTCTGCGGCGACAACGCGACCAATGTCGCGCCCAATTCACGCAGCGGATCAGCGATTTCCTGCAGAGCATACAGCTCTGCCACACAGTAGGGTCACCAATGCCCGCGGAAGATCGTCAGCACCACCGCGCCCATGCCAAACAAGGCTTCCGACGTGATGATCGCGCCGCGCGCGTTGGTTAATGCGAACGCCGGCAGCTTGTCGCCCACTTTCACTACACTCTTCAAAATTCCCGAGGCACGCAGATCGTCAGTCGCCTTATGCATCACCGCGAGCTTGTCGCTCGGGATCTTACTTTTCGCGCCTTCACGGATCTGCGTCAGTTTTTCATGCAAGTTCATTAGTCCTCCTTAAATAACGCGCATACGCGCGATTTGGAATCATCAATCTGCTCCTCAAGGTTGTCTGCTTGGGTGGAGACGTTGAATTAAAACTCCATCGGATCGCGAAAATGCGCATTGAATATTTTGTCGCGATGTTCGTACAGAAGAGGATCGAGAGCTGCCTTGATCTGAGGACCGGTTGCTATAAACGAGGAGCGCCACTCATCAGGGATCGGACATTGATCCTTCGGCAGCAGGTCCAAGAGATTCATGAACGCCACCCAATAGATATCCAACGCGCTCACGTGGTCGCCGGCAAAGAACTGCACGCCGCGCGCGTACTGCGCCTTGAGTTGCGCGACCAGGGCGCCGAGACTTTCCGCTGTGCGTCCTCGCAACGATAGCCATACTTACTTCCCATGCGAGTTATTTGGTAAGAATTTTTTTCGCCATGTCGAGAACGCCTGCGTCAAGCACCAGCGGCTCGGGCACCACGATCCCGCGTTGACATGCGGGCCGCGCTTCCATTCGCGCAATCCACGCCTGAAGATTATCGAGGCCCGCGATATTCACACCGCTCCACTCGTGGATCCGTACCCAGCACCAGTTTGCGATGTCGGCGATACTGTATTCGTCACAGAGATATTCACGGCCGCGCAGTTGGGACTCGAGCACTTCGAACAACCGGCGCCCTTCGTTTTGGTAGCGATCGATCGCGGGCTGAATCTGTTCCGGAAAATAGCGATAGAACACATTGGCTTGGCCCATCATCGGGCCAACCCCGCCCATTTGGAACATTAGCCATTGAATGACTCGAGATTTTTTTTTGTCATCCCTGGGTAACAATTTGCCGCTCTTTTCGGCGAGATAAATCATGATTGCGCCGCTCTCGAAGACCGCGAAGTCGCTATTCGCGCGGTCGATAATCGCCGGGATGCGGCCATTGGGATTAATGCGCAGAAATTCCGGCGTCTTCTGCTCGCCCTTGCTGAGACTAATCGGGTGCACGGTATACGGCATGTCGATCTCTTCGAGCGTGACGGAGGCTTTCCAGCCGTTGGGGGTGGACGCGGTATACAGGTCAATCATCGGCGTGTCCTTTTTTTAAAAATGATCCGTCCGAGCGGGGCGAAGATGCCCTGGCAGATACTGTACCATTCGGTCCACAATAGTCAAACGAGCGCTAGCGGCACGCGGCGGGTTGATTTTCTCGACGCCGTATCGTGTTGGACGCCGAAGCATCTGTCCGGATTGTTGAGCCTAGGCTACAGGGCGATCTCGTCGCCGATCACGACCTCGCTTCAGTTGGGTGAAAACTGGCTCGGAATTAGCGAAACGATTGTCTCGCGTCCATAATGCACGCATGAGCATCGGACGACCGCTTGAATATGACCCAACCAAGGCTTTGGACGCCGCGATGCAGGTGTTCTGGCGCCGTGGTTACGAGGGAACATCGCTGCAGGATCTGCTGACTGCGACGGGTCTCTCTAAAAGCAGCTTCTATCAAGCCTTCAGCAGCAAGCACGAAGCCTTTCAGCAAGCGCTCACGCACTATTGTGACGGCTTGACCGCGCGTCTGCGCGAGAAGTTGCGCGCGGCCGATTCCGGCTGGGAGTTTATCGAGAGCGTGTTGATGAGCGCCGTGGGCGAAGCGCGCATCCCGGACGATCCGCGGGGTTGCATGATCGTGAACGTCGCGACGGAATTTTCGAGTCGGGATGCACGGATCAGCGAATTGGTGGCGGACGGGGTGAAAAGAGTGACCCGGATTTTCGTTACCGCCGTCAAGCGCGCGCAGAAAGAGGGGCGTATCGCGGCCGGAAAGGATCCCAATCTCCTCGGTCGCTACCTGCTTTCCAGCCTGAGTGGCCTGCGCACGATGGTGAAAGCGGGGAGTACTCATGGTGCAACCGCGGCGTTGGTGACCGTCATTATGACGGCCTTAAAATCGTAGTTCACGTGGCCACGGCGCTGAATCGCTCCGGCAGGTCCCACAAGCCCGCCGCGGCCGTCATTCCGGCGCACTTCGGGTGGCCGGTATTTCCAATCCGTTATTTAGATTCGTATGTCGCCACCACTTACCGGCGCTGTGACAACGCACCGAGCCGCGATTCAAGATCCGGACAGTCCTAAGGCGTGCTAGCGTCGCAATCTGCATCATCCGCGGTGCAGTACACCACGTGATCGGCCGCTTGGATCGCGCCGAATACTTCGGGCGAACGCGGATCGATCGTAAGACGTAGCCATTCGGCCGGCATATTCAGTGCGCCCTGCACCACCACCCGGCGCAAATTCGGAACCGCCTGAGTATGGTGGATGAGACCGGTAGCGCTCGCCGGATCGGCCAACGGACGCTCATCCCTAAAAGCGTGAGTGTCGCCATTGAGCAGCAACACTGGGCGGCCAAACTGCGTGCTCAAATCGGCCAGCCGCTGGACAAACGCCGTATAGCCATCCAGTCCTTGACCACCGTTTTGCGGCAATGCTTCGGGATCCCAGAGGTCGGCCTGCAACGCGATCACCACGCCTTTGGCGTGCTCGTCACGCGCCTTGTCGAAGGCGCGTTCCAGCCAGCGTAGATTTGCGCCCTTGCGAGCGGCTTGTTCCGCCGCTTGCGCGTTGCCATAAATCTCCAGCGTTCCATTGCCGCTCGCGACCGGTCCCCACGAGGATTTGTCGTCATTCGAGCCACCCGGCACATTCAACGTCACGAACACCACGCCGGCTTGTTCCCACATCACGTTCTCCACGAACTGCGCGTCGGCCGGATACAAAGGATTGAACTTCTTGGCCTGAGTCGATACTTCTTGGTCATTCACGCCCAGCGTCGCGCCGGGTTTAGCGAAGAACAAGCGGCGTACGCTCGCGAGTTCCTTCAGCGGCGCACCGCTCGCCAACTGTTTGCCCTTGTGGCAATCGGCCCACTCGTTATCGCCCGGTGTATAGACGACTGGGCGTTTGATTTGCTGAAGACGTGAATACACCCATTGGTTCCAACCGGGATTGGACTTCACGATCGGCGGCAGAATATCCGCACTGGTACACGGCATGCTACCGGAGTGAAGATCACCCACGTGAATCAATAGACGCACTTTCGGATCCGCATTGACGGAGTTGATAAGGCGTGGTGCGTTATTCAGCAGATTCTGGCTGTACGGCCAATCGCCGATTACCGCAATTGTAAAGGGCTTAAGCGACTCCGCGCCGGAGCGCTCGCGATCATCGGCGGAAGCCACGGTCGCAAGGCTAGCGGTGGCCAGCAACATGGCAGACAGAGTAACTACGTTCATTGGTGTTTCCTTTGCAGATTGAGATATTGCAGAGTGGCGACAAAGTCCGGGCCTACGGTCACATTCCGCGAACGCGGTTCAGGTCTCGCCGCGAGAGGTCGCAGGTCAAATCGGCATTGCCCGAGTCGTGCACGCGGGGGGCGACGGCCGACAAGTCGCCACTTTCAACGACGACCTAAATCTCGACGTGTCATCCCGCGGCTAATGGATGCTAGGGCCGAATCATTACGAATCGATGACGCCCCGCTTACTGCCGGCAAATCAACACGGGTGCCATTCGGATATGAGAATCCACGTGACGGTTTCTCGATGCGCTGAAAGCTAATCCCGAGGTCTGGAGCAAGACGGTGCTCTTTATCAACTACGACGGGAACGGCGGTTTTTTCGATCACATGGTGCCGCCAAGCCCACCACAGTTCTCAACCCAAGGCGTCTCCACGGTCGATACCGTTAACGAGATATTCCCCGGCGATAACGTGCATCCCGCCGCGGCGGCGTGCGGTGGCGGGCGATCTCAACTCGACGTTGAATTTCGCGCGACCGAGCGCAACGCGCGTGACGTTACCGGGCACGGCTAGCTATGACCCAGTGGTCAAGGATTTCCATCCCAACGACACTATCGCCGCGCCAGCGAACCAAGTCGTCCCGGTGCAAGAGCCCGGTGTGCGAAGAGCCAAAGCCCTACCGTACCGCCTGCAAGTTCGTGGAAAACCCAACACCGCAGACGGCACCTTTGATATCAATTTCCGGAATACCGGCAGAGCTGCAGCCGTCTTTCAAGTGCGTTCCGGTAACGTGGCGGATATGTCACGCACCTACACCGTCGAACCGCATAAGCAGCTCAGCGATGTTTGGTCGGCGGCGGCGGACGGCACTTATAATCTTGCGGTGTACGGACCGAATGGATTCTTCCGCGCATTTAAAGGTGCGCTTACTGGCGGATCCAATGCACGCCTCGAGGTACGAATCGAAGACGGCGATGACGACGGAGATGATGGCCGTCGCACGCTGCTTATCGCCAATCTCGGCGCGCGTAACGGCAACGTTCGGGTTCGCGATAACTACACGGGCGAAACGAGCGAAAATTATTTAGCACCCGGAAAGCGGATGAGGCGGCGCACGCAATTGCGACGCAATTTCGGTTGGTACGATGTGCTGATAACGGTCGATCAAGATCCAGGCTTCGCATATCAACTCGCAGGCCATGTGGAGACAGGCAAAGACAGTATCACCGACCGGGCGATGGGAGGCGTCACAGTCAAAGTCTGACGCATACCTCCTTGGGCAGGGGTCTGTGGTGCGTGAAGGCAGTGGCCGCTGCCTTATTCCTACCGGCCAAAGGGATCGAGCGGACCGACAAGCGGCCGCCGTGGATCTTGCGGATCACGCCAAATACATGCGAATTCGCTACCCTCTCGGTCGATGGCGCCCTAAAACATTCAATACGGATCGTGAATCGTCGATACTAGTCACGCTTGCATATCCCGGCACCTCGGAATCTCCGGCTGACACACGACACTCCGTAACGCTGGGTGCTACCTTCGGTCGTAGTTGCTCTACCAGCCGGTTGTCATGAAGCGTACATAGTGCGCACGTACATTTTAGCCGACAGCCCGCTGCTGGCTAAATAGAGGAACAGAAATACCGGCCACCTCCGTCATTCCGGAAGTCGCGGCGGCTATCCGGAATCCATTGCTGTGGGTTATCTCGGCATGGATCCCGGGTCTCCGCCGCTTGCGCAGCGAAGCCCGGGATGACGACCCTTAAACGTTTTGATCCCCTGGTCGGTATTTACGCTCTACTATTTAGTCCGCGGTAATTGAATAAACGACAGAGAGAACGCGTAGTTCGTGATCTCGGGTTAGTCCTGCGGTGAGACCATCGTGTTAGTGAATTTTGAGGAACCTTCAATGCCGGATACCACAATCGAAACGGATCTTCGACCGACAAACTTCGCACAGGGTCGCGTATCGACACAAACGCTCGCGCGGTGGTCTATGGTCCGACAAATCGCCGAACTCGAAGATGCCCTTGAAGACAGTTATCACCGCGCGGATCACGAAGCTGTTTATGCGTGGGCCGAACGTGCACGGGCTGTACTCGCACGGAAACGTGAGGAATTGCGACGACTTTGACTGGTTTACGTGCCGAAAGCCGCGAGCGGAGATGAACAAGAGATTTTTAAGCCCGGCTCACGACCGGCGAAAGCGAGAACTAAGGCACGCGCGGCTCGTCATCGTTGAAAGGGGGTAGGCCGGGGCAGGGCCAGACTCTAGTTAAATCTGGCGTCGGGTGCGCGCCGGGTTTGAGTGGAGTTAGCGTTTAAATAGCGGGTCCTGATCCGCATCAGGACCCGCTTAAACTAGCGACGGGCAAGCGGTTAACGTTCTCGTGGGTGAGAGGGAGGAGCCGATGTCCACATCGCTCGTGGCAGAGTAAGCCCGCTATGTGACACCGACATTGCGTCGCGACTACGCTTTCGTGACGCGTTCTCGCGGATCAGTTTTCAGTTCGAATTCTGCGTCGTTCCTTCACGCAATTGTCATTACAGCTTCAAACCCGTGTAACTTTTCAGGCGCCTGATTGGGGCGGCGTCCAACCCCGGAATTGATTGTCGCGAGACATTCGTATCCCGCGCACGGTTGGTTCGCCGCCGATCACCACCAATCGGGAGAGCACAACGATGAATTACGGTAAACGATTAATCGGCATTCTGGCCGCGCTCGCGCTTTGTGCGCCGGCGTTCGCGGATGATCTTCAGGGCCCCGGCGATGCTGCATCGCCGTCTTTTGCCGACAACGATTCCAACGCTTCTGGGATAGATTCTGAGCGGCATGACGGCGCCGATTTGGACCTAAATGAAGCTCACGGTGACGACCGGCAAGACGAACATCGTGGCGTCACCATGATTAAGATCATCGGCTTCAACGACTTTCATGGAACCTTGTTATCACCCGGTAACTTTCCCGTGCAGCCCGGTGGGTCGGGTACCGCCACCATTAGTAAACCGGCCGGTGGCGTCGACTTCATGGCCGGTTGGGTGAACAAATTAAAATCGCAAAACCCAAATCATGTGGTCGTTTCGGCCGGCGATCTCATCGGTGCGAGTCCATTAATCTCGGCGTTCTTCCACGACGAAGGGACTATCGAGACGATGAATCGCCTGGGCCTCGAATTCAATGCCGTGGGCAATCATGAATTCGACGAAGGCAAAGCGGAACTGATGCGGATGCAGAATGGCGGCTGCCATTCCACCGACGTAAATTCCTGCAAGGGCTTGGCGGTCGGGACGCCAGTCCCTTTCGAAGGTGCGAAATTTAAATTTCTTTCGGCGAATGTGGTGGACACCGCAAGCGGTCGAACGTTGTTTCCCAGCTACGCGATCAAACGTTTTAACGGCAAACGTGTTGCCTTTATTGGGATGACTTTGAAAGACACTCCCAGCATCGTCACCCCCGCGGGAGTCGCTGGACTCACCTTCAACGATGAAGCCGGCGCCGTCAATGCCCTGATCCCACAACTCAAAAAACGCGGCGTCAAAGCCATTGTCGTGCTAATTCATCAAGGCGGATTTCAAGGCAGCGCGCAGCCGAACTTCATCAACGATTGCTCGGCCGCTTTGCAAGATCCGACCACCTCGCCGATTAAGGGGATCGTGAGCCGCTTGGACGACGCGGTCGATCTCGTGATTTCGGGCCACACCCACACGGGATTCATTTGCCATTTGCCGAACAAAGCCGACCGCGTCATCCCCGTGACGCAGGCGAGCGCGTTTGGTCGCGTGCTGACCGATATCGACATGACCCTCGACAACCGCACTGGGGATGTCACGGGGATCGTCGCGAACAATGTCACGGTTGACCGCACGGATCCGGCAGTGACGGCCGACGCGTCCATCGCCAGCATCGTTGCTGGGTACAACACGCTCGTGTCACCGCTCGCGAATCAGATCATCGGCACCATTATCGCTGCCTTGCCGAACACGGCAAACGCGGCCGGTGAGATGGAAGCCGGCGACTTGATCGCGGATGCGCAACTCGCGGCGACCCAACCCGCGCAATTCGGCGCTGCCGAGATCGCGCTGATGAACGCGGGCGGCGTGCGCAATCCCGGCTTTAACACCGCGAACGCTACCTATCCACATGCCGTCACGTATCAGGAAGCGTTCACCGTGCAGCCCTTCGGGAATAGCCTGGTCACCATGACCTTGACCGCGCAGCAGCTCAAAGAGGTACTGGAACAGCAGTTCCCGGGCTCGAATTGCGTGCTGCCGAGCGGCGCGATCAACGTGCAAACCGTGCAGCGCGTCATGCAACCCTCGAGTGGGCTCAACTACGCTTGGTCAACCACGGGCAGTCCCTGCGCCAAGGTGGTGAATGTCACAGTTAACGGCACGCCGATTGTGAGTAATGGGACTGTGTTGAATCCGACTGCGACTTTTCGCGTGACGGTGAATAACTTCATGGCCACCGGTGGCGACAACTTCACCGTGTTGACCCAGGGCTTGAACCGGCTCGGTGGCGCTCAGGACATCGATGCGCTGCTCGCCTACATGGCGAATTTCAAGGCGCCAAACGCGCCCTATGATCCGACCGCGGCAAGCCTGAACAAGCCTCGAATCATCAAGCTTCCGTAAAGGGTAGACGGCGCCGAGTTAACACAACCCGCATCGCGGACGCTATGCGGGTTGTTTTCACAATCGACAGGGCAGTACTTCGCCGCGTAATCCCGATCCGCCACCGTCTCAACGTTCAACGGCAATAATCACACTCGCGGGCAGTAATCGCTCGTAGAGTTCTTCCACGTTCCCGAGACTGGCAAATGGCGGCTCAGCGAGTATCTCACTAGCCGCACGTTGTTTTGAAATCTTCGCCATCAATGCCGGCAGGCGCGCAGCGTGAATGGCGTAGCGGCCACGCGCCGCATTTGCCGGTGGTGGTAATGTCCGCGTCGTTGTACCCGAATACAAAGCAAAAGCGCACGTCTTTAAGCGCGCTCCGCGGCACATGCCGAACGCCTCAGATCGCCGCATAAGGTTTCTCGAGTTTTAGCACGGCGAGTCCGGCACTCTGATCGACAATCTCAAAGCGGCTCGCCGCACCTGCCCCAATCCATTGCGGACAAAAATCCGGCCTTGAGCATCAGCGATGACGCGCGCGACGGTCACCACGCGATTGCCGCGCGCGAGCGCGGCCTCCGCCCGCACCATCATCGCCTGATATTTCGGATTTTCTGCCGCCGCCAAGCCTGCACCCGACATCGAAATTATAACAGCCGCTGCGATCGCCGCGTACTGAAGTTTGGCGAACGATGATCGTGGCATGGGGATCCCTCGTGGGTTTAGCACTAACTTTGAACGCGAATCGTCACCGAGCCGGTAGCACATCCTCATAACAAGCGACACCTTTTGCCGCGCCGCGCGCTGACCACGCGTGTCATCGTCCGGCAAAAATGTCGCGCTAATGTTCGTCGCGCGATCATTCAAGGAAAGCATTCATGAAAACCCAATTCACGCTTGATGGTATCGATACCCTGGAAGTTCTCTCGAGTGTCGTACAGGAGCGCGGCGGCACGGTCGTCCTCGGCTTTATCGATGGATCGGGTCGCAAAATCCGCCTACGCCTGCATCCTCAGGTTGCGCGTGATTTAGTGGACGAATTGAGTGATCTCAGTGAGTCGCGATAAGGCCTTCGCTCTGCACGCGTAACAGAGATTTAAGAAAACCTTAACTGGCTTGACACACGTCCGCATTACCTTGGCGCGAAGCCGCTTCGCGGCCCACCTATATCAACTGGAGGATTTATGGACGTTCGGATTGGAATTCGTGCTCTACAGACCATCGTGCTCGCGGGCAGCATGATCGGCACCGCGTTGGCGGCAACTTTACCCCTTAGCTTTACGACGACCAACAACGGGACGAGTAATATCACTAATGGAACCGGCATTAGCACCGCGCTTTCCGTGCCGTCCAGCTGGAACTACGGGGACACCTTTTTTGCTCAACCGAATAAGCTTTCCGGTCTGTCGGGCCCTTTACCTTTTTCCTTTTACGACGATTACAAGTTTTCCGTCGCGTCGGCCAACTTAAGTTCTATCACCTCGACAATCGACCTCCGCAATTCGTTTCAGATTAACCACCTCGAAGTTCGCCTTTATAGCGGCACGTCGGTGATCCTTGGCAATCCAGGCCCTTCTCTCATTTCGGCTTGGAGTACACCGATAAATGTCGGCCCGCTAACGGGCACGGTGGACGTGCTCAATACGACCCTCGGGATTGGCAATTACTTACTTGAAGTGCGCGGCGATGTGACCGGTCAGAACGGTGGCAGCTATGCCGGTGTGCTGAACGTTGGCGCGGTTCCCGTCCCAGCATCCGTGTGGTTACTCAGTTCGGCCATCGCAGGGCTCGGTATTATTCGTCGCCGGGCAGGTTAAACCGAATTTCTCGCAGTCCGTTTCTTCGCTAGCTTTAGCCCGTTCCATGCCGCCCCCTCGGCGGGATTTTTTCAAAGGAGGTCCGAATGGACAGCGGTTCTCAGGTTTATCGCGCGGAAATATTGGATGTGGTGCTGGGTATACGGCAGCAGCCAGATGGCAATATAGAAATTGCGTTCATTGACGGCGCAGGACAGAAAGTGATCCTGCACTTAAGTGCGACAGCGGCGCGTGAGCTCAGCGACGAACTCATCGATCTCGACGAAGAACTGACGTAGTTCCCGTCGTTGCCGTCAACTACAACACCCCCGTCAGAATTACCTGCCAGCGTGCGCTTGACCGACCGCCTGGCCGACGAACTCGATCAAACTCAGCTTCAAATCGAAGCGGAAGTTGCGCAACGAATTGCCGGCATTACCGCTCAAGTGCGATGTGGCCGTGGCACGCGCTGCTGCGTGAGTTGTGGGATGGAGATCCCCGCGCTGCGCCGTACAACGGTGCCGAATGCGATCCGCTGTATTGCGTGCCAACGAATACTCGAACGACCGAAATAAATTAAGGAATCTCTGCAAAGGCGGAGTTTCCTTAACGCCGTCTGGGGTCCGCGACGCCAATTCCAAGCGACATCGGTTCCAGTTCGTCAGGGGCCGCGAGGTCCACATCCCAGGTGACAAGTTCAAGGCGGCCATCGGTCGCTTCGAGGACCGCCGTGCAGCTATCCACCCAATCCCCACAATTTAGATATTGGATTCCGTTCAACGGCTTGTGAGCGGCAGCGTGAATATGGCCGCAGATCACGCCATCGACGCCAAGGGCCGCCGCGTGTCGCGCGACCGCGCCTTCAAATTCGTGAATGTATTTGATGGCGCTTTTAAGTCGGCTCCGCACGTATTGGGAAAGCGACCAATGCCCCGCGGCGCCGATGTGCCGTCGACACCACGACAACATTTCGTTTAAACGCACCAACCAGGCATAGCCACGATCGCCGGCGATGGTGACCCACTTGTGATAGCGAGTGACCTGATCGAATTCGTCGCCATGAACCAGCCAATAACGCTTGCCGTCGGCGGTGACATGGGTCGGATCGTGCGCGATGGTGATGTCGCCGAACGCCACCCCGACATATTCGCGCAGTGCCTCATCGTGATTGCCGGGCACGAACACCACCTGCGCTCCATGGCGTGCGCGCTTCAGGATTTTTTGAATCACCGTGTTCTGCGCCGGGCTCCAATAAATGGCACGGCTCATCGCCCAGAAATCCACGATATCGCCGATCAAATAGAGGTAATCGGAGTCGTGATGCCGCAAGAAATCGACCAGGCGCTCGGCCTGACAGCTGCGTGTCCCAAGATGAATATCCGACAGAAATATCGAGCGGTACTTAGGCATCGCCCCACATCAGGCGCGGGTCCCGATAAAAAGGTAGTACGGCACACGCAACCCAGGCAGATACGGGATCCGCGCCATGCCTTCCAACAAGTGTGACTGTTTGATGTGCGTACGCAGGTAGCTCAGATGTCGCGGGGAAAGGTGCACGCCATCGTGCTTAAACCACCACGGCCAAAATGTTCGCGTCCACCGGCTATGGCGGGCAAGACCAGTCTTTGGTCGCGCGTCGGCTACATAGAAATCAACCACGCCCAGTCGACCGCCCGGCCGCAGTGCGGTGAGCGCATTGTCGATGGCGCGCGACCAATCCGGAATCATCGTCAGTGAGTACGAGAAATACACGCAGTCGGCACGCACCGCGGGTTGATACTCGGTCGCATCCTCTTCAATGACGCGAACATTGGGCCATCGCGCAGCACGTTGCCGTGCCCGTTCGAGTAGCGCGGGACAAAGATCCACCAGTTCGACGCTCGCGAGGCGTGGGATCAGTGCCGCGTAATATTCAGCATTGCGGCCGGTGCCCGCGCCGAGTTCGAGTACGCGCTCGCCGTCTTGCAGGTTTAGTCCGGCGATTAGTTCAGATCGCCCACTCAGCAGACGTTCTCTAAATCGATCGTAGTAGCCGGCCTGCGGCGCGTAAAAACGTTGCAGCCGCGCTGCGTGCGAAGGCGCCGCCGGTTGACCGCGGAGTAGCGACCATAACGTGCGGACTTCGTTACTGAACATGCGCTCAGGCCGCGAGATCCGCGATGTGAAAGCCGGCATAGGTATGCACGCGATCGGCCAGCGTGAGTTCGCGCGCGCGGGCGACATCGAACTTGAGTAAATCGCTCAACGGCCGGTGGGTCGAACCCAACCGGAGGCGCTCGAGATAGCGTGGCTCGGCATGCGCGCTACGAAAGATGATCCGCGCATCCAGTGTGGCATGCATCAGGATCGCCTCCCATTCCTCGCGCAGAGCCTCAGGATAGTAAAAGCTCATCCAATCCATGTGGTCAAGCAACACGAATCGCGAGATGGGTTCCGGACAACGCTGCAGAAACTCCGTTACCGTCGACGCTTCCGGTACGATGCGGTCGACCAGCCCGGCCTTAAGCGCGGCGAATTGCTTAGGCTTCAAATACTCCGGACAACACTCTTCGGAATAGGACCCGAGCACATAGACCGCGTAGAAATAATTACTCCAGAAAGGGATGTGCCGTACCAGGTATTCGAGTGACTCGCGGATAAACCCGGCCACACCGCGCGGGTGTTGCGCCACCACTTCGCGCCGCTGGGGATGCGGCACACCGAGCATCGACAGTGTCACCTGCCGCGACAGCGTCCAATTGAGTAGAAACGTCCACAGTAGCGGTGCAATTTCGTGTTCGTACAGCGCGCGCTGGGTATGAATCGAGCGCGTCGCGAACAGATCGTCGATCAACGTGGTCAGGCGCGGACGTACTTTAAGATAGGCGCGAAAAACGCGGGCCACGGTGCCGGCCAGCCCACGAAAATAGAAACCGCCATGGGCATCGGAAAACCAATGCGTACGCACATCCCAATAGGTTTGTGCAAAGGGCGAGAGTCGCGCGCGCAACAGATCGCGATACAGCGGACTGAAATCGCGATGCTGGCCGCGGCCAAAGAGCTGAAAAAAGGCGGCGTGATCAAGTTCGCGGATCCCAGCCATCTTAAGTTCCAAGAGCGCGGTCTGCCGCGGATTGGCATCGACCGCGTAAATCTTGCGCGGCCCCGTCAGCGCATAGTCCAGCACATTGCAACCCGCGCTTGAAATCGCGAGCACGGTATCGTTCGGTGATAACTCCAGCGCCCGACGATCGACGGCAGGATCTTCCCAGCACGTGTTGTAGACCAGCGATCGCGAATAGACGGCGTTAAACAGCTTCTGATCAATGCGCGCGCTCAGTGTCAGTTTCGAGATCAGGCGCTGCTCCTTGGAGTTCGTAGCCGGTTCGGCTGTCACCGCGATGCAGCCTATCGACGATATATGACAACGAGATGAGCCCTGTGCGTCACTGGCATGACTATGCCGAGGAGGTCATACGATCGCGCGGGCGATCTCCCCTCTCCCCTTGCGGGAAAGGGCTAGGGTGCGGGGCTTTAGATACACACCGTCATCTAAATTTCACATAGTTGCGCGATAGTACTCACGCGAAGGTGTCGGATCGAGATTGAAAATATTGATCGCGCTCCGATTCCTCGTTAAGGCACTCGCGATTCGCGCATTTTGAGAGGATCGATTGATGTTAAATCCGTTCATTCAGTTAACCCCACCCGCGCAAACCATGCTGGTCGGCCTTATTGCGCTGGCTTGTTTACTGCTGCTTAGCCGGGGACTACTCAATCTGCGCGGGCGCGCTTTCACGCCCTGGCTCTCGCGATTGCTCTCGCGGTTGGTCAGGACCCGGGATTACTCGGAAGCGGATTTTTATGCAGCCGACGGCGCACCTGAACACTTCATCGCGACCCGGCGCGCGGCGCTCGATGCCTTACAGCAAACCCTGAGCGCACGTGGCGTCAAATCCAGTGAGTGGGCCGGGCGTGTCCGCGGCGGACTCTCCGATCTCCGCTTCACCGATGCAAGCCGGGTACCCTTCCCGTTCGCCAAGCGCATGCGCGAAGGTTTTAATGTGGCCTCCGTCGCGGTAGCGAGCCAAGGTAGTCGTCTGCTCGATCTCGACGGCAACTGGAATATCGATGTCAGCGGCTCGTACGGCGTCAATGTCGCTGGCTATGATCGCTACAAGGAATGGATGGAACGCGGTTGGCAGCGGGTGCAAGCGTTGGGTCCGGTGTTGGGGCCGCTGCATCCGATTGTGGCCGACAATATCGCGATGTTGAAAGCCATTTCGGGACTCGACGAAGTGTCCTTCCATGCGAGCGGCACCGAAGCGGTGATGGCAGCGACCCGCCTGGTACGCTTCAACACGCGGCGCAAGTTGATCGTGTGTTTCGCGGGCGCGTATCACGGTTGGTGGGATGGCGTGCAACCGGGACTCGGCAGTGAACGCGGCATCGACGACTGTCTCACATTGAAAGATATCGATCCGGCTTCGCTCGCGGTCATTCGCCGCCGGGCGAAGGAAATCGCCGGCGTGCTGGTCAACCCGGTGCAGGCCTTTCATCCGAATTCGCCGCCGCCGAACGACGCCATTCTCCTCAACAGCAGCGTGCGCAAAACAGATACCAATACTTCGCCATACGCGGAATGGCTAAAGAAACTCCGTGCGGTCTGCACCGAAGCCGGTGTGCCGTTAGTGTTCGACGAAGTGTTCAGTGGCTTTCGGTTGGCGCCCGGCGGCGCGCAAGACTATTTTGGCGTCAAGGCGGACATGGTGCTCTACGGCAAGACCGTCGCGGGCGGCATGCCGATTGGGGTGGTGTGCGGCAGCCAAGGCCTGATGCGCCGATTTGATCCCGCGCATCCGATGCGGATGGCCTATGTGGTCGGCACATTCGCCGCGCATCCGCTCGCGATGGGCGCGATGTACGAATTTCTGAAATGGTCCTTGCTGCCGGAAACCACCGCTGTGTATCGCATCGCCAATGCGCGCACGACGGACTGGGTCGTGGCTAGCAATCAAGAATTTGCCGCCGCCGGCCTCCCGATCGCTATCACCTGTCTCGGCACCATCTGGACCGTCCAGTTCACGCAGCCGAGCCGCTACAACTGGCTGTTGCAATACTACTTGCGCGCGCAGGGCATTAATTTGAGCTGGGTTGGCACCGGCCGCTGCATGTTTAATTTTGATTTCAGTAATGAAGATTATCGAGATCTGACCGCCAAGATCCGCGCCGCGGCCGCGCAGATGCGTAACGACAAATGGTGGCTGTCGGAGACGGAGCATCCTGGCCGCGCCAAGGTGATCAAGCAGCGCGTCGCCAAGGATTTGTTCGCGAGCGTCTTCGCGCCGCCGCGGCCCCTACAAGCGTTCTATCATGAAGTGATGCGGCGTAAGCATGATGACCATGTGGCCTCCCACAGCCATCGACTCAATCAAGTACTGCATCTCTTAAGTTCGAGTACTTTTATCTTTTGCTATTGGCTGGTGTTCTCGGATCTGGTCACCGCGATGTGGCTCGGGTTGGGGGCATTATTCGTGCGGCAATTCGGGCATGCGCTGGTTGAGCCGCCGTGCCACGACAAAGAACAATTACTGCTGGGCTTCGATACGCGCAGTAAAACCAAAGTTGTCGGCATCTATCTGCTGATCCCCATCGTTAACTGTCTTGCCGCGCCGGTGTTGAACGCAGCCGCCGCCCCGGAACTTATCGCGGCCGTCGCGCGGCAATGGTTCGGGTTCACGGCGTTGGTGGTGTTCGGCCATACCCTGCGCCTGATTCCGAAACACGGCTTCAAGAACGCGATGGTCTGGTTCGTCAAGTTGATTACCGATCCGCTGACCGATATCAAAGCCTATTTTCCAACGTTGCTCCGCCAGCGCGCCGGCGCCTGACCGCGATGAACCCTCCCACGCCCAAAAAGCGCCTGCTGTTGGTCCTGGACTTCGACGGCTTTCTGATCAATTCCTATGCGCTGCTGCGCGACACGATGGCCGATTTCGGTCTCGATGTCGGTGACGAGGAGCGTTTTAAAAATCGCCGCAAATTTCTCAAGTACCTCGGCGGCGGCAAGGAATTGCTCCATAACCTGGTCGGCATGAGCCTACCGAAGACCCGCAAGCTGCGCTTGCGCCTGACCGAGATTTACGCGGAGAGCGGCCGCATTTATCCAGAATTCATTCCCTTGTTGAATGAGCTGATTGCGAATCCGACGATCCACTGCGGAATTTTAACCCGTAATTACACGTTGAATCCCGGCCCGGTCATTCGTGCGGTGTTACGCAATAGCGGCGTCAACGATCCCGATCTCGATTTCGTGATCCCCATTCCGGTCGGCGTCAAAAAGACCGAAGTACTCACAGCGATGCGCGCGTCCCGCTATTTCGAATCGCTCCTGGGCGCGGACGAGGTCGGCGACTATCGTGCGGCCACCGCGGCTGGCTACGATTGTGTAATCGGGAGTTACGGCTTCGATACTCGCGAACGGCTCGTCACACAGGGCGCGGTTCCCGCCGATTGCATTTACGACACGCCAGCCGCATTAACCGTCGCGCTTAAGGAGCGCTTGGCGATTTATTTAGACAACGTCGAGCGCGGAACGCTGGGCAGGCGAGTAATGGCATCGACCTCGGGCCGGTTGATCGGCGCGAGATACGACGCGAAATCGGCGGTGCACGCGGCCCACGAGTAGCGCGCGGCGTGGGCGGCGCAGTCGGCGCGCGACAAACGCAGTGCGCCCTGAATCGCGGCGTTTAAGTTTTCATCGAGCACGCCGCAGCGCCCCTGCCGTACCACATCCAATGGGCCCTGCACCGGAAATGCGGCAACGGGCAATCCGCAGGCCATCGCTTCGAGTAACACCAAACCGAAAGTATCGGTGCGGCTCGGAAAGACGAATACATCGCCCGCCGCGAGATGTCGCGCGAGCTCGCGACCATATTTGGCGCCGAGAAAATGCACCTGTGGATAGCGCTCGCGCAACCGCTCCAGATCGGGACCCTCGCCGATCACGACCTTGGTCGGTACGCCCTCCGCGGTTAGAAACGCCTCGATATTTTTTTCAACCGCCACCCGTCCCATATACACGGCCACCGGACGCGGAAACTGCCACACCACGGGATTCGTGGGATTGAATATTTCGAGATCCACGCCACGCGCCCACAGACACAAATTGCGGAATCCGCGCGCCACCAACTTATCGCGCTGGGTCGCGGTGGGCACCATGGTCCGCACCGCGACGGCGTGAAATCGCCGCATATAGGCGTAACTCCAGGCAATCGGCAGCGGCGCGCGCAGACGGATGTATTCAGGAAACTGCGTGTGAAACGAGGTGGTGAACGGTAGCTTGTGGTCGATGCAGTAACGACGCGCGGCGTGACCAAGCGGCCCTTCGGTCGCGATATGAATCGCTTGCGGTGTGAATTCACGCAGTGTGCCCCGCAGCTTCGATGCCGGCCACACCGCAAGGCGAATACTGGGGTAAGTCGGGCACGGCACGGTGCGAAACGCGTCGGGCGTTATCATTCGCACCGTATGGCCTAGACGCGAGAGAGTCTCGCGGGTGGTATCGAGCGTTCGGACAACACCGTTCACCTGCGGATGCCAGGCGTCGGTTACGATGGCGATGCGCATCTGAAGCTCACGGGTAAACTGCCGTAAAAAGACAAGGCCCCGCGCGGCGGGGCCTTGGTCGCCATTCAATGCTGGGCGATCACTCGGTTATTTCGTTACTCGTGATTATCGTGATTATCGTGCTCCTCGTTCTCGCCGGCCGTGCGCGTGCCGCCGACTGCCGCCTGCATCATTTTGAAGAACACGTCGGTATTGTCCAATGTGCCGTTCAGCAACGACGCGCCGCGGCCCATCGCACTGAGCGGAATGTCGTTCGCCGTGTGGGCGGCGACCGCGTCTTCAATTTGACCCGTGACCATGAATCCGCCCGCGACATCGCGATTGATCGGAAGGTTCGGATAGGTATTGAGCGGCACCACTGCGTTGCCCGGCTGTTGGCCGTCGCGCAGCGGTTTGGGGTTAGTCAACCAGTCTTCGCGGCGATCCGCATTCGCGCCATAGCCGATCAACATCTTGAAGTCGGGATCGGTTGACTGCGGATAGCCATCGCCAGCGATCGTGTACGACGGGAAGCGCGCCAGCTCGTAGGTGCCGACCACGCCGTTACGCGGGCCACCAGCCGCGGTGCCCAGCCCCGACGCCGAGCGGGTGACGAGTGACGCGTTGTTGACTCTAGAGGCGCCGATGACCGCGACACCGGCGCACTCATGGTCAGCCGTGACGATTACCAAGGTATCGGGATGGGTGAGCGCGTATTGCTTGGCCTTGCCGATCGCACGATCGAACTCAATAGTGTCGACAATGAATCGCTCGGTGTCCATGTTGTGCGCTTGTTTGTCGATTGACGCGCCTTCAACCATCAGCACGAAACCATTCGGGCTGTTGGCGTCGAGCACGTTCAAGGCCTTGTCCGTCATCTCCTCAAGCAACGGCTGATTGCTAAAGCCGTAATCGTCCACCACGGTGGAAGTGCCGCGACGTTTGCCGACTTTGTCGAGTGCGACATTCATATTCGACAGCGAGAAGAGGCCGAGTAGCGGCTTGTTGAGTGGAGCCGCGGTCAATGCGGTCGCATCCGGCGCATAACTCCAGCCGGCGGTGGTGAATTCGGTGATGAGATCGCGGCCGGTGTCGTTAGCGACACCCCCATTTGCGCCCCACCCCGTGGTGATATCGGAAGTGAGCGCGTAATCGGTCGCCGCATTCCGCTCCGACCCATTGAAGTTCGCGCTACCGGCGGTGCCGCAGCTCGGCGTGCTGCCGGTGCAAGTCGTCGGGTTAGGCAGGAACCATTTCCGTCCGCCGCCTAGGAGCACGGTCAGTCCGGTGAGGTTACGATCATCGAAATACTGATCGACAATGCCCGTGCCGTTGCCGCGCGCTTGGGTGTGCACCGCATTCGCGGCCGGTGTCGCGTCAAACACATCGGCAGTGGTCACGATCCCAAGCTTCTTGCCTTGGGTGCGCGCAAGATACTCGGACATGTATTCGACGCGTGGGTTGTCGAAGGCCGCTTTGGTGTCATCCGGCCACACGCCTTCCTGATTGTTCGCGGCCTTATTGCCGTTGACATAGTTGGCCATGCCAGGTGCGGAGTCGGTGACGATCGAATTCAAGGAACCGGTCATGATCATCGCGGTGTAGGGGAAAGTGTCCATCGCAAGCTTGCCCTTGGCTTTGCCCTGCGCTTCGCCCTTCAGCATGATGCGCGCGGCGGTGCGATGGCCCGCGCCCATGCCGTCGCCGAGCATGATGATGACGTTTTTGGCTTTTCTACCGCCGTGGTTAATGGCGACGACTTCGAAATTACCCCGTGCCGTGGTCGTGGAACCGTCGCTTTGAGTCGCGATGGCGCTCAGCGTGTGGACGCCCGGCGTGGCATTCGAATAGGCGCGTAAGGAAGCCACCGCGGAGTTCGGTAGCAGACCGGCAACGAGTCCGGTAGTGACCATGGCGGTGTTGCCGACCGGCGGGCCCGACACCACGGTGCCAACCGACACGCCGTCGACCTTGAATTCAACGCTGGTCACGGTACCAGCGCTCGGCTGCACGGTCGCCTGCAGATCGAACCGCTGCGCGGGGATAAAGCGCGCGATCATCGGAGTCGTCTCGACGCCATTGGTCGCGAACAACTGGCTCGGGGGAGTTAAGCGGGAAATCGCCGGGTTAGCCTGTGCCTGCGCCGCCAGGGCGCTGGCGATCGCCAGGCCGAGGATAGAAGTGCGATTACGAATGAACTGCGTCATTGGGTCTCTCTCCATTGATGATATTAGGGATTGCTTCTGCGTGTTTAGGCAGCGTCGCGCTAATTTCCGTGCGCTACCGTGGTCTCACGCGGAACGGCAGACGTTCGACTATCGAAATCGGCTGCGCTCGCGGTTACCGCGCTGTCGTCGAGGACCAACCGCGTATACGACACGCGGCTGTTCGGTTCAGGCTTGCCGCCAAGATCGAGCATGCCGGTTAACACCCAGCGGCCCGCGCGGTAAGGCAAGACGCGGTTCCGATCCTTGCCCGGCATGTGCACGAACACCGTCGTCGCGGGTAGATCGTCGGCGGGTCCGTCGGCGGATTCCGCAAGTGCGACCGGCAGGGGCGTTAACATGAAAACCCCTGGAGCGGGCTCATCTTCGCGCACCATATAGCCGATTAAACGCACCCTTTTACCCCCGAGACCGCGCAATTTTTCAGTCGGCTCAAGGCCACGAGGGCCGATCGGCATCTTGTAGAAATCTTTGAAGTTGAGTTCCTCGACACCAGCCGGTAGCGGAGGTAAGTCGCTTGCGGCGTCAGTGTGAGTTGCGCGCGGCGGGTTGGCGCGCGCCGCGTCGGCTGCGTTCGCCGATACGGCCAGCAGGCTCGTTTGAAGGATAAGAGTGGAAAACAAAACGACGCGCCGGGTTCGCATGGCTGCACCTGCACTGAATTACTGAACCCGAACCTTACTCGTCCTTTATTAACGCAAGATTGCAACGAAATGACAGTTCTGTTGCGCGCATTCACGCCACGCCCTCAATGTTTTTTCCGGTGACCTACAAATATTTGGCTGGAGGCACTCGGCTATCGAGCGCGAGCCTTGGATGCGGTGCGCCTCGTCGCTAATGAGTTAACAATGGGGTAACAAAGATCGAATTTATTACACTGTGGCGCAACAATTCGCGGTTAGACTGATCTGATGGATGAGCTTCTGGCCGGGGCGTCCGGAGCGATTCCTTTTCCACGCGCGGATCTCAGACCGGACGTTCCACGCTAGGAGCAATCGCGATGTTACGGCTAGTACATGATCTGACCCGCTTCGACCGACCGCTCATGATCGAGCATTTCTGTAGCCTAAACGGCACAGATCGATACCTGCGGTTCGGCCTGCCGCGTGATGATGGCTCACTGAAGGAATACGTCGAAGCGATCGATTTCGAGCGCGATCTCGTCCTCGGCGTGTTTGGCCCTGGGTTCAAACTGGTCGCCGTCGCACATGTCGGTCTGATCGATGACACGGCCGAACTCGGTTTGAGTGTCCTGCCGGAATTCCGACGCCAGAATTTGGCGTCGCTCGCCGTGCAACGCGCGGCGCGGCGCGCTCGCGCCAACGGCGCAAAAAAGTTGTGGATCCATTTTCTGCGCGAGAATCGCGCGATCCTAGCCTTCGCACGCAAGAATAAGATGCGAATAGAACTGCGGGACGCCGAAGGTGACGCCTACCTTCCTCTGCCGCCAGTAGGACAACTCACTTACGTATTCGATCTGTACCAGTCGCAGTTGGCGTTGCTGGCGCGCGCCTGGCGAGTCTCTGGAGTTTAAAGTATTTCAATCGGCATCGATGGCACGAAGCGATCGTCCGAGGGCGCTCGCTACCCCTGCGGTGACAGTATGTTGGAACCCAAACGGATTTCCGATGGCAACGACTAAACCGAATCACATCGGAAATGATCCAGGAAATTGTGAAATGCCTGAGCCTAACCTTCGTCATTCCGGACGCCGCCGCGCACGCGGCGGCGTCCGGAATCCAGGGGGCTTTGGAGACGTCGCATGGATTCCGGATAACCGCGCGGCGGTTTCCGGAATGACGAGGTTGGGGAGTCCGGACGAAGATTCATGGATCGCACGTGCAACCAAAGTCCGATGATCCACCATCGATGTGAAGGTGTTTAGTTGGCCGACTTTCAAGGCCTTCGATCGACCCGGCGATTTATGTTCATCTATTTAGATTCGGCGATTAAGCACTCCCAGTGGGGGTTTTCCGTTGCGCCTTGCGGCCCCAGGTATCGTAATACGTCAGCTCGGAGGCGAAGCGCCGGGTCACGGGTCCGAACTTGCCTTGCGGGAATCCGAGTGGAATGGCGACGGCAACGCCGAAGTCGTCTGGGATCCGGAGGTAATGGCAGAGTTCAATCTCAAAGGTCTGATGCAAAGTCGTGAGGCACGCGCCTAATCCCAGCGCACGCGCGGCCAATAAAATATTTTGCGCACACGGGAGCGTGGAAGCGTACGACGGCGGGGCGCGGCCGACCCGCCACCCCGGCGGTACACCGAGCGGCCAATTGCGTTCGCCACATACCAGCAGGATTACCGGCACTTCGTGCATGTGTTCCGCCAAGTGAAGGGTCGAACGGAGGGCACGCGCACGCGCGCTGTTATCGTCCGGATTAAGCGTCGAGTTTTCAAATCGTTTCTGCATCGCGCTTAAATAGCGATCCGCGAAAAACCGCTTCGGCGCGGGTTCGCGCAAAACGAGAAACGCCCAGGGTTGTCGATTGCGTCCGCTCGGTGCACAAATTCCGGCGGCGAGAATTTTGTCGAGCAAGACCTTGGGAACGGGATCGGGTTTCAAGCGACGCATCGCGCGCGTCGAGTGAATCACTTCAAACAGCGTTGGCTCGGCGCTCATGCAGGCATCGCGTACAACTCGATTAAGCCGCCGAGCTGTTGACTTCGAGCCGCGGCGGCGGCGTTGAATACTTGGTTGTCAGATAGCGTTGCAATTCGCTCAGGACGGCGGTGGGTTCGATGGGATGACCGACTAATTCCTGCAACCGCAGTACTAAAATTCGCTCGGGCAACGTGGTCATCGCCAATAGTTCGAGATCGTCGACATCGATTCGCGGTCCTTGGTTATTACCTTCCGGATTCAAGATCCGATTCAAACGCAGGGCGTCAAGATTAAAATGACCGACCAGATCGTCGCCATGCGCCGCGAACACCGAGAGCAGATCGAGAACGGTCGAATTGGTATAGGACAGCGGCGCGACTTCAGATAACCCGACTTTCACAATAAAGCGAAAAACCTCCGCTTCACGTACTCGTAACCGACGCGAAATCGCCTTGATGCGACCGTAATCGGAGGTGCTGATCCGAATCGAAATACTGCGCTTGCTGTTGTCGTTAATGACCCCACTGCTTAATTTTTCCATCGAAAGCGGCCTCGCCCGCGGCGCCTGATCAAGGTTGGTATTTTCCATAGGGTGACATCCTTACGACGAGTAAAAGTCCATTCTCGTCGCCATACATAACAATCGTGTGACAACGGCCGGCGGTTATTACACCGGCTATGGGCGCGGCGCGGCATCGTTCCCCGAGCCCCGTTCGAGCGCCTTCACATTGACCTCGCGTAATTGATCCTGTGACTTGCCGGCATACTCCTGCAGGATATTCTCAATCGCGACGCCCTTAATCCCGGTCAGCGGCTCATGCTGGACCAACGCGTCCCAACTCGATTTATTTTTGTAGAGGTCCATTAATTCACGGTTCGCTTGATAGAGGGCGAGGTTCTTACGTTCGGAGTCCTGCAATTCACGTTGAGTCCTCTGTAATTGCGCCTCGAAGTCCTGCCTGGCGGCTTCGGTTTCGCGCAGTGTGGCGGCTTTTTCTTTGTATTTCGCCACCACCTCTTGGAGCTGCTCCGTGGTTTTGGTTAACCGCTCTTTGCTGTGATTAAGCGCGGAGTCGAGCGCGACATTCTTGTGTGTTGACGAGGCCAGATCCGCGGCCGATTCGGACAGCGAACGGTCTTTGGCCTTGAGATCCGCCTTGAGATTGGCGATCTGTCGATCCTTCGCCGCACCGTCGGCCCGCGCGGTGGCCAATTCGGTTTCAAGCAGACCTTTTTGCTGAGCAATCTGTTTCAACAAGCCCTGCGCCTTGAGCAAGGCCTGCGCGGCGTTGGCAGGGTTGTCAGCGCGCGCGCCAGCGAGCGGCAGCAGCGCAAAAGAAAGCGCTAGCGCGTGAACCAA
The DNA here is from genome assembly GCA_016191285.1 of Gammaproteobacteria bacterium. Classification (GTDB taxonomy): domain Bacteria; phylum Pseudomonadota; class Gammaproteobacteria; genus CAIKBL01. The sequence goes on from JACPPA010000007.1 coordinate 26,628, forward strand.
CCGCGCGCGGCCTTTGAGCCGGGGCTTAAAATTTCGCATTGAGATCGATTTGGAGTACATCGATTGCAAGAGGCGGGCCGTCGATTTCGGTGGCCGACAACCAATTCGCACGCAGCCAGATGTTCTTGGTTAAGCCATACTTGCCACTTAAACGATAGCCTTTGGCATCGGTGCCGCCCAGGTGAAAATCCGATTCGGTGAAGGCATCGAGCACGGCATCGCGTTGCAGATAGCGATAGCCAGCGGATAGTTGCCAATCCCCCAATTTCGCGATCTGCGGCCAGCCCGTCACCATTTCGAGCTGCCAGCCCAGGGTGCGCTCTTTAATCGGATACAGATAAGTGGTGCCGCCGGTGCGCGCACGGATTTGGTCGGCATTAAAACCCACGTTCTTCACGATATCGCCGTTGAAGATCACGTGATACGGCGCGAGGTAAGCGAGATCGACCGACAACGTGAGATCCACCAGCCGATAATCGGACGCCAGCGCGAAAATCTGATCGTTCACGCCACCATCGAGATTCGGATCGTTGGCGATGTTATAGAGCAGATTGCCCTTCTGCAAAAATTGCGGCTGGGTGCCGTTGCGCAAGGTGCTGCCGAGCGCATTTCGTTTGCCGATGATATGGAGGTAATCGTAATAGGCGCTCGCGATTTGCACCTTGTTCTGATTATCGAATTCCCACGCCACACCCAATTGCCCGCCCGCCAGCCATTTATCCTGCGCGGCGAAATCGATTTGTTGCAAAGGGAAAAGCCCAACCGTCGCAAACACCGATCGCCTGTTGTTGCCTAAGCCCGTCAAGCCATCCTCTTCACCGATGGCGCGCCTTAAGGTTAGCGCGGCGCCATCGAAATTCAGATCCTCATCCCACAGCAGATCGGTCGAGACCCAGGGGTTGGCAATCCGGCCGACGGCGAAATTCAGTGACGAATCGAGCCACGACCAGCCTTGTTCCGCAGGCAAATCATAGAGCAAGGCCGCGCGGTCTAGCTGAATGTTAAACCGTTGCCCCGTGTTGCCCAGCGTTTGGTTAGTGGAGACAGGAATCGTTTGATTCCCGGTAGTGAGGCGCGTGTCAAACGACCAACGATCCGCAATCTTGGCTTGCAGCCCCAGGCGCACGCGCTCACGCCAGCGATTGATATCTTGCGAGGTGTTTAAGAAAGCGCCCGGACCCGCCTTGCCGATGCCGCCGGCGGCATTGATCTTGGCGATATCGAGATACAGATTTTGGCCGCTTAAGGTAGCGGCGTTGCCCTTGCCAAAGCGATCGAACTCGTTGCGCACGCGCGCATCGCCATAGAGCTTGATACGGCTGAGCCAGCCCGGCAACGCATCCGGCGTGCCCCATTTTTCTTGCTTGGCTTTTTGCGCGACATCGGTTAACACGTCTTGCCGCAATTCGGAACGCACCTGTTCGCGAATTTCCTGTTTGACGAATTCGGGGACATAGGGCACGCGCACCACCTTGGTACTCGTCGGCGGCGCGGCTTCGAGAACGGTATTCGCCTTGGTGTCCGCGGGTCGCGCGGCGACTTCCGCCGCCGCTTGTCTGGCCGCGTCGTTTTCGGCTTTTTTGACCAGCGCCTGCGCTTGTTTCTGGTTGAGCACGCCCTGCTTGACCAAGGCATCGACCAGATTCAACACCGTATTCCTAAGCTCAAGCAAGTCTTGTTGCTCACTCGCCAAAGTCGGCGGTGTGGTGATGAACATGGCCGCGCCGAGCAGGCTCGCCGTTATGATTTTTTTCAACAGAGTTCTCGTTATAAGGGCAAATTTTCAACGTCAGCGCGAGACCACCCGGAGCTTCACCGGCTGCGGCATGTCCGTTGGCGGCGCATCGTTCAGGCGCAGGCCCGAGAGGGTTTTGCGCAGGGCCGCTTCGCTTTTGGCGTCGCCGGTGGAGTCCATCAACTCAAAGCGTTCTATGCGGCCGTCAGCGCTGATCCAAAGCTTGACGACTACGGTGTATTTGCTGCCGCGCGCGGCGTCGTTATCCGCCAGTTGGCTTTGCAGATCGCGCTGAATCAGGCCGGCGTACCAGCGATTGCGATCGCCGCCGCCGATGAGACCGCGGCCACCTTTCTTGGCGCGCAATCCAAAACCGTCGGCGCCGGCGACTCCTTCCGCATCCAATCCGAGATCGTTACCCGCCGGAGCGTCGTCCGGCGGCATCTCGGCCTGCGGTTCGGGCTCTGGCTTCGGCTCTTCAATCACCTGTTCGGGCGGCGGTGGTTCTTCCAACTTCGGCGGCGGCGGTGGCGGCGGTGGCGGTTGCACCAAAGAAATTTCCTGAATCTTTGGCGGCATCGGCGGCACGGTGCCCTTCAAGCTGCGAACAGCGAAATAACCCGCAAGGGCAAACACGAGGAGTACGCCGATGCCGCCAAGCATCGGTCCACGACGGTGTAAGAAAGACTCTTCTTCGGAATGCTCCGACATGGGAAATCGTCAGGCTTACTTCACGAGCTTTTGCGTCACGAGTCCGATCTGCGTGATCCCAACGCGCCCGGCTAAATCGAGCACGTCCATCACTAATTGGTATTGCACGGTGGCGTCGCCCTTGATGACGACCGGCAATTTCGGATCCGCGGCATACAACGACGCCAATCGCGATTCCAATTCTTGAAGCGTGACGGGATAGGTATCGAGAAAAATATTGCCTTCCGCGGTGACCGTGATGGCTTTGGTCTTGGGCACGGCTAGCGACGCGGCATTGCTGGCCTGCGGCAAATTGACCTTTACGCCTTGCACCGACGCCGTGGTCATGATGATGAAGATGATCAACAACACGAAGGTGAGATCCACCATCGGCGTGATGTTGATATCGTCGTACGGTTCGCTATCGCCTTTGATTTCCGCTGACATCCGCTTCGTCCTTAATGGTTGAGTTAAAGGCCGTGGACTTCGTTGACTTTGGCGATGAACTCGTCCCCAAAGACGCGCATGTCCGCGGCGAGCTCTTTGGCTTTGGCGCTTAAATAGTTGTAACCAAAGAGCGCGGGTATGGCGACGCCGAGGCCGGCAACCGTGGCGAGCAGCGCCGCCGCCATGCCGGGCGCGATGGCGGCGATGTTGACGTCACCGGTCGCGGCGATGGCGGCGAAGGTCACCATCACGCCGACCACCGTGCCGAGCAAACCGATGAAAGGACCGCCGGAAATCGCGATGGTGAGGAGTACCAGCAAGCTGTTTAAACGTTGCTGCTCGCGGACCGCAGTGGCGTCCAACGTGGCGCGTATCGCGTTCAACGATTTATCCGCGAGCCCCGCCACCGCCGCACCGACACCAGGCGCAAGCCGGCCGTGCACTTCCTCGATGCCTTGCTTGTAGATTTTGAACAATGGCGAATCACCAAAAGTTTTGTCGCCTTTGACGAGCGCATCAAGCGGCACCCCGGCCGTCGCCATCTGCGCGTGATACGCGTTCAAGAATTTATCGGTGGCGCGCCGGCAGCGGCTTAAGTAAACGGCCTTCAAGAACATCACCATGACGGCAATCGCGGCCATCACCACGCACACTCCGATCACCGATTGTTCGACGATCGCTTCCTTGCGGCCGAACACATATTGGATGATGACGCCGAAATGACTGGGCGCTTTAGCTTCGCCTTCGGCACCGGCGCCGTCCGCTGTTTCGTCTGCGCCGTAGGTGACGATCGCATCACTCTTTTCACCTTCGAGCGCGGCTTGCGCCATGAAAAACTCGGGATTGCGCGCGCTCGAATAGACTTTCAGTTCATCGATATGCATCGGCAACAGACCCTTGCCGCCCGCTCCGCCACCGATCAAAATCGCGCCGCCCATTTCGGCCACGCCCGCGGGCGCCGAACCAGCCGCGACACCATTGACGTAGAGCTGCAATTGACCACTGACGACCGCGATGGCGACGTGCGCCCACTGGCCGGCAGTCACGGGTGTGGCAGCGGTGAGCTCCATGTCGCCGAGACCCGCGACGATCTGTCCGTTTTTCAGCATGACGCTTAAATGCTGTGCGCCATCGCTGCGATCGAGAAGGTAGCCAGGCTCGGTGGGCAGCGTGTCGAATTTAACCCATAGGCTCAAAGCCCAGCCCTTATCCGGCATCAAGCGTAGATGCGGTGCGTCCTGCAACGTGAGCGGCTCGGCGCCGGCGAGTGTGGCGCCGGTGCCGAGTAGCGACGCCGGATTCGCGACGATCTGGCCGACGGTGGGCGTGGCATACGCGGTGCTATCGACGATGGCGCCGGCGGCATCATTGAAGTGAAAAACGGTCGCGGTATCGACATCGTAGGTGGCGCCCGGGTCGTCACCCTTGGGCGCCGCTTGGTTACCGAAGTACAAATAGATCTTGTTATCCGCGACCTGCGGTTTGATGACCGGAACTTTGACCCACACCAACGCGATTTGAGACGCGGCGTCGAATTTCTCGACGTGAAATTTAAGCGGCGTTTTATCGTCACCATCGACAAAACGAAAATCCGCGCCGCCATCTTTCACATTCAAGAACTGCGGGAAATTGCCGCCATGCAAGCGCACTAGCACCGGCACATCGTGCAGTTCGGTCTTGAGATCCAGCCCCTTGGCGGTGGTGTTGAGCGTGATGGCCTTGCGTTCCGTCCAGTCCCGGTTCCACCAGGCCCACGCCGAGGAGCTGGAGCAAAGGAGGGCTAACGCGATCAGCGCGGTGCGAACGAGCATGGGTGAGATCCGGGTTGTATTCGACGACCGGGCTATTAAAGCCCGGTTGTATTGCAAGGATGTGACAATCAAATGACAGTCGAAGGACGGAATGGCTCCGTTCATCCCCTCTCCCCTCGCGCTGACTCTTATTCACATTCATCGAAGTACCCTGTACAACCCCACCACCGCGTCATTCCGGCGCACGCCGGAATCCAGAGGGCCTTCGAGCACCCCCACCGTCATCCCGTGAACGAGGCCGTGTAACAACTCGAACCGCCGTCACCTCGGAATTCGCCCAGTGAAACGCCGGGGTCCAGTCAGAATAGGCCTCCGCGCAGCACGCGGATCCGATTTATTTACTGGATTCCGGCATGCGCCGGCATGACGGGTGCTGAGTTCTTGTTCTCTGCTCGTGCGCCGGCATGACGTGTGCTGAGTTCTTGTTCCCTGCTCCAATTCACTTGGAGTTTTTACACGGCCTGGAACGCCGGCATGACGGCAGTTTGAATGCGGCCGCTGTCGCTGCTGTAAATAATGTGAACAAGAGACGGCCTCGCGGGAGAGGACGAGCGTGAGGGGCAAAAGCAAAAGACTAAAAGTCGTACCCCACGCTAAAATGCACGCGCTGATCGCCGGCCGTGGTGCGATCGCCGGTCTTCAACGGATAAGCCCATGTCAACATGGCTTGCAGATGATCCGCAGCGTCCACGTGAAGACCCAAACCGGTGCTCCACAAAAGTTTGTTCGGTTTCGTACCCGGCAGTGGATCCTTGATTTCCAATTCGGCCGCGTCGGTGAACGCCAATATTTGCAGCCCATGTAACGCCGGCCACAGCATGGGGCCAAAGTTCGGCGATCTAAATTCAATGGCGGCCGCGAGCGCATTGTCGCTTTGCCGTTCTGATTCGAGATAGCCGCGCACGCTATCGACGCCGCCCGCGGCAAATTCTTCATTGCTGATCAACGGCGAATCCGCGACCTGCGCACCAACGCGTCCAAAAAGCGTGGTACCACCCCAGAGCTGCTCAACGTGATCGGCATTCAATCGCAGGTAAGCGAAATTCGGGATCGCCTTAAAGCGCTTGCGCTCAAATTCCTTTTGCGTGTTGCCAAGACCGTCGGGGCCGAAGTTGAACGTTAAGTCAAAGTGGCTGGTACTCGAATCGCCGTAGTAACTCGCGCTGTAATTCGACGTAAACATCAAATAAGAAATGGGCGTGACGATCGCGGTATTGCCCTGCAGCCCAATATTTTCGCCAAAGTCTTTGTAATCGGCGCCAAGGGTAACGCTGTGATAAACCTTACTCACATTTCTAAGTGGAATAGTGTAACGCAGGCCACTGATGACGCCCGCGCCAATCACGCCCAGCGTGCCGACGGTCGCGACGTTCGAATTAGATTTCACGGCGTAGGCCGAAAGCAGATTATTGGAGTCCTCGAAACGCCAAAGATAGTTCGCCGCGAAAACCTCAACTTCATTCGCGTCTTGCGGCGAGGTTTGATACGAGAACCCCAAACTGTGTTCGCGTTGCCAGAGATTGTCGTAGCGAATGGAGGCGTTCAATCGCAAGCGCGTGGTATCTGCACTATAGCGATCGTTTAATTCGACGCTGCCGTGCAGCGGTAAGGTGTCTTTGACTTTGAGTTCGACATCTAATTTGCCGGGCGTTTTGCTCGGGCGGAGGACGGGGGTGATCACGCGGTCGCGTGAGATTTGCGAAAGCGCGGCGAGCTGTTCCTGCACCTTCGGCAGGGAAGGGACTTGGCCCACGGCCAACGCTGGCACCTTGGCCGCGATTCGCCCCAACGAAAAATAGCGCGACCCGGTAACTTTGCTGCGGCCGATCTTCGCTTCCGTCACTTTCAGCTTAATTACACCACCGACCACATCTTGCTCGGGGATATCGACCAGCACGGTGCCATATCCACGCTGATGGTAGAGATCCTCGAGCTGAGTTTGCGCGGCCTTCACATCTTTGATTGAGTGCTGTTCGCCGAGGTGATCGTAGACCGCGCGTTCGATATCGGTCGTGGGCAGCAGGGTGTTGCCTTCGACTTGGTATTCCCAGATGTCGAAGCGTTCTTCCGCTGATTCGGCCGCAGCAGTTGGGCCTGATGCATTCGCGGGTGCGGGCGTCTCTGTCGCAACTGCCACGCCACACGCAAGCACTAAGGCAGCTGCCAAGACCGTTTGCAATTCGCGGCGCGGAGCGTTTGAGCTATTCACCGCACTACCCGCCGAAACCGATGAATTCAACGCTAATTAGGTTCAAGCTCGCTGTGGTCAACGGCTGGCTAACATTGTCCGGTCGGCCGCCGCCAGCCGCCGATTCGCTCGCGGCTTTGGTTGCCGCGTTGGCCGACGACCCCGCGCCGGCAATGCTCGCGGACACGCCGGCGGAGACGGTGGGCACGCCAACTGAAGCCCCGCCGGCTTTGATGTTGTCCGCGCCCAAAACCTGCACTGCGGCGATGGTGATGTTACCTGCGCTCTCGATGCCGGCTTCGCTGGCGTTCACGACGCCACGTGGCGTCACCAGATCGACATTTCCGAACGGCCGCCCGGCCGTGGTCGTCAATGCTCGAATGCCGCTGCCTTGGATCGGAGGCGGTACTGATACCGTGAGGTGACCATTCTGATCAAATTGGAAGCCGTTCGCCGGTGCCGAAATGGCGCTGCGCGCGCCGCGCCCAGCATCGATGTTGCCAAAATTCGACCACGCAAGGATGCTGCCGCCGTCGGCGGCGAACACGCGCGATTCGTTCACGTTTAGATCGCCTTTGAGATAAATTCTAACGTCCCCGACACTTTCGCTCACGATGCCCAGTTGCGACGGCGCTTTGCTGATGCCGAAGCTCGCTGGCGGTGTAGCCAGTCCGACGTTGATATCACCGCCTGGCGCCAACAAATCGATATTGCCGCCGGCAATCGTGAAGATTTGGCTGAAATAAAGATTGAGCGAACCCGCATAATTTTTGCCCGGAAATAGAGTAGTAATCGCATCGTACCCGCGGGCGTAGTTGGGATTAGTACTGCTCGCCGCCGCGCGACCGGTGTCGCGTAATTCAGCGTAGAACGCGTCGAGGATCACACCTACTTGGCGCTCTGAAGCTAGGCTTTCGAATCGCGCTAATGCTGCGTCCGTGGTTAGGGATGGGTTGCTATCGAATTGCGTCATGAATTGCACCAGCTGAGGCAGGTAGGGTGATCCCTGTGCAAAATAACGCTGAAGGAATGGCGAGAAATCGAGCCCGTTACCGCCAAGGCCGACGAATAACGAGAGCGCCGCGCCGGGACCAGTCAGCGCGCCATTAATCGTGTTGCCTCGCGAGATGATGCCACCGGCGGTACCTAGATCGGCGTTAACTCCGGCCTCCACGACTAAACGCCCTGGACCCCAAATCTCGACTGAGTTAGTGGAGGATTGTAAGGAGCCTGGCGCCAAAGTCGCCGAATCAGATGCCACTCGGGGGCTCGGATAAAGCACGCTTCCTCCCGCTTTTAGCACGCTGACGTCGGTGCTCTGAGTGTTCTCGACGATTGCATCGAAATTGACGATATCTCGCCCTGCAATCACGGTCGTCGGGCGCGCAGTGAAAAGCAGCGCCCCATCCTTGCTAACGATGTCGCCGTTCTTCGCCACCAGTCGCGCCACTTCTGCATTCGCCGCATGGTTTCCATGGATAGGCTGCGCGGCCAAGGCTGTTGGCGTCGTCGTTGTAATAAGCAGTGCGGCCAACGCGTTTTCAGCGTCGGAGCTTGGCGTGAAGGCGAATGGCGTCGAGATTCCTGGTAGCGCTGTCGGATCAATGTCGGAAAGGATTAATGGATTATTGATTTGAATGGAATCCCCGGCCAGAAATGTGAGATTGCCTTTGGGCGATGGGTAGAGCGTCAGCGCAGCATTGCTCGTAATGGCGCCATGCAACGCAGTCGCTGATAACGACGCCGGATAAACTTGCAAGGAAAGATCATCCGTTGAAGTTGAGAAAGTGACATCGTTAAAGGCAGCTTTTATCGGGGTTTGGGAATCGAGAAAATTAATGTCGCCATTCTTGGTCAAAACCGATACCGAACTGGTTGCGGAATACGACAGGAAGTACGAATTAAACCCCAGGTTGCGGGCAATTTGTCTCTGAAAGATCCCCTGCGGAATAAAAGTTGGATTGACGACATCCGCCAGTTCGACCGAGTTGTCAGCCTGAATAGTAATTTGGGCGTCGCCCAGCGCGAGCACCGTATAAAGTGGGTCGTTGCTCAACGAGATAGCGCTGGCGGGGCGACCACTAGCGACACTGTTACCGGCAGCGAGATAACCTTGACCTTTCCCGACGTAGAAAACTCCACTCAGGATGTCGTGACCGGCACTTACGCGGAGAGTGCCGCTGCCGGTAACGTCAACAATGCTTTTAGAAGAAGTAGTCCCACCCACTTGGCGACCAATCGAAGCGGTCGAGACCGACAGATTGTAAATATCATTACCCGCTAGCACGGTCACATCGCCACCGCCTAGAGTCGCGATCCCTTGCTCAAAGTATTCGGGTGCCACAGTCCAGCCGGTGGCTCTGTTTGTCGGACCAGCATCACCCTGGCGCAACAACCAACTCGTCACTAATTGTCTCGAAAAGGCGTCGCTATTTAGAGTGAAATCGAGTGTCGGGTCGACCCCATTGACATTGGCGCCCGCGTGCACCCAGATGCTGCCTCCTTGTTCCGGGTACGGGCGACCCTGCAAGGTTGAACGGCCCGCGGCACCGGAGGTTCCGAGTTTCACTCCTGCGCCGTTATTGCGGCCTGCGGTATAGATCACCGAAGCGCGATTGTTCAGGGTAACATCGCGCGCCGCATTGATTTCAATAGCGCCTGTGCCGGTGCGAATGGTATTGAGGATCGGTCGTAGAACGGGACTCTGAAATGGGCCTGGACTCACCCGTGCCAAACTCCCGACGCCGGGCGCAAGCGTGAGGCTGCCGACGTCGACGCCATTGCGAGCCAGTTCTTCCATCAGTGCAACGTTAAGACTGTCGGCGCTGGCTAGATCAGCGCCTGCCACCAACCGATACGACCAGGATTCGCCATTCAAGAAAAGTGGGAGGGCTGAGTCCAAGGGACGGACATTGCAATTATTCGGATCCGCGCAGCGCATCGACTTGCCATTGACACCTGTACGCGCGAGGTCTGCGGTGCCATTGAAGCCGTCCGACAGAATGTCGTTGACGAGGAGATTGCCGGCCGCGCGAAGGGTAAGTATTCCGGGCTCGTCCTGATTCGGTCCGAAACGCCAACGCGAGAGATTCCAAATCGCGTCAAGTGCGAGGTCACTAGCGGTCGACGAGGGGGTATGGCTCAGACTGCGGATTTCGACCCCCGGCTGAAGATGAAAGGTCGAGGCTGCGCCGATATTACCGAGCGCGAGGCGAAGTGCCGGCACGTTCACCATGAATGTCGCCGCGTCGTCGTAACGTGGGTTCAGTGTTGTAGCGACGTCCGCGACAGTGATGGAATCATCGGTGTACGCGCGGAACCCTTCGAGAATGGTTTTCGTCGCCCCGCTGATTGTCCCATTTAGTGTCAAGACACGATTGTTCGGATTGGCGTCGAGCACAGTAAGGATGCTTGCGCGCGGAAGTCGCAAATGGACAGTGCCACCACCGCCATCTCCCGCCACATTAAGCACGGCGCCCGTGGCCAGAGTTATTCCACCTGTAACAACCGTGCCGTCGGTTGCCGACGCACTCTGAAGTTCGATGTTCCCACCCACGTTCCCACTTGCCGTGGCGTGCGCGTCGAGGACAGTTCCTGGTTCAATGCTGAGTATTCCGCTGGCGGCAAGACGGATACTTCCGCCAGCCGGGCCCGACGCATCAACGGGGCGCGCGATAGCTAAATTCCCGCCGTCGGCGGTAATCGTCAACGCATGCGTGCGCACGATATCACCGCCCGCTATCAGGGCGAGATCGCCATCGCGGATCCGCACTTTAATTGCCTCCCGAAATCCCGCCGCGCTGTAGCCGGCCAACAATGCTCCGAAGTCGGTGGATGCTGCTAGGTTTTTCGCATCGAGCGACAAACTTCCACCGGTGTACCCATTGGCAGCCATCGCGTTCACGTTGGAACTTGCAACCGTGGCCATTCCCTTGGAGGCCATCAAATCGAGCGTTCCCGCGGCACCGCCGGTACTGCTACCACCCGCATCGATCAGTGCATTCCCATTCGTTAGCACATCACCGTGATCCGCGATGAGCTGTACACTTCCGCCAGACGCGAAGGCGGGGCTCCCTGCAAAATCCACTACACGTCCGGAAACGTCGAGTAACGCGCCATCTAGTAAACGCACGTTGTCGCCAGCCGAAGTGCCTGTCGCATGGAGTTTCAGGTGACCTGTTGGCAGGTCGATCTGAGTCGCAACATCGATGCGCCCGGCGGTGAGCGACAGCGTGCCACCGAAAGAGTCGAGCTTGCCGTTCGGCGGGAAGCCCATACCGCGCAACGACAACGCTCCGGCGGCCGCAAGCGCAAGATTAGCGCCGCTATCCGTCGTGATGCTTGGGGTCGTCAGGGTAACGTCGCCAGGGAGCCCGAAGTTGCCCGAACCGCTCCCTGTGATCCGCGCCGTAGCGACCAACTCGGCGGCGCTAAAACCGTTGATCAGAAACTTGGATTGATGGTTGCCGCTAAGCGTGATTTGCGTTGCCGCGAGAGTTAGCTGTCCGCTGCCGGGGGTTGCGCCCACGGGCGCCACGTACGCGGGAAACCCTCCAGGATTACTCAGCGTGATCTGAGCGGCATTCAACACCGCGGTCCGTGCGGCATTTTCATAGCCGCCGACCCCCGGCGCTCGAATGACGAGGTTTTTGAAGCTTAAGTTCAGCGCGCCGTACAGATCGATGCCCTGGCCGCTGGTCAACACCAGCTCGTTCACATGCAACGCGTTCAGCGTCTCTGTGGACAACAACAGGCCGTCGATGGGACCTGCGGGCGTTCCCAAACTGATTCGCGGTGCGTCAACGGTTAATGCGCCACTGAGCGCTAGGGCGCCGTTTAAGACCATCGTTTTGCTGGCGTCGAACAGCGTTGAGCCCGAAGCAGAAAGAAGCGCGCCAGGCTGGATATCGAGGACACCAGCAGCGCCGGCCGCGCCCGTTCGGGTGAACCTTAACGGACCGCCATTGGCAACCTGTAGCAGAGCGCCATCGCCCGCCACAGTAAGAGTACCGCTCGCTGCAATGGACGCACCCGCGGCGTTAACGGAGGAGCCGCCGTCAACCATGACCATGTCCGTGGCGGCAAGAATGATTTTCGGTGCTTGAATATGGGCACCCGGCTTGATCTCAACGCGGTTGGCCGCGACTGACAAGACCTGCGCCGCACCCGTTCCACTGCTTGTGCCGCCGAGCACCACGGTCCCGGCGCCGAGCGCATTGAGACCGTTAGCGTCAATCAGTAGCGTACCTGGTACGCTGGTCGCGTTCGCGGCATTGGCGACGACATCGAGGTTATTCCCGGTGAATTCGACGATCCCGGCGTGTCCGCCCGTGCCCGGCGACGCGCGCAACGCGCCCCCGAGGGTCAGCGATTGGGCCGCCGCAATTTGCAGGGTGCCGGCATCGCTAGGGCGGCCTTGGTCGCGCAAGCCTGCGAAGCTATTCGCACTCGCAAGGGTGAACTGGCCTAAGGTCGCAACCTCGATGGCGTTGCTGATTAGAAAGCCGCCAGCGCGGCTGTCGCCATCGACGCCGTTGCTAAAAACGCGCTGACCGGCGACTACGGTGCCCTGACCAGGGAGTAATAAGCTGACCCCGCTGGCGAGGTCGGTAAATCCGCTTTGCGGTGTGACTAGGAATGCGCCGGGCAATAGCGCGAAGCGCGCGGGTAATAATGCATAGCGACCTACGGGGAGGCCGGGGACGCCGGCGGTGAGTTCAATGCTTTCACCGATCGGTAGCGTGAATTCTTGTTGCTCTTGCGGATCGAAGGGCGCTAAGTCGGACTTCAAACTGGGTAGAATCGCGTAGCTGCCAGCAGAATTATTTGCCGCCAACAGATCGTTGCTACCGTTAAGGCCCGGTTGAAATTCATAAGCAAGCAGATTACCACCGCCTGATTGGTCGACCGTGGCGTTGGCGAGCAATTTGATTGTCGGCGCTCGCAACGTTACGTGGCTGGCAGGAAACCGATCGGCGGGCCGATTGGTCTGCGGCGTGAAAACCAAACGACCTTGGGTAACGTTGTTCACGCCATCCAACAGGTAAACCCAGTCTTGGCCCAACTCGATGCGACCGAATAGCGCGGTGGCACTATCGAGCGATGTCGACGTCACGCTGCCCGGGAGCAATTCCAAGGTATCGCTGGCGTTTAACGCAAGTCCGCCGAGCGGGGCTTTAACGTTGCCGCCTTGCATGATGAATGGCGCGCTAACGAGAAGATTTCCGCCAACCGAGAGTACCGGCGCCGCCGGGGCGGTCGCGGCAAAGGTGATCTGCCCCAATGGGTTCATCATCACCGCGATTTCATAGTTGCTGAGGGTGGTGGGGTAGACCTGCCGCGCCATGAAGGTCAGATTGGCCGAGGTCTCAAGCGATCCCTTGCCTGCAAGCGCAATTTGCGTGAGTCCGCGGACCTGCACGCCGCGCAGGCGAATATCGCCGCTCGCGTAAAACGACGCATCCCGCCAGCCGTTCAGCTGCACAGACCCGATGAAATCGATGTTATCGGCGGTCGCGACTAGGCTGCCTGTCCCAGTAAAAAGCGTGCCGGTGGCCTGTGCGCCGCCGCTGGTTGACCCGTCTCTGTTGTTGTCGGAGTTGCCGATCGCGACGTAAGGCGCGTTGAGGTGGACACTACCGCCGCCGTCGATGCCCGCGGCATCGAGAACTAAACGACGGCTGGGCGCAAGCGTTATATTTGGCGACAGTTGAACCGCGGCCGGACTGACCGCAATGTCAGATCGCAAATAGTTTCGTGCATGTAATGTCAAATCGCCTAAGCCCGCAGCACTCAACTGGCGGTCGGTAAAAATTGCGTAGCCGTTGAACGTGGCGGGAACTGGTTGGTCCGGCGCCAGACCGGACGGAATAGACGAGTCAGGACCCGAGCGCACTTGAATGACCCGCGGGCCAGTTGGCAGGTTCAACGTTCGGCTGAGGGCATCGAGGTTATCGTTGCGGTTATGCGCGTCAACCGCAATGGTGAGGCTACCTGCGCGCGCGCCGGCGCTTAGTGCATTAGCGCGCACAGCACCGTCGAACAGAATGCCTTCAGCGGCACTGAGCGTAATACTGCCCGACCCGCTCGCTAGTGACTGGCGTTGCGGGGTATTCGTGGTCGTGCCAGTTGGCGTGATGTCGAGCGTCGCCAACGTACCACGAACATCTATCAACGAACCGTGCTCGGCGATGATGTAGCCGCTCTTCGCGACGATACTCACGGCGCCACCGCCAAGCAGGGTACCAAGGTCGAGGCCACGCGTATTAGGTATTGCTTGAAAGCTTCCAGGTGCAAGCAGCTTGGCGTTACCTCCGAGCCACAGGGTTTGCGATGGAAGAAATTCGAGTAGTTTTGCACCGGAGATCGCACTATTGAGGGACACGTCGATGGTGCCCGCGGGAGCGGAGATCGTCCCGTCTAACAACACGCGCGTATCGCTTGCCAAGATCACCTTGGCACCCGGTTCCGTCAGGACGCCGGCCCCAGTCTGCACATCGAGAAAGCCAAGCGACTGCAAGACCGCGTCGTTGTACTGATTACTTGGAGCTTGTGCTTTGACGGTGAGCGCAAAATCGGTCGGTCGGCGCCGCGTGTCATCGAGCGTTCCAATGGACGAGAATTCGCGTAGATCGTTGTTGGTAAGGCGCGTCCGAAAATCCGCGGCGAGCACCCGGTTTTGTTGCCGTGGCCGAACGGTGGTCCCAGCGGAGATGACGGCTCCTCCGCCGGTCGCCGTTAGGCTATAAGACGCGAAACCCCCGGAACGGAAAAATTCGGGAGTTAAGTCCAGGCGAGTAGGAATCGAGGCGCCGCAATCCGTGGCTGTGATGCACAGGGACGAGGCGTTGATATTAAGACTTCCGCCTGCATCGATGCCGAAAGCCGAGACCGCTCCATCAAGCACCAACGGAACCTGGAAGCGCGACCCATTCGTATCAAACGGTGCGGATTTCACGTCGAGACTAATGGTCCCCGCTTTTCCTGCAGTCAGTTTGCCAGCGCGACTCACGGCGGCGCCGCCATCCGTGCGGAGCGAACTGCCCGCGGCGATCGAGAGCATGCCGGCCCCTTCACGCGGTACGTTAGCGCTGATACTGATTGAGCCGGCGTCAACGAGTAACGGTTGATTTCCAGTAGGCGTTGCCGGATTGAGTGCTGGCGTGTCATTCACCCATAGCCCACTGACATCAAGGCCGGCACCGGCTGCAATCACGATGTTGCCGCTACTCGGGGTAGCCGCCGACGCATCAGACGTGAGCTGCGCGATCAAGCTTAGGTTACCGCCCGAAGCACGAATACGACCCGCGACATTGATCGCGCCAGCTTGAATCTGCAAACCGCCGCCGGCTCCGAGGTCGAGGGTGGCGGCACCCGGCAGCGATACCATCCCTTCGCTAAACAATGCGAGGAACCCCAGTTTCCCGTTACCGAACCAGTCGGTAGAGACCTTCACTTGGTTCGCTGACGACGGTAACGGGCCATCCGCGAGGTGAAAATTTAGGGGTAATCGTCCACCCAACCCGGACTCAATTGTGGCGTCGGGCGTTATGTCCTGCGGGGAGGCTTGAGCATCAGCAACCCCAAGCGTGAGTGTTCCCCTCCGCGGGAGTTGATCGAACGGTCGCGACAGAATGGTCGTAAGTGAGAGACCAGTCGCGCCGCGCTGGAAGAGGCCAGGCGTGGTGCCGCCGAGAAAATTGCCATCCAGCACAAGTTTGGGGGACACGATACTGATGGTGCCGGCATCCCTGCCTTCGGTATAGCCATTCGCCGAACTATTGCGGGCGCCAGCGCCCGAATACAGGGTGAAGCTCGACGTCGGTCCCCACTTTGGATGTACGACATCGTAGGCGCCAAAGATACCCTCGTAGACCACCGACGGATCCGCACGACTGATGTCAACTATTTTGCCCTGCCGGATCAACTGCGTCGTGGGTACGGCGCCGCCAGGATATGTCACCGCGCCACCGGAAACATCGATAGTCGAGCCGGCTTCTAGCAACACACCACCCTGCGCTTCGAGGCGAACTGCTCCGCCCACGCTATTGCGCTCAAGATTGCCACGCTTAACGTCCGCCGAGGCCGAGTTGGTGAGGTCGGCGAGTGGCGTACCAATCCATGGCCTCCCATCGGGCAACTTACCGTGCACACGTAAATCGACGGTCACCGTCTTGCCGAGCAGAATCCCGGCACGCTGCGCCGGTCGATCCTTCAACTCCGCACCCTGCAGTTTCACACTCAGCGCGTTGCGCGAGGGATCCAACGTCGCGTTGCTGCCCGACGCATCGATGAGGCTATTCCCGGCCATCGCGATACGACTTTGCGAATTTTTTCCGGCATCGGTAATCGTGGCCCGATCGTCGCCCA
This sequence comes from Gammaproteobacteria bacterium, assembly GCA_016191285.1. Taxonomy (GTDB): domain Bacteria; phylum Pseudomonadota; class Gammaproteobacteria; genus CAIKBL01. Next base: position 42,868 of record JACPPA010000007.1, read on the forward strand.
CGTCGTTCGCGCGAAGGGTCACGTCGCCACCATGCGCTTCGATACGACTGCCGGTGTCCATCACCACATTCTTGCCGGCAACGAGAACTTGACCCACCAGCAACGAGCTGGCGTCGACGGCGGTAGTCAGGTCAGCGCGGTCGGGATTAGCCGCAGTGACGCTATTCGCACCGAGCAACACATTGCCACCCTGCGTCGGTGTTAACGTGGACTTCACTACGCTTTGGGAAGGCGAATTGCGCGCTAGTAGGCGCACCGTGCCATTGGCGCGAACCGCCGAGGTCGCGGAGACGCGGCCCAGCTGATTCACCGACAGTCCGACCAACGTCGCGGTTCCGCGATCGGACACGATCTGGCCTAACAAGGCGGCGGGATCGACGACATCAGCATTGCTGGCGGCGCCATTCGTCACCACACCGCCTTTACCCACTTCGATGATGAGGCCACCGCCCTGGGTTGCAGCCGGCTGCCGGATGTAGATTTCGCTGCCGGCGGCGAGCGCTACCTGCCCATCGGCAGCCGCGATGCTGCCTGTATTGGTCACGGTCGGTGCGAAGAGATAAATTCGACCATTAGGACCGTTCGTGGCGAGTTGTGCGCCGTGCTCAACCTGAAGCGGTTGGCTCATGGGGTTACCTTGCGCATCGAGCTGACTGGCGAAGGCGGGTGCGGTGTAAACCTGTGAGTCCGGCGGCGCGATGCCCTTGGTCTGGGCGTCGCCGGTGAGTTTCAACGTGGAGGCGATCAGCCCGCGCACATTCACTTGCGCGGTGCCGCCAAACACGATGCCGTTTTGATTAAGTAACCACACTTCACCGTTGGCGTTTAGTGCACCGCGAATCGCGACGGGGTCAGCTTGATGAATCAGATTGAGCGCGGTCGCCGAGGAGCTCGGCTGATTGAAATTGACGGTATGGCCTTGGTCGATATTGAAACTGTCCCAATTCAGTGTGACCTTCGGCGTGATCTGCTGAACGTTCATCGTCTGGTTAACCACGGTCGGCGGTAACGCGGCACCGGAACCCGGACTAACCCAAGTGCCACTGGGCACGGGCAGTGGCGGCGTAGCCGAGACTACCGCCGATGCCGCAAATGCGGCGAGCGCGGCGCATGCGCACCCGTACGCAAATCGTGAAGGTCGTTTAAACAAAGCTAACTGCGCTATTTGCATGCATGACCGGTGAACGGTTATCCGCTATGACGTTTACGTTAAACGCGCATTCATAAAGACAGAAAGCCCCGGGCTAAAACCTGGGGCTTTGAACACTACTGGTAAAGAATTAAGGCGCACTGTTAGCACAGTCACCACCGAGGCATGGGTAACCGCAAGGTGGCTACCCATGCCTCTGTGCTTTACCTCATTCTTATAGACCAGAGGCTTGCGACTGATTGACGGTCACCGGCGATAAGCAGGCATTCAACCCGCCGCCAGCACCACGGGTGGCGAGTGCAATCGGTTTGTCGAGGACGTCGGAGGGATTACCCGAACCGTTAGCAACCGCAACCAATGGGGGAACCGGTGCAAGTGCTGCGCCTGCGATCGCGTTCCCGACTAAACCTGAGAAGCCGAATAATTGGGGAAATTTCGAATTGAGATTGTTCAAAACATTCGGATTCCCGAGGTTGGTGGAAAGCGCCGTGGCGACCGCCAATTGACCGCCCGCCAAGGCCGGGGCCCAACCAGCAGGGCCAACGGCTGCCGTGCGCCATTGCATGGTGCTTTCGTAGAAGTAATCGTAGGTACCTTTGACGGTGTTAAGGACCGTCGGCGATACTCCGTTAAGCTTGACGAAGCGCCATTGGCTGGCGGCTCCGGCGACTGTTTCTGAAGTCAGTACGCCCAATGCCCCACGAAGTGCCGTGTCATGGGCAGTCAAGTTGGTCGGGATCGTACCACCAGAGGAATTCTCAACCACAAACGGAAGACTAGATATCCCACTGACGCCACCGCCCGCAGCAGTCGCCATTAATTGGGCTCCATTCACGCACCCCTGCTGCATGAATTGTATTTCCGCACCATGTTCGGTGCCCGAGCTGGGCACACGCCGTTCGATGTAGACACCAGTGTCGGCCATCGGCAGATTGTAAGGCGCAGGCGCAAGGGCTTGGTTGAGGGTCAGGCCTGCTGTATAGGAACTGCTGAGTAAACTCCAATCACCGATATTCTGAGTGAATAGACCCTGCACCTGCTCCTTGGTCAGGCTCGGCATGCAGCGTTCGGTATTGCCCACGATGTTAGCTGGAGCGGGTGCGGCCACGGTGTAGCCAGCGGTATTCGGGTTGCAATCCGCGTTAGTCGCCCCGGCCGGATCAAATTGCAAAACCTGCAGGCGCTGAAAGACACCCTTGGTGACCGGAAGGCCGAAGATGACGCCGGAGATGCCCTTCGGCGGTATCGCGCCGAGTTCTCCGCCGTTTAAGACTGGCGCAAACACCGCCTTGAAAACGTTCGGCTCTTCATCTGAAATCCCGGCATCGGAATAGCTGTCTGCGCCCGGCACTTTCGGAGGCGCTAAGACGACGTTGGTATTAGCCACGGTGGTGTGATCGGTGCAAGCCATGAAATTGGCTGCCGGCGACGCGCAGTTGATGGCGCCGACGACGCCAGCGGCAGCCGCGGCGGCGGCGGTATCTAAGAAGGACGCGATGACCGTGGTGCCATCAGCTTGAAGGACGCCGTTGTTGACCAGATTCGAACCTCTTACGAGTGTGCCTACCCCAGTGCCCGAGCCCCCATTCGAGCGCTTGAACACGGCAAGACGCAAGCCTGCGGCGCCGGATTGCGTGCCCCCGGTGCAGAAATAAAGCTTGTTGTTGTTGTCCGGCGTGTGATAGATATCGAGCGTCCCCGGCGCGCAAATCGCGGGATTCCCGGCGCCTTGAAGGCGCATCAGATTGTTCAAGCCGGCGTCATGGGCGGAAGAACCGCCGACGCGAAGCGTTACCTGGCCGGCGTTTTCGGCGTATTGCGCCATCGGTAGGGCATGGGCGCCAGCGGTACAGGCCACGGCCACGGCGGCGGCAAGCGTTTTGTAAGCGAATTTGCTGTTCATCATCAAGACTCCAAATCGAATAGATAGAAATTGAATTGATTTCTCAAGCTGGGGACGTTCTGCCCCCGCGCATGACCTCGTCATGCCTTCGGACCTGAGTTGCAAGGGTGTCGCTGGTTTACGAACGGCGACGCCCAACAGTCACCAGGCCCATGAGGCTCGAACCCAGCATCCACAATGCCGCCGGTACCGGCACGGCGGCAGGGGCGGCATACACGAGCGAATCGGTGCTGAGATTGAGGTTCCAGTTGTTGAGCTTAGTAAGGAGTGGCACTTTGATACCGCTTGCGGAATTAGCGGTGTCGTACAACCAAGCAGTCAGTGTGGCGCCGTTAACGAGGAGGGCTGCATTGCTGGTGGCGTAATTCGCGCCCCAAGTATCAGCCCAGGCACCATTACCCGCGAAGGAGGGATCGACAGACGAAGTTGCCGTGACAGGAGTACCAGCAACAAAACCTTTGTCAGCGGCAACCAGATAGGCTTGAAAGGCCGCCGACGCATTCTTAACGCCAGAAGCCAAGACCCCGACCGGGCCGTTGACGCTGGTGGAATCAAACGACGTTAAGTTTCGGTAGCCTTTAAACATCGCGCCGACGTTATCGGCTGCGACCACACCCCAGATCGCGTTATTCGTGGGGCCGAAGAAGCTGTTGAGGCCGGCCACGCTAAAGGTCTGGGTGGTGTTGGGCGCGGTTACGATGTCGTCCAGGCGTTTGTTCAGTCCTTCGATAAAGGACTTTCCTGAGAGGGAATCGTACGCGAAGAACAGGATGGAGCTATTGTTAGCGCTGGAGGGGATTAAAGGGTTGGCGTCGAATTGGACGACCGCGGCGTTCGCCGCCTGACTGGCGCCAACCATGCCGATGGCAACTACCATCGTCTTAAGCTTGGAAGATAATTTCATGCAAAAGTCTCCATTAGTGGGTTATTTGAGATCTAACTTTTCCGATTTAATCGTCTGAGGGTTTTCGTTCGTCACCGCAGTGGCTGTTAATCAGGCGTTCCTCCTTTTTCGCCGCTAAGCAGCACTCCTGCGCTGCCACCCGTTTTACGAATCTGGCGGTTCCGGTCTGGTTATTGCGAACCACCTTCACTCCGGATTCGCCGTGAAGTTTGGGCTCGGAATAAGTCCGCCGTTTTAAGGTTCGGTTAAGTCTTTGTTACACGGCGCGCAACTCCATGCGTGCCGCGATCCGATGGTTCGTGCGAGGAGTATCGAGACGTTAAATGACAGCTTCATGACGGTTGAATGACACGAGCGAATGGAAGGATGGAGAATCCGGAACTATTTCCGTTTGTGACAAGTATGCGAAGAGACCGCCATGTAGGCCGTGCGGCTGGTGTATGTCTTTACAAGCTATGGCCGTAAAGAGCATTGTCGCTCCATGACCACCAAAACCTACAACGTCCTTTTTCTCTGCACCGGCAACTCCGCGCGCTCGATCATCGCCGAGGCGATCATGAATCACCTGGGGCACGGTCGCGTTCGAGCCTATTCGGCTGGCAGTCACCCCACGGGCAACGTCAATCCCTTTGCCCTCGAAACCCTTTCGGCGTTGGACTATCCAATCGACACGCCCCGCAGCAAAAGCTGGGATGAATTCGCGAGGCCGGAATCGCCGCCGCTCGATTTTGTGTTTACGGTTTGCGATAACGCGGCGGGAGAAGTGTGTCCGCATTGGCCGGGGCAACCGATGACCGCGCACTGGGGTATCGAAGATCCGGCTGCCGTGGAAGGATCGGAGCTGGATAAGAAACGCGCTTTTACGCAAGCCGCGCTTTATTTACGGCGCCGGATCGATTTGTTTCTTAACCTGCCATTGGCCGCGCTCGATACGCTGGCGCTACAAAAACGCCTCGACGAAATCGGCGGATCCTGAGCGAAAACTCAAGCGCGTTTGGCGCGGTAATTTGCCGGCGAGGCGCCATACCACCGCTTAAAAGTCTTGCCGAAATTCGCGGGGTTGCTGAAGCCGAGCGCGGCGGCGACTTCCTTGACCTTAGTCCGGTCGTTGGCGAGAAGTTCGAGCGCGCGCGTGCGCAGAAATTCATCCATGATTTTTTGGTAGGTGGTGCCCAGACGGCGCAGGCGTCTAATCAGGGTCCGCTGGCTGAGATGCAGGTCAGCGGCAACTTCGTTAAGAGTCGGTAACGCGCGCGGACGATCGATGACTTCGAACGCGCGGCATAGGTAGTTGCGTAATTGACCCAGTGTTGTTCGTTCGCGGGATGATGACATGGTTGCTTCACACTGCGTGAGTGCATGCGACCAGGTTGATTCAAGGTAGCCCAGATTGCGGAGTTCGCGCCAGGCCGCCGGCAATACCAGTGCATTGCGCGGCGCATCGAAATGCACCGGACATTTGAAATAGCGAGAATAGTGCGCGGCATGTGGCGTTGGTGGGTAGTCGAGTTCGATCGAAACATTGCTGAGATCGACCGCGTACACTGTGTCTAGATATTGCTGGAGGATGATCAAGGGTGTTTCGATCAAGAGCGGTTTAGAGGCCGCCAAATCGATCAGCGGACACAGCTCGGCAAAGAACAGGGAGCGATCGCGACGACCCTGTAGGTGCAGGTAGGGGATGCGGACCGGAAAGTACTTGAGAAAGGCATCGAGGCCGTCGCCGAGCGTCGGCGCGCTCATGAGCGCGACGCTAAGCGGCCCGTGAAAGTGATCCGAGAGCGTGCCGGCCCACGCCAGGTACCAATCCGGCTGGGGCGCGAGAGCGAGGGTGTTACGGATGTATTGTAGGGCCTGCCGAACGCTGATGCGGCGGTCGGCATCGTTCAAATCGGCCACCGTAAGGCCGGTCCCCGCGAGCAAGCGTTCGGGGGCGAACAGGCGCGCGAGGTGTCGGCCGTAAGTCGCCGGCATCAGCAATTCCTCGATCGCCGCGCGGTCCATCGGCGTTGTCCTTCATTCTGATCTGTCACTAAAGTAACAGATAATGACAGAAGCGTCCCTGTTCCCGACGCTTCCCCGAGACTACCTTGTGCGGCATACCCAGCGCGATGGAGCGGAGGCCCTATGACAGAAGAAGAGATCGTCGAACGCAATGTTAAGAAGGTGCGCTTGTTCATCGATGCCTGGGGCGCGATCGATCCGGAGGTCGCCATGGCGTGTCTGTCCGACGACATCGAATACATCAACCAGCCGCTGCCGCCGGTAGTTGGCCAGCAGGATGTGCGGAAGATCGTCGAAGGCATCATGAAGCTCTCGCACAAAGTGCACTGGGAATTGCGCAGCTGCTTCGGTCGCGGCAACACCGTCGTTACCGAGCGCCTAGACTGTTGGGATTTCAATGGCCGTGGTTGGGGACTCAAGCTCCCTTGCATCGGTATGTTCGAAGTCAACGCCGAGGGCAAGATTTGCGGCTGGCGCGATTACTTCGACAACCGCATGTGGTTCGACAACGGCGGACCAACCTTGCATCTCGACTGATTTTTGACTAGCGAGCGCGGTCGCCGGCTGCGCTCGAACCTCTGACCTCGCGACGACGCACTAGCAACCGGGAGTAGCACGCATGCACATAGGACATACCGCGATTTTCCAGAGCCCGAATCAGGCCGTGTCGGATTACCAGATCTATCGGGAAGACATGGCGCTAGCCAAAGCAGCCGCCGATCTCGGCTTCCACTACGAGTTGCTCGGTGATCACTTCAAGAACATCAAGAACTACGAGCACTACCAACAGCAGGCCGCGACCTATGATGAGAACGGGGTGGTTGATCTGTTCCTGTCCATGCAGGTTTACGGCACACCCGCGCAGTGCTACGCCAAGGTCAAGGCCATGCATGAGATGTTCGATATCTGCGGCAACGTGTCGGCTTTTAAGTTTGCCGGCATGCCATTCGCCGACGCGCCGGCGAGCCAGCGCGTGTACGCGAAGGAAGTGATGCCCGAACTGCGCAAGCTGGGTCCGCCGGCGCCCTTCGACAGCGACGAGATCATCGCGCCGGCGTTCATGGCCAAGCGCAAGTTGCGCGCGGCCTAATCCTGTATCGCACGGAAGAGGAATATCTCATGACTAAAGACACCAATTGGAAAATCGCACGCAACGAAGCCGCCGTGCGCGCGTTTCTTAAGGGCTGGGACGATCGCGATGTCGAGGCCTGCATGGCACTAGTCACCGACCACATGTGTTATCTCAATCAGCCGCTCGAGGCGATTCGCGGCAAAGCCAATGTGCGCAAGATGATCGCCTCGATTTTCGCACCGGCGAAGAAAGTCGAGTTCAAGCTCATCAATGTCTTCGGCCACGGCAACCAGGTTATCACCGAGCGCCTCGACCAGTGGGATTGGAACGGCAGCGGTACTTGGCAATTAAAACTGCCGGTGTGCGGCATGTTCGAACTGACCGAGGACGGCAAGATCGCCGAATGGCGCGAGTACTACGACAACCAGCACTGGAGCAAGTACGGCGGGCCCAGCCTGGAGTTGTAAATCAACGGCGTTTGCGCAGGTGTCTGCGATCGGTTGTCAACCCGTCGTTGCGAGCGAACGCGAAGCAATCCAGTCGAACAATCTGGTGCAACGCCGCCCCTCCCCTGGATTGCCGTGTCGCCTTCGGCTCCTCGCAACGACGGGTAAGAATTCGCACCGAGTCGAAGGTCCGCGCGCTCGAATCAATCTTTCAACCAAATGGCAGGGAACACACCCCTCCATGCAGGACACATGGCGATTTTTCAGAACCCGAACCGAGCAGTCTCGGACTATCGGATTTATCGCGAAGACATAGCCATCGCGAAGGAATGCGCGGATCTTGGCTACCAGTCGGTATCTCAAAAATTACGAGATTAAGATGCCTGAGCGTCCCCTTCTCGCGTGGGGGCGTATCCGCTTCGCGCCGCTAACATTGTGGTGCGCTTCATGGCGGTCCGCCCGGAGCATCATCCCTGCGGCAACGCTAAACACCTCTGATCACGTGGTCGACAATGCCGGAGCTATGCGTTCCGAGCCAGCACGCAGTCTTAAATTGTCGTCCCCAAATTTGGTTAATGGTTAGGGACCGAGGTATAAGGTTCGAAGGCGGGCAGCATTTACCTGTGCGCTTGCTATCAGCGCTTAAAAATATCAACCACTAAGAGTCGACCGATGAAATCCTATCAACTAGCCATGGGCGGTGGCGTCGACGATCTAAAGACCGAGGAACACGCCGTGCCGCGCCCGCAAACGAGTGAAGTACTGGTCCGGATGCGCGCAGCGGCGCTCAATTATCGCGACCTGTTGCTCGCGACTGGACGTTATCCGCGAACGCAACAAGCGAGCATCGTGCCGCTGTCCGATGGCGCGGGAGAAGTGGTCGAGGTTGGCCCTGCCGTCACGCGCTTTCGCACCGGGGATCGCGTGGCCGGTATTTTCATGCAAAGCTGGTTAAGCGGTGTGATGCGCGATGGGGACGGTGACTCGGCGCTCGGCGGCTCGCGCGACGGCGTGTTGTGCGAATATCGCGTGTTCGATGAACAAGGACTGGTCGCGATTCCAGCGCATCTATCGTTCGAAGAAGCCGCGACCTTGCCGTGCGCGGCAGTTACTGCCTGGCACGCGCTTTTTGCGCGTAAGCCGCTAACGCTCGGACAACAAGTATTGATCCTCGGCACTGGCGGCGTAGCGGCCTTTGCCATGCAACTTGCGCGCGCTGCCGGCGCCACGGCCATCGTTACGTCATCCAGCGACGATAAGCTGGCCCGGATGCGCGAGTTCGGCGCTAGTCATGGGATTAATTACCGCGCTACGCTGGAGTTCTCGCGCGAAGTCCGACGGCTAACCGGTGGGATGGGTGTCGATCACGTGATCGAAACCGGCGGTGGCGGAACGCTGCTGCAATCGATCGCGGCGACCCGCCGCGGCGGTCAAATTCACCTGATAGGTGTAATTGCACCCGGGGCGATCGATCCCATTCATATCCTCCTCGCGAGTGTCGGTGTTCAGGGCATTGAAGTCGGCTCGCGGGAGATGTTCGAAGCGCTTAATCAAAGTCTCGCGCTGCACCGGATTCATCCCATCATCAGCCGCGTGTTCGAATTCAATGAGGCGCAAGCCGCGTACCGGTATTTCGAGCGCGCCGAACATATTGGCAAGGTCGTGATCCAGATCGCATGAGTGGTCGCTTCGACGCGCTCAAGCAATTGATCAATCCGTGGCCGCTGCGCGCGCCCGGCGCGCTCGCGCGTAACTCCTTGCGTTTTCTGACGTGGCAAATCCTGCGCGCCGGATGCCTCGGTGTGTATCTCATCTTACTCACGCGAATCTTAGGTGCGACGACTTATGGCGCATTGTCTGGTCCGCTATCGCTAGCAGTGATTTTCGGCACCTTGAGCGGCGGTGGCGCGAGCCTGATGCTGCTGCGTGATACGGCGAAGGACGGTGCATCACTTTCCCTCGCATGGTCGCGCCTGTGGAGCGCCAGCATGCTGTTGGCGCCCGTGTGCGTGGCGTTGTACGCAATAGTCACCCGGCTTCTGTTTGGATCCTCCTTCTCGTGGCAGCTACTGACGATGTTCGCCGCATCGGAAATTATTTTGTTGCCCTTGGTCACGGCGGTTGCACTCGCATTTCAGGGCCGCGAGCAACTCGGAACGGCCGGGGCCATCATGACCTTGCCGGCTTTGGGACGCCTGTTCGCGGTAATAGGCTTGGCCGTGGCGGCGCCGACACAACCCTTGATGATTTATCCCATGCTGCATCTCAGCGCCGCAGTGTTGGCCACAGTGACCGCTGTTGTCCTTTTGATGACTCGCAACCCACTGACGTGGCGCGTTTCAATCTTGCCTGCTGCCTGGTGGCGCGACTGCCTTGAGCAATCGTCGATGTATTTCGTGTCGAGCGCCACCACTGAACTCGATAAAAGTCTGGTGTTGCGTTTTGGAGCGGCGGAATTAGCCGGTCACTACACGCTCGGTTATCGCATCATGATGATGCTGACAATGCCCGCGCAGGCGCTCGCGCAAGCCGCACTGCCACGGGCGGTGCGGCAGATCGCGGATCGCTCACATGCGCTCCCTCGGCTAGTGGCGAGCATGGGAATTGCAACCCTTGGATACAGCGGTCTTGCATCGCTAGCGCTGTGGCTAGGTGGTACCACCATCATTAGTTGGTTCGGCCCTGACTTCGGCGAAATCCATACTGTAATTCTCGAATTCTGTGCCCTATTCACGCTCTACAACCTGCGCTTGATTCCATGCATCCTATTGCAGGCTGCCGGACAACCGGTGCGGCGCGCGAGCATTGAAGCAGTCGCGCTCGTGGTGCTGTGTACCCTAAGTGCGATCCTGGTTCCGCGTTACGGGCTGCGCGGCGCAGTGCTGACTGCCATGGCTTCTGAGTGTTGGATTCTGGTGGTGTCGCTGGTGGCGATTAGGCCGATTCTGCGCCAATCGCGGATCGCGTGAACGATCCCGCGGCAATACCGGGCGCGCCCATTTGGCGTCCCGAGGAACTTGAGTACTTGGGACAATGTCCGGTGTGTAGCAGCACCGAACGCGAGTTGCGGCACGCAGACCTGGAAGATCGATTCTTCAGTACCGGAACTCGCAACTGGCGCGCGTGGAGCTGTCTGCGCTGCGCCAGTCTGTATTTAGATCCACGGCCTCGAACCGACGTAATCGAACGTGCCTATTCAAGTTATTACACGCATGAAGATCCGCGTGTGACTTATGCCGCGGATAATGGCACGAGCATCGCCTGGCATCTTTCTAACGGCTACTTGGCAGCGCGATTTGGTCACCGACGCGCCCCGGCGTGGCCCACCGGCCGGTGGCTGATTCCCTTACTGCCGCCAATCCGCTTTCAGCTTGATTACTTCGCCCGCCACTTACCGAAACCGTCGCCGAGCATGACTTGTCTCGATGTGGGGTGTGGCAACGGCGGGTTTCTACTCAGGGCGCAATCGGCGGGTTGGCGTGCGTGCGGTGTCGATGTCGATGAAAATGCGGTGAACCGAGGCCGTGCGGCAGATCTCGAAATTGAATGTACAGCCCTCGACGACTATGCCGCCGCACATCGCGAGGCCTACCACGCCGTTACCTTGAGCCACGTTATTGAACATGTCCACGATCCCGTCCTGTTCGTTTCCACCCTACGCAAAATGTTGCGTCCAAACGGACTGCTATGGATTGCGACGCCGAACGTGCAGTCTATTGGCCATCGCTTGTTTGGCCCACGGTGGCGAGGTCTTGAGGCGCCACGGCATCTCGTGATTTTTAACCGCGACGGACTATCCGACCTTGTTCGCCGCAACGGATTTCGCGATGTTCGATTGCGTCGACGCGGCAGACACTCAGCAAGCATTCTCGCTGCCAGCCTGGGCGCCGTCGCAAAGACACCAATAAACGATGATCGGCTACCAAGCTGGTGGCAGGGTGTCGCTTGGGCCAATGATTTACTTGCGTCCATCGTGCCCGGCACCGGGGAGGAATTGGTGCTCACCGCTCGTCGTTGCATAGCTGGCGGGCGGTAAGCCCTGCGTTTATAGCGTTATCGAATGCACCATGCGGATTCTTAATCGCCGCGCTTGAATCTCTGGCTTTGGGAAGTACGGTCACGGCCTCAGGAAAATGATTCGTCGAATAGATCGCGGTAGGCGTCCAGCATCGTGCGCAACGAAAACTCACGCTCAATCAATTCGCGATTGTAGTCACCCATGCTCCGCCGCAGTACTTCGGAATCGGCTAACTCAATGAGCTTTTGCGCAAAGTCATTCGGATCTCCTGGCACACACAAATACCCACCACGCCCGTCATGAACTTGTTCCGGTAATGAGGAACATCGCGTCGCTACCACCGGAAGCCCGCATGCCATTGCTTCCAGAACAGCAAGACTCAAACCTTCGCGTACGGTCGGCATCAATAGTATATCGACATCGTTATAGAGATTCGGCATGCTCTGATAAGGGACATGGCCCAGCATTTTTATTCGGTCTAGATTTGTAGAATCGGATTGCGCGGCGAGCCCACTGGCGCAACAAATTTCGATTCCCGGTGGCAGCATTTGGGCAATTTCAGGTAGGAGCCCAACACCTTTACGACGGGTTAAGTTGCCGCTGAATAACACGCGCACCAGCCCTTGGCGACGCCGCGATCCACGCGGCGCGAATCTGGTGGCGTCGACACCATTACGGATGACCCGCACGGGCTTGTTGATGTTTAGATCCCGCAGCGCAAGGTCAGCGGTGAATTGGCTCACAGCAGTCACCACGTCGGCGGCTTCAATCGCACGCGTGGTAAACCATCGCAGATCTGTTCGGTAGTGTAATTGTTGGAGTATCGAGCTATGGTCGCGCATGAAGGGATCAAGGACATAATTGTGCAGCGTGATCACTAGTGGCTGTCCGGTACGGCGAAAAAACACCGCATGATCCGGTGTCGTATGCACAATATCACCGCGCGGGAGCGGTAATATTTTCAGCATCGGTGGGCAAAACGTCCAGCGTGGATCGTAGGGAAATACACGATAATCCGGCAGCGCATCTTCAAGTATTCGATGGAGTACGAAAGCGCCGTTGCCGGTCGCCATTGGGCTAATTACGCGCCGCCTAGCCGAGCGATTATATTTAGTCATTGTAAGTATCAAAGGCTCGGAATGCGAAAGGTTTGATGTGGGGATTCGAAGAAACCGATTATGAGCGACTCCGTATCGGCCCTGATCTTACACTTCCGGAATTCGATAGCCACTCAACAATGCGTGAGCAGCCTCGCCGACAATGGCATTAGCAGGATTCAAATCGTTGACAACTCCGAGGACGACCGAAAATCTTTGATCGAGCTTGAACCCGCTCTTGGTCGTCTAAGAGCGCTAGGCATTCTCGTCGCCGTCGCCGAGCCCGGGGGAAATCTTGGATTCGCTGCTGGAATCGATGCGGGAATGAAGGCGATTCTCGACAATTTCGGCGTGGGCTATGTCCTGTTGATAAATGCAGACGCGGCTCTTCAATCGGGGGCGTTGCAGAAACTCGTCGCGCGGGCACAGGCCTTGCGGACTCCGGCCGCGGTGGCGCCGATCTTGCTGCTCCCAAACGGAATGCAAATAGCGTGGATTTACTATCATCGCCTACTCGGCCTTATTTTTAATCGCCGTCTGCCCGGAACCTTTCGGTATCTGAGCGGCTGCTGTTTGTTGCTAACGCCGGAATTGGCGCATACCCGCGTTTTTGACCCACGATTTTTCTTTTACGGCGATGACGTAGATCTTGGCTATCGAGCATTGATGAAGCAGGTGTCGCTTGAGCTAGTCCCCGATGCCTTTGTACTGCACGAAGGATCAGGAGCGAGCCGGAAAGGCTCGATGTTCTACGAATATCACATTCCACGCTCACACTTTGAACTTGTACGAACGCTGACGCATTCAGACCTCGACCGACTGTTGGCGACCCTGGGCAGACTCATCACATTATTTTTGAGAGCGCTAATCAGAACCTATCGTTTCCGGTCTTGGACCCCTTTTCGTGGGCTCACCGCAGCATGGAGTGATTATCGTAGAATGAGTATGAGGGCGTTCACTCCAAAAAATTGAGTTGCATACAGCAGTCTTGGAGCCAGCATGTTGCGGCGCAGTTCACTTTTGCGGCTGGACTTCTGGCCTAACCGCGAGCAGGATTCCTGGTGCGTCGCCATCGCACCTCTGCCTCACTGAACTGAATTGCCACGCACTTACCGATGGATCCACCGCCAGGATCGCACAGGTGCTTTACACGCCGAACAAACTGCGGAGAAGAGAACCGGTATGACACAGACCAACCAAGCTATGCCAGCAGCAAACAGCGCCGTCATTGACGTAGATGCCTTGATAATCGGGGCCGGCGTCTCCGGGCTGTACCAGTTGTATCGCCTCTTACAACTCGGGCTTACGGCGCGAATTTTCGAGGCGGGTGGCGGCGTCGGCGGCACCTGGTACTGGAACCGCTACCCGGGGGCGCGCTTCGATTCGGAGTCCTATAGCTATGCCTACAGCTTCTCACAGGAACTCCTGGAAGAATGGGATTGGACTGAACACTACTCCGCTCAACCAGAAAACGAACGCTACCTGAACTTTGTCGCGGACAAGTTCCACCTCAAACCCCACATCGAATTCGACGCCCGCATCAAGTCGGCGATTTACGATGAGGCCGCCAACCGCTGGGACATTGAAACCATTACCGGGCTGCGCGCCCGCGCGCGTTTTCTAATCTCCGCCGTCGGCATCCTCTCCGCGTCGCACATGCCGAATATCCCCGGCATCGAGACATTCAAAGGGCAGTCCTTCCACACCTCGCGGTGGCCGCATGAGCGAGTCAATTTCGCCGGTAAGCGGGTTGGCATCATTGGCACCGGCGCCACCGCGGTCCAGTTGATTCCGGAAATCGCCAAAGAGGTCGGTCATCTCACCGTGTTCCAGCGCACGCCGAATTACTGCGCTCCGCTTCGAAATTCAAAAATAGATGCCGAAACTCAGCAGAAGATAAAAGCGAGCTACCCTGAGATCTTTCAGAAATGCCGCGACACCTTCGCCGCGTTCATGCAGGATTTCGATCCGCGACGCGCGTTCGATCTCACTAAAGAAGAACGCCACGCCTTTTATGAGGAGATCTGGGCCCAACCCGGCTTTACGAAATGGTTCGGGTGCTTCCACGACATCATGACCGACGAACGGGCAAACGAAGACTATGCGGAATTCGTGCGCAACAAGATCCGCGCGCGCGTCAAAGATCCGGTGATCGCGGAAAAGCTCGTACCCAAGGATCATCCATTCGGCGCGCGACGGATCCCGCTCGAGACCGGCTATTACGAGGTTTACAACCAGGCCAATGTGCGCTTGGTCGACGTGCGCGAAAGCCCGATTGAGCGCATCACGCCAACTGGGGTCAAGACCGGGAATGCCGAATACGAATTCGATGTGCTCATTTATGCCACCGGCTTCGATGCCATCACCGGCGAGTTAACCAGAATGGATATCCGTGGCGTGGGCGGGCGGACGCTGAACGCGGCGTGGGCCGATGGTCCGCGCACCTATCTCACGCTGCAGACCGCGGGCTTTCCTAATTTCTTCATCATCAACGGCGCGGTGTTCTGCAATTTCACGCGGTGCGCCGAAGTGGTGGCGGAATGGGTTAGCACCTGTCTCGACTATATGCGCAACAAGGACTTCAAGCGCATCGAGGCCGACCCAGAGGCCGAGGAAGCGTGGACCACCCATGCCAACTCGTTGACCGAAGGCATGCTCTTTACCAAAACCGATTCATGGTTCATGGGGACTAATGTGCCGGGTAAGAAGCGCACCTTCCTGTTCTATGCAGGCGGCGCGCCGGCGTTCCGCAACAAATGCGCGGAAGTCGCGGCCAAGGACTACGAAGGCTTCGTGCTGTCCTGAAAAGTCGCTCCCACGACAAGCGACATGTCGATAGATGAAGGCGCATTACAGGTAACCACATTAGTAGCCTCTTCTGAGATCCAAGTGGGCGCGTTGGTCTCGAGCTTCCAAACCCCTCACCCTAGCCCTCTCCCGCAAGGGGAGAGGGGAAAGATCACAAACCCCTCACCCTGGCCCTACCCGCAAGGGAGAGGGGAAAGATCGCGCTTTCGCCTTACTCCCTCTCCCCTCGCGGGAGAGGGCTGGGGTGAGGGGGAAGTACCGTCGATCGCGGTCAGCCATTTACCCTGTTGGCGATGATTACTCCGGTAGCCGCACCCACCCAAAATTCAAAAGAGGCCATTAGCAGCTCCTGATCAATCAGTAGCCGAGATCGCGCGCCGCCCGCTCGAGAACCACTGGCACGGACCACGCGGTGCGCGCGAGCCGGATGTCGTTACTGCGACCGCTCGCGTAGAGCCCCGACGCGCTCATCCAGAAGGCGACCGAACGCATCGCGTACAGCGCGTTGTAATAGCGACATCTGGCTTCATCGATCACAAATCCGGTCGCCGCTTCGTAAGTACGGAAGAACGCGTCACGTTCGACCAAATTGGACAGCAGCGGCGTCCCTTCACGATTGAGATCGCTCAGCACATAGGCCACGTCGTACATCGGATCGCCCAGGACTTGCAGCTCCCAGTCGAGCACCGCGGAGATGCGATCGCCGTGAATCAGCAGATTCCCGGTTCGATAAGCGCCGTGCACCAGCGTCACGCGCTCGGTCGCGGGCATGTTGTCTTCCAGCCAGCAGATGAGATCAGTCAAGATTGGCTCAGGCTTCGGCGTCGACAGCGCGATGAGTTCCCGCCACTTGGCGATCTCGCGACGTACAAAGTCGGTACCCGGCGCCGGCACCCCCAGAAAATCGAGTCCTGCCGCGCGCCAGTCGAGTGTGTGCAGGGTGGCGAGCGTGGCGGTGAAACTTGCCGGCAGTTGACCACGCGTCGCCGCCGCGGCATAGAAGGCGCGGCCCTCGCGCCCCCAGGGACTCGGGCAGGCGCCAGGCACCTTTTCCATGACCAGAAAGGGCGCGTCGAGGATGGCGACGTCGTGTTCAAACCAATACGGCTTCGGTGTGGGCAGCGGGGTTTGTTCCAGGCATTTCAGCACCCGGAATTGCTGCTCAAGATCGGACAGATGCCGCAGCAGCGCGTTGCCGGGATCGCGCCGCAGGCAGAGTCCCAGGTGCTTGGGCCTTCCCTCTTCGCTGTAATGCAGATCGAACAGCCAGGTTTCATGCGACCAGCCGACTGCAATCCGTTGCACATCGCGTAACTCCAGATCGTTCGCCTGCGGCAGGCGATGTTTAAGATAGTCGTGAATTCGCGGCTCGAGTGCCGCAGTGTCGTCGGTTGTTTTATTCATGACGCATAGACCACGCGGCGATTGATGTCGGCACGCAAGGTTTCCCGGATCCGGCCGAGCAGGCGCGCAAAAATGACTGCGTCCAACGCCGCACGCGTACCGTACAGCGCTTCGATGAGGCTGCACAGCGTGACCTGATCGCGGCGCTGGGCAAATTCGGCGAGCGTTCGGCGCAGCTCCGCCGGGACCTCGATCGTCTGCAGCATGTCATTCAGTTCCACGATCAGCGCCGCCAGTTCGGCTGCTTGGTCGCGTTGATGTTGCGGCGCCAGCGCGAGCTGCTGACCGAGCTTGTGCAGGACCACGCCGGCCATGAAGGCCTGGGTCTTCGGATATTCAGCGTCGACCGCGGGACCGATGTCCTGCTTCAGGGTTTGGGCAATACGTTGGAGTAAATCGCCTTCTGTCATCGTCATGATCCTTTGCTCGAGTGGTCCCGCATCGGTTGCAGGGTCCGCGCCATTTCCCGCAATTTGAATTTTTGAATTTTGCCGCTCGGCGTACGCGGAAATTCGTCAATCACCTGCAGCTGTTCCGGCCAGTACTGTTTGATCAACTGGACTCCCAGCAGATACTCAGTCATCACGGCGAAATCAAACTGCGTGCCGGGCCGCAGGGTCACGAACGCACAGCCGCGCTCGCCAAGCCGCGGATCTGGCATCGCGACGATCGCCACTTCCTGGATCGCCGGGTGACGATAGAGCAGTTCCTCGACTTCGACGACCGGGATGTTCTCGCCACCGCGGATGATTAGGTCCTTCGAACGTCCCGTGATGCGGATATATCCTGCTGCGTCCATGCGCGCATTATCGCCAGTCTCAAGCCAACCCTCGGCATCCAAGCCGTAGGCATCGGGTCGCTTTAAGTAGCCGACAAAAGTGGTGGCACAACGCGCCTGTAATCGCCCTTCCACGCCCGACGCGACAGGTTGTCCCGCTTCATCGACCACGCGCACCGCCTGATGCGGCAGCGCGCGGCCGTCGGTCTCAAAAACCTGCTCGGGCGGATCACCCGGATACGTGGCGGTGGCGATTCCCATCTCAGTCATTCCCCACCCGCTCATCACGTAAAGATTCGGATGCGTGGCGCGCGCTTCATGGACCAGCACCCGCGGAATCGGCGCGCCAGCACAGAGGAACAGACGCAGACTCGTGAGGTCGAATTGTTGTACGCCGGGCGTGTGGACCAGATCGCGCAGAAACGGGGTTGAGCCCAACGTAACGGTGCAGCGCTCGGCCTCGATGAGGCGCGCAGCCATCAGCGGCTCCCAGATATCCTGCAGAACACATTTGCCGCGGTTATAGATCGACAGAATGCAGGCGTACATGAAACCCGTTTGATGGGCGAGCGGGGAACCCATGTAAATGACATCCGCGTTCCGCAAACCGAACAACTCCGTCGCCAGCAAGGCCTTGCACAGCAGCGTGTTGGCGGTATGCATGACCCCTTTGGGTTCGCCCGTGGTGCCGGAGGTGTACATCACTTCGGTAACGTCATTGGGATCCGGGCGACGCGCGGCGAAAAATGCCGTCGGATTCACTTCTGTTTCCCACGCGCGCTTGAGCACCAATGCATCAAAATCAGCAGTGGGATCGGAACCGCCGACGACCAGAATATGCTGCAGACTCGGCAGCTTCGGCTTAAGCTTTGCCGCCATGCTGGGGTAATCGAAGCCACGGAATTCGCGCGGCACCAGCAGCACCCGTGCTTCGGTCAAGCTCAGCATGAATTCGAGTTCGCGCGCACGGAAAATCGGCATCAGGGGATTGAGCACCGCACCGATTCTTACGCACGCCACATAGACCGCGGCGTAATGCCACCAGTTCGGCAACTGCACCGCCACGACATCGCCACGCGCGACACCGAGGGCGGCCAGCGCACACGCGATTCGAATCGAGCGCTGTTGCAGCTCACGATAAGTTAGGCGGGTGCTGGTGCCGTCCATGCTGTTGTGATCGACCACGGCGGCCGCGTCCGGATTACGCGCCGCCGCCTCATCGAGCAGATCGGAAACCAGGCGATCCTGCCACAAGCCGCGCGCTCTCATCTCCGCCACCCGGTCCGCGGACAGCTGGGGTTCGAATTTCACTTAGCGCTTAGGCGTTTGCGTCGTCTGACGGCGGTGAGAATCACGCTGACCGTTCACGGCGCATGCGCGCCCAGCGATGGATGGGCCACATATCCTGATCTTCGCCCCACGCAGTGACGCCATCGTGCTCCCAGCGGATCAGGCTGTTGATATCGATGAACGTATGGCGATTGAGAATAATCCGGCTCATTGGGACGCCAGTCGCCGTGAGTTCGCGCCCTTCCACATCGCGGGCCGTCAGATCGATTCGCGTGATCCAACCGTGTTCGCGGTCGCGCAAAACGGTGCGCTCACCAGCGGCGAGACTCACCGTTCTACCGTCACGACGCAGAAAGCCATACGTCACCTGATCCACTTTGCCGCGGCCGCCGGTAACCGCCAGAAACCCGGTCGATCGGTCTACCGCGCCGGTGACGTAGGCGGCCTGGTGTGGCCGATCTTCCGGACGGCGCCCCCAGGTCCGATCGCGCATTCCTACACAGTCGATTTCGATTTTCTCACCATGCAGGATGAGTTCGCCGGTAACCCGGCCGAATTGATCGAAGTGATGCGCGCTGCCGAACGTCGAGCCGACCGCGGTCAACGGTTCCGGCGGCATCACGCCGTCGAAAATCAATTTGGCTTGCAGGCGATCGCCATCGGCATAACCCAGCGCGTAGCGTTGGCAGGGTTCGAGCACCCGAATCGACACGCCGGTGGGGAGTGTGCAAGCGGCGAGATCGAGGGTTGATGGCAGTTCCAGCGCGGAGTAGTTGGCGGAGTACAGCGCTTCCCACGGCAGGTGGGCGCGGTGATCCCAGATCCACGCGCCGCCGGCAATCGTCCCGATGTTCGGGCGCGCCATCGTATAAAACCAGCCACCGAGACGACGCTCCGGGTGGTGAAACGAGAACCAGGCGGTCTCGGTTGCCCACCAGTCGTCGCCCATCTCGGCGAAGTGGAAATGATCGTCTTGTGCGGTGAAGGTTCGCTCGCTCATGCGCGCATTCTCATTTGTTCAGCGCTGATGCACGAGCGGCATGCCGGGCACCGGGCTCCTCGCGTACACCACGTAATCACTGGTGACACTGCCGATATAGAGGTCGCGCAGGTCGGCGCCACCCCAGCTGATATTGGTCGGATTGCGCAGCACGCGACCGTCAGGGTCCGACAACAGGGTGACGACCTCACCGGCCGGCGTGATCGCGATAATCTTGTTCGCCATCACCAAGGTCACCCACAGATTGCCCTCCTGATCGAATCCGCAACCGTCGGTGGCTCCGAGTTGATTGCGCAACGCGGGCGTCAGCGGCCGCCGATCCTGCACGTCGCGATGCGACAAGCCGAGTTGCGGACCGTAGCGCGTGGCGGCGCCCAGCGTATCGTCGGCCAGCAGCGGCAGGCGCACCACGTCGCAGGTCGCGGTCTGGCATACGAAGAGGTTCTTCTCCTCGGCATCGAACGCAATGCCGTTGGCAAAACTGAAACCCTCGGCCATCACCGTCACCCGGCCATCGCGTTCGTAGCGGTAGATAAAGCCGTCCGCCTGACCATTGAAAGCGGCCTCCACCGATCCCCACGTTGAATGCGAACACCAGATCCGCCCTGTTGAATCCAGCAGCGGATAGTTCGAGCCGAATAGTCGGCGGCCCGCTATCTCACCGCACAACACCGTCACTTCGCCGGTGCGTGGATCAAGCCGCTGCAGCGGACCAAAGCCGTCTTCGGGTCCCCCAAAATTGGCAATCACGAGCCGGCCTTCGAGATCCATGTTAATGCCGTTCGGAGCGCCACCGGCCTGCCCACATCGTTCCAGCCTGCCGTCGGCGCGAACCCGGGCACAGGCACTTGTCTGATCGGACAACCAAACGCTGCCGTCGCGGCCCACCACCACGTCTTCCGGCCGCTTGACCCCGAGCCCCATCTTGCGGCATTCAGAGAGCAGAATCGGTTTCAGGGATGTCACGTAATCTCCACCAGTCTCACGGTCGAAGGAGCCTAACAGATACCAACTTTGAGTGTCGATTGCGGGGGAGCCAACCGCAACGCGCACTCATGGCCGCCGACGCCATTCAAACTAAGTCCCTTCACCGCTCGATTACGGCGCAAAGGGCGACTATGATTCCTACACGCTAGGGTACGGGGCCCTGTTGCGTAAGCCCACACGGTAAGCGGTCGATTCGGCCTGCCTTGCCCGGCGTCTCGGTTTTCGTCTGTGCAGCGTTTGCTTGCGGAGGAACGATGGCGGCGCAAATTAAAACGACTAACGAATCGCATATCCGCGTCTACGACGATCTGGTTCCGAAATATCTGCAAGATTTTCTAGAACTGAATATTCTCGGCAAATCGGGCGAACACACAGTTCACCCAACCGTTCAGTTCAAATGTAAGTATGAAGACACCGCCATTGATGAACATCAACGATCGCCGATGTCGTTCTACCATGTGCTGAAATCGAGCGCGGAGAATTCCGATCACTTTGAGAACTTTTACGAAATCCCGCGGCTCTTTTGCCGCGCGCACGAGCTGTTGTTGCAAGAAATCCTGGTGGCGCGCATCTATCTGATCACGCCGCAGATGAGTGAACTCAAACATTACAAACCGCATATCGATTTCACTTTTCCGCATACCGTACTGCTCTATTACGTGAACAACGCGGACGGCAATACCGTATTTGTCGACGAAAATCGGCGAATTTACCGCGAAGTCGAACCGAAGAAGGGTCGGTTACTAGCCTTCGACGGCTCGCTCTACCATGGTGGCGGCGTGCCGAAGCAGAGTCCGCGTTGCGTCGTCAATTTTAATATTATTTGTCATTCGAAACGCGCGGAGAAATGAACCGTTGCTACTCACGCCTGCAAACCGGCGCCTTGTCCTGATCGTTGTCTAAATAGACGAGCATTAATACCGGCCAGGCTAATAGGATGCGATAGGCGATGTGGATTGCGCTGCCGTCGTCCCGGCGAAAGCCGGGACCCAGTGAGATAAAAAAACTTCATGGATTCCTCCCGGCGCAGGCCGGGATCACGCCGGAATGACGACCAGTAACCATATGTCTCACTTCGGGTAGCCGGTATTTCCAGTTCGTTATATAGTACCTACGCACCGATGAAAGGTGCTGCCACATTCCGCGCGCCGTGTCTCTGGCAGCAGCTATTAATTCTTGCCGTTGCGTGTTTGGTAACGCGTCTGCCGCAGTTGTCGAGTGCCGATCTGCTGCTCGACGGCGACGAAGCGGTGCTCGGGTTGATGGCGAAGCATCTCGCCGCTGGCCAATCCTTTCCGATCTTTTTCTATGGCCAGACCTATGGCTTCGCACTGCTCGAAGCGGCGGCGGGCGCGGCGATGTTCGCGCTCTGCGGCCCGCAGGCCTGGGCCTTGAAATTCGCGATGCTGATCCTATGGTCCACCGGCATCGCGTGTTACTTCCTCGCGCTGCGCGAATTGGCTCCCCACAGCCGATGGTGGCCGTTCGCGGTTGCACTGCTGCTGGCCGCGTCGCCTGCCTGGGCGGTGTGGTCGACGAAGGCGCGCGGCGGCTATCTCACCGCGTTTCTGCTGTCATCGTTGATCGCTTGGCTGATGCTCCATCGAGATTGGCATCGGCGCGGCAGAGTGCAACTGTTGGCGGGGTTCTTGACCGTGATGGTGGCCGAAGCGCAGATCCTGTGGCTGCCCGGCCTCATTCCCCTCGTCGCTTATGCCTGGTACCGGGCAGGACGCCGGGCCCTCGTCATCGCCTACGCAGTTGGCGGGCTCTGCGCGTGCGGTCTATTCAGTGCGCTCCGCGCATACACGACCTTCGATTTCTGGCCGCACCCGCGTCTGCAATGGCAGACTCATTTTGGGGAGGCGCTGCTGGCGACCCCACTACGAATCTATCAGCATTTTGGCGGCGCTTATTATTTGCATCATGTGCTGGAAGCGCCGTTGGCGGCGCGTATGTTCGCGGCCGGTGCGACGCTGGTCGTCCTGCTCAGCATGGTGTATTGGGGTTGTGTAGTTCGTGTTCGCGAGGGGCGCGCTCTGATGCTCGCGCTCGGCGTCGCGTTGCTTACCGCTATCGCGCCAACGCTGATGCTAAATCACTACGCACCGCGCTACCTATTACCGTTGAGTGGCGCGTGCCTGATGCTGCTGTGCATGTTTTGCGCCAAGGTGCGTAATCCACATGGGCCGGCGCTAGGAGTTATCGCCTTCGTCCTCATCGGTGCGGTTAGTCAGGTCCAGTTCCGGCATTTCCAGTTCCAACCGGGTGGCGAACCGGCGATTCGCGCACTGATCGATCGTTTAGAACGCGCGCAGATTAGCGCCGTGTTCTCGCATGATCCCCTGTTGCAATGGCAGGTGATGTTCTATTCCAACGAGCGGATCGCCGCGCGCTTCCTATTTCGGGATGATCGTTATGCGCCGTATGTGCGGCGCGTCAACAGGACTTTGAGCGACGGCGGCCGCGTCGCGGAAATCGCGCCGTTGAGCATGTTTGCCGACGATGACCTGGCGGCTGATCGGGTGTGGGCGATTGCTGGCGACTACGGCATCTTTCCAAATACCACTCGCGCCCGCCTTGAACGGCTAGGCTTTCAGTTCTGAAAGGTGACTCACTGGATCGGAAACCTGGATTTCTCGTGCATAATCTGAAGGTCCATCAAAAAATAAAGGGGGAGGAATGAATACGAGAAGCCAATTGCTGTGTGCGTGGAGCGGATTCGTATTTACCGTGGTGTTCACCATCGGGTTCTGGCTAGTGGCGAACTTCGTGCCACCGCCGTCGCCGAACGCGAGCGCCGCCGATATCGCGGCGATCTATCAACAGAACACCTGGCAGATACGGTTGGGCATGTTCCTGATGATGGGTTGCTCCGGCTTGATTTCGCCCTTTATCGCGGCAATTTCGCTCCAGATGAAACGCATGGAGGGAAGTCCTTCCATCCTGACCTATACCCAATTATCGAGTGGCTCGATCGGGGTCGTGTTCTTGATTTTGCCGTCTCTAATCTGGACCGCTGCCGCGTTTAGACCGGAACGTTCTGCCGATCTCATTTTGTTGCTCAACGATTTAGGCTGGATCGTCCTGTTAATGCCGTTCACGTCGTTTGTCGTGCAGAACTTCGCCATCGGGTTCGCCATTCTGAGCGATAAGAGTGTGGCCCCGGTGTTCCCGCGCTGGGTGGGATTCTTCACCTTATGGGTGGCAATACTGTTCGTGCCGGGTGGACTCCTCACCTTCTTTAAAAAGGGACCCTTTGCGTGGGACGGCTTGTTCGCGTTCTGGATCCCGTTGGTGATTTTCCTAACCTGGTATCTCGTGATGTTCGTGTTTTTGCGCAAAGGCATCATCGAACAAGCGCGGGCGGCGTAAAACCTCTTAGTCGTCGAGTATGGCCGCTTCCACTGACGCTCCTCCGGGGGCACGAACCCACTTGCCCGGTGAACCCGGCGTGTGGGTGTTTATCCTTGGCGACATGTTGATGTTCGCCGCGTTCTTTGTGGTGTTTGTTTACTATCGACGGCAGGACGTTCCGCTATTCGTGCATTCGCAAAGCACGTTGAACCAGCACTTTGGTGCGATCAATACCCTCCTGATGCTGACGAGTTCCTGGTTTGTGGCGCTAGCCATTCATTCGGCGCGTGCGCACGTCGCAAAACTCTGTTCGAGGTTTTTTGTTCTCGCTTTCCTCTGTGGGCTCGGCTTTGTGGTTATCAAATTTTTCGAGTACCGAGAAAAAATCCATGCCGGCATCATGCTGACGACCAACGATTTCTACATGTACTACTACATGTTCACCGGTCTGCATTTGATGCATGTGCTGATTGGCATGGGAGTCCTTACGTACCTGACGAGTATCGCGCGCGGCGGAGATTTTCAGGCGAAGAATCTCAACGTTCTGGAAAGCGGCGCCAGTTTCTGGCACATGGTCGATATCCTGTGGATCGTCCTTTTCGCGCTGTTGTATTTAATGAAATAACGCAATGGAATCGATCTTTAGTCTCAAAGTGACGCCGCTGTGGATCATCCTCATTCTCGCGACCGCAGTGTCCTGGGAATTCGGACATGGATTCGGGTTTGGCAGCCACCATAACTATGCCACCGTTGCGGTAGTGCTAATCGCCTTCATCAAGGTTCGTTTTGTGTTTCTCGACTTTATGGAATTGCGCGCCGCGCCGTTACCGCTGCGGCTTGCTTTCGAGTCGTGGGCGGTACTCGTTGGCGGCACCATTATTGGCCTCTACTGGCCGGGATCTTGAGAAAGATAAAGCGGGGTAGGTCGGATAAGCGGCGAAGCCGCGTTATCCGACATTACGACATGAATCGGCGGATTGCGCCCTTCGGGCTGATCCGCACTACGAGCCCTAGGAACTCCCGATCGCTGAAACAGATGGCAGCAGCGGAGCGGCGGGTTGCATCGACGCTGATCTTGACGACGACAGCGCCGCATTCACGCGGCGCGGCACAAGGACTACAATTTCATCGCAATCCCAGTTAGCGGAGCCAAGCAAATGTCATCCATAGTTTCAATGCCGCCGAGAAAACACCGGCTTTCCGTCGCCGACTATCACTGCATGGGCGAGATAGGCATCCTCGATCCGAACGTTCACTGCGAGCTGATCGAAGGGGAGATCATCGATACATCGCCGATCGGGAGTGTTCATGCAGGGACTGTTACCATGTTGGGACGTTTGTTCAATCGTGTGGTCGGCGACATGGTGGTTATCGCCCTCCAGAGTCCCGTCGTTCTAAACGAACATTCCGAACCTGAGCCGGACATTGTGTTATTGAAATCGCGCGCGGATTTCTATAAAAGTGCCGACCCGCACGCCGAAGATGTCCTATTAATCGTCGAGGTGGCGGATACCTCCCTGCGCTATGATCGGGACACGAAGATTCCGCTCTATGCCCGGAACGGAATTTCCGAGGTGTGGCTGGTGGATCTGCAATCTTTACGAGTCGAGGTCTTTCAAGAACCCGCTGCAGAGGGATATGCCAAGATTCGAGTGCACGATCCGGCGAAGCCGTTGACCCCTGCCGCCCTGCCCGAAACCGCGATTGACGTTTCCGATCTGTTCGCTTAACTGCCTCCCGTAGGATACGCGGCGCTAAATAACGAACTGGAAATACCGACACCCGAAGTGCGCCAGATTTTACTTGTCGTCATTCCGGCGTTCGAGGCCGTGTAAAAGCTCGAACCGCCGTCACCCCGGAATTCGCACAGCGAAACGCCGGGGTCCAGTCAGAATAGGCGTTCGCGCCGCGCGGATTTTTTACTGGATTCCGGCGTGCGCCGGAATGACGGGTGCTGAGTTCTTGTTCCCTGCTCCAATTTATTTGGAGTTGTTACATGGCATCGAACGCCGGAATACAAAGGACCTCGGTGTAACCCCCACCACCGTCATTCCGGCGCACGCCGGAATCCAGAGGGCCTTCGAGCACCCCCACCGTCATCCCGCGTGAACGAGGCCGTGTAACAACTCGAACCGCCGTCACTCCGGAATTCGCACAGCGAAACGCCGGCTTTCCAGTCAGAATAGGCGTTCGCGCCGTACGCGGATCCGCTTTTTTACTGGATTCCGGCGTGCGCCGGAATGACGGGTGCTGTGGTTTTAGGTACCGGCGTGGGTAAAGCTAAAGCGCGCCGAGACGCGCCTCGAGCGCCCTTTCCAACTCTTCGATCGCTTTCGTGAAGCCGGCGATACCTTCAGCGAGCTTGTCCTTCGCCATGCGATCCGCGTCGTGCATGCTGCGGTAGACGCTCTCGTTCATCTCGATCTTGGCGATCGACATGCCGTGCGCGGCGTCGGCCGCGAGCTTTCGCGGAAGTTCGCCGGTGGCGCCATCGAGCTCGCCTAGTAGCTGCGGCGAGATCGTCAGGAGATCGCACCCGGCAAGCTCGGTGATTTCGCCCGAGTTTCGAAAACTGGCGCCCATGACTTCGGTCTTGTAGCCGTGTTTCTTGTAGTAGTTGTAGATCGTCTTGACGCTTACAACGCCGGGATCCTCAAACGGCGGATAACTCTCGCGACCGGTGTCTTTCTTGTACCAATCAAGAATGCGCCCCACGAACGGCGAGATGAGCGTGACCTTCGCCTCGGCGGCCGCGACGGCTTGATGCATGCCGAAAAGTAGCGTCATGTTGCAATGAATGCCTTCCTTCTCGAGTACTTCCGCCACGCGGATGCCTTCCCACGTGGCGGCGAGCTTGATCAAGATACGGTTACGCGAGACACCAGCGGCCTCGTACTGCGCGATCAACGATCGCGCTTTGTCGAGCGACGCTTGAATGTCGTAGGAAAGGCGCGCATCTACTTCGGTCGACACACGACCAGGAACGATCCGCAGAATCTTCAACCCGAACTCCACGGACAGCCGGTCATTGGCTTTTTTTACTGTCAGCGCCTTATCGAGCTTACCCGCTTCGCGCGCGGCTTCTTTTTTTGCCCACATGAGCGCATCGTCGACGAGCTTCGCGTACTCGGGCATCTTCGCGGCGGCCGCGATCAGCGACGGGTTGGTTGTCGCGTCTTGCGGCTTGTACTGCTGCATCGACGCGATGTCGCCCGTATCGGCGACCACCGTCGTCATCGATTTGAGTTGCTCAAGTAGCGTTGCCATGGCCTCTTCCCTCGCACGAATAGGAGAAAGCAGGTTACACCTTTTGTCGCGACTTATTCGACTACTTTGAACGGCGTGCCGTCATTCCAGCGATCCCAGCGTGTGAATTCTTCGACTGGTTTGCGCGTGAGTTTGGTCAACTGCTTACGCGGACGACCGATCGGAACCAACGCCGCGACGGCGAAATGACTCGGCAGATTCAACAACGCCTGCACTTTCGGTTCGTCGCGCGCGACGAACGTTGTCAGCACACCGCCATAACCTTCGTTGCGCGCCCCGAGCAATAAACTCCACACGAAGGGGTAGATCGATGCGCCACTGATCACGCCGACCCGGGGCAGATCGCGATCGAACGACGCGACCACGCTCAAATCCACCGCCACCACCAGCACCGCGGGAATAAGATTGACATCGTCGAGGTTTTCAAACAGCGGCGAATTGACCTGGGTCGCCGCCGCCTCCGCCGCCGTCACCCGCGACGGAACGATCGTATTCCACGGATTTTCGCCGGCATTCACCTGAGCGGTGTAGCTCTGTATCGTCGGCCGCGCGATCGCCGACAAGCTGCGTCGCGCGGCCGGATCGCGCACGACCACCACGCGCCAGCCTTGACGGTTACCGCCGCTCGGCGCAAAACGCGCTTGTCCGAGGATCCGCTTCAACGTGGCATCCGGCAACGTGCTGGGGACGAAATCGCGAACCGCGCAGGTGGTGCGGATAACTTCGGAGAATTCCATGACGGTGGCCTGTGGCTTAGGGGCTTGCCGCAAGTCTAGCAAAACGTGCTGGCGGCGCCGACGCTCTACGCCTTGATCCAATGCCACCATGCACTGCCACTTCAGTTCGCTCAGCGTGCAAGGGTTCGGTGGTTAGCGATTATTCCGGCGTTCGATCATAATCAGTCACCGCCTTAACCTCGGAGCGTGAACCATGGACCTCACCAATAAGGGCGTCTTTCTCTTCAGCGAAGGTTTATCGGCAACCGAACTCGCCGCTGCAGTACAGCGCATTGAGCGGCTCGGCTACGGCGCGGTGTGGTTTCCCGAAGCGGTGGGCCGCGAACCGTTCGCGATGGCAAGTTTTATTTTGTCGAACACCAATAGAATTGTGGCGGCGACTGGCATCGTCAATATCTACGGTCGCGATCCGATGGTGTGCGCGATGGGCCAGCAGACCCTGAACGAGCAGTCGGGCGGTCGCTTCCTGTTGGGTCTCGGTGTCTCACACAGCGTGTTGGTGAACCTGCGCGGACACGATTACGCAAAACCGCTCGCGACGATGCGGAATTACGTGAACGACATCCGTGACTGTCACCAATCGATCGCGATCCGCAATAACTTGCTCATCGAAGGCTTAACCAAGCAACCGCTCGGCACCGGGGCGCGTGGCGCACTCACCACCGTGCTCGGTGAAATGCCGATCATTCTCGCCGCGCTCGGACCCAAAATGACGGCGCTGTCTGGCGCGATCGCGCAGGGCTCACATCCAGCCAACAGCACGCCGGCACATACCGCGCGATCACGCCAGATCCTCGGACCCACACCGTGGCTGTGCCCGTTTCAACGCGTCTGTTTGACTAAGGAGGCAACCGTTGCTCGCGCAATCGGACGGCGCATGATCGCGTTTTATCTCGAATTGCCGAACTACCGGAATCTGTGGCTCGACTTCGGCTTTACCACCGCGGATTTCGAGCACGGCGGCAGCGACCGACTGGTCGATGCGATGCTGGCATGGGGCGATGAGAAGACCTTGCGGGATCGCATTCAAGCGCATCTCGACGCCGGCGCCGATCACGTCCCGGTATTTTCGGTGAACCCAGAGAATCCGGCGCTGCCTTGCTGGCGCGCGCTCGAAGCGTTAGCGCCTTAGTCTTTAGCCGGCGACCTATCCATGCCTAAGATGCTCACCCCAGCGCAGATCGCGCAGTACGAATATGACGGCTATGTGCATCCAGTGCGCGTGCTGTCGTCGGTCGCGGCCGCGACCATTCGCGCCAAGCTCGAAACCTTTGAAGCGGCAACGGGTGAGCCACTAAAGGGCGATCTGCGGCACAAGACGCACCTCCTCTTCACCTGGTTGGCCGATTTGGTTCGCACCACCGGTATAGTCGATGCGATCGAGGATCTTTACGGTCCCGACCTTTTGTGCTGGAGCAGTAGTTTCTTCATTAAGGAAGCACGTTCGCTCGACTATGTGTCCTGGCATCAGGACTCAACCTATTGGGGTTTGAACAAACCGAATGTCGTCAGTGCGTGGGTTGCACTTACCCCGAGCAATGTCACCAATGGCGCGATGGAAGTTATTCCAGGTTCGCATCGAATGGATCAGGTTCCTCATCGCGATACGTTCGCGAAGCATAATCTACTGACGCGCGGCCAGGAGGTCATGGTTGATGTCGATGCGCGGCAGGCGGTTCGCATCGAACTCGAACCCGGCGAGATGTCATTACATCATGTACGCCTAATCCACGGCTCGCCGGCCAATCCGTCAGATGCGCGCCGGATTGGTTTCGCGATCCGTTACATCCCGACCGATGTTCACCAGATCGCTGGCGAGGATAGTGCAACACTGGTTCGCGGGATCGACCGATATCGCACGTTCGCCGACGAACCACCACCGTGCGCCGATATGGATCCAGCCGCGGTGGCCTTGCATAGGGGCATTACTGAGCGTAACGCGCAGATCCTCTATCGCGGCACCACAGTCGGTTCGTACAACGATCCGTTAGCGCTCGCCGATCGCAGTGAGCGGCCCGTGTCTTAATCCAGAGCAAGGAGAATCAACATGGCAATTTATGAAATGCGCACCTACACACTGTATGTCGGCAAGATGAGCGAGGCGGTCAAGCTCTATACCGAGATTGGTTACCCAGTACTGCAGAAAAGTGGTTTGGATAAAAAGTTGGTCGGCTACTTTCAAGCCGACACCGGGGCGATCAATCAGCTCATCCACCTGTGGAAGTTCAATGACGACGCCGATCGACGCGCGCACTGGGCCGCGCTGTACGCCAACCCGGATTTTATTAACGACTTTGCGGCTAAATTTCGGCCGCTGTTGATGTCGCAAGAGGTCAAGCTGTTGACGGCCGCGCCGTGGGGGCCGCATCCCTGATCGCGTCTCGCAGGCGTTCGTGAAGGCAGCGAATTTCGCGGGTTGCAGATCCGCGCGCTTTCACGGTTAAATCGCCGGCATGTTAAGCGTGCTCATCGCTTGTCACGACTGCGATCTGCTGCAGTATAAAATCGCGCTCGCGCCGGGCAGCAGCGCGCGCTGTGTACGCTGTAGCGCGACGCTATACCGACGTCCACGACACCGCATCGATTACCCCATCGCATGGGCGATTACCGCGGTGGCGCTGTTCATCATCGCCAACGCTTTCCCGGTGCTTAGTCTCCAAATTCAAGGACGCGAAACATCGACCACTTTATTGGGCGCCGCGCTGACGATGCAGGACCAAGGCATGCCGCTGGTCGCGGCCCTGGTGCTGGGCACCACCGTGATCGCGCCCGCACTCGGGCTGGTGGCGATGTTGTATGTGTTGATTCCGCTGCGCTTTGGCCGACTCATGCCTGGCTTCGTTGCGCTGACGCGTTTGCTGCAAACCATCGCGCCGTGGGCAATGATCGAAGTTTTCGTGCTGGGCCTGTTGGTGTCGTTGGTAAAGCTGCAGCATCTAGCGACGGTGATCCCAGGGATCGGCCTATGGGCGTTTATTGCGCTGATGTTGACGTCGGTGGCGGCCACGGCGACTTACGACCCGCATCTAATCTGGCAGCATATCGCCGATCTCGATACGGCCGATGACATCGTCTGACAGCCCTCGTCCACAAGCGGCGCCGCGCATGGCGCGGCAACTGGGGCTTGTGGCGTGCCACGTGTGTGCGTTGGTGTGTCATCTCACGGATCCGAGTCGATCGGCGCATTGTCCGCGCTGCGCCGCCAAGCTCCATCGCCGCAAACCGCAGAGTGTGGCACGCACCTGGGCCTTGCTACTGACTGCGTGCGTGCTGTATGTACCGGCCAATTGGCTCCCGATCATGCATACCGGTTCGCTGTTCGGTGCGCAGAGCGACACCATCATCAGCGGCATACGCTATCTGTGGGAATCAGGCGCCTACGATCTAGCCGTCATCGTGTTTATCGCCAGTATTGTCGTGCCGCTGGCCAAACTTATCGCTCTAAGCTTGCTACTGATCTCGGTACAAATTCATTGGACGTGGCAACCGCTGCAACGCACGCGGCTATATCGTGCACTCGAATTAGTGGGTAAATGGTCGATGCTCGATATTTATGTGGTCGCGCTGCTCGCAACCTTGGTTCACTTCCAAGCCGTCGCTTCGATCACTGTTGGTAGTGGCGCGATCGCGTTTGGCGCGGTGGTGGTGTTGACGATGCTGGCTGCGCTCAGTTTCGATCCGCGGCTGATTTGGGATACGACCGAGACCGATGGCTGATCCGACTTCCTTACCCGAAATTCCAACCGCCGTGCTGGACGCGCCGCGCCGCGGCACCTTGCCGTTTATCTGGTTGTTGCCGATCTTGGCTATCGCCGTCGGCGGTTGGCTCGCCGTTAAGTCGATTCTCAATCAAGGTCCGACGATTACCATTGCGTTTCGCACGGCCGAAGGCCTGGAAGCCGGCAAAACACAGATCCGTTACAAGGATGTTGAGATCGGCGTGGTTAAATCCATCGTGCTGAGCCCGGATCACAAAGGCGTGGTCGCGACCGCCGAACTCTCCAACCAAGCCGAAGATTTTCTGGTCGAGGACACACGCTTTTGGGTGGTTCGCGCGCGGATCGCGGGCGGCCAGATCTCGGGACTCGCGACGCTCCTCTCGGGATCCTATATTGGGGTCGATCCGGGAACCGCCACCGACAAGCGCTACGACTTTATCGGTCTCGATGAAGTGCCAGCGGTGACTGGCGAAGCGCTCGGTCGGCAATTTGTGTTGCACGCGGAGAACCTCGGCTCCATTGAAGTTGGCGCACCGGTGTATTTTCGCAATGCGCAAGTCGGTGAAGTGGTCGCCTCCGATCTGGCGAAGGATGGCAAGGGCGCGACGTTTCGGGTGTTTCTGCGCGCGCCTTACGATCGCTATGTGACGACGCAAACCCGCTTTTGGAATGCGAGCGGGATCGATGTCAGTATCGATGCGAGCGGCGTCCGTGTGCGGACTGAATCGCTGCTCACGATCTTGATCGGTGGTATCGCGTTTCAACAAGCCGCCGAGAGTTCGGGTCCGCCAGCAGCGGCGAATGCTGAATTCACGTTATTTCCGTCGCGCGATGCCGCGTTCGCCCAACCCGATACCTCGGTCGAAACCTATCAGTTGATGTTCGACCAAACCGTGCGTGGCCTGTCCACCGGCGCGCCAGTCGATTTTCGCGGCGTGGTGATTGGCGAGGTCACGCGCATCGACGTCGTTTACGATCGTGGCTTGCATAAATTCGTGCAACCAGTCGAGATTCACCTGTATCCCGATCGCATCCGTACGCGGGATCTCGATCCGCTAAAAAAACGCTCGACGGCGACGTTTAATTCCGCACAACGCGTCGCACGCTTCATTGCGCGGGGGCTTCGAGGTCAACTGCGCACCGGCAATCCGCTCACCGGACAAACCTATGTGGCGCTCGATTTCTTTCCGGATGCGAAACCGGTCACCACCGATGTCACGCAGAAGCCGTTGGTTATTCCCACCGTTCCCGGGACCTTGGAGGAATTACAAGCGCAGCTGACCAACATCGCGAAAAAGCTCGACCACGTGGCCTTCGACCAACTCGACACCGATCTGCGGCGCACGTTGCAGACCTTCGATACCACCTTACACACGATGAATTCACTGGTGCAGCGCCTGAACACCGAGGTCGCGCCGGAACTGGCGGCGACGATGTCCGAGTCGCGCCGCACGCTGGCCACCGCGAACGCCACGCTGGCCAGCGCCACGCGCGCCTTATCGACCACCGAACGGACACTGGCCGCCGATTCGCCGTTGCAACAGGAATTGCATGTGACCTTGCGTGAGATCGCGCGCGCCGCGGCCGCCACGCGCGAACTCACTGACTATCTGGAACGCCATCCCGACGCGGTGCTGCGCGGCAAATCCCAAGAGGCTCCCTGATGCGCGCGTTATCTTTTCTGCTCGGCGCCTTAGTGTTGACCAGCTGTGCGCGGACTCCTCCATCGCACTTCTATGCGCTCGAATCCACCGCGAGCAGTGGTGGAGTTCATCCGCCGCGCATGATGCCTGCGAATACCACCGTATATATCGGCCCGGTGACCGTACCGGAAGCGATCGATCGCCCACAGTTGGTCGTGCGTCAAACCGACAATGAGCTCGGCGTGCTCGAAGGACAACGCTGGGTCGAACCGCTCAAAATCGCGATTGGCCGCGTCCTCGCGACCACCCTTACCGCCGAACTTGGTAACACCGTCGTAGGCGCTTATCCGGGCACCGCGCTCACCGATGCGGTCTATCGCGTGCAAGTGGATGTGCAAAAAATCGATATATCATCATCCGGGTCCATCAGCTTTGACGCCGTGTGGTCGGTGCGGCGTGCCGAGGGTGGTAACGCAGTCGCCGGCCGCACCGTCGGCACGCAAGGCGGAGGTGCCGATTATCGGGCCTTGGCCGGCGCGTACACCCAGATGGCCACGCGCATCGGGCGCGACATCGCGCAGGCCCTGGGTAATCAAGTGCTGGCTCACTAATGAGGTCTCACCATAAACTCGCATGACCCGGCGCGTGGCGATTGCGGGAGCGGCTTTAGCCGCGAATCGGCCTTAAGCAAAGATTCGAAGCTCGAAGCGGCTCCCGCAATGTGGATTGAGCTAGCGCTCGTCACATAATGGAGTCCGAATAAGTCGATGCATGGTTATCGTAGCCATTGTGGGAGCGGCTTTAGCCGCGAATCGGCTTCAACCAAGATTCGAAGCTCGAAGCGGGCTCCCGCAATGTAGCTTCCACCAAGCGCCGCCAGTTCCGCGAGTTATACTGGTTCAGCGTGGAGCGGCGCAGCAAGTACCAAAATAAAACGGGAGTACGATCCATGAACTTCACCGAATACAGTCATTATGACGGTCTCGGGCTTGCTGAGCTTGTACGCCACAAAGAAGTATCGCCACGTGAACTCGTCGACAGTGCGCTCGACGCGGTGGCGCGTTTGAATCCCAAAATTAACTGTGTAGTACAAATCTTGCGCGAGCACGCACTAGCCGAAATAAAGTCCGGCGTGCCGCACGGGCCATTCCGCGGCGTTCCTTTTCTGGTCAAGGAATTCGGCATGCACTTTCGGGGCATGATCTCCTCGCACGGTTCGCGTCTCGGCGCCGGTATCGAATACGCACACGACACCGAACTCATGCGGCGCTGTCGCGCGGCCGGCCTGGTGACGATTGGCACCACCACTACGCCGGAATTGGCCTTCAACGCCAACACCGAGGCGCTGATCTACGGACCGACGCGGAATCCATGGCAGCTCGAGTATTCGGTTGGCGGTTCGTCAGGTGGCGCCGGTGCCGCAGTCGGTTCCGGCATGGTGCCTATGGCCCATGCAAACGACGGCGGCGGCTCTATCCGCATTCCCGCTGCCTGTAACGGACTGGTTGGCATGAAGCCGACGCGCGGTCGCACCCCCACCGGTCCCGATAGCGGCATTTTTTTGTGGGGTCTCGCGATCGAATTCGCAGCCACCCGCTCGGTGCGTGATTCGGCCGCTTTGCTCGACGCCGTGGCAGGTCCGGACGACGGTTATTTTTATACTGCACCCCCACCCCGGCGCAGCTTCCTCGCCGCCGCGATGACGCCGCCGGATAAGCTCCGCATCGGCGTGGTTGATCGCCTGCCGGGCGGTAGCGCGATCTCGCGCGAGATCAAGTCACGCCTCCTGGACACGCAAAAATTGCTTGAAGATCTCGGCCATGTCTGCACGCCAGTGCGCTTTGATTACAGTGCTGAAATGTTCAATGAATCGACTATTCGCCTGTGGGCCGTGACGCTCGGCTACTACATGGAGCACTTCGCGGCGCGCACCGGTCGCACCATCGGCCCGAAAACGACCGAGGCGGTGACGCTTGAAGTGTACCGGTACGGAAAATCGCTGAAGGCGCTGCAGATGGAAGAAGCGATGGGCATGCAAAACGTCATTTCGCGCGCGGTCGGTGCGGTCATGTGCGACTACGATGTGTTGCTATCCCCGGTGTTGTGCCGCGACGTGGCCAAGCTCGGAGAACTCGATCAGAACGCTAAAGATCTCGATATGCTCGGCTGGTGGAACCACATCATTCAGCACTACGCCGTGTTCACCCCACTGTTTAATACGACAGGTCAGCCGGCGGTGGCCTTACCGCTGTGGCAGGCCAAGTCGGGCTTGCCGCTCAGCATGCAATTCGTCGGTCGCTTAGGCGACGAAGAAACTTTGTACAGCCTCGCGGGACAGCTTGAGCACGCGTTGCCGTGGGCCGGGCGGAGGGCACCCAATTTCGCCTGAGGTTGCAATGTTGAATCGAATTAAGCTTGGCCGGACTGACATGATGCCCGTCAACCGATCGGGCGCGGCACCCGCGGCGCCGTGCATCACCGCAATCAAAACGTATCCGGTGGAGTCAGATGCCGATGGTTGTCTTTATCTCGACGTATCCTGAGAACCTCGGGTCATCGTTGTTTTCAGAGGCACACCCCGAAGTCCTAAATCCGGACGGGATTTCGAATTTGCGGGTTCGCCACGGGGCTCGGCGTGTCTGCCGTCCGCCACTTCGCGACCGTATTCGCGATGTTCATGTTCGGTTTGCGCATCTTCAATAACCTGCAGCACGCCCTCCACATCGGGCGTTTCATCGTCGATGAATTCACCAGTTAGCGCACACTCGCGCGTCAGCTCGCCGGTGGCGAAAAGCGCCCACAGCTCTTCGCCGTAGCGCGTGGCGGCGAGCTCTGGCGCAAAGCGCGCGAGGGTGGCCGTGACATTGCCGACATCGCGTACCAGCATGGCGCGCGCGGCGTTGTTGCCAGCGGCATTGACCGCCTGGGGCAGGTCGATGATCACGGGCCCACTTTCAGTGACCAATATGTTGTACTCGGAAAGATCACCGTGAATGAGTCCCGCGCACAGCATCCACTGAATCTGCTTGACGAGAAACGCGTGGAATTCGCGCGCCGTTTGCGGCGCGAGCTCGACCGTGCCCAAGCCCGGCGCCGAGCGCCCTTCAGCATCGGTTAGCAGCTCCATCACGAGCACCCCGTCGATATAGCTGTGCGGTTTCGGCACCCGCACCCCCGCTGCCATGAGTTGGTACAGCGCCTCCACTTCAGTATTCTTCCACGCGCTCTCTTCTTCCTTGCGACCGAATTTCGTGCGCTTGACCATCGCGCGCTGTGCGCGGCTGCCGCGCACCTGACGCCCTTCCTGATACTGGGCGCGTTGTTGGAAACTGCGTTGGGCCATATTCTTGTAGACCTTGGCGCAGCGCACCTCGGTTCCCACGCGGACCACGTACACTGCAGCCTCCTTGCCGCTTTTTAGCGGCCGCACGACCTCGTCGATAACGCCATCGTCGATCAGCGACTGCAGTTCCTTGGGGACTTTCATGCGGGAGCGTAAGCCTTGTCGTTACCCGGGGTGGCGAGTTGCGTCGCCGCTGCGTCTTCGAATACCAGCGGACGGAAATCGCGGAGGCGGGAGTAGAGCAGGTTATGCCCGGTAGGAAAAGCACCACGGGAAAATTGCGGCGCGATCGGTGGCGAGCGTTTAAGGAATCTCTGCAAAAGGCAGAGATTCCCGCGGCACAGGGAAGTGCCGCCATTTTCAACGGTCGCAGATCGTTGAAAATGAAGGAAAACAAAAATCGCACTTTTTGTTTTCCGTACTCTGAAAAGTCCAGGAGGGACTTCGGGCCGCGAGCGCTCGCGTACCGGCAATGGCGCGCTCCCGTCGACGTGATCAAGCGGT
Organism: Gammaproteobacteria bacterium; assembly: GCA_016191285.1. Taxonomy (GTDB): domain Bacteria; phylum Pseudomonadota; class Gammaproteobacteria; genus CAIKBL01. The sequence goes on from JACPPA010000007.1 coordinate 80,299, forward strand.
AACTCGGTTTTCGCGATCACCCTGCGCAGCACAAAGCTTGAGTGAACCCCGGTCACCCCTTCGATTCGTGTCAGGCGCCCGAGCAAAAATTCTTCGTAGTAGGTCATGTCGGGTAGCACCGCTTTCAGCAAATAGTCGGCGGCTTGGCCGGTGACGATGCTGCATTCGATCACTTCGGGAAATTTTTTGACCTCGCGTTCAAAGCTCGCGAAGCGCTCGGGGGTGTGTCGATCCATGCTGATGCTGATCATCGCCGTGATGTTCAGTCCAAGCCGGATCTGATTTAACAGCGTCACATGGCGCTCGATGATGCCGGACTCTTCCAATTGGCGGACGCGGCGCGAGCACGGAGTCGGCGATAGTCCGACCTGCTCGGCTAGCTCTAGATTGGTGATCCGGCCATTGTTCTGCATCAGGGCCAGAATGCGTTTATCGATACGGTCCAATTTCATCGTGAGGCGCCTGCGGTTCGGAGGGCGCTGGTAACGCGCACCGTTGATTGAGTTGCATTAATTTAGATTAAATCTCTATAAAAATAAATAAAATTAGTGATTAAATTAATTTATACCTCATTTTAATGGTGTCTTTGCAATCATTCCCTAGTGCGCTCTGCCTATACTGGTCACCATTCACTAGTACCTGGGGCCAAGCTCTATGAATGCCTTTAACCACCGTAAGTACCGCGCCTTTCCGCCAATAAATTTGCCCGACCGTACCTGGCCGAACAATGTGATCAAGCACGCGCCCACGTGGTGCAGCGTGGACCTCCGCGACGGTAATCAGGCGCTGATCGAACCGATGAACGTCGCGCAGAAACTGCAAATGTTTCAGATGCTGGTGCGCGTTGGGTTTAAACAGATCGAAATCGGCTTCCCAGCCGCCTCGGCGCCGGACTTCGATTTCGTGCGCCGTCTCATCGAGGGCGATTTGATCCCGGCCGATGTCACGGTGCAGGTCCTTACCCAGGCGCGCCCCGAACTCATCGAGCGCTCGTTCGAAGCATTGGCCGGCGCCAAGCGCGCGATCATGCACCTGTACAACTCGACCTCGACCGTGCAGCGCGAACAGGTGTTTGAACTCGATCGCGCCGGCATCAAGGCCATCGCGACGCAAGGCGCGGAACGGGTGAAGGCCTGCGCCGCGCGTTATCCGGGTACTGATTGGACGTTTCAATATTCGCCGGAAAGTTTCACCGGCACCGAACTCGACTATGCCGTGGAGGTATGCGCGGCCGTTGTTTCCGTGTGGCGCCCAACGCCGGCGCGACCGTGCATCTTGAACTTGCCAGCAACCGTGGAGATGAGCACGCCGAATGTTTATGCCGATCAAATCGAATGGTTTTGCCGGCATATAGGTCAACGCGATACCGTCATCGTTAGCTTACATACCCATAACGATCGTGGCTGCGCGGTGGCGGCCGCCGAATTGGCGGTGATGGCCGGCGCCGAGCGCGTCGAAGGCACGTTACTCGGCAACGGCGAGCGCACGGGCAATATGGACATCGTGACCATGGCGATGAATCTCTACAGCCAAGGCATCGATCCCGAACTCGATCTATCGCCAATGGACGAAATCATTCGGTGCGTCAAAGCCTGTACGCAATTACCCGTCAATCCGCGCCATCCCTACGCAGGGGAACTGGTGTTCACGGCGTTCTCGGGCAGCCATCAGGACGCGATCAAGAAATGCCTTGCCAAACGAGACCCCGCGCGGCCGTGGGACGTCGCGTACTTGCCGATCGATCCCGCCGATCTCGGGCGGTCGTATCAAGAAGTGATCCGCATCAATAGTCAGTCGGGCAAAGGCGGCGTCGCCTATGTGCTCGAACAAACGGAGGGCTTTCAGCTGCCACGCTGGCTGCAGATCGACTTCAGCGCCGTCATTCAGCGCCACGCCGAACAAAGCGCGACCGAAGTCGAGCCCGCGAAAATAGTCGAGCTCTTTGACCGTCAATATCTCGCGCAGCGCGTGCCCTTTGAATTAGTAAGCTATCAAGTCACGCGTGAAAATAATGAAGATCGATTGCAGGCCAGCTTGCGCGACCGTGGCGCGACCGTGGCCTTGCACGGCCGGGCCTCCGGCGTAGTCGGCGCGTTCGTGGCCGCGCTGGAACAGTACTGTGCGAAGAAAATTGTCCTCGTCGAGTACAGTGAACACGCCTTAAGCAAGAGCGCCGGCGCCGATGCGGTGGCCTACGTGCAGCTCAATCTGGATGGCCAACGTTTTTGTGGCGCCGGACGCAGCAGCGATATCATCGAGGCCTCGTTACGTGCAATCTTGAGCGCCGTCAATCAACGGCTGAGCCGTGTAGCGCAGATTGCGGCTTGAATTTTTGCGCGCGACCGCTATCGACGTTCTACTCCCCCCTCACCCCGACCCTCTCCCGCGAGGGGAGAGGGAGTTGCGATTGCGCGATCGTTCCTCTCTCCCGCGAAGGGAGCGGGCGCAATGCAATCGCGTGATCGTTCCCCTCTCCCCTTGCGGGAGAGGGTTAGGGTGAGGGGTTTAGGATTTCAAGACAAAGCACCCATTTGAATCTCAAAAGCGCCTCCTAGATTGAACCATCGCCGATTGCCAACAAAAATTCTGAATGACCAGCGCGTCCCGTTATCCAATCGAAGAAATTCTGCCGGCGGTACTCACAAGCCTTGACGAACACCCTCGACTGGTGCTCGAGGCGCCGCCGGGCGCAGGCAAAACTACTCAGGTGCCTTTGGCGTTGCTGCAATCGGCGTGGTGTACGGGCAAGGTCTTGATGCTTGAACCGCGCCGGATCGCCGCGCGCGCGGCCGCCGCGTTCATGGCGGCGCAGTTGAATGAAGCGGTGGGTGAAACGGTCGGCTATCGCATTCGGTTTGAGCGCAACGTGACGGCGCGCACGCGAATCGAAATCGTCACCGAAGGAATTCTGACGCGCCTAGTGCAAGAAGATCCAAACTTAAGCGGCGTCAGCGCGGTCATTTTCGACGAATTTCACGAACGCAATCTGGCCAGCGATCTAGGTCTTGCGCTATGTCTCGAAGTTCAGGCCGCATTGCGACCCGAACTCCGCGTGGTGGTGATGTCGGCCACCTTGGATGGCGCGCGGATGGCGGAGTTCCTGGACGCACCACGCTTGACGTCGGCGGGTCGGAGCTATCCCGTCACCATTAGTCATATCGCGGCCAAACCGAGTGAGACCCCCGACCTGCAATTCAAGCGCGCGGTAATGCTTGCGCTCGGTGAAACCGAGGGTGATGTCCTGTGCTTTCTACCGGGTAAGGCCGAGATCGATCGCGCCACGCGACTTTTAAAAGACACGGATGCCGCGGTCGAAGTCTTGCACGGCGAACTGAGCATGGACGAACAGGCGCGGGTCTTAAAGCCAAGCCAACAACGACGCGTGGTGCTCGCGACCAACGTCGCCGAATCCGGTGTGACCTTGCCCGGCGTGCGCGCGGTCATCGATACGGGTCGCGCCCGCGAACCCCGCTTCGATCCGGCCAGCGGCATGAGTCGTTTGGAGACCGTGTTGATCGCGCAGTCCTCCGCGACACAACGTGCGGGTCGCGCCGGTCGAGTTGCGGCCGGTCATTGCTATCGACTGTGGCCGCAAAGCCAGCGACTCGATCCGGCGACTCGACCGGAAATGCATTGTGTGGAGCTCTCTGCCTTTGCGTTGGAACTTCGAACCTGGGGCTCGGAGTCACTGCGCTTCCTCGATCCGCCACCGGTGGCAACGTTAGCGCAGGCGCATTCCTTGCTCCGCGCGCTGGAGGCGCTCGATGCCAACCGGCGGCCGACCCCACACGGCGCGGCGCTACTTTCTTTGGGCGCCCACCCGCGTCTCGCCAATGCCATGCACTGCGCACCTGCGGGCTTGAAGGGTCTCGCGTGTGACATCGCGGCCATTCTCGAGAGCCGCGATCCGCTACGCGGTGACGGCCGACGCAGCGACGATCTCCGCGCGCGAGTGGCCGCCTTGCAGGCATTTCGCGCCGCACGTCTCGCTCGCGATCAAGCCGACCGTGGCGGCCTGGCGCGAATCGATCGAGCCGCTCAACATTGGCGTCGCCGCTTGCACACCAGCGCCAGCGATCTCGCGACACTCAGCAGTCACGATGTCGGCAATGTGCTCGCCGCAGCGTATCCCGATCGCATCGCAAAGAAAGACGAGTCCAATCCACGGCGCTATCAATTGAGTAATGGCCGCGGCGCGCAATTGCTGAATGATTCGGATTTGGCCGGCGAACCGTGGTTGGTGGTGGCCGAACTTCGCTTCGATGAACGCGATAGTCTCATCCTGCGCGCCGCGCCGTTCGATCCGGCGCTGTTAGAGCAAAAGTTTCCGACGAGCTTTCGCCACGGGCAGCGACTACGGTTCAATCGTGACAAGCGCGCGGTGGAAGCCAGCGCCGAAACGCGCTTCGGCGAATTGCTGCTGGAACAGCGTCAAGTCGCGACCGCACGCGATCGTGAAACAGCGGCGATGCTGCTCGCCGGCATCGAACAACTGGGACTCGATGCGCTGCCGTGGACCGGGGCCTTGCGCGAATGGCAGGCGCGCGTCCAGGGTTTGCGCGCCTGGTGTCCTGAATTCGGGCTGCCCGATCTCAGCGATACGGCGCTCACGGCCTCAATGCCTGAGTGGTTACCGCCAACCCTGGTAGGCAAGGCGCGTATAGCTGAAATCGACGCGGCCGCATTCGCGGAAATCGTGCGCAATCAACTCAACTATGCGCAGCAAAAAAAGCTTGATGAATACGCACCGAGTGAATTGCTGGTGCCGAGCGGCATGCGCCGCAAGCTGTCGTACACAGAAGGCGCCAGCCCGATACTGGCCGTGAAATTACAAGAACTGTTCGGTCTCGCCGACACGCCGCGCATCGCCCACGGTCGCGTCGCGGTGGTGTTGCACTTGTTGTCGCCACGGCAAACGCCACTCCAAGTTACCCAAGACCTAAAGGGATTTTGGGAACGGACTTATCCGGAAATCAAAAAGGAACTGAAGGGTCGTTATCCCAAACATCCCTGGCCCGATGATCCCTGGACCGCGACCCCGACTCATCGCGCCAAGCCACGTAGCCGCTAAGCGTTTCTTGTGGGAGCGGTCGACTGCGAGCGCCCGATCGCTGAACATCGCTGGCGTGGTGGCTGCATCAAGCGTGACCGTGGGCGCGCGCAAACGCTCGTCAACACTCACTGAGGCGAGCCCGCCATCCGCGTCAATTTAGAATCCGCCATTCCTGCCGTTCCCTAACTCCCAACCGAGCGTCTTGACGCCGGCTCAACCACGGCACGATTTGGGTCGCGCGTGTCCGGCTAACTTAAATATATAGACGAAGTCCGCACGGCCGATGGCGCGATAGGATGATTCCTCCGTGTGACCTATCACGAAATGGGTTGAAGCCCGAGAAAACGCCGCGCCGTATCCACGAACAGGGCGGATTCAGCGCTCGGCGTCACATCCCGCAGGAACGCCCGCAATCCGGTTTGCTCGATGGCATATGGATAATCGGTACCGGCGAATACCTGCGATGGCGCAAATTGCTCGACTAAATATTTTAAATAGCCGCGGTCGTAGACCAGACTGTCGTAGAAGAATTTCGCTGCGTAATGGTGTGGCGGCTGCGGTAGCTGGCCGTTAAATCCCTGGGATAATCGCCAACCCTGATGTAAGCGATGCACCAGCGGCGCCACCGCGCCACCGCCGTGACTGAAGGCGATCCGCAACTTCGGAAAGCGCTCGAGCACGCCGGCGCGGATCAACGACACGGCCGCCAACCCGGTGTCGAGTGGAAAGGCGGCGTAGGGAATAAGATCCGGGAAGGCATGCAAACGCTCGGCGCCGACGGGATGCAGCGCATGCACGAAGAGCGCAACTCCCAGCCGTTCGGCTTCGGCATAGAACTCGAAGAAGCGCGCATCGCCCAGCACGACGCCGTCGATATTGCTGCCAATCTCGACGCCACATAATCCATCAGCCTGTAGGCGGGCGAGTTCCCGCGCGGCGCGGGCTGGTTCTTGCAAGGGCACCATGCCCAGCCCGTGAAAATGCCCACCGCCTTGGGCCACCATCTCGGCTATCACGCCATTCACATGATGGCCGAGCGTCAGCGCATCATCGAGCGCAAACCAATACGACAACAGTTCCGGCATCGGCGATAAGACTTGCGCGGAGACGCCTTCGCGGGCCATCGACTCACGTCGCGCGGCGATATCCCATGATCGCGAATCGAGTTCGCGGAATGGTTTGTCGCCGATCCGTAGCGTCGCTCGTGTGTCGTGCAAATGCAGGCATGGCCACCGCTGGTTCGCGGTTGACGGACTGGTCGGAAAATTTTTCGGGACCACGTGCGTGTGCACGTCGATCAGTGGAGAGTGCGGTGACGCTGGCATGCGCGGTATTCTTTCCCCGCTCCCCTCGCGGGAGAGGGCTGGGGTGAGGGGGAAACTATCGTGCAAACTTCACCGGCTACTCGACCGAGATTGATTAGATCTGCGCAGTTAAAAGGTCCCGTCATGCGATCCGCGGCGTCAATCCGCCCCCTCACCCTGGCCCTCTCCCGCAAGGGGAGAGGGGACAAGATACAGACGGTCGGCGCGGCGGCGAACAACACACGCCCTCTCCCCTTGCGGGAGAGGGCCGGGGTGAGGGGAAAAATGGACTGCTGCGTCACTCGCGATGCCAGCAATCGTCTGACAGAGGGATAAATACGTCGCATCATCACAGCATGGTGCTGCCGCCATTGACGCTGATGACTTGGCCGGTGACGAACGCGGCTTCCTCACTCGCCAGATACGCCACCATCGAGGCCACTTCTTCCATCGTGCCCGGGCGTCCCATCGGGATAAAGTCCGCGAATTGTTTGATCCACGGACTGTCTTCCGCCATGAGTTTTTGCACCATGGGCGTCGCGACCATGCACGGCGCGACAGTGTTCACCGTGATCCCGCGCGTCGCGAACTCGCGCGCGAGACCGGTGGTCAAGGCGTGTACGCCACCCTTGGCGGCGTTATACGCCGCGTGCTCGGGCAGGCCATTGCGTACTGAGTCGGCGCCGATATTGATGATGCGACCGTAACCCGCGCGCCGCATGTGCGGCAACGCCGCGTAGCAGCACCACAGCGTGGTCCACAGGTTGCGATCGACGGTCTCGCGCAGGGTCTCGGGCGTATGCTCGAGAAACGGGCGAATCACGCCGCCGCCGGCGTTATTGATCAGAATGTCGATGGCGCCAAATGTCTCAAGGGTGAACTGTATCAACTCGCGCACGGGCGCCTCGAGGCACAGATTGCCGACAAACGCGGCGCTGGCCGGCAATTCATTCGCTAACGCGTTCACCTCGGCATTCATATCGGCGAGCACGAGACGAACCTGCTCCGCGGCCAGGCGCTCGGCGATGGCGCGTCCTATGCCCGCCGCGGCGCCGGTCACGATCGCGACTTTATATCTTAAGCCCTGCATCGCCATCGCTAAGCCTCCATCGTTTCAATGACCCCGGTCGCCGCGAACTTGGGATCAGGCACCGCACCCCAGTGATCGATCGAGCTCAGCGCCATCGGCAGCAGTCGTGGCTCGCGCGGTGCGGCTTCCGGAAATTCCTCCATGCCAAAACTGTATTCCACGGTGAGTTCATCCGGATCGAGAAAATACAGAAAGATCGATTCCGACGGTGGATGCCGCCCGGGCCCAAAGACAATCGGGATGTTGTTGCGCTTCAATCGATACAACGCCCTACCGATGTCGTCGATGTCGGTGACCATGAAGTTGACATGATGCAGGCGCGCGGCATTGCCGTGGCTTAAGCCTAAGGAATGGTGCAACGGATTCGGAAAGCAACGCATGAACGTGACCGCGCCTTGAATTCTATCGGACACGCGAAAATTGAGCTGTTCGCGAAAAAAGCGCTCACATTCGGTGAGATCGTCGGTGGCCAACACCACATGCCCGAGGCGCGCGATCTTGGCGACCGTCGGTTGGAACGGCGTGTCAGCCGTCGCCATTGCACTGTAATACTCAAACGTCGCGCCGGTCTGCGGCTCGCGCACGCGAAACGCCCCCTCAATGCCGAGTGCGCGGCAGTCCTCGGTAGGCACGGCACGCGTAATCAATGCCAGCGATTCGAGATGCGCGCGGATCAATTCCACCTCGACGTTCGATTCCATTTCCCAGCCGATGCGACGCAATCCCGCCGCCGCCGATTGATGCAAGATAAGATCGTGATGCCGCTCGCTACAGCGCAGCAGATGTTCGCCGCCGGCCGTTGAACCCGCATCCTGCAGACCGAGGATCTCCTGATAGAAGGCCTGCGATCGGGACATGTCGGTGACATTGAGCGCAACATAGCCCAGGCGGCGATAACGAAATGGCATAACGCTGGCCTCGTGCGGATCGCGGATCACAGGATGATGCTGACTTTGTTTTGATCGCGAATGTCATCGGCATCGATGAAGGTGGTTTTCTTGGTAATCAGCAATTGATCGTCAACCTTGCACATTTCGTAGAGATGATGACCGAAGTAGGTTTGTGTCTCCCCCATTTTGCTGCGGTAGGTCAGGTAGTTCGAGGTCGCGCGGAAGGCTTGATCAGTACCTCCGAGGAGGCGGACATTACTCACCAACCGGCGGCACCGCGAATGCGGAAACTCCGCATGCGCGGTCGGCTTGTTGAGTCGCTTGATGCGTTCAGTCAGGCGATGGTGATCATCGGCGATATAAAAGAGCGTGGTGGTGGGATCCGCATCATCCGGCGCACCGGCGGCGGGCACCAGATAGCGCGCGTCCCGATCGAACAAGCCCAACCATTCGTCGAGCCGCCATGCATCGAGCAAGGCTGCTTCTAAAAACAAGAAATCTTCGAGTTCGGCGCGCGTGACGGTGAGCGTGGCGGTGGCGTTCATCAACCTTCCTCCGCGATGCGCCGCTGCCATTCGCGCCAGAACACGCGCATCTGCACTTCATCGTCGATCTTGGGTTCGGGACTCAGCATGCCTTTGGAAAGATCGTTCCATCCCGCTTCGCTTAAGTTGGCATAGCCACGCTGACACAGCGCCAAGGCTTCGCAATCATCGGGAGTCGCGAATCCACCCGGGCCCAGGAATTCGAGATAGTTGAACAACCGCCGTTCGCGCATCGTGGCCGATTCGTCCTTCGGCGCCAACGTCCACGCATTCACGAGATTGCGCGCGGGCCCGGCCGGGAAGAAGGTGCGCACCGTGATCGCCATGATGTCGTTCAACACCAGATTGGGGAAAATCACCATGTTTCGATTCAAGCACGCGATACGTTCGGCGCGCGCCGGATCGAAGCGAGTTTCAAGCCGTGCTTTAACGGCATTCACTTCCGCTTCCCCTTCAACGCCCCACGCGGGCACCGCAAGCGCTATCGGGCGGCCCCACGGTGCGCCATATTCGATAACCGCATGACCATTACCGAGATCATGCGCCTGACCGACGCTTAGATTGCGTTTGACCAATCCGCCGGCACGGCTTTGCAGATAATCTAAATACGTGGCGTGTGTCGAGACCGCGTGATAACCATCGAAGCTGTTTTCACACAGCAGCTTCCAGTTGGCCTCGATGCTGTATTCCTGAGTGCCGCCGACGATTTCCATCCCGACTTCGGACTGGTCCATGATGAGATCGATGAATTCAGCCGCCTGCGCTAGATACGCCACCAGCGGCTCCGAGCGACGCTGGAAATTAACGAAGTAGAGTCCGCGATAATGATCGACCTGCGGCACGGGGACGAGATCGTGATGCCCCGCTTCGCGGGCTTCGGTGGTATAGCACTCATCGCCCGGCCGGTTGACGAGTTTACCTTCGAGATTGAATGCCCATGAGTGATAGAAGCAACGAAACATCCCGGCGTTGCCCTGCTTCTCGCGGCACACCATTGCGCCCCGGTGCGGACAGGTGTTGAAAAACGCACGAATCACGCCGTCCTTCGCGCGCACGAACAGTAACGTGCGTCCGCCGACGTCGCGCGTCAGGAAATCGCCCGGTTGTGCGATCTCGGACTCATGGCCGAGATACAGCCAGCAGCGATCGAAAATCAACGCCTGTTCGCGGACCAAGATGTCGGGCTCGACAAAGGTCCGGCGCGCGACACGAAAAATGCCACGCGCGGGATCTTCATGCACTAAGCCCTGCACGCGGCGGTGAGCGCTGGGATCGGCCTTAATACTTGCCATGGGGTCTCTCTAAATCGCCTGCGGCTCGTGACCGGGTTAGGTTGACGCTAGGGGATACCCGGTCGTGTAAAGGCTGCGCGCCTTGACAGTTTTTGAATCCGACCAATAGCATCCGGCCTGATTGTATCGTTTCGTTCGCAAAAAAGGCCCGTACTCATGACCGCCGCAAATCCAGAACTCGGCTGTACCGCCGTGGTGGGCGCGATCCGCACCAATTATCTGACCGCCGGCAGCGGCACGCCGGTGGTCCTCCTGCATGGCTCCGGCCCGGGTGTCACCGGTTACGCCAACTGGCGCCTATTACTACCCCGGTTGGCCGCGCGGTTTCGGGTTATCGCGCCAGACATTGTCGGCTTTGGCTATACCGATCGCCCTGGCGATTTCGACTATACGTTGGATAACTGGGTTTCCTTCGTGACTCAATTGCTCGACGCACTGTCGATTGAGCGCGCGCATTTCGGTGGCAATTCCTTCGGGGGCGCGCTGTCGCTGGCGTTGGCCGCGCGCCACCCGGAGCGCGTCGAGCGGCTGGTGCTGATGGGCGCCGCCGGTCTCGAATTCGAACTCACGCCAGGTTTGGATGCGGTATGGGGCTATCAACCCTCCGCGGATGCGATGCGCAATCTGATGGCGTTATTCGCCTACGATCAAACCCTCGTCAAACCGGAAATCGTTGAGTCGCGGTATCAGGCGAGCATCCGGCCTGGCTATCAAGAATCCTACGCCAAGCTCTTTCCGGCGCCACGGCAGCGTCATATCGAGCGCCTCGCCACGCCCGAAGCGATGATCAAAAACATCGCGCATCGGACGTTGCTCATTCACGGGCGCGAGGATCTGATCCTGCCGCTCGACTGTTCGATTCGTTTGCACCATCTGATTCCCCATTCCGAATTGCATGTGTTCGGCGAATGCGGGCATTGGACGCAAGTGGAAAAGCACGAGCAATTTGGCGAACTGGTGGAGAACTTCCTGCTCCGACCCTGAGCGGGCCCGATAATTTAATGACCCCAAGGAGAGCGAAATGATCACGCGCCAAGACATGGATTATCACCTTGAGAAGATGCACAGCGCGACCGACGAGGCGACTCGCTACCTGTGGGCCGAAACGTTATACATTCCCTTCGCGGTTCCCGAACAGCGCCTGTTTGGCAGCATTTACACGCTGGCGCGGCCGGGTCTCGGCGTGACGTTGTCGGAAATCAAAGTCTTCCGGGGCCTGGGGCGTACGCGTTTCGATGCAGCGTATTCCGATAATCGTCAGCAGTTGCCAGCGCCCAAGGAGTTCTCGCGCTTCGCTTTAGTGAGCGGCGTGACCGCCGATCTCACCCGCGGACCCGAACACTATGCGATTAGTTACCAAGGTCATGACAACACCTCGGTCGACCTACAGCTAGAAGCGCTGATGCCGGCCTACGACATTCACGATCCGGCCATGGATCCGGTCGCGCGCAAAACAGCCGCGGAGCAGGCCGCGCATTCCGGCTTCGGCGCGAGTTATGGCGGGCATTACGATCAAACCTGCCGCGTGCGCGGACAACTCATCCTGCGCGGCGAGAAATTCGCGATCGATTATGTCGATTGCATGGATCGCAGCTGGGGCCCTCGCCCCGAAGTGGGATGTCCGGACATGTGCTGGATGCACGCCATTTTTGGCGCCGATTACAGCATGCACGCGATCTGGAAATTCGACATCAATGCGGCGGCGGACGCGCAATACACCTTCGCCCACGGCTATGTGCTGGAGAATGGCCTGGTCCACGGCCTGACCGCGGCGACCATGATCGTCGATCGCGTAGGGATCTGGGGTTCGTCGTATCGACTTAACGTCACCGACATTCGCGGCCAGCAACATTCTTTTCACGGCGCGCCCATGGCCTCCGGGTTGTGGGAGTGTTTTCCGTGTGTCGGCGTACCTGATTTACTCAATCGCTGGGTCACTGGCGACGGTCGCGTCGGTTATGGCGAAATTCAGGACGCGGTGTTCTACGACCACTACACCACGACGCAGGCGCAGCGCCAGGTGATAAGCGGCTAGCATGGCGGCAGAACTCGAACCCAGTATCGCAGCGACGTTGGCGGGTGGCGCGGCGGTGCGTGCTCTCGGGCCGTATGCGCTGCGCTCGGTGGCCGACGTTAAGACTGCGCTCGAGACTTTTTTAAGCGCCGAAGCAGGCCGCGCCATGACCGTGTCAAATCTCAAGCGTATGGGCGGCGGCGCCTCCAAGGAGCAGTTCGTCTTCGAGATCCCGAACGTCACCGGCACCACGCGCTGCGTATTGCGCATGGATCCGCTCGAAGCCGCGGTATTGACCAATCGCGAGCGCGAGTTCGCCGTGCTGCGCGCGATGCAGAACGTCATTCCCGTGCCCGACGCGCTGTGGCTGGATAGTGACGGCAGCGTGTTAGGCCGCCCGGCGCTCATTACGAGTTTCGTATCGGGTGTCACCAAGCCCTCGAACATCACGACCAATGTATCGGGCTTCGGTACCGTGCTTGGACTTGAGCTTCGGCGTGCGCTCGCCGTTCCGTTCATGCGTCATTTGAGCGCAATTCATCAATTTGACTGGCGTCGCTTGCCGCGCGATTTGTTTCAGGCGCCCGACGCGGATCCGGAGCAAGCGGCGCGCTGGCAGGTCAATTGGTGGACTGAAGTGTGGCGTGACGATGCGCTGTGCGGCATTCCGTTAATGGGACTGGCCGAGCGCTGGCTGCGCGAGCATCTGCCCGCGACGCGAGAGCTGGTGCTCGTGCATTCCGACTATCGCACCGGTAATTTCCTGTTCGACGAAGCGCGGCAAGAAATTACCGCCGTGCTCGATTGGGAACTCGCGCATATCGGCGACTATCACCAAGACCTGGCCTGGATCGCGATCAAGGCCTGGAGCCATGTTGAGAACGATGTCTTACTGGCGTCTGGCCTCATGCCGGTCGACGAATTGGTCAACCGCTATCAAGCGGAAACCGGTCGTAAAGTCGACCGTCAGACGTTTTTTTTCTATCAGGTGCTGAGTGTGTATCAATGCGTGGTGATTTGCCTCGGAACGTCGCTCCGCGCGGCCCACGAGGCACACAATCATCAGGACGCGCTGCTCAGTTGGCTGGCCGCCGCGGGCTACGTTTTTCTATCCGATCTCGCCGATCTGCTGGACGCGGGAGCCCTGCGATGAACCCCTCGATCGATCTCCGTTTGCGCAGCATGATGCGCGCCATCACCGAAGTGATCATGCCGGCCGTCGATCCGCAAAATTCCTTGGCGCAGGAGCAAATTCGGTTGTTGCTTGGGCACCTTCACGCGCTGTCGCTCCAAGTCACGCATGCTCCCCGCCTCGCAGCGATAGAACTTAACGAGCTGCAACAACTTGCCCGCGAGTTGCTCACGCATGCCGTGGGCGGGCCCGCGACGCAACGTGCCGCGGCACGCGTCACCGCGCTGGTGGGCGGATCCGATCACGCGGCCCTCGCGCACGCGGTTGAAGCATTGCTCATCGCCAGCGGCGAAGACGGCGGCGCTGAATTCAAGAACGATGCGGAAACCCGTGTGTTGGCTTTTTCCCGTGCGGAAGTCCTGCGCGGCCGCGCGTGGTTCAAAGCGATGGGCTTCGACACGAATCCGGAACGCTTGCCCGATATTCCAACGCTGCTTGCAGCGTATGACCGCACCAAGGAGATTTCATGATTAAACCCGAAGATGTTGAATTTCACACCCCGTTAAATAACGACTTCCGCTGGTGCGAGACCAATCCGTTTCTGTTCAATATTCCGGAGCACCGCATCAGTGGCGTGCTCTATGTGGTGACGCGCCCGGTGCTTGGCGTGTGCATGAGTGACATCACGGTGCAAGATCGCTTCTCGCAGGTGTGGGAGGAACAGATCTACATCGACAATCAGCAACACCTGCCGTGCCCTAAATCGCTATTGCAATACGAGTTGCCGAATGGATTAGCCGTGCGCGTTATCGAACCGCTGAAGCATTACCACGCCTGCTACGAGGGTATCGACGACACCCGCGTTGAACTCGAATTTAAGGCGCTGATGGACCCGTTCGACATGAACGATCCGGGGCAGGACCCGAGTGCCGCGAACCGCCTCGGGCACGGCTGGTCGCATGCCTTCGGTGGCCACTTCGAGATCACGGGCCGCGTCACGGGCGCGGCCATCCTGCGCGGCAAACCGTACAAAATCGATTGCATCGATACCCTGGATCGCAGCTGGGGCCCGCGCCAGGAGCGCGATAATGCCAATGTGATCTGGCTGCACGGCAGTTTCGGCGAACGCTTGACGGTGCATGCGCTGGTGGCGTTCGATCCGGTCAAATCCGCCGCCTTCGGTCCGCTGATCTCCGGCTATGTGCTCGAGGACGGGCGGGTGTATGGGATGACCGCGATTGAAGGGCGGACCGAGCGTCATGGTCTGTATCCGATGAGCACGGTGCTGCAGGCTACCGATACGCGTGGCAAAACATTTAAGCTTACCGCCGCGGCGATGAATTGTTCGCCATGGGCGCCCTATCCTTCAGTGCTGTACGTGCAGGCCTTAATGCGTTGGAATCACGAGGGCGCGATCGGCTACGGGGTGCAGCAGGATGTCGTAAGTCGTGCGTACGCAACCCGGCATCGCGATGCGATTCGGAATCTTTGATCAATCCAAGGAGACATCATGGACATTGGTTTTCTCTCAATCGCAACCGCCCAGGCGGGCGATCTTCCCACCGTCGCGCGACGCGCTGAAGCGATCGGCTTCGATTCCTTGTGGATCCCCGAGCATCCCATCATTCCGCGCGGGGCACTCACGCCGTATCCGTTTGGTGGCGACCTACCCGAACACTACGGACGCTGGACCGATCCCTTCGTCGCGCTCAGCATCGCGGCGGCCGTAACGACCAAAATCAAGCTTGCGACAGGCATTTGCCTGCTGCCCGAGCGCGAACCATTGCTCACCGCTAAAGTGATCGCGAGCTTGGATTATTATTCGCGCGGCCGTGTAGTGCTCGGCATCGGCGCCGGTTGGCTCAAGGAAGAAACCGAAATCATGGGCGCGCAATTCACGACGCGCTGGCAACGCATGCGCGAGATGACCGAAGCCATGCGCCGCTTATGGACTGAAGAGTCGCCGAGCTATCAAGGCAAGCAGATCCAGTTTCCGCCGGTCCGCTGCGAACCCAAGCCAATCCAGCGCGGTGGTCCACCGTTCTTGCTTGGCGGCCACGGCGAGAAAGCCTTGCAACGGATCGCGCGCAGCTACGACGGCTGGTGCCCGATTGTGCAAGATCCCGAAGCGTTCGCTAAAGAAGCGATAATCTTGCGCGATATGTTTCGCGCCGCCGGTCGCGATCCAGCCACGTTACAATTTAGCCCGTTTGTTGATCCGAAAGACGGGAAATTGAGCACCGACATATTGAAGGCCTACCGTGCCGCGGGTGCGACACGGTTAGTATTGTTTTCACAAGCGATGAGTGACGAAATCGCGAATGGCGCGGCGGCGGCATGGTTGGAGAAGACCGCGAATATTGTGGAACGCGCGAGGCCGCTGTAGCGGGACAGGTAAACGCCCACATCATTACGGCAGGCTGTTCTCCCTCTCCCCTCGCGGGAGAGGGTTGGGGTGAGGGGGCAAGTAAAAGACGGTGATTAAATTCTACCCCTCACCCTAGCCCTCTCCCGCAAGGGGAGAGGGGATAATGTGACATGCTCATCTGCCGCCTATTCTTGACGATGCAGACCGTGACTCCCATCGAGAAATTTATCGAAGTGCAGGTTGTCGTCGCGTAGACCGAGCTCGCGCAGCAGCGGCAGCGCGGCATCGATCATCGGCGGCGGTCCGCACAGATACGCTTCAGCGTCGGATCCTGCGTAATCCTTGGCGTGGGCCGCGATGCGGGCCGTAACCAATCCACGTTCGCCCGCCCAACCGGTGTTAACCGGCTCGTCCGACAGCACCGGCACGAATTTGAACGCCCCATTCCACTGTTGACCGAGCGCCGCAAATTCCTCGTGGGCGTACAGATCGGCTTGCGCGCGCGCCCCGAACAACACCAGACACGGCCGCCCCACGTTACCCGCCGCGGCGTCTTGCAGCATCGACACCAGCGGCGCGAGTCCGCTGCCACCGGCAATCGCGATCAACGGCGCGCGGCTTTCACGCAACCAGAAATTGCCCAAAGGCCCATGGACCTTCAGCGTCTTCCCGGTGAGCCCTCCGCTGAAAACGAGATCCGTGAACAGGCCACCCGGTACATGGCGAATAAAAAACGTCAGCGTCTCACATCCACCGGAACGCGGTGGATTCGCGAACGAATACGCGCGGGCGCCCCACACACCCTCCGCGCTCAGATGTGCGTATTGGCCGGCGTCGAAGGCGAGTGGTCGATCGAGCGCAATCGCCACGCGCTTGATGTCGTGAGTAAGATCAACGGTCTCGATAACGGTGCCGGTGAAATCACCGGGCGGCGTCAAGTGGCGATCGGAAAGTCCTGCAACTTCCAATATCAGATCGCTACGCGGCGCCGCTTGGCAAGCGAGAATAATCCCGCCCTGGAGCTCTTCGGCGCTCAAGACATAGGCGAAGTTCGCGATCTCACGAATTTTGCCGCTGACGAGCTTGCACTTGCACGAACCGCAGGTGCCGACCGTACAGCTATGCGGAAACGCAATACCTTGGCCCAAGGCGGCCTCGAGCACGGATTGCCCTGGCTGGACCACGAATTTCAAACCCGCCGGCTCGGTGGTGATGGTCCGCGGACTGCCGCCGAATAAATTTTTCAGAAAGCCCACGCGTTCGTCCTCTTGGTCGATGTCGACTGGAACAGCTTGAGTATATCGCTTATCGTACGCTGGCTTACTACTTAGTAACCGGTCGCCTCCAAACAATTTGAATCGCTAGATGCCACCTCAACATGCAAACCACTGCTTTTGCCTTTCGCGTCGAGTCCTCCATCGCGCACCTCACGCTCGATCAAGGCCCACGCGGGAACCCGATCGACGAAGCGTTCTGTCGCGAACTGAAACTGCTGGCCATCGAATGCGATGAAAATCCCGCGGTGCGTGCCGTGCTCATAGAAGCGCGGGGCAAGAATTTTAGCGTGGGTGGCGATCTTAAAACCTTCGTGCGCCAGCGCGCGACGTTGCCGGCGCTGACCAAGGCAATGACCGCCGACTTGAATTCCGGCGTTGCGCGACTCGCGCGGATGAATGCGCCGGTTATCATCGCGCTGCACGGTCTGGTCACCGGTGGCGCAGTGGCGTTCACGGCGGCCGCCGACTTCGCGGTGGCGACCGCGGACGCCAAGTTCTACGCCGCCTTCACCGGCATCGGGTTTAGTTGCGATTGCGGTACGAGTTTTTACTTGCCACGCAAAGTGGGCCAGCGCCGTGCGCTCGATTTTCTACTGCGCAATCGCCTGTGGTCCGCATCGCAGGCATTAGAATTTGGACTCGTGAATGAGTTGACGCCGGATGAGCCCGCGTTACGTGAAACATCGCACGCATTGGCCGTCGAGCTGGCCAGCGGTCCGACGCGCGCCTATGGCGAAATCAAACGACTGTTTCATTCGAGTTTTGCGCAACCCCTTGAAGCGCAGCTTGAAGACGAAGCGCAGGCCATCGCGCGATGTACCCGCACCGAAGATGCCTGGCAGGCACTCAACACTGTCATGGCAAAACAGAAACCCGTGTTTAACGGTCGCTAGGAACCCCGTATGTGGCTGTACAAGGAGATTCGAACGCTGGGCGATTATCCGGCGTATTACGCACGCACCGCGGGCGATCGCCTGGCGCTGATCTACGCCGGGCATGAAACGACGTATGCCGAACTCGATCGGCTCACGGGTTTAGTCGGTAACGGCCTTGGCGCCCACGGCTTAACGTCGGGCGATCGCGTGGTGTATCTCGGCAAGAATTCGGACGACTACTTCGTGGCGTTGTTCGGCACGGTCAAACAAGGTTGCTGTTTCTGTCCACTTAACTGGCGCCTGTCCAAACCCGAACTCACCAATGTCGTCGTGGATGTCGAGGTCAAGTTTGCTTTTGTCGAAACCGAATTCCTGGCGTTATGGCGGGAGATTATGGCTGAACTCGGACTTACGATTCCGCTTTGCGAAGTCGATCGCAGCCACCTCGGCACAGATCCATTTCGCGTCTGGGCCTACCGTCAAACACCTGGCCGGCTGCCCTTTGTCGGCATCGAATTCGGCGCGATCCAGCTCTACACTTCGGGTACCACGGGCGATCCCAAGGGCGTGGTGATTACGCATGACAACCTCAATCACATGCGACTGTGTGAGCATTTTGATCCGGCGCTGGCGTGGCACGCTGGCGATCGTTTTCTAGTCGCCCTGCCGAATTTTCATCTGCTCGCCATCGGTTTGTCGCTCCAGTCGCTGTACAACGGCATGGCGGTGTTGATCGAGCGCCAATTCGATCCGGCCAGCGCGCTCTCGACGATCGCGGCACAGCGTCCGACCATCACCGCCTTCGCGCCGGCGATGATTCAAATGCTGCTCGATCATCCACACGCC
Organism: Gammaproteobacteria bacterium; assembly: GCA_016191285.1. Lineage (GTDB taxonomy): Bacteria > Pseudomonadota > Gammaproteobacteria > CAIKBL01. Next base: position 98,985 of record JACPPA010000007.1, read on the forward strand.
GCGACCACCGATTTCAGTTCGTTACGCTTGGTGATGTACGCCGGCTCGCCGATCTCACTTGGCCTTATCAAGCGCGCGATCGCGCGGATGCCGTGCGAGTTCATGCAGTTCTTCGGCGCCACCGAGACCGCGGGCGCGGTCACGCTGCTGCGGCCCGCCGAACACGATCTCGATAACGAACAAAAGCTCAAGGCCTGCGGCCGACCCTTGCCGTTGATCGATCTGCGGATCGTCGACGAGCACGGCCAGGAGACCGCAACCGGCGAACCCGGCGAACTTTTAATTCGCTCGCCGGCGCTCGCGAGCGGTTACTGGCGAAAGCCAGCGCAGACCAACGAAACGTTCGTGAACGGCTGGTATCGCAGCGGCGATATTGCCTATCGCGACGCCGAGGGTTTGTACTACATCCACGATCGGTTGAAAGACATGATCGTCTCCGGCGGCGAGAATATTTATTCGACCGAGATCGAGTCCGTATTGTCGACTCATCCGGCGGTCATGGCAGTCGCGGTGATTGGTGTACCGGACGCACGTTGGGGTGAAGCCGTCAAAGCCTGCGTAATTCTGGCGCCTGATACCACCGTGTCCGAAATCGAGTTGATCGACCATTGCCGGACGCGGCTCGCCGGCTACAAAATCCCGAAGTCCATCGATTTTCTAGCGAGCTTCCCGATGACCGGCAGCGGCAAAATCGCGAAGAAGGATTTGCGCGCGCCGTATTGGGCTGCGCACGACCGTTCGGTCGCCTGACTCGCTAATCGCCGCCAAGGAATTCTTGTGGTTGTAAAATCCATTAAACGCACGCGTGTGCCGGGCGCCGACAACCGATCGGATGAAGACTGGGCGATTCGCCTCGGATTCTATATTCACGATGCATCGCGACTACGCCGCATCGTCTACGACACGGCACTCCGGCCGCTTGGGGTTACGCGCTCGCAAGCCTGGGTGATTGCCTATCTCTCGCGCCGCGATGGCATGGCGCAATCCGAGCTCGCTAATCAATTGGACCTGGGGAAAGTGGCTCTCGGGGGCCTGGTCGACCGCCTGGAGACCTCACGCCTGATCGAGCGCCGGGCGCACGACGGCGACCGCCGGGTCAAACAGATATTCTTAACTGCCGAAGGCCGCAAGGTAGTGGCCAAAATGCGGAAGATCGCGAGCGCGACCAATGCGCGGATTCTCAACGGAGTCAGTGCGCGCGACGTCAAAGCCACGACGCGGATTTTGCGCACCGTTAAGGGCAATCTATTGCAAATGGTCAACGGCACGCTGGGTGCCGATGGCGACTAGCGGTCTGACTCTCAATAAATTTCGCTCAGCGCGGACTGCGGTCGTTGCGAGCGCAGCGAAGCAATCCAGTGATAAGCATGGGTGCGACGACACCTTTATTCTTAAGGATTTTCTCGCGTCTTCTGGATTGCCACGCCACCTCCGCCTCCTCGGATATTTGAGAGACGGCTTTAGTCGCGAATAGCCCACTATGGATTCGCCGCTAAAGCGGCTCCCACGATCCGGTGCTCACAGTAACTTTCGATCTGCACGGAAGTTTTGTGGGAGCGGCTTTAGCCGCGAATGGGCTTTGAATAAGATTCGCCGCTAAAGCGGCTCCCACGGTGCGCGCACTCGTATCGTCAGTTGCAGGTAGATCATGCACGGTATTGGTGTGACAGCACGCCAGTGCTGGCTCCCGCGCCGCAACACGCCCGCCGGAACGGCGCCGCAGCCACCGAATGTCACGAAAATTTGCGCTGCGGGCGAGCCTACCTACCATTCGTACACATGCGTACTATATACTCAGCGTACGAGCCCGCGACGCCCTCCGGATACCTTCGCTGGCGCCTGGTAACAGCCCCAAAAGCGCAATACCACAGGACCTCGCCCATGATCCCGCGCACGCTATTTTCACCCGAGCACGAAATATTCCGGTCGACGGTGCAGCGCTTTATCGCGCAGGAAATCGCGCCCTTTCACGCCCAATGGGAGGAAGATGGGATTGTCCCGCGCGAGTTGTGGCGCAAAGCCGGTGCGGCCGGTCTGCTGTGCTGTTCCGTACCCGAAGAATACGGTGGCAGCGGCGCCGATTACCTCTACGACGTAGTCGTGTTCGAAGAAATGGCGCGTGGCGGATTTACCGGGCCGGGCTTCATGATCCACACCGATTTGGTCTCCACGTATATTCGCTCGTTCGGCACCGAGGCGCAGAAGCAGCATTGGTTGCCGAGAATGATCGCAGGCGTTGCCATCGGCTCGCTCGGCATGACCGAACCCCACGCCGGCAGCGATTTGAAAAACATCCGCACCCGCGCGGTTCGCGATGGCGATGATTTCGTCATCAGTGGCCAAAAAGTTTTCATCTCCAACGGCCAACTATGCGATGTGCTCGTCCTGGCCACGAAAACCGATTCCACCGCCGGCGCGAAGGGTATTACCTTATTTCTGGTGGAAGGCGATCGCCCGGGCTTCGAGCGCGGCCGGAACCTGTCGAAGCTCGGCATGAAAGCGCAGGACACCTCGGAACTTTTCTTCGACAATGTGCGCGTACCGGCCACCAACATGCTCGGTGAAGAGGGCCAGGGCTTCGGCCTGATGATGACTAAACTCGCCCAAGAACGTCTGGCGCAAGCCATCCGCAGCGCCGCGGTCACCGAAGCCGTCATCGAGTGGACCGTTGAATACACCGCGCAACGCGAGGCTTTCGGCCAGACCATCGCCGACTTTCAAAACACGCAGTTCAAACTCGCCGAGCTGAAGACCGAGTCCGTCGCGGGCCGCATCATGACCGATCGCTGTATTGAGCTCTTCATGCGCGGCGAACTGGACGCCATCGACGCCGCCATGGCCAAAATGTTTCTAAGCAACCTGCATTGCAAGACCGTCGACGAATGTCTGCAATTGTTCGGCGGCTGGGGCTATATGTGGGAATACCCGATCGCGCGCGCCTATGCCGACGCCCGTGTGGTCAAGATTGCCGGAGGTTCGATCGAAATCATGAAATATTTGATCGGCCGCGACCTGTTCAAGAATCTAAAGAAGTTACCCAAACCGAAATTGGCGGCGGCGCGTTGAAACGCATGACCCGTCATCAGAGTTGACTGGAGGTAAGGCCATGTTTCTCGATTACGCACGTTACTACACCACACTCGGACTCCAATTACTCACCGCCTACGGGATCATCAAGGGCGGACCGTATGCGTGGTTGGGACTTTCGACTTTATTCGTGCTCGCGCTCGTCGACGCGCTGCTTCCGGACGATCTCGCGGTTCGCCAAATGAATAACCGCACGCTCGCCAATATCCCGGTGTGGATCTGCACCGTGTGCGGCCCGGCGTTAATCCTGGTCCTGGCGTGGCAGGTCGGGCTAGATCGTTTAAGCGGCTGGAGCTTGGCGGGCGCGATTATCAGCGTGGCGTGGATGTCGGTCATTGCGTTCGTGCCGCCGTCGCATGAGCTCTATCATCAACGGGGCTGGCTGCCGCAATTCATCGGCACCTATTTCCAGGTGTGCTATCTCGATTGCGCACGCAACATCGGCCACACCGTCGGGCATCACATCGATGTGGGCACCGATAAAGATTCGGATACTGCAAGGCGTGGCGTAACGCTATACGCCTTCACCGCTAACGCCGTCCTCGAGAGCACGCTGCTGTCGTGGCGCATCGAAAGCGATGCGTTGGAGAAACGCGGCTACGGCCGCTGGTCGTGGCGTCATCGCCTGTGGAAAGCCCTGCTCGCGCAAGTGGTGTTCCAAGGCCTGGTCTATGCCATCGGTGGCGGAATCGCCGTGCTGGTCGTGCTAACCGCAATGGTCATCTCCCGCTTCTGGGTCGAGTCGTTTAATTATTTTCAGCATTACGGCATCGTCCGGCTCGATGGCAAACCCGTGGCGCGGCGCCATCTATGGAATCATCTGGGCTTCTTCACGCGGCCGGTCGCTTTCGAGATCACGAACCACGCCGATCATCATCTCGATTCTTACATTCCGTATTACAAGCTCAAACCGGATCAAACCGCGATCCACATGCCGAATGTGTTCCTGTGTTTCCTGACGGCGTTGATCCCGCCGCTCTGGCATCGCATGATTATCAAGCGCGCGCTCAAGGAGTGGGATTTGAAATTGGCGAGTGCCGAGGAACGTGAACTCGCTCGACAACAAAACTTACAAGCTGGTTGGCCGGATTGGTTCGCGACCGCGAAAGGTGCGTCGGCCTAGACAACTCGATACGTGGAGATAAAACCCTGATGAGCACCTCGTTTGCCGAGATCAAAGCGCACTTCCTTGCCGAACAAAAGGCCAACGTCACGCCGCGCACCTTGCAAGATATCCCGTTGTCTTACGAATCGATTACCCCAGCGTGGTTGACGGCGGTATTGCAAGGCACGCATCCAGGGATCCGCGTCGCGAGCTGTACCTTCGATGTAAAGGACGAAGGAACGTCCAGTCGCCGCCGGATCTTTCTCCACTACGACAACGCCGATGCGTGCTGGCCCAGGAGCGTGTTCTGCAAGGGTTCGCCGAATCTGGAGAATCGTTACATTCTCGGCATGAATAACGGCATCGCCGCCGAAGTGCATTTCTATAACCAAGTGCGGCCACACCTGCCGATCGAAGCACCCGTCGCCTACCACGCGAATTACGATCGCAAGAGTTTCAATTCGATCATTGTCATGCACGATATGATCGGCAAGGTTGAGTTCTGTCGCATAGATACCCCAATGACGCTCGAACGCGGCATGAGTCAAATGCGCCTGCTCGCGCGGCTGCATGGCGAGTACTACGCCAAGCCGGACAAATTTGCCGCCATGCAGGACTTCAACACCTGGGAAGATTACTTCAAGGCGACCGTCGAATTGGCGGGCTTCGGTGATTCTTGCGCACGTGGCTTCATTGACGCCAAAGACGTGATTCCTCCCGCACTCTACCAACGTCAAGCCGAAATCTGGCCGGCAACATTGAAATGCGTGGCGGCGCATTCGCATCTTCCGCGCACCTACGTGCACTCGGATGTTCATCTCAAGAACTGGTACATCGCCCCCGGCGACGTCATGGGCCTGAACGATTGGCAGTGCAGCTGCCTCGGGAATTGGGGCCGCGATGTGGCGTATTGCATTTCCACCGCCTACACGCCCGACGAGCGCCGGCGCTGGGAGCAGGACCTCCTCAAGTTCTATCTGGAACAATTGCGCGTTGTCGGGGCGCCGGCGCCGAAGTTCGATGACGCCTGGCGCATCTATCGCCAGCAATTATTTTCCGCGCTCGCGTGGTGGACCGGCACCCTCGGTCAACCCCCCGAAGCGCCGAAGATGCAACCGGCCGGAACATCGATCGAATTCATCCGCCGCATGACACACGCGATCGATGATTTGGATGCGTTGAATAGTTTTTAATGATGTTTGAGAGGTGCGTACTACAACCTCATCTATCGTGCGCAACGTCTCATCCACTTACGTGAACGAATGCAACGCGACTTTCGCGTTAAATTACCTTTGAGTGGAAATCTCGTATCTGGAAAATGTCGAGTTTTTCTACAGCTTCAACGTTCGTGTTCAGGCGCGCGGCCTCTTGCGCGTCGCCTGCAACGCGCTGTTAGGTTGCACGTTTCCCGCCCCTCTGCGCATCAAGCGCGTTGAATTCCTTTTCGGGTACCACGTCGAATTTCCAGCGGTACGAGTTGTACGGAAATTCGCCGCCACCGAGACGACCAGTTAGCTTCACCTTGAGTCGAAACTTTGTGCCGACGGGATACCGCTTTACATCGACGAGGGCCTTTGGGCATTTAAGCAGCTGGTAGACGTTGTTGAAGTCGATTGAGCGACTGTTGCAGCTCAAACGGCTTCATCGCAACAATAACGGCGACATCGCATCCCTTAAACCCATAGAGAAATAGAGCCGTTCCCATGAGTCGAACCCTTGTACAAAACGAGACTGATCGCACCAAAATCAACAATATGAGCAGTTTTAAATCGGAATAACGGTCACATTATTCACCCGACACTTACTATAAAAAGGTATGACATGGGCATATCGTTCGGGCGTATAGCTTTCTACAACACCGTTTGGCTAAACGTGGCTTGGGCCTTGGCAGCAATCGCTTCTGTGGTTAGCGAAGTTATCAACGATCCGAAATGGCAGGGACTCGAAAATATCGCCGCAATCATATTGGTAATTTTAGTAATCCCCGCCTTTTTGGATTGGGCGTTGAATCGACGAGGAAATAGGTGGGCTATCCGCTTGGTCAAGGACGATATTCCGATCAAATACCTGGCGGGTGCAGCGGTCCCGTTTATATTCGGTTTTTTCTGGCGCTATTGTTTAATTTTCGTAATTTTGATTTATCCAGTAAATCTAAATGTCGTAGCCGTGTATGGGACGAAACTGGCTCCTGTTGTAAATATCATAATCGGATTTGTGGGCTCCAATTTGGCATTTTATTGGCTATACAAATACCCCCTCGGATCACTAAAAATCCAGCAATACGACCGATCACTATTGCCTGAGCTATCGATTGGTACCCTAACGAGTGTTGAGGTCGAGGGTGATTGGTGCCGGAGTTTCGCTTATTCGTTTATTCCGTTGCGAATGCGTTAAGGGTCGTTGATTACCGCTAAGGACGCCTTTGGTGAAACCCCAAGCCAAAAGTCGCAATGAAAATATATACTCGTAAATAAACGAAACTCCGGCACCGACTTTCTCCCACCCAATTCCTGGATGACGACAATGGCCAACACAGCAGAACTCGAGAGCCAAATCCTTCAACTTCCCGCCGCCGACCGGGCCCGACTGCTCTTCAAGGCGTGGGAAAGCTTGGCTGATGACCTGGCGGTTGCAGCCGATCCCCAGGTTGACTCGGCCGGTCTACGATTAGCTGTCGAAAGGGACACTTCAATAGAAAGTGGAAAGGTAAGCCCGATAGATGAAGCCGAATTCCGACGCCTCACAGGCGGAGATGAATGAGGCTTGAGTACCACCCACAAACCACCGTCGATTTAAACCGTGCTCTCCAATTCTACGAAAGCCAAAGGCACGGTCTTGGTGCTGAGTGTCGCGCAGAAATCTATGCGGCGATCGAGCGCATCAAAGAGTCGCCAACTCACTATCGAAAAGTAGAAGGCGAGATCCGAAGGTGTCTTGTTCGTCGCTTCCCTTTCTCAATCCTTTATCGGGTCATTAAAGAGGAAGTTATCCGCGTTCTAGTAATACGCCACCACCGTCAGCATCCTGGGTTCGGGCAATCGAGAAGTTAGGGGTGGAGAAAACCAGCCAATGCAGCAGACGCTTCAGCGCCGCTCATCGGCGCGTTAGGCGTGATTTATACAGGGGTAGCCGATCATGAAGTTTGACTGGGACCTCAAAAAAGCAAAGGTCAACCTCGTCAAACACCGTGTTTCATTTGACGAGGGCGCAACGGCATTTTTGGATCCTATGGCGGTATCGGGCCCAGATCCCGACCATCCTATCGACGAAAATCGCTATATCACCTTCGGATTCTCTAAGCTCGGCCGATTGCTGGCCGTGTGCCATACTCATCGCCCCGGTACGATCCGAATCATCAATATGCGACGCGCGGCGAAAGGAAACTGTATGAAGAAAGTTAAAAAAGACGAGATGCGTCCGGAATATAAACGGTCGGATTTCACCAGCCTAAAGCGCGGAAAGTTTTACGCTGAAGTCGCTGGAGGGACCTCCGTCGCGCTACTCGATCCTCTAATCGCCAATGCGTTTCCGACATCGAAAGCAGTAAACGAAGCGTTGCACGGACTATTAGTGCTCACCGAACAAACATCACGCATAACAACGCCATCGACCGGACGCCGGGGGAAGCGCGGCGGCGCTGCACGGCAGCCGTTGTAGCCGGCGCCGAGCACGGCAGGCGTCAGGCATCCGATTTTGAAACTGTTGGCACGTTCCGTACACTAGGAGTCATGGCCCAATCGTGATTGGTGCCCGTGATTGGTGCCGGAGTTTCGCTTATTCGTTTATTCCGTTGCGAATGCGCCAAGCGTCGTTGATTACCGCTAAGGACGCCTTTGGTGAAACCCCAAGCCAAAAGTCGCAATGAAAATATATACTCGTAACCACACCATGAACGCTAATCTATCAGGTACTTGGACTGGCGAACTTTCGGGGACAAACAGCGGCGGGATGATGTTACAGATCGCCCATGAATCGAACCGAATATACGGAAGCGGTCGCTTCTATGAACCTTCGCTCGGTTCATATGAATACGATATACAAGGCGTCAGTAAGAATGGTGGGTACACATTCTTTCTCACTCCCCGCCAAAGCCAGGACATTCGGCTAGGAACAATACAGGCTCAGTGCCGTCTATCCGAAAATGACGAGTTGAATGGAACGTGGAACTCGTCGATTGGTACAGCCGGAACCTTCACCGCCCGACGACCAGAAGTTTCATTGAAAGAGAATAAGCCCGTGGCCAACTCTGTTTTTTTGGTTCATGGCCACGACGAGGCCACAAAAGAAAAAATTGCCCGTTTCCTTGAAAAAATCGGACTTGAAGTCATTATCCTTCACGAGAAGGTCAGCCAGGGAATGACTATCATCGAGAAGTTCGAAGAGTACGCAGCTCAGGCGGGCTTCGCGATCGTCTTGTTCACTCCAGATGACATTGGGTTCCCCCTTGGCGCGGAGGATCGGAAACGGCCACGTGCTCGGCAGAATGTCGTACTTGAGATGGGAGTAACCGGTAACTGGCCGGCGCTCTTCTTACTTAATCGGGTAGCCCGTATAAATCCGAGCGCAGTGGATTGTCGGCGAAGTGTTGTTTCCACAGGCGGGGCGTGAGTTCGGCCACCCGCGCGGCGGGATGTTGGCCGACCCGCTGCAGTACATCAACCAGATAGGTGTAGGGATCGATGCCGTGCAGTCGGCAGGTCACAATCAAGCTTTGAATAATGCCGACGTGTTTAGCCCCGAGTTCGGTCCAACAAAAGAGCCAGGACTTACGGCCCA
>JACPPA010000008.1 GCA_016191285.1 Gammaproteobacteria bacterium
GAAGGCCGCGGCTGACTATCGCCCCTATCGCGTGTGTCGTTCGCCCCAGTCGTGGAGCGCGCGCACCACTGGCCGCAGCGCCTGTCCCTTGGACGTGAGGACATACTCCGCGCGCGGCGGATGTTCCTCGTAGAAGCGCCGTTCGACGACGCCATGCTTTTCCAAGGCCTTGAGCCGCCCTGACAGGGTGTTCGGACTGATGCCTGAGAGCGAGTCCAGGAAGTCCTGGAACTTGCGCGGCCCGTCGAGGCTCAAGTCGCGCAGGATCATCAGGGTCCAGCGGTCACCCACGATGTCGAGAGAGCGTGCGACGGGGCAAAATCGATCGGGACGCTTGGTCTTCATTTCCCGCAAGTTTTAGTAATGACATCGACAGACATTGTCGTTCGTCCGACACGCCAAGTAAATATAAAAATAGTAGTCACTATGATACTGGGAGTTATGGCCATGACGAAGCGACAATTGCTGACCGCAGGAGCCCTGCAGCTCACGTTGCACGCCTTCTCGTCGAAGGCGTCCGCCAATACCAGCCAGCCAACGCAGCGAATGATCGAGACCAACGGCATTCGCCTGAACATCGCCGAGCAAGGCGAAGGGCCGGTCGTTCTCCTGTGCCACGGCTTCCCGGAGTCCTGGTACTCGTGGCGTCACCAGATCGGCGCGTTGGCGGCGGCGGGCTTTCATGCCGTCGCGCCCGACATGCGCGGCTACGGCAAGAGCGATGCGCCACAGGCGATCGATCAGTACACGCTGTTCCATCTGGTCGGCGACATGGTCGGTATCCTCGATGCGCTCGAGGCCAGGACCGCCGTCATCGTGGGCCACGACCTGGGCGCACGCGTCGCCTGGCAAGCCGCGCAGATGCGCCCCGATCGCTTCCGGGGCGTCGTCGGCCTCAGCGTGCCGTTCTACCCGCGCGGCAAGGTGCGGCCGACCAGCGCCATGCCGCGGACTGAGAATGCCGAGTTCTATCAGCTCTATTTCCAGGAGCCGGGCCCGGCCGACGCCGAGTTCGGGCGCGATCCGCGTCTGACCATCCGCAGCATGCTGTTCGGCGCGTCAGGCGAGGGCGCGGCGGCAGCCCGCGCGGCCGCGGCCAGCGGCGGGGCGGCGCCAAGCCTTGGCATGGTGCCGAAGGGCGGCGGCTTCCTGCAGGGTCCGGGTGCGCCGACGACCTTGCCGGCCTGGCTCAGCGAGAGCGACATCGATTTCTACGCGGCCGAGTTCAAGCGCACCGGCTTCACCGGGGCTCTCAACTGGTATCGCAACTTCGACCGCAATTGGGAACTGCAGGGCTCCCTGCAAGGCGCGCCGGTGACGGTTCCGGCGCTCTACCTCGCGGGCGACCGCGACTTCGTAGCGTCCGCTCCCGGCATGGATCAGCTATTGGCCAATCTCAAACGCTTCGTGCCGGGATTGCGCGGCACACAGATGCTCGCTGGTTGCGGTCATTGGACCCAGCAGGAGCGGCCGACCGAGGTCAATGCCGCGATCATCGATTTCGTCCGCAGCCTGCCGGGCTAGGCTAGCCAGTTGCCGTGCAGGCCATGGGGAACGCGGCGCGGCATCACGATCTCGGCGACCGGTGGTCTTTCTAGGTCGATGGCGTCGAGCACGGCACAGACCGAGCCGTCGGTTGCCCGGTCATAGACATAGGTCATGATCCAGCCTTCACCTTCGCCTTTGCCGCCGGGCCGCGGCACGAAGACCGGCTCGTCGACTTCGCGGCCCGCGCCGAATTCATGCACCGCTGTCTTGCCGGTCTGGAGGTCATAGCGGGCGAGCGCGCCGAAGGCTTCCGGGGCATCGCCTTTGGCGCTCACCGGCAGCCAGCCATAGCGGTTGTTGGCGCCGGCCCGCGCCGAATCGATCCTCGGGAACTCGCCCATGCGCTCGTCGAGCTGCGTGCGTTTCACCGAGCCTGCGCCGAGATCGAGCACGGCACGCCACAAGGTCGACGGCGCGCCCGATGCCGTGAAGAATGCCCCGTGCTGGACGTAGTCGACGGTGATGCGGCCGCTGTCCTCGTGGGCGTTCATGAAGTGATAGACGAAGTACGGCCCGTCCTCGATCCACTGCACGCTCCCCGTGCCGTCGCGGCGCAGCACGGCGATGCGCGTGCCGCGTTCCGGCTGCCAGGCGAGGAAGGGCTTGCCCTGTTGCGCGCCGGCAATGTCGAACACGACCGGGCAGAGGAAGAACACGACGTGCCGGTTGGTGAAGACGAAGTCGTGCACCATGAAGGACGCGCCGGTGTCGATCGGCACTTCGCGCACCACAGCGCCCGCTGCATCGACCGTATAGAAGACCAGGAAGGGTGGGCGCAGCGAATAACGGAACATCAGCATCTCGCCGCTCACGGGATCGAACTTGGGATGCGCGGTCATGGCGCCGCGCAGCTTTCCGGCGAAGTCGTACAATCCCTTGGTCTCGAGCGTCGGCGAGAGCTCGTAGGGCAGGTTGCCCTCGTAGAGCGCCAGGATGCGCCCGGCATGGCGCACCACGTTGATATTGGCGACGTTCTTGAACCGGGAGGAATCGCCGTCGGGCGGCACGAAACGCGGGTCGGGCACGATCGGGTTCATCAGGCCGCCATAGATTGTCCGTCCGGCCCGCCGGTCGGCCCGCAGCCCGGCGGTCAGCACGAAGCGATTGCGGTAGGCGACTTTGCCGCCGTCGAAGGTGAGGCCGTGCACCATGCCGTCGCCGTCGAACGGGTAAGTGTAGGAAATCGGCGGATAGGCCGGATTGGGGCCGTTGCGCAGATACGTGCCGGAAATCTCGCGCGGGACCTCGCCACGCACGGCCAGATTGTCGACGCTGAGCTCGTCGACGACCGGAGCGTAGCCGTGCTGCAGGAAGGGATTGGGCCGGTCGGGTGCCGCAATGACCTGCTGGGGCAACAGCGCGCTGCCCAGTCCGACATGACCTGCGAGCGTCAAGAACTCTCGGCGCGAGTACGGCATGGTCATGGTCCCCAATGCAGGAATCTACCTCTATCTACCACGATGCGCAGATAGAACCAGCTACCGCGCGCTACTTGCGCGCTGTAGCAACCAGTCATTTGTAGGTCTCGTATTCCTCCTCAATCCACAGGTCACGAGACAAGATTTCAACGCCCGTCACCTCGAGTGACTTTGCGCTGAGCGAAACGAACGCCTCTATCTCTGCTCGAGTCGCTATTTCTGTCTCCGCAGCCTCGGCACCTACCCAGCGCTTATCCTCTTGATCAAAGTAGGCATCCTCCGTGCTCTCATATGAAATCTCTGCACTAAGTGGCACGATCATTTTGACGGCAGCTCCAATGTGGTCGCCAGAAGCGGATACAGGTACTGCGCTTGTCACCTCCGGCAACCCGTTCACCTCGGCGCTTACAACTTCGCCGCCGAGCCGATCTCCGAGATAGATCAAGCCGACATTCCCGAGTTGGCCACCCACCTTCTCGCCGACCTTCTCAAGAACAGCGGCTTGGGCCAACAGTTGATCGAGTTGCTTGCGCACGTCTTTGCCTATCGGCACCGCGGCAATCTTCAAAAGCGCAACCAATGTCGGAACAGCAATCAGAGTCTTCGTCGCTCGCGCTGCGTCCGCCATCGCGGCGTCTTCGCCAACTACGTACATCCTCTCATTGTTCGCTGCACACCAAGCATCCAGCTTGGAGATAACGAAGGCGTCAGGGAATTCTTTACTACCCTCTTTCGCGAATGGTGGCTTACGCGCGAAGTACGCCTTAAACACGTCGAACGCAGAGATCGAGGTGGCGTCGTGCTCTGTGGCCAACCACCTGTCGAATGCCGTGTCACGAAAGGTCTTCGACAGGTCGTCGGCCAGGGACTTCGCGTCAACCTTACTTGGCCGTTGGCCAATTGCAATTGGCGCGCGGTGCTTGAGCAGTTTCATCTGCGCTCTAGTCTTTGCAACTCCAGCGGCGACCGTGCTGGCGTATTCCTCAAGCTGCCGGTCAATCTCAGCAAGTGTAATGTTCGTGATATGCAGCACTAAACGACCTGCTTCTATATGTTCGCCAAGCGCCTTAAACGTTTCTCGCTCCAAGTCGAAGTTGGCTTGCCGATACTGCTGAGTATCAATGAAGATGTGACGCGTCTCCAATGGCTGCACGTCTAGGGTCGCTTGCTCGGAAGCACCTTCCGACTGGTTGCTCATTCGAGTGTTACCTTTGCAAACGCTTGCAAACTCTCGCTCTCTCTGGTTCCGGTCAAAACCGCCCCGCGCGAGACGCCGTGCAGGACCTACCACAAATGACGCATAACTTGCGCCCCTACGATGATTGCAGCGCTATTTATCCATTTTCAATGCAACTGCTACTCAAGCAGTTCGGGATGGTCATTCAGCAACCTCCGGGCATAGGGTTGCAAATTGAACGGGAATCCACCACCCGGCACGCTTAAGTTGGATGCTCGATACACCAACGTCTTAGCCACTAAGCCTTGCGCTACGCCATCCGATACCCTGGCGTACCGTGTATTCTCTCCTTGCATAAAGGGTCTGAGAAAGTCCTTCTCGTCCTCAGTAAGCTCCCTCAGTGCCTGCAATGCGGTCTTGTTTAGTTTCCGCGTCTCCCATTGAACGCGAATAGAAGGGAGTGCGACGGATACTAGACTGACAGCGAGGAGGCTCGCCGAAACGACTAGCACAAGGCCTGCGTAAGTCCGGTTAGTGTGCCTAAACTCTGTCAAACCCAGCTGACCGATTACTTCCTCTGGAAGGAACAGTAAGAGGAGGGTCGAAATCAACGCCGCTCCGTAGATTGACGGACCAGCGTTCTTTACGGCCGAAATTGTAGCGCCAAGCCATTCGAGCATCGCGTCAGCAACCTCTCCGGACAATTGATATACGGCCAGCCGCTCCCAATTCACTGCCCCGCATTCATTGCTCTGTGGTCGGAGGAGGCGTCCGGCTAGCCACGAAATTCAGGTCCATGTGGCTTCCATATCTAACGGTGTATGCATTGAAAATTTTGATGGCGAGAATGTTGATCTCGCAAATTGCCTTATCGAGATCATGGGTGGAAATGCAGGCATTCCCCTTCCAGGTAATGAACCTCACGAACGTACCTGAGTGGCTTGGAACGCCATGAACGAGGGCATTTCGGAGCTCCCGGTAGTCATCAACTTTTTTGAGTTCTGCGACAAACTCCTCGTGGCCACTCGCGCTCTCCTGCCCCAGCAGCGCTATGAGCTTGTCGATCCGCTTCCCTATCGCCGTAGTCTTGGAGAGAAAGCGGAGGGCTTCATTAGGGTCGACAAAAAGCTTCCAGAGCCAACCAGCAATCAATACCTCAATTTCTGCGAACCCGAATATCATGACGCTTGAACGACTGGCCAATGCGCTGATTTCAGCTTGTGCGGCCGGGTGTACTGGCCCCCTAATTCTGAATGCGGTCATGTGTGTGCTGCTATCAAACGAAAAACATGCGTCGAATCGGCGGTGGCGCGAGAGAATGGCACGAGCGAGTGCAACGCACACACGTCATCGGGTGCTGCGGGTTGGATCGACGTCAGAGGCATACTCGGCTAGGGCATCCTGATACTCGCGCACAGCCGTGTTAAAGCGGTTCAGCACATCAAGAAGCGCTCTTGAATGCTGCTGGCTCATCAATTTCCCCTGCTTGTACTCATCCTTGAAGCTGCTTTGGATGCGCGAAGCTTCATCGCGAAGCTCCTTCAGCTTTTCCAACGCCTCGCGCGTCGAAGGAAAGTAGAGGTCCGCAAGAGTAAATAGCCGATTGGCGTCACCGCTATGCTTCGATGCAATCGTTAGATCGAGCGCCTGATCGTAGGAAAGTTCGCCCACCATTACGCGCTGATAAGTCATGTGGTGTGTAACCATGTTCCCGGCCCAGTGACTGACAAGAGAATAGAGCTCCTCAAGTCGAGACCGCAGAACTTCCCGTTTCTCAGATGCCATTTCGTGGCGTAAGCGTTGGTCAAGCTGGCGCAGATTGCTCTTGCTTGCGAGCCAACCACCAAGCAAGGCCAACAATCCCGTGACCAAGGAACCGACAATAACGAACAGGGAGGACATGCTCTTTTCCCAATCCATCGCCGGCCTACTTTTCATCCGCCTCGGCTTTGCTCTCGGGGGGCAGAATGGAAGCCAGGTCCTTTTCGATCTCAATCCCGTATAGGTATCCCAGAACCGCCAGCTGTTGACCGAACACGGCGCGCAGCTTGCCTAGCTCAGTGAAGAACTCTTCTTGTTCCCACATGCCGCCCCGATCCATCATTCCGCGTGCTCCAGCAAACGCCTTGGTGCTTGTCAGCGTCAGAAAATCTCGGCACGTGGCTCTCATGATGCGGAAAGCATCCTTGGCGGGCGATTTGTCGCCAATGCGCTTCAAGCCTTCAGTAAGTTCGTCTCGAATTTTGAGAATCGACTGGATGACGTGGGCGGGCTCCTCCCACACCGCTTTGGAGTAGAGCGCCCTTCTATCTTCCAATGCCGTTATTACGTCTCGCACAACAACGCGCTCGGGCTCTGGTGCTTTCCAACTAGCACCGAAGCCAAGAACAGATACACCCGCCAACCGATTGGCCAGTGACTGAGATTGAACTTTCGCCCGCTTCACGCGCGATTGCGCAGTTGGTTTCACTCGTGAAGCCCCGCTTGCTTCAGAAAGCCTTCCCAAGCGCAACGCACTCTGCTTGCTAGGTCAAAGGCGTCGTATTTCTCGCCGTCACTCAATACCGAAAGCGATTGGCTATCAGTAAGGTTGCCACCGCCATACGGCTGGTACTCTCGCAGTTCCGTAAACGGCATCGGTTGGCTTGGCCGCATGAGTGAATAGTGCTTGTGCGCGTTTGCAATGTCTCGACAGAGGCGCATGACTTCGCTCTCAGCAAACAAGTGATCAACGTCAGCCGACTTCACGGCACCAGTGTCAATCAGCCAGTCTCTGAGGTGAAAAGCATTCTCGAAAAACGCGTACAAGAAATCGATTTTGTCACCCGGTCGAGCGCCATCGAGACGATCATGCCACCGGCACATCCGTTCAAACTGCGATTGCCAGCCGCCGGTCATGTGCAAGCTCCAGCCGAGTTCTGGTTGCTTACCGCGGTAGGGCCCGCGAATTTTGGAGCGTAGGTCCGACATGATCCTAGCCTAGCCTTTTGCAATCGGTTGCAAAAGTTCGAGCCACATCTAGATACCTCTAACGCATTCGCCGGAGATTTTCACGGATTGTATTCGCCCACATCTGCGCGATCCCGCAATCAAGGGCGAGTTTGTAGTACTCCTCGCTTGCATGGCGAGGTTCCATCCCATATCGGCGGACCTCAACTCTCGCTTCCTTGGCCAAGTCTAGGGCATCGCTGCCAGAGACGTGTCCAATATCACTTACCGTCTCGGCAAATCGGCTAATAAGCGGCGCGGGTAGGTCCGCACCATCCAGGAAATACTTCAGGTACTTGAGAAAGTTTGCATGCTCATAGATTTCGCGACCGGTGGTGCCATTTCTCTCAAAGATGTGTTTGTGCGAGCCCTTCATCCGCCCGTGGTTGTATCGCGGATCATTCCAGTAGCGCATACGATGCTCAGGGATAACGCCGCGCTTTTCTAGCTTTTCATAAAGTAGCGCCGCGCGTTCTCCGTTGGACTGCGCAATCTCATAGTTTTTCAGGGCGTCGTATTCGAAGTGGATCGCAGCCTTGAGCTCTTGCTCTTCCGGGGTCAGATCGATTGAGTGCAGCGCCATCAGATCCTTTCCTCTCCATTGGCTTGGTCACTGCGTTGGCGTTGGCGCGCCTTAACGAAGTACTTTTCGATCTCACCTGCTTCGATCAGTTCAAAGACTTTGACCTTTGCATCAAATGTCTTTGGGAATGCGGCCTTGCCCTGCTTTCCGTTGATGCGAAGCCTAAACTCCCCGCCAGTCGGCAAGACTTCAACATCGAAGCCCAGTTGCTTGATGCGTAGTACGCCATCGCCAACTTTGCGCCAACGCGGCGATTCGACAAACCGCCTCAAGCGATCCGCGTATCGCCTCCGCGACTCCATGATGGTCGAAGCAAACTGGGTAGACGTGAGGTTGTCGCAGCAGACTTCGCCGACCTCCATCGTTGGCCAATTGGGGTGCTGAATGATGAATGAATAGCGAATGGATGTACCGCAGTAGTCACAGGTACGCTCCAAGTCGCCGGCATCGTCGTCGGCTACGTACTCCCATCCGAACCTCGGAGCGATCAGTTTGTGTTCTGATGCGTGGCAACCTCTGCAAATCGTCTCGCACAATTCATAGGAATACTCCCACGGTTTGTGACCGCGTATGTATTCCTTGTGATGGACCTGCAGGACCGCGCCATCTTTCTCACTTCGGCCGCACCTACGGCAAGCGCCGCCATCAAGCCGAATGACTTCAGCTCTGAACTTCGCCCATTCACTGCTGCGATATGGGTCGCTCGACATGCTCGCGGTCGGCCTGCGTTAGGGGGTGGGGAGCATAGGCCGAGGCGCGCGAGCTGTCAGTCGCCCGTCCGGAGGGGGCCGCAAAAGCGGCTCAAACCGTTGTAACAATTGAAGGAAATTTGGAGCGGGCGAAGGGATTCGAACCCTCGACCCCGACCTTGGCAAGGTCGTGCTCTACCCCTGAGCTACGCCCGCGCTCCGATCCGGCCGGGTAGGTGCCGGAAGGCGGCGTTGATACGGGTTTTCGGCCGCCATTGCAAGGCCCGCCCCGGGCGTCACCCGCGGGCCAGAAGCCGCTGCAGATACTTGCCGTATTCGCTTTCCCGGATGGGCTGGATCAGCCTTTCCATGCCGCCGTCGTCGATATAGCCCTTGCGCCAGGCGACCTCCTCGGGGCTGCCGATCTGCAGGCCCTGGCGGTCCTCGACGGTCTCGACGAACTGGGCGGCGCGCAGCAGGCTCGACGGCGTGCCGGTGTCGAGCCAGGCATAGCCGCGGCCCAGCTTCTCGACGGTGAGCCGCCCCTGCTTCAGGTAGTGCGCATTGACGTCGCTGATCTCGAGCTCGCCACGCGCCGAGCGCGGAATGTGCGCGGCGACGTCGCAAACATCGGCGTCGTAGAAGTAAAGACCGGTCACGGCCCAGTTCGACTTGGGCTCCTTGGGCTTCTCGACGATGCTGATGGGCTGGCCTGAGGCGTCGAACTCGACCACGCCGTAGGCCCACGGATCGCTCACCCAGTAGGCGTAAACCA
>JACPPA010000009.1 GCA_016191285.1 Gammaproteobacteria bacterium
GAGTCGTTGATTCTCTTGTGTAAGATTCCCACCGCTCACGCATCTAGAATCAACGACTCTGACCCCTTGAACCTCCTTGAACTTTGAACCCCCCTTGAACCACCGCGAGGTGGTCACGGAACTTGCGGCGGCCAGCCCATTCGGGTAGTGCCGCCTTGGCCGAAGATCAACACACCCTGGGGCACGAGCACCACTGCGGTCGCTAACTGCCGCGTCTCGCGTGTGATCGATTTGAAGTTGAGCGCGGGATCGCTGTAGCTAACGTTGCCGCCGAGTCCAACGAAGACCACACTGCCATCGGGACGTTCCGCGCCTGCGGTGAGGGATTGGTCGCTGTCCGTCGCGAGTGCTGTCCAGGTCGTGCCGCGATCATGTGAGATGAACGCATGGCCGGCCATTCCCCACAACACCAAACTGCCGTCGTGGCATACCAGTCCACCCCACAGCGAGCCGTTGTAAGGAACGGTGTGCACCTGCCAGGTCACGCCGCCGTCGGTTGAAATAAAAGCGTGGCCGGCTTCGGCGGCCACGCCTACCGTACCTTTGGTGTCGGCAAAGATTCCATTGAGATGACGTTCCGCATCGTCACCGGCGGCCAAGTGGATGCGTTGCCAATGCAGACCGCCGTCCGCGGTGGTGACGGCGTAGCCATAGGGACCGACGGCAAGGCCGTATTCGCGGTCGCGGAACCACACTGAAAACAAGCTATCTTCGTCGGTAATTTTGCCGGCCCTAAGTTCCCAATGCTCGCCGCCGTCGCTTGTCGCGAGGATCTGCGCCCCATGACCCACGGCCCAGCCATGCAGCGCATCGACGAAGGAGACGGCGGTCAAGGTGGTAATGGTCGGCACGCGCTCGGCTTGGCGCCAATGCCGGCCCTCGTCGTCGGACAGCATGATTATGCCGTGTTCGCCAACGGCGACAATGCGCGAACCCGCGCGCACCGCGCCGAGCAACAGCGCTTGCTCGGCCATGCGGGCCGGACGTGCGCCTTGCGCGGCGTCCTCGTCAGCGCGCGACATCACGCCGCGTGTCGTTAGCAGTACCAGAATCGTTAAGCTCAAAACTAAACGCAACGAGTGCATCGAGCGTGACTCAATGCGCAAGAAACGGCCGCCGCACGGGGCCGCGTCGCGGGAGGAGGGTGTCGATTACCACTGCCAACGCGGGCAGCAAGGTAATCGCCATCACCATGTTGATCATGAACATGAAGGCCAGCAGCATGCCCATATCGGATTGAAACTTGAGATCGGAAAACGTCCACGTTGCAACCCCGACTGACAAGGTCAACGCGGTAAAGATAGTGGCGTTACCGGTTTCGCGCAGTGTGCGTTGGAACGCAGCGACCGTCGGTAAGCCCTCGGCTAAATAGATCTGCAGCCGATTGTAAATATAGAACGCGTAGTCAACACCAATTCCAACGGCGAGTACCATCACCGGCAAAGTGGCGACAGTGAGCCCAATATCCAGTTCTTTCATGAACCAGTAGCCAAGGAAGGTTGCCAAGGTCAGCGGCATGCAGCAGGCCACAGTCGCGCGCCAATCGCGATAAGTGAAAAACACCAGCGCGATGATGGTGGCATAAACATAGAGCAGCATTGGTATTTCGGTGCGTTCCAACACTTCGTTGGTGGCCGCCTGCACGCCCACATTGCCGCTGGCGAGTCGCACGCGCACCGTGACATACGGATGAGCTTCGCGATAACGTTTGGCCGCCTGCACCACGGCCTTGATGGTGGTGGCCTTGTGATCCGACAAATAAACATTAATCGGCAACACCGTGCACAGCGGATCGTAGAGTCCCGAACCTTCGCCAGCGAGCCCGATAAAGCTCGCCATCGAGCGCGAGTCGCGTGGCAGACTCGCCCATTTCGGATTGCCTTCATTGAAACCCGAGGAGCCTAATTTCACGAGCCCTGGCAATGACGCCACGCTGATCACGCCCGGCACATTGTTCATGTACCAACTCAAATCGTCGAGGTAATTCATACGCCGGAAATCGTAACACCCCCCCTCTGGAACTTCGTTGACGATCGTAAACACGTCCAAGCCCAAACTGAACCTTGAGGCGATCGCCACCGCATCCTGGTTATAACGCGCCTGCTCCCGGAGTTCGGGCGCTCCAGGTTTGAGGTAGCCAATGTGGCGGTTGAGGCTTTGCCAGTAGGCGACCGCGAAGAGCGCCACGGCGGTAAGCGTAATCGCCACGGCATAGCGCACTTCGGCTGCATGATCCAAGTGCGCCATCCAGCGCTCTCGGTCCGCACGCAGGCGCGTTATACGCTGCACATAGCCCGGCCCAAAGTGAAAAAATGACGCCACCACGGGCAACATCACCAGGTTAGTCACGATTTTGTACGCGACTCCGATCGAGGCGGTGATCGACAGCTCGCGAATCATCGGGATGGGGATCAGGACGAGCGTCGCAAACCCGACAAAAGCCGTCACCAGCGCCATCGTGCCGGGGATTAGCAGGCCCGTGAAACTGGCGCGCGCCGCTTCCAGACTCGACTTGCCGGCGCAGATCCCCTGCGAAATAAAATTCACCTGTTGCACGCCATGCGAAACGCCGATGGCGAAGACCAGGAAGGGAACCAGAATCGCCAGCGGATCGAGCCCATAGCCCAATAGTTTGAGCGTGCCGAACTGCCACACCAGCGACACCAACGAACAGACCAATGTCGTAAACGTAAACACCACGGAGCGGCTGTACCAATAAACGGCGAGCGCCGTAAACACGAAGGCGACGCCAAAATAATGCACGACGCTTACCGCACCGTCGGCGATATCGCTGATCTGTTTGGCGAAGCCGATGATTTGGATCTCGGCTTGGTCGTCCTCGAAATGCCGGCGGAGTTCGCTCTCGATGCGCCGGCCGAGTTCGATGTAGTCGGTCTTTTCCTTGGTGCGCGGGTTGTAGTCGAGAAAATCGGCGACCACCATGGCACCGGAATAATCATTCGCGACGAGGCTGCCGACGTAGCCGCCGAGAACCACGTTTTCGCGGATCTGCGCGATCTTGTTGACGTCGAGATTTTCGGGGATAACGTCACCGCCGATCACATCGCGAGCCTGGAAGCCCTCTTCGGTGATCAGCAGTACGCGGGTATTCGGCGTCCACAACGACGATACCGTGTTACGGTCGACGCCGGGCATATACATGACCGCGTGCGTCACCTCGCTCAGACGCCGCAAAAAGCTTGGATTCCAGATATCGCCCTTGCGACTATGCACGACCACGATCAGGCGATTGGCGCCGAACAGCAATTCGCGATATTTAAAAAAGGTATCGGTGTATTCGTGGCCAACCGGCAGTTGCTTGTCGAAGCCGGCGTCCATGTGGAGCTGCGATCCGAAGTAAGCCATGACCGCCGTCACCATCGCCAGCGACGACAACACAAACTTGCGATGGGCGAACAGCGTCCGCTCGAAGGCGCGCAAGCAACGGGAGATCATGGCCGCGCGGCGGATTTGAACAGCAGTTGACGATTCACCGTGCGGACGACGCGTCGCGCCGTCCGCGGTGGCATCGCCTAGGGAATCTCTGCAAAAGGCAGAGATTCCTTAAGGCACAGGGAGGTGCCGTCATTTTCAATGGTCGAAGACCGTTGAAAATGAAGGAAAATAAAAATGACACTTTTTGTTTTCCTTACTCTGAAAAGTCCAGGAGGGACTTATTCAGAGGTTCCCTAGAACGCATACGAAATGCTGGCGCTGAAGAAGTCGCGATCAGTAAGAATGTTGGTCAGGCCACCGCCGAAGAACATGCCATACCCAATCTGCCCGCGTACCACGCTGTTTCTATCGAAGTTGAGGCCTGCGAAGAATGACTTGCGGCCTTCGACGAAGGGCAGCGTATTCGGCGATATCCCCGCGAAGTCGTGCGCAAAATCGATTTGCGGCGTCAGGTTCAACCCGAATATCGCATACGGATAGGTGAGCCCAATCTCGAACACAT
This sequence comes from Gammaproteobacteria bacterium, assembly GCA_016191285.1. Taxonomy (GTDB): domain Bacteria; phylum Pseudomonadota; class Gammaproteobacteria; genus CAIKBL01. Next base: position 3,959 of record JACPPA010000009.1, read on the forward strand.
AACCCGCCGACGTGTCATCCGGTACCGCGTAGCTCGGGAAGATCAAATACGGAATGTGTTTTTGATCGAGGTTCGGATAATGCGTAATGGCCATTTCCGCGAGTACGTAGCCCTCGGCCGCGCCGAGCGCGCGCATGGCGCGACCGAAGATCGAATTCACTTCGATGAAATAGAAACCCGTCAAATGCGCCTGCCATTTTTGTTCTTCGACGAAGCCGCGGACCGTGGTGCGGCAGGTCGCGGGATCGTGCTGTTTGCCTTCTCCAGGCGTCACGGCATCGCCGAGCCCGAGCGCACAACTAAACCCATCGAGGACGCTGAAACTCATGGCCTTGGTGCCGCTGGCTAAACCGGCGAAGGGAAAGGCGAAGGCGGTCGCGAGATTCTGCGGGGTCGGCACTGTCGGGTCGATGGCCACCGAATCCCGTGGCCGATACGACAGCTCGGCGCCCACCGCGACTGGTCCCACTTTGGTATTCATCGACAGGCCGAACAAATCCTTGTCCTCGCCGAACTCGTTGAAATACGTCAAGCCCAGCAAATTCGCCTGACTCGCCGGATTGATGAGCGGCGTTTGCCGCTGATCAAAAACAAACGACGTGAACGGCAGCTTGTCATGATAGCGAATATAGTAAAACGCAAATTCGGATTCGATCCGCTCGGGTTTGTAGCGCAGCGCGAAACCGTATTGGCCTCCCTTGTCGGGGGTTTTATCCGTGCGCTCGATAGGCACGATGTTTGCGCCCGGCAGCGCCGGCTGTCCGATGCGTGGGGTGCCGTCGCCGCATAAGACGGGTATGCACAAACCAAAGCTGGTCGGCGCGAAGGCGGGCTGCTGCCCTTTGCCGACGACATCCGCGCCGGAGAAGAAGGTGCCGACGGGATCGAAACGGAACGAATTCCACAGGATCTGGTAGTAGGCCTCGAAGTTCAGGGTGTCGGTTACCGCCGCGTTGAAATAAATCATCGGCGCCGGTCGAAAGACTTCCTTCAATTGCGTGCCGGGCGTGTGGAAGCGCCGGAGATCGAGCGCATTAACGGAATTGATGCCCCCGACGATGAAGATGTCTTCGCCCCACGACACCACCTGATTTCCCACCTTCACGCGGGCCGGACGGTCGAAGAGGTTAAAGTCCTTCGCCACCCACAGATCGAGCGGCGTGAAATTAAGCTCGGCGATGTCCTTTGCCGACGACGATAATTCGGTAAACCGTGTATCCGCGACGACCCCGTCATACAGCCAGGTCGCACGCCCGAGGGCCGACCAGCCTTGGCCCCATTTGACGCCAAGTTCGTGCGTACCTTTGAGCGGGGCGGACGTGAGATCGCCAGAGCGATAATTCAAATCGCCGTTGTCACCGTTGAGAAAGTTGAAATCGGGGTTGGATGCCGCGCCGCCGCCGGGCCCATGCAGCACTTCACCGAGGACTCCCTGGGTGGGGACGTTGCCGCCGTTGTCGCGCCCGACATTGCGGGGATTGGGATCTTCGGTGCGCAGTTGAATCCCGAACGACAGGGTCGTATCAAAATTGAGCTGCACGTCGCCATTAGCGAGATCCCAACGGTAGGCTTTAGCGGGCGCGCTCATGAATAAACCGAGCGCCAGCGCAGGCAGAAGGTAACCGCGCGTTAATTGTCGCGAGCTCAAACGTGGAGTTTTCAGCATGGCGTGCTCCCGTGTCGAATTGGAGTTTTTCAGACGCAGCATTAGCGATCTCCTTCGCGCCGCATTTCGTTGGCGTCGAATTTCTTTGGATTAATGCGGCCTTCGCGACCGGCGAGCCAGTCCACTTTCCCTTCTTGCGGCATGTTGTCCGCCATGTAGCGACCGACGTTCAAGTCGTAGCTGATATAGCCCTGGTAGACACAGGCCGGGAGTTCCGCGGCGGCATACGGATAGGCTTCCATTGCACGCCAGATCTTGCCTTGCGCGTCATAGAGATCTTCGACCAGCAACATCCACGTGTCTTCATCAAGGTAGAACGTGCGCTTTGGAAACAGATGCCGCATGCCTTCCTTGACGGTCGCCTCAATACGCCACACGCGATGCAGTTCATATCGCACGAGATCGCGCTGTGGATAATCCACGCCGAACATATCTTTAAACTTCTGCGCGGTATTGTTGAATTTATAAGTGTTGTACGGGATGTAGAGCTCTTGCTTGCCGATGAGCTTGAAGTCGTAGCGATCGGTCGGGCCCGAATACATCGGGTATTGATCGACCATCAGCAGATTCTCGTATCCCGGCACCGGATTATCGTAGGAAAACGAGGGCGAGTGACGTACGCGGCGTTGTCCTGGGAAATACAACCACGCTTCGTTCGATTTGTTCAGGAAGTAATGCAGCAGAATCAACTCGCCGACCCGCGCGGCGGGGGCAATGACCTCGTTCAGCAGTTTGTATTCGATGCCGCCACTGTCGGCGAGTGCGGCGGCCTTGGGATTGCCGAACGGCGTATAGGTCCATTGATTCTGCACCAGCGGCACGAAATCGCGCCCTGAAGGTTGCGAGAAAATTGTCGAATAGCGCTCGATGCGGCCCTCACCGGTCCAATGGAGTTTATGGTTCCAGATGGCCTCGGCGCCCGATTGTGGCAGCGGAAAGGGGACGCCCGCTGGTGTTGCCTCGGCGATGTCATAGCCATTCGCCGCCATTTTGGCCGAGGTCGCATTCTTGCGCGTGCGCTCATAAACGTAATCGGGATAACTACACTCGCGATGCGTCGGATAGACGTCCATGCGATAGCCCTTGAGTCCCGTGATTAGCGCGATCTGGCTGGCCGACAGCTTGTCTTTAAATTTGTCGACATTGGTCGCGTCGATCGCGAGTATCGGCTTTTCGCTCGCGTAAGGATCGGGGCGTGGTTGCCCGGGGGTCCAGCCTGCTGGCGTTTGGATCGGTGCACCGGTCCACGCTGGGATACTGCCATCCGCGTTGCCCGCTTTTTCCGCGCCGACCGGTGTTAGCACGGTGCCGAGTTTGGCGGCGTCTTGCTCGCCGACCGCAGCCAGCGCCGACAGGCACGTTCCCGCGACCAATACCGTGCCCACTCGTAGTACGAATTGCTTCAAAACCATGGCAGTTCCCCCTCCGCTTTGGCGCCAGTCTACTGGGGGCCCAGACGGAAGCCAATCGGAGATTGATCGCGGTTGCGCCGAGCACGATCGCGATGGCCAATCGGCTCTCTCAACCTACTTTTCAGTGATGTAGCGCCTGAACAAAGGTTCGTAAATCGTCAAGATTATTGCCTAGAATGGCTAATACTTTGTGCGAATCGATTTCGCTGTAGCGGTGGACGATTAAATTTCGGAGTCCGGCGGCGCCAGCGAGGCGAGCGCTGAGCTCCGGCGCAATGCGGCCAGCACGCGCAAGAAGGGCAAATGCCTCGGCAGGTCCCACTGGTGCGCCAAGGCCATCGTCAACACAGGCGTGAGCGGCAAGATCAATGCAAGCCTGAATTGCCCGCTGCGGATCCATTAGCACAGTGTTATAGAGATCCTCATTTGCATCGAGCTCATCCGCGGTAACGTCGACACGCAGATTTAGCCGCGCGCAGTGATGTAGCACTTGAGCAGTCTTACGGCGTAGTAAATCAGGACCAACCATGGGCGATTCCTAACTTACGTCGATGACCTTCGTCGATCACCTGGCGCGCGTACGCCCAGTCGAAATACTCGAGCAAGGTGGCAACGTGCAAGTCGCGCAAGGCGCTTCCGCCGCGATTGAAAAGTACTCGGCCTGTCGCAAATATTGAACGGCGTAACGCGGAATCGGCGTGCTCCAGATCGACGAGATGCACGTCGCGTCGTGCAATGATCCCTAGCTGTCCTAGGAGTTCGATCACGTCCGCTTCTGCAGACGCGCGAGCCGTTGCGTTTACGTACAAGACCGCTATATCGATATCGCTGCCGGGGCGAGCTGTGCCCTTGGCGACCGAGCCAAACAGGATTGCCGCGGTGAATCGAGGATCCCGCGCGAGGGCCTGTGTTAGTAGTTCGACATTCTCTTCATCCATCATGGATTAATCGTAGGTCGGTCGAAACAACGATTCAATGCCTGGCAGATCCGCTGCGTCCGGATCGATACGCGAGGCGGCAAACCACACGCGATTCCGCCAGGTCTCGTGTTGGCCGTAGTCGAGCACGGCGTCGATCAAGCGCGGGTCCATCGCGGCCGTCGTATAGTCTCCGCTTATCACGCGATCGAGCAGCCGACCAAGCTGCTTGACCGCGGCACTGACCCGATCGTAATCGGTTCGATCGAGCGGACTCGCTGCGGCAAGCGCGGAGTCGAGTTCGCCGCGCAATCCCGTCTCCGCGATCACCGGCAACAGTTTACGTCCGAGCTCGCACAGCGAGTCATAGGCGCCGAGTTCAAATTTGAGCGCCATTTTCCATTGCGCTTCGAGCATTCCCAGATGACCGATGATGAGCCCGACCTGCTCGCACGCCTGTTGTTCGGAGGCCGGTACGGCCGGCAGTACGATGTCGCGTAGGGTCTTCGCGATCGCTTGCAGCCTGAGATCGATATCCGGCAGCATCAGCGCGCTCCCCTTATCAATTCGACGATTTGATCCATGAACACCGGGCCGGTGAACGCCACCCAGGTCAGCACCAAATCCTGATGACTTTGGCCGGCCCGCGCGGCATAACATCCGGTACTGAGCGCGAGAACCGCGCACTTCCACGCATTCAGTACTTCGTAATAGTGCAGCACATCCGGGTCGATTTTATTGCCCGTGGCCGCGGTGTATCGCGCCAGATACTCGTCCCGCGGGAGCAGGCTACAGACCAACGGTTCACCGTGTTCATCGCGCCGTAGAAAAAGCTTCTGCAGGGACCACGCCAGATCGTCGTGAAAATCGCCGATATGCGCCAACTCCCAGTCGAGAATCGCGCTTATACGTCCACTCGGTTCTTCAAACATAAAATTACCGACGCGGTAATCGCCGTGGACCAGTACCGGCTTCATACAGACCGGCGCGTTTTCGCGCAGCCAACGTTCGGCCAGCGTGATAACCGGTAGAGATTCGACCAGATCTTGCGCCCACACGCGCGCCCACCAGTTGACTTGTCGCAACGCGGCCTGCGTCGTGCCAGGCGCGGGTGGATCGAAATCGGGCAGATGCGCCGCGCGCCAATCGAACAGATGGAGCCGCGCGAGGTTGCCAACAAACTGCGGCGCGAGTATCGACGCCCACTTGCCGAATTGGATCCCGACCCCCGAGACGCCTTGGATCGCCGCGTCAGTCGGCTTGGTGACTCCCGCGACAAACGCCGTGATCAGACCCGGCTGACCCAAGTGAATGCCGTCGGCATCCACAAAACGCACCGGCGGCACGGTCACGGTGCCGGCCACCGCCATCAAAATTTGCGCCTCGCGACCACGACACGTTTCGACTATTCCCATGGTGGGATCCATGCGCAACACAAGACGCTCCGGCGCGGCGCTCCCGTCGTGCACGAGCGTGAAGGCGAACTGCTCTTTCGAAGCGCCACCGGTCATCCGTGCGAGGTTAGTAATTTGCACCCCACCAAAGCCTTCGGCGGCAAAAAGTCTATGTAACTGCCGGATGACTTCCGCATTCGTCCGCGCGGTGTAAGGTCCGCGTTCGGCACGGACGCGCATTTTACGGTCGAATACATAAGCGACTCGCGATTCGATGTCGTCGCGATCCCAGCGCGCGACAGGCGAGGACGGTGAGGGCTTGGTCATCGATCACGATGCTCCGTGGGATTGGAATTATTCGCTCGCCGGATCCGCGATAAGGCCTCCCGTAAGCTAGCACAAAGCCCGTCGTGGCGGCGATACTTACCACTCGCCATTCATTAGGAGCGCGCGATGATTACCACTTTAGACGACTATCCGATTCACCAGACTTCATTGCCGCTGGCGATTGTCGGCACTTCCGATCGCAATTTTTACGATCGCTTTTGGTTTAACGGCTTCGTTGGCGACGGTTCGCTCTACTTCAGCGTGGCCATGGGCTTCTATCCTAACCGACGCGTGATGGATGGGGGCTTTAGCGTGCTGGTGGATGGGTGTCAGTATTCGCTGCATATCAGCGGCGAACTGCCATTGGATCGGGCACTGACCAAGCTCGGTCCGCTGTTGATTGAAACGATTATTCCGATGCGGCGCCATCGGGTGCGGGTGAACGATCCGGAACGCGGATTCGAAGCGGATCTCACCTTCGAGGCGGGAACCGGCACGCACGAAGAAGAACGTCAAATTCTCACCGACGGCGTGCAGACCTCGATGGATGTGACGCGGTTAGATCAATTCGGCGCATGGTCGGGCTGGATCGTGGTCAAGGGTAAACGTATTGAAGTCGATCCCCGCGTGACCAACGGCACGCGCGATCGCTCGTGGGGTGTGCGTCCGTGTGGCGAATCCAGCGGTCGACCGCATCGCTGGGCAGCGCAAATGTATTTCGGTTGGTCGCAGACTTTTTGGGATGATTTTGTCTTGCACGGCGTGTTCTTTGTCGACGCCAAGGGCGACATCTTATTCGGCTCCGGCGCCACCATTCCGCGAGTTCCTAAAAGTGACGAACCCGTGTTCGCGCGCGATACCGGTGAAATCGCCGCCACGCCGAGCGCCTATAAATTTGACTATATCCCGGGGACGCGCCGGATCCGCCAAGCGATGACGCGCTATCGACGATTGGATGGACAAATGTTCGAAATAGAGTACGAACCGATCGTCGCGTTTCAAATGGCCGGTCTCGGGTACTTCCACCGCGACTGGGGTCACGGTTATTGGAAAGGCAGTTACGCAATCGATGACGAGACCTGGAAGCTGGACGAGCTCGATATCACCCAACCCCACCTATTCCACGTTCAACAGGTGTGCAAAGTCACGCTGAATGGCAAGCAGAAATCCTGCGGAATACTCGAACATGCAGCGTATGGACCGCATGCGCCGAGCGGGTTCAAGGCGTTGCACGACTTGTACCAGCCGGCGTGATGACACGGGCAAAAACCAATTCGTCGCGACTCACGTGACTTCGAGAGCAGTGGACAAAAACCAGCCCTCGGCGCCCTGGATCGCTCACTTGCGCGCGCGTTTCCCCTGCGAACCGGAAATCGATCGCGTGCTGACGCGCAAACTCGAGCGGCGAGCTGGGCCGGGTTATGCGTCGGTATCGTTGGCAACCCTGGTGGCAGGCATCGAATCATTGCTGCGCGCCGAGTTGCGCCAGCCTTTTACCATCGCGGAGGCGCGTTGGTTAGCGGGCGGCGCTTCGAAAGTGCAGATGGCGTTTGCCTTAACGTGGGCGCGGCCCGGACGGGGTCACGAGACCACCGCCATGGTCCTGCGCATGGAGCCGGCGGAATCGATCATCGAAACCAGCCGCTTGCGCGAATTTGAACTGATTAAAGCGTTCGCGGGCGTGGTGCCGGTACCGTCCGTGTATTGGGTCGACGCGTACGGCGAGCATCTACCGTATCCGGCGCTGATCTATGGCTTCGTCGCCGGCGTGACCAAGCCGACCCATGCCACCAGCATGGCAACCGGCATGGGTACCTACATGGCCCCCGAATGGCGCGCGCGGCTCGGACCGCAATTCGTCGAGTGCTTGGCGCGCATCCATACACGCGACGTGGCCAGCGCCGGCTTACACCACTTTGAATGTCCGCCCCCTGGCACTCGCGCGCTCGAATTGGCGTTGAATATGTGGGAGCGAGTCTGGGAAGAAGATGCGGACGAGGAGGTGCCTTTGCTGCGCCTGGCCGCGGTGTGGTTGCGCGAAAACATGCCGGTCTGCGCGCGGCCGGTGATTCTGCACGGCGATTATCGCACCGGTAATTTTCTATTCACGGAACACGACGCGCGAATTACGGCGATCCTCGATTGGGAAATGGCGCGTATCGGCGATCATCACTACGACCTCGCATGGGCCGCGGCGCCGGCTTATGGCCACCCCGCCGAAGACGCGCGCACGTTGCTGGTGGGTGGCTTCATGTCCGAGCCGGAATTTTTTGATCGCTACCAGCGGATTTCCGGGCTGCAGCTAGATGCGAAAGCGCTGTACTACCACAAGGTGTTTATCGGCTACGTGCAGGGCGTGATCTCGCTCGCGACCACTTATCGCATCGCGCGCAATGGCAAGACTCATCAGGATGTGCTGTTGACTTGGATCCTCGGGATCGGTTCGATGTTGATCGACGATCTGCGCAAACTGCTGGAGCTTGGAGCCTGACATGCAACTGCGGCCGGACATCATTCTGACGAGCACGATCAAATCGCTGAGCGACGTGGTCGCGCCGGCCGTCGATCCGCACAACAAGCTGGCGCAGGAACAAATCCAAATCGCGATTGGCCTGCTGCGTATGCTGGCGCGGCGCCTGCCGTTGGAATTTCGGTTTGATTGTGACGAACTGAAGCGGCTGCTCGGTTTCGCGGCCGATCTGCAGCGCCACGCGAACGACGCAGCGACGTGCGCGCCGCTCGCTGACCTCGCGCTCGCCGCGAATGAAGGCGCCGAGATTTTGCGCCGCGCGCAGGCGGATCCGCGCGACGTGCAGAACGCCGTGCAACGACTGCGCGCGAGCAGCGGTACAGCGGTCGACGTGCTGTATCGTGAAGAGTCGCCGATAGCCAAAGCGGCGGTGAAGACACTGGTGCTCGCGCATGCGGCAGAGCAGTTGCTACGTGATCGCGCCTGGGTGAGCGCGCAGGGCTGGGAACCGCATCCCGAGGCTGTGCCGCCGCTTGAGGATCTTTTATGAGCCTCTTTTGAATTTTGGGTGGGTGCGGTTACAAGCGTAATCGTCGCTAAAAGGTTAAATGGCTGACCGCGCTCGATGGTCTCTACTTCCCCCTCACCCCGGCCCGCTCCCGCGAGGGGAGAGGGAGCAATGCAAAAGCGCGATCCTTCCCCTCTTCCCTTGCGCGTAGGGTTAGGGCGAGGGGTTCGCGATCTTTCCCCTCTCCCCTTGCGGGAGAGGGGAAAGATTGAGGGGTTTAGGAGGGGTTTGGAGCGCGTGTCAACGCACCCGCTTGAATCTCAAAAGAGCCTTTTATGATGAGAATGTAGACTTCTGATCGAACGCAACTCATCCCTCCAACAACTGTACTGCAAGCTCACCTCTGCGCGCGATGATGGTTTTATAGCCTTCGAGATCGAAGGCGCGCGAAGCGCCCATCGCACCCACTTTGTAACGCTTGTAGACGCCTTGCCGGATCGCGGCGATGCGCCAGTGGGAGAACGCGCGGTAATAGTTGATGTGGGTTAGGTCGAACCCGGTTAACGCGGCGTAGCGATTCATCAGTTCATCACGCGTGATGAAGCCACCGGCGGTGGTCGGCATGGCGTCGTCAACATCGCCCGTTGTTTCATCGGGCATGATCCACGTGTTCAGCAAGTAACCGAGATCGGCGAGCGGATCGCCCAGCGTGCACAGTTCCCAATCGAGCAATGCCTGGATCTTACCGCCGGCCACGATCATATTGCCGAGCCGATAATCGCCGTGCACGAGGCTGGCGCCGACTTGCACGGGCATGCGTTCGCTGAGCAGACGTAGCGCGTCGTCCATGGCTGGCACTTCATCGATCTTGGTTTGTTCCCATTGCTGCGACCAACGTTTTAGCTGGCGCGCGATGTAATTCTCTTTGCGTCCGAGATCGCCCAAGCCGACCGTGTCCGGATTGAGCTTATGCAGCGCCGCTAACACGGCGGCGACCTGCAGACCGAGATCGCGACGTTCGGTGGCAGGGAGGGTGGCGGCGTGCGTGGCATCGTGTGGCACCAGTCCGGCCACGAAGCGCATCACGAAGAACGGCGCGCCGTTCACGCTGAGGTCGGTGCACAGGCCGTAGGTGGATGCCACCGGCACTTGGCTGCCGGCCAGCGCCGAGATCACGCGAAACTCCCGCCCCATGTCGTGCGCGCTTTCCAGCACATGACCGAGTGGCGGCCGGCGTAAGACATAGCGCTTGCCAATGGCATCGTCGCAGGCGTAGGTCAAATTCGAATGACCGCCTGCGATTAGGGTGTAGTTCACCGGTGGCTTTAGCCTGCGGATATGCGCCGCCAACCACGCGGTAACTTGGGGTTCGTTGATGCCTTCGATCATGAGTTGCGCACGTAAGGACCTGAGGCAATCATATCGCAGGTCCTAAAACAGACAGCGCATGTCACTTTCTGCTCGCTGCCGTAAGTTTTTTGTCGAGCGTGAGCAATTCACAGTGGAGCTCATTGGCGAGCCATAGGTAACAGGCGTCGTAAACAGTGAGGCCGGTCCGTTCGGCAAGCAATATAACTTCCGTATGTTCGATAGGCGAGGTGTCGATGTCGAGACGAGTCATCATTTGAAACGCCGCGATCAGTACATCGCGCTGACGGGCATGTGCGCGAAGTTTCTTTAGGCAAACGCTTGCAAGCTCAAGCGTGATCAAGGGGGGGTGCAACTAACGAGTCGCCAGCAATCTGCTCGATAATTTTTTCAGCGTCCGGTTCATTGAATAGAATGGCCGCTACCGCCGAGGCATCAACAACCTTAACGGGCATCGCGGTTCGCGCGGATCGCGGCGGTCGCTTCGCGGGGCGTACGCAGTCCAGTGTCGCGAACCAGCTGCAATAACTCGCGAGCGTTTATTTTGTTCGCAGGCGTTACCGCATCTTGTAATAGCACCAAGAGTTCGCCTTGCAGCGAACGATGATTGGCTTTGGCTCTCTGGCGTAGTTTTGCAGCCACCTGGTCCGGTACATTTTTAACTGAAAGATTGACGGGCATTGGCGCATCCTCCGTATAGGTTCCGGTTTGGAGCCATAATAGAACCAAGCGAATTCTCGAATCAATGTCTAATAGGTTAGTGCACGAAGACGTAAAGCGATCCCGTCGTTAAGGATCGATTACCAGGCGCTTGCCAATATTCCGCAGCGGAGGTGCGGTTTGCACGACGCCAGATTCGTTTTATAGTCGCCGCTGCCGCGCCTGCGTCAGAATCCGGCGAGTCGCGCCAAACAGTTCCATTTCGATGCGGCGCGCCGAAACGCCGCGCGACGCTACGACTTGCGATGGGGGAGTGATGACTTCATTGACGCTTGAACTTCGTAGTTCCGAAGCGCCAACCATTAAAAGCACGCTCGCGGATTCCAGCACTTATATCCTGGATCACGGCGGCGTCATCGAGACCGAGGATCGTGTTGGCCAGCGCGCTCAGTTGCGCCTGGTCACCGCGCTCCAACAACTCTACGTCGAACCCGGCGCCGATGCGACCTTACTAGTCAATGGCAAACCAGCCAGCGGCCGAACCGCGGTTCACCACGGTGACTGGGTAACGGTCAGCAATGTGGTCTATCAAATTAGCCTCACTCAAAGCACCGCATCGGCAACCCCAGCCGTGACCGCGGCGACTGTGCGGGTTGCCGCTGAACCGCCTCGACGAGTTGTCGCGACAGGTGGCACGCACGTGGTGATTGGCCGGCACCGAGATTGCACGCTTGCGATCGAGTCACCGCTGGTGTCGCGTGAGCATGCCCGCCTTCAAGCCGACGGCGGGCAGTGGTTCATCGAAGACTTGGGCAGCATCAACGGCACCTTTGTTAATGGGCGAAGAATTCGCGAGCGCGTCGCGCTCAATGCCGGAGATAAGGTCGGGATCGCCACTTTCCTTTATCGCTTCACTGGCGACGGTTTGCTGGCCGATGGCGAAGAGGGGCGGGTGCGGATCGAGGCCCTGGGCGTGACCAAGACGGTGCGCGATCGGGCGAGCGGCCAGTCGCGGAAATTACTTGACGATATCTCGCTTGTGATCGAACCGGGAGAGTTTGTCGTCATCTTCGGCGGCAGTGGCAGCGGTAAATCGACCTTGCTCGACACCCTGAACGGACGCCGTCCCGCGAGCGCCGGCCGCATCCTGTACAACGGACTCGATTTTTACTCCGCGTTCGACATGTTTCGAGCGACCATCGGTTATGTGCCGCAGCAGGACATCGTGCACCGGCGCATCAAAATGCGCCGCGCGCTCGACTATGCCGCACGTCTACGCTTGCCGGTGGATACCGCCGAGCATGAAATCGCCGCCTACCTCAAAGCAGTGCTAAAAAGCGTGCGGCTCGAGGAGCAGGCGGAACTATTAATCGATACGCCCGCGCCGTTGAGCGGCGGCCAGTTGAAGCGCGTCAGCTTGGCTGCCGAGTTGATCGCCAAACCTGGGGTGTTGTTTCTCGATGAAGTCACCAGCGGTCTCGATGCGGGCACTGACCGGCAAATGATGCAAACGTTCGCGGAACTCGCGGACGCGGGTAAGACCGTCGTTTGCGTGACCCATACCTTGGAAAATATCGCGGCATGTCAGTTGGTGACCTTGCTCCATCGCGGCCGACTCGCCTATTTCGGGCCGCCGGCTGAAGTCCAGGACTACTTCAAGATCAATCGGCTCTCGGATATTTACGAAGTGCTGGATACCAAGCGGCCCGAACATTGGGCGGATAAGTTCAGGGACTCGCCGTTGCGGCAACGTTACGTGTTGGATCGATTGTCGCCTGCGGCGCTTGCTGCGCCCGTGTCCGCGTCGCCGAGAGCGATCGCCACGACCGCGCGACGCAGCAGTTTTTGGCGCCAAACCAGGATCCTTACGCAACGCTATGTTGATCTCATGCTCGGCGATAAGCGCAATCTAGGCATATTATTACTGCAAGCGCCGTTGATCGGCGCGGTGGTCGGTACCGTTTTTGACAGTGGCGGCGCGTTGCCGGCGCAGGCTGCCGCGCAGAGTCAGATCGCTTTTATGTTGGTGCTGTCGGCAATCTGGTTTGGATGCCTCGATTCCGCGCGTGAAATAGTCAAGGAACTGCCGGTCTATCTGCGCGAGCGGGCGGTGAATCTAGGCCTTGCCCCGTACATCCTGAGCAAGCTCTTGCCGCTGGCGGCGCTGTGCCTCCTTCAATGCCTGCTGCTGCTCGGCACGGTGTCGAGCTTGGTTTCCTTGCCGGGGGATTTCATGCCGCGCTTGTTGTTGCTCACGGTTACGGCGTTTGCGGCTGCCGCCATGGGCCTGGCCATTAGCGCGTTTGTCGATACCAACGACAAGGCCATCGCAATGGTCCCCATCTTACTTATTCCGCAAGTCGTGTTGTCCAATGCGGTCGCCAAACTCGCCGGCGCGAGTTTATGGATGGCCAAGTTTTCGATGATTTCGTTCTGGGCGTATGATGCGTTGAAATCAACACTGAGCGCCGAGGTGCGCGGCGTGCATGATGCCGTTGGCGCCGCGTTGATCCCGGTGCTTGAGCCTTATGCGAAGAGTCTTGGGGTAATCGCGCTCATGACGGTGGCGTTCTTGGTACTGGTAGGGATCGGTCTCGTGCTCAAAGACCGCAAAAATTAGCGGCCGAGGACTAATCGACACGATGGAAGACTTGGACCGCACCGAACTCGCAGATCCCGATCCGACCCGCACGCTGGCATTGACCAAGCGCACGGCCGGCGAATATCAATGCCCGCGTTGTTTTACCGCATACAGCCGCGACTCCATTCGGCCTCCCGAGTACAAGTGCAGCTGTGGTCTAGAGCTCGCCTATCCCGAAATTTCGCCCGGCGGCGAGGTGAAAGGAGTGTTGGGCTGGCTCAGCTCGCCCGGCACCGTCGTCCATCAACGTTATCGAGTAGTTCAGCTCTTGGGTCGTGGCGGATTCGGCTCAACTTATCTCGCCGAGGATATGAAGCTCAGCAATAAGCGCTGGGCGCTCAAAGAAATTCCGGAGCTCATGTTCGATGAGCACGAGAGCCGGATCCTCGCCAAGCTCAATCATCCCTCTATTCCGGGCATCACCGATCGCGAAGTGGTCGACGGCATGGTCTACATGGTGTTGGAATTCGGCGGTAATCGGACGTTCGAAACCGTGCGTCGGGCGACGCCCGACAAGCGGATTGGCTTAAGCCAGCTTGCGCCCTGGGCACGGCAATTGTGCGATGTCCTCGCCTACATGCACGCGCAGACGCCGCCGATCGTGCATCGCGATCTAAAACCCGGCAATGTGCTGCTCGATGATCAGGACCGGGTCATGCTGATCGATTTCGGGATCGCCAAGGAAGCGATCGAATCCGAGCAAACCCGCGCGCTCGGGCGCGCGGTGACCCATGGCTTTAGCCCACCCGAGCAGGCGATGGGGAGCGGTACCGATGCGCGATCGGACGTCTATGCATTAGGCGCGACGATATACTACATGCTGACCGCGCAACGTCCACCGGGTGCGCGCGAGCGCATCCAAGGCATTGAGATCGGGTTGCCTTCGACGCTCGTGCCCGGGATCCCACCGGCAATCGATCGAGCCCTCCTGCAAGCCCTGTCGCTGAATCCGAACGAGCGTCAGCAAACGGTTCAAGAATTCGGTCGTGCGTTCGATTACGACGCGCCGACGGTGAAGACCTACGATGATTTCGCAGGCCCCGAACGCACGGTGCTGGTCGGCAGCGCGACCACCACGCGCTCGGTGCCGACAACCCGTCCGCAGAAATCACTGAGACTGGGACCGGAAGGCGCGGCGGTAGTGTTGGATCAAGTCGCGAGTGCGCCGCGCGGCAACCGCCTGTGGCTGATTGCAGTCGGTGCGGGTACGTTGGTGGTGGCAGCGATCGTTGGCACCTATCTTTTTACTCGCTCCAATTCAACGCCCGCAGTGGTCAGTCCCAGTGCGGCGGCGATTGCGGCGGCGGCGCCGCCAGCTGCTACTGCGCCGCCGCCACTTACACCCAGCGCCCCAGTGGTTTCCATGAGTCCGAGCGGGTCTTCGCCGCCAACGGTTACCGCCGCGGTAGCGCCGGCACCCGTCATATCGCCGCCACCCGTCTCGGGATCGTCGGCGATGGAGGAACTCCTTAAGCGCCGACAAAGCAGCGTCGAGGAGCCGGTGGCATATACCCATCCATCCGCAACCATAGACAAGCCGCCCACGAAATCGGTAAAACCGAATACGCCGTATAAACCCAAACCGGCGCCGGTCGCGGCGGTAGCGCCGCCAGCGCCGCTCGCGCCAAGCGTGCCGGCCGCCGCTGGTAGCTGGCAAAAGGCGAACGCGAACACCCAGTTTAATGAGTAGGCAAACCGTTAATGAGCAGACAAACCGTTTAGGAGTAAATGATGTACGCAGGACTCACTCGACTAGCGACTTCCAACCCTGGCCGCTGGACGTGCGGCCCGCTGCTCGCGTGTCTTGTGACCGCGCTGATAACGGTCGCGGCTCATGCGCAAAGCACTGCACCGGGTACTTATGGCGTCAAAGTTTACCGCGTGGATTCCAGTCTCTATCCTTACGTCCAAGTATTCTTTCGTACGTTTAACGAGGCCAAGCAACCCTTGGTGAATCTAAACGAACTGAACGTCGGGCTGATGGTGAAAGGTCGCTCATACGACCCCACCAAACGCCAGTACAAGGTGGAGTCGGTACGGCAGAAACAAGTCGGCACGCGGACGGTCCTCGTGCTCGACGCCAGCAAGTCCATGGCCGGACCGCCGTTCGAGTCGACCCTGCGCGCCGCGGCCCGCTACATCGACAGTAAACGGCCACAAGACGAAGTGGCGGTGCTGGCGATTCGCGATACCAAAGAGGGTTACTCGCCGGTTTCAACCTTTGAACGCGATCCGGCAGCACTCGCGCGGCGCCTGGCTGACGTGCAGGTGGATGGGCAGCACACCCGTCTCTACGACAGTCTGGCGGCGGCGATCCAATTATGCGGCGCGAGCGGGCAGGGGGCCCTGACTCCCGGTATCGACAATTTCATCGTGTCGTGTTCGGTGGTGGTGTTCTCGGACGGCTGGGATGAGGGGAGTGCCTTGTCACGTGAAGAACTCAACGGTCGAATCACCAACATGGGCATCCCGATCCCGATTTATTCCTTGGCCTATTCGAAACATAGCGATCAGCACTTCAAGAATCTCGAAGCGCTGTCGAAAAACTCGTTTGGCAATTACTACCTGGTCGGCGAGACCTTCGATCGCATGCAGCAGATTGTGGAAGAGATTCAAAACATAATTCAGAGCGACTACGTGGTGACGTTTCGCTCCTATGTGCCGGTGGATGGTGAGACCCATGCCTTGAAGCTTGGCATCGAGTACCCATCGGGAAGCGGCAAGTTCACTTACGACGCGGGTAGCTTCGAGGCGATCGAGCCGCCGCCGCTGGGTGGCGTGGCAGAAAAGCTCGGCGCCTTAACGCGAACCATTCCGCCACTACCGACCGCGAATCCCTTTTTCGAAGCACCGGCGGCTGCCGCGGCACCCCCGCCGGCGACCCATTAACGCAGTACCAAACTCCATTACTTTCAATCAGGAGATCAGCATGACTACGACTTACAGAAAGACTGCCTTCAGTACCGCCCTCTGCGGTGTGTTGCTCGTTGGCTGCGCTGGGAATCCAACCACGACCCAACAATCAACCACGGCTACTGCCGCCCTGGGCGCATTGGTTGGGGGATTGGCAGGTGGCTGGGAAGGCGCTGCAATCGGGGCTGCCAGTGGCGCGTTGGTCGGTTGGGCCGCGGGGAAGGTAATTGAATCGCAGGAAATCGCGGCCCGTAGCCAAACTAAAGACCAGCAGCTCTACGGTTACGCCGCGCCTGCGGATAGCACCTTCGTCCACATTAATTCCGCGACGTCGAATCCCCAGATCGTTGCGCCGAATAGCGTGGTTAATGTGGTTACCGACTACTCGTTGGCGCTGCCCAAGAACGCGCCGCAGACGCAGGTTTCGGTGACCGGCGTATTGCTCAAGGACGGCGTGCAACTCATGGACTTCAAGAATCAGCCGGTGGCCAAGACTGCTGGCGGCTACACCGTTAAATTACCGGTTAACATTCCGGCGGATGCGGCGGCGGGCACTTACGTGATTCGGCATACGATCAGCGCCGGCACGACTTATGACACCGCCGAATCGACCTTCGTCGTAAGAAAGGCCTGAGTTCGCGCCCATGATGACGCGAGCGGTACTGGTACTTGTACTGCTTGCGACCTCCGTCCACGCCGCGCCGGTACTTGAGGCATGTCCGGCGGAAATCCGCCGTGCCAGTGATACGCTCGGCCAAATCTTTCGCCAGTGGCCGTTGCGCGCCACCGGCGATCCGATCGACTCGGCATTGCAAGCAGTGGCGAGTCAGCTCGCCGAGCGTGCGGGCGAGTCGACGCATCGTCGCTGGCGTACTCATGTTGTTCGCGATTCCAAACTCAACGCCTTCTCGATTGGTGACGGCCACATCTTCGTTACCGAGGGCATGTTGCGCTTTGTGACCAGCGAAGACGAACTCGCGGCGTTGCTGGCGCATGAATTCGGACATCACATCGCAGGTCATTTCTGTCAGACGAATGAACCGTCGGGATTTTTCAGCCACCTGTTTGGTCGCGGCGAAGCGCCCGAGGAACAACGGCAAGTGGGTGAACTTTCAGCGTCCATCGATTCCACGAAAGAACGTGAAGCGGATCGGATCGGAGTAATTATCTTAAAGCGCGGAGGGTATAACCCACGCGCCGCGATCTTGCTCGCGGCCCGCATGGCGGCTAGTGGCACGCCGGCGCACTTCCAATACGGCCAGCGAATCGAGGCCCTCCGGAAATTAATGACGGGTGTACCCCATACCGCTTGGGTGACCAATGATTCGGCGCCGTTTACGCGCTTGCAGGACGCACTGCGGGCGGAAGTGGGAAGTTCGTAGGAATCCGGATCCGTGGCCGGAGCCGGCGAAGCGTCCGACCTGATCGCGAAGGCATCGTGATCGCCTCGATTCAAACTTATTCTTGGCCCAACGGCCCCGTAAAATCGCGATGCTGGCGCAGCGCCCGTACGCCCATGATCACTAACGCGGTCATGATCAAGGTCATACCTAATAACTCTTCGGGGCGTGGATGCTCGTTGAAATGCCAGGCCGAGGAGGCAATGGCGATCACGGGCACGCTGAGCATCGCCATGCCGGCGATGCCGGCCTCGACATGCTTCAGGATATACAGCCACACCCACCAACCGACTGCAGTGGATACCAAAGCAGTCGAAATCAAAACGGCTTCAAAGCGGAATGACCAGTGGACCGGCGGCTCGGCCGCGAGGTAGGCGATGAGCAACAAGGGGAGCGCGCCAAACGCCATTTGCCATGCCGTGAGCATGAGGAGATCGAGGGGTGCGCGCCGCTGCATTCGCTTGACCATGATCGAACCGATGGCCCATAACATCCCAGCACCGAGGGCAGCCAATTTGCTGGCGATTGAACCATGCGCATCCCAGGGCCGGAGAATCACGACGAGGCCGGTTGCCGCGAGCGCAACGGCCACCCATTGCGAACCGCGAATTTCCTCACCTAGACACGGCCACGCTAAGAGCAGCGTCCAAAACGGCATCGTGAACACCAGGATTGCGGTCGGACCCACGCCGCCTTTCACGAGTCCCCACATACTGAGTCCCACAAAGCCTGTGGTTTGGATCAGACCCAATAAGAGCAACTCAGTGACGCGTGTCGGACGCAAGGATTTTCCCGTCAGTGGCAACGCCAGCAACAGACACGCAGCCGCGAGCAGCATGCGGTACGCAGAAAACGTGAATGGTCCGGCATCGAGTAACGCGAGCTTATTGAAGATCCAGCTATAGCCCCAGCATAGCGAGAGCAACACGAGGCCAACGGCAGCTAGCACCGGATCGACGCAGCGTAGCGCAGCAGATTCAGTGGATGGGGCAACGTGCTCATGGGCTCGCGCACTTTAGCAGTCGTCTATGAGATGTAAATCAAAACGGTCGCGCTCCTAATGATGCGGCATCAAGCAAATCGGACTGGCTTTATGGCTGTCGCTGAGTAGAATGCTGCAACGCGATTAACCTCCATTCACCTTTGATACCCCACCCACTTGCGCATTTCGTACAGCGTGTTGTTGAACCTAGAAACGGCCGTTGACCGCTAAACAACATGAGAAAGATCGCGACTGAATTGAAGTTACCCGTTCAAATGAGCTTACCTAGTGGGTGACGCGCGCTACGGCGTGCGCAGCACGCCCCCCTGGGCGCAGCATGGCGGCGTTGCAACTCGTCGGAATAGCGCGCTATTCCTCTTCCTTGCGCCTTGCCCTGCATCCAATGGGTCACACTGCACACGTCGTTCAACTGCCGTTTCTAGGTTGACGACTCATGACTGAACGCGCGGCGAGCGCGGGTCGTTCGTGGCCCCTGATGCTGGGTGCGCTGGGTGTCGTCTTTGGCGACATTGGTACGAGTCCGCTATACGCGCTTCGCGAATGCTTCAACGCCGGTCATCACGCGCTCGCGGTAGTGCCCGAAAATATACTCGGCATCCTGTCGGTGATTTTCTGGATCCTGTTGTTGGTGATTACGATCGAATACGTGTCGTTCATCTTGCGCGCGGATAACAACGGCGAGGGCGGCATTCTGGCCTTGATGGCGCTCGTTGTACGCAAAGCGCAGGGCCGCGAACATTTGCGATCTTATTTCGTGTTCTTAGGCTTGGTCGGCGCGTCGCTACTATTTGCCGACGCAATGATCACGCCGGCAATTTCTGTTCTAAGTGCGGTCGAAGGCCTGAAGGTGCAGACGCCGGCGCTGGGGCCGTATGTGGTCCCGGTCGCGATCTCAATTTTGATCGTGCTGTATGCCGTACAACGTTTCGGCACAGCACGGATTGGCGCCATATTCGGTCCGGTAATGTTGGTCTGGTTTGTCATGCTCGGACTGACCGGCATCGCATCGATCGTGCAAACGCCCGGTGTCTTGGTCGCCGTGAATCCACTGTATGCGTTCAAATTTTTTGTGCATCACGGGTGGCTGAGTTTCTTAGTGATGGGCTCGGTGTTTTTGGTCGTGACCGGCGGCGAAGCGTTGTACGCCGACATGGGCCATTTCGGCCGGCCGCCAATCCGCAATGCGTGGTTTGCGGTGGTGCTGCCGGGACTCGCCCTAAATTATTTTGGCCAGGGGGCACTGCTCATTCGCGATCCCTCCACGGTCGAGCATTTGTTTTTCGCGACGGTGCCGCAAAGTTGGTTATTGCCCCTGGTGCTGTTGGCGACCGCGGCGACCGTGATCGCGTCACAAGCGGTGATCTCCGGCGCGTTTTCCGTCGCGAGCTCGGCGGTTCAACTGGGTTACATCCCGCGCTTGGATATTCAGCAAACAGCGTCCGATGCGGTGGGCCAGGTCTATTTGCCAGCGGTGAATTGGATATTCATGTCCGGCACACTGGGGTTGGTGCTGTGGTTCGAAAATTCGAGTCGACTGGCCGCCGCCTATGGGGTCGCCGTTGCGACCACCATGCTCGCCACGACTTTATTTCTGTATTTTGTCGCGCGCAACGTGTGGGGCTGGTCGCGCGGACGCGCCGTGGTGTTGGCCATCCCGTTTCTGTGTATCGATTCGACATTTTTTACGTCAAACCTACTTAAGATCCCAGCCGGTGGTTGGCTGCCGGTGTTATTCGCCGTCGGGCTCTATACGTTGATGGATACTTGGAAAAAGGGCCGCCAAGCGCTGAACGACACGCTCACCGAAGAAAATTTGGACCTGGCATTGTTCGTCGACAGTCTGATCTACGAAGCGCCGGTGCGCGTGGCGGGCACGGCAATTTTTCTCACGGGCCAAAAGGCCGGGGTGCCACGCGCGCTGTTGCATAACATGAAGCACAATCGAGTGTTGCATCAGCATGTGGTGCTGCTCACTGTTGATACCGCGCGCGTGCCGCATGTGCCGGGCGCGGATCGCGTGCGGTTTCAAGCCGTGGGCCAGGGGATTAGCCGCATGACGATTACCTATGGATTCTTGGAACGGCCCAATTTGCCGCGCGAATTGCGGCGTCTGCACGTGCCGGATTTTACCTACGATGAGATGGAAGCGACCTTCTTTTTAGGCCGCGAGACTGTGTTGGTCGCACGCGGCCGGCGGACGCTCGCCCGCTGGCGCCGCATCCTATTCGCCTTCATGCTGCGCAATGCGTCGAGCGCGGCGCGCTACTTTCATTTGCCCGCGAACCGCGTCGTCGAAATCGGCGCGCAGATCGAGATTTAAGCAAGGAAAAGCGTTGGTCTAATCCGGCGCGGTTAGAGCCGGGCGGCGATTTTTACAATCTTCTTCGGCTTCGGCGGCGGGGCGGGTTCAGCAACGGGCGCGGGCGGGGTCACCGCACTGTTCTGGGCTTCGGGGGTTGGCGGGTCAGTAGCGGGTGTCGATTGAGGCGCGACTGAGTCCGCTGCCGTGGCGAGCGACTTCGGCGGCGCCGCAGCCTCTAACTCCGCGGTTGATAGCGGGGTCTGTACAATCGGATTTCCTGCTTTGACTTCGTCCGCGATGGACGGAATGGGAGTCTTCGCTGTGGCTTCCTTGGGCGCCAGCTTACTCTCGTCGATAACCGCGGCCTTGCCTTCGCCTTCGTTGACCGCATCGTCCGCCGCCTTGTTCATCACGATGATGCTGATGCGGCGGTTGATCGGTCCGAACGGGTTGTCTTTATCAAACAACACCGACGATGCAAGACCCACGACGCGTCCAATTTTGCTTTCGGGAAGTCCACCGACAATCAGCTCGCGGCGCGCCGCGTTTGCACGGTCGGACGATAACTCCCAGTTGCTGTAGCCGTTGTTGCTGGCGTATGGCGCTCGATCGGTGTGCCCCGAGATGCTGATACGGTTCGGTACGTCGTTAATCACCTTGACGATTTCGTGGAGGAGTTCGCGCATATAGTTTTCGAGCACTGGACTGCCCTGGGCGAACATTGCACGATTTTCTTTATCGACGATTTGGATTCGTAACCCTTCGCTCGTGATATCGAGCAGCAATTGATCCTTGAAGGGTTTTAGCGATTCGTTGGCGTCGACTGCTGCTTTCAGTTCATCGAGCAGCGACTTCAGGCGCGCGCGTTCTGCTTGCGCCGCGATTTCCGCGGCATCTTCGACTGACGGCGCGCCCGTGTTGGGACCGTTGGTTTGCGTACTGGGCGGCGTGGGGCCGGGTGTTTCCGTGGGAGCCGCCTGCGCAAAGGCTGATGGCCCGCGTCCATCCAAGATCCCGCTGCCACCGGTGAGCACGGGATTCGCGCCCGCGCCGCCCTGGCCGGTCGCCGCGAGCGGATTGTTCATATACTCCGAAATCGCTTCTTTTTGTTGTGGTGTGGTCGATCCCATCAGCCACATCAACATGAAAAAGGCCATCATCGCCGTTACAAAGTCGGCGAACGCAACCTTCCACGCGCCGCCATGGTGGCCGTGCCCGCGCTTCTTGATCTTCTTGATGATGATCGGTGGCGATTCAACAGCCATGCCGTACCCTCAACAATCTGGGCTCGCGTGATCGCGCACTATTTCCGCTTCACGTGTTCTTCAAGTTCTTTGAAGCTCGGCCGTTCGGTCGAAAAAATCGCCTTGCGCCCGAACTCCACGGCAATTTGTGGCGAGTAGCCTTGTTGTGAAGCCAACAGGGCGGTTTTTAGGACTTTAAAAAACTGCGCTTCGTCGCGCGCGATGTGTTCAACCAGGGTCGACATCGGAGCCACGAAGCCGTAGGCGAGCAAGATGCCGAGAAACGTCCCCACCAATGCCGCGGCGACATGGTGGCCAATTTCCTCCGGCGGCCCGCCCAATGCGCCCATGGTGATGACTATACCGAGCACGGCCGCGACAATGCCGAAACCCGGCAGGCCGTCGGCAATTCGCGTTAATGCCGCCGAGGGTTGATGGCTCTCGTCATGATGCGTATCGAGTTCCACGTCCATCAGATTTTCGAGTTCGAACGCGTTCTTGATACTGCCACCGACCATCAAGCGCAGATAATCGGTCAGGAATTCGATCGCATGGTGGTCGTGTAACACGTTCGGGTATTTGCCGAAGATTTGACTCTTCTCTGGGTCTTCCACATCCGCTTCGAGCGCCATCATGCCTTCCTTGCGCGCCTTGGCCAGTAAATCGTAAATCAAGGCTAGCGCATCCATGTAGAGCGGCTTATTGAATTTCGAACCCTTAAGTAACAGCGGCAAATTTCGCGTGACGGCCTTGATGACCTTGCCCGGATTCGAGATGACGAACGCGCCAATGGCAGCACCGCCGATCACCAACAATTCGTAAGGTTGCCACAGTGCCGCGAGGTGACCAGCCGACAACACAAAGCCGCCCGCGACGCAGCCGAGCACCAAGATGAAACCGACAACGACATTCATTGCGTTTGATTCTCGCTACGAAAAGAGTGAATTGACGCTCGAAATTATCGGCTGTGAAGGCCTCCGCTTGAGACCGGTTTTGGTAATTGGTTGATCTTAAGAATCAAGCGCGCGAGGCCGCTAATCTCGGACGCGACGGAACCGATGCTCCGTCTAACCAATTCCGGCGAGCATGACGATTATCGAGTCCACGCCCCTCTTACCTGCACGGTTGCAAAAGCAGCTTCGACTCTTGCTGGTGGAAGACAACCCCGGTGACGAATTGCTGTTTCGCGCCTTGATTGGGGAAGCGACGCAAAAAACAGTGTGCGTAGAAGGCGCGCAATCGATGGCGGCGGCGACCCGCAAGCTTGCGGGCGCCCCTTACGATGCGATTATCACCGACCTCGATCTCCCGGATTCCGAAGGGCTGGAAACTTTGTCCGCTTTGCTCGCGGTGACAAAAACCACGCCGATCGTGGTGCTAACACATTGCGAAGATGAGGACTTTGCGCTCGAGCTTCTAAAGCATGGAGCGGAGGATTACTTAGTCAAAGGCCGCAGCGAAGGCCCGTTAATTCTTAAAACGATTCGCTACGCGATCGAGAGAAAGGAAGCTGAACAACATTTTCTCCAGCTCTCCTATTACGACAAACTGACCGGACTCGCCAACCGCGAGTTGTTTCGCGATCGCCTACGCCAAGCCATGGTCCGGGCCACGCGGTCCGCACAGCTCGTCGCCGTCCTGTTTCTTGATCTCGATCGCTTTAAAGCCGTCAACGACACCCTTGGTCATCTCGCGGGTGACGAACTCTTGGTGGAAGTGGCGGTTCGCTTACAAGGCTGCGTACGCAAAGCCGACACGATCGCGCGCCTCGGTGGCGATGAATTCACGATCGTCTTGGAAGACATTGACCATCCGTCGTTCGCCGAAGCCATCTGCCGCAAGATAATCGAGGCGTTACAGGCGCCGATTACCGTGCAGCGCCACGAGTTATATGTAACAACCAGTATTGGCGTGACCTTCTTTCCGACGGACGATGTCGACCTCAACGGCTTATTGCGCAATGCTGACGCGGCGATGTATCGCGCCAAGGATCAAGGGCGTAACAAATACCATTTATTCACGGCGGATTTGGGCGCCGAAGCAGTGCGTCGCATGACGATCGAAGCGGCGCTGCGACACGCCATCGATCGCAACGAACTATTTCTGTGTTATCAACCTAAAATCGAGCTGAAGACCGGGGCGGTAATCGGCGCGGAAGCCTTGCTCCGTTGGCGCCATCCGGAGCTCGGGTTGATCGCGCCTGCTCAATTCATCCCGGTGGCTGAAGAAACCGGCTTAATCGTACCGGTCGGGGCGTGGGTCCTGCGTCAAGCCTGTGCCGACGCGCGGCGTTGGCACAACCTAGGTATTAGCGTGGGCCGGGTCGCGGTAAACCTGTCGGCCCGTCAATTTCGGGGCGGCGATCTCTGTGAATTCGTGCGGACTACGACCGCCGCGGCCGGACTAGAGCCTGCCTTTTTGGAGCTTGAGATCACGGAAAGTTTGCTAATGGAGGACACCACTGCTAGTTGTGCGGCACTCTCTGAACTCAAGAATCAGGGTTTCGGAATCTATCTCGATGACTTCGGCACAGGCTATTCATCACTCGCGTATCTCAAAAAATTTCAGCTCGATGGGCTTAAAATCGATCGCTCGTTTATTCGCGATCTGCCAACCGATAGCGATGACGAAGCGATTACCCGGGCGATCCTCGCGCTAAGCCAAGCCTTACATCTGAAAGTGGTCGCCGAAGGCGTAGAAACCGTTGAACAGCATCGATTTTTGCAAAAAGTGGGTTGCGGTGCCGTGCAGGGCTACTTTTATTCACGGCCGCTGGTTTATGACGAGTTCATGGCCTGGCTCATCGCACGCGAAAGCGGGCAGAAGTCCGATTCGCCCGGGTTCGAGGAGACGGAATTGCGCGTCGCTTCGTAGTTTCCTACACGCTTCCGTTTGCTTAAGGGTGCCAACCAACCTCTGTCTCTGTGGCACCATTCCAACAGAACTGCATCGGTCGTCCTCAAAAATGCGGGTTATTACTTGCATTTAGAGGCATATTCAATAAAATGCTGTGGCGTTTTTCGCATAAATTAAAAGCGCTAGTCGCCGATAGCGCGGCACTCAAAAAGCGAGCGACTGTTTGATGAAGGCAGTATGTTGCGTAGCAGCACTGAATTTTTGCATCGCCTCGCCGTCTGACTGATGCAGATCCGTTACGAGTCGCGCGAAAGTTACCATCAGAGCAAATGCATGAACGAACGAATTGAATCCGCGCAAGTGCTGAGCAGTCACCGGTATGAATTCCGGCACGAGGCCTTTGCGCTGCCGTCGGTGCATGCACTCGAACCTGCTGCCGATCCCGTTCGGCACGCGCTGACCAAGGCGGCGCACGCGCTGCTCGCAAACCAGGCGCACGACGGCCACTGGCGCTACGACCTCGAAGCCGACGCGACGATTCCGTCCGAGTACGTGATGTTGCATCATTTCATGGGCAGTTCAGATCGTGAACGCGAACAGCGCATCGCCATCTACCTCCGCCGCCGCCAACACCCGAATGGTAGCTGGTCCTTGTACCAGGACGGTCCTGGGGACCTGAGCGCCACCGTTAAATCCTATTTCGCCCTCAAGTTAATCGGCGAATCCCATGACGCGCCGCACATGGAGGAGGCGCGGCGGTGGATCCTAACCAACGGCGGCGCAGAGCGCGTTAATGTCTTTACACGTATCACGCTCGCGGTATTCGGTCAGTTGCCGTGGTCGACGATTCCAGCGATGCCAGTCGAAATGATGTATCTGCCACAGTGGTGGTTTTTCAATCTTGGCAAAGTGTCGTATTGGTCACGCTGCGTTATCGTGCCGCTGTTAATTATTTTTGCGAAAAAGCCCAGCCTGCAAATGGCACCCGAACTCGGTATCCGAGAGCTATTCGTGACCGCGCCCGAAGATTTGCGCCATCTCGACAAGTTCAAGCCCGGCAAACCGCTCGCGAATTGCTTTCTGCTGATCGACCGTGTGTTGAAAGCAATTGATCGGCGGGTCCCCAAATTTGTGCGCGAACCGGCCTTGCGTCGCGCCGAGCGGTGGATGCGCGAGCATATGCAAGGGGCGGGTGGCATCGGCGCGATCTATCCGGCGATGGCGAACGCCGCGATGGCGCTGAACGTACTGGGTGCGAAAGCAGACGATCCCGACCTGGTGCGCACACTGCAAGCGATTGATGATTTAGTGCTTGATCAACACGATGAAACCTATTGCCAGCCCTGCGTGTCGCCAATTTGGGATACCTGCCTGTCGATTTCGGCGCTTACCGAATCTGGCGCACAACCTGGGCATCCCGCGATTCAGCAGGCGGTTGACTGGTTATTCGATCAACAGATCTTTGTCCCCGGCGATTGGTGTGATCAAGCCAAGGGCCTGACCCCCGGTGGGTGGGCATTCCAGTACGAAAACGATAAGTATCCGGATGTCGACGACACCGGCATGGTCCTAATGGCCTTGCTGCGCGCCGGCGCGCAAGACAAAGAGCACAAGGTCAAGCGCCTCAATCAGGGTGTGAATTGGTTGCTTGGCATGCAAAACAAGGACGGCAGTTGGGGCGCCTTCGATATTGGCAATAACTACGAATACTTGAACGCCATTCCGTTTGCGGATCACGGCGCGCTGGTCGATCCGGGCACCGCCGACTTGACTGCACGCTGCATCGAGTTGCTGGCTATGCTCGGCTACGACCGTAGCTTCCCGCCGGTGGCGCGTGCGCTGGCGTTTTTGGAAACCGAGCAGGAAGAAGACGGTGCCTGGTACGGTCGATGGGGCGTCAATTACATCTACGGGACCTGGAGTGTGTTATCGGCGCTCGGCGCATTGGGTGAGGATGTGGCCAAGCCCTATGTCCGCAAGGCAGTCGAGTGGCTCAAATCGACTCAAAACGCCGATGGCGGATGGGGTGAAAGCTGCAATTCGTATGACGATCCGCTGTTAAAAGGGCACGGTCCGAGCACGCCATCGCAAACCGCGTGGGCCTTGATTGGGCTGATGGCGGTCGGCGATGTTACGTCTTCGACCATTAAGCGCGGGATCGAACATCTGGTGCGGACGCAGAACGAACGCGGCGAGTGGGATGAAGAACTCTACACCGGTACCGGGTTCCCGCGTGTTTTCTATCTGCGTTACCACGGCTACAGCAAATACTTCCCCTTGTGGGCCTTGGCAACCTATGCCCGCCTTCGCCGCGGCCTGCCAACGCGCCAGCATGAAGTGGTGGTAAGCGGTCCCATCGATCTCGGACCGCTTGCGGTTCTAAGCGGCGCGTAGCGCGTAGCGCGAAGCGCGCGGGCGCGCCGGGTCACGGCAAGCGTCCGCCAGGATACTCGCCGATAATTGTTGAACTACTATCTCCGTGCGTGTCCGCGCGGGTTTCCGCTTGTGTTGGAGTTTGATGATGTCCGAGTACACCGCGCCGATTGCTGAAATGCGTTTTTTAATTGAGCGTTTATGCAACCTCGGACAGTTAACCCATTTCCCACGCTATGCCGAAGTCACGATCGATTTGGTCGAGGCCGTGCTGCAGGAAGCAGGCAAACTAGCCAGCGAAATTCTCGCGCCGCTCAACCGCTCCGGCGATCGCGAAGGCGCGAAATACCATGCAAACGAAGTTACCATGCCGACTGGCTGGCAGGATGCCTATCAAAAATTCATCGATGGTGGCTGGAATGGGCTGCCCTTCGCGGCCGCGCACGGTGGCCAAGGCCTACCCAAGGTGTTGGCCACGGCGGTCAGCGAAATGTGGAACACGGCCAACTTATCTTTCGCGCTCGGGCCGATGCTGACGGCGGGTGCGGCGGAGGCCATCGAGCATCATGGGAGTGCGGCGCAGCGCGCACTGTTTCTCGAAAAATTGGTGACCGGCGCCTGGACCGGCACGATGAATCTGACCGAGCCGCAAGCCGGCTCCGACTTAAGCACCGTGCGGACGCGGGCAACACCGGAAGGTGCGCATTATCGGATCGTCGGCCAGAAAATTTTCATCACCTATGGCGAACACGATCTTACCGAAAATATCATTCATCTCGTTCTCGCGCGCCTGCCCGATACGCCGGCCGGGACGCGTGGCCTCTCGCTATTCATAGTGCCCAAGATTCTTGTCAATGCGGATGGCTCGCTCGGCGCGCGCAATGATGTACGCTGCGCCTCGCTCGAACACAAGCTCGGGATCCACGGCAGCCCGACGGCGGTCATGGTCTATGGTGAAGCAGGAGGCGCGATTGGATACCTGATCGGCGCGCCGAACCGTGGGCTCGAATACATGTTCACGATGATGAACAACGCGCGCCACGCGGTGGGTCTGGAGGGCGTCGCGATCGGCGAAGCGGCCTATCAAAAGGCATTACGCTTCGCGCGCGAACGCGTGCAAGGCAAGCCGCTGGGATTTCAGGGGCAGGTCACCCCGTCCATCATCGAACACGCCGACGTCAAACGCATGCTGATGACCATGCGCGCGAGTGTCGACGCGATGCGTGCGCTCACTTATGTGTGTGCGATGGCCTTCGATCTTGGGCGTGAACATCCCGATGCCTCGACGCGTGACTATTTCCGCCGCCGCGGCGATCTGCTGACGCCGATCGTTAAAGGCTGGTGTACCGAGACCGGTCAGGAAATCGCCTCATTGGGGATTCAAGTCCACGGCGGGATGGGTTTCATTGAAGAAACCGGTGCGGCGCAAATCTATCGCGATGCACGGATCACCACCATTTATGAAGGAACAACCGGCATCCAGGCGCAGGATCTAGTCGGGCGCAAAACGCTGCGCGATGGTGGCAAGGCGGTACGCGAATTAATTACTGAAATACGTACCGATCTCGCGCGCCTGCCACGTGATGCAAACGCGCAGCTGGTCGCGATCGCGCAGGAACTCGACGCGGCCGTTACCGCGTTTACAACCGCGTTCGAGTGGTTGCTCGCCAATCAAGCGCCGGATCCCAACCTGGTGGCTGCGGCCTCGGTTCATTTTCTTAAGCTCGCCGGAATCGTCACGGGTGGCTGGCAGCTCGCCCGCGCGGCAATGCTCTGCGTTGAAGATCGCGAGGCCGGACGGGGCACGGCGGAGTGCGCGACGCGTTGGCTGGCGAGCGCGCGTTTTTTCGCCACGCAGATTTTACCGCAGGCACCTGGGCTCGCTCGCACCATGGTCGTCGGCTCAGCGTCGGTGCTTGAGACCCCGAGTAGTGCGCTCTAGGTCGCGTGACTTGTGGTGCCCTGCATGCATAATTCGAGGCATTACTTCGTGGAGCGGCTTTAGCCGCGAAAGGAAGATGAGGACTGTATTGGCCGCCAAAGCGGCTCCCACCGAGACGCGCTAGTGGCGACTCGTTATGAAAGTTCATTACAGGATAGCTTCTACTCGCGTCGCCGCGGGCGCTTCTGTTATCGTTCGTGCATTGGCTAATCAGCCGAGGAAGCCCTCGAATTTATGGCCTGGCCTTCAATTCGCGCCTTAGACGAACGTCTTTCCGCATGGCATCTGCGGCGCTGTCAAAATATTACTGATCTGCGACGCGTGGCCGAACGGCGCGTACCGGCGCCGATGTTTCATTACATGGATGGCGCCGCCGAAGATGAAGTAACGCTCGCGCGCAATACGAGGGATTTCGCGAATTGGGAACTGCTGCCACGTAATCTCGTCGATATTTCGTACATCGATCCCACGACCACCGTGATGGGACAGAAAATTGCTTTTCCGGTGATCTTGGCACCGACCGGAATGTCGCGACTTTTTCATTGGGAAGGTGAGCGCGCGGTCTCACGCGCGGCGGCGCGCGCCGGCACGATCTATTCATTGTCCACCATGGGCACGCATTCGATTGAAGAAGTGGCGGCTGCCTGTCTAGGCCCGAAGTGGTTCCAAATTTACGTGTTTAAAGACCGCGGTCTGGTCACTGAATTTATCGCACGCTGCAAAGCCGCGCGTTACCACGCGCTGTGTTTGACCATCGATCTGGCGCTTACCGGCAATCGCGAACGCGATTTGCGTACTGGCATGACGGTGCCGCCGAAGTTCACGCTGCGCAGTTGGTTCGATTTTGTGCTGCATCCAGTGTGGTCGATGAGCTTTGCGACCTCGAGTCCTTTTTCGCTTGCCAATATCGCGCACCGTGTCAACACCGCCGATCAAAATAACGTCAACACGCTGGTGTCGTATATCGGCGAGCAGTTCGATCGAACCGTAACCTGGGATGACGCCGCCAAAATGATCGCGCAATGGGATGGTCCGTTTGCGATTAAAGGCATCCTGACCGCCGACGATGCTAAACGCGCGGTCGATATCGGCGCCAAGTGCATCATTGTCTCGAATCATGGCGGACGGCAGCTCGATCATGTGCCATCGTCGATCGGTGCCTTACCTGAGATAGTCGCGGCAGTCGGCGATCGCGCGGAAGTGATCGTGGACGGCGGGATTCGGCGCGGCACCGATGTCTTGAAAGCCTTGGCGCTCGGCGCGCGCGCCTGCATGGTTGGCCGTAGTTATTTATTCGGACTCGGCGCGGGGGGCGAAGCTGGCGTCACCAAGGCCTTGGATATTTTACGCACCGAGGTGGTACGCGATATGGCGTTACTCGGGACCCGCAACGTCGCCGAAATCACGAGTGCTTATGTGCGCCGCCGTCGCTGATTTCGACACCGACGTTCCGACCTTGCGGCGTATTTTGGCCGGCGCCAAAACCGTCGCCGTGGTTGGGCTCTCGGCCAACTGGCAGCGGCCGAGTAATTTCGCCGCCAAATACATGCAAGCGCATGGCTACCGCGTGATCCCCGTAAACCCGGCGTATACCACAGTGTTGGGTGAACGCTGTTATCCGTCACTGGCCGCAATTCCCGAACCGATCGATATGGTGGACTGCTTTCGCGCGAGCGCCGAAATCACCGCGCTCGCGCGCGAAGCCATCGCGGTGGGCGCCAAAGTGTTGTGGATGCAATTGGGCGTGATCAATGTCGAAGCCGCGGTGATCGCGCGCGCTGCCGGACTCGAGGTAGTGATGGACCGCTGTGTCAAAATCGAGCACGCACGACTTTTCGGTGGACTCAATTTTGTCGGCGTCAATACCCAGATCATTTCGTCAAAACGCCCGAAGTACCTCGCGAACTAGCGCTGGATTGTCCTGATGGCCGATCGAAAATTTGGATTCGAGACGCTGTGTCTGCATGCCGGTCAGATCCCGGATGCGGCGACCGGCGCGCGCGTCGCGCCGATTTACCAGACCACGTCGTACGTTTTCGATAGCGCCGAGCATGCCGCGAGCCTGTTTAATCTGCAGACTTTTGGCAATGTCTACACGCGACTATCAAACCCGACGAATGCGGTGTTCGAAGAACGCGTCGCGGCCTTGGAAGGCGGGCGCGCCGCGGTTGCGGTCGCCTCGGGCATGTCGGCGCAGATGGTGACGTTGCTGACACTGCTCGAAGCGGGCGATCACATGGTTTCCGCCAACACGCTGTATGGCGGAACGTATTCTCAGTTCGACGTTACCTTTCGACGTCTGGGCATCGACACTACGTTTGTCGATATCGATGACGCCGCCGCGGTCGCCGCCGCCATTACGCCTAAAACCAAACTGATCTATGCGGAGACCCTAGGCAATCCGCTGATCAATGTGCTCGACATCGAAGTCATCGCGCAAATCGCGCATGCGGCGGATTTGCCCCTGGTGGTCGACAATACCTTTCCGACGCCGTACCTGTGCCGGCCCATCGAATGGGGCGCTGACATCATTGTCCATTCGGCGACGAAATTTATCGGCGGTCACGGCACTTCGATTGGCGGCGTGTTGGTCGAGTCCGGAAAGTTTCCATGGGGCAACGGCAAATTCCCCGGCATGACCGAACCGTCGCGCGGTTATCACGGTGTGAAGTTTTACGAGACCTTCGGCGATTTCGGGTTCACGATGAAGGCGCGCATGGAGGCGCTACGCACGCTTGGTCCAGCGTTGAGTCCGTTTAACGCATTTCTGTTTCTACAAGGGCTTGAAACGCTGCCGTTGCGGATGGAACGGCATTGCACGAATGCATTGGCGGTGGCGAATTTTCTCCATGCGCATCCGCGCGTCGCTTGGGTTCGCTATCCGGGATTGCCCGGCGACCGGTACTACGAACGCGCGCGCAAATATCTGCCACGTGGCGTGAGCGCGATCATGTCCTTCGGGATCAAGGGTGGACAGGCGGCCGGCGTGCGGTTTATCGAGGGCGTGCAGTTCTTGAGTCATTTGGCGAATGTCGGCGACGCTAAGACGCTGGTGATTCATCCTGCCTCGACCACCCATCGCCAATTATCGGAAGAGCAGCAAATCGCCGCCGGGGTGGCGCCGGATATGATTCGAATCTCAGTCGGGCTGGAAACCCTGGACGACATCCTCTGGGATCTCGACCAAGCGTTGGCGAAAACGTGAAAGAACAGGGCGCAAACTCATGGCCGATTTAATTGATGAATTAACCGCAATCGTCGGTGCGAACGGGGTGCTTGTCGGCGCCGACGTTAGCGCCCGCAATATTCACGTGTGGCGGCAAGAGCCGGTGATCGCGAAAGCAATCGTGCGACCGTCGACCACGGAAGAAGTCGCCGCCGTGTTGAAGCTCTGCAATGCACGCGGGCAAACGGTGGTGCCACATGGCGGATTGACCGGTCTGGTCCAGGGCTGCAACGGCACCGCGGCGGATGTGGTGCTCTCGCTTGAGCGACTTAACAAAATCGAAGCAGTCGACCCGGTGGGTCGCACGATGACGGTGCAAGCCGGCGTGCCGCTGCAAATTCTGCAACAAGAAGCCGAGAAGCATGGGCTGATGTTTCCGATGGATCTCGGGGCCCGCGGATCGTGTCAAATCGGCGGCAATGTGTCGACCAATGCCGGTGGCAATCGCGTCATCCGCTTCGGCATGACGCGCGAAAATGTGTTGGGGCTCGAAGCGGTATTAGCCGATGGCACGGTGATCACATCGCTCAACACGATGATCAAGAACAATGCCGGCTACGATCTCAAGCATCTGTTCATCGGTAGCGAAGGCACGCTCGGCGTGGTCACGCGGGTGGTGATCCGTTTACGCGAGATGGCGCTCGGGCAACAAACGGCGTTTGCGGCGTTCGATAACTTTGGACAAGTCGCCGGTTTCCTGCGCTTTATCGATCGCGCGATGGGTGGGGGCTTAAGTTCATTCGAAGTCATGTGGCGCGACTATTATGAACTCGTCACCACGGCGCCGGCGGACAATGTGCGTCCGGTGCCAGTCGAACATTCGCATTTCGTGATCTGTGAGGCGCTCGGCACGGGGCACACGAACGATGCCGAACGCTTCGAGGAGGCGATGGCGGAAGCGCTGGAGCGCGAGCTAATTGTCGACGCGGCGGTTGCAAAATCCGAGAACGAACGGCGCGCGATGTGGCGGATCCGCGATTCGGTCGATCAATTTTTTCGTTTTGGTCCCGCCTTTCTGTACGACGTAAGCCTCGCGATCAAGGACATGGAAAACTACGTGCGCGAGGTCAAACGGAGTTTGGACGCGGCGTATCCCACGCATCATTGCTTTACGTTGGGCCATATCGGCGATGGCAACATCCATTTCGCGATAGCAGTGGGGTCCGCCGAGCCGGTTCATCAGCACCGCGTCAACGACTGCGTTTATCGGCCGTTGCACGGTATCGGGGGCTCGATCTCGGCCGAGCACGGGATCGGCACTGAAAAAGTCGCGTACCTGCCGTTGAGCCGCAGCCCGGCTGAAATCACGTTGATGCAGCAGCTGAAAACGGTGCTCGATCCCAAGGGCATCTTGAATCCGGGCAAGATATTTTCGTTGCCTTAGCACGCGCGAATTCGAATTTCGATCGTCACGCGTGACACGATGACCAGTCCCGCCCGTGCCGGCCATGTCCTCGCGCACGTCGATTTAATGATCGACTCGGCGCAGGTTTCGGTCGGCTGCGTCGATTGGAACGGACGCCTGCGCACCAAGCAAATACATCCGGGAAAACTCGCGGCTGCGCTTCAAGACGGCGTGGCGATGACAAGTGCCATCTTTGCACCCGACACGGCCGAGCATCCGATCGAATCCGGTCTTTTTCACAACCCGGAACACGGCTATCGCGATGCC
This sequence comes from Gammaproteobacteria bacterium, assembly GCA_016191285.1. Lineage (GTDB taxonomy): Bacteria > Pseudomonadota > Gammaproteobacteria > CAIKBL01. The sequence goes on from JACPPA010000009.1 coordinate 38,253, forward strand.
TGGCTTAAACTCGATACGACAAGTCTGCGTCGCGATCCCCTGACCGCGAGTGGCGCTGGCACGCTCGTCTTAGGCCAGCTCGAAGGCGAGTTCGCCGCCTACTGTCCGCGCGCATTGCTGGCGCGTGAATGCACACGCCTCGCCGAGTGTGGATTCGAGGCGCTAAGCGCCTTTGAATTCGAATGTCATCTCTTGCAGGAGTCACTGACGACGCTGGCGCAAAAGCCACCTCATGCACTGGTTACATTGCCTGAACTGACGCGCATGTATTCGTTCGTCGATCAAGCCGTCGCGTGCGATTTATTCGGCGACATTCAACGCTTCGGCGCCGCGATGGCGATCCCGCTCGCGACCTTGCATGCCGAATTCACTGGCCTGCTTGAGGCGAGTCTGGCACCTGCTCCACCGATCGCGAGTGGCGACGCGGGAGTACTCTACAAGGCAATGGTCAAAGCGGTCGCGCGTCGCCATGGCGCGCTCGCGTGCTTCATGGCTCAACTCAGTAATCGACACGAGGCGGCCGGCGCGCACCTTAATCTGTCGTTACTCGAACGTGGATCGGCGATGCCAGCGTTTTATTCAGAGGATAGCCCGGATCGACTCACACCGACCCTGCGGCATTTCGTTGCTGGCCTGCAAACGTTTTCGCCAGAACTGATAATTCTGTACTTACCGACCATCAACTCCTTCAAACGGCTGGGCGTGCATTCGCTGGCGCCACGGACCAACACCTGGGGCATCGATAACAAGACCGTGGCCTACCGCGTGGTCAACACGCGGCGTGAACTGACGCGTATCGAAATTCGGATCCCGGGCGCAGATGTTAACCCGTACCTGGCGTTGGCCGCGGCGCTCGCCGCCGGCCGTCGCGGACTCGAGCTAAAGCTCGAACCCAGCCCGCACGTCATGGGCAATGCATGGCGCGAGGAGTTGCTGCTCAGTGTGCCGCTCCCGCGGGATTTTTCGGCGGCACTAGCGGCGTGGCGTCGCTCGTCATTTGCGCGCATCACGTTTGGGGCGGCCTTTGTGGACGCGTTTGCGCAGAGTCGCGAGTGGCAACTGGAGCGCTTCGCGCATGCCGTTACCGATTGGGAAGTGCGACAATTCGCCGAGTGCGTATGATGAGGTCAATTCCGCTGCCGTTCGTCGATCAGCTAACCGTCAAAGCCGAATGGCTGGATCCGAATGGCCATATGAATGTGGCGTTTTATTTACGCGCTGTCGATGACGGGAGCAATGCGTTTTTCGATGACATCGGATTGGGTTGGGGTTACACCGAAACGGGCGTGGGATCGGTGTTCGTGACCGGCTGCAATCTCGATTTTCACCGCGAGCTTTTCATCGACAATAAGTTACGCGTGACTACCTGGCTCATCGACTGGAGCCCCAAACTTTTGCACACCTACTCCGAGCTTTTCAATCACGAGGAGAATTACGTCGCGGCTACTTGCGAGACCTTGTATATGCACATCGCATTCGCCACGCGGCGGAGCGCGGAAATGCCGCTGACCGCGCAAACGCGTCTGGCTGAAATCCACGCCGCACACCTGCAACGCGCGCCGTCTGTGACGCTCAATCGCCCGCTTAAAATTCGACGATGATCAGCGACCTCGCCGCGCTCTCCACCCCAGCGCGCGTCCCGGTCGTGGCGCGGAACGGCATGGTGGCGACCAGCCAGCCGCTCGCGACGCAAGCGGGGATCGCGGCCTTGCGCGGGGGCGGTAGTGCAGTCGACGCCGCGATCACCGCCAACGCCGTGCTCGCCGTGACGGAACCGCACATGTGTGGCCCGGGTGGTGACTTGTTTGCGCTGGTCTGGGATCCCGTGGCGCGCAGCCTTGCCGGCCTGAATGCGAGCGGTCGCAGTCCTTACGGGTTGTCGCACGCCGCGCTCGTCGCCGGTTTGGGCAGCCGCCGGTCCATCCCCACGCGTGGACCGTGGACCTTGACGACGCCGGGCGCCGTTCAGGGCTGGCACGATCTACATGCGCGCTTCGGCAAACTGCCGTGGCCGGCCCTCTTTGCACCAGCCATCGACATTGCACGTGATGGTTTCGCACTTGGCGTGATTACCGCGGGCTGGTGGCGCCGGGCGAGCGAAGAAATTCTGCGCGAACCCGAACTTCGGCATCGTAACGTGGCATTCCAAACGGCGTTCATGCCCAATAAGGCGCCACCCGCAGCGGCTCAGCTGGTGAAAAATGCCGGGCTTGCGCGCTTGTTTGAAACGCTCGGTGAGCAAGGCGCCGTTGGTTTCTATCGCGGCGGCGTGGCCCGCGCATTACTCCGCGCTCAACAGCGCTCGGGTGGCCACCTGGCGCAAACGGATTTCGATCAGGTGTCTGCCGATTGGGTGCCGCCGCTGACCACCGATTATCGAGGGTATCAGGTGAGCGTTTTGCCGCCCAATGGTCAGGGCTTAAGTGTGCTGCAGATGTTAAATCTGCTCGAAGGATTTCCGCTCGCCGATTATTCGCCAACCGATCCCACTTGGTGGCATCTATTTATCGAAACCAAGAAACTCGTGTTCGAGGATCGCACGCGCTACTACGCGGATCCCGCGTATGCGGCGATCCCGATTACCGCGCTCTTGGACAAAGACTACGCGCGTGCACGCGCAAGTTTGATCGATCCGCGCCGCGCGAGCACCGACGCGACTCCCGGAAGCGTTCGAATACCGACCGGCGACACGACCTATCTGACGGTCGCCGATCGTGAAGGCATGCAGGTGTCCTTGATTCAAAGTTTGTTCAATCCTTTTGGTTCTGGCATTGTGGTGCCGGAGTATGGGTTTGCCTTGCAGTCACGCGGCGCTGGGTTCACGCTCGATCCCACCCATCCCAACGGCTACGCGCCCGCCAAACGGCCATTTCATACAATCATGCCGGGGTTTGTATGCCAGCATGGCGCACCGTGGCTTAGCTTCGGCGCGGTGGGCGGCGACATGCAGCCGCAAGCTCAAGTTCAGGTGCTCGTGAATCTAATCGACTTCGGCGCCGATCTGCAGCGCGCGGGTGATCTGCCGCGAATGCGGCATGCCGGCGGCACGCAGCCGAATGGGCTCCGCGAAGCCACACTCGGCGTCGCCCATTACGAGACGGGTTTTGCCGCGGCGACGGTCGCGGAATTAATCCGCCGCGGCCATGTCATGGCGCCTATTCGTGATCCCTTTACCGGGTTTGTCGGTGGCTATCAGGGAATTTTGCGCGACCCTGCGAGTGGGGCTTATTGGGGGGCGAGCGAGAGTCGGCTCGACGGTTGTGCGCTCGGGTATTAGTTCAAATGAGAAGCGCATGAATAAACCCGGAAAAATCGGCTTCGTCAGTTTGGGCTGTCCTAAAGCCCTGGTCGATTCCGAGCGAATTTTGACGCAGCTAAAACTCGACGGCTACGCGCTGACCAATTCGTATGACGGGGCCGATCTCGTCGTCGTGAATACCTGCGGATTCATCGATAGCGCCAAAGCGGAATCGTTGGCGGCGATTGGCGAGGCGTTACACGCCAACGGACGCGTGATCGTCACCGGCTGTTTAGGGGCTCAGGCGGAAACGATTCGCGAAGCCCATCCCAACGTGCTGCACATCTCGGGACCGCAACAATACGAAGCGGTGGTCGCCGCCGTTCATGAACACGTGCCGCTCACCGCCACGCCTGACCCGCGTATCGATTTAGTGCCGGCCCAGGGCATTAAGCTCACGCCGCGGCATTACGCGTACTTGAAGATCTCCGAAGGCTGTAATCACCACTGCAGTTTCTGCATCATCCCGTCCATGCGTGGCAAATTGGTGTCGCGGCCATTGTCCGAAATCATGGGCGAAGCCGAACGGTTGGTCGCGGCGGGAGTGCGTGAACTACTCGTTATTTCGCAGGACACAAGCGCCTACGGTTCCGATCTCAAAACTCGAACCAGTTTTTGGCAGGGTCGGCCGTTACACGCAAGCTTCGCTGGATTATGCGCGGCACTCGGCGAACTTGGGGTGTGGGTTCGACTGCACTACGTCTATCCATACCCGCATGTCGACGACGTGCTGCCACTGATGGCCGACGGTAAAATTCTGCCGTATCTCGATATTCCTTTTCAGCACGGTAGTCCGCGCATTTTGAAATTGATGCGCCGGCCCGCCGCAGCCGAGAATACCCTGGAACGCATTCGACGCTGGCGTGAAGTGTGTCCGGAACTTGTATTACGCAGCACGTTTATCGTCGGCTTCCCCGGTGAAACGGACGCGGATTTTCGAACCTTGTTGGATTTTCTCAGCGCGGCGGAACTCGATCGCGTGGGATGCTTTCAGTATTCACCAGTGGCCGGTGCGGCGGCGAATCGATTGCCGGACCCAGTACCGGCTGCGATCATGCAAGCGCGTTACGCTGAGTTCATGATCGTGCAACAGGCGATTAGTCGACGGCGTTTGCAACGTCAAGTCGGCAGGCGGCTTTCGGTATTGATCGATCGCCTGGAAGACCAGGCAGCGGTCGGCCGCAGCTATGCGGATGCACCAGAAATCGACGGCCTGGTTTACGTCAAACCGAAGACCAGACTAGCGCCCGGCGAGCTGGTCGAGGTCACCATCGACAGTAGCGATGACTACGATCTCCACGGGCGCATTGACTAGCCCCGGCGACTGATCCCGCCGCACTCAACGGCGAAGTGGAAATATCGGCCCTCTTGAACGGCCCCCGCTTAAGATCCCAGGTCGTGGGTGAAAACACGGCGATTCGCCGCCCACCGGCATCCCAATTTCCGTGGTGCGGCAGCGCTCCGCTGGCACCTCCAGCCGCCATTGCGTAACATCAAACTGTTAAAAAGTGTGGAGACAGGCGTGACCAGGGTCGCATTCATCGGCTTAGGCGTCATGGGATATCCCATGGCCGGCCACCTTGCGCGCGCCGCCCACGCGGTAACCGTGTTCAATCGAACGACGAGCAAGGCTGAGCGCTGGATCGCGGAGTACCGTGGTGAAGCGGCACGGACTCCGCGTGCCGCCGCGCATGCCGCGGCGGTGGTTTTCTCCTGTGTTGGCAACGACGACGATCTGCGCGAAGTCGTCAGCGGCGCGGACGGGGCGTTCGCGGGCATGGCGCCCGGCAGTTTGTTCGTCGATCACTCGACGACCTCGGCGCGGGTGGCGCGCGAATTGGCGGTGCTGGCTGCCGAGCGCCAAATCGAGTTCATCGATGCGCCGGTGTCAGGCGGTCAGGTCGGCGCTGAAAAAGGTGTGTTGACCATCATGGCGGGCGGCAATGAAGCCGCTTATCAGCAGGCCGCGCCCTTACTCGGCGCTTACGCTAAAAGTGTGCGGCGCATCGGGCCGGTCGGCGCAGGTCAATTGACCAAAATGGTGAATCAAATCTGTTGTGCCGGCGTCATCCAGGGCCTCGCGGAGGGACTCAATTTCGGACTGCAAGCCGGGCTCGATATGGAAGAAGTGGTGGCGGTAATTGCCAACGGCGCGGCACAATCCTGGCAGATGGATAACCGGGCACATACGATGCTTAACGGTGAATACGCTTTCGGATTCGCGGTCGACTGGATGCGTAAGGATTTAGGGATCGTGTTGGATGAAGCGCGCCGTAACGGCGCCGATCTCCCGACGACCGCGGTGATCGACCAATTCTTCGGCGAGCTGCAGCGACGGCAGCGGAACCGCTGGGACACTTCCAGTCTCATGACGCTGTTGCGGGATCGCTAGTGTGGCGCTGGCTGCCGTCAAAATCGAGCAGGGTATGCAGAGTATCCGTGCGCTAATTGACGCGGCTGAAAGCGGCGATCCCGAAGCGCAGTTCGAACTCGGCGAACGCTTGCGTCAACGCGGCAATGTCGAGGTCGATCTCCGACAAGCCTTCGTCTGGTATCAGCGTGCCGCCACCGCGGGCCATGTCCGCGCGCAACATCGCCTCGGCATTAGCCTTCTTGAAGGTATTGGCTGCGTGTGCGATCCGGTGGCCGCATTGCAATGGTTGGAGTCGGCCGCCGAAGATAATCATTCCGATGCGCAGGCCTTGGTTGGGTGGTGCTATCACAATGGCACCGGCACGCCGCGCGATTCCGAGCGTGCGTTCAGTTGGTATTACGCGGCGGCGGCGAGCGGCAATGCCATTGCGCAACACAATTTGGGCGAAATGTATGCGAAGGGTATGGGCGTTAAACGCGATATCCATGCGGCGGTTCGCTACTGGGAAACCGCCGCGAATCAGGATTATCCCAAAGCCCAATTGAACCTTGGTCTGGCCTACGCGCACGGCGAAGGCGTCGAGCCTGACTACGAGATGGCGATCTATTGGTGTAAACGCGCGGCCGAAGCCGGTTACCCCAAAGCGCAGCACAATCTTGGCTTGATCTACGCAAGCGCGCCGCTGCGCTATAAAAATTTAGATGAAGCCGAACATTGGCTGCGGCTTGCCGCGGAAGCCGGCTTGCCGCATGCGCAATACGCGCTAGGGCGTTTTTTTCAACGTGGGCTGGGACCGAATCCCGATCTGTCGGTGGCGTTGGAGTGGTTACGCAAGGCGGCCGATCAAGGTCATGTTAAAGCGGTTTATCGCGTGGCGCTGGCGTTCGAATCCGGCATGGGGGTCGAACTGAATCGACCGCGCGCGATTGCCTGGCTGCGGCACGCCGCGCAGCTCGGTTACGCCAAGGCCCAATATGAAGTCGGGCGACGAGGACTCTTCGGTCAAATTCCGGGCTTGATGAAAGAAGAAGCGGTGCAAATGTTAGAACGCGCCGCGCGCCAAGGACATATCCGTGCGCAATATGGACTTGGTGTGTGCTACGCCAACGGCGTCGGGACCGCGCGCAATACTGCTAAGTCATACGCCTGGTTATCGCTGGCGGCGGAACGCGGCTCGCCGAAGGCCAGGCACAAACTGGCGCTGTTGGAAGATCATTTGGAACCCAAGGTGTTACAAGAAGGGCGGCGCGAATTAGCCACCATTCGCGGCGCGGTGCGGATGGAAGACGATGATGAACGGGTGTTACCGGCGCGCCGCTTTCAGACTTGACGCCGAGGACGCGGCGCGCAGCCCCGTCGCGAGCAAGATCAAAACCCCGCCCGTTATGCTGATGCGGCTCTGGTAGCTCGGTGTTCAGAGCTTGCCTTTCGCCCATATCACGAGTGCACTAGGCCGCGAAGATGAAGGCAAAAGGCAAGCTCTGACACCCGTAAGTCAATCAGCTCGAAGTTGGATGAACGCCCTCGAATATCTCGCTTACCGCGACGATGAGGTCGGGAAATGTTGCGCTGGTCAGCGTTTCGTCAGCGCTCAGAATAATGGGCACACCATATTGCTCGATCGCACCCAGTACGTACTGTTCGACAAACCCGTTGACGGAGACGAGCCAATACTCCGCGACTCGATAGCGTTCATACAGCGCCTTCTTTTCGCGGCGGTCGCGAGTTTCGGTTGAGGGCGAGAGGATTTCGATAACGAGATCGGGCGCGCCGACGATAGCTTTCTCTTCGATTTTCTTCGGATCACAAACTATCAGCAGATCGGGCTGTAGAAGGTCTGAATCGGATAACTTCACATCAATCGGCGCGAGGAAAGGTCGACAGGATTTGCCGCGAAAGTGAGTTAATAGAATTCCTGCGAGATTGAGTTGAATTGTTTGATGGCGCGTAGTGGGTGCCGGTAGCATGGCATAAGCCGCCCCGTCGATAAGCTCCCATCGCGTATCGTCGGACCAGGTAAGGTAGTCCGTATACGTATAACGCTGATTCTTTTTAACGGAGATTGTCATAATCAAATTTTCCGAAAAACGGAGAAGTCGTCCCGATAATCTAGGCAAACCAAAGAACGAGCATATAGGAAAGATAACCGGCCTGTTCGACGAAATCGAGCGTCGTCAACCGGAACTATCGCGGTGAACGGCGGCCGCTTAAGCTGGAATTTCACTGGACCACGGCGCCAGCGTCGCGTTGAAGGGGTTTTCTGCCGCGCAATTTCGACCGTATTGTCTGGCCGGCGCGAGCGACAGCGCACCGGGTGTTAAGCCAGCATCGCATCCGTGCGTGAGTAAGGCGGAGTAGCGTCAGCCTGGTTCCTTCAGGCCCGATAGTTCCGCTGGCGGCGCAGGCGCGGCGCGCCGCTCAAGATGCTCAAGGATCTGTTTGATCACCGTCGGATCTTCGGTGCTCGCTATCACTTTCACCGCACCACCACAGTTTCCACACGTCTCGATATCAATCTTGAACACGCGCTTCAAACGTTGCGCCCCTGTCATCGAGACGTGGGCCGCAGGGGTTGGCTCGTTAGCGGTCCCAGCGCCACGCCGGCCACGGCGTGACGGGGTAATCTGCTCACGCAGCCGGTGATTCGGCGCGAACACGCCGTGGTAGCGCGTGAGGTTGACGAGTGGCGTCGGTACCAGCGCCGCCAGTTGGGCCATAAAGTCGAGCGGCTCGAACACCACGTCCGTTGCCATCCCGGTACGACGTCCGCAGGCGCTAACGGACATTGCGGCCGAGCGCGGTTCATCGAAAGCGCCTCATAAACTGCCGCTATTGGAAGATCATTTGGAACCCAAGGTGTTACAAGCAGGGCGGCGCGAATTAGCCACCATTCGCGGCGCGGTTCGGATGGAAGACGATGATGAACGGGTGTTACCGGCGCGCCGCTTTCATACTTGACGCCGAGAACGCGGCGCGGAGCCCCGTCGCGAGCAAGATCAAAACCCCGCCCACCATGCTGATGCGGCTCGGCACTTCGCCGTGTACCCACCACGCCCAGAGTGGATTCAACACCGGCTCCAGTAGCAACAACAAAGCCCCTTCGAGCGCCGTCACGCGGCGCAGACCAAGCGCAATCAAAATGAATGAGCTGCCTAACTGGAGCACTCCCATATAGGACACCAGCAGCCAATCCAAGGGTCGTGCCGAGCTTGGCACGCCGACAATCGGCAGCAAGACCAAGGCGAGGCCAATATTCGCGACGATTACCGCGGCGATCGACCGCTGAAATCCGGTGTCCGGGATCCGCGCGAGCCCGCGCATCGTGAGCGTCGTAAACGCCCATGTCACCCCGCAAACTGCCGCGACGATACCGCCGAGTAACGGATTAGTCGCCGTTGCGCTCGGCGCCGCGGGATGGGTTAAGAGCAGCAACATGCCGCCGACCATCAGCACTACCAGTGCAACATCGCGCCGCGTCACTGGTTCTTTGAGCAACCAAGGTCCGAGCGCCAACAAATAAACGGGTGCGGTGTATTGCAGAAAGATCGCGGTTGCCGCGCTCGTTAGCTTGTTGCCGACCATGAACAGAATGGTGGTTACGGCATGGGCGAGAGCGGCCGGCACGAGTTTACGATCCCAGCATTGGCGACTAGGGCGCACTGCCGCAATCAGAAATAAGGTGATAACGACTGCGCGCCAGCCGGCGAGTTCGAACGCTGACAAATGGGCGGCCTTGATAACCGTCGATCCGGTCGAAAGCAGCAGTGCGCCGGCTAGGATTTGGAGGTAGGCAAGGGCTTGAGGGTTCACGCGGCTGAATCCTAACATGTGGGCTCGGACGTGAGGCGCGACCCGCTGGGCGAGGATCGGATTCGCCGCTAGAATGAAATTCAATGATGACACCGCATCGAGTAACCGAGACCGAAGGAGGGAGCAAGTGAGCTTACAACCTGGTTCGATCCAAGCGCGGGATGCAGCAGCCGTTCTGCATCCGATGGTGAATCTCGGCGCAATCGAAGACAAGGGCGCGCTGATGATCGCCCGCGCACAGGGCGTGTACGTCTGGGATGCCGCAGGCAAGCAATACCTCGAAGGGCTTGGCGGCTTGTGGTCGACGTCTCTCGGCTATGGCAATGAAGAGCTGGCGCAGGCCGCGTACGACCAAATCAAAACGCTGTCATTCAGCCATATGTTTAACGGTAAAAGTCATGAGCCAGGCATGTTGCTCGCCGAAAAGCTGAAAGCACTAGTGCCGATGGAGGCGTCGAAAGTTTTTTTTGGCCTATCGGGTTCCGATGCGAACGACACTCAAGTGAAATTGATCTGGTTCCACAATAACGCACTCGGCCGGCCACGGAAGAAAAAGATTATTGGCCGCATGAAGGGCTATCACGGAATAACCTTGGCCTCGGGCAGTCTGACGGGCTTGCCGCCCATGCATAATCAATGGGACTTACCGCTCGACGGGCGTTTCATCCATACCGATTGCCCGCACCATTATCGGTTCGCGGAGAAGGGTGAGTCCGAAGAAGACTACGCCTCGCGCCTCGCGCACAGCCTCGAGCAATTGATTCTTAAAGAAGGACCCGACACGGTCGCCGCCTTCATCGCCGAGCCGGTCATGGCGGCGGGTGGCGTGCTAGTGCCGCCGCGCACGTATTTCGAAAAAGTTCAGAGCGTGCTTGCGAAATACGAGATATTGTTTGTCGCCGACGAAGTGGTGTGTGGGTTTGGTCGCACGGGCAAGCCATGGGGCTCGCAAACCTTGAATATCAAACCCGATACGATGACGCTCGCCAAGGCGCTGACGTCGTCGTATCAACCGTTATCGGCGGTGATTATTCCGGAGAAAATGTACGCGCCGATCCTGGAGGCCAGTCGCAAACTCGGCACCTTCGGCCACGGCTATACCTACAGCGGTCATCCGGTGTGTACCGCGGTAGGCCTGAAAACCTTGGAGATCTATGCGCGCGATCGGTTGTTCGAACGCGCCGCGCAGTTGTCGCCCAAGTTCCAAGCGCGCTTACGATCCTTTGCGGATCATCCGCTGGTCGGCGAGACGCGTGGCATCGGATTGATTGGCGCGGTCGAATTTGTGTCAAACAAGGCGAATAAAGCGGGTTTCACGCCGCCGGGATCGATCGGCACTTATTGTTTCGAACGCTGCCACGTGCATGGGCTTATCCCGCGCAATGTCGGTGATGGTATCGCTTTTTGTCCGCCGTTGATTATCACCGAGGCGCAGATCGATGAGATGTTCGATAAGTTCACGTTAGCCCTCGATGAAACCCTGGATTACGTGACGCGCGAGGGCTTGCTCGCCGCTTAAGTTCGTCGGCATTGACCCGCTATCCGCATCTCGTCGTTGACGGACGCGCCGTCGAGTATCGTCGTGTTGCTGGCGACGCGGCGCTTCCGATCTTGGTCTTGCTCCACGAGGGCTTAGGTTGCGTCGCGCTGTGGCGGGATTTCCCAGAGCGACTAGCCGCGATCTCCGGCTGCGCGGTATTCGTCTATTCGCGATTCGGCTACGGCGGATCGGCTGGCGAACCGACGCCGTGGCCGCTCGACTACATGCAGCGCCATGGACGCGCTATGCTACCTGCGGTGTTGGACGCTGCCGGGATTGGCCCGTGTATTTTGATCGGCCATAGCGATGGCGCGTCGATCGCCTTGGTGAACGCCGGCGCGGTTCGCGATCCGCGAGTGCAGGGTGTCATAGCGATGGCGCCGCACGTCTTCACCGAAGCGCACGGGCTCGACAGCATTCGCGCCGCGCGCAGCGCTTTTACCGAGGGCGATCTCAGGGCGCGATTGGCGAAGTACCATGGCGCGAATGTGGCATGTGCTTTCCTTGGCTGGTGCGATTCGTGGCTGCATCCAAATTTTGAATTCTGGAACATCGAAGAATATCTCGAGAGCATTCAGGTCCCGGTCATGTTGATTCAAGGGGCGGATGATCAATACGGGACACGCGAACAGTTGTACCGAATCGAGCGGCGGGTAACCGCTCCCGTCGAGTCCCATTTATTGACGGCGTGTCAGCACGCACCCCACTTCGAGCAGGGTGCGCAGACCTTGGAGTTGATGCGGGAATTTATCGCGCGACACACTACGCCGCAGGGCCGCGAACCACCCGGATAGCAAGATTGCTATCCGGGTAAAACTGCCCGACCTTATGTTTTTCGGACCAGCGTATTGGGAACCGACGGCATCGCGCCATTCGGTCTGTTCAGGCTACTGTGGTGGTGGCGGACTTCCAAGCACCAACTACGTGATGTAGTACCGGTTTTAGCGATGTCACTTCGCCGTCGAGCAACATAGCGCCCGTAACTGTCTTCGAGGCCCAAGGCGGTTGTCGGGTATGCGCTCCGCTCTTCCTCGCCGGCCATCCCTGACCGGCTCGGCGCTGTTTCGCGCTCGGCGCTATCCCTGCGCCGAGCGCTCCACAAGCTGCTACGCGCACACCCGACAACCGCCTCGCAACCGCTGAATCACCATTTAGCTGAGCTCATATTGTTCCGCCTCGAACTTTCGCGTCCGCCACCAGTATTCGACCGTATACCCAGGCCACATAGTGTAACTATTGCCATCCGCGCTTAAGTACCAACTCTTGCAGCCCGACAGCCACGTGGTCCCGCGTAAGCGTTGTTGGATTTCGGTCGAGAATTGTTGTTGAACCGCCGGCTTCAAGGCCGCGCATTGTCGACCTTCGCGCGTTAAGCGTTTTAAACATTCGATGACGTAATGCCCCTGAGCTTCGATCATGAAGATGATCGAATTGTGGCCGAGCCCGGTGTTGGGGCCGACCAGCAGAAACAGATTCGGAAACTCGGCCAGCGTGATACCTAAGTAGGTACTCGCACCGGTCCGCCAGACTTCCGAGAGCTCGCGATTATCGGCACTGTAGATGCGCATCGGCGTTAGGAATTCAGTCGCGCGGAATCCGGTGCCGTAAATAATTGCGTCGACCGTGATTTCGCGGCCCGCTTGGGTACGCACCCCAGTTGGCGTGATCTCCATGATGGCATCGGTGACGACTTCAACATTAGACCGGTTCAGACTCGGGTAATAATCATCCGAGATCAACGCACGCTTACACCCAATGCGATAATTCGGCGCGAGTTTCTCGCGCAATGCCGCGTCGGCAATCTGCTTTTTGAGAAACCACCGGCCGACGCCTTCAAAAAATCGCCGTGTGCGCCCATCGTTCAACACCGCGACACCAAAATGCTCAAGTCGCCAATACAATAATTTCCGGTGCAGCCACAGCCACGGCCTACACCATCGAAAAAGCGCTTTCTCCCAACCGCGATAAGCACGGTCCATCCGCGGCAAGACCCACGGCGGCGTACGTTGAAAAAGCGTGAGCTCTGCGACCTGCTTCGCGATGTTCGGCACGATTTGGATTGCGCTCGCACCGGTGCCGATTACGGCGACCCGCTTACCCGCCAGCGCATAGTCGTGATCCCAGTGACTCGAATGGAACGACTTGCCGGTAAATGTTTCGCGCCCGACGATGTTCGGGAGATCGGGTTTGTTTAACGGCCCGGTGCCACTTACTACCACGTGGAAATGTTCCTCGGCGCCAGCACGCGTGCGCAGACTCCACATTTTCGTGGCGCCGTGGAAGCGGAGCTCGGTGATTTCGGTATTGAATCGAATCTGCGATCGCAAGCCGTATTTGTCCACACAATGCTGCAAATACCGTGCGATCTCGCGCCATGGCGAGAACGCGCGCGACCAGTTGGGATTCATTTCGAACGAATAAGAGTAGAGATGCGACGGCACATCGCAAGCGCAACCCGGGTACGTGTTGTCACGCCAAGTCCCGCCCAAATCCGCCGCGCGTTCGAACACGGTGACATTTGAATAGCCCGCGGCCTTGAGTTTGATCGCCATGCAAATGCCGGAGAATCCGGCGCCGATAACGGCGATTCGAAAGGGCGAGTTCATGCGAGATCGATTACCACATTGCCCAGCAGCGTGCCGCTTTCGACCGCTTCATGGGCCGCCACGGTCTCGGCCAGTGGGAAGCGCGCGGCAATATTGTGCCGAAGTCTCCCGGCGCGCAGCAGCTCACCGAGTTCACGTTCCGCGTGTGCGCGATCGCTTGGGGCTAGGTGGTACACCATAAAGAAGCGATAACGAATGTTTTTTATGATCGACGGTGCAAATGGCACGGAGATGTCTGGTTTACTCGAGCCGTAAACGACAATGTCGCCCTCGGGTTTTAAGACCGTATGATCCAAGATGATGTTCGTACTCAAGTCGACTTCGAGCACGCGGTCTACGCCCTTGCACAGCGCCTGGATGCGCGCTGGGACATCTTCAGTGCGGTAATTAATGATCTCGTCAGCACCGGCCGCGCGCGCGAGATCGGCTTTGGCTGGACCGCTGATAGTGGTAATAACCTTGGCGGCCCCGTAATGCTTCGCCAATTGGATTGCATAGTGCCCGACCGCGCCCGCGCCGCCCGGGACTAATACGTTTTTGCCGCGCACCCCGCCATCCATTAGCACCGCATGCAACGCGGTCAGGGCCGGGATCCCTAAACAGGCGCCGGCGGCGAAATCGACCGCGTCGGGCAAGGTCACCGCTTGCGCCGTGGGCAGCACGATGAACTCCGCCGCGGTTCCGTCCGCCCGACCCCAACAACCATTCCAGATCCAAACCCGCTCGCCTAGACGCGCTGGCGCGACTCCACTGCCGATTTCATCGATGACACCAGCGCCGTCGCTGTGCGGCACCAAGCGTGGAAAGGGCAGTACCTTACTTCGCATGCCAGAGCGGGTTTTGACATCGGACGGATTTACGCCAGAAGTTATCAGGCGTACGCGAACTTCGCCGGGTCCGGGTCGTGGGGTCGGTAATTCAACGGCCTGTAATACCTCGCGGGCGGGTCCGACTTGGGTGTAGCTAATGGCACGCATGTGAACTCTCTCTTTAATTTAGTGGTAAACAGTTCGCGGTGGCGGACAAGCGATATGAGGCGTAGCAGGTCCAATGCGCATCGCTGACCTGTCGGGAGCGGTAGGTAAGCGAGTTAAAAACCGTCGGCCGCAGGGACGCGGCCGTCGAGCGTCCAGGGATGGATTTACAGCGTGTTTTCAACTCGCTTGCCTACCGATCGAGTGCACCGGGGCGTAATCGAATTCGCATCGTCGCTTATTCTGTCGGCCCATTGTTCGCAATTTTCCACATGTAAAGCGCCAGAAACGAACGATGTGGTGCAAACAGTTCGGCGGCGCTGGTGACCGTGTGGTGCGCATGGTCACGCACAAACCCTTCGAAAGTTTTGCGCACCGCTAAATCGCCCAGCGGCCAAATATCCGTTTCGTGAAAGTAGAACATTGACACCATGTCGGCGGTCCAGGGGCCGATCCCCCACAGCGCGGTCAACGCTTCACTGCGCGCCGCGGGGTCGAGACGTTCTAATTGGCGTGCATCGAGTCGTCCGTCGCGTTCGGCACGCCGCAGGGCGATTAGGGCTTTTACTTTGTTGTTGGATAGCCCGCATTCGCGTAATTGAATGGCACTACGTTCGACACAAAATTCGAGCACCCGCGGTGCGTGCGCCGCGGCAGCCTCAACCCGCGTCCAGATCGAGCGCGCGGCGAGCGTTGAAAGTTGTTGTCCGACCACAATCCGCGCGAGATGCACGCCCAAATCGCGAGTTTTTCGCCGTTGGTAACCGAGCGGACCGAGCGTCGTCATCGCCTCCGCCAGCGGACGCGAAAATTGGTGCGCAATGGCGATGAATTCGCGGTGGCGCTCGACGGTGAGTTGGCGCATCGAGGAATTTGGCTCGAGTAATGAACGCCGATAATAGCAGGCGCCCGGGCGAGTGCTAACTGGCGGCCAAAGCCGGTAGAATAGCGCTGAACCCCGCCGTTCGGTGGGCAGGTCTTAAGCGAGAGGAGTCGACGACATGGGCTGGCAAAAGAAAGTCCTGCGGGTGAACCTAACGGCAGGCACCTGCACACACGAACCCCTGAACATGGAATGGGCCCAACAATACCTGGGGTCCCGCGGTCTCGCCACGAAATATCTGATGGCGGAAATCGATCCGAAAGTCGATCCACTGTCGCCGGCCAACAAACTCATTATCGCGACCGGGCCGCTGACTGGGACCATGGCCTCGACCGGCGGACGCTGGACGGCGGTGACCAAGGGCGCACTGACCGGTGCCATCGCCAGTTCGAACTCCGGTGGTCAATTCGGTGGCGAGCTTAAGATGGCAGGCTACGACCTCGTCATCCTCGAAGGCCGCGCACCGAAGCCCGTGTATCTCTATATCCAAGACGATAAAGCCGAGCTGTTGCCGGCGGATGATCTATGGGGCAAGTCGGTGTGGGAAATCGAACCCGCGATCAAACATGCGCATAACGATCCCTTGATTCGCGTGGCCTCGATTGGACAAGCAGGCGAATATGGTTGTCGTTATGCCTGCATCGTCAATGATCTCCACCGTGCAGCCGGGCGCTCCGGGGTCGGCACCGTGATGGGATCAAAGCAATTAAAAGCGATTGCAGTTCGTGGCACCAAGGGCGTTAAGCCCCACAACCCCGAAAAGTTTTTCGCCGCGGTCAAAATTGCCACTGAAGCGCTGGCCAAAAACAAAGGCCGCAAGGGGATGACGTCGGACGGCACCATCGCGATGATGGATGTCACTGGCGCGTTTGGGGCGCTGCCCACGCGCAATAATCAGCAGGTGCAATTCGAAGGTTCCGGCAAACTCAACGCCAGGGCGATGAAGGCGCCGAACGCGAATGGCCACGTCAACTTAATTCAGAACGGGGCGTGTTTCTCGTGCACGATCGGTTGCGGCCGGATCTCGCATATCGATCCGGCGCATTTTTCGGTCAAGGACAAACCGCAGTATCAAAAAGCGTCGGGCGGCTTGGAATATGAAACCGCGTACGCCTTGGGCTCGGCGGTGGGCGTCGACGATATGGATGCGGCGACTTACGCCGGGTTCCTGTGTAACGAGTACGGGATGGATCCCATTTCGTTCGGCGGCACGCTGGCCGCCGCCATGGAGCTCTATCAAGTCGGTGCGATTACTAAGGAACACACTGGCGGCATTGACCTATCCTTTGGCAACGCCGAGGCCTTGTGCCAACTCGCCGAGCAGACCGGCAAAGGCGAAGGCTTCGGTCGCGACCTTGGTCTCGGTTCCAAACTTTTAACCGCGAAATACGGTCGGCCGGAATTGTCGATGGCGGTTAAGGGCCAGGAGTTCGCTGCTTACGATGGCCGCGCGATGCAGGGCATGGGCTTAGGCTACGCCACCAGCAATCGCGGCGCCTGTCATTTACGCGCGAACCCCTACGCTTCGGACTTCACGACCACGGAAACCGCCGAGAAGCCGCAAGTGGTGCGCACCACGCAAGATTTGATTTCCGCTATCGATGCGACTGGCTTGTGCCTGTTCACTGCGCATTCGGGCGCTACACCAGAGCATTATGCGGCGCAAATCGACGGTGCCTGCGAAGGCGGTTGGGACGTTGAACGCCTGACCAAAACCGGCGAGCGGATTTGGAATCTCGAGCGCCAGTTCAACTTGGCCGCCGGCTTTACCGCGAAGGACGATACCTTGCCGAAACGGATCCTCGAGGAACCCGCGCCGAGTGGCGTCGCGAAAGGCCTGGTCAGCAAACTCAAGGAGATGCTGCCTGAATACTACAAGCAGCGCGGTTGGAGCGAGGACGGCAGGCCAACGCGTGAAACGCTTGATCGACTTGGGCTGAATTAGCCGTCAGCCGCTTTGCGCCACGCTCGTGCGGTGGAATCCGTAGTCGACGTCGTGGCGTTTTCGATCGACAGCGGTGTTCATGCGCGTTAACGTCAAATTACTGGGCTGGATGCGCGAATTTCTCGGCGACGGGATCGCGCATTTCGATGAGCAGGACTTCGATCTCGCCGATGATCAAACCTTAGGTCAGTTGGTGAATAAGCTAGGGTTCCGCACCGAAACCCAATTCATGGCCATGCACAACGGTGACCGCGTACTCGACTCGGTTCTCGATACGACCCCGCTCCACGACGGCGATCAAGTCGTCTTCGTCCCACCGCTCAAAGGTGGATAGCCGTTATCGGCGATCGCCAATGGGCGCGAGGTACGCGTCACGTGTCAACGCTTCGACGTTGTCGCCGGTCAGGGCTTTCAAAAACTCGACCAACTGCAGTTCCTCTTCAGCGGACAGATGCAGCGGCTTAAGCCGCGGATCGCGACCTTCGTTGGCAATCCCACCGGCATTATAAAAGTCGACGACCGCCGATAAGTCTGGTAGCGAACCGTCGTGCATGTAAGGGGCGGTTAGCGCGACGTTGCGCAGGCTCGGCGTTTTATAGGCCCATCGATCGCGGGGATCTTGCGTGATTTCGTAGCGTCCAAGATCGTTGAGTGGCGCTTCGGTGGGTGCGACTGCTCCCGATACCAGCGCCAATTGCGTGCCGGGGCCTACCGGGATCGAGGATTGCGCGCTTAGGCCCATGGAGCGTCGGAAGCCGATACCCGTGTTATGAAACGCGTAATCAGTAAATAGCGCCGAGGTCGTGCCAATTTCATGACAGGCGCCGCAGCCGCCCTTTCCGCGAAATAATTCGAAGCCGGCACGTGCCGCGGTGCTAAGCGCCGTCGCGTCATGTCCAAAATACCAGCGATCGAAGGCGCTGTTGGCGGACACCAAACTGCGTTCGTACGCGGCGAGCGCGGCGCCCAAGGTTTCCATCGTGATCGCGCCGCTCGTAAAAGCTTGTCGAAATTCGTTGGCGTAGTCATCGAGCGCGCGCAGTTTGTCGAGCACATAGCCAACTGCGGGATTGCCCATTTCATTGGCGGCTAGTAACGGCGACCACACCTGCTGTTCGAGACGTGTCTCGCGACCGTCGTGAAACAGGCGCGGTGCAAAGCCCACGTTATAAAGCGCCGGCGCATTGCGCCTGACACTGCGACCTTCTATCCCGATCGGTAGGGCGAGTTCGTTGCTGGTAAAGCCTTGTTCGGGAATATGGCAGCTGGCACACGCCAGGGTGTTGTTGTGCGATAAGCGGCGATCGAAGAATAGTCGACGGCCGAGCGCAATGGCCTTTGCCGAGGACGGGGCGCTAGACGGCAAGCCGAGCGGTGCGCCAGTTGGCGGTGTCTCGGCGCCGTGCCCGTGGCGCGCCGCGAGCGAGCGCGAGCGGGTGGTGTAATCGCCGCTAAGGTAGCCGCCTTTGTAATCCCCCGAGCCAGCGAGCAGTGGATTCGGCGCGCCGCGAAAAGCCGGATGCGTGTCTGGGTCGGGAATCGATCCGGTCAGGGTGCGTAAATCCGCGAGCACGGTATCGGCGTGTAAAAAACTTGCGCTGTATTCATTTCGGATCTGCTTGTGCTCATCGATCAAGAACACGCGAAGTTGATGCGCATAAGCTTCGCCGCTGGGATCACGAACAATTTGCTGGCCGTAGGCGCGAAGGACTGTGGTCAGACCGTCGCCGGAAGTCGGCAGGACAAAATACCATTCGAAGCCGGGTTTGCGGAATGAGGCGGCGTAGTGCTCAAGGGTAGCGGGGGTGTCGCGCGCGGGGTCAAAGCTGACACTGATGAACCGCACGCGATCATGCAACCCTGGATCGGCGGCCAGCTTCGTCGCCAACTGGCTCATGACAAACGAGGCGAGCGGACACCCATTCGGATCCGCGCAGTGGGTGTAGATAAAGCTTAAGATCACCAGGTGATTGGCGAACAAATCGTGAAGCGAACTCCGCGTCCCGCGATCATCGATGACTTCGGCGTCGGCGGCCGGATGCAGCGCCGGCAGCATATAGGTACCAGGGATCGGCGCCGAAAAATTTAATTCGCGATAGCCGGGGGCGAGCTCGGCGCTGCCTTTGGGTAACTCATGCGCGCCTACTGACGCCGTGATTGCTAGGCCCGCCCAGCACAGGGCGCGTAAACGTTCGGTGAGTCCGAGAGATCTAGCGTGTTTCAACGCAATTAATTTGGCGCTCGTATTTAGTATCCATGCCAAGGCGGTTGTTGGGTATGCGCTCCACAATGACGCTACGCGCACACCCGACAACCACCTTCGTTTCGACCCAATGGACGAGCGGCCAATCAGGATCACGCGCTCCGCATCAGTCGGCCGCCATCCGGTAAGTCTCTATTTGACGGTCGCCAGCGCCGGTGCCGTTGGTGCGGGAGCGTTCTTGGCATACAACGCATAAGCACCGGCCGTCATTTGGTGCGGTCGACCGAGTTTTTGCCCCACAAAATTGACACTGAATGATGGCGTCAGCTTGTTACCGTTCCACTGATAGCCCTTCAGGTACTGCAAGTCGCCTTCGGGTCCAGTGGTCTTATCCCAGTTGGCAAGCAGGGATGACGTGAAGTACACCCGCTTACCGTCCCAACTCTGCGACACCATGTTGAGTTGCTCGCCGATTTTTTTGCTGTAAATTTGCTTCGGCGCATGGGGATTCGAAATATCAAACAGGCGCGCCAGGCCATCGTTCCAGGTATCGACCCACAGGCGTGTGTCATCCGCCGAGATCGAAATATCCACCGGCAGCGGAATTTTCTTGGCGTCGCCAATGTCGGCCACCGCTTGCGCTTGCCAGACGCCGGCCTGGTCGCGATAGATCAGCCAAATTTTCGATGTGAGTGCGGTGGTCGTGAAACAGTAGTCGTGGTTGGCCCCCCATGCACAGCGCACCTCGAGCGGCGCGCCTGGGACATCGAAGATTTTCTTCGGTTGGCGCGTGTGTAGATCCCACACGACGACGGTATTGCCAAAGCGTTTCATCGCTTCCGCGTCGCCCATCATCTTGCCCAGGTTCATCATGTAATTGTTCCAACCGGTGAACGACGAACTCACCATTACGTTCAACCGGGGTTGCGCGCGGATGTCATAGCCATAGCCGTCGGCGAGTTTGCCCGACTTGGTGGCGCCCTGCAGGTTGTCGTCGGTTGGCATCCAATGCGTGGTGATGTATTCGCCGCCGTTGGTGTATTCCGCCATGCCGGTGCGCCCACCATGATCTTGATTGTTCGACAGCCCCGTGATCAGCATGCGGCCGGGCAGGGCGTAGAACGTATGCGGCCCGACCACACCCTTGGTATCGGCGACGAAGTTATCGATGGTTTTTGCGAGCGTCGGCTTTGCCGGATCGGTGTGCACATCGAAAATGAAAATAGTGCTGGTATCCAAACCACCGGCCCACAGGAACTGTCGATCATCGGTGTACCCAGAGTGGTGCGCTTCATTGCGCCCACCTACTGACAATGAATTGATAACCTTGCCGTAGGTTTTCGAGCGTGAATTGACATCGATGGTTACTAATTTGTCCTGTTCGTCACCGACGCCGGCGACACCCAAGGTCCATACATACATAAAGTCTTCTTGGCCGACAATCTTCGCCATATAGGGCGACATGCACGTTTCGTCAGCGCGCCCGAGTCCGGCGCCAAATATTGAGACAGCGAGGGTGATGGCCATGAAGCCAGTGCGGACGGACGGTAGTCGCATGAGTTTCTCCCTTGGATCAGCGTGTGTCGCCGAGGATTCTACTCGCGCTTCGCCTGTTAGTGGAATGGCCGCCACATTAGGAGCATTTTCGGCATCAAAGTTAGCGCGGCGAAAATCGCGATCGTCATGGCGAGTGTGGTTAGAAACCCGAATAGGATGCTCGGAATGAAATTCGAGAGAACCAATATCGAAAAACCGAAACACACCACCACCGTGGTGTAAAAGCCCGCTTTGCCGATGCTCGAATGGCAGTGGTACATGGTCTTAAGGCCATCGCGATATTGGGCATATTCGAGACGATAGCGATAGAGGTAATGAATGCAATCCTCGACCGCGATACCCATCGTAAGCGAAGCAATCATAATCGTCATCATGTCGAGTGGAATGCCGAGCCAACCCATGATTCCAAGTACCGACACCGCGGCGACAAAATTGGGAATGACACCGATGATGGCCGCGCGCAAATTGCGAAACAGAAAGCCGAGCGTGAGGGCGACGCCGAGAATGGAATAGGCGACCGACTGGATCTGCGACGAGTACAGGCTCTGCAACATGTTGTTATAGAGAACCAACAAGCCGACGACTTCGTATTCGCTTTGCTTCAGGCCGAGGTCGTGTGCCAAACCGATATTAATTTGCTGAATCAGCGCTTGCCGGCGTAGTTTGGGTAAGGAATCGAGAATGCGTAGCGAGATCCGTGCTTCATCGCGCTCAATTGAAATATAGGGAGAAAGCATTTCGCGCTTTAATTGATCCGGCAAGCGCTTGTAGATAACGTTCAATTCGAACGGATCGAATTCGCGGCCCTTATTCAAGTCCTCGGCGACGCGCACTAACGAGGCCAATGACAGCACTTTGCCGACGCCGGGAATTTTCTCGATGTAGTCGTGAACTTCTTTGATTCGGGCTACTTTTTCGGGAGTAAACCAATAGGACGATTTCTCAACGGGTTTCTCGTCCGAATACAAGGCGTCGATTTCATCAGACTGCGCGTCCGCCGCGACGGTCTTCGACACCTCAGGTGGCGGAAATTTCAGAATAATCTCGAGCGGAGTCGTGCCGCCCAACGTTTCATCGACCTTCTTCAGCCCTTGGTAAATCTCGGTATGTTGTTTGAAGTAGCTAATAAAGCTGTTCTCGACTTGGAGTCGGGTTATCCCAATTCCGCCAAGAATCGTGACGCCAACCGTCAACGCGATGACCAAGTTGCCGTGGCGATCGGTTAATTGCGCGCAGAAATCGGTGAAGCCAAATTTGCCTGCATCGCTGGTCCGTCCGCCGCGCTTTTCCATCAATACCATCATCGCGGGCACCAACGTGAAGACCACGCCATAGACCACGAGCAGGCTCACCGTCATCATCCAACCGAAATCGATAATCGGCTTGATGTTGCTGGTGACCAGCGACGCGAACCCG
Organism: Gammaproteobacteria bacterium; assembly: GCA_016191285.1. Taxonomy (GTDB): domain Bacteria; phylum Pseudomonadota; class Gammaproteobacteria; genus CAIKBL01. The sequence continues at coordinate 60,859 of JACPPA010000009.1, forward strand.
ATCATGGAGGTTAACGATGTGTACAGACAGGGTTTCGCCATGTCGTGCACCACGCCCTGCACGAGTTCGAACTGCGACCACGTGGGGTGCTCTTCCAATAATTCACGGTAGTGAACGATCAGATGGATGTTGATCGAAATCGTCAGGATTAAATTAATCGCAATGAAATTCGACGAGATGACGGTTAGGTGCCAGCCGATGTAACCGAGGAGTCCGAGAATTATTACCGTCGATACCGCACAAGTGATAACCGGGGTCACCACCCAACGCGCTTCGCGAAAGATATAGCCGAGGACACCCAGCGTTAGCGCCAGTGCGCCGATGCCGAACACGATGATGTCGGAGCGCACATACGAGATCATATCGTCGGCGATCATGGAGATCCCGCCGAGGTGGATCTCGGCCTGGCTGGAAAATTGCGCAATTAGCGCGCGCAACGTCTCGAGCGTTTGATGATTAGCGATATCGACGCCGTCCTTCGCCCGTTGGTAGACTGGTTCAATGGTCGCCAAGCGCGCGGATTCGGCTTCGGTTAGCGCAGTGGTGCCCCGCTTAAACAAGAGGTCGCCGCGTTCGTTTTGCAGCGTCCGGAAGTCCGCGTGGTCTTTTAGAACGACCCGAATCGCAGTGGTGCTCGCATCCGGACTCATGACGACATTGCGATAAAGCGGGCTCTCCGTCAGCTCTTGGCGGGCACGCTCAAAATTCACTTCGGACGATTCGAGTGTGCGGTAATGCGTGGCGGCTTCGGACAGTTTGCCGGGAACATTCTTGACCAACGGCACGTCCAGCACCGTCACCACGGATTCCACCGCCGGCACGGCTTTTAAAGCCGTGCGTAACCGCGCGATAAGTTTTAAACCTTCGGCGCTGAAGATTCCGCCGCGAGGCGTGACGGTGACGAATAGAAAATCGCGGGCGTGATACCGTTGGTTGAGTTCGCGAAAATGCTTAAGGTCCGGATCGTTTTCGAGCAGTAGGGAGTCGGCCGAGGCATCGAGCCTAAAATCAGCAAGACCAGCCCCGAACAATACGAAGAAGAGACCTAAGCACACGAGCACCAGGCGTGGCTGCGCGAGGACGAGGCGATCATAGACGCCAGCGAAGTGTTGAATCATGCGATGCGGTTACAGTCCGATGATTTATTGTCGTTTGCGGTGTAAACCGGAGCGGCGCCTAGCAGCGCACGGGGCCGGCGGCGCATCATAGCTGGAACATCGTCTTATCACTATCCACTCTCGACTAGCCACCAGGCCTTAGGCGTGGCCGTTAGGTGGCGAGACCGGCCTTAACGCCATGGTCCCGGCGTGGCGCCGGCCGCGCGCCGTATTAATGGAAATTATGCGAGGTCCGTCGCATTGCCAGGCGCGATGCTTTGCTCGGTTCCTGGACTAAGTCACAATTCTCAACCATCGGACCGGCAAGCCACGGAGCGGCGGCTCAATCAACCGGCACCGCAAGCCTTAAGGAATTGGGGCTTGCATAAGCGCGCGACTGGATTTCCCGACGCAATGACCGCTCCTGACCCAAACGTGCCTGAGATGGATTCCGCGGCGGTGTCGCGTCTGGTTCGCAAACGCCAATTCGATCTTGCCTTTGACAATGCTCGCTGTGGACTCCTGCCGCTGTTTCTATCGGTGTGTTGCTATGCGGTTCTGCTTGGCAATTTTGTGTCGAGCGCGGTGCTTGCGACGTGGTTGTCGGTGATGTTCGCGGCGATCGGCGTGCGCGGCGCGGCATTGCTCGCGTACGCCCGCGCGCCGGACAAGACGCATCGGCGCTGGATTTATTGGCAGGTGGGTACGTTGAGTGTACTGGGTCTTGCCTACGGCAGCACTGCGTTGTTAACCGCGTTGCCGAGTCAGGCGTGGCAAACCGCCGTGATCAACTTATGGTTGGGTGGAATCACGGTTGCCGTACTCCTGGGGCAAGGCATCGCATGCCACCTGGGCTTGGCTTTCGCCATCCCAGCGTTAGTCCCTTTGCTTATCCGACTATTGATTAGCGCCGATCCAATCCTCGCGGTACTCGGCACCGGCAATTTGCTGTTTTACACCTACGTGTTCAGCGTGATCGCCCGCACTCAAGCGCATATGCTGCATGAGGTAAAAAATCGGGTGCAATCGGATTGGCTTGCCGATCGCCTCGAGGGACAACGCCGCCACGGCGAACAACTGGTCGAGACCTTGACGCGGGAGGTGGCGCGCCGCAAGCGCGCGCAAGAGGCACTCCGCCACGCGCGTAATGCCGCCCGCGAACAGTCTGAACTCGACCATCTGACGGGGTTGGCGAATTATCGAATATTCGAACGGACGCTGACCCGCGAATGGACGCGAGCGCAACGTGATCGTCGCCCACTGTCCGTGATCTTGTGCGATATCGATCGCTTTCGAATTTACAACGACCGGTATGGACATCACGCGGGTGATCGCTGTTTGATGCGTTTAGCCGGTGTGATAAACGCGGTGGCGGTGCGCCCGGGGGATCTGGTAGCGCGTTACGGCGGCGAGGAGTTCGCGGTGTTATTGCCGGAAACGAACGAATATGCGGCGCTCAATCTCGCCGAATCGATCCGCACCAAAGTGTATGAATTGACCATTCTCCACGGCGGTTCAGATGTCGAACGCATCGTGACCGCGAGTTGCGGCGTGGCCACCATCATTCCCGAAGCGGATAACCGCGAGCATGATCTTGTGGAAGCTGCCGCGCTCGCGCTCCGGCGCGCCAAGCAAGCTGGCCGGAATTGCGTCTTTACTTTGTACGGCGCACAAGCGACGCCTGATGAAGCCTAACGCCAGCCGCTAACGGTGCGTTAGTGACTAGCGCGTAACGCTGCAATGCGTTCAGCCAATGGCGGATGCGTCATGAAGAGCTTCGCCCAGCCACCGTCCCCGCTAATGCCGAAGGCCGCCAAGGTCGTTGGCAGGGCTTTCGGTTCCGATTCAATTTGTAGCCGTTCGAGTGCTGCGATCATTTTTTGGCGGCCGGCGAGGTCGGCGCCGCCCGCATCGGCGCGAAACTCGCGATGACGACTAAACCAAAACACGATCAGCGACGCCAGAAAACCGAGCACGGTTTGCGCCAGCATGTAGCCTAGGTAATACCCCATGCCGCGGCCACCATCACGGCCATTACCGCGGTCAAAGACGCTCGCGAGAATGCTCGCAAAGACCATCACAAACGTATTAAGCACGCCCTGTATCAAGGTCAGCGTGACCATGTCGCCATTGGCGACATGCGACATCTCATGCCCCAGTACTGCTTCCACTTCGTCCTGTGACATCCGATCGAGGAGTCCACTACTCACCGCGACTAGCGCTGAGTCGCGCTTGGCGCCGGTGGCGAACGCATTCGGACTGGATGAACTAAATACGGCCACATCCGGCATGCCGATACCGAGCCGGTCGGCCTGCCGGCGTACGGTGGCGACCAGCCATTGCTCGGTTTGATTTTGCGCATTCGTAATGACCTGTGCGCCGGTACTGCGGAGCGCCATCGTTTTCGACAGCAACAGCGAGATCAACGAACCACCCATGCCCATGACCATCGCCATGACCAGCAATGAGGTCATGTTTGATCCCGGTCGGTTGAGGCCGAGGACGTTCAAGACCACCGACAAAACCGCGACCACCGCGAGATTGGTGGCCAGGAACAACACGATTCGATTCATTCTAAGCTCCGTAATCCGTGACTCGTGAACATCTGATCAATATGGAGAGCATTTTACTCACCACGACGCGAATGTCATGATCCCGGGACCACGACATCGCGACGCTGCCCTTCATGTCATTACTGACCGCGACTGAGATACTGAAGTTCCTGGACAAGCTCGCGGATTTATCGGCCGCCGCGATCCTGCCGCATTTCCGTGCGCAGCTTACGATCGAAAATAAGGGACATGGCCAGTTCGATCCGGTGACGGTGGCCGATCGCGCGGCGGAACGCGTCATCGTCGAGGCAATTCAGCAACAGTTCCCGACCCACGCCATCCTCGGCGAAGAATACGGTGCGCACGCCGGCACGGCGAGTTATCGGTGGATCATCGACCCCATCGATGGCACGCGCGCTTTCGTGTCGGGTGTTCCGACCTGGGGCACATTGATTGGTCTGTGGCATGGTGAGACACCGTTGTACGGCATGATGACTCAGCCGTTTATCGGCGAGCGTTTTATCGGGTCGCCAGACGGTGCGTGGTGGAGTCGCGGTAACGCGCGAGCGCCCTTACACACGCGACAGTCGAGTTCATTGGCTACCGCGAGTTTGTTCGCGACCGCGCCCGAAATGTTCGAACCGGCCTTTGAATGGCCGCGCTTCCAAGCCCTCGCGGCGCGCGCACGCCTTACCCGTTACGGTGTCGACTGCTATGCGTATTGTCTGTTGGCCGCCGGCCATATCGATTTGGTGGTTGAAGCGGGACTTGGTCTATATGACGTCGCCGCGTTAATTCCGATCGTCGAGGCCGCGGGTGGCATCATCACCGATTGGACCGGACAACCCGTGCGCGCCGGTGGGCGCGTAATCGCGGCGGCGACGATTGCACTCCACGCCGAAGCGCTCGCGGTCCTGGGCGGTGCGTGAGCCGGGATAATCGACCACGATGACAGTGTGCCCTAAGGAAACTCTGAATAAGTCCCTCCTGGACTTTTCAGAGTACGGAAAACAAAAAGTGTGATTTTTGTTTTCCTTCATTTTCAACGGTCTGCGACCATTGAAAATGGCGGCACATCCCTGTGCCGCAGGAATCTCTGCCTTGCGCGCAAGGAATTGCATGTCTGACCGCCTAAACACTTCGCCGCCGCGGCCGCTACGTCATCGTGGCAGTCGTTCTAGATGGGCGTATTCGGCGCAGCTAGTGCTGGGGTTAATAAGTACCGGCGTAGTGGCGGCGCAGAGCGTCGATGCGGTGAGTTCGCGCTATTCGCGATTACTGCAACAGGTGATGGCCAGTGACAGCACGACCCAGCGGACGTTTAGTGAAATCGCGTTGGCGGCGGTAATCAACGCAAATCGGGTGGAAATGGCGCGCGCCAATGCCACCCAAGATGCCACGAGACGATGGGCTGGCGGCGCCGCGGGCTATGTCGCGCGCCTCGACGCTATCGCCGGTGGTTTGGAGCGCGCGACCGACATTCAGATTATCGCTCAACATCACGGCACCGCACTGTTGGTGATCGACGGCCAGCAAGTGATGATTAGTGCTCCGCGGGATTCACGGCAGCGCCACCTGGAGAACGCGATTGTGGACACGGTGTGCGGACAGATCGACTGCGCGGCGCCGGCCGCGCCGCTGGTTGAAACGATCATGGCGGAAGAACGGGACATCACCAAGGAATGGGCCTTCGGCGATAATCGACCGCCCTTGTTGTCGACCAGCGATGGGCTGCATTGTGTGTTTGAAGATGCGCGACATTTGCGTCTCAAGGAGGCGGCGTGCGCGGGTGTGATGCGCGATCTGCGGTTGGTCGCCGAAGGCGTTCGCGCGGTCGCCGAACGGGGTGCGATCATCGATTGGACCACTTTCGGCATTACACCGTCGCGGGCAGGCGAGGGCTCACGCGTCGTCTACGATCGGGCAGGCGATTACTTCCAATTGGACGTGCCCTACATCGCCAGCGCCGAGCCGATATGGCGCGAAGCGATTCCGTGGTTGCAGGCGCGACTGCGCGGCTACGTTGCAAATTATGTGATCAAAGCACCGGAGAAACTCGCGTACTTTATGTCACCAGCGAATGCAGTCCCGCCCTAAAGCGCCTGCATCGAGATTCAGCGGCGTGCCGTATGGGCATTGAATTTTAGAGGTCATTATGAAGATGTCATTGTGGGCACTAATCGTCGCTGGTGTCGTCGGCGGGTTCATGCAATCCGCCGGTGCTGATGGTCGCTATCAGGCCGTACCAATAAATTCAGGGTCGGAATTTGGCACTGAGAAGGCCCTGATTCTCGATACCGTCGCCGGCCATTTGTGGATCTGGACCGAGAGCCCGGCGACAGAAGACGAACCGGGCGGGCGCTACATCATCTACCAAGGGCAGTTAACGCCCGGCGATAAAATCGGCGATGTGGTGCTCAAACAAGAATGGCCGACTCCCCTTAAACCGGGACCGGCTTCCGCCAAGAAAAAATAAAGTGAATTGATGATGGAGCCCGTATTGCGGTTAGCCGGAAAGCGCGCGGTGGTTACCGGTGCGAGCGGTGGCATTGGACGTGCGGTAGCGCGTGCGTTTGCAGCGGCCGGTGCGACCGTGATGGTTAATTATCGCGTCTCGCGCGCACAGGCCGAACAATGCGTGGCAGAAATCAGTGCGACAGGTGGTACGGCTTACGCGTTCGCCGCCGACATCAGCGATGCTGCTGCCTGCGAGCGTCTGCTCAATGGCGCGTTAGCCGCAATGGGCGGTCTCGAGATCTGGGCCAACATGGCCGGCGCCGACATCCTCACCGCGCGCCACGCGGATGTGTCAGATCTAGAAAAACTTTCATGCTTAATCGATACCGATCTACGCGGTACAGTGCTCGCGAGCTGGGCCGCGGCGCCTGTTTTAGCAAAACACCCTGGCAGTAGTATTCTCAATATGTCGTGGGATTTGGCGTTACGGGGGATGGCTGGACGCAATCCGGAAATGTTTGCGGCGGTCAAAGCCGGGGTCACGGGGTTTACGCGCGCGCTCGCGCGCTCGTTGGCGCCAGCGGTGCGTGTCAATGAAATCGCCCCGGGCTGGATCGAAACCGCCTTTGCGCGCGAGCACATGCCAGCCGCGTATCGCGCCGGCATCATTGCCGCGACGCCCTTACGACGATTCGGCCGCCCTGAGGACGTGGCTCAAGCCGCGGTATTTCTGGTTTCGGACGAAGCCGCCTTTATCACCGGGCAAACGCTCAATGTTGATGGCGGCCTCGCGAGTTGACGCTCGCGCATTCCTATCTGCAATCGCGCGCGAGTCGTATCCCGCTAAATTGCCAGCGCTGGTGTGGATAGAAAAAATTCCGGTAGCTGGCACGAATATGTGAGGCGGGGGTTACACAGGCGCCACCGCGCAACACCAGCTGATTGCTCATGAATTTTCCGTTGTATTCCGCGGCCGCGCCGCACAGGGGCCGAAATCCGGGATACGGCGCGTAGGCGCTGCTTGTCCACTCCCACACATCGCCGAACAATTGCAGCGCCTGCGAATTGTCTGTGACAGCGTCGGCGGCGTGGGGATGCAAGCAGCCGCTTTCGACGAAATTACCGCTGATCGCGACCGGCTCGGCGGCCAGTTCCCATTCGTATTCGGTAGGTAAGCGGGCGTCGGCCCATCGCGCGTAGGCGTCTGCCTCGTAATAGTTGACGTGGCAAACCGGCGCCGCGGGATCAAGCGGAACGGTTCCGGCCAGCGTGAATTCGGACCACTTCTCGTCTTGTCTGCGCCAATATTCCGGATGCGCCCAACCCTCCGTCTGCACGCCATGCCAGCCGTCGGCTAACCACCATTGCGGTGCTCGATAGCCACCGCTGTCGACGAACTCGCAATATTCGGCATTAGTGATCACTCGATTGGCGAGGGCAAAGGGCGCCACGAAGGCCCGGTGACGCGGTCGTTCGTTGTCGAAGGCGAAGCCCGTCGCTTCCGCACCGAATTCGCGTAGCCCACCGTTATGTTTAATCCAGCTCAGCGGTGCGCTCGTGTGCGCACCAGGCACGCGCGGCGCGCGATACCGCGGCGCTAAGGGGTTGCACGAAAAAAGATGTTTGATATCCATCAACAGCAATTCCTGATGTTGCTGCTCGTGCTCAATCCCCAGTTCGATTAGATCGGCGATCGACGCTGGCACGCCGGCATTCAATGCGCGCTGCAGCGCCACGTCGATCGTCTCGCGATAAGCCAACACGTCGGCCAAAGTCGGACGCGTCAGTACGCCGCGTTGCGCGCGGCGGAACTGCGGGCCGATTCCGTTGTAATACGAATTAAACAGCATGCGAAAGTTCGCGAACGACGACTGGTAACGGGGTATCAACGTCTCAAGCACCACTGTTTCGAAAAACCATGCGGTGTGCGCCAGATGCCATTTCGCCGGACTGGCATCCGGCATGGACTGGACACAGGCGTCTTCCGCCGACAACGGCGCCACGAGGTCGACGGTCGCGCGCCGGATCGCCGCCAACCGCACATCAAGCGACATGGGAGTGATCCGGTGTCAGGTGGTAGCGCTGTTCGCCAACGCTGGCTGCGTGTTCGTCGTAACGGCGTTCGACAAACGTAAGCTCGCCGGATGGCGCGCGTAGCACCACACTCGAGCACCGCGTACCGTAGCTGGGCGTGTGGACGAAAATGGTTTCTTCCAGGCGACCTAAATCAAGGTTCGCGCCGCGGTGATCGCCGGGAGTGACGTCGGCGTCGCGCAAGAGATCGAGCATGCGTGAAATCAACTCGTCGCCACGCGCATGGGCCAATGGCGTGAACGCGGCTTTCAGACGCGTAACCTTCGGCCAGGCCGAATGCAGCGGCGCATTGCTCACCGCGTAAATACCGGGGCCAAGGACTTGTGAATTCGCCGCTTCACTCGACCAGCAATGCAGGGCATCGCGATCGGCCAGCAGCAGGTTACATGCGGCAAAGGTTTGCGCGGCGGAGCGGGTGCGGGCCACGAATTCGTCTGGCGTGTGGGTCGCGAGCAAAAAATCGCGTACCAAATGACCGCGCGAAGAGCCGCCGATAGCGGCTTGCGCGCCACGTAAGTTAGTCACGGCTGCGAAGCGGCCTTGGTTGGTTACGCCTAGCCAGGTGCCGCCAGCTTCGAGATCCTGTCCCGCTACCAACGCTGGTGCAGTGGGCCACGGTGCGGCGGGCGCTGCCGGCCGCGAATAAAATTCATCCCGGTTGGCCCCGACGACGAGGTCATAGTGCGGATGCGTGCGATAAGCGAGGAGAACAATGCACATGGGGCGCGCGTCGGCTCAAGATGCATAGTGGATGAGTGAATGGACGGGAACCTCGGCCAGGACCTGACGTCCCTTTAAAAAATCGAGTTCGATCACGAACGCACACCCAGCGATGCTGGCGCCTGATTTTCGCACCAGTTCGCAACTCGCGGCGGCCGTGCCGCCGGTCGCGATTAAATCATCGACTAATAAGACCGTGTCGCTCGCTGTCAGTGCGTCGACATGGATTTCGAGGGCGGCCGAGCCGTATTCGAGCGCATACGCCACCTGATGCGTGAGATGCGGTAATTTGCCGGGCTTACGCAGGGGAATAAATCCAACCCCGAGGGCGTAAGCGGCCAGACTGCCGAAGATAAAGCCACGTGCTTCCATGCCAGCAACGGCTGTGACGCCAGCAGTCTTGAATGGCGCGATAAGCCCGGCCACCGCGGCGCCGAGTAATCGTCCGTCCGCGATAACCGGTGTTAAGTCTTTGAAGACAATACCTGGTTTCGGAAAATTCGGAATATCTCTAATTTTGGCGCGGAGTCGATCCACGGGGCGACCTCGGGTTGCGGACCTTGAAGGTTCAAATGATAGCGGAGACGACCGACGTTAGAACATATTCATGTTCGCGCAAGGATCCTATCCGGAGGAGACCGGAGCTTGCCGCTTCGGGTCGGTTACGCCAAGATCGAGTGACTAGAACCGGTCTCAAAATAAGAAGCCAGCGCACAGAAGAACGGTCAGGATCCGGCAACCCGGCGACTCATGGATGAGGTCTCACGCGGAGGTGCATGCCCAATGCAGGTGTTAGATACCCAAAGCGACAAATGTTTCGAACGCATCACGCGACTCGCGTGTCGCGCGCTAGAGATACCGATCGCCGCGATTGTGTTAATCGATGAACATGGTGCGGGAGAGCCACACCTCTGGATTAAATCGATCCACGGTCTTTCGATCACAGAGCTCCCATCCGATTTTGTATCTTGCGCGCGCGCCTTGCTGACGGCGGGGCCGACAGTCATTGGAGACACGCGCCAGGACGCGCGCTTTCGCGCTAGCGCGCTCGTCACCGATCCGCTTCATTTGCGGTTTTATGCGTCGCATCCGCTGCACGCGCCCGACGGCCGCTGCGTGGGCAGTATCTGTGTGCTCGATCGCCAACCGCGACGAATGGAGCCGCAAACGGTCGACACGCTGCGCGACCTGGCGCTGGTGGCCGAGACCGAGTTGAAGATCAACTCGCTGGCGCTTGCCCAATCCGAATTATCGAACGATCTCGACGCTGTCCGCCGCCAAGTGTTCATCGATCGTCTTACGCAGACATGGAATCGCGCCGGGATCCTCGAAATTTTGACGCGGGAGCACGCCCGCGCCAAACGCGGCAAGCGCTGTCTCGGCGTGGCGTTGGTCGAGCTTGATCATTTCAAGCAGGTCAACGCCACCTACGGCAATCCGCTCGGCGACCGCATACTGCGCACGGCCGCCGAGCGTATGGTCGAAGCGGTGCGGCCGTATGACGCGGTGGGCCGCTATCAAGATGAAGAATTTTTAGTGGTTATCGTCGAGCGCGACAGCGACGTCATCGGCGCCGTGGCGGAACGCATTCGTCGGCACGTGACTTGCGCGCCGGTCAGTGCGGAGCGTAAATCGATTCCGATTGCAACGAGCATTGGCGTCGCATTCACTTCCCCACGGCGGCCAATCGAAATTCATCGCTTGCTCGAAGCAGCGGATGAGGCGCTGTATCGGGCCAAGTACGAGGGGCGCAATCGCGTAGTGGTCGCCGCCTAAGGGCGTTCTAAACTTCGGCATGCGTCGGGAACCTTAAGCCGTCACTTACTCGTGGCGCCGCCAACGTTGATAACCCGTCAGTAACTTCAGAATGAAGGCTGGTTGGTGGGCGCGCCGCCACACCCCGGCAATCGCTTTATTGCCTTCCATCCACGTGGGATAGGCGTGCACGGTTCCCAAGATTTTGTTTAAGCCCAAGCCATGTCGCATGGCGAGCGCGAATTCGGCGATCATGTCGCCAGCGCGCTCACCGGCGATGGTCACGCCGAGAATTCGATCGCGATTCGGGGGCGTCAAGACTTTCACGCGACCGTGCGCCGCGCCATCGGTAATGGCGCGATCAAGCTCGGCGAGATCGTAGGTATGGATTTCATACGCGATCTGCCGCGCTTGCGCCTCCATTTCACTTAAACCCACGTGCGCAATCTCGGGATCGGTGAACGTGCACCACGGTAACACCGAATAATCGACCGCGAAGCGGCGGAACTGTCCAAACAACGCATTAATGGTGGCATACCACGCCTGGTGCGAACTCGCGTGAGTGAATCGGTACGGTCCCGCCACGTCGCCGCAGGCATAGACATTCGGGAACACCGTTTCCAAATAGCGATCCGTTTCAAATTTCAATTTGGTATCGATGCCGAGCGCTTCGAGACCAAGTCCGGCGAGGTTGGGTTCGCGACCAACGGCGAGCAACAGGCGATCGAAGGGCACGCGCAGTTTGTCGTTCACTGCGTTGTTGGCGGCACAGACCAACATCGGGGCGCCCGCCCCCGTTTCGATCGCGCACGCGCGGTAATTCGTCATGACCGTAATGCCTTCATGCGCGAACTGCTCGGCCAAGATCGTCGAAAACTCCGGATCTTCGCGCGGCAACAGCCGCGCGGCCTGTTGCACAATCGTGACGTGGCTGCCGAGGCGCGCGAAGGCTTGACCGAGTTCGCAACCGATAGGGCCTCCGCCTAACACGACTAGACGTGCCGGCAGTTCGCGCAGCTCCCACAGCGTGTCCGAAGTCAGATAGGGAACGGTGTCCAATCCTGGCAGCGCCGGCAGCGCGGGCCGTGCACCGCTGGCGACGATGATGCCGCGGGTGGTTAACACGCGGTCGCCGACGGCGACTTGGTATGGTGACATCACGCGCGCTTCGCCTTGCAAACATTCGACACCGAGCGCTTGGTACCGCACCACCGAATCGTGTGGCGCCACGGCTGCGATAGTGCGTTGCACGTGCGCCATGATGGTCGCAAAGTCCGCGGTGATAGCAGTCGGCGGTAATCCGTAGCGATCGGCGTGGCGTGCCTGATAGATCTGCTTGGCGGCGCGAAGCAGGGTTTTGGACGGCACACATCCGGTATTTAGACAATCGCCACCCATCTTATGGCGCTCGATCAACGTGACCTTGGCGCGTAGCGCGGCCGCCAGATAGGCCGCAACCAAGCCAGCAGAGCCGGCGCCGATCACGATCAGATTGCGATCAAAACGCGCGGGTTTGGGAAAGCGGCGAAGCGTGCGTTGGCGTCTCCACCACTGCAGTAGCGCACGCGTAAGCAGCGGAAGTACCCCGAGTAAACACAGCGATATCACCACCTGCGGCGACAAAATGTCGCGCGCGGCGCGGATCTGACCCAGATGTGTGCCGGCATTGACGAAGATCACTGTTGCCGGGAACATCCCGAGCTGGCTCACCAGATAGAACACGCGCAGTGGCAAGGTCGTCAGTCCGAGCGCGAGGTTAATCACAAAAAAGGGGATCGCCGGGACTAAGCGCAAGCTGAGGAGATAGAACCCGCCGTCGCGCGCGAGACCCGCGTTAATCGCCGTCAGCGTCGAGCCTAAAAATCGGGCTGCGCGCTCGCGAAATAGATAACGCGCGATCGCGCACGCGAGTGTGGCGCCGAGCGTACTTGCGAAGGACACGAGAAGCGTGCCCCACCACCAGCCAAACAATGCGCCAGCCGCCAGCGTCAGCACAGCCGCGCCAGGCAAGGAGAGACCGGTGACTCCCACATAAAGCGCGAAAAATCCGCCGAGCATTGCCGCGGGGTGAGTGGCAAACAATGCGGTTAGTTGCGCGCGGTGACTGGCCAGGGTTTCAAAATTTAAGTAGCGAAGGCCGTCGAACATGAAGAAGGCGATGACGACAGCGCCGCAGATGACAAATGCCCATCCACGATTAACCCAGCGTTGGCGTGGCATTTCGTGCGGGGACTAGTCAGCTCGGAGTACGCAGAGGGCGGCGCTCAACAGCAACTCGCCGGAGCGCTCGTCGAACTGCTCGTCGCAAACGGCAGATCGGTGCCGCATCCAGCAAAAATGCCATAGTGGGTGTCCCAGTCACCGTGAAAACTAAAGTGCGGGCGAAACCGCGTGTCGAACAGCATGCGCCATGTGTTGCCGCAGACTGGAATAAGTTTGCCGCGCTCAAAGCGATGATGGCGGTCGAGTTGAAACACCGCAGGCGTTTCTGGGATGGTTCCAAGATAAGCCACGGCCTGCCCGTAGTCTTCGCACGCGGGTTCCAATTCCGCCAATTTAAATAGCCGGTACGTGGCGGAATAAAACTGGATTGGCGCGACCCGTGCCGCAATCGCGTCATTGCGGAGGCCAACCGGATGATCGTCGATCAGACGCGGATCAAGAAAACCGGCACGCTTACCGAGCGTCAAAAAATCGTGCCAATACAGCGCGCCGCCCAGGCACTCGCCATACAACACGGGATCGCTGGCGAGCGCGCGCGGCACGCGTCGATCGGCATAAATATCGGAAAAATAAAGTTCGCCACCATTCGCCAGCAGGCGCTGCGCGGCATTGAGCACTGCGGCCTTATCGAGCGCGAGATTGATCACGCAATTCGAGACGATGACGTCGAACGAACCGGCGGCGAAATTCAATTCATCAAGGCGTTCGATATAACCTTTGTGAAATTCGACGTTCGGGGCGGCATAGCCGAAGCGTTCCATATGCCAGGGTAGGTAACGCTCGCCCACGGCGAGTTGCTCCTCGGTCATGTCGACGCCCGCCACGTGGCCATTAGCGCCGACCAATTGCGCGAGAACGAAACAATCGCGACCCGTGCCACAGCCTAAATCAAGCACGCGGCGGCCGCGGAGTTCATGCGGGAACACCGTGCCACAACCGTAGTAGCGCTCCCGAACTTCTGGATGAACCGCGCTTAATGCGATGCGCAGATGCGCCGCGGGTGCGCCGGCAGTCGTGCAGACGTCGGTTTGTAAGTCTTCGGTTTTATTGATGATAGAACCGTAGTAGCGCTGAACATCCGTATGCATGAATCACCCGTGTCACGATGCGAAATTCCGCCACGGAGAATACTGCAATTGTTGGATTTTTGCGCGACGACGGATGTACTTGTGGCGTTTCCGTATGCCGGCCCTGCTGAAGCTCAGGCCGCTTGGTAGACTAAGATTTCCTGTCCGGGTTGGAGGTTGGCGCCGGTGGCTCGTTTATTCCATGCCAATAGTTGTTCGACAGTAACGTTGAACTGCCGGGAAATCGTCCACAACGAGTCACCCACACGGACGCGGTAATACACCACCGTCGGCGCCTCGACATTATGCTGTGCCGCACGCGACTTCGTCACGCCGACGCGCTCGTTGCGGGTGCCGAGCACGATGCGTTGCCCAAGGTGCAGGGCATGTTTGCGATTGAGCTTATTAAGTCGTTCTAGATCGCCAATGTGTAAATCGTTCTGACGCGCGATCGACCACAACGAATCGCCATGCCGCACGGTGTAAAACGCGAGCTTCGTTTTGTGCGCAGCCGCGCTCGGCGGTGCCGACGCTAGCGCTGGCACTACAGCCGCCGGCAGGTCGAACGCCAGGTGCGCTGCCACGTCAGCCTGGTCAGCGGGAACCAGCACCTGCTGGTGCGCCACGGGGCCGGTATGCCAGGTTTTAAATGCCGGGTTTAGCGCTTTAAAGGTGGCTTCTGGGATCCGTGCTACTTCGACTAAACGTCGCAGATCTGTTGGGTGTTCTAACGTCACGGGCGCGAAGAAAGCTTGGTTCGGAATCGCCGGTAGTTCGAGCGCATAGCGTTGCGGCGCCTTGACGATTTCAGCGAGAGCCAACAACCGACCGACCAAGCGATGGGTTTCATCGGACACCGCAAGCGACCAGACGTCGAGCGGTTTGCCCTGGCTGCGATTTTGAGCGATCGCCTGTTCGATGTTGCCCCATCCGGCGTTATAGGCGGCGATTGCCAGCAGCCAATCGCCATCGAAGCGTTGGTGGAGCGTTTCGAGATAAGTCAGCGCGGCGTTGGTCGACTGCACGACGTCGAGCCGTTCGTCTCGCCATTGGTTGGTCGCGAGACCGAATTTGGTACCAGTCCCGCCCATGAACTGCCATAACCCCGCAGCACCGTAGGGCGAGACCACCTGCGCTCGATAACCACTTTCTAGAATCGGCAGCAATACCAGTTCGTTTGGCAGTTGGCGTCGCCGTAGTTCGGTCGCGATGTAATAGAGATAAGGCTCCGCGTGCGCTGAGATCTCACGCAGAAATTTCCGCTGCCCGCGATACCAAGTCAGTTCGCGTTGGACCGCGGGCCTTGCGGCACCATCCAACGTAAACCCCTGCGCGATACTGTCCCAAAGGTTAGCCGACGCATCCATCGTCGTGCTTGAATCGCTGCGCGCCGCGGCTGCCATCGGCGTAGGATTTTTGACGCTGGTCGCGACCGGCGGTGCACTAGCGGGAGCAGCAAGCCCGGTGTCGGCCGTGAGTTCTGAATGGTCATGCACGCGATGGCTTGCACAACCAGTGACGCCACCGATACCGGCGATACCGAGCGAGATCCATAGAGGCAGTAGGTCGCGACGCATCGGGGTATGCTAGTAAAGTATCCTTTTAGGCGTCAACCCTTAGCGCGACTGTTATGCTGCTTTAGACACTCGAGTAAAGAGCGAAAAAAATGTTGGATCCCGCGCCCACTCAGACCACCACTCTTGTCGCGCCGCGCGTGCAACTGGATGATTTAGCCGCGCTGCGCGCATGGTTCGCGTCGGTTCCGGGTCTCATGATTGCGGAAGCCGAACAAGCCTTGGCGCGCGACATTCTGCCCAATCTGTTCGGCTATCATGCCGTACAAATAGGGACACCTCACGCGTCGGAGTTGCTCGAACACAGTCGTATTTCTCATCGCTTGGTGATTGGGACCGAACTGGTCGAAAGCCGGTTTGGGCGAATCATCGCCGATCCAGTGGCCTTGCCGATCGAACGTAATTCGGTCGATGTGGTGGTGTTACCGCATACGTTGGAATTTTCGCCAAACGCGCATGGGATTTTGCGCGAGGCCGAGCGGATTTTGATTGGTGAAGGTCATGTGGTTATTTTGGGATTTAATCCGTGGAGCAGTTTCGGCTGTTCACGGCGCTTGCTCGGTTGGCGGGGCAGAGTCCCCTGGAGCGGCTCCTTCTTGAGCCTGGCGCGACTTAAGGATTGGCTCGGTCTATTGGGATTTGAAATGGAACGGGTGGCGCGCGCGTCGTTCCGACCACCGATTTCTCAGCCAATCTGGCATGCGCGCTTGGAATTTCTCGAACGAATGGGTGCGCACTTTTGGCCGCTGCTCGGCAATGTTTATGCATTGGTAGCGCGGAAGCGGGTTGAAGCGATCATGCCAATTCGTGCGCGCTGGGCGCGGCGGCGGCGCTTAGCCGCGCGGGGAGTAATCGAACCGACGGCGCGGACCATATCCAAGCGAGATTAAATCGCGAGGTAACTTTTGGAAGTGAATCAAAGCCGAGTGATCATTCATACCGATGGCGCGTGTCGCGGCAACCCCGGCCCGGGTGGCTGGGCTGCATTGCTGCGTTACGGGGAGCGCACGCGCGAACTTTTGGGTAGCGAACTGGTTACGACCAATAACCGGATGGAATTGATGGGCGCGATTCAAGCGCTAGAGTCGCTTACACGCGCGAGTTCAGTCGACCTCTACACCGATTCGCAGTATGTTCAAAAAGGAATCAGCGAATGGTTACCAGCCTGGGTCGCACGCGGCTGGCGCACCGCGAACAAGGCGCCGGTCAAGAATGCGGATCTTTGGCAACGTTTAAAGACTGTAGCTGATCGCCATGAAGTGCGGTGGCATTGGGTCAAGGGTCACGCCGGTGACCCCGGCAATGAAGCAGTGGATCGACTGGCGAACAGCGCCATCGACACGTTACTCAACGACACGCGGATGTCGCGCCGCTAGCCAGCGTTGCGGTCATCACCAACTATTGGTTGGATGTGATAAAGGACATGCCATGAGCCGTCAACTTGTGCTCGACACCGAAACCACGGGACTTGCGCCGGAAGAAGGCCATCGCCTAGTTGAAATCGGCTGCATTGAAATCCGCAATCGCCGGGTGAGTGAGCAGCGCTTTCATTGCTATTTGAATCCCGAGCGCGATCTTGATCTTGGCGCCATGGAAGTTCACGGTTTGACCCGCGAAAAATTACGGGAGTGTCCGCGGTTTCAGGACGTCGCGCTGGAATTCATCGAATTTATCCGTGGTGCGGAAATCATCATTCACAATGCACCGTTCGATGTCGGGTTTATCAACCATGAACTCAGGAGAATCGGTGCTGCGTGGGGGCAATTGGAAGATTATTGCACGGTACTCGACACGCTAAAGCTTGCGCGCGAACTGCATCCCGGTCAGCGCAACAGCTTGGATGCCCTGTGCAAGCGCTATGAAATAGATAACGCGCATCGCACACTGCACGGCGCACTCTTGGACGCCGAGTTACTGGCCGAAGTGTACTTGGCGCTAACTGGCGGTCAGGCGGCGTTGTCCTTGCACACGCCGCAGGTTGGCGATGCCGCGACGGCACCGCCGCTTGCCGCAACGCACGCGGCGACACGCCGCGGTCAAGTGATTGCGCCAACACCGGACGAACTCGCGAAGCACGCGGAGCGGCTGACGCGCTTGGCCACCGCTAGCGGTGGGCGTTGCCTATGGCAAGAACTCGAATCAGCGCCGTCCGAGAGCGTTACCCACCAAACGCAATGACGCCGTTGCTCAGTCGCGAGTGCGGCACGAGAAATTGAGGCGCTAACCAGGTTAGGCAGTTTGTGCCGAGGTAACCATTTTCTGGAGTTCCCCGCGTTGGTAGAGGTCGAGCACGATGTCGCAGCCGCCGACCAATTCCCCTTTGATGAATACCTGAGGAAAGGTTGGCCACTGCGAGAACTGCGGGAGGTTCTGGCGGAAGGCGGGTTCGGCCAGGATGTCGACGGCGTGGACAGTGGCCCCGCAGGCTTGCAGCGCCTGTGCGGTGCGCATCGAAAAACCGCATTGGGGAAACTGTGGCGTCCCTTTCATGAACAGGACGATAGGATTGTCATCGACGATCGATTGTATGCGTTGCATTATGTCCATGGAGAAACCTCGTTCAGCATTAGTGGGTAATATCGCTCACTCAAGTCTACCACCTGGATGTGAGTTCAATCAGCGGTCACTCGCCGATCGTTTAGGCTTGAATCTTAAGCGGCCGTAAAAGACAATGGCGCAGCACTCAACGACAGTTACGAAAAATAAGCAAGCGGGAGGGTTAACGCAATGAATCCTTTGGAAACTTTAGGTGGCACGGTGACGGCAGGCGTAATCCTGGCTATCGTTTTGGCCTATGTCGCGAAATTACTGGTTGGTGCCTAGGCGATGGCGTCAATCGGTAACACGCGATTCGAACAATTGAATTTTGGGAGGATTCGTCGATGCATCTAGAATTGTTAGTACGGTGGCTCCACTTGGTCTCTGGCGTGATGTGGATCGGACTTTTGTATTACTTCAATTTCGTGCAGGTCGGGGCGTTGGCCAACGCGGCTGTGGAAGCCAATTCGGGTGGCCCGGGCGGCGCGGCGATCACCAAATATGTCGCGCCAAGGGCACTGTTTTGGTTCCGCTGGGCGGCATTAGTCACTTGGTTAAGCGGCGCCTTTTATTTGGAAGCCGTCCCGCAATATTCATTAGCTGGCGCTTTTAGTCTCGGTCTTATGTCGAGCCCAGTTAACTCTCAGCTTACTTTTATCGGTTTAGGGGCTTGGCTCGGCACCATCATGTTGTTCAATGTGTGGATGCTGATTTGGCCCAATCAAAAGAAAATTCTCGGCATCGTCCAGGCGACCGATCCGGAGAAGGCGCGCGCCCGTCGGGTGGCGTTCCTCGCGTCACGAACCAACACGGTGCTGTCGATCCCCATGTTGATGTTCATGCAAGCTGGCGCGCACGGCTTGCCGTTCTTTATGAATTAGGACGACACTCGTCTCATTAGCACGACTTGAGCCCGGCCTCTGGCCGGGCTCAGCTTTTTTGAAAGCGACGATCTTTGCACCATGCCTCTACCTTTGGCGTTGCTCGAACTTCATAGCCGCTTCGAAATTGTCGTGGCGACTTTCCGATCGCCGACACGAACGATGGCCATAGCGTCGTGAACACGCGACACCTGTTGAGTTTGCTCGACCTGGCGCGCGACGAAGCGTACGCCATCCTACGCCGCGCTGCGGAGCTCAAGCAGCTGCGTCAGCAAGGCATCCGACCGCTCTTATTTGAGCGCAAGGTGTTGGCGATGATTTTCGAGAAATCGTCGACGCGAACGCGCGTATCGTTTGAATCAGCCATGATCGAAGGGGGCGGCGGAGCGGTGTTCTTGTCACTTTCGGATTCCCAGCTCGGACGCGGCGAACCAATTCAAGACACCGCGCGCGTGTTGTCGGAAATGTGCGATGCGATCATGGCGCGCACTTATGCGCACACGACGGTTGAGAGCTTGGCCGCGCATTCGAGCGTACCGGTGATCAACGGTTTAACCGATCGTTCGCATCCGTGTCAGGTGCTTGCCGACATTCAAACTTACATGGAATTTCGCGGTGACATCGCACATGCGCGGGTCGCGTGGGTGGGTGATGGCAATAACATGTGCAACACCTACATCGAAGCCGCACAGTTGTTCGGATTCCAATTGGTGATTTCAAGTCCCCGTGACTACGCCGCGACGATTGATAAGTCGTTATTGACAAACGCCACGATCAATATCGAGGAAGACCCGGTCAAGGCGGTCGCTGGCGCCGATCTTGTGGTTACCGATGTGTGGGTAAGCATGGGGCAGGAACACGATACGGATACGCGTCGCAGCGCGCTGCGGCCCTATCAAGTAAACACGGCGTTACTGCAATTGGCGAATCCAGATGTGCTGTTCATGCATTGCCTTCCGGCGCACCGTGGCGAGGAAGTCACCAGCGAGGTCATGGACCGTTCGAACGGTGTAGTATGGGCCGAGGCTGGCAATCGCTTACATGCGCAGAAAGCCTTGCTCGAGTTTTTGCTGCGCGAATAGATGCGAGTTGTTTATTCCCTTGCGCCACCTCGGATGTCTCGTCGTTGAATTATTTTAAGCGCGACCCGATCTCGTCATCTCGATTATGTGATGGCCGATAAGCACGGGATAGGCATGACTTCGCAGCGCACCAGGAACCGACTGGTGGATCAGTTGCGCGAAATGGGCATTAGTTCCGAGGCCGTATTGGATTTGATTCGAACCACGCCTCGGCATTTATTCGTGGATGAAGCGCTGGCGAGTAGGGCGTATGAGAACAACGCGTTACCCATCGGCTTTGGACAGACCATTTCGCAGCCCTACATCGTGGCCGCCATGACCGCGCTATTAGTCGAAAGCGGTCCGCTCGCTAAAGTGCTCGAAGTCGGCGCGGGATGCGGCTACCAAACCGTGGTATTGGCCCGATTTGCCCAGCAGGTCTACAGCATCGAGCGCATTGCTGCGCTGGCGAATCGCTTGCGTGAGCGATTACACGAATTACGCGTGACCAATGTCCGAGTGCGGCATGGCGATGGGCGACAGGGTTGGACGGCACACGCACCTTTCGATGCCATCTTGGTGGCTGCCGCCGCGTCAAGCGTCCCTAGCGCATTGATCGATCAATTAGGTATTGGTGGACGGTTAATCATGCCGCTCGGTAAACCGCGTGATCAGATGCTTACGGTGCTACGCAAAACTGCTGACGGCATGAGCGAAAAGCAAATTGAACGGGTGAGCTTCGTGCCCTTGGTTGACGGAGTCGGGTGAACGAATGCGAGTCGATGCGTAGTCGTATGGATCGGCTAACCGCAATAGTTGGCCTCGTCTTCACGTTAACCGCCTGTAGTTCTCATCAACCCGCGCGGATTGAGCAGAAGTCGGTCACCGCCATGACGCCGCCGTCACGCGCCATCGCGCCGCTCGTTCTGCCGGCGTCCAACGAACTACCGCGAGCTTACCGAGTCGCGGCTGGCGATACGCTGTATTCCATTGCCTGGCGCTTTGGTGTCGATCATCGGATGCTTGCCCAATTGAATGGAATTTCAGATCCACACAAGATCTACGTCGGGCAAGTTTTGGCCATGCGCGGCACGGTGGCCCTACGCACCGCGCGCGCACCTGATGCGGATGAGGCAGACAATTCGCGCCCTGCGCCAAAATCCCCGCGCGAGGCGCCGCGGACGCCGAACGCGAATTCACCATCGGTCGTCGCGGCCGATATACAGCGGCCGCCGATCACGAAAAGCGACCTCTGGGTGTGGCCGACGACGGGTACCGCGGTGCGCGCGGTGTCGGCCACCGGATCGATTGGTTTGGAGATAAAGGGCCAGCGCGCGCAACCCGTTAAAGCGGCTGCCGCGGGCCAAGTGGTGTATAGCGGGAATGGGCTGCGCGGGTACGGTCAGCTGTTGATCATTAAGCATGACGAGACATTTTTGAGCGCGTATGCACACAACGACAAACTCCTCGTTGGAGAAGGGCAGCGCGTGGAAGCGGGGCAAACGATAGCGCTCATGGGAGATTCCGAGGCAAGTGAGGTTATGTTACATTTTGAAATACGGAGAAACGGCAAGGCCGTTGAACCGCTGCAATTCCTCCCTCAGCGCTGAACGAGCTCGGATGGCTGGTACTCGCAATAAAGACAAAGATCAGGACTCGTCGAGCGCCACCGAATCGTTACCTACGGTACGGGCGGACGGTGTGCTCGGCGACGGAACGGCCGCTGATTTCGATCCGTTGACCGATCTCGATAATCTTGAGCCCAGTCTCGAGCAATTAGAAGTTACCGACGAAGCCGAAGTCGAGGTTCCGATTCCCGCCGCCATTGGCGAGGTGTCGGACGGTGAACTCGACGCGACTCGGTTGTACTTAAACGAAATCGGATTCTCGGCGCTGCTGACGGCCGCGGAAGAGGTGCGGTTTGCGCGCCTCGCTCAGCGCGGTGACGCCGCCGCGCGCAAGCGAATGATCGAAAGTAACCTACGTCTGGTGGTTAAAATCGCGCGGCGTTATATGAATCGGGGATTAGCGTTACTCGATCTGATCGAGGAAGGAAATTTGGGACTCATTCGGGCGGTCGAAAAATTCGATCCGGAGCGCGGCTTTCGTTTTTCTACCTATGCGACGTGGTGGATCCGCCAGACCGTTGAACGTGCGTTGATGAACCAGACCCGGACCATTCGCCTGCCGATCCATATCGTCAAGGAAATTAATATCTATTTACGGGCCGCGCGCCGCTTGGCGCAAACGTTGGAACGTGAACCGAGCCCAGAAGACGTGGCGCAAATGCTCGATCGCCCGCTCGAAGACGTGAAGCGGATGCTCGGTCTGAATGAACGCATTGCCTCGGTCGATAGTCCGCTCGATCGTGATTCCGATCGCACTCTCATTGACACCATTCCCGACGAACATAATCGGGATCCGGCGCGCCTGCTTCAAGATAGCGACGTGCAGCGGCATATCGACGCCTGGCTCGCGCAATTGAACGACAAGCAACGCGCGGTCGTCGAGCGCCGCTTCGGCTTGGATGGTCGCGAAAGTGCGACCTTGGAGGAAGTCGGGATAGAGATTGGCGTTACGCGTGAACGCGTGCGGCAAATTCAAATCGAAGCATTACGGCGCTTACGCCATATCCTCGAGCGCGAGGGGTTTTCCGTCGACGCCTTGTTCGCCGAACTGTAGCGCTTGCGGTACGGTAACTTAGGGTTCGCCGACGAAGATGGCGGCGACGACAGCGCGATTTTCAGCGGCGAGCACGTTGTAAATCCGGCAGGCCGCGCCATTGTCCATGGTTTCAACCCCAATCCTCCGCGCGTTTAGCTCAGCGATTAAAATTGGCGGCAAGAAGTGTTGCTTCGCGCCGGAGCCAATGACGATGACCTCGGCTCCAAGATCAGCAAGCGCGAACAAATGTTGGCTGGTCATGGCCGTGAAGTTCGGGGGTAGCCGGTCGGCGTATATAGCGCTCGGTGTGATTACAAATGGGCTAGCGTAGCGCTGTTCGCCGATTTGCACGTAATCGGTGTGGTAGGCGCGGATGACGTTGCCAGAACGCACGGAATCGAGTTCGAATTTCATGGATGCCTTGGACTCGTCGAATGAAGTTTGCCGAATGTTTGCCGACAATAGATCAAATTTTCAGTTAGGAGACGCTCAGTCATGAAAGTGATATTGCTCGGTGGGCCGGGCGCAGGGAAAGGGACTCAAGCCGATTACATTTGCGATGCGTATTCTATCCCGAAGATTTCGACGGGCGACATGTTACGTGCCGCGGTAAAGGCGGGAACGCCGCTCGGACTTGCGGCAAAAAAAGTCATGGATGGCGGCGGGCTCGTTTCGGACACCATCATTCTGGGTTTAATTGAAGAGCGACTAAAAGCTGCCGATTGTGCCAACGGCTACCTGTTCGACGGCTTTCCGCGGACTATTCCGCAGGCCCATGGCTTGGAAAAAATAGGCGTGGTGGTCGATCGAATCGTCGAGATCGCGGTGGACGACAACGCGATTGTGCGCCGCATGTCGGGACGCCGCATTCACTCCGCTTCAGGTCGTACTTATCACATCGAATTCAATCCACCACAGCGCGTGGGCTTGGATAACGACACCGGTGAGGAATTGGTACAGCGCGACGATGACAAAGAAGAAACCGTGCGTAAACGATTGCGCGTTTATCACGAACAGACCGAGCCATTGGTTACTTACTACCAAACACAGGCGGCGAATTCTCCGCGTTTGAAGTTTGTCCGCATCGATGGCATTGGCACGATCGAAGAAATTCGCGCACGCGTTTTGGACGCACTCAAATGAATGCGTCATGCACGTTCAACGCGATTTATTACAAAAAATTTCGACGTGTTTGTTGTTCTGGATGGACGATTAGCTGTGGCACGAAGGAAACACAAACGAGCTTGTTGATATTTTTTTTACTATAAACCTTTACATACCACCTAAAGGTGATGTATATAAGCAAGTGTGGTGTTGCATTTTTTGTTCAACCATTGTTGAAGGGGGACTCGTCATATGGCGACAGCGAAAAAGAAGGCATCCACTAAGAAGGCCGCGGCGAAGAAACCAGCAGCTAAAAAAGCTGCTGCGAAGAAACCCGCTAAGAAGAAAGCTTCAAAGAAGTCTGCTTCTAAGAAGAAGACCTCTGCGAAGAAAAAGTAGTTTGAGGTAACCCCTAAAACTGCTTCTTGCGGAAGTGCCTGGGCACTTTAACGACAGGCACTTCCGCGATACCAATCTCATCACCCTCAGCTGCTATCTAAATCTTCTCGCTCGATTAAGTACTTCAAGGCTCAAGTTGGGGTCTACGCTGCGCTAAAGCGCGCTGAAGTTTCCTCTATCGACATGCCGCGCTTCTGTAGGTGGGCAGACCTTCGCGCTAAACGTCGCGGTAGTCACTTCTAGGTTCACGCGCAGTGCCAAGAACACCGCCACGCCGAACCGGGCCGACCACGCGCTATAAGAAGCTCGCGATCTTTTATTTCGGACATCTTGCGCTGTGGTTATTTCTAGCCTTTATCGCGTATTGGGCCTGGTTAGATCACAAAGTCATTGCCGCGTTTGAAGTACGCCGCTGGGATCTCCCGGCGCGGATTTATGCGGCTCCACTCGAGCTTTATCGCGGTTTACGGCTCCGCGCCAGCAGTCTTGAACAGGTTCTGCAGATGCTCGGTTATCGCAAAGTCCAAACCGCGCCGGGCCCCGGACAGTACGCCGCACGCGATCTGGAGTGGTCGATCCATACGCGGGGTTTTACCTTCTCTGACAGTACTGAAAGCTCGCGGCGCGTAACTCTGCGCTTCGATCACAATGCGATTTCCGACTTAGCCGGCGAGCGCGCCGAACTGTCTCCCGGATTGGTGAGGCTTGAGCCGCTCGAGATCGGGCGCGTCCATCCTGAGTCATTTGAGGATCGCGTTTTACTGAGTCGTGGCGAATTGCCAGCAATCTTTAAGCGGGCGTTGATTGCGGTGGAGGACCGGCGTTTTTACTCTCACATCGGACTCGACGCATTCGGATTACTCCGGGCCGTGGTGGTCAATATTCGACACGGTGGGATTAGCCAAGGGGGAAGCACCTTGACTCAACAGCTGGTCAAGAATATGTATCTCGACAGCGAACGCAGCCTAGTCCGGAAGTTCAATGAAGCGTTGATGGCAGTGTCGATAGAGCGGCGATACTCGAAGGAAGACATTCTTGAAACGTATTGCAACGAAGTCTTCCTAGGACAGGATGGCAATCGGGCTGTCCACGGTTTCGGTTTAGCGGCGCGCTTTTATTTCGGACGTCCGCTGAATGAATTATCAGTGCCGGAAGTGGCGTTGCTGATCGGCATGATCCGTGGACCGTCGCAGTACAACCCATTCAAATATGCGGCGCGGGCGCTCGCGCGCCGCAATGTGGTGTTACGGACCCTGCGTGACGAAGGCGTAATTTCGGATGCTGAATTCACGCAGTACTCGGCATCGGTACTGACACTGCGTGCCGGCACGTGGAGTGCGGGTGGTCGGTATGCGGCGTTTTTAGATCTCGTTCGGCGGCAGTTGAAAGATGATTATCGCGAATCGGATTTGCAAACCGGCGGCTTAAAAGTCTTTACCACGCTCGATATTGTCGCGCATGAGGCCGCGGAAAATGCACTCCAGTCGGTGGTGCCAGCGCTCGAACGTGGACATCCAAAATTGAAAGGCGAGCTGCAAGCCGCGGTAATCGTGACCGATGCGCGCACCGCAGATATTAAGGCGCTACTCGGCGGACGCAGCGAAGAAGCCGGTGGCTTTAATCGGGCCTTGGACGCGAAGCGACAAATCGGTTCGCTAATCAAGCCGTTTGTCTACATGACCGCGCTCGCGAATGCGGCCCGATTTAATGTCGCCACGGAGTTGTCGGATGCTCCGCACTCGTGGCAGGGCGCCGATGGAAAAATGTGGACGCCGAAGAACTATGACGGTCAGTATAGCGGTCCGGTGCAAATCCAAAATGCGCTCGCAAGGTCACTCAATTCGGCCACCGTCGATCTTGGCTTTCGGATCGGTACCGAGGCGGTAGGTCAGACATTGCACCGGCTCGGCTTTGACGGAACCATTCCGAATTATCCGGCATTATTTTTGGGTGCGATTGACATGAGTCCCTATCAGATCGCCCAGCTCTATCAAGTGATTGCCAACGACGGGTTCCGAGTACCGTTACGTGCGATTCAGGCGGTCGTCGATAGCCGCAATCAACCGATTAAGCGTTATGGGCTACGCGTCACGCGCGTGCTCGATGCGCCCACCGCGTTTCTGGTGCGTTACTTACTAACTCGAGTAGTCGCCGTCGGTACGGCGCATTCATTGGCGGCGGAATTTCCTGCCGCGCTACCGTTGGCCGGTAAAACGGGAACAACCAACGATACGCGTGATAGTTGGTTCGTGGGATTCAGTGGCACCGATCTGGCGACGGTTTGGATTGGCCGCGACGATAATCAAGTTGCAGGCCTCACAGGCGCGACCGGGGCCTTGCGCGTGTGGACTGAAACCATGAAACAAGTGGGACTTACGCCGATTAACATGGTGCCCCCAGATTCAATTGCGTGGCACTGGGTTATTCCCGATGGGACGGGCTTGAGCACGGCGGATTGTCCCGGCGCAACGTGGGTGCCGCTCAATAAAAGCTTTATTCCGAGCCCCAGTTACTGTGCAGGCAACGCGGCGGGTTTCGTTCCGTTTTCGCAACCGGAGATTACGCCATGAGTATCCAAGCATCGCTGGTCCTGAGTGCCGTATTGCTGAGCGGTTGTACGACTGGACTGCGAACCGCCGTGCCAATCGAGGGGCGAACAACCTCGTCACCAAGCACGGTTACCGCGAAGGCGGAAAATAAAATATCGAATCCCGTCGCGTCGCCGTCACCGGACACCGTGAATTCGCCACGCGTCTACGCCATTCCCGATCGCGCTCCTGTACCACTCGCCCCATTGCCCGCGCCGATTCCATCACCGATCGGTGGGGAGCGTGACGGAACGGTGTCGTCGGCGAAGTCTCCGGTAACTGATTTGATGGCGAGCGCCGATCAAGCTGCGCGGAAGGGTGATCGCGGTCGCGCGCGCGCCACGTTGGAGCGCGCGGTCAAAATCGCACCGGACGACGCGCAAGTTTGGTATCAGTTGGCCGAGCTGAATCTCGCGGAGGGCGATTACGAGCAAGCGATCGTGGTCGCCCAGCGCTCGATAACGCTCGCGAGATCCGAGCAGACGCTCATCGCGAGAAATCGATCGTTAATCCAGCGTGCGCAACACCTGATAGCTCTCAAGCATTAATCCGCGCGCGTAAATTAGATCGCGGTGTGATCACTTTACGAGCGGTCATCGAAGGTTTTGTCCCGCAGCGAGTATGCGAAGGCGATCACTTCAGCCACTGCGCGGAAGAGGTTTTCGGGAATTTCACGTCCCAAATCGACCCGGCTCAGCACTTCAACGAGGGCTGGATCTTCGCGCAGCGGCACCCCGTGTTTGACGGCCAGCGCTAAAATTCGGGTCGCGACATCGGCGCTGCCTTTGGCCGTGATGCGCGGCGCCCCGCGCCCTTCCCATCGCAAGGCTATCGCACGCGGAGGTGGTTGGCGTTCAGTCACCTTACACCCGCGCATCAACAAGCGTCAGCGGTTGCCGCGCTAATTCGGTCACTGGTGCAACTTCCGCAACGGTAAGGCGGTCGACCTGCAGTCCGCATCGTTCAAGTTGTCGCTGCAATATATGTTGGTGGCGGGCGATCATTTCCCGCGTCGCCGGATCATCGCTCCAGACGCTCATGGCTACATGAAGGTCACTCAGCGTGAGGCGCGCGCGCAGTTCCCGGTCGTCGCCTAAGGGAACGCGGACCATCACCGTGGTTGGCGCGACGTAATCCGAATGCTCGCCTGCCAAGTCGCGTTCGACATTGATCAAGACTGAACCAATCCCCTGGTCAACGGTAACCGGGATTTCAAAGGTGCCGTAAACCATACCGTTGTTGGCGGCTTCGGCGATTTGAAGTTGGTGAGTCGTGATACGCGCGACGACCGCTTCAATCGCGTCCTTCACACCAGCTAACCTCTGCGGCTGAGGACTGATGCCGAGGGCTTGGAGCGAACTCGAAAGTTCCGGTGCTGTACGCGCCGCGATCGTCACTCGTGCGGGGATAGATTCAGGCCGGTGTTCAAGCGCGAGGTCCGTCGCACGCAACAACGTCAACGCACGCCATTTCAAATCGGTATTTGGCAGGCGTTCTAGTCCCTGGCTAGTTGTCACCTGCGCAAGCGTCGCTTCCAAGTGGATTCCGGTATTAGTTAGCGCGCGTTTCAGGTCCGCCGGATTGCTGAGTTCGACGAGCGTCGGCGCATTGGCTACCATCGTTTCGATCTGCTGCACCAATTGCAGTATCTGGGCAGTTACCGGCTCGCCGCTTGGCGCCGGCGTATTGAGCGATGTGGCAAGCGCGCCGAGCGCCTGATACATCCCGGCTAATGGCTGCTGTCGTGGTAGGACCAGATTTAAACCGCGGTTTAGGACTGATGTCGGTTCGACCTCGTGAGTCGGGGGCTGCGGCAGCGGAGTGAGAACTGGCAACGAACCGGCGCTTTTTACCTGCACGACAAATTTTTGGCCCGGTGCGAGAGTGGCGGCGCTCGCGGTTTCGAAGATCGCGCCGTCAATGCGCAGGCGAGTGGAGTTTTTATCGCTCGGGCCGATAACCGTCACGTCGAGAAGCTGGCCGACAACCCATTCTTGGAGCGGGCCTAGCGCGGGTTTGCTAAGCGCGCCGGGCGTGGCGATGGGCATGACTTTCATGTGTCATACAGCGGCTGGAAGGGCCAGTTCTTGACCAAATAACGAACCTCACAGCAGCATCTTCGCGGGAGCTTGCGGCATATGCCGATCGGACATCTTTGGTATGTGCGCCGGGGCCATGACAAGCGTGGCCCATTTCCCGCCGCGATTATCGAACGCAACATTGGTCTGGGACGCATAACGGCGACCGACGACATTAGCCCGGATGGCGAACAATGGGTGTCTGCGAGCGACTACCCAGACTTTGCCCTGCACGCCGTGAGCGGACGTGAGCCAGCGCGCCTGCGCCAGCTCGATGAACGCCAGCGCGAACGACGCGCCTTAGCGCTTGAACCGCGCGGCGATGAAGGACGGACCGGCGGCGATCGCCGCGAACCGGAAGAATCTGAACTAGTTCGGCGGCGTGAACGCGCCAATCAGGTATGGGACGGATTGCGTCCGCGACAGTTGTCCGCGCGCGGTACCTTTGTGGCGATTAGCGTGGTGCTCGGACTGGTATTCGCTATCGGTTGGTTGGCGCGCCGCGCTGAACCACCGACCGTTGTGCGCTGTGAGGCGCCGG
This sequence comes from Gammaproteobacteria bacterium, assembly GCA_016191285.1. GTDB lineage: Bacteria > Pseudomonadota > Gammaproteobacteria > CAIKBL01. The sequence goes on from JACPPA010000009.1 coordinate 90,252, forward strand.
CTGCCCCGCGTGTGATCTGGGATTTTTGTAGCAAGCAAGCGGTCGACCTGCACGGCGCTGATCTTCACGCATCAAGTCTCCGCAACACGGCGTTAGTCGGGGCGAATTTAGCCGATTCGAATTTGGAGGGCGCCAATTTCGCCTATGCGGATTTAACCGCCGCAAATCTCGCCGGCGCGGACGCCACGGCGCTCAAATTAACCGGCGCTAGTTTGCGCGGCACGAATCTAACCGACGCTAAGTTGAGTGGCGCTGATCTGGAGTATGCGGATTTGTCGGGAGCGAACATCGCAGGCGTGAATTGGGCCAAGGCGCGGCTCGGTAACGCAATTTGGACCACTGGTGCGTCCTGCGCGCCGCAGTCGATCGGTACCTGCGTGCTGTCTGTCCCTTAGCACGCGTTATTTCGCGGACCGACCGCGATTTTAGAATCCGTCATCCTCTCTCAAATTCATCGCGACACCGGACCGACACATGCCTTCGACGTGTCGATCGACTGTGCGCTGACCGCGGATTAAGCTTGAAAAAGGTCCAATGACTCAGTACGATGCGCGCCCTAGCTAGTGCGGGGTGGAGCAGTCTGGCAGCTCGTCGGGCTCATAACCCGAAGGTCGCAGGTTCAAATCCTGCCCCCGCTACCATCGAAACGAAAGGCCCCGGGTGATCGGGGCTTTTTTGTTTTGGAAGGAACACGATTGATTGCAAACGATATTCTTGAACCATTAGTCGGTCCGACCGTAGCCGGGCTCGGCTACGAACTGCTGGGCATTGAGCGGCAACGATCGGGAGATAATCTATTGCTCCGCCTGTACATCGATAGCCCGACGGGGATTGCCCTGATGGATTGCGAACGCGTGAGCAAACAGATCGGTAACCTGCTCGATGCCGAACAACTTATCGATGGTCGATATACGCTCGAAGTTTCTTCGCCGGGTGTCGATCGGCCGTTATTTAAACTCGACCACTATCGGCGCTTCATTGGTGCGACGGTGCAAGTTCGCTTGCGCGCGTTAGTTGAGCAGCGCCGGCGTCTGCAAGGCAAACTCCTCGCGGTCGACGAACGCACGGTCAGCGTGGAGTGCGATGACGAGACCATACAGGTTCCCGTCGGGTTAATTGAACGCACACGGCTGGTCCCGTCCTGGGAACTGAACTCCAAACCCGCTTCGCCTAAGCGCGGCCCGAAGAAGTCTGTAGGTTGATCCCGATGAACAAAGAAATCTTAACGGTTGTTGATGTCGTTTCTAACGAAAAAAGCGTTTCTAAGGACGTGATATTCGAGGCCTTGGAAGCCGCCTTGGCGAGCGCCACCAAGAAGCGCTACTCGGAAGACATTGAAGTCCGCGTCGACATCAATCGAATGACGGGCGATTACGCCGCGTTTCGACGCTGGGAAGTCATCGATCCCGAAGCCCATAGAATTCAATTTGAGCTCGATGCCGACGATCCCATCGCGTTGGAATTCAAGGAACGCCAGATTTGGCTCGCCGACGCTGTGCAGCGACAACCCGAGATCAAGGCCGGCGAATTTATCGAAGAGCCGTTGCAAGCGGCGGATTTCGGCCGCATCGCCGCTCAAACCGCCAAGCAAGTCATCGTGCAAAAAGTGCGCGAAGCCGAGCGCGCGCAGGTCGTCGAAGCGTTTCAAGGCCGCATCGGCGATTTAGTAATGGGGGTCGTCAAGCGCGTCGAGCGCGGCAACGTTTATCTGGACCTTGGCGGTAACGCCGAGGCGATTATTGTCAAAGAACATATGATTCCGCGTGAAGTGGTGCGGCCGGGCGATCGCATTCGTGGCTATCTATTCGAAGTGCGGCCGGAGAAGCGCGGACCGCAGTTATTTGTGAGTCGTACCGCGCGCGAATTGCTGATTGAGCTCTTTAAACTCGAAGTGCCGGAAATTGGCGAAGGCGTGATCGAAATCCATGGCGCCGCGCGTGATCCCGGACTGCGCGCCAAAATCGCGGTGCGCAGCGCGGATCCGCGAATCGATCCCGTCGGCGCCTGCGTCGGCATGCGCGGCTCGCGCGTTCAGGCGGTGTCCAATGAGTTGGCCGGCGAGCGTGTTGACATCATTCTGTGGGACGAGAACTCAGCGCAGTTCGTGATCAATGCCATGTCGCCAGCCGAGGTGGTGTCCATTCTCGTCGATGAGGATTCGCAGAGCATGGATGTCGCGGTGGTCGAAGATCAGCTATCGCAGGCGATCGGGCGCAACGGCCAAAATGTGCGTTTAGCCAGTCAGTTGACCGGCTGGGAACTCAACGTCATGAATGAGGCTGACGCCGAATCGAAGAGCGCGGCCGAGACGCAAAAGGCGCAGAAGACATTCATGGATCTTCTCGATGTCGATGAAGAGATTGCGGTAATCCTGGTCCAGGAAGGGTTTACGACCATCGAAGAAATCGCCTACGTCCCCGAACACGAAATGGCAAATATCGAAGAATTCGATGAGACCCTAATTAGCGAGCTGCGGCAACGGGCGAAAGATCTGTTGTTAACGCGCGCCATCGCGTCCGAGGAGAAGCTCGGGGATACCCAACCAGCCGACGATTTGCTTGGCATGGAAGGAATGGATAAGGAATTGGCGCATCAAATGGCCGGGCGAGGAATCGTGTCGATGGAGGATCTGGCAGAGCAATCCGTCGACGAACTCATGGAGTTGGAGGGCATGAACCCAGAACGTGCCGCTGAACTCATCATGGCCGCGCGCGCGCCGTGGTTCGCCGCGGACGTCACGACGGGAGGGACCGATGGCTGAAATTACGGTCGGAGACTTTGCGAATGTCGTCGGCATTTCAGTCGATCGCTTACTGGCGCAATTAGGCGAAGCAGGACTTTCCGAGAAAAAACCATCCGATACGATTACCGAGGCCGAGAAGAGTCAACTTCTCGGTTATTTGCGGCGCTTGCATGGCAAAGACGATCCGGCTTTGGAGCCCAGCAAAATTACCTTAAGCCGCAAGACCCACGGCGAGATAAAAATTCTCGGCGATAAGCCCAAAGGCCGGTTACGCGCTACCGCCAAACCGACGGTCGCCAAAACGGTTGCAGTCGAAATTCGGCGTAAAAAGACCTATGTCAAACGCAGCGTGGTTGCCGAAGAAGAAGCCGCCCGCCTCGAAAAAGAGCACGCGGAAGTCGAACTTCAGCGGCAAGAAGCGCAAGCGAAGTTAGGACCTGCACCCGAGTCGACTGCCGCGGTGACGGCGGCGGCCGAGCTGCCCGCCGCGCCGCCGGTGGATGAACCGGCGGTGACTGTCCGTGTCGACGAGGTAAGCACCGACGTCGCCGAAATCACGACGAGTACACCGGTCCCAGAAATCGCCCGGGTAATCCCAGAAGTTCCGCCCCTTCCCGCGCCGTCAGCACCGTCACGCGGGCGTCCAGAATTTATCCAAGCGCGTAATGACGGGCGAGGCGATGAGCGTGATCCGCGACAAGGTGGCGCGCGCAAGGAGTTGCATGTCGCGAGCGACAAATCCGGCAAACGCAAAAAGAAAGCGCCGCCGCCGCGACGCGTCGTTCCGCCGTCCGGTGCTAAACATGGATTCGAAAGGCCGACTCAGCCGGTCGTTCGCGATGTATTGATTCCCGAAAGCGTGACGGTCGCGGAGCTTGCGCAACGGATGTCGGTTAAAGCCGCCGAGGTTATCAAGGCCATGATGAACCTCGGCAGCATGGTCACGATCAATCAAATGATTGATCAGGAGACCGCCGCCGTCGTCGTCGAAGAGATGGGGCATCGCGCCAAGCTGCTGCGCGAGAACGCAGTTGAAGAGAAGTTGATGGAGCGTGCGAGTGTCGAGATCGAAGGGGAAACCCGCGCGCCAATCGTCACCATCATGGGCCATGTCGATCACGGCAAGACTTCGCTTCTCGACTTTATTCGAAAATCGCGAGTCGCGGCCGGCGAAGCGGGCGGCATCACGCAACATATCGGCGCCTATCGCGTCGACACCGCGGGTGGGCCCATCACCTTTCTTGATACGCCTGGCCATGAAGCGTTCACCGCGATGCGTGCGCGCGGCGCCAAGGTCACCGATATCGTCATTCTCGTGGTCGCGGCCGACGACGGTGTCATGCCGCAAACCGAAGAAGCGGTGAAACACGCGAAAGCCGCTGGCGTCCCGATGATTGTCGCCGTTAATAAAATGGATAAAAACGGCGCGGATCCTGAACGCATCAAGCAAGAGCTATCGGTCCGCGGCGTCATTGCCGAAGACTGGGGTGGCGATACACAATTCGTGCCCGTGTCAGCGCGGACTGGTGATGGTGTCGACCGTTTGCTCGAAGCCATTTCGCTGCAAGCTGAAGTGTTGGAACTCAAGGCGGTCGATCACGGTAGTGCAAAAGGCGTTGTAATCGAATCGCGGCTCGACCGTGGGCGTGGTCCGGTGGCGACCGTGTTAGTGCAGCGCGGCCAATTGCGACGCGGCGACGTGTTGTTGACCGGCACGGAATTCGGACGCGTGCGCGCCATGGTCGATGCGCATGGCCAAACCGTCGAGACCGCGGGTCCGTCGGATCCGGTGGAGGTCTTGGGTTTGTCGGGTACGCCGAATGCGGGCGATGACGCCATGGTGGTCGACGATGAGCGTAAGGCCCGCGAAATCGCGATCTTCCGTCAAGACAAGGACCGCGAGAACAAACTCGCGCGGCAGCAGGCGTCGAAACTCGACAATGTGTTTTCGCAGATGAAGGATGGCGGTAGTTCGTCGCTCAAGATCTTGATCAAGGCGGACGTGCAAGGTTCAGCCGAGGCGATCTCAGAGGCATTAACCCGCCTCAGCAATGACGAAGTCCGCGTGGATGTCATTTCTAGCGGGGTCGGCGGCATCAATGAATCCGATGTCAATCTGGCGTTAGCCTCCCGCGCCTTTATCGTCGGCTTTAATGTCCGCGCGGATAGCTCGGCGCGCCGTGTCGTGGATGACGAGGGCATCGATCTGCGCTATTACAGCGTCATCTATGACGTAATCGATGACGTAAGAGCCGCGGTCACCGGCATGCTGGCGCCGGAAATCCGTGAATCGATCATCGGCGTCGCCGAAGTACGCGATGTCTTTCGCTCGTCGAAACTGGGTGCCATCGCGGGCTGTATCGTTACCACGGGGACGATCCGTCGCAGCAATCCCATTCGAGTGTTGCGTGATAACGTGGTCATCTACGAAGGCGAGCTCGAGTCCCTTCGGCGCTTCAAGGATGATGTCTCCGAAGTGAAGGCCGGCACCGAGTGTGGCATTGGCGTGAAGAACTACAACGATGTCCGTCCTGGCGACAACATCGAAGTATATGAACGCACGATAGTTGCACGGACGGCGTAACGGATAATTGTCGACGCTCTGATGCCCCGCGAGTTTCCTCGCCACGTCCGGATCGCGCAGGCCATTCACCGGATCCTTGCCCCCGAGTTCACGCGCCTTGCGCGTGTCGCCGGGGTTGGGATGACAACGATCACCGACGTAACTGTGGCGAGCGATTTGAGCGTGGCGACTTTGTTTGTCAGCGTGTACGCAGAGCAGGCCAAAAACGCGGCACTCGAACCCTTGCGCGCGGCATTGCCGCAAATGCGGAGCTTGATTGCACGTGACTTGCGATTAAAAAGGGTCCCCATCTTGGCCTTGGAATTTGACGAGACCGTCGCGCGCGGCGCGCGGATTTCCGAACTATTAGCCTCGCGTCCAACGCGCGCTGACTCTTGATCGACACCGAGCGGCGTCCGCGATGGCGTGCCGTCAACGGGATCTTGCTGCTTGATAAGCCCATCGGCCTAAGTTCTAACCAAGCCCTGCAAAAAGTTCGCCGGGCATTTCAAGCGGCGAAGGCAGGCCACACCGGCACCTTGGATGTTGCCGCCAGCGGCTTACTGCCGATCTGTTTTGGCGCGGCGACCAAGGTCTGTTCGTTTTTATTAGATGCGGATAAGCGTTACCGCGCGGAAATTCGTTTTGGGCAGACGACGACCACCGGCGATCGCGAGGGCGACGTGATTGCGACGGCGCCCGCGGTTCCCTCCACTGCCGAAGAAGTGGAGGCGGCGCTCAGGGGCTTTCACGGCGAAATCCAGCAGACCCCACCGATGTATTCGGCGCTGAAGCATCGCGGGCAACCGTTGTATAAATTGGCGCGACAAGGGATCGAAATCGAACGCGCGGCGCGCACGGTTCAGATCCATCATTTGGAGTTGTTACATTACACGGCCGGCCTAGCGGTGATCGACGTTAGTTGTTCTAAAGGGACCTATATTCGAACGCTGGCCGTCGCGCTTGGCGAGGTCCTGGGTTGCGGCGCCCATCTGGCGGGATTGCATCGCCTCGCCACCGGACCATTCAACGTGACCGCGGCGCATCCGCTCAGCTTGTTCACCACGACGAACTATGAACTAGGCGACTACGACGCCTTACTTTTAGCGCCAGACCAAGCGCTTAGCGGATATTCGGAAGTCACGATCGATGCCGCCGGAGTGCAACGCGTGGCGCACGGTCAAGCGATTCACGTTGCGGCGCAAGTGCGCGAACCCCTTGTGGTTCGAATCTATGGACCCGCCAAGCAATTCATCGGAATGGGTGTCTTAGCTTCTGACGGAACGCTCACGCCGAAGCGATTGATGGGCGATAAATGATGGGTGACAGGATCGAAAGCTAATGATTTTTCATGAAAAACGGTTGTGAGAAGGAGCCTGCGCGGTTAGAATGCGCGCCGCAAACGAGCGCGAGATAGTGACAGCTTAGGAGTGCGTTAATGGCGTTGAAGAGCGAACAAAAACAGCAGATCGTCGATGGCTATCGACGTGGTAACACCGACACCGGGTCGCCTGAAGTTCAGGTCGCACTGCTGTCCGCGCGGATTGAAGACTTGTCCGAACATTTCAAAGCGCATGCCCACGACAACCATTCGCGCCAGGGTTTGCTGCGGATGGTGAATCGTCGCCGCAAATTACTCGATTACCTAAAGACCCATCATACCGAGCGTTACCGCGACCTGATTGGACGCCTCGGACTCCGCAAGTAAGCGCCTCCCCGCGGCGTCATGTTTCAGCAGATGGCGCCGCGATCCTCCAATTTGCTCCAGCTTTGGTTAAATAACGCATGACTCCGACTACCGTCTCGTTCCAATACGGTGAACACCAAGTTCGCCTCGAAACCGGCCGCATTGCAAAGCAGGCGACTGCGGCAGTGCTCGTAAGCATGGGTGAAACGGTCGTGCTGTGCACGGTGGTGGGGGCCAAAAACGCCTCCGCCGAGCGCGATTTCTTCCCGCTCACGGTCGATTACCAGGAGCGAACTTATGCCGCCGGCAAAATTCCCGGCGGATTCTTCAAGCGCGAAGGCCGGCCGACGGAAAAGGAAACGCTAACGTCACGCCTAATCGACCGTCCGATTAGACCGTTATTTCCCGAAGGCTTTAAGCACGAAGTTCAAATTATCTGCACGGTGATGTCGCTCGATCCGAACGTTGATCCGGATATTCCCGCGTTAATCGGCGCTTCCGCCGCGCTATCGTTGTCGGGAATGCCGTTTCAAGAGCCGATCGGCGCCGCGCGGGTCGGTTATCGCAATGGCGAATATCTCCTTAACCCGAGCTTCAAAGGCTTGGATGACTCAGCGCTCGATTTAGTCGTTGCCGGGACGTCGACTTCAGTGCTGATGGTCGAATCGGAAGCCAAGCAGCTGTCGGAAGAAATTATGCTCGGCGCGGTGGTTTTCGGTCACCAGCAATCGCAAACCGCAATCAAGGCCATCCAAGAGTTGGTGGCTAAAGTTAAACCGGAGTCATGGAATTGGCGACCCGCGGTCGACAATTCCGAATTGAACACCAGCCTGCGTGAGCGCTTTGGCGCCGCCTTTACGGAGGCGTACTCGATTACCGACAAAATGGTTCGCCGTGATCGCCTATCCGCATTGCGCGCCGAGGTTCAGGCCGCGTTGGCCGCGCCAGCGGCGTCGAATTGGACACCGCCACAAATTTCGAACGCGATCGAAGGCCTCGAATACGACACGGTACGTGGCAACGCGTTGGGCGGCAAGCCGCGCATCGATGGCCGCGGCAAGCAGGACATCCGGCCCATTACTGTCGAAGTCGGATTGTTACCGCGTACGCATGGGTCGGCGTTATTCACTCGTGGTGAAACTCAAGCTGTGGTCGTGGTTGCGTTAGGCACCGAACGCGATTCGCAGATCATCGACGCCATCGAAGGCGAACACCGCGAACCGTTTATGTTGCATTACAATTTCCCGCCGTTTTCAGTTGGCGAAATCGGCCGCGTTGGTTCGCCAAAGCGACGCGAAATCGGACACGGTCGGCTAGCCAAGCGCGCGATTCAAGCCGTCATGCCGGACATGACGAAATTTCCGTACACCGTGCGTGTGGTGTCGGAAATCACCGAATCGAACGGCTCAAGCTCGATGGCGTCGGTGTGTGGTACGAGTCTGTCGATGATGGACGCTGGCGTTCCCTTGGTCGCCCCCGTCGCGGGGATCGCGATGGGCCTCATCAAAGAAGGTGATCAATACGTCGTGCTCTCCGACATCATGGGTGACGAGGACCATCTCGGCGACATGGATTTCAAGGTGGCAGGCACCGCCAATGGTGTTACCGCACTACAAATGGATATCAAGATTAACGGGATCACGCGCGAAATCATGGAAGTCGCGCTGGCTCAAGCGCAAAAGGGACGCCTGCACATTCTCGAGTGCATGAATAAAGTACTGCGTGAACCGCGCACCGAAATGTCAGAGTACGCGCCGCGCATCATCACGATCAAGATCGATCCCGATAAAATCCGCGACGTTATCGGTAAAGGCGGCAGCACGATTCGGCAAATCACCGAGGAGACTGGGACGACTATCGACATCACCGACGACGGTACCGTCAAAATTGCCTCGGTCGATTTCGCGGCAGGCCAAGAAGCGAAGCGGAGGGTCGAAGCCATTACCGCTGACGTCCTGGTGGGCGCGATCTACGAAGGCCGCGTGCAAAAACTGATGGACTTTGGCGCTTTCGTCAATATTCTTCCCGGCAAGGACGGACTGGTGCACATTTCGCAGATTTCGAACGAGCGGGTCGAAAATGTCAGCGACAAATTGCGCGAAGGCGACACCGTTAAAGTCAAAGTCCTGGAAGTGGACAAACAGGGTCGCATCCGTCTCAGCATGAAAGCGGTCGACGGCACTTAAGCGCGTTGACGACCTACCGATAACGCGAGCGGTCGATTACGATCGTCCGTGCTTCCGTCACGATGGCGTCAACCGCGATGTCATGTGCTTCGATTGGAAGCTGATCGACCAGATCCGCTTCCAGGCACAGCCCGAGGCGCAACGTCATCGGGTGTTCGGCAAACCACCGATCGTAATACCCCGCGCCATAACCTAATCGATAACCGGTTGCGGTATATGCTAAACCCGGTACGAGGGCGACATCGATGGGCTCCGCGAATGGGTTGGTCGCTAGCGTCGTGAGGATCCCTAGCGTCCCGGGAATGAGCGCATCCCAACCCGGGAATGACACGGCCACCATTTCCTTGCGCGGCGTTATCCGCGGAATGAGGACGATTTTTTGCTGGCGCGCGATTTCATCCATTAGCGCGCGCGTCTCGATTTCGTCCGGCAGAGCGATGTAAATGAACAGCGTCCGCGCGCGCTCGACCACGGGCTCGGCGCAGACCCTGGCGGCGATACGTTGGTCGTCGTCGCAGTGCGCCGCGCCGCGCCGAGTAGCGCGCTGTGCTTTGAGTGCGACGCGCAGGGCAACTTTTTGCTGATTAGTAGTCTCCGGTGTCTCCATCGCGCCTCCACGGTGTCTAACAATTCAATCTAAATGCTTAATAATGCCGCCGAATACCCGTACAATACGCGACCGTATCGCGCGGACTTAGCCGCGAGCGCCGTAATGTTAGAGAAAGGTTTTATATAGCATGGTTACGATTCGACTTTCACGTGGGGGCGCTAAAGCGCGCCCGTTCTATCACATCGTGGTGACCGATAGCCGCAATAAGCGGGACGGTCGATTTATCGAGCGCATCGGTTTTTTTAATCCCATCGCGGTTAAGAACGATGTGCCGTTTCGGATGGCGCGCGATCGCTACGATTATTGGACTGCAACCGGTGCGCAACCGTCGGAACGCGTCTCCAAGCTGGTCAAACAATTCGCCACCGCGCCGACCTGAGGCGGACTGAATTAGCGGCGAGCTGCGCATCAGTAGATGAACGGCAACCGCCCAGCGTCCAGGGAATCGACGGTCGAGCACATCGCAGATCCCATCGTCATTGGCCAGGTTTGCGGCTTCTTCGGGACGCATGGCTGGCTGAAAGTTCTATCCTACTCACGTCCGCGACAGCAACTATTTGAATATCCACGGTGGTGGCTAGGGCGCCCTAACCACTGGCAAGCATTCGTCGTTTCCGCGCATAAAGTTCAGGGTAAGGCGCTGCTGGTTATGCTCGAAGGGATTGCCGATCGCGAACACGCGTTGGGATTAGTCCGGCATTCGATTGCCGTTCCGCGCAGCGCGTTATCACCTGCCGGCAACGACGAGTATTACTGGGCCGACATCATTGGTTGCACGGTCAACAATGTCGACGGCGTGCGACTCGGCGTGGTCAGGCGTTTATATGATTCCAGTAGTCACGATACGCTGGTGGTCCGTGGTGAACGGGAATACTTAATCCCGTTTGTACGCAAGGTCTACATCCTAAAAGTCGACGTCCCCGCCAAGCGCCTGGTCGTCGATTGGCATCCCGACGATTAAATGGCGTTGCGTTTTAGCGTCATCACTATTTTCCCCGAGCTTGTTGCGGCGTTTATGGCTTGCGGCATCGTCCGCAAGGCGTGCGCGGACGGCTTGGCAAATATCACCACGTTTAATCCACGCGATTTCACCGCTGATGCTCGGCGCACGGTCGACGATGTGTCGTACGGGGGAGGCCCCGGCATGGTGATGAAAGTCGCACCGTTACGCGCGGCGGTGCATGCCGCCAAAAAAACCATTGGACCTGGCCACGTGGTGTATTTATCCCCACAGGGGCAACGCCTGCGGCAACGCGATTTATCAGCGCTACTCGAACACCAGCATCTCATCCTTATGGCCGGTCGTTACGAAGGTGTCGACGAGCGCGTCCTTGAGTGCGATGTTGATGCCGAGTGGTCGATTGGCGATTACGTTTTATCAGGCGGCGAACTGCCGGCGCTGGTGTTAATGGACGCTATGATCCGTTTGATTCCTGGGGCACTCGGTGACGCCGCGTCGGCGATCAACGAATCGTTCGCCGGCGGGTTATTGGATTACCCGCACTACACCCGCCCCGAGGTTATAGACGGTCAGCAAGTACCGCCCGTCCTCTTGAGCGGTAATCACCAACAGATCGCCGAGTGGCGTCAGCGCCAAGCTGTCACGCGGACCTTGGAGCGGCGCCCCGACCTGCTTGAAGAAGCGGCCGTGGATTCCAAAGTCCAGGCGCTCACGCGACAAATTCGCGCAGAGCTAGACAAAAAAACCGAGGAGGAGGGTTAATTCAAGCGTGGTAATAGGCTAGAATCCGCTGCTCTTTACGTACATGTCTGCCGGAGTGCTTCATGACCGACCTTATCGCCCGACTGGAATCCAAAATCATGGAGCGCAAATTGCCCGAATTCGCGCCCGGCGACACTATTGTCGTCCAGGTTAAGGTGGTTGAAGGAACTCGCGAGCGCTTGCAAGCATTCGAAGGCGTGGTGATCGCCAAACGTAACCGCGGCGCCAATTCGTCTTTCACGGTGCGTAAGATTTCACACGGCGAAGGCGTGGAGCGGGTATTCCCAGCGTATAGCCCGCTCATCGCGGACGTAACGGTTAAGCGCAAGGGCGCGGTGCGCCGCGCGAAGCTTTACTACATGCGCGATCGCAAGGGCAAGTCGGCTCGAATTAAAGAGAAAATTGTCTCCAATAAGAACGACGCGTAACGCTTTCAGCGCCTGGTCACGCCGCTTCGACTCGGTCGCACACGCGAACAGGAGCTGCGGCTAGGCGACCAATGTACTCGTCGCCCGCCCGAGTCTCCTCTGTCACGCCGGTCGCGGCGTAAAGCGCGCGGCTAAATACGCGATTATATCTGCCGATTCGTACAGCCATTCCACGCGTTGATCCGGGTGCTGAATTCGCAGACACGGGACCTGTGTTTTGCCGCCGCCGCTCGCGAGTTCCTGTCGAAAATGCAGGTCGTGGTCGATATCCCGAAACGCTAACTCCACGTGCATCTCGGCCAATGCCTGCCGCACTCGACCGCAGAACCAGCACGTTTCGGACTGATAGAGAACCAAATCAGAAACCGACGAATCAGAATTTATTGCGCTCATAGACAATCCTGCCGTTGAAGGGTCACGATTAAGGCTAACGTCCTTGATAAGCGACGATAAGCCATTTACGGTTCTCAATGAAACCCCCCGCCGAACCGACTCGCGATGGGCGCGTCACGCGTTTTTTGGACAATCTATGGTCCGAGCACGGCTTAAGCGACAACACGCTCGCCGCCTACCGCAGCGATTTGCGCGCGCTTGAGCGCTTCCTGGCGCAACGTGGCGTGGGCTTGCTGCAAACCGGTGAAGCTGATCTCTATTCTTATCTTGCCGCCACGAGTCAACAATCTACGCGCACGGCGGCGCGGCGCTTATCCAGCGCGCGGCGATTTTTTCGCTACCTATTACGTGAACGGCAAATTCAGATCGATCCAACTCTGCGAGTGGCTGGGCCTCGCGCCGGGCGGGCGTTGCCGAAATCCCTGAGCGAGCGCGATGTCGAAGCATTACTCGCGGCGCCGAATCCCGATACGCCGTTCGGACTGCGCGATCGCGCGATGCTGGAACTGCTGTACGCGACGGGGCTGCGCGTCTCCGAACTCGTCGGCATTCGACTCAACCAATTGAATCTCGCGCAAGGCATCGTCCGGGTGGTCGGCAAAGGTAATAAGGAACGACTAGTCCCAATTGGCGACGAAGCGCTCGATTGGTTAGAACGGTTCAATAAGCAGGGCCGGGCGGCGATTCTCGGCAGCAAGCTTATCGATGTATTGTTCCCGACCCCGCGTGGAAGTGGCATGACGCGACAGGCGTTTTGGCATTTGATTAAACGCTACGCGCTACGCGCCGGGATTGATGTCCCACTATCGCCGCATACACTGCGTCATGCCTTTGCCACGCATTTATTAAATCACGGCGCCGATTTACGCGTGGTCCAAATGTTGCTTGGCCATAGCGATATCTCAACTACCCAGATTTATACCCATGTAGCTCGTGAGCGTTTGAAACAACTGCATGCAGATCACCATCCACGAGGGTAGGGTTTCGCACCGGTGAAGCTAGTGATTGGCGGCTGGCACAACTCCAAAGACCTCGACGAAGTTGGTTTTTTCGGCGGCAATTTTATGTGCGCCAGCCAGGCGCAACGGTTGCATACCGTGCGCCAACGCGGCGCGGCGTAATTCCTGGGTATGCATCCCGGGCCGAATCAGCGCGCTGATCGCATCGGATACTGTCAGAATTTCATAAATACCTTCGCGCCCGCGGAACCCTGTGTTGCGACATTCGTCGCAACCCGTGGCGCTCGCCATGCGCGTTGGCATGCGGACCTTATGCGGTTCGATGAGCGACTGCCAAGCGCTCGCATCCATCGGCACTGGGATCTTACAGTGTGGGCACAGCGTGCGGATTAAGCGCTGGGCTACCACGCCCAACAGGGTCGCGCCGATCAAATAGGGTTCAACGCCAAGATCCATTAAGCGGGTGACTGACGACGGTGCGTCGTTGGTATGCAACGTCGACAGCACCAAATGTCCGGTCAACGCGGCTTGGATCGCGACTTCGGAGGTTTCGCGGTCCCGTACCTCGCCGATCATGATCACATCGGGATCTTGGCGGAGCAACGTCCGCACGCCACCCGCGAAGCCAAGATCGATCGCCGGTTGGACTTGCATTTGATTGAACGTGGGCTCGACCATTTCGATGGGATCTTCGATCGTGCAAACATTAATTTCCGGCCGCGCCAGCTGTCGAAGCGCCGAGTAAAGCGTGGTCGTTTTTCCAGAACCGGTTGGCCCGGTGACCAGCACGACGCCGTGCGGATGTTTGACAATGCTGTTCCAAGCCGCGAGATCGTGTTCGGTAAAGCCCAGCGCGGCAAATGGCTGCTCGAGTTTTTCGGGATCGAAAATTCGCATCACCAATTTTTCGCCAAAGGCGGTCGGCATCGTCGACAAGCGGAGTTCTACTTCCTTGCCGAGCGGCGTTTTGGTTTTTAAGCGGCCGTCCTGCGGACGCCGTTTATCCGCCACGTCCATGCGACCGAGCGATTTTATCCGACTGACAATAGCGCCGATGACCGGCGTTGCCATCTGATTCACCAAGTGCAGGACGCCGTCGATCCGGAAGCGAATGTTGCTTTGGTCGCGGCGCGGCTCGATGTGAATATCGCTCGCGCGTTGCTCGAACGCGTACTGTAACAACCAATCCACCAGATGTACGATGTGTCGATCATTGGCATCGGGCTCTCCCATCTGCCCGAGCTGCGTCAACTGTTCGAAGTTATCGACGATATTCGAGCGCTCGGCGGCTTTGCTGGTGGTGGCGCGGACGATCGAGCGACTCACTCCGTAGAATTCCTTGAGATAGCGCTCAACGTCGATTGGATTGGCAAGGACTCGCTTTATTTTGCGCTTTACGATGGGCGCAATCTCGGTTTCCCATTCTTGAACATTGGGCTCGCTCGAGGCGATGGTCACGCAGGTGTCGTTCACTTCGACCGGCAAAAAACCGAAGCGGGTGGCGTAGGCTTGCGACACCAAGCTGGTTACCGCTTCGACATCAATTTTTAACGGGTCGATTCGAAAATACGTGAGGCTGCTAGCTTCCGCGATCAAGCGGGTGATCGCTTCGAGCGTGAGGGGATAAGGCGGCGACGTGTCGCTCTGGATCGCCTGCGTGGAGAGCTGGACGAACGGATGCCGCTCGTCATTGGGCCGCGCTACATTTTTGATGCGTTGAACGGTCTTTGCCGTTAGCACGCCTTTTTGGCGGAGCAATTTAAGGGTCTCGTCGAAGGTTAATCGATGATCGGTGGAGGTTGTGTTTAAAGCGTCGCGCGCCACGTTAAGGTCCGAATCAACTGCCAGGCGCGATCGACAAAATCGGTTCCAGCGCGGCGAGCTGCTCGGTCGCGAGTTCAAGACGTTCGATCAGCGCCGTGAGGAAATTGCGTTGGAAACGCAGTTGGCAATTCATCGACGTGCGATCGATCACCGACCCGCGAACTTTTATAACCGTCGTCGCCGTATGAGTCTTGATTGACGCGGAGCGGTTGCGCCCCGACATCAAGGCCATCTCGCCAAAGCAATCTCCACCGTGGAGATGCACGATTTCGCGCTCGCCTTTGATAACGGCCACCACGCCGTCAACGATGACGTAGAACGACGGCTCATAGTTGCCTTCATGGAAGATTTCCTGGCCAGCGCCGAGTTCGATCCACTCCGCCGCGTTGACTACCTCCCATAACTCGATCTCCTGAAAATCGGCGAAAAACCGCAGCCCGCGGATACGCGCAAACTTTTCCCGCGGTCCAATATGTTCCGGATCGCGACGTAAGAAGTCATAGACCAAGGCAATATCGCCCGCCAAATCCGCGCCCGACTTGTAACGATAGTACGGCGCCTTGGCCAACGCTTTGTCGATAATGCGCTGAAAGACTTCCGGAATGTCGGCGCGATACTCGGTTAGCGGCAAGGGTTTGCCGGTAACGATACGGTGTTTGATCGCCTCGAGGTTGTCGGCTTCAAACGGATGTTTACCCGTGAGGAGTTCATAGGCGACGATGCCTATCGAGAATAAATCAGACTGACCATTTAAGGGTTCGCTCTGAATCTGTTCGGGCGACATGTACAACGCCGAGCCCGCTTGCTCGCGCGCGAGGTCGGGTTGTGTTGACGGTGTAATCGCAACGCCAAAATCGGAAAGTTTTACCTCCTTCGCGAGTGTTAGCAGCATATTGCGGGGCTTGATATCGCGATGGATGACACCCTTGCGATGGGCGTAGTCGAGCGCGAGCGCGCTCTGGTAGAGAACGTTGGTGACATCCTCCACTGGTAACAGGTTCGCGGCGTTCGTGAAGTTGTCTAGCGTTTGGCAGTCGGGGACATATTCCATCACGATGTAATGCACGTCCTCGTCCACGCCCGCGTCGAAAATCGCCGTGATATTCGGGTGCCGTAACATGCCGGCCGTCTGCGCCTCGTTAAAAAATAATCGCTTGAATAAATCCTGGTCGCCATCGTCGACTATCTGTTGGGGCTGAGCGACTTTGATCGCGACGAAGCGATCGATAAACGGATCCTTGGCGAGGTAGACGATAGACATATTGCCTTCGCCTAATTTGCGAATGATTTGGTATTTACCGAGCGCTCGATCTTCCAAGGCAGAGGGGTTCGGCTTGCTCATAATTAGGTGTGACGTGAGACTAGAAGGGGTCGCGGACGCCGGCCTGGGTACGTGAGCGTCAATAGTAGGCGATTCGGTGGGTCATCACTATCGTCTGCCTGGCATGCGGCCGAGGCCACGCGCTAGGGAACGTCGCGCCGGTTTGGTGGTCACACGAAGAAAGCGCGATGTTGTTGGCCTTAAGTTCTAGCTCGAACCGTCGATTCCCCCTACAATCCGGGCGCCCCGCGCGGGCGAACTCAATCTTGGAGGCGTGCATGAGAAGACAGCTGCGAAGGTTATTGGTCTTGGCATTGGCCATGACTACGGTTAGCGCCGCCGCCGACCCGCAACTTGAGCAACAATTGTCCGCGACGCTCAAAACCATCATGCCCGACGCCAAGATCACCAGCGTTAAACCAGGGCCAATAGCTGGGTTGTACGAAGTCATGCTCGGTCCCATGGTGCTATACATGACACCCGATGCGCATTTCCTCGTGCGCGGCGACATCTACGATCTCAAAGCCAAAGCAAATCTCACCGATGCGCGGCGTGCGGCGGCGCGCGTGGCGGCCTTTAGCGCCCAGGCCTCGCGCGCCATTGAATTCGCTCCCGCCAGCGGCAAGCCGCAGCACACGCTATATGTGTTTACCGATGTGGATTGCGGCTATTGCCGCAAAATGCATCAAGAAATCGGCAAGCTCACGGCGGCGGGGATCGCGGTTCGCTACTTAGCGTTCCCACGCACTGGCCTCAACAGCGACTCGTACAACAAAGCAGTGTCGGTGTGGTGTTCGGCGAATCCGAGCGAAGCGCTAACGCAGGCAAAATTGGGTCAGACGGTGGTGTCCAAGCCCTGCGACAACCCGGTGGCTGCGCAGTATCACCTCGGCGAAGCGATGGGCGTCCACGGCACGCCAGCCGTCTTCTTGGATACTGGGGAAGAACTCGGCGGCTATATTCCAGCCGCAGAATTGATCAGAATGTTTCAAACTGGCGAGATTTAGCAACCGTTCGACCCGTGGGACGCTTGCTGTCAACGCACGAGTTTAGTTAGTCGTGCGGTGGTTATACCGCCGTCGTCTTCACGATATTCAATTTGGATCGGCAGGTAGCCCTGCGCCGGGGCGCACCACAGCGTGGTCCGGCGCTGGGAGTCCTGTCGCAGGTAAGCGACCTTAATCGTACGGACTGGCGCCCCATCGAACTCCACCGACTCCTCGCCTAGGCGCGTAATTTCATAGGACTTTAACTTCCCGCCGTCGGCCACCGTGTAAACCAGTGGCGCTTTGTCGTTTATCAGGTCGCGCATTAGCACGAGTTGATAAACGAGCTTGTCGAGCGTTCCAGCCATCGCGTCCATTTCCCAGCGCTGGCCTTGAACGATCGTCGTGATTCGATGCTTATCCCAGTCGAAGGCAATTTCCGTTTCGCGCTGTCGGCTTTTGCTGCTGCGGCGATAGACGTAGTGGCGCGGACGGATCTCGTCACCGAGGAGATCGCCGCTACTCGACTCTTGGATAGATTCATGTCGCACGAGTTTCAGTAAACCGCTCGATTCAATGGTGGTTTCGAAGCGATATTGTGCAGGCTCGTAGAGGCTGAGCGCGCGGGTCATTTCGCCGACCTTGAGCCCTCCGGCCCGCACACTGTACGTGGCGGTGAAAGCAGCCAGCGGCGCGGCGCCTAAGGCCCCAGAAGCGAAGACATAAGTTAGCGCAACGCAGGCGCCAAGCGTGACGTGAGCCCGAGACTGAGTCCAATTCTTCATGTGTTAGAATCGAAATTAATGGTGAATAATCCGTCCGTAACGGGCAGGTCAAGGATTTCGCGCGGACTGCGTTCAATGCCAGCGGCAGTATACGTTCAAACCAACGCATGACACGTTCATTAGACGCGTTTAGTCGCGCGCGAATCGTCGTTGTTGGCGATGTGATGCTTGATCGCTATTGGCAGGGTCGCGCCGCGCGTATTTCGCCGGAAGCGCCTGTGCCCATCGTGCGCGTTACGGCCGAGGACGAGCGTCCGGGCGGCGCGGCCAACGTCGCCGTCAACGCTGCGGTGCTCGGCGCCAAAGTCGTGCTCGTGAGCGCCACCGGTAGCGACGCGGCGGCGGCCGCCTTGGCTGAAAAATGCCGGGGCTTTGGGGTAGAGACTCGATTTGTCGAAGACGCCGCGTTCTCCACCACCGTCAAGTTACGAGTCCTGGCGCAACATCAACAGTTGCTCCGCTTAGATTTTGAAGCCGATGCGCCGCAATCATCGACGCTGAATTTGTTACCGGTTTTGAATTCAGTGCTAAGCGCCATCACCGTCGTGGTGTTGTCGGATTATGGCAAGGGTGCCCTTCACAACGCCGCTGAGATAATTGCGATAGCGAAGGCGGCGCAGAAAACTGTGATCGTCGATCCCAAGGGCCGCGATTTTGCGCGCTACCATGGCGCCGATCTCATCACGCCTAACCTGGCGGAATTCGAAGCAGTCGTCGGGCCGTGTGCGGATCACGACGAACTTGCCGCGCGTGGCCAGGCGTTATGCGCGCAGTACAATTTCGGTGCAGTGCTGGTTACGCGGGGTGAACAAGGCATGTCCTTAGTGTTAAAAGACGCTGCGGCGCTTCACCTCGCTGCCAGGGCGCGCGATGTGTTCGACGTAACCGGCGCAGGCGATACGGTTTGCGCAGTGCTCGGGTGCGGACTCGGGGCGGGGTTAACGCTCGAGCAGGCGGTTGAAATCGCCAATGCCGCGGCTGGCATTGCCGTCGGTAAACTTGGCACGGCGACGGTGAGTCGAGCCGAATTAGCCGCCGCACTCGACGAAAAGCAATTACAAAATCCTCGATTTAAATCGCGCAGTGCGCTGCTTGGCGAAATCGCGAAAGCCCGCGCGCGCGGCGAGCGTGTGGTGATGACCAATGGGTGTTTCGATGTGTTGCATGCCGGACACGTTCGCTATTTAGTTGCTGCTGCGGAGTTGGCGGATCGCCTGCTCGTGGCGGTTAATTCAGACGCTTCCGTGCAGCGCTTAAAAGGCTCGGCGCGCCCGATAAATCCGTTAGCGGCGCGGGTCGAAGTGTTAACTTCCTTGCGCGCGGTCGACTGGGTCATTGCCTTCGATGACGATACGCCACGCGACCTGATCGCCGAAATCGAACCCGACGTGTTGGTCAAGGGCGGCGACTACGATATTGCATCGATCGCGGGCGCGGCCGAAGTCATCGCGGCCGGCGGTCGGGTCCTGACCCTGCCGTATCACGCAGGTTTTTCGAGCACGACAACTATCGAGCGCGCGGGCATTGATCCCTTGGCCACGCGTGTGAAATCGTGATCGTCGTAACGGGTGCGGCGGGTTTTATTGGCAGTAATTTGGTGCACGCGCTCAATCGTCGCGGGCGTAGCGATATCGTGGTTGTCGACGATCTGACGGACGGTCGGAAATTTGTGAACCTCGTCGATGCCGACATTGCGGACTTTATTTCGCCTACAGAGTTTTTAAGGCACTTTGCCCAGCCTTCGACCTATGCGGAGGTTGAACTTGTATATCACCTTGGTGCGTGCTCCGACACGACTGAGTGGAACGGGCGTTTGATGCTCGAATCTAATTATGAGTATTCCAAGACGTTGTTGAGCGCTTGTCAGGCACGCGACATTGGATTGATCTATGCGTCGAGCGCGGCCGTCTACGGCGCCAGTCGAATCTGTATCGAAACCGCGGCGCACGAGCGACCCCTAAACGTCTATGGCTACTCGAAGTTGCTTTTCGACCGCTACGTGCGCCATCGATTGGCGAGCGCCCGCGCACCGATCATCGGGCTGCGCTATTTCAATGTGTACGGTCCCCGCGAACAACACAAGGCGCGCATGGCGAGCGTGGTGTGGCATTTCAATCAGCAGATGCAAGCGCATGCACGAGTTAAGCTCTTTGGCGCTTCGCATGGAGTCGAGTCCGGCGAGCAGCGGCGTGATTTTATTCATGTCGAGGATGCCGTGGCCGTGACCTTATGGTGCGGCGAACAACGCACCGCCTCGGGCATTTACAATTGCGGAACCGGCGGCGCAGCGAGCTTTAATGACGTCGCCAACGCCGTGCTCGCTTGGCACCAACACGGTCGCATCGAATACATCCCGTTCCCGGCCGATCTATTGGCTGCGTACCAAAGCCATACCTGTGCCGATCTCGGCAATTTGCGCACAGCGGGATTTCACGGAGAATTTCAATCAGTGCAATCGGGCATCAAGGCGTATCTCGATTGGCTGAATCGGTGAGGCTACTCTACAGCGTTGCCTATACTTGCGCGCTGCCGCTGATCCTGCTGCGCCTGTGGTGGCGCGGCCACTTCAATCCTGCCTATCGCAGACGGCTGCGCGAACAGCTTGGGTTTTATCTTGGCGCGCCCATCACCTCGCGTCCGCTGTGGATCCACGCGGTATCCGTGGGCGAGGTCATTGCGACCACGCCATTGATTAGAGCCTTGCGCGCACGTGACACTAGTTTGCCCATTCTGGTCACCACCACCACCCCGACCGGCCGCGAAACGCTTGACCGCTTACTGGGCGTGTCGGTTGCTCACGCGTATTTTCCGTTTGACTTGTCCTGGGCGGTTCGGCGCTTCATCGTGCATTTTGCGCCGCGTGCCTTGTTGCTGATGGAAACCGAAATCTGGCCGAATGTTGTCGCCGGGTGTCATGCCGACGGCGTCCCGGTGTTTCTGATCAATGGGCGACTATCGGCACGCTCAGCCGCGCGTTACGCCTGCGTAAGTCCACTGCTAAAAATGACGTTGCTTAAGATCACACAAGCAGCCATGCAGACTCCCGAAGACGCGGCTCGCTTGATGGGCTTGGGTGCGCCAACGGCGATTACGACGGTTGCGGGCAGCCTCAAGTTCGATGTTCATATACCGGCGAGTGTGCATGAAGAAGCGGCAGCACTGCGTCGCGAACTCGGGCTTAATCGTCAAATTTTCATGGCCGGGAGTACACGTCCTGGGGAAGAAGAACGGATCTTGGACGTATTCGCGCAGCTTAAGCACGACTTCCCGTCGTTACTGTTGATTTTGGCGCCGCGACACCCGGAGCGCTTCCACGCGGTAGCCGAGCTGTGTCGCGCGCGTGGCGTGCGGCTGTGCTGCCGCAGCGAGAGGCGTAAATGCTCCGCTGCGACTGAAGTCTTTGTGCTCGATTCGATGGGTGAACTGCTGCGCTTCTATGCCACGAGCGATGTCGCATTCGTCGGCGGCAGTTTGGTCCCGCTCGGCGGCCACAATTTGCTGGAGCCGGCAGCGCTAGGAATTCCGGTCGTAACCGGGCCACATTTATTCAATTTCAGCGATATTAGCAGTAAGCTGCTGACGGGTGGCGCGCTCAAGATCGGCCGCGACGCAGCCGAAGTAGCTGACATCGTCGGGCTCTGGCTCGGTGATAGTAACGCACGCGACAGCGCGGGGCGGGGCGGCCGCGAAATTGTCGCGAATAACCGTGGCGCCACGTCGCGAGTATTAACCATGCTAGGAGCACATGGTGTGTGCCCAGCCTAGCGCGCCTGTTATGACAGTATTTGCATGTGACGTGTCGCATGCGCGAATTGAATGTTGGTGCAGACCTCAGGTTCGAATCCGCGTAAAGCCATGTTGAGGGAATCGAGGTCGCTTCGCTGCAGAACAGTCATGGGAGAAACTGCTATGAAATTACACCGGGGTCGATGTGTGTTGACGACGTTATCGGTACTGTCGGCGACGCTAGCGGCCGGCGCGACCCATGCGCAACAAGCGCCGGTATTCGCGTATCCCAATGCGGGACAATCGCAGGAGCAGCAGAGTAAGGACCGCTTCGAGTGCCATCAATGGTCAGTGTCTCAATCTGGTTTTGACCCGAGCACCGCGCCGCCGGTGGCGATGCAGGCGCCACCACCGCCGCCTTATGGTTATTCCGATCAACCCCCGCCGCCGCCACAAAATCAAGGCGGTGGGTTCCTCGGTCTAGGCAACGGCGGAATGTTTAAAGGTGGCGGGATGGTCGGCGACGCGGCGACCGGCGCCGCGTTGGGCGCCGCCGGTGGTGCACTGGCCGGCAACGCTGGTCAGGGCGCCGCGATCGGCGCCCTGGCGTCGACCATGTTGGGTGCGGTGTCACGTTCAAGTACCCCGAGCCAACCGCCGCCGCAACAGAATTACGGCGCGTACCAGCAGCAGCAATATCAGCAACAACGGATGCAAGCCGATCAAAGCTACCAAGATCGGATGCGTCGCACCGCCGACTATAACCAAGCGTTTGGCGCGTGCATGAAGGCGCGCAACTATACGGTTAATTGATCTGGCAACCTTCGCCCCCGTATTGCCTGACATCGTCGATGTCGAAGCGTCTGGTTTCGGCCGCGGTAGTTACCCGATCGAGGTTGGACTAGCGCTGACCACCGGTAAAACGGCGTGCTATTTGATCAACCCGTATCCCGAGTGGACCCACTGGACCCACGAAGCGGAAGGTTTGCATGGGATCACGCGCCAGATATTGGTGAGTCGCGGACGTCCGCCATTCGAAGTGGCCACCGCGCTCAACACGCTCCTCGAATCACGAATGGTTTATACCGATGCGTGGGGAGTCGACAGCAGTTGGTTGGCGCTGCTCCACGCGCGGAGCGGCGTGCGCGCGACGTATCGGGTGGAATCACTCGCAGTCTTGTTAACTGAAATACAGCAGCGCGCGTGGGGAACACTAAAAGTCGGTGCGCGTGCTGATATGGCGCTCGTCCGACATCGTGCTAGCGCCGATGCGTTGGTCCTGCAAACGGCTTATACACGGAGCTTCGGACTGACGACCTAACACGCAAGCCACAAGTCTTCGCGCTAGCGGAGCAACGTTTGGATCGCTTTGAATTGGGGATGTTTGGAATCCGCCAGCCACTCAAACACCACCGATTCCGCACTCACCACCGCCACCCCGTTATCGCGCAGGCGGTCGAGCGCATTTTGATAGTTCTCCAAGCGTCGCGAGCAAATAGCATCCTCCACGACGAACGTTTCGAAGCCCGCCATGACCAAGTCGAGAGCTGTTTGCAGAATGCAGATATGGGCCTCCATTCCCACTAAGATTACTTGTCTGCGCTCGGCCGCGCTGTGTAGGGCGCTCATGAAAGTCGTCGCTTGCGCGCAACTAAAAGCGGTTTTAGTAAACGATTGGGCGCCGGCCGGCAGCGCCGCCGAGACCAATGCATGCGTTAGGCCCAAGCCTTCGGGGTATTGTTCGGTCTGTAACACCGGGACCTTTAACAAGCCTGCGGTGCGCGTCAGCAGCACGGTGTTTTGCAGCACGCGATTTAATACCTTGACCGGCATCGCGTCGCCCAAGCGTTGTTGAAGGTCGACCACGACCAGCATACTGGTGGCAATTTCGCACTTATGAGCACCCACGGCGCTGGTTTTCGTAATCATGCTAATCCTTTCAATTCAGGGCCAAATAGCCCGCACTGTAACTGTAAGACCAACACAGGCTTGGACACGGCGTGTCGACACCGGATGCTTCCAACCCGGTCATCCCGGAAAGTGCGCAGCACTTATCCGGGATCCCGCTGGTATTTCAGGCGTCCATGGATCCCGGATCTGCGCGGCTGACGCCGCTTCGTCCGGGATGACGGACCTAACCATTTAGGTCGAGTTCCTGTTCTTGATCCCATTGCAATGCGGGTTATTTAGTTGGCTTTGACCGCTGACGACGCCGGCGCCAGCCAACTATTCGCTACCGCGATATCGGGTGGCGCGAGCGTGCCAGCCGCTTTTTTAAGGCGCAATATATCGAGCACGTAATCGTAACGTGCGCGCGAATAATCGCGCCGTGATTGCGATAGCCCGCGTTCGGCGGTAACCACATCGATCGTCGTGCGCGTGCCGACTTCGAAGCCGGCACGCGTCGATTCGACTGCGGTTGACGACGAGATCACTGCTTGTTTGAGGGCTTTCACGGCGCTGATTTGGGCGACGATCCCAAGATAGGCCTCGTGCGCCTCGCGGGAAACCGCGCGCCGCGCTTTCTCCAGTCGTTCAAGGGCCGCCGAATGTTCATGTGTGGCTTGGCGGGTTCGCGAGACGACACTGCCACCAGCGTAGAGCGGTACATTGAGGCGGACACCTATATCGCTACTGTCGATATCGGTTTGTCCAAAGCGCCCCCCTTGAGAACTGAAACCGTGACTGCCTTGAATGTCGAGCGAGGGATAGTGTCCAGCGCTCTGGGCTCGAATCTCCTGTTCGGCGATTTCGGTGGCGCTAAGCGCGGCGGAAATTTCCAGATTTTGCGCGAGCGCGGTCGTGGTCCAATTTTCAATGTTATCGGGATCCGGCTTCTTGAGCGGCAGCTCTTGGCCCAAGGGTAGGAGGTCCGTTTGCGGCGCGCCGGTGACTTCGCGCAATGACTCGTGGGCGTTTTCACGCTGATTTTCGGCGGCAATTTCTTGGGCCACTGCGCGATCGTAGCCAGCCTGTGCTTCTTGGACATCGGTAATCGCGATCAAGCCCACTTCAAAGCGCTGTTTGGCCTGGTCGAGTTGGCCCGCGAGCGACTCCTTTTCCGCTTGCGCGAAGATCAAATTATCTTGCGCCGCCAACACCTCGAAGTAGCGCTCCGCGACACGCAAGATTAGTTCTTGATGCGCGAAATCAAGTTCGGTTTGCGCTTGATGCAACCGTTGGTCAGCTTGTTTCAAACGGACGCGGCGGTCTTGGTGATAAACCGGTTGCGTGAGACTCAGGCGATAGTCGGTATTTTCAAACGAAGACTCACCGCCCGTGCCAAAGGCGAACGCGGAACTGATGTCCTGACGGACATGGCTGCCACCGGCGGTGAAGCTCAATTCTGGTTTCCATAGCGCGGCCTGCGCCTGAGGAATGCCTTCGGCGACCGCCAAGGCCTTGGCCTGGGCTTCGCGATACAGGGGGTCGGATTGCTCCGCGAGGGTTAGCGCGTCGAGCAGATTCGCGGCCTGTGTCGTGCTCCCGCAGAACATCAGCACGACGAGCGTAATGCTCGCGGCGGTTGCTAGAGCGCCTCTGCGCGGTTCATTGTTTCTGACAACATTAGCGGTCATAACCATGCTCAATACCGCGTCATCTCGGGGTCGAGTTCACGCGCCCAACGGTCGATGCCGCCGGCGAGATTCGCGACATCGGCAAACCCGTTTTCAACGAGGAAGCGCTGAGCGTATTCGCTGCGCATGCCGTGATGGCAGACCACCACGAGCGAGGCCGTTCGACAGAGTTCTGCGAGATGCATCGGGATCCCATTTAATGGTATGTTGATCGAACTCGGAATTCGACACACGTCGAACTCCCACGGTTCGCGCACGTCGAGGATGAGAGGTCGACCGGTCGCGAATTGCGCCTGCAATTCGTGGGGTGAAATTTCGCGCACTCAGAACTCGAACCTCGGCGCCGCTTGCGCGCCAATCAGCGGCTCAAGCTCCAGCTCGAATAACGATTCGCTGTGTATTTCACCCGACGCAAGCCGCGTGATAAGCAAAGCTTCCATCGCGGGACTGGTGCCGACCACCATGAATAACCGCCCTCCGGGCGCGAGTTGCGCTTCTATTTTAGGGCGGCGGGCAGGCGACGAGGCGGTAACGGCAATGACATCATACGGACCCTGCGCAGGCCAACCGTCTAACCCATCGCCCACCACGGCCTTGGCATTGGTGATCCCCGCAATACGCAGACGACGCGTCGCGGCCGTGACGAAATCCTCAAACAGATCGACACTGACCACTTCCTGACATAAATGCCCAAGCAGCGCAGTGAGGTAGCCGCTGCCAGTCCCGATTTGAAGCACGCGGGCCGTCTTGGAGGGGGCGAGCGCTTGGAGTAGCCGACCTTCCCAGATGGGCGCCAGCATAGCCTGCCCGTGCCCGAGTGGAATGCGGGTGTCCGAGAACGCTAGCAGGGCGTAATCCGCCGGTACGAAATTCTCGCGGGCAATCAGCATCATTGCGTCAAGCACGCTCTGGTCGGGGACTTCCCATGGCCGCACCTGCTGTTCGACCATGTTGAAACGGGCTAGATTTGAATCCATCACTGGTCTTCTCTGCAGTGCAGTCGAAGTATGGCTCGGAAATTTTGAAGCGATTCGATTATATACGGTATAGTTCGGCCGTAGACAGCAGCTAGGGGTGCTCCGCAATCGCCTCGATCGATTGCC
Organism: Gammaproteobacteria bacterium; assembly: GCA_016191285.1. Classification (GTDB taxonomy): domain Bacteria; phylum Pseudomonadota; class Gammaproteobacteria; genus CAIKBL01. Next base: position 116,867 of record JACPPA010000009.1, read on the forward strand.
GCGAGCTGAGAAAAACCCTTCGAACCTGACCCGGGTTGTGCCGGCGTAGGGAAGCCAAAGCGCGCCATACGGGCGCGGATGCGGGCGCACTAGTGAGCGAGTCGAAACCGCTTCCGTACAATGCCATGAGGTGTCGCGATGAATGCTGTGCCCGACAAGATCCTCCATCAAACCGCTGAACTCGACCCACAACTTTTAGCGCCATTGCCGCAGGCTCGCAAGTTTTATGTGCGTGGTAGCCGGGATGACATTCAAGTGCCCATGCGTGAAATTGCGCAGCAGCCGAGTCGCGGCCGCGGTGGTCTGGAGCAGAACCCATCGATTGTGGTGTACGACACCTCCGGTCCGTATACCGATCCCAATTGCCGCATTGATGTGCGCCGCGGGTTGCCCGAATTACGCCGTGGATGGATTGAGGAACGGGCGGATACCGAAATCCTGGCCGGTCCGAGCACGGTGCTCGGGCATGCGCGCAATAGCGATCCGAAAACCGCGTATTTGCAATTCACGCAGCCGCGCAGTGTGCGACGAGCGCGGGCCGGGGCCAATGTCACGCAAATGCACTACGCCAGACGCGGCGTGGTGACTCCCGAAATGGAATTCGTCGCTATTCGCGAAAATTTACGCCTCGAAGCGCTACTGACGAGCCATCCCGCGCTTGCCGCAAGTCATCCCGGCGAGCGTTTCGGCGCGGCCATACCGGATCGAATCACGCCGGAATTCGTGCGCGACGAAGTGGCCCGCGGCCGCGCGATCATCCCCAATAACATCAACCACTCAGAATCGGAGCCGATGATCATCGGCCGCAATTTTCTGGTGAAGATCAACGCTAATATCGGGAATTCGGCGGTCAGTTCGTCGATTGAAGAAGAGATCGCGAAAATGGCGTGGGCCACGCGCTGGGGCGCCGACACGGTGATGGATCTCTCCACCGGCCGTCATATCCATGAAACTCGCGAGTGGATCATTCGTAATTCGCCGGTGCCCATCGGCACGGTGCCCATTTATCAAGCCCTGGAAAAAGTCGACGGCAAGGCCGAAGAACTTACCTGGGAGATCTTTCGCGATACGTTGATCGAGCAGGCGGAGCAGGGGGTTGATTACTTCACGATCCACGCCGGCGTACGGTTATCTTACATTCCGTTAACCGCGCGTCGTGTCACGGGCATTGTCTCTCGCGGTGGTTCGATCCTCGCGAAATGGTGTTTAACGCACCATCGCGAAAATTTTCTCTACACGCACTTCGCTGATATTTGCGACATCATGCGTGCCTATGATGTGGCGTTTTCGCTCGGGGACGGCCTGCGTCCCGGGTGCATCGCCGATGCAAACGACGCCGCGCAATTCGCTGAACTGGAGACCTTGGGCGAGTTGACCACGCTGGCCTGGGAACGCGACGTGCAAGTCATGATTGAAGGACCCGGGCACGTGCCCATGCAGCTCATCAAAGAGAACATGGACAAGCAATTGGCGGTCTGTCACGAGGCGCCGTTCTATACCCTGGGGCCGCTGACCACTGATATTTCACCGGGCTACGATCACATCGCGTCGGCGATTGGCGCAGCAATGATCGGCTGGTTCGGCACGGCGATGCTGTGTTATGTCACGCCCAAGGAACATCTTGGTTTGCCGGATAAGGATGACGTCCGCGAAGGTATCATCGCCTACAAGATCGCGGCGCATGCGGCCGATCTCGCCAAAGGTCATCCGGGTGCACAAGTGCGCGATAACGCGCTGTCGAAAGCGCGTTTCGAGTTCCGCTGGGAAGATCAATTCAACTTGAGTCTGGATCCCGAGCGCGCGCGCGAATTCCATGACGAAACCTTGCCGAAAGAGGGTCATAAGCTCGCGCATTTCTGCTCGATGTGTGGGCCGCACTTCTGTTCGATGAAAATCACCCAAGATGTCCGCGATTATGCTGCGGAACATGCGCTGCCCACCGGCGACGCGGCGCTCGCCGCGGGAATGGCTGAAAAGGCCCGCGAGTTTGTCGCCGCCGGCAGCGAAATTTACCAAGCAGAATAAGGAGTGCGCGATGTCGCGAACCGTAAATCCAGTGGTTCCGTTGTTAGTGGCGCTGGTCATGACCCTATGCATCAACCCGTTGCAAGCGGCGACCAGCGATGCGCTAGACGCGGCGCTCGCCGGCGCCCAGCGCAGTGATGACCATCGCGCGCGCGATGCGTTTCGGCATCCGAAAGAAACCCTGCTCTTTTTTGGTCTAGAACCCACGATGCACGTGGTGGAAATGCTGCCGGGCGCGGAGGGTTGGTACAGCGAAATTCTAGCGCCGGTGCTACGCGATCACGGGTTGTTGATCGCCGTCACGCCGCCCGCCGATAGCGCGGTTGATTATCTGCGCGATCAATTCACGAAATTCAAAGCGAAGCTTGGCGCCGCGCCCAGCGTCTACGACAAAGTTAAACTGCGTTTCCTAACGAAAGATAAAATCGATCTCGGCGCGCCGGAGTCGGCCGATATGGTGGTTACTTTTCGCGCCACGCATAATTGGATCCGCGGCGGTCAATTGGATCGCGTTTACAAGGCAATTTTCGAGGTGCTGAAGCCCGGCGGAATCCTCGGCATCGAACAGCACCGCGCGCCCAGCGGCAGCGATCCGGCGGTGGAAGCGGAACACGGCTATGTGCCCGAAGCGTATCTCATCCAGTATCTCGAATCGGTCGGATTCAAGCTCGAAGCCAAATCCGAAATCAATGCGAATCCCAGAGATACCAAGGATTATCCGAAAGGAGTATGGACTTTACCGCCAACCTACGTCTTGGGTGATGTGGACCGCGCGAAGTATGCAGCGATCGGTGAATCGGACCGCATGACCTTGAAGTTTCGCAAACCGAATTAGTGTGGTGTTCCGTAACGAAGTTTCATGACGAGTCACCACCGGCGCGTCCTGGTGGGAGCCGCTTTAGCGGCGAATGCAGCGATCATTTCTCTCGTGAGTCCATGCATTAGGCAGCGCATGACTGCGGGATGCGAGTCATAAAGTGCTCGGCTTCCGCAAACGCTTCGGCCACCCTTAAGTTCGGGCGCGCCGAGTGGCTGCCGATTAGTCGCCGCCATTCACGCGCGCCCGGACGCCCCTGCCACAATCCAAGCCAGTGTTTGCTCAAATGCCGAAGATCGGTGCCACTCGCCACCTCACGCTCGACATAGGGTTTGAGGCGAGCTAACACTGCCAATGCGTTCGTTACCGGCGCGCTGCTGTCAAAGAGGACCGCATCGACTTCAGCGAGCATGTCGAGCTGCGCGTAGCTCACACGACCGAGCATGACGCCATCGACATGTTCGAGATGCTGCACGGATTCGGCCAGCGAGCTGATCCCACCGTTAATGACCACCGACAGCTGCGGAAACGCGCGCTTGATCGCATACACGCGTGGATAGTCGAGTGGCGGGATCTCACGATTAGCGCGCGGGCTAAAATTGAGCAGCGCTTTCCGCGCGTGCAAGATCAGCGTCTCACACCCCGCGTCAGCGACCGCAGAGACCAAGCTACATAGGTGTTCGTAACTGTCGAGATTATCCACGCCTAAGCGAGTTTTCACCGTCACCGGTACCGGCACCGGCACAGCCTCGCGCATCGCGGCCACGCACTCCGCGACTAACGCCGGTTCGGCGATCAGGCACGCGCCGAAGCGGCCGGATTGCACGCGATCGCTGGGACAACCGACATTTAAATTGATTTCACAGTAACCCGCTTCAACGCCGAGTTTGGCCGCGGCCGCCAATTCATTCGGCACGCTCCCGCCGAGCTGCAACGCCACCGGCGTTTCCGCCGGATCGTGCGCCAGAAACCGGTTGCGATCACCGCGCAAAACGGCGCTAGCCACCACCATTTCCGTGTACAGGCGAGCGTGCGTCGACATGCACCGCGCCAGAAACCGGAAATGACGATCTGTGTATTGCATCATGGGGGCAATGCAGAAGCGCCAAGGATTGAACTGATTAGGTGTGTGAGCCAAAGGGGCAGCGGCCGATGGTTGAGTTGTGACGATTATGACGGTGTTTCCAGCGCATTCGAAGTCGACGATAAGGTCTTGTGCCGGATCCGCTTGCAGATGTCGCTATACAGAGCGATCCGATTAATCGGTCGGCTCGGCGTCGCGGCGTGAAATCCAACCTGCCAAGCTAGGATGCCTGCCTCCGAATAAACGTGTGGTAACCCTCTCGAGCGCGTCGCCAAGGTGATAGATCACGGGAAAAGGCGCGGCCTTGTTCCATATGCGCATACGGAATGCTTGATACACTCATCGTCATCGCCGAACTCTGCAACAACATGGTCCCGACACCCCACCATCGGAATGCTTGATACACTCCCCGTGGCAACGTAATTACCGGCGTTTACATGTTCCTTTCTATAGTGGTGCGGCCGAGCTTGACGCCGGAGGGGGCTTTTGTGACAGTAAGAATTAATGAAGTCTTACAGTTATAGAGGCCTGTATGCGTATAACTTCGAAGGGTCAGGTCACAATTCCAGTGGAAATTCGTGAACGATTGGGACTCTTGCCGAATTGCGAAGTCGAATTCGTGGTTGAAGGTAGTGCGTTGCGATTGCGCAAGGTGCGTGGCGGTCGCGCGAGCGGACGCGGCCGAAGCATCGTGCAGCACCTCAAGGGCAAAGCGACCAGTAGCATGACGACGAAGCAGATTATGGCGCTTACCCGCGCTGAAATCTAATGCCGATCCTTGTCGATAGTAACGTGTTGTTAGACGTATTGACCGAAGATCCGCAATGGTGTGAGTGGTCGATGGAGACCTTGGCCAGCCAAGCGGATCGAGACGTGCTGGCGATCAATCCGATTATTTATGCGGAGGTTTCGGTGGGATTCGAGCGTATTGAAGAACTCGAAGCGGCGCTCCCGGCGCTGAGTTTTCATCGATTACCACTGCCGTGGGAAGCCGCATTCCTCGCCGGTAAGTGTTTTGTGTCCTACCGCAAGCGAGGAGGATCGCGATCGTCACCACTACCAGATTTTTATATTGGCGCTCATGCCAGCGTTTCCCGCATGACTTTGCTCACCCGCGACGCGACGCGTTATAGAACTTACTTTCCCAAGCTAAAGCTCGTCACTCCGTAGTCCGCGCTTGAGCGCATCGAACTGTAACTCGCCGTTAACAAAGCCTTCATCAATCCGCCGCTTAAAAGCGGGTTTGAGTACAAGCGACTCCGCCTGAATGGGACTAGCAGGGGACTACAGCCTTTCCCCTACGTTTCCAATCCATTGAAAAATGTCGCGAATAAAAATAATCGATCCACTGCATCATCGGCGCGCAGCAGAAGCGCCAGGGATTGGATTTATCGGTAATTTTTATCAAGCGCAACAGCGTCCAGATCGTTTGAGCGACCGCGATTATGGCTTCATTTTCGACTATTTAGGACCATTTCGTTCAGCGTGGGACTACAGGTTGGTCGTTTGTCAGCCAGGATCAGCACTGTCGGCGCGACCAATACCCGCGTTGAACCCTGATGCCGGTTCTAGTCGATAGCGATGTGTTGCTGGATATCTTGACCGAAGATCCCCGATGATGCGCGTGGTCGATGAACACCTTCGCCGACCAAGCCGATCGCGGCGTAGTTGCGATTAATCCGATTATTTACGCGGAGGTTTCAGTAGGATTCGCGCATATTGAAGAACTCGAAGCAGCGCTGCCAGTGTTGAGCTTTCATCGGTTGGCGCTGCCTTGGGAAGCCGCATTTCTTGCGGGTAAGTGCTTCGTGTCCTACCGTAAGCGCGGAGGGTCGCGATTGTCACCGCTGCCGGATTTTTATATTGGTGCGCACGCCAGCGTTTCCGGCATGACGTTGCTCACTCGCGACGCAGCGCGTTATCGGACGTACTTTCCCAAGCTGAAGCTCATCGCACCTTGAACCGTACTTTGGAGCATCCAGCCCGGTTTTCAGAATCATGACCTTGAGACTTATGGGTGCTTCTTTATTTGCGGAAGACTTGTGCGGTGAGCCGGCTTAGAATCAACACAATCAAGAGGTTCACATGATCTATCAGATAATTATTCCGCAGTTCAGCAAGATGCTTGGTAACCTCTTAACGATCTTCGATAGAGCGGCAATGCATGCCGAAACGAAGAAGTTCGAACTAGAGGTGCTATTGCACGCGCGATTGGCGCCCGATCAGTTCGATTTGATCCGCCAGGTGCAGGTGGCCTGCGATACCGCCAAGCTGGGCGCCGCCAGGCTCGCTGACAAAGAGCAGGACGCGCCGAGTCATCCCGACACCGAACAGAGCCTGGCCGAGATCAGGATGCGCATTCAAAGCGTGATTACCTATCTCGGCACTTTCTCGGAGGCGGATTTCGCGCACGCCGCGGAACGGCGGATCACGCAGCCGCGCTGGAAGGGGAAATCCCTGTCGGGGCAAGAGTTTCTGCTCCAGCATGTGGTTCCGAATTTCTATTTTCACGTGACTACTGCGTATGCCATCCTGCGCCACAATGGCGTCGAGGTTGGTAAGAAAGACTACCTCGGCGAGCTGCCCTATAAGGAATAACGAGGAGCGCAAAGTAGTCTGCGCGATGTCCCACGCCGTCAGGCGCTATGCCACGGAAATACGGCCTGCCACGGCAGCCGCGTCTCCGCATGACGGCCTAGCACCGCACAAAAACGTCGCAGCATCGCCGGCACATCGGTCCGATTTTTCTGCGCCTCCCGATCCAATTGCTGTAAAGAGAGAAACGCAGCGGCGGTCACTTCGAGTAGCTCCCGATGGCAAGCCATGAGCGCGGTTAAATCCGTGGATCCGCGCGCGACTCGTTGAGTCAGCGAAGTGAGTGGCGTCGGATCGAAAGACGCCGCCAGATCGTGCAGCAGCACATGTGCGTCACCATCTAATGCAAGTAGCTCACGACATTCGTCGAGTAATCGCGGGTAGAGTGCGTCTAATTCATCGCGCGCGGTGTCAAGTAACTTGATCGTCGCCCGGAGTTCGGCCGTCAAAGCCCGGGGGATCACCGGGAGCACATCCCGCGTGAGGAATTTGCTCACCAAAGTAAGCGCGGCTAAGCCGTCCGGCATCATTGTTGTCCCCCCTCACCGAAGCAGCGCGGCAACATTCGCGCGAGGTCGCGTTCGAGAACCGGCAGTGCGCGGCCGAGCAGTGCGTGTAATGGTCGTACGGGCTGGCGCCGTGAAACCGGATGGGCGCCGCTGAGAAAAATGGCTGCGAGCTTCACACGTGCAAACATTTCCCAGTAAAACAACCGCTGTGCGTCGACAGGAATCCCGCTGGCTGCGGTATACGCGTTGAGATATTCATCGCGCGAAAGCAGTCCGCCGACCAAGTCATCTTGCGTGGTCCATAACAGGGTCCACGCGAGGTCTTCAATCGGATCGCCCACATGCGCCATTTCCCAATCGAGAATGGTGGTGTGCCCACCTTCGGCCAGCATGAGATTATTGGCTTTGAAATCGCCATGCACCAGACTCAAGCGCTTCAGCGTGGGTGCGTTGGCCTGAAGCCACAGTACGGCCGCGCTAAGCAAAGGTCGCGTGTTGCTGGCACCGGCAGCGTCAATCATTGCGGTCCAAGACCTAAGTTCGGCCAGCGCTGACGCAGCGCATGACCCTGGCAAAACATCGCCCAAATCGTCGAGCGCGACGCGGTGAATCACGACTTGTTGATCAACGAGCACTATACCCAGCGCGGGCCGATCGACAGTCTCCCCTTTGGCCGCCAAGTGCTTTCGCAAATCGACGCCTGCCACGCGTTCCACGATCATGAAGGGCGCGCCAAACGCTGCTTCGTTTAATGCGCACCACGCAGGCCGGGCGACCGGCAGTCCGCGGTCGAATAGTCGTTGCAGCAACGCAAATTCAGTGTCGAGTGGTTGCGTGTTTGAACTGCGCTCAAATTCACGTCGAAGCACATAGCCTAGGGGCTCGCTGGGAGCCTTCTCGCGCACGACATCGAATGACCAGGTTTCGTGCGAAGACCCACCGGTGAGGCGGCGGAGCTCACGTACCCGCAGCGCCTCCCCAAGTTGTGCACTAACAAATTTTTCGAGAGTGCGTTCGAGTAGGACTACGCCTTGTTCCCGGTCGCACGCCTCTTTATTCACGAGTGGAAGCCGTAACGCGGGTAAGCACCGAAAATTTGCGTTTCAAACGTGCCGAACCCGACATCGCCGTTATCCATTTCCATGCGGCAGAGGACGTGGGTGGGACCGATCCGCGCAGTGACCGCGTCGTTCCCGAGATCGTATCGGACCGTATTCACCCACGGGTTGCCCATGTATTTTCCGTGTCGCCAATCGTCTGGCCCGCCGTAACCCGTCCCCGCGCGTAAATAGGCACGACGTAATGGGAAGAGGCGAACGACACGGCGTTCGCCATCGGCATCCCGAAAACTCACCGAAGAACCGGCCTGTAATTCGCGGGTGGCCGAATCAAATTTCAAGTCATGCTGAGCGTCGCCGAGCACCGTCACGTCACCGCCGCGCGCAAAACTTGCAACGCGCCGCACGGTTTCGATCTCGCGTTCGCCGGAAGGATATTCGCCAAGACTGAAATGAATGGAGTAATGCTCAAACTGCATCGGCGACCAGATCCACAGCGTAGTGCGCTGTTCGTTGGTGGCGTGCGCTTGCATGATCCCGCGTGGTTCGCGCTCAAGACCAATCGACCGCACGCCCCACGAGCGATCGCGTGCCCCCCACGCCGTCGCGGCGTTGAGCTCGAAACGTCGATCATCCACGCGTAGCGTTCCGGTCCAATTGCCGGTCTGAATAAAACGCGTGCCTTGTTCCAGTACCCGGCCGAGCGTTCGCGTGAAGAGCGGCGGCTCCTCGAAGGCTGGCACCGCGCCGATCCACTCTAAATCGAACGCTATGGCGTCACGCTCGCTGTGACACGAAAAGCGCAGACGGCGCAGCCCTTCCACGACTTCAACGCTGAATGGGCCGACGTTCACCGTATCCATGCGATCGCTGCCGAGCTCGCGTGAGGCGCGCGTTGTACATTGTGTCGCGCCAACCGCTACCGAGGCGAACGCGTCGATGACGCCGAGGTTAGGATAGCTCCCCATGCCGAGCATGAAGAACAACTCTGAACTGCAGGCGTGCCCGGTGAAGAAATAGCGATCGTAGAATCGCCGATCGCTGGTCAGCGGGTAACGTACGGGCTCTGGTGTCTGGTGAATAAGAAAGTCGTCAGCCGGTCCAAGCATGATGATGTTCTCCGATGTTCAAGAGGCACTTCGAGGCAATGCCGAGATCTGGCGCGACTAACCCGACGGCACCGCTCCGTCACCAGTCCAGACCAATACTTTGCCGTTTTCATCGGTCGCGATCCGGAGGGCGTCGATCAGTTCTGCTTTCAAATCCGTAAGGTAATCATCATTCAAGTCGAAATGACGTTTGAGCGCCGGATACGATACGCGTCCCTGCTGCCGCAGCACTTCGACCACTTGGAGCAATATTTCGCTGAAAGTCATATCGCAGCTTGGTTAAGGCGGCAGTGAGCCGATTCTTCACCGACAACTGCTGAGGGTAGTCGTGCGCTTCTGAATCATGGCAGAAAATCGTCGAGCGTGGCGCCCACCCGTAATCCCCCGACATTGCGAAAATGCGCATCGAGTGTCAGCAACGCGACGCCATGTTCCAGACAGCTTGCCGCGATCCACAGGTCGTTAGTGGGAATCGGTCGGCCTTGGCGCCGTAGCGCCGCATAGATCAGGGCATAGAGATCTGCCGTGGCCGGGCCGCATGGCACTTGCTTGACCCGCGGTGAATCGAGAAAGCGCGTCAACTCAACGCGGTTCGCGTTCTCGCGCGATCCGACCGCGAAGCCGGCAAGCAGCTCGCCGAGCACCGTCGCACCGACAAATATCTGCGGGGCGTGCCGCAGCACGGTTACCACCGCTCGATCTCCCCGCTTGAACGCCGTGTAGGCATTGGTGTCGATCGCCACCGAGCGCATGTCGGCTTATTTCCACAGCATCGGATCGACTTCCGTGAAGGCAGCGGTACCACGCTCGAAGGCCTTCACCTGTTGGCCGCTCCACGTTCCGGCTAGTGCGTCGAGATCATCGAAGGTCTTCGGCGGTAGGGCCGCCGACTTCGTGGCCGATTCGCCCTGCAACATGCGCACGACTAGGCTGTTAAGGCTGCTGCCTTCGCGCTGCGCCTGACGCTTCAGCCTGGCGATGACTTTCTCGTCCAGTCCACGAATGCTTACCGTTGCCATGATGTCACCTCTGAATGCAGTTTGCATGCACGGATGCTAGCACCTCGGACGATCCCCAGCGAGTGGCTCGCTCTACCTGAGCGATGCTTCGCTGCGCAATAATGCACGATAACGGCGAGTTAATAGAAGACATGGCGAGTGCTGAGTTACGCGGCGTAAGCCGCTAACCCAACCTACGCAAGGCGCAATAACAGCGCGTGCGCTTCCTGCAAATCGGGGTGTCGAACCTAAATCTCAAAAAGACCCTCTATTTAGCCTCCGCTTCTCGCAGTGCCGGCGGCACCACGGGCGGCTTACCCTTGAATCGAGGCATGACCTCTGTGGCGAAGATCCGCATCGAATCGCGCACGTGGCGGTCGTCGAGACCACCGACCTGCATCCACAGAATCACTTCTTGTTGTCCCATCTCGTCACGTACCTCGGCCATGCGTTGTGCGGCAAACTCAGGCGTGCCCAGGATGAGGTTGCCGACCTCATTCAGCGTCTCGACGGGGAAGCCGCCAGCGTGATGATACGCATCGGCCGCCGCTGCAAACGCCTCATAAGACTTAGGCGACTTCGCGCCCTGTGGCACCAGTGCGAGTAAGGTATCGAAGTACCATTTCAAGGCAGAGGCGGAGCGTTGTTTGCCTTCCTCGAAAGTCTTCGCGACGTGCGTGATCCACAGCAGCGGGAAATCGATGGTTTCGGGACGATGGCCTTTGTGCATGAGTTTGCGCTTCGCGTCCAAGCAAAACGTTTTGAGTTCACCGAGCGGCATGAGCGTCGCGGCTTGGATGATATTGAGATCCATGGCCGCGACCATGCCGAACGTTTCCGGGCTAATGGCGGCTACATGGATTGGGATCGGTTTCTGAATCGGTCGTGGATGGCACTCCACTTCGTCGAGTTGCCAGTGCTTACCATGATAGGAAAATTTTTCGTTGCTCCACAGGCCTAGGACGATCTCGAGCGATTCCTGGAATAGCTCACGGCTGTGGTCCTGGCGATCACCGAGGCCCATATTTTTGAACTCCAGCGGCTGATAGGCGCGGCCGACGCCGAAATCGAGCCGCCCGTTGCTGATGACGTCTACCATCGCAAAGTCTTCCGCGGTGCGAACTGGATTCGCGAACGGCAAGATCGTCACCGCCGTGCCAATGCGCATCGTGGTCGTGCGCTCGGCGATGGCGGCCGCCGCCACGGCGAGGCGCGGCATGGTGCCGTAAAGCGAACCGTGATGTTCGGCGAGCCAGACGCTTTCATAGCCCAATTCCTCGCCGTACTGGATCTGACCCATCATGCGGGTCCAGGCCTTGCGGTAGTCGCCGTCCGGCGCTTCCAGGACGTAAAACAATCCAAACTTCATGACTCGCTCTCTCTTCTGTTCTCGCCGTGAATTTTCCAAGCGTTATGTTGTGCCCCGCACGATGCAAATTCTGTCGTCGCAGACTATAGTTGTCAAATAAGGTTATTAGTTGTCCTAATACAAATTAAACCAAAAACCAAATCTGTCTTTTCTCCTAAAAGAATTCGGCCCGTGCCGGCGGTCTCGCGCGCCATCGCGGTCCTCCGGTTTCTCGGCCGCAGCCCAGAGCCAATGGGTGTCAAAGCGATCGCGGAGTCGCTCGTATTGGTCACCAGTACGTGCTTACACATCCTTCGTGTGCTGGTCGACGAAGAGTTGGTAAAGATCGACGCGACGAAGCGTTACAGCCTTGGTATTGGCATGCTTTCCCTTGCACGTAGTGTGATCGAGAGCAACGGGTTCGCGACTGCCGCCCAACCGGTGCTCGATCGCATTTCGCACAAATGGAGCGTGACAGCGCTTGGCGTCGAAATAAACGCGCTCGATAACATGGTGGTGCTAGCGTTGTCGCATTCGAAGATTCCATTTCGACTGCACGTTGATGTCGGCAGTCGCTTCCCGGCGCTGATCAGCGCGACGGGTCGCCTGATAGCAGCTTTCAGCGATCACCCGTGGAGCGAGATTGAACGGCGTTTTCGGGCGGTGCGTTGGCAAAACCCGCCTAGCATCGACGTGTGGCGGAAGGAAGTGGCGAGCGCCCGGAAGCACGGGTACTCAATAGACCGTGGCAACTACGTCAGCGGTATTACGGTGTTGGCGGTTCCCATACTCAACGCACGCAATGTGATCACGCACTCTCTGGTGGCAACTGGCGTCGCGGAGCAAATCGATAAAACGCGCGGCGTCGCGATTGCCAAAGATCTTCACGTCGAGGCGGATCGTCTTTCTGCGCTCCTATTTGCTCAGGCGCGATAATCATCGAAGAAATTAGCTCGACGTAATCGCTCATCATGATCCGAGCGCCGCGTTACGTTCAGATCATGACGGGCGGCGAGACTTAAGTCGCGAACAATTTTTCCATGACTGGAATTTTCTGCACTTCCTTGAGGGTAAACAGTTGGGTTCCCGTCGGATCGACAAACATTTCATCATCCGGCGCGATCGTCTTCATGAACGCGGGCTCGTTGAACGCCGCGACCATGTCCGCGATGCTGTCGAACCACAGTTCGGCGATACCGTCGAACGCGGCCTTGCCCCACTGACTCGTCAATTTGCTTGAATCCCCGGCGCCGGTGTAGTCGCTAATGACATGTGATTGCACATACCGCCGCACGTGGCGAGTGAAGTCCGCCACGCCGGTCACGATGGCGCCATGAGTCACATTCCAATAGTGATCGAATTCGGCGAAGGTCATGCCCTGCCGCCGCTTGATGACGACCGCGAGTTTGACGCCAGGTTTGCCGTTCAGGGGGATCTTTTCAAGCTCCTGCGTAACCATGATAGAGACCGAATCAGGATCGATAAACTTACGGTCATCAGGTCCGACCACGTCGACGAATCGATGCTCGTTGAATGCGGCCGTCATCGCATCGAGATTATCGAACCAGACCTCGGCGATGCCATCGAAGTCAGCACGTTTCCACGCCATGCCTTCGCCGCCGTACGTCGGATCGATGATATGAGATTGACTGTAGCGACGGACGTGTCGGGTAAATTCGGGGATCCCGACCACCAGATCGCCATGGGGGCCATCCCAATAACGATCGAATTCCTCGAAGGACAGATCTTTTTTGCGTTTCAGCAGGACTGCGAGTTTGATCATGGGCGTCTCCGTGCGCGCGACATGCACGCCAAATAGTATCTGGATTATGCGTAATAACGCGGTCCCGTGACAGTCGATCAAAAATCGATGGGCGTGCGCTCGAATTGAAATCCTATTTTGAAATCCCGACTTGGTTTAGGCTTGTGACTCCTTAGCCGCGGGAGAAGACGATGAGTATCGAATCGAATAAAGCCCTGGTGACGCGCTTCTGGCAGACCTTCAGCGACGGCAAATACGCTGATGCGCTGGGGATGTTGAACGATGACGCGACATGGTGGGTCGCTGGCACCACCGCCTTGTCCCGCACGTATTCGAAACCTGAATTCGCCAAGCTGCTGGAGCAAATTGTGCCGATGGCACCGAAGGGGCTGCGCGTGACGCCCAAACTTTTGACCGCGGAGGGCGAGCGCGTGTCGGTCGAGGCCGAGTCGTACGCGGAGTTCACTAACGGCCGCACCTACCGGAACATCTATCATTTCATGATGGTGATCCGCGACGGCAAGTTATCAGCCGTGCGCGAATATCTCGATACCGAGCATGTGACCGCGACCTTCGCGCCGTAGTACGCATGAATTATTGATCTCATTTCATGGTCGGCAGCGTGTAGCCCCCATCCACGAAGATCATTTGCCCGGTGATGTAACCGGAGTCCGGCAGGGCCAGGAACAAAAACACGCGCGCCACGTCCATGGGCTCGCCCAGCCGTCCGACCACGGTCTTGTGGATCCAGCGCTGCTTGATTTCCGGCGGTAGATCGTCGGTCATGGGCGTTACGATCATGCCTGGCCCCACGGCATTGACCGTCACGCCGTACTTGCCGAACTCCATGGCCAGCGAGCGCGTCATCGCCACCACACCGGCCTTACTGGACGCATAGGACGCGTTGGCAAAAGAACCCAAGGACGAAGTGGAGGAGGTCGTCAGAATGCGGCCGTAGCCAGCTTCCTTCATATAGCGGAAAGCGGCCTGGGATCCCCAGAAGACGCCTCCCAGATTCACGCTGATGACGTGGTCCCAAAGTGCTTCGCTGACTTCCAAAGTGCGCGAAGGGCGTGTGACTCCTGCGTTGTTGACCATGATGTCCAGTCGCCCATAAGTTGAGACGACCTTCTCTAGCGCGGTTTCGATGTCGACACGCTGCGATACGTCTACCGGTATCGCGAGCGCACAGGCGCCATTCGCCGAGAGCTTCCGAGCTTCTTCCGCGGCGGCAGCCTCGTCTCGATCTAAAATCGCCACAGCCGCACCCGCCGCCGCCATCAACTCCGCTGTCGCGGCACCGATGCCACTGCCGCCGCCGGTGATAACGGCCACCTGATCGTTGAGTAGCATGAATTTCTCCATCAAATGCTCCGCGCTTTCGGTTCAAGGCTTCAAGAGGTGAGGGCTTCAGGGCTTACTTCAAGGGGTCAGAGTCGTTGGTTCGAGAGTCGTTGGTTCGCTACTTCAAGGGGTCAGCGCTACTTCAAGGGGTCAGAGTCGTTGGTTCGAGAGTCGTTGGTTCGCTACTTCAAGGGGTCAGCGCTACTTCAAGGGGTCAGAGTCGTTGATTCTAGATGCGTGAGCGGTGGGAATCTTACACAAGAGAATCAACGACTCTGACCCCTTGAACTTGCCGACAGCGGACCCAAAACCAACGACTCTGATAATCATTAGCCGTCTCCCAAGATTGGTGGTAGATGCGAAGTTGAAAGATTTCGTGAACCACCAAGCAAAGGAGACGAGCGATGACACTGTATTGTGGAATTGATTTGCATAGCAATAACGTGATG
>JACPPA010000010.1 GCA_016191285.1 Gammaproteobacteria bacterium
ACATCCCGCCGCGCGGGTGGCCGAACTCACGCCCCGCCTGTGGAAACAACACTTCGCCGACAATCCACTGCGCTCGGATTTATACGGGCTACCCGATTAAGTAAGAAGAGCGCCGGCCAGTTACCGGTTACTTTCGCCACGATAAATAGGATTTGGGTGATCGCCACATTCAGCGGCCGAGGTATACGCCACAACATCGATACGCGTGTGCCCGAGCTCGTGGCTGATAGTCTGGCGGGCGATCGCGTCCTCGATCCGCTGCATTTCGGTGAGTGACCGCACGGGAGGGCCTCCTGCCGCCGGCGCTGCCCATCCAGTCATCGTCTGATACCGTGCTTGGGTGTAGTGATGTCGGAGCCCATGCATATTGCTCAAGCCGGCCGCTTTGCACTGGAAGTCATAGGCATTGCGCTGCTGGATGTAGGTCTTGTCTGCCGGAATAAGTAAGCCAGCGCCGGCTAACCAGCGCGCCTGATTGAGCACCACACGCTGCGGCGGCGGCGTAATCCGTATGGTCCGCGGCCGGCCACCCTTGGTCCACGGACCTTTAAGCACGATGCAATCTCCACGGTCGGCATATGCGGGCCGGAACTTGATGGACTCTTCCCGCCGCAAGCCAAACGCCTGCTGCAACACCAAGCTCATCCGCACATGCTCGTCCGAGATGCGCGTCAGCGCATCGCCAACCTCTTGGATTTATCAACGTTGGTCACGTAGCGCCGCTCTTCAACGCCAAGTTGTGTGTTATCCGTGGGCAGCACGCCCACCTTGCCGACCTTCTCCGCCCACCACCGCAGGCACGCCAGCCGGTTCTTGAGCGTACCGGCCGACAAGCCTTCGGCCTTCCATTGCCCGAACAAGGCCTCCACATGCCGATCGGCCAGCGATGTCGCCCGCATCCGCTTGTAGCCCATGGCTTTCAGCTGCCGGGGCTAGCCAGCATCAGGACGCGCAGTCGATCGGCCTGCGTAGCGCGGCTCCCGTCTCGATTGCGTTTACACAGCCGACCCAGGGTAAAGGTTAGATCGTCCATAACATTTCCTAAAATTCACACTCTCTGAGTCAAATTCGGTCAGTGTTTATGCCAACTCGCGTGAGCGAGATTCCCGAAGGACAAGGGCCAGGCGCTCAGAATCGCCTGTTGCTCTGTATGAGCGTCCGCCGTATTTCCTGTAGGAAAATCGGGCGGAGGTCTAGCAAGGGACAAGGATCAACGATGTAGGGATGAAAACCTCCTGATTGAGTTGAGAAGAGATGGAAGCATTCTGCCGCAGGCCTTGAAGAAGGCCCACGATGGCCTGAAAGCGCCGAATGGGGCTTTGAAGCGACGTCGCAGAAGAATCTGCTTGGACAATGTGGTTCCACCCCGAGGGCATCGGGGCCGCGCGCCCGAGGGAACCTATGCGCGCTGGGTTCCGGTATTGAGGGCCACCGGCAAGCCCATTGCCCGAACAGCCTAACGCTGCATCGTCACGCGAGCGACAGGTAATACGTTCTGACTCAAACCCGTATTGTTGCTGCAGTTCTGGCGGCCGTCACTGCGGAGTGCAGTGACGGCCGTTATGACAGAAAGATGGTTGCAGCAGTGTGAAACGTGAGGGCCTGCTTGGCTTATGTTCAAATCAGGTGTAATCGGGTAAAAATACGGGTGGCTTAATCCGGTATAATCCGGTATAATCCGGTATGTATTCGGGTACTATGAAGACCGATACCATCCAAATCACCCCTGAGCTGCTGGCCCTGCTCTCGGAAATCGATGAGTTCAAAGGCGCCTGGCGGGCCCTTGGTACACTCGCGCCCGATCGACTGAACGCGCTCCGCCGCATCGCCACTGTCGAGAGCATCGGTTCCTCGACCCGCATCGAAGGAAGCAAGCTCACCGACCGCGAGATCGAGCACCTGCTCGCCAAGCTGGAGATCAAGAGCTTCGCCAGCCGCGACGAGCAAGAGGTCGCCGGCTACGCCGAGGTGATGGAGGCGGTGTTCGAAGCTTGGGCCGACATCCCCCTTACCGAAAACCTCCTCAAGCAACTACACCGCGACCTCCTGATCTACAGCGCAAAGGACGAGCGGCACCGCGGCGAATACAAAAAGATACGCAATGACGTCGGTGCCTTCGACGCCGCCGGCAAAATGCTCGGTGTCGTGTTCGAGACGGCATCGCCGTTCGACGCACCGCGCCGGATGGCTGAGCTGGTCGCCTGGCTGAAAGATGCCCGCGATCTCGGCCGGCTGCACCCGCTGATTATCGTCGCCGTGTTCATCGCCACCTTCCTGGAGATCCATCCCTTCCAAGACGGCAACGGCCGCTTGAGCCGCATCCTGACGACGCTCCTGCTGCTGCAGGCCGGCTACGCCTATGTGCCCTACAGTTCACTCGAAAGCGTCGTGGAACAGAACAAGGAAGGTTATTACCTGGCGCTCCGCCAGACCCAGAGTACGATCCGCGGCGACGCTCCGAACTGGCAGCCCTGGCTGCTGTTCTTCATGCGCTCGCTGCAGAAGCAAAAACGGCACTTGGCCGCCAAGGTGGAGCGGGAAAAGAAGGCGCTCACGGCGCTGCCTGAGTTGGCCCTCAAGATCCTCGACTACGTGCGCGACCACGGCCGCGTCACCACGCGCGACATCGTGCGCGAAATGGGCGCCAGCCCCAACACCTTAAAAGTGACGTTTGGCAACCTGGTCGAAAAGAATCTGCTTGTCCGGCACGGCGCCGGCCGATCGACCTGGTATGGGCTGCCGTAAAAACATGGACACGTTGGGAGGCACATGACGCAAACAATTTTGATAGGTATCGATTTAGGGACCACAAATTCCGCTGTCGCGGTTAAGGAAGCTCTGCAAAAGGCAGAGCTTCCCGCGGCACAGGGAGGTGCCGCCATTTTCGATGGTTGCAAACCATTGAAAATGAAGGGAAGCAAAAATCATACTTTTTGCTTCCCGTACTCTGAATAAGTCCAGGATGGACTTATTCAGAGGTTCCTCCTTAACAACAACGGCACCGTCGAGATTGTGAAGAAACCCGGCGGCGTCGAGTACACACCTTCCGTCTTCGGTTTTGATAAAGCCAAAAACAAGGTGGTCGGACAGAAGGCTTACGACAGCCTCTATGCCGACGGTTCGAATACAGGGGTTAAGAACTTCAAGCCGGAGGTGAAACGCATCATCGGCACGCCGGAGAAGTTCTACTTCGAGCGGGCCGGGATAGAGATGAGCGCCGAGGAGATCTCGGCCGAGATACTGAAAAGCCTCACCCAAGACGTGCTGCGCAAATACCCGAAGTTCGACACGTCAGCCGCGGTGATCACCATCCCGGCCGCCTTCTCCGTCCTGCAATGCGAAGCGACCAAGCGGGCCGGCAACCTGCCGGCTTCCGCCATGTGGTGCTGCTGCAGGAGCCGATCGCCGCGGGGATCTCCTACGGCTTCGGCGCCGGCAAGAACGAAAATTGGCTGGTCTACGATTTCGGGGGTGGTACCTTCGACGTGGCACTGATCTCCTCCAAAGACGGCGTGTTGTCAGTGCTCGGGCACAACGGAGACAACTTCCTCGGCGGCAAGAACCTCGATTGGGAGATTGTTGACCACATCCTGGCGCCGCGGATCGCGGCGTCCACCACGCTCGCCAACTTCCGCCGAGACAACAAGGCTCACCAAAGCAAATTCTCCCGCCTCAAATCCCTGGCCGAGCAGGCCAAGATCGAGCTGTCGCAGTACGAGACAACCATCGTAGAAGCCGACAAGCTCGGGGAGGACGACGCTGGTAATCCGATCTGCATGTCGATCGAGATCTCGCGTCAGGCGGCCGACGAGCTGATGGCGCCGCTGATCACGCGCACCATCGAGCTATGCAAGCAGACCCTCAAGGATAGCGGGATATCCGCAAGTGCGGTTTCCAAAATCATTCTAGTCGGCGGACCGACCCAGATTCCCTACATCACCCGCCGGCTCGAAGCGGATCTCGGCATCGCAACTGACAAGTCCGTTGACCCGCTGACCGCCGTCGCCCGCGGCGCCTGTATCTTCGCAATGGGTCAGCGGGTGCCGCAAGACCAGGAAGATGTTAAGCGCGAGCTGCTGGCCGGTACTCACGCGCTAACCCTCAATTACGAGGCGCTGACCTCCGACGACGAGCAGACTGACCATCACCGGCAGCGGCGCCTATGCCGGGCCGGAAGTGCCCCTCAAAAAAAAATGGCAAATTCTTTACGTTAGTACCGCTAGAACCCAACTGCTCCACTCTGTTCTGGATCTACTTGTTCGATGCCCAGGGCAACCAGGTCGCGGTCGATCCCGACAGTTTCACCATCACGCACGGCCTCTCGATCGCCGGCGCTCCCCTGCCGTGCTCGATCGGCGTTGTCGTCTCCAAAAAAGGGCTTCGACAAAGGGTCGGACATGAGCGAGGTGTTCGAGCGCCTGATTGAGAAGGGCGCCATCCTCCCGGCCAAGAAGACCGAAAAATTCAGGACGGTACGCGCGCTCACGAAGGCCGAGAACGACAACCCGCTCTGGATTCGTGTTGGCGAAGGCGAGTCCGACATCCCCGACCGCAACGCCTATGTCTGCGAGTTGGGGATCAAAGGCAAGGACCTGCCCCGGGACCTAGCCGAAGGCACCGAGCTGGAGCTGACCGTCGAAATCAACGCCATCCGCGAGCTGACGATCACGGCCTACATCCCGTCGATCGATCTCCGGCTCAACGCGCGCTCCACTTTCATCGATGAGCTGGTGAAGGTCGATGATGTTGAGCAGGAACTGGACGCCCAGATCGGGCGCGCTCAAGCGATGTCGCCCAACGCTTCCGACACCCAGAAGGAGCAGATCGTCTCGGCGCTGACCACGGCCTCGATGAGCCTGCAGAACGCCAGGCTCGACGAGGACGAGAAGCGCAAGGCCGTCAAGCAGGTCCGCGAGCTGAAACAGATCCTCGACGATACCCAGCAGGCGACCGCCCTACCTCAGCTCGTCAAGGACTTCAACGAAGGCATCGCCGGCACCGGCGACATCATCTCCGAGGTGCCCGACACCAACGAGCGCACCAAGCAGGCAGCGCTGCTTGCCGAGATCGAGGCCGAGGGCGAAAAGGCGATCCGGGAGAAGGACCGCGTTCTGCTCACCGGCATCAATGAGCGCCTGCGCGAGCTAAGCGGCCGTGCCCTGTTCTCGCTGCCGGCGACATGGGTGTATCACTTCCGCACGCTGGTCAACGACGGGAATTTCACCAGCCAGAAGGAATCAACATACTTCATCGAGCAGGGGCAACGGGCGATAGAGAAAAACGACATCGAAGCTCTTAAACGAAGCTGCCGGGGACTGACTGCGCTCCGGCCATCAACGAAAGCAGACCCTATCGAAATCAACGTATCTGGAATTACGAGGTAAGCGATGGCCGCATCATTCAAAGACAATGCCTATCACATACTCGGATTGACGGGCACGGCTTCGGCCAAGCAGATCCTCCAGCGATCGAATGAAATCATCCAACGCCTGAAAATTGACGACGAGACCGAATACGATCTCGATATTCCCGGCATCAAGGCGCGTCGCACCGAGGAGCTGACAAAGGACGCCTTGCGCCGGCTGCAGGCCCCGAAAACGCGCCTGCAGGAGTATTTCTTCTGGTTCCGCATCGCCGACGACATCGACAAGAGTGCCGCGAGCCACCTAGCGCGCAAAGAGTTCGACCAGGCGGCCGCCATCTGGGGGGCGACGACCGATGAGCGTAATCCGGGCGCCTTTACTCATAGTCGCAACCTGGCCCTAGCGCAGACCCTATCCTTGTTCGAGCCCGCTCCCGACGGGCCGATCGAGGCCTCCCTCGCTGCCTGGTCAGCGCTGCTCGACAGCCAGAAATTCTGGGTCGCCTTCGTCCAGGATTACCGTCGGGACGCCGAGGCGCTCAGCGACGAAACGATTGCGGAGTTCCGCAGCAAGGTCACGAGCGACCTCTCTGACCTCTACGCCGAGATTCAGGAGACCCGAGGCAGCGGTGATTTCGTCTACAGGTTCCAGCAGCGATTCAGCGCCCGCGGCAAGAAGGTTGAGGAGAAGATCCTCAACCCGGTCCTCAAGGGAGTGCAAACTACGATCGAGCAGCTAGAGCGACTCAAATTCGACGACCAGATTAACCACAACACGGCCAAAACCGCTCAGCTCAAGGGCCCCGTGGCAGCGCTGCAGGCCGAGCTGAACAAGCTGATCGAGGCCGGCCTCTACGAAGACAGCGCCGCGCAGCGAAGGCACTGCGCAACATCGTCCTCGAAATCCACAACCATCGCAACGACCTGGAAACCTCGGCGAAGCTGCTGGAGTTTGCCTTCAAGATCGCCGGCACCGACAGCTTCAAGGCGCAGCTCAAGAGCGAGCAGGAGCAGATCGCCACCAACAAATCGCACGAGGAAAGCAACACGATCGCGATCAAGATTCCCGGCACGTTCGGGGGTGGCACGATCATCTTCAAGCCCGACCACGTAATCTATGGCGGCAAGCGGGTGAATTACGCCGACGCTACCAAGATGGCGTACCACACCCGTATGCAGTCGATTAATTTAATCCCTATCTCACAGACCTACAATTTTATGGTCGAGTCTGGCTGCCAGACCATCAGCATTTCCTGGGGCACTACGCTATATCGGCAACGCAAAGAAGAACGAGGCTTGACAGAAGCTCGCCGAGGAGCTGCGCTACCACCTGTTCGAGATGAACCCGTCATCGGTCGGCACGTCGTACGTCCACGGTGCTGTCATGAACATCGCCAAGGTGTTCGACATGGCCCGCAAGGAGAGTCCGGCGATCGTCTTCATTGACGAAATCGAGGGTCTGATCCCGAAGCGCGAGGAGCTTTCCTCCAGCGCTGACATCAAAAAGGAGGAGATCAACGAGTTCCTCCTCCAGCTCAACAATGCCGGCGCCGACCGCATCCTCGTCGTCGGCGCTACAAACCGGCCGCAGATGATCGATAGCGCGATCCTGCGCTCTGGAAGAATGGATAAGCGGATCTTCGTGCCGACGCCCGATTTCGAGGCGCGCGAGGACATGTTCCGCCTCAGCCTCAAGGGCCGGCCGCATAGCCAGACCATCAACTTCCAGACGCTCGCGAAAAGGACGGAGAACTATGTCGGGTCTGATCTCGACCTCATCGTCACCGAGGCGGCGCGCTATGCCGTCACGCACGATCATCCAGAGATCGACGAGGCGACTTTGCTGCACGCGATCGAGAAGGTGACGCCTTCCCTCACGCTCTCCGAAATCGAGATGTACAACTCGTTCGCCAATATGGAGCGTTGGTAAGCCAACCGCAATCGTACCCTCGGCCTGCCCAGCCAATCGATGAAGATGTCGAACAGCCTGCCCGCGAAGATCCATTCCAGCTCTTCTTAGGTAACTTGGCGCTTACCATCAGAAATCCTAACTAATGGTCTTTTTTCTGGCTTTGCTGCCGACCGGCAACCTGACGAGGATTACCGTGTCCGACTTACTGGAAGTGGCCGTGGCGATTTGCATCATCTTATCTGGCGTGTTGAGCGCTTTCGCATTGAGGGCTTTGCGGGCGAGGCTCCATTTTAGGAGCGCTCGCGCCGTACGTTGGCTCAACTGGGGAAGCGGTTCAGCTATGGCTGGTTCGGCAGTCGCCGTCGCTGCGCGACGAGCTGAAAACCGCCACCTGACTCATTAGTATGCGACTTGGGATTGTTCAAGACAGACGCTCCACTGGGGAAAAATTTCAAACAGGCAGTTCGAAGTTTCTCTGCTCGGGCGCGCCAATAATCTTCGCTCAGCTCAAGCAGTTAGCAAGATTTTCGCTCACTGCATTTTCCGCGTCTTCCGCCGGGGTGCCCAAAAGTGTGCTAGTCACAGCACGAATTTTAGACACATTGCCCGCGTACTCCGCTAAGTGCTCCGCCGATAAGTGCGCGTAGCGTTGAACCATCTCGAAGCACGCCCACCCACCGAGCTCTTGCAACACGTGTAACGGAGTTCCGTTCTGCACATGCCACGAAGCCCAGGTATGGCGCAGGTCGTGCCATCGAAATGCTTCGATCCCGACCTACTTCAATGCCCTTCGCCAAGCGCGGGTGTTCGCCGTGTCGATCGGCCGACCCTGCCACGTGAAGACACGCGTCGGATGTTTACCCACTTCGCGCCTTAACACGATTACCGCGTCGTTAGTTCAGCGGCACCCCGATCGGCTTCTTCGCCTTTGCCTGATCGGGGTGGATCCACGCCACACGGCGGGTCAGATCCACCTGCGACCATTCGAGCCGCGCCACATTCCGCTCCCGCAGGCCTGTCGCCAACGGGAAACGCACCAGCGCCGCTTGATGCGACGGCAACACACCCAAGGAACCTCTGAATAAGTCCATCCTGGACTTATTCAGAGTACGGGAAGCAAAAAGTATGATTTTTGCTTCCCTTCATTTTCAATGGTTTGCAACCATCGAAAATGGCGGCACCTCCCTGTGCCGCGGGAAGCTCTGCTTTTTGCAGAGCTTCCAGCTTCCCTAACAAACGTTCCGCTTCCTCACGCGTCAGCCACCGGATCCGGCGAACCGGGTTGGGCAACAATCGGATCGCCGGGAAGCGATCGATCCATTCCCAATCTTGCGCCGCCCGGCGCAGGATCACCCGAATGATCTCCAGCAACCGGTTGACCGTCGCGATCGCGACGCCCTCAGCGCGCCGCGCCTGCACGATCTTGTCGAGCAAGGTGCGCTCGATCGCATCCAAGTACACGTCATAGAGGAATCGGTGGACCCATCGCAGATGGATCTTCGAATCCTCCAGACTCGCATGCGCCGCCGCCTCGATCACCCACCGCTCGACCGCTTGTTGCCAGCGATAGCGTGGCTTCTCGCCTAACTTGTGCTGTCGCCACAGCGCCGCGCGTTTCTGGTCTTCATACTCCTGCGCGGCGCGTCGGTCCGCAGTCCCAGTAGACTCGCGTACTTGCGCGCCGTTGGGGGCCGTGAATCGCACCCACCAGTAACTCGACTTCGCTCTCTTGAATAGTGCCATAAGGTTGCCTCCTTCGTGCTCCCTTGCGACACCTGCCGAGTCGAACCGTACAGCGACCTTAAGTACTCGGCAAGATCTTCTTCCAGGAAGCACCAGTGCTTGCCGGGTTTGGTCACTCGACGGGCGAATCTAACCGCAGCGAAACGGTCATTTGGCTTGCCCCAGTAGTACGCGACTAACGGGAAAGTTCGCGGCACAAGAAATTTGTCCTAAATTAGCTTGAACCGTTAACTCAACCTCGGATAGTCTCAAGTCATGGATATCCAGCTGACATCAGATCAACAGGCGTTCGCCCGCCTCGCCATCGAGCGCGGACGGCTGCAGAGCGAAACCGACGCGATACAAGAAGCGCTGGCCCTATGGGAAGCGCGTGAACGCAATCGCGCGGTCTTTTTACTAACGCTCGATGACGCTAGAGCATCTATTGCGCGCGGCGAAGGTCGCGCCATCACCTCCGACACCATGCTCCTGCTCGCTAGCGAAATGAAAGAACGCGGGCGTGCTCGCTTGGCGGCCGAGCAGACGCGAGGGAGTTAAATGGCGCATCGACTTGCGCCGCATGCTGAACGCGACCTCGATGATATTTGGTATTACATCGCCACCGAAAGTAATGCGGGCTTGCTGATCGACTAATAGACTCCCTTATTGAGCGCATTGTTCTGCTTGCGGGTTTCCCCTATTTGGGGCGCTCTCGCGAAGAAGATTTTGGTTTTGAATGCCGCAGTTTCGCTGTCGGGGATTACGTGATCGTGTACTGCGTTGAAGGTGAGGACGTGTTTGTTCTTCGGGTTGGGCATGGCCGTCGGGACCTAGACGCGCTGTTCCCATGATCGGTTGTCATTTCGGAAATTCGCGCTTGGCGGGTGAAAATCATCACGATGCTTGCAGATTCGTCGCGTCGCGTCCGATGTGATGTAACGCGGCGAATGACAGATCACGCAGTTCGATACGAATTGCGTGCGACCCGGACCCGCCGGCAGAAACGGCTCATCGTGCGGCACGTTGATACTCTGTACGGGCGGGCCAAAATCTATTGCCGTTCGCGGGACCGGCTGCGCAGCGGATGACGCGGTCGGTTGCGGAATGGCTAACGTCCATCCGCATATGCCAGTCGCGCACTGAACATTCCGGACGCGATCATTGCCGCGAGAACGGCACCACCTTCGCCCATCGATATACGCATGTTCAGATCACCGTGGCGGTAGTGCTTTCGATCACGCGCCGGGCGTAGCCACCGTGATTCCATTGCGTATCGAACTGCTGCTCGCCGGCCTTGTTGGTAGCCCGTACCTTCAATGCATACGGTCCGCGCTGCTTGGGTGTCCAGCTTAGACGCCAGCGACGCCAGGAATAACGGCCTAACTCGGGATCGAGCTGCGCGGCCTGCCAGCTTTGGCCGCCATCGCAAGAAACCTCTACACCTGTGATGCCATGGCCGCTGTCGTTCGCCAGACCTTCCAACGGATAGGCTTGGCCAAGCCGTATCGTCTCTAGTGGCTCCGGTCGCACGAAGATCGAATGAATACTGAAGCGATTGATCGGCACTGTATCAGTCGCAAGGTGCTCCTCATCCTCGCTTAGCGAGTCATTGTTCGGAATGCGATACGCGCGGTCCATCCACAGATTGTGTAGCTCGTTTGGCAACACTTCCACGTGTGCCAGCGCTTTCACCCAATACGTGGCATACCAGCCTGGGACCACCAGTCGCAGCGGAAAGCCGTTAAGCAGCGGCAACGGCGCGTCGTTCATCGCGTAAGCGACCAGCACTTCGCCGTCGTTGGCGTGGTCGAATTTCAACGACTTGACGTATTTCGGCAAGGTCGGCATCGGTGATTCGTCCAGCCCGGGAAGGGCAACCTCAATGGCGCCGCCGCCCACCCCGGCTTTAGTCGGTAAGTCGCTAAGGCGCACGCCAGTCCATCGCGCGTTGCCCATCGCCCCATTCGTCCACTGGCCACCTGGCGGCGTCGGTGTGAATAGGCTCCGCGCGTTGCCCGAACATTGGTTGAGCGCGATCATCGAGACCGGCTCGAATTGGGCCACCAGCTCATTCAGAGATAGCGAAAAAGGCCTGCTGACGTGACCACCAATAGTCAGACGGAAGTTATTGAGATCAACCCGTGTCGGGTAGCCGCCGAGATGTCAGCGCACGAAGTAGGCTTCGTTGGGAGTCAGATCTTGACGAAAATAATGAAGCGGCGTTTCGAGTAGTGGCGGCCGATCGGTCACCAGAATCAGCTCGGATTTTTGCGGAAAGCGCACCATGCGCCGTGCATCGCTTACAACCGCTTTCGCAGCCTCGGCCCAAGTCCAGCGCGGTAGCAGGCTGTTACAGCTCGCCGCGCCCATCATCTGGAGAAAATGTCGCCGATGTAATTGTCGCGAACTCATCATGTTTCTCCCTATCCCTAACCTCATCGCGTCTTCGCCGACCTTATGGCTTACTTGCCGACGCGTTGGTGATTTGAAGCACTTCGCAACCGCACTCTTCGAGCGCGAGGGCCGTGCATTAAGGCTGACCGAACGTGGTCGGCTACTGCTGACGGAAGCACCGGAACTGCTCACACGTGTGCACGCGTTGCCGGCCCTGCTGGGTGGCCAGGGTGATGAACTGCACGGAGATCTGCGGGTGACGGCAAGCACTGCTGTCGGTCGCTATCTGCTAGCGTCGGCGCTCGCCGCGTTTGCCGGCGAACATCCGGCTGTCGCAGTTAGCCTCGTTATCGGCAAGACCGAAACTGCCCTGGCTACCTTGCATGCCCATCAACCTGATGTAGCGTACGTCGAAGGATCGGTGGCCCGTTCAGACATGCTCGCCGAAAGCTGGCGAACCGATCAGATGGCAATTATCGTGAGCCCACGCCGCTGGAAACTCAAAGCTCGTAGGCTGCCGCGGTCGCATGTGCAAAAGACGGACTGGATCATGCGCGAGCTTGACTCAAGTGCCCGCGAGGTGTTGGAGAACGCGCTAAGGAATGCAAAGCTAACGCCCGCAAAAACGCTGCTTACTTTCGACGACTCCGAGGCGGTATTACAGGTAGTGGCTTCTGGTATCGGCGTTGCCTGTCTTTCGCGCTTGGTAGTCGCCGAAAGCCTTCGCAGCAAGCGCGTGATGACCCTGGAGACGCCCTATCTAACGTTGGAACGAACGCTTTGGCGGGTTACACGGCGCCGGTCACGACTGGGACCGCTACACCACGCGTTCCACGCATTTGTTCAACAGAGAGCGTAAACACTCTGACGCGTCATATAGATAACGATCTGAAAATCCGCGTCGCCCTTCTCACCGAAGCCGCGGCGCCGCGCAGCAGGTGGCACCAGCCATCGCAATGCTCACGAAATTCGGGCGTGCACCGCAACCGTTCCCGATGACGCCGCCCGAATCAAGGCCGCCGACCCTCGATTACGCAAGAGAGGCCGTTAGGTTTACTCGACCCCGAATTCAGGTTTAGGCCGCTTTCCCCGTCACCTCATTTATCGCAATGCCAAGTCCCGCTGCGACCCGACTACTATAGTCAGGTTCGGCTTTATAGAAGTGACCGAGCTGACGTTTCTGGATGAACGTCGGTACGGGTTTTAGCGCGCCGACCAGGTTGTCGATCAACTGTTGCTTCTGGTCGGCGTTCATCAGGCGGAAAAGATTACCTGCCTGCATATAGTCCTCGTTGCCATCGCGATGATTGTAGCGATCCGCATCACCCGAAATTTTCAACGGCGGCTCGATGTATTTGGCATCGTCGACCGGGCCGTCAAAGCTGTTCGGCTGGTAGTTCACCGCACTGCCGCCGTTGCCGTCAAAACGCGTCCGACCATCGCGGTGATAATGCTTCACGGCGCTCCGTGGCTTGTTCACGGCCAGCGCGGCGTAATTGATGCCGATACGATAACGATGCGCGTCGGGATTCGACAGGATGCGCGCCTGCAACATTTTGCCGGGTGACGCGGCCATGCCGCGCGGCAAATTGCCCGGCTCGAACGCCGCTTGCTCAACTTCAGCAAAAAGAGTTCTGCGGGTTACGGTTGAGTTCGAGCACGCCGACTTCAACCAACGGATAGCCCTTGTGCGGCCAGATATTGGTCACGTCGAACGGGTGGATGGAATACGTCTCCGCATCCTTCTCCGGCATGATCGGGACCATCACTTTCCAATTTGGGAGGTCGCCTTTTTCAATCGCGTTGAACAGGTCTCGGCGATGGAAGTCGAGGTCTTCACCGGCGATTTTGGTCGCTTCATCGGCACGCAGATTCTTGATCCCCTGCATCGTTTTGAAATGCCGTTTCACCCGGTAACGCTCGCCTACTTCGTTCCACAGCGAGATTGTGTGCGACCCGAAGCCGTGCATATGAAGTAAGGTAGCGGGAATGCCGCGATCCGAAAACAGCGTCGTGATCTGATGCATCGACTCGGGCGACAGGCTCCAGAAATCCCAATGCATCGTGTTGTCGCGCACCCCGGTGCGGGGGTCGCGTTTTTGCGAATGGATGAAGTCGGAGAACTTCAGCGCGTCACGGATAAAGAACACCGGCGTGGCGTTGCCGACCAGGTGCCGATTGCCTTCCTCCGCGTAGAATTTTAGCGCGAAGCCGCGCCGGCATCAGATGCAATCCTGGACCGGCTTGGCGTGAAATACGCAGCGCGGATCGCGCGCCGTGTCGGCGCTGCCGAGCTCGCCGGCCACGGTGGAAAAACGGGCGAAGGTCGCGCAGGTGTTACCGACCCCGGAAAATAGCCCAACTTGCGCAGGCGCATTTCAAAATTGCTGCCTTATAAGCGAAGCGAAAAGGAAGTTGCATGGTTTGCTCAACCTCGACCTGGTTCGGGATAAGCCGATGCCAGGGCAAGGTTGCTCGACATAAGACCTTTAAGGCCCCTCCTCCGAGATCACGCGCGGTCGAAGCGATCGAGGTTCATCACCTTGTTCCAGGCCGCCACAAAGTCATGCACAAACTTCTCCTGCGCGTCCGAGCTTGCATAGACTTCAGTCACGGCACGGAGTTGGGAGTTCGAACCGAAGATGAGATCGACACGGGTCCCGGTCCATTTGACCTTGCCGGTCTTGCGGTCGCGCCCTTCGAACACGTCCTCGGCGTCGGAGACCGGCTTCCAGTCCGTTCCCATATCGAGCAGGTTGACGAAGAAGTCGTTGGTGAGCACCCCCGGCCGCTGGGTAAAGACCCCGTGCTGGGACTGCCCGACATTGGCATTCATGGCGCGCATGCCCCCTACCAGCACCGTCATCTCGGGCGCGGAAAGCTTCAGCAGTTGCGCGCGGTCGAGCATCAGTTCCTCAGCCGATATGGTGTACTTGGCCTTCTCGTAATTGCGGAAGCCATCGGTGATCGGTTCGAGCACG
Organism: Gammaproteobacteria bacterium; assembly: GCA_016191285.1. Classification (GTDB taxonomy): domain Bacteria; phylum Pseudomonadota; class Gammaproteobacteria; genus CAIKBL01. The sequence goes on from JACPPA010000010.1 coordinate 14,372, forward strand.
GCGAAGGATTCGACATCGGTCTGCGCCTGCGAGGCATCCATACGGCCCGGCGTGAAGGGAACCGTCACATTGTGGCCAGCATTCTTGGCGGCCTGCTCAACTCCGGCGCAACCTGCCAGCACGATGAGATCAGCCAGCGAGACCTTCTTGCCGCTACCGTTGAACTCGCGCTGGATGCCTTCGAGCTTTCCAAGCACTTTTGCCAGTTGTGCGGGCTGGTTGGCTTCCCAGTCCTTCTGCGGTGTCAGACGAATGCGCGCGCCGTTCGCGCCGCCGCGCATGTCGGAACCGCGAAACGTGGACGCCGAGGCCCAGGCGGTCGAGACCAGCTCGGAAACCGACAGTCCGGACGTCAAAATTTTAGCCTTGAGCGCGGCGACGTCCTTGTCGTCGATCAGGGGATGATCGACGGCGGGAATGGGGTCTTGCCAGATGAGTTCTTCGGCAGGCACTTCGGGGCCGAGATAGCGCGAACGCGGACCCACATCACGGTGAGTCAGCTTGAACCAGGCGCGGGCGAAGGCATCGGCAAATTCTGCCGGGTTCTTGTGAAAGCGCCGTGCAATCGGCTCGTAAATCGGATCCATGCGCATTGCCATGTCCGCATCGGTCATGATGATCGGCACCTTTTTCGAGGCATCGTGCGCGGCCGGGGCCGTGTTGCTGTCGGTCGTCTGCTTCGGCGTCCACTGCCAGGCGCCCGCCGGGCTCTTGGAGTTCACCCAGTCGTTGCCGAACAGCACATCCAGATAGCTCATGTCCCACTTGGTCGGGGTCGGCGTCCAGGAGCCTTCCAGACCGCTGCCGATCTGATCGCCGCCTTTACCGCTGCCATAACTGCTCTTCCAGCCCAGACCCTGCTCGGCGAGTCCGGCTGCCTCGGGTGCAGCGCCGACTAGCGCCGCATCCCCCGCACCGTGGCATTTGCCAAAGGTATGACCGCCGCACGTCAGCGCCACCGTTTCTTCATCGTTCATCGCCATGCGCGCGAAGGTCTCGCGCACCAAGCGGCCGGATTCGAGCGTATCGGGCTGGCCGCCGGGGCCTTCCGGGTTCACATAAATCAGGCCCATCTGCACGGCGGCGAGCGGGTTCTCGAGGTCGCGTTTGCCGGAATAGCGATCCTTGTCGTCAAGCCATTTCTTCTCATTGCCCCAGTAGACGTCAATCTCCGGTGACCAGATGTCCTCGCGTCCGCCGGCAAAGCCGAAGGTCTTGAATCCCATCGATTCCAGAGCGACGTTGCCCGCAAGAATCATGAGGTCGGCCCAGGAGATTTTGCTGCCGTACTTCTGCTTGATCGGCCACAGCAACCGGCGCGCCTTGTCGAGGTTGACGTTATCGGGCCAGCTGTTGAGCGGTGCAAAACGTTGGTTGCCGTGCCCTGCGCCGCCACGACCGTCACCAGTGCGGTAGGTTCCTGCACTGTGCCACGCCATGCGAATGAAAAAAGGGCCGTAGTGACCGTAATCCGCCGGCCACCAGTCCTGCGAGTCGGTCATCAGGGCCACGAGGTCTTTCTTCGCAGCGGCCAGGTCGAGACTTTTGAATGCTTGGGCGTAGTTGAAGTCCGCGCCCATCGGACTGGGCTGGGGGGAATGCTGGTGCAGGATTTCCAGTTGAAGCTGGTTCGGCCACCAGTCACGGTTCGACTTACCGCCGCCAGCGGTGTGATTGAACGGGCATTTCGTTTCGGTTGACATGACAATTTCCTTTAATGTGAACTCCGGGTGGAGTGAGGTCATTGAATATCTCAAGCGATCATTTATCCAATGGATTATCTATACTCATCCGATTGACAAAAGCGATAGACTCGCCATGACTCTGCAAGAACTCAAATACCTGGTTGCGCTGGCTGACCACGGGCACTTCGGGCGCGCGGCGGAAGCCTGCTTCATCACCCAGTCCACGCTTTCCACGCAGATCAAGAAGCTGGAGGATTTTCTCGCTATCACATTGTTCGATCGCAGCCTCAAACGGGTCACGCCGACGCCGATTGGCAAAGAAATTCTGGCCGCCGCGCGCCACATGGTCGAAGAAGCAGAGCACATCCGTGAACTCGCCAAACACGCTCAGAACCCGATGTCGCGCACCCTGCAGCTCGGCGTGATCCCCACGCTCGGCCCGTATTATTTGCCGCACGCACTGACCCTGGTTCACAAAAGACATCCTGACCTCCGTCTGCTGCTGCGCGAAGAAATGACATCCCAGATCCTGGAGCACTTGATCGACGGCAAGCTCGATGCCGGCCTGCTGGCATTGCCCATTACAGACGAGAGCCTGCGCATCGAGCCCCTGTTTTACGAGCCGTTTGTCGCCGCCTTACCGGCGGATCACCCGCTCGCCAAACGGCAACTGCTGAAAGTGTCGGACCTCATGAACGAGAAACTGCTGCTACTCGACGAGGGTCATTGCCTGCGCGACCAGGCACTCGATGTATGCGGTATCGGCTCGCGCGACCGTGAGGAAGTACGCGCCACCAGTCTGGAAACCCTGCGGCAGATGGTAGGCATGGGGCTGGGGCTCACACTGCTGCCCGCGCTGGCCGTAGATGCGGGGCCGCGAATAAGCAAAAAAACAGTAGAAATCCGCCCGTTCAAATCGCCCCCGCCTAGGCGCACTATTGGCCTGGTATGGCGTAAGCGTGCGCCGTTTCCCGAAACCTTCGAGCGTCTAGCGCAAACGCTTAAACGCACATTGCCCAGCCAAGTGGAGCCTGCCTGAACATGTCGGATCTAAACGACCCTCGCGTTTTCTTTGCCGCCGAACGCACCCTCTTGGCATGGAATCGCACCGGGCTCACGCTGATGGCGTTCGGCTTCGTGCTTGAACGCTTTGGTCTATTCCTTCACATGCTTCGACCTACTTCATACCATTCAGGGCGTGACTTATCGTTTTGGATCGGTGCGGCCTTTATTACGCTGGCCTTGCTGGCAATCGGCTTTTCTATTGTTCAGTTCAGACGCGTGCTGCGCACGTTGAAACCGATTGAAATTCCAGCGCGCTACTGCACATGGTCAGGCATCGCCATGGATATATCGGTAATCCTGCTCGGAATGGCGTTGCTGACATATCTGTTCTCGGAACTGTAGCGCAAGTAAACGTTCAGACCATAGCGGCGATGCTAACGCCCGCGCCATCTTCATCCCGATTTTTCTTGCAATACGCAAACTCGCGACCGCATATCGAGAGTGTGGACGGCCAGTCCGAGAAACCGCAACGTCGAGCCGATGAAGAGGGGCCAGCATGGTTCCATCGCTAGCACGGCATTCGGTATGCCTTACTTATGAGCAGTCAGTGCAGCAATGACTTCGAACTGCGATAGAAATACGCAGGTGAAATCCGACGCCAGCCGCGTCTAGACGATGTGCGATCGCCTCAAGGCTCTGCAGCGCGTGGCGTCGATCAGGTTAACGGCTGGGCACATCAGTACGACATGCCTTAACTCCGGACGGGCGACGACCTGGTCATAGATCGCATCTTCTAGAAAACGCGCGTTAGCGAAGTAGAGACACTCTTCGACACGGATGGAGAGAATGTCACGCTGCGTGATTACGGTGTGCCGGGCGACGTTACGGAAATGCACCGTCCCCGGCACCTAGCCAACGATGGCCACATGCGGCCGGCTGGTCAGCCAAAGAAAGAGGAGCAATGAGCGCGTTGTGCCCGCAAGGATCCCCGCTTCGACACCCACCAGCAAAACCAGCGTGATGGTCGCCGTCATGGCCGCGAAGTCCGGTTTTGAATACCCGAACGTTCGTTTGATGGCCGCCAAATCCAGGCTAGGGGAAACACCGCAACGACGATCGTTGCGACGAGAACCGCCTGCGGTAGGAACGCGAACAAGGGCGTTAGGAATAAACACCGTCGCCGCCAGAATGCCAATTGCAGTGTACACGAGCGAGGGTTTGGGCGACCGACACCGATTCGACGCTCAATACTTCGTTGAGCAGGAAGCTCAAACATCATCACGTTGACGAAGTGCTCGCTGAACTGCATAGCTCCTCAGTGTTCGTGTCGATGATGAATGTCTGGATAGTGTGAGTGGCTATGAATCATTGGCTCATGTCGGTGCTCGTGCGAATGCGGCTCATTGTCATCCCAGGTAAAATCATGGCGGTGTCGATGATGAACATCGTGCACGTGAATATGGTTGTGCATCACGCAGTCATGCGAATGTTGATGTTCATGCCGCTCGGTTAGGTGCAACCAAACCCCAGTTGCCATGAAGCTCGCGGCGATCCAAAAATACGTATTGGTCAGTTCGCCAAATATCAGCACTGCAATTGCCGCACCCATGAACGGCGCAGTAGAAAAATAAGCGCCCGTGCGCGCGGACCCAAGGCCGCGCAGCGCTAACACAAACAGTACTAAGCTAATCCCGTACCCCGCCAAGCCAACGAGAAATGCGCTGACGAATACAGTCGTCGATGGGAGTTGAGCCCCCAGGCTCAATGCCAGCGCGCAATTTGTCGCGCCTGCGACGCAGCCCTTGGTGCTGGCAAGAAAAAATGGCGTCGGACGCCGATACCTTGCGCGTAAGGTTGTTGTCCAGCGCCCAACACAAGCAAGCCGCGATGATCGCGATTACGCCGAGTATCCCTCGGAGACCAACCTCACCTCGCGGCCACGTAAGTACGACGCTTTCGATGGGTATCGATCCAGGATGCTCTGGGTTCGCCACGAAGCGCATTCCCGACGGTCCAGCGACCTTGGTTCTGTTTGCTCAATACAGAGCCGTTCCCTGCTTATCGGCCCTGCCTTCCGCTCCAAGAAGCGATTAAACTAAACGGCATCACCCGCGACCGGGACCGCCACCATGCATCAGTATACCGCTGTCATCGAACGCTGCACCGAAACCGGGTTCTACGTCGGCTACATCCCGGGCTTCGCAGGCGCGCACAGTCAGGGCGAGACTCTCGACGAGTTGAACGCGAACTTGAAAGAGGTTATCGAGATGTTGCTCGAAGATGGTGAACCCACGCTCGATACAGAGTTCGTCGGCACGCAAATGGTCGCCGTGTGAGATGTCCAAGGCCCCGGTACTCAAACCCCGTGAGGTCGAGAAGCTCCTCTTCGCACTCGGCTTTGCAGCCGTCCGTCAACGTGGATCACACAAGCAGTACCGACACCCTGATGGTCGCGCAACCACTGTGCCGCATCATGCCGGTCGCGACGTCTCGCCGTTCCGGCGATGACAGATCGCACGCGACATCGGCGTCACGGTCGATGAATTAATCGCGCGCTGATAGTCGGATGATTCCGGCGTTTTGGCTGTCCGCGTCGAGACGAGAGGCCACTTACCGGGAGTCGAGAAATAAATTTGCGAGGCTTCGGTGGGTCGAAAGCGAACAATCTAAGCAGTCTCTACAAAATGCCGCCTAACCCTTGGGGCGGACGTCTTCGTGCTGCGCACTCCGGCGCCGCGCAAGGGCGTTATTCTGCGGCACCTAACCGTCGCGCGCAGCTACGCGCTACGGTTCGGCTCCGCACGCTCCGAAGGGAGAGTCAAACGAATCGACCGGGACGTCCGTTGCGGGATTTGGTGCGGTCGACCCAGTGGTCAAGTTCAAGACGGTTGTTTGATGCTCATGTGATAGGGCTTGCTCTGCTGCGCTCGCAGACACGCTCCGATGTCGCGCAAGCTCTCGCGATAGATCAGTTGGGCAAACGCCATGCAGAGGTACCGGATCAATCAATTACCGCAGTTCAGGGGTTCAACGTCCGGACAGCAGTGTAGTTAGATACAGACCAATAGCGCGGTCATTTTTCGCATCGGCGCAAATATGGCAATGTTTCACTTCTATCGTGATTCGCCGCCTCCAATACTTCGGCAAGTTCAGGTGGTGAGTAGTGCAACGAATCAAGCGGTAATTTGGAACAGCGCAGCGGTGCCGCCGCTAACGCTGGTGTTGGTGGTGATTGTGCGCTCGGTTGCGAAGCGCAACAGATAATTCGGCCCCCCGGCTTTGGGGCCGGTGCCGGACATCCCTCGCCCGCCGAACGGCTGACATCCAACTACGGCGCCCACCATATTCCGATTGATATAGACATTACCGCAACCGACACGACCCGCAATCTCGGTGGCAAAACCTTCGATTCGGCTGTGTACCCCTAACGTCAATCCAAAGCCAAGCCGGCGCAAGGCGTGGAGCTCAGCATCGAGCGCTGTTGCTGCGTACGATTTGAAATGGACAATCGGCCCGAAGATTTCCTCGTGGAGCAAAGACCAGTCATCGATTTCGACCAAGACCGGGGGGAAATACCAACCGGGTGAGTCTTCGGGTAATTCCGGATAAGCGAAAAGAATCCTCGCGTGTTGGCGTAGCTCCGTATGATGCCTGCGCAGTCGCGCTTGCGCCGCCGCGTCGATTAACGGCCCGACATCTGTTTCGACGCACGCCGGATTGCCCACCACTAAATTCGCCATTGCGCCCGCCAAGAGTTCGCGCAGCGGCGCGGCAACTTCCTCTTGAACCAGCAGGATTCGCAATGCTGAACATCGTTGCCCGGCGGAATTGAAGCTGGAGTAAAGTACATCGTCGACAACCGCTTCTAGCAAGGCCGTGGAATCGACGATCATCGCGTTCTGACCGCCGGTTTCGGCGATGAATGGACAAATCGGTCCGTCTTTCGCCGCCAATCGCCGATTGATCTCACGGGCGACACGGAACGATCCCGTGAACGCCACGCCATCGATCCCGGGCAAGTCGATAATCGCGGCGCCAACCTTGGCGTCACCAGTCAATAGATGCAACACCGCTGGCGGCACGCCGCTCTCGTGTAGCAAGCGAGTGGCGAGAAACGCTGTTAATGGCGTCTGCGGTGCCGGCTTTGCGAGCACCGTATTGCCGGCCGCTAGGGCCGCCGCGATTTGACCGATGAAAATCGCGAGTGGAAAGTTCCACGGCGAGATGCACGCGAAAACGCCGCGGCCATGTAGGCTGAGCCGATTATTTTCTCCTGCCACGGCGGGTAACGGCGGTTGGCCGACGAAACACTGTGCAGCCTCCGCCGCGTAGTAGAAACAATAATCGACCGCTTCGCGCACTTCATCGAGTGCATCCCGCCATGTCTTACCCGCTTCCCGGACCAGGCAGTGAACCAATCGCTCGCGCGCCCTATCGATCGTTTCACCCGCGTGCCGCAAAATCGCCGCGCGGGCTCCGCCGCCTAATTGATCCCAATCCGCTTGCGCGCACGCGGCGTGTTGATAAGCGGCAGCGATCTCGGCATCGGTGGCCTGCGGGACCCGTGCGAGCAGTTGGCTGTGATCGGCCGGATTACGGATCTCAACCGGCCGGCCGCCAAGCATAAGTTGACCATTGACGATTGAAGCGCCCTGCCAAGCGGGCGGTGCGCTCGATACAAGCGCTGCGCGAACCCGTCGGTCTGCCCAGTCGACTCCCGATGAATTCGGTCTTAGTGGCGCGAATAGATCTCGCGGCAGAGGAATAGCGGGATGGCGCTTCGGCTTTTCCGAAGACATTTGGACCACCGGATCCGCCACCAACGCCGACACCGGATTGGCGCGATCGAGAAAGCGATTGACGAAGGACGAATTGGCGCCGTTTTCAAGGAGCCGCCTCAGGAGGTACGGCAATAGCGCCCTATGGTTACCCACGGGGCCGTAAACCCGTACCGGTAGCACGTGCCCGTAAATCTCATTCGCCGCCGTATATACCGCCTCACCCATCCCGTGCAAGCGCTGAAATTCGAGTCGGGCGGTGGGATCTGCTAAACCTAATATTGTCGCGATCGTGTGCGCATTGTGAGTCGCGAATTGAGGAAATACGGCTGGTGCCGCGGCGAGGAGACGCTCGGCACACACCAAATACGACAGGTCGGTCGCGGCTTTCTGCGTGTAGACGGGGTAGTCCGCCAAACCGTGGACCTGTGCATGCTTTATTTCCGCATCCCAATAGGCACCCTTGACCAGGCGAACCTGCAGCGGTGCACCGCGCCGGCGCGCACATGCGATAACCCAATCAATGACCGTGAGCGCGCGCTTTTGATAGGCCTGTACTGCAAGTCCAAGTCCGCTCCAGCTTGCCAGTGAAGATTCCTCGCCGAGGCGCGTGAAGAGATCAAGAGTCAACTCCAAGCGCAGGGCTTCCTCGGCGTCAAGCGTGCATGCGACACCGGCCGCCTTGGCCTTCTCAACGAGATGCAGGAGCGTCGGATACAAGCGCGTCATCACGCGCGATGTTTGGGTCTCCTCGAAACGCGGATCAAGCGCGGAAAGTTTGATTGAAATCGCGTTCCGGGGCGCACCGCGCGCGAGGGCCGCGAGGGCCGTCGAATACGCATTGCTGTACCACGCCGCTTGCGCATCGGAGCGCGCCGCTTCACCAAGCATGTCGAAGGAATGCGGGATATCGCCCGCCCGGCGTAGCGCCGTATCGATATCGTGACCAAGTACGAACTGACTGCCCAGGATCCGTAGCGCCGCCTTGATCGCATTGCGGATGATCGGTTCTCCGACTCGGCCAACCAGTGCCGTCAACCACGTTGAAGGATCTCCAAGTGTTCCGTCCTCCAAGCGTAGGACTTCGCCGGTCAACATCAGCGCCCAGGTCGACGCATTGACGAACAAATTCGACGAATGTCCAACATGCGCGGTCCAATTCCCGGCCTCGATCCGTTCCGCTATCAAGCGATCGGCGGTGGTGGCATCCGGTACGCGTAAAAGGCTTTCGGCCAGACACATCAGCGCCACGCCTTCGGTAGTGGTCAAATCGAATTCGTGGAGGAAGGCATCCAACGTCCCATGCGCGTGCGGTTCTGCTCGGCAACGCTCGATAATGGCCGTCGCGTCAGCCGCGATGCGGTGGCGCACATCGGACGGTGTGCGCACCGCTGCCAGTAAACCGGCCACGGCATCGTCATCACGCGCCAGCTTCATCCGAGCGAATTCCGCGCGGTTCACGGCATAAGGATCGAATGTTTCGTCAGCCGCCAGCGGCATGGAGCGATTCTGAGTATTCATTTTTCAGCTCCATCGTCTCCAGTGTTGCTATCGAGGATTGTCGTCGCGGCAACTCAACGGAGCGCGTCACGAATTAGCGTACGCGTCGAGGGGACAACTACAGACCAGGTGTTTGTCGCCGTGAGCATTATCGATCCGCGACACCGGTGGCCAGTACTTGTCGTCATGGCGATCGGGCATCGGAAAGAAGGCTTGGGCCTTGGTATAGGGCCGATCCCAATTATCCGCAATCAATAATCGATGGGTGTGCGGGGCATTTTTGAGCAAATTGTTATCACGAACAGCAATCTCTTGCTCGATGCCGGTGATCTCGCCACGAATCTGAATCATCGCCTCGCAGAAGCGATCGATCTCGCGTTTGTTCTCGCTCTCTGTCGGTTCGATCATCAAGGTATCGGCGACCGGAAACGACATCGTCGGTGCATGGAAGCCATAGTCAATTAAACGCTTGGCGATATCGTCGACGGTAACGCCAGTGGCTGCTTTAATTGGCCGCAGATCGATGATGCATTCGTGCGCGACCATGCCATTCTTGCCCGTGTAAAGAATCGGATAGTAAGGGCTCAGCCGGTGCGCGATGTAATTCGCGGCAAGGATTGCGACCATCGTCGCCCGCCGCAGGCCATGCGCTCCCATCATCGCGATATACGCCCATGAGATGGTCAAAATACTGGCCGATCCCCACGGCGCGGCCGCCACAGTGCCGATCGTGCCAACCGGTCCTGCGGCTGGATTTACGCCACCAACCACCGGGTGGTCCGGCAAGTAAGCCATCAAATGCGCCTGCACGCCGATCGGACCCATGCCAGGCCCGCCACCGCCATGCGGGATCGCAAAAGTCTTGTGCAGGTTCACGTGCATCACGTCGGCGCCGATTTCCGCAGGTCGGCAGATCCCGACTAACGCATTTAGATTGGCGCCGTCCATGTACACCTGGCCACCGTGCTGGTGAATGATGGTGCAGACGTCCCGAATCGACGCCTCGAAGACCCCGTGAGTTGATGGATAGGTGACCATCAGCACCGCCAAGCGCGCCGCGTACGTGTCGGCCTTGGCACGCAAGTCGTCGAGATCAATATTGCCTTGCGAGTCACAGGCGATTACCACGACGTAAAGCCCAGCCATCGCCGCACTCGCCGGATTGGTGCCGTGCGCGGACGCTGGAATCAGACACACGTCGCGGCCGGCGTCACCACGCACTTCGTGATACTTGCGGATCACCAAGAGCCCCGCGTACTCACCCTGCGAACCGGCGTTAGGCTGTAAGGAGAACGCAGCGAAGCCCGTAAGATCGCACAGCATCGCGGTCAATTCATCGAACATCTGCTGGTAGCCCTGCGCTTGATCGAGCGGCACGAAGGGATGCAGTTCGCTGAACTCGCGGTACGACAGTGCTTGCAATTCGGCGGCGGCGTTCAGTTTCATCGTGCACGAGCCAAGCGGGATCATCGCCCGATCGAGCGCGATGTCGCGCCGTGCGAGGCCACGCATGTAGCGCATCATCTCGGTCTCGCTGTGGTAGCGCGAGAACACCTGGTGGGTCAGGAGCGGTGTCTTGCGTTGCAGATCCTCGGGAATACATGTCGAGAGCTCGGCATCGAGCCGATCGAAGTTGAGATCGTCGTCGGCATCGCGCGCGAAGACCCGCCATAGCGTGCGCACGGTGGTACGTGTAATCGTCTCATCGAAGGACATGCCGAGATGATCACTGTTGACGACGCGCAGATTGATCCCCGCCTCACGCGCACGCGCCGCCAACGGTCGGGCCCGGTTCGGCACGCGGATCGTGAGCGTGTCGAAAAAACTCGAAGTCAGGATCTCGTAGCCCAGGCGGTTCAGGCCGGCCGCAAAGATTTCCAGCAAGCGATGAACCCGCCCGGCGATCAGCGCCAATCCCTGCGGTCCATGGTAGACGGCATAGAAGCCCGCGATGACTGCCAGCAAGACCTGCGAGGTGCAGATATTGCTGGTCGCCTTCTCGCGCCGGATGTGCTGTTCACGGGTCTGTAACGCCATGCGCAAGGCGGGCCGACCATCGCGATCGACCGACACGCCAATCAGGCGCCCTGGCATCGCACGCACATAGCGTTCACGGGTCGCGAAAAACGCCGCGTGCGGTCCGCCGTAACCCATCGGCACGCCAAAGCGTTGGGTACTGCCGACAACTATATCCGCCCCCATCTCACCCGGTGACTTCAACAAAACCAAGCTCAGCGGATCCGCGGCGACTGCGACCAACATGCCGTGCGCATGCGCCGCCGCCACCAACGCGGAATAATCCCGTAGCGCCCCGCTCGATCCTGGATATTGCAGCAACACACCGAAATACTCGCCGTTCCGTGCATGCTCCGGAGCGGCGACTTCGATCGCAATGTCGAAATAACGCGCACGGGTACGCACGACGGCGATAGTCTGTGGATGACAATCCGCGTCCACCAGGAAACGATGTGAGGCGGATTTGGATATCCGTCGCGCCATCGCCATCGCTTCGGCCGCCGCGGTGGCTTCATCGAGCATCGACGCGTTCGCGATCTCCATGCCGGTGAGATCGATCACCATTTGTTGAAAATTCAGCAAGGCTTCGAGACGCCCCTGGCTGATCTCGGCCTGGTAGGGCGTGTACGCCGTGTACCATCCAGGATTCTCGAGTACATTACGCTTTATCACCTCGGGCATGATGGTGCCGTAGTAGCCCATTCCGATCATCGACACATTCACGCGATTCCGTTCGCGCATACGGCGCAGGTGCGAGATGACGGCGCGTTCACTGATGGTTTCTGTCAACGCCAACGGCGTGTGGGAGACGATGGTGTCCGGCACGGCACGTTCGACGATCTGTTCCAGATTTTCGAGACCGAGCGCCTCGACCATCATGTTGATCTGTTCGCGATCCGGACCGATATGACGACGAATAAAATCGCCACGGGTTTCAAGTTCGGTGAGTGTCGGTGGTGTCGCCATCTTGAAATCTCTCCGTGTGCGGCTTGTGCGACGTGGTCAGAGGCCGGAGAGATAAGCAGCATAGGCCGCCGCGTCCATCAAGCCGTCTAGCACCGCCGGATCTTCGATTCTCGCCTGAAGTAACCAGCCCTCACCTTGCGGATCGCGGTTGACGAGTTCGGGTTCGTCAGCAAGGCGTGTATTAATCTTGACGACTGCGCCAGCGAGCGGCATCTTGATCTCACCCACCGCCTTCACCGATTCGATGATCGCGAGATTTAGCGTGGTATCGAACTGGTTGCCAACCTCGGGGAGTTCAACATATACAATGTCGCCGAGTTGCTCCTGTGCGTAGTCGGTGATACCGACCGTCACATGTCCATCGTCCTCCAAGCGTAGCCATTCGTGCTCGTTCGTGAACTTTACTAACTGCATCGTTAGGTCCCTACTAAATACCAAAGCGGAAATACCGGCCACCCCACGTGCTCCAAGTTCGAATGTATCGTCATGCCGGCGCAAGCCGGAATCCAGAACAAGATCAATTTGACTTAAGGAAGCTCTGCAAAAGGCAGAGCTTCCCGCGGCACAGGGAGGTGCCGCCATTTTCGATGGTTGCAAACCATTGAAAATGAAGGGAAGCAAAAATCATACTTTTTGCTTCCCTTACTCTGAATAAGTCCAGGATGGACTTATTCAGAGGTTCCTTAAGTCCCTCCCGGCGCAAGCCGGGATCACGCCGGGACGGCAGTACAATCTCTGTGCCGTCGCATCTCCGCCTCCTGGTCGCTATTTATGCTCTTCTATTTAGGTCATTTCCGGTGATAGCGGTGCGGTACAAACGGCAAGGGCGCAACTTCAGCCGCGTGTTCCCGACCTCGGATCGACACCGTTAACTGGGTGCCCGCCGCGGCTGCAATGCGCTGGACGTAACCCATCGCGATCGGTGCATTAATACTCGGCCCAAAACTGCCGGACGTGATGCTACCGACCACGCTGCCATCCGCGGTACGTAGTTCAACCCCGGCACGCAACGGAATGCGACCCTGCGGCCGCACGCCCACGCGGATTCTGGTGCTGCCGACCTTGAGCTGCGCAAGCACGACTGCGGCACCCGGGAAACTGGCTTCGGCGACACTTGGCTCGCGGTATTGCTTCGCCACGACCCATGACAGACCCGCCTCGATTGGCGTCGTCGTCTCATCGATGTCAGCTCCAGCCAGGCACAAGCCCGCTTCGAGCCGCAGCGAATCACGCGCGCCCAATCCCGCGGGCGCGACGCGCGGATCGGCCAACAACGTCCGCGCAAGATCGATCGCCGCCGCCGCGGGTAGCGCGATTTCGAAACCGTCCTCACCGGTATAGCCGGAGCGGCTGACGAAACATTCAATGCCGTTCAATATAAAGTAGCCTGCCGACATGAAGTTGAGCGCGGTAACGCTGGGTGCCAACACACTGAGCACACTCGCCGCCGCGGGTCCCTGCAGCGCCAATAACGCGCGATCATCGTGCGGCGTCAGTTCGCAGCTCGCTGCTAGTCGCCGACGTAAGTAGACGAAGTCCTCAGTCTTGAACGCGGCATTGACGATAACTAGCAAGCGTTCGGGTAAGCGCGTAACCATCAGGTCATCGAGAATGCCGCCATTTTCATTCGTAAGCACGCTATAGCGTTGTCGCCACGGCCCAAGCCCCGCGATGTCACTTGGGACCAGCGTCTCAAGCGCGGCGGGCGGACCCTCAATCGTAATCTGTCCCATATGCGAGACATCGAACAAACCAGCTTTGGCCCGAGTATGCAGATGCTCATGAAGAATGCCATGTTCGTATTGCAGTGGCATCAAGTAACCCGCGAACGGTACGAGTTTTGCTCGAAGTTCGAGATGCAATTCATGGAGCGGTGTGAGACGCGCGCCTGAGACGGCTTCAGTCATGGTTTGAATATCTCATATCATTATTTCAGCAGCCAGCAATAATAGAGGGCGATTGATCCGTTGATATATGAGTTCGGTTGCCACGCGAAGACGATAAGGTTGGTTTATTGATCGCCAGTACCCTTAACTTTAACGGGTCATCCGGACTTAGTGTGGGTAAAACTTGATCATTTATCGCTCAAAGCTTAGGCAGCATGCAGGTAAGGATCTTCAATCGAAGGTACTCTTCGTCACGCAGTCCGTAAGCGCGACGCTGCAACACTCGGATTTTG
>JACPPA010000018.1 GCA_016191285.1 Gammaproteobacteria bacterium
GTACCATCCGCTCGGCGTCAATCTCAGCGGCAGGATTAAGCTTAGAAAAACACGTCGTTCATACGAACCACGCGGCGAACTATTTTGGGGACGCCTTTCGCTAACCCCCACAATCCGGCGCTTTCACATCGCCGTTAACACACGGCGGCCGTACACTGAAAGTTCACGGGACATCATCGGCGCCATGAGGGGATTTTCTGCAGCACCAAAACTGCACCGTAGCAGATCACAGATGGCCAACTAATCGAATGGTGCGGCTGATTGAATTCGGTGTGCGGCAGCGAACGGAGGGTTAGGACTCTTTAGTAGATCATCAAAGGAGGTCGGGTCCGTATCTACTGGAGAAAGTTTATGAACAGTATCATTTATATCGTCGGACTAAATAGTAGAACGTAAATACCGACCAGGAGACCAAAACGTTTAAGGGTCGTCATTCCCGGGCTTCGCTGCGCAAGCCGCGGAGACCCGGGATCCATGCCGAGATAACCCACAGCAATAGATTCCGGATAGCCGCTGCGCGACTTCCGGAATGCCGGAGGTGGCCGGTATTTCTGCTCCTCTATTTAGTCGTCATCGTTGGTTTCATCCTGTCGTACTTCGGCCTTCGTTAAGGAATCTCTGCAAAAGGCAGAGATTCCTGCGGCACAGGGATGTGCCGCCATTTTCAATGGTCGCAGACCGTTGAAAATGAAGGAAAACAAAAATCACACTTTTTGTTTTCCGTACTCTGAAAAGTCCAGGAGGGACGGTAACGTTTGAACTTCGGCAGAAATACGGCACCAGATCACGGCAACCAATGCCACGAGGAACGGGGCGAACCATTACTTCTTCGTGCAACGACGCTACGAATCATGAGTCGGAGAATGGTCACGACGAGTGTCACGACGGCGACTGACGACACGAGGACCGTCAGGTAAGAAACGGCATCGGCGGCGTTCGCGACCGCCCAGTCGAGGGCGATTAATGGGACCAAGGCGCCTAACGGAATTAAGATGACTCCCAAGACCTTTGCGATCATGGTGGATGCCTCCGATTACTGTTTGACGGTCGCTTGCTTGCCGCCTATTCGAACGCAGCAGTCGAGTTGCTTCTGTGCGATATCCCACATTCAAGCGCCGACTACGGCGCCCGGGCCGTACGCACCTAGAGAATTCGTTAGCGCTTGAAATCCTTCCGCGTACTATGTGCGGTAACGCGCACATAAAGCATCACGCGGAACGGTCGTGTAACCAATGGGAGCGGGATATCCCGTTTGGGCCACCGGGACTGTGGCTGAAAGGTTGAACATGCCATTGCAAAATCGTTTGCTCGCTGCGTTGTCGTCAGAAGTTCAGGCTCGCCTGTTTCCAAAACTTGAGCTGGTGCGGCTTGCACTTGGCAAGGCCCTGTACGAATCTGGAGACGTCTTACGCCACGTCTATTTTCCAACCGATTCGATCGTGTCGCTGCTCTCCATCACGGACAGCGGTGCGTCGGCCGAAATCTCAATCGTCGGCAACGAGGGATTAGTCGGTATTGCCTTATTCATGGGCGGCGAAAGCACGCCGAGTCGGGCAGTCGTGCAGAGTGCTGGACGGGCTTACCGCCTACCGGGACAGCGGCTCAAGGAGGAGTTCAATCGCCATGGCGAGATCCTCCAATGGTTGTTGCGCTACACGCAATCGCTGATCACGCAAATGGCGCAGACCGCAGTCTGCAACCGGCACCGCTCGATCGATCGATCAACAATTGTGCCGCTGGCTGCTGCTTTCACTCGACCGCCTACCGAGTAACCGCTTGACGATGACGCAGAAACTCATCGCAAACATGCTCGGAGTGCGGCGCGAAGGGATGACCGATGCTGCCGGAAAGCTGCAACGACTGGGCGTCATTGAGTACGCCCGAGGCCAGATCACAGTATTCGATCGACCCCAACTCGAAAGGTTGTGTGGTGAGTGTTACCCCGTGGTCAAGACGGAAACCGACCGGCTGTTGCCATACCTGCGCTCTTCTACGGCGCGCCCAGGCTACCTGACGAAGAGTTGCCATCTTGACCTCATGGACAGTGGATCCGTCGCTAATGCCTCGATAACCCCCGCACCAAAGCAGCCATCGTTATCCTACGCCATCGCCTCGGTTGCGCTGTTTCATACCTAAAGGGTGAACAGCCACGCTCATCGCCATTATCTGATTCGATTCGATAATGGGATTTCCGTAAGGGCATTACATTTTGTTTTTTTGCTCCTTAGCCTCGTCCTTAATCGCCTTACCGCCCTGCTGGATGTCTTTGCCCGCTCCCTCGACCGTGTTACAACCGGCAAGGGTGCCGAATAGGCTGGCGGCGAACAGCGTGGCCAATAATGGTACGAAAATCTTCTTCATAATTTGGTTCTCTCTGTGGGTTTACGCTCTAACGAATCGTCGGACGCCTTCCTCTGCATCAATAGCATGTCGATTATTCGCAATGGAATCTGTTCGCCGGCACACATAGCGGAACTTATTGAAGCGCCCGTCGGCTGGCTCTTTCATTCATCGCACTAACGCCACGGAAGCAGACTCGGAACGCTGAATATCTCCGGTTAGAATTTTCGAGTGCGATCGAGAGTCCGCATGCGTTCTTCATATGCGCTTCGGGGATCAAGTCATCGAGGTTTACCGCGACGATTCCATATTCGCCGCGCCGCTACTATCAAGCTCGGTCCTCACGGCTCGCGCCGCGAACTCGCACCCTGCAAGCGAATGAAAGACTTTGAGTTGCAACCATAAACGCGGCTCGTGGCCCGTGGCGCTGATACTCGCGGCTTCATTCAAATCGCGGCAACTGCTGACGATCCGATCCTCACCCGCAAGTAGCGCCGCGGCTTTGAGGGGAGATGGAGGCGGACCAGATTCCGTCGCGTTGATAAGCGCATCCAACGTGGCGTTTTGCAAACGGAAAACGGATTCCCCGTAATCACGCGAATCCGTGAGCGAACGGGAAAACGGCTTCGTGTCGTGTTCAGCAGTTTTCCCTGCGACACAACCGACGATGCTCGTTGCAACGCTCACATAGATCACGGTTGCTAGTAAAACTCTTGTACCCACCTAATTTATTCCTTTCGGGATGACGGGTTAAAGCCGCAGCGTGCGCTACGCCAAGCTACAGGAGAATTAGATCACCTAAGTGTCAATGTTCACGATCAAGTATCAAATGGCGATGACCCATCGTGCGCGTGAATTACCGTCGCGTCGGTACGCTACCGCGCGCAAGCTGAAGGGATTCTCATGCCACGCGCATCGCCTCCTCTCAAGAGCACTTTCTGTCGTAGATTCGGGCCAAGCGACGACGAAGGACTTTGAGAGAACAAAACGCTGACGAGCGCTTAGGTGGACCCAGGGACATGCGCTCGATGCCGATCCACGCCTCGCAGGGCCTTGGTGCCTTGTGTCGTTCGTTGTTTAGTTGAAGCAGATCAACGGCTGCCGGAATCAGGGCAAGGGCTGCTAGAGCGTCGGCAACTGTCTATGATAGGGCATGGCCACCGAACACAATCCCACCGCTGCGGAACAAAGCGCGACCCACAAGGCCTCTCAGCACATTCAGGAGAACGTCGAGGCAATCTCGGCGCTGTACGAGAAGGCCGAGAAGGAAACCCCGCCGGATCAGCGCAGCATCGAGCTGCTCGTCGCGGCGCTGGGTCGCCCGCGATTTCTCTACCTCTATGTCGTGGTCGCGGCCGCCTGGGTGGGCGCCAATCTGCTGGCGCGCCAGATGGGCGCGGAGCCTGTCGACCCGTCTCCTTTCTTCTGGCTTCAGGGCTGCGTGGCCTCAAGCTCGTTGCTGATGACAATCGTGATCCTCATCGCGCAGATCCGGCAGAGTCGCCTCGCCGAACGTCGCGCCCACCTCGACCTTCAGGTGAACCTCATGGCCGAGGCAAAGATCGCCAAAGTCATCGCGCTCCTGGAAGAGCTGCGCGTCGACAGCCCGGCGATCAAGAATCGGTATGACGCGGTTGCGGAGGCGATGAAGCAACCCGCGGATCCGCAGCTGGTGGTCCAGGCGCTGGAAGAGAACGTCAACCTCAAACCCTGAGCTGCAGTGGCGTGCGCGGCGACGAAACGCCGCAGAATGGTGGTGGTGACTAAGTCATCGATCGCCGAAGCAGAGGCAAGCTAACGGGTGTTGTAGTGGAGGAGCGAATATGCCGAATAAAATCGCCGCCGGGGCAGCTCCACTGTCTGAGAGCCACACCGACGAGAAGTTGTCCCCCTGGTGGCGACGCGCCAGCATTCTCACCATGGCGCTCGGCTTCTCAGTCCTCATTCTGTTGACGGTCAAGGCTTATGACGACGCGCCGCCGATCCCTGACAAAGTGACGGCCCCTGACGGATCCGTCTTGTTCACCGGCGCAGATATTCGCGATGGCCAACAGGTGTTTCTCAAATACGGTTTGATGGACAACGGGTCGATCTGAAGCCATGGGGGCTTTGCTCGGCCCGGATTTCTCGGCCGAATATCTGCACGCGCTAGCCCTGCATAACGCGACCGGCATTGCCCACCAGCACTACGGTCGCCCACTCGACAAGTTGACGCTCGCAGAGCGCGCCATGGTCGAAGCGGAAGTGCGAACTGAACTGAAGCAGAATCGCTACGATCGTCGAACCGGAGTGCTGACTGTGCAGCCGCTCTACCAAGACTGGTTCAAAGACCAGACCGGCGTATGGAACGAGTACTTTTCCAATCCGGTGCGCAACGGCGGTCTCAGCGTCGGAACGATCAGTGATCCCACTGAGCTGAAGCAGCTCAGTGCATTTGTCGCGTGGGCCGCCTGGGCGTCGGTCGCCAAGCGGCCGGGCACCGCGCATTCGTACACCAACAACTTCCCCTTCGATCCGGTAGCTGGCAACACACCGACTGCTGCCGCGGTACTGTGGAGCGCGTTGAGTCTGCTCTTCCTGCTCGGTGGCACCGCCGTGGTGCTCCTTGCGTTCGGAAAGTTCGACTATCTCGGCTGGAAGGCCAAACCCGGGGTTCTGCACCCCAAGCTGCTGGGCGCAAGTGTGACTCCAGGCCAGCGCGCGACCTTGAAATATTTTGCTATTGTCGCGCTCCTGTTGCTGGCGCAAAGCCTGGTCGGTGGCGCCGTCGCTCATTATCGCGCCGATCCCGGCACGTTTTATGGTTTCGATCTTGCCGCAATACTACCGAGCAACCTCCTGCGAACCTGGCATTTGCAACTTGCGATCTTCTGGCTCGCCACCGCCTATGTCGCGGGGGCGCTATTTCTCGCTGCGGCGCTCGGCGGCGGCGATCCAGCCGGGCAGAAAGCAGGCATCGATATGCTGTTCTGGGCATTGGTGACGGTCGTCGTCGGCAGCCTGCTGGGTGAATGGGCCGGCCTACGGCAGCTGCTGCCGAAGGTTTGGTTCTGATTCGGCGATCAGGGCTGGGAATATCTCGAACTCGGCCGCGCCTGGCAACTGCTGCTGGCAATTGGACTATTGTTCTGGTTTGGTCTTTTGGTCCGCGCCCTGGCCCCGGCCTTGCGTGATCCCGAGCGCCGCGAGATCGCCGGCCTGTTTTTGTTTGCCGCGATCGCAATTCCCGTCTTTTATCTGCCGGCGATGTTCTTCGACGGCACAACGCACTTCTCGGTGGTTGACGCCTGGCGATTCTGGATCATCCACCTCTGGGTCGAAGGCTTCTTCGAGTTCTTCGTCACCGTGATGGTGGCAATCATCTTCCTCCAGTTCGGTGTCGTCGCGCGCTTGACGGCAACGCGCGTCATTTACCTGGATGCCATCCTCTATTTCGCCGGCGGGTTTATCGGTACCGGGCACCATTGGTATTGGACCGGCCAGACCAGCTTCAATCTGGCCTTGAGTGCGCTGTTCTCCGCACTCGAGGTCGTACCACTCACGCTCATCACACTCGACGCTTGGGATTTCGTCAGATTATCCCGACCCGGATCCGACCCCGCTCGTGAGCGCGTGGAGGTACCCCATAAGTGGACCTTCTATTTCCTCATGGCGGTCGGCTTCTGGAACTTCGTCGGTGCCGGCATTTTCGGTTTCCTGATCAACCTACCGATCGTCAGTTACTTTGAGACCGGGACCCTGCTGACTATCAACCACGGCCATGCCGCGATGATGGGCGTCTTCGGCATGCTGGGGATCGGTCTTATCGTCTTCGCTATTCGACAAACCGTCGACGAGGCGCAATGGCTCGTCCTTGAAAAATATGTGCGGGTTGGTTTCTGGGGACTCAACGGCGGCCTACTGCTGATGGTCGTCATGAGTTTGTTTCCCGCTGGCGTCCTCCAACTGGTCGATGTTCTGGAGAACGGCTACTGGCACGCCCGCAGTCTCGCTTACACCGGCGGCGATCTCGCGCGGCTCTTGGAGTGGTGCCGCCTCCCTGGCGACTTGGTATTCATCGTCTTCGGTGTCGTGCCCATCGCGATCGCCGCGGTGCGCGCCTATCTCAAGAACAGAAAAACACTCCCGGCCGCCGATGTTCGGATCCTCTAGCGCAGGGATGCCTATTCAGTTTCCTACACTTACCCCGGGGTTGAATGGCACTTACAAAAGCTGAAATGCCGGGAACGTTGCGCAATCTGGGCCCTTCGTCATGCCGGCGAAATTCCGGCTTTCGCCGGGAGGAATCCAGTCAACCAATGAATTCATTTTTCACTGGACTTAGTGCTCGGAGCACGGGGTGACGGCGTACCGCACTTAAGGCAACTCTGAAGAACGTCGGAACTTTTGTCGAGTGGGTCGATCAGATCGGCAAGTGTTGTCGGTTTGGAGCGAGTGGCGATGAAACAGCTGAATTTAGGCGGTAGCGGCGTTGAGAAGTACGGGAAGACAACCCGTC
>JACPPA010000001.1 GCA_016191285.1 Gammaproteobacteria bacterium
ACACCGCCGAAAACCACTGCCGCACAGCACAATCATCTCCACAGGAGGCGAACTCATGACCCCTTAAACCACGACCGCTAGCCCCGTCCAACCGGCCAAGATGATTGTCGTTGGACCGGCCATCCTGATTGACGCCGTCCACGCGCCAAAGTCGCGGCCGGTTTTGTCTGGGACTTATATCGACAACTTTGTCTATCGGGGTCGTATTCGCACGTCAGTGCGCGCTTCGACGGTAACGATTTCGACAATCGGAGTTACCACAAACTCGCCGCTTATCAGGTGGTGGACGCCCGACTGCAATGGCATCCGGGACGCTTTGCAATGGCCATAAGTATCAACAACGCACTCGACGAGAGTTATGCCACCGCGGGCTACAGCGACACCGTCTATCCGATGCCGTCGCGCAGCGTGATGTTGGAATTTTCCCTCGACCTCTAAGCACAATCCCCAAGGAGCCTCCATTCATGACCCACCAGACACTCACCGCCGTCGCCTTATGCGCGGTGTGCGCAGGCGCGCAGGCGGGGCCCTTCGCACCTGCCGCCGGCCAGAGCGGTTCGACAGCTATTGCGAAGACCAGCAGCTTGATCGCCGCCTGGGCCAGCGGTTACGAGAACTATCAACCAGGAAGCAATGTGGATGCGGCTTTTCGTACGCCTGACAAAGCGCTCGGACCGGCCGTTGGTAACGCTTTCGACGTTGTCGCTCTAGGCGATGCCGGGCGCATCACGCTGACCTTCAGTGGCTCAATCTATAACGGACCCGGATGGGACTTCGCGGTCTTCGAAAACAGCTTCAGCGACACCTTTCTCAAATTTGCCTTCGTCGAAGTATCATCGAACGGCAGGAGCTACTTCCGCTTTCCGAGTTTCTCGTTCACGCCTAGTCCCGTCAGTGCTTTCGGCAGCATAGATCCGACCAATGTTGACGGCTTGGCAGGCAAATACCGTCAGGGTTTCGGGACGCCCTTCGATCTTGACCTGTTCAAGAACGTCCCTGGCATCGACATCAACCACATCACAGAAGTGCGGCTGGCAGATGTGGTGGGCAACGGGACGGAGAAAGACAACTGGCCAACCAGCTTGGGTGGCCCGCACTTCATATACGACCCTTTCCATACGACCGGCAGTGGCGGCTTCGATCTGGAAGCACTTGGTGTGCGTTATTTGAACGCCGTCGCAGCGGCGCCTGTGCCGCTACCGACGCCCGCCATGCTGCTGCTGGCGCCACTGGTCGCACTCACCGTGCGCACACGAGCGCGCGTATGACCACCCGCCCAACAACTTCCACTCCTTTTCACTTCGAGGACATTTGAATGAACACACCCATCCCGCGCGCCACCGTGTTGGCGCTAATTACCCTGGCATCCAGTGTCGGTCACGCCGCAACCATCGACTTCGAAGGCGTCACCATGCCCAACGAGCAGAGCTATGCGGGTACCGGCGGCGGCACCTATTGGTCTGGCCTGGTGCCACCTACAGACGGCAGCGTCCAAAGTCAGTTCGGCTCGCACGGCGCCCATTTCACCAACATTAACAACGAATGCTGCGGTGGCGCGACCTTCTGGAATGGATTCGCGTACTCACGCACCGGCGATACCACCACCGCCGGCTTCAGTAATGAATTCAGCGCCTATGCTGGCAGCGGCGCGGGAGACAGCGCTACCTACGGGCTGGCCTATGTAGGCGGAGAGGCGGCGCCGCGCGTCGCCTTTGACACCCCGACGGTGCTGGCCAGTGCAATGTTCACCAACACCACCTACGCCGCCCTGTCGATGCGTGACGGCGATTCGTTCGCCAAACGGTTTGGTGGCGCCGACGGCACTGATCCGGACTTCCTGCGCTTGACCATCGTCGGACGCGACAGCGCCAACGCCGTCACCGGCGCGGTGGATTTCTATTTGGCTGATTTTCGAGCGGCCGATAACACGCAGGATTACATTGTCCAGCAGTGGACGCAGGTACCACTGGCAAGTCTTGGCGCGGTGTCTGCACTAGAGTTCAGCCTGACGTCGTCCGACGTCGGGCCGTTCGGCGCCAATACGCCACTCTACTTCGCAGTGGATAATCTAGCGGCCGTTCCCATCCCGGCGCCGGTCTTTCTATTGGCACCGGCTTTGTGCGTGATGCTGTCGCGTCGCCGGAGAGGCGTTCAAGCCCCGTATCGACTACGGCATAAGAGCAGTAGCGCTCATCACATACCTCGCCAATAGCGTCCCTCCAGCGAGGCTGTCGGCGGCACGTGCGTTGTGCGTGCCGAAAGCGGAAGTTCACAGGCGCCCTATACTGACGCAACAATCACACACAAAGAATATGCTAGTAATAGCATTCGTGAGCCAATACTTTCGCGCCGCACCCCGCGCAGACGCCCCGCCCATCTCTGGGGATCTAGATAATCCACTTGCCGCGCTAGGAAGCCACACATGAACGAATTTGACCTTCGCAACGAAATTCCAGACGAAGCCGACATCATTGAAATCTACGCCATGGTGAAACCTGTAGGCAGCTCGATTGAAGTTCGGTACAGCCCAGACGACGACAGGCCACTTACCATGTCAGCCGGGTCAAGAACCGTCATAGGCGTTCCCGAGGGCCGCAAACTGTATATCTCCAGCTCGCCGGCAACTGACGGATTCAAGATATTCGTCGCCGGCTGGTTCCGGGATCGAGTCGAGCAGTAAAAGCATGACTAACAATAGAGAAGACTCTGTTCAATGTGTTGCGGTCACCTACGTGGGTCCTTACAACATCTATGGTGGGAACGCCTTTCTAGAGATCACACTCGAACTTATTGACGGCAGCGAAATAAGCTATCTAGTGTCGCGTCCGGCAGCTAAGTCGCTGCTCGAAGGACTCACGCTGGCAGAGAACCTCGCGCGGTCCTAAGTAGAAGCGGTCTCAAAATTCGGTTGATCTAAGTTACTGAATTAAGGTCTATCTTTCTAGGGGATCGACGGCGATCGCGGTTCATGATCAAACGTCGGAATGAAACTGACTGAAAAGCAATGGCAAGTGGTCGCGCCCTTGTTCGCCGAGGATGACCGAACTGATAAGGCCGGTCGCCCGCCGGTGCGTTGCCGACACCGCCAGTGTCTATGGGCTACTCGATGCGATCACACTCATCCAGCCCCACGCCAGACGGGTCGATGCTGAAGAGTTTCAGGCCCTGAAACGGCCGGTCGCGGAAGACCAAACTGCAACGCTGACCGGTGACGACGGTAGCGGTCGTGTCGTCTAAATAAAGTCGATTTCTTGCGCGGAATTTTCGCGAGAAGTGAGTACGCTTCGGTTAGTCAACACTTCTATCTTATCGCAAGCGAATACTAACTAAGCGCCCTTTGGCGGCGATGCCATACGCGAAATACTGAACTCAGCCGCAGCACCCGCGTTGCTGCTGGATCGGGGGGCACATGACCGAACCAAATGAACAAAAGACGCAGCAATCTCCGGGGTTGGGGCGCAGCACTTTCTTACAGCCGCTGCACTCATAATAGAACTGGCAAGCCTCCGTGGGCATGGTTTCTTGCTTTGCAAAGCCGCATTGCGGGCACGTCAGTACGGATTCAAACGTGATAGCGGCATTCATAGGGTCGGCACCATTACATTGTGAAATGAGCTTCGCTCAAAGGATAAACGCTATAGCGCAATCGCGCCATCTTCGCCAGCCTACGTTTCTACGCCCTGTACCAGGACAAGCCGTGCCTGTTAGCGCCGAAGCTGAATTGAGCCACTGCCAAGGTGCTTGCCGAAACTACACTGAGCCAGTCCGATCAGCCCAACCGCGGCGGCAATGTTGGTGATTAGACGTTTAAGGCCGGCTCAATCTAGCATCGGCACGATGGCTCAATCCGAGGCCGGCGCCGACAATCTCAGACCGTACTGGTCCCGGGGTGCGGATGTTGTGCCGTGTTTCAGCTACCGATATTACTTGTCAGAAACGGCATCTTGGCAAGGTACAAAGATATTCAAGACCGATGGTAGCAACATCGTTAACTACGCTGCTCAGCAATTGGAAAATGGTCGAGCGAAAAACGCACGAACTAGCCATGCTTACAAGAAATCGGCGAGGATTCTCAAGCGCCTTGAGAACGCTATGGCCCAGGAAGATGTCTTCCGTGATCTGCCGTCGTATTTTTTAGAGTGTCTCGCCTATAACTGTCCGGACAGCACTTACGCTGTCACCACGTGGACAGAAGTGGTGAACGGAATGCTGATTCATATATGGAATGGCCTTCAAGGCGACGAGCCAACTTATGAGCCCTCACGTTGGCTAGAGGTAAGAGCGTTTACTTGGTGATTAGGCAATCGGCCTCGATGGTGTCAATCGTACTACTCACGGATGAATCTCGGTCTAAGTCATCTCTGGCCTCGGTGCTGACTGATAGCGTAGCGTCCTCGCTCGATTACATGTATCTGAACACGCCGGCTAGCCGTTTCGAACATAAAAGCCGCATCCATCACGGTTCGACAAGTCTAGAAATCACCGGGCGTCCTGCAACTCGACTGCAAGGTCGTTATTGGACGAACAGAGACAGCCGAGGCGAGCTGAATCTAGCAGCGCGCATTCGCCGAACGGTCGATGATTATGAGGAAGCCGAAAAAGCATTCGCTCAAAGGCGATAGACCGCAGAATATTGAAGAAGCCTGAGACCAATGATGACCGTCACCCTGGAGGAGAATGTTAATTCCACGCTCGCGCGCGCCAAGTTGTGCGACGCTGAACTGTGGGAGTTGCTCGACGGACTGGAGACAGGTGCGGACCACCGAACGGCAGTAGGGCTCGCGCTGCTCCATTTGTCTAGAGAACACCATAGTTCTGTTATTATTCTCATTAACTCTGGATTAGCGGGTTCGGCTTTTGCGCTTTTGCGACCTCAGATGGAATCTTTTCTTCGTGGCCTTTGGCACTACCATTGCGCAACCGACAGGCAAATAGCGAACTTTCTCAGTGGTAAGGAGCCGCCCAAGAAAAGCGTGATGATCAAGGCGTTAAAGAATGTATGGATTTACAAGTCCCTGCTTGAAATTATCGAAAATCTTGTATGGAAAGAGTTCTGCGATTACACGCATGGTGGGATGATTCAAACAAAGGCACGGGTTGTTGGCGGCGAAGTGCTACAGAATTTCCTACCGCAACATGTGACGGCGGTGATATCAGCTTCCGCCACACTTTCTATGTTTAGTTCTTACGCAATGACAATGATCGTCGATAAGCGTGATATCGGACGAAAGGGTGAAGAAATATATTTGGCTCACTTCGGGACAGCGGAAAGCTAGCAGATGACTGACGAAGCCGAAAGGATAACGCCAGCCGATGTGCAGAAAGCATTAGAAAAGTCCGCGCGCTTCATTAAAGCCATCGGCGACATGTCCTCAGAACTTACCTATTAGGCAACAAAACGCCTCAATGTATCTTCTGCGCTGTTCCAAATTTCTTTGGAACATATCGCGGCAATCCATAAACTCATCGATAGTTCTATTATAGGTTCTGCCTCAGCACTTTTCCGCCCTCAATATGAGGCTTACATAGGTGCAACGTGGATGGCAAGGTGCGCGACTGACGATCAATTCGATTCGTTTTGCGGGGGCCGACAACCACCACGCATAGATAAGTTAATAGAGCAAATAGAAGAAGCGGGGATTTATGAAAGGGGGGTTTTGCAAAGTTACCACGATGAAAGATGGGATCACTTTTGTGACCTTACACATGGAGGGGCTATGCAAGCTGCATCGCGTATCGGCGACAGTGGTATTCGACCAATTGCCGATATTGAAATAGCCTTCCAAATCCTACAAAGCTCCGCAGTAATTGCAGGTATTGCTTGCATTGATATGCCGGAGTCGGTAGGTGCATTTGAGGTTGCGAATACGATGTATCTGGTCTACGAGCGCATATATGGTCCGAATCCGTCTACGCCGCCGCCCTTACTCAATTCCACCAACAGTGCGTAAGCCGCGCACGCCTGTGCTGGCGCCAGCAGTTTGTGGTAGAACCGCACCTGCGTTTACGTCATGGAGCGTGGCCTCGCCTGTGAGCAGGCTTGCCCACGAAACTAGAACGTTCATTTGCAGGTCTCGCGAAAGAAGTTTGGTGCGATCTGGGCGTTCGGGCAGGTGCCCCTTGAACAGGGTATCCCCAATTGGTAAACCGATACTTCACGCATGCGCGAACTCTAGAAGGGCTGGAACGTGAGGGCAGATTTTGCTCGAAATCTACAAAAGCCCTAAGCATCGACGTCGCCGACTGGCGCTCGTCAATCCATCTATCCGGCGGTCACCCTCATTGGCACTCCCCGGCCTAAGCTGCGAATCCGAAATGTGGTAGTTTTTGTGGTATGAAAACTGAATTAATCTATTATTGTTGTTATTAATCAATGGATTAATAGAATACATTGGCGGAGAGAGAGGGATTCGAACCCTCGATGGGCTTTTGGCCCATACTCCCTTAGCAGGGGAGTGCCTTCAGCCGCTCGGCCATCTCTCCAGACGGGGGACAGAATACCGAGCGATTAGGGGTCCGTAAAGGCGCAGCGCATTTATTCAGCGCCGCTGGCTACTTTGCTATGGCCATTCTCCTGCTGAATTCGTTGATAGATCTCTTCCCGATGAACCGCCACCTCTTTTGGCGCGTTCACACCGATTCGAACTTGATTACCCTTGATACCTAGCACGGTGACATTGACCTCATCACCAATCATCAACGATTCACCAACCCTGCGAGTTAAAATCAGCATTTCCATTCTCCAACTGCGTCGTGCATTGCGATTAAGAGCCACCCTCTCTCTCTGCGCTGTCCCTGCGCCCATTGCTATTATTGTTGGCGTGTCTTCCTGATACCGGCAGTCTAAACTTGGTGCAGGAAAAAATCTTGATAAAAACAGTTAAATCGGCGCACACCCCTGCTCTTTCTTGCTACTCCTCGGCCAGACCAAACTCCGAGTGGAGGGTCCGCACGGCAAGTTCAGCGTATTTTTCGTCGACCACGATCGAAATCTTGATTTCCGAGGTCGAGATCATTTGAATATTGATGGTTTCGGCGGCCAGCGCCCGGAACATGCGGCTTGCGATGCCGGCGTGGGAGCGCATGCCAACCCCGACTATCGAGACCTTGACGATTTTCTTATCGCCCGCCACGACACGCGCTTGCATTTGGGCGCTGGTGGCCTGGCAAATGGCGAGCGCCTTGTCGTATTCGTTGCGCTGCACGGTAAACGTGAAATCGGCCGAGCCATCGGCGCCTGAGTTCTGCACGATCATGTCGACTTCGATATTGGCGTCCGCGATCGGGCCTAGGATGGTACTCGCCACCCCGGGACGGTCCGGCACGCCCAGCACGGTGATCTTGGCTTCGTCACGATTAAGGGTCACGCCGGAGATTAACGCGGCTTCCATGATGTTGTCCTCGGTGGTAATCAACGTGCCTGGTCCATCGCTAAACGACGATAGCACGCGTAATGAAACGTGATACTTACTTGCGAATTCGACTGAGCGGATCTGCAATACCTTGGCGCCCAAACTCGCCATTTCGAGCATTTCTTCGTAAGTCACGCGATCGAGCCGCCGCGCCTCGGGCACGATGCGCGGGTCGGTGGTGTAGACACCATCGACATCGGTATAGATTTGGCATTCATCGGCTTTCAACGCGGCCGCCATCGCCACCGCCGTGGTATCTGACCCCCCGCGCCCAAGCGTAGTGATGTTGCCCTTGGCGTCAACGCCTTGGAAACCCGCGATGACGACAACCTTGCCGGCGGCTAGATCGGCACTCACATTCGCTGAATCGATACTGACGATGCGCGCCTTGTTGTACGCCTCGTCGGTTAAAATTTTGACCTGCGCCCCGGTATACGACACCGCCGGGATCCCGCGCGCTTGTAAGGCGATCGCGAGTAGCGCGATCGTGACCTGCTCGCCGGTGGAGAGGAGCACGTCGAGCTCACGCGCCGGCGGTGGGTTGTGCAGCGCGCGTGCGAGGCCGAGCAGTCGATCTGTTTCGCCGGACATGGCGGACACCACCACCACCAACTGATCACCAGCGCCCCGGGCGCGCTCGATGCGCAGGGCGACGGCTTGAATCCGCTCCACGGTGCCAACCGAGGTGCCGCCGTATTTTTGAACAATAAGACTCATGAACCCGTTACCTGTTATCTAATGCTGTCCCACGTCAAACCGGCATAATTTGCACGCTGCTGACGTCACTTTGTGGGAGCCGCTTTGAGCTTTGAATCTTTATTGAGGCCCCTTCGCGGCTAAAGCGGCTCCCACAAATTCAAAGTACCCTTTTACGAAAATGCTGTGCTGGACAGTGCAGTCATTGCAGTTTCGCGCCGACCCACTCGGCCACGCTAGCCAACGCCGCGCCGAGCGCAGCCGGCTCGGTGCCGCCGGCTTGCGCCAAATCGGGTCGACCGCCGCCCCGGCCACCCACCTGCTTGGCAACGAAATTCGCGAGCTCGCCGGCATTGATTTGATCGGTCAAATTTTTCGTCACGCCGACCACCAGCCGCACCTTGTCGTCTTCGATCGCGCCAAGCACGATCACCGCGCGTTGCAGGCTACTTTTGAGGCGATCCATGGTGTCGCGCAAGGCGTTGGCGTCCGCGCCTTCAATTGCCTCACTCAGCACCGCGACGCCGGCAATGGTGGTTGCGCTGTCCGCCAGATCTTGTCCCGATTGGCCGGCAAGTTTCGACTTTAGCTGCTGCAGTTCTTTGTCCTGCGCGCGCCCGCGTTCGACCAGCTGGCCGACGCGGGTTACCACCTCATCGACCCCGCCTTTCACAAGAGCCGCGATTCTTCGTAAATTGCCGCTATCGTGCAAGCCCTGGTCCACGGCGGCAGCGCCGGTCAGTGCTTCGATGCGTCGTACACCAGCCGCCACGCCGCTCTCGGCCACGATATGAAACATCCCGATGTCACCGGTTCGCGTGGCGTGCGTGCCACCGCATAATTCAACCGAGAATTCGCCCATCGCGAGCACCCGAACCTCGTCTCCATATTTCTCACCAAACAACGCCACCGCACCGCTGTCGAGGGCTTGTTGATAATTCATCACGCGCGTTTCTATGCTTAAGTTCGCTCGGATCTGGGCATTCACTAGGTGCTCCACGGCCTCTAACTCCGTCGCGCTCATGGCCGCGTCATGCGCGAAATCGAAACGGAGGCGCTCAGGATCCACCAGCGAACCCTTTTGTTCGACATGTGAACCGAGCACCTGGCGCAGAGCGGCGTGAAGTAAATGGGTCGCCGAATGATTGAGCCGGGTTGGCGTACGCCGCGTGTCATCCACCTCGGCGCGAACTTCGGCGCCGGTGACAAGCGTCCCGAGCGCAACGCGACCATAGTGCAAATGCAGCCCGCCTTGTTTGCGCGTATCGCGCACTTCAAACACCGTGTCGCCGCTCAGCAAGCGACCGCGATCTCCGATCTGGCCGCCGCTTTCGGCGTAAAACGGCGTCGCCGCCAAGATCACAATGCCGGCGTCCCCCGCGTTTAAGCTCGATACGGTTTGGCCTTCGCGAAAAAGACCGACCACCTTGCTCGTGCCAGTCAGTGTGGCGTAGCCGCTAAAATCCTGCGTCGTTCCACAGAACGCGAGTTGTTCGCCGCTCAAGGCTTGCGTGATGTCCACATTCGCGAAATGACTGGCGGCGCGCGCGCGATCGCGCTGGGCTTCCAGGGCAATCTCGTAGCCCGGCAGATCGATTTCAAGTCCCCGTTCGCGCGCGATATCGGCGGTCAGATCAACGGGGAACCCGTAGGTGTCATTCAACTTAAACGCGACGTCGCCGGGAATGACTTTGCCGGTGAGATTCGCGACCGTCGTTTCAAAAATCTTAAGCCCCTGACCCAGCGTCTCGGCGAAGCGCTCTTCTTCTTGCAGTAGCACTTGTTCGATGCGCGGAATGCGCGCCACAAGCTCCGGCACCGCTTGACCCATTTCGCGCGCCAGCGGTTGTACTAGTTTATGAAAGAACGGATCGGTGAATCCGAGCTTGTTCCCATGGCGGAGCGCGCGGCGCATGATTCGTCGCAACACATAACCGCGCCCTTCATTCGACGGCAGCACGCCATCCATCACCAGAAAGGCGCAGGCGCGAATATGATCGGCGATGACGCGGAGCGACGTCGCTTCCAACCCGTCGCGTGGCGCCAGCGCGCGAATGGCCGCGATCAAATTCTGAAATAGATCGATGTCGTAATTATCGTGCACACCCTGTAGCACCGCCGAGATCCGTTCGAGTCCCATGCCGGTGTCGACCGACGGCTTGGGGATCGGTTTAAGCTTACCGGCGGCATCGCGCTCGAATTGCATGAACACGAGGTTCCAGATTTCGATATAGCGATCGCCGGCATCCGCGCTGCCGGGCGGCCCACCGGCGATCCCAGGGCCGTGATCGTAGAAGATCTCGGTACACGGTCCGCAGGGCCCGGTGTCGCCCATCATCCAAAAATTATCTTGTTCGCCACAGCGGGTCAGTCGATTCGACGGCACTCCAACTTCGTTTAGCCAAATCGCCGCCGCTTCGTCATCGGTCTCAAAGACGGTGACCCACAGTCGATCGGCCGGCAACCCGAAGCGTTGCGTGAGTAATTCCCAGGCAAAACCAATAGCCTCGCGCTTGAAGTAGTCGCCGAAGCTGAAATTGCCGAGCATTTCAAAGAATGTATGATGCCGCGCGGTGTAGCCGACATTATCCAAGTCATTGTGTTTACCACCGGCGCGCACACAGCGCTGGCTGCTCGCGGCGCGTTTGAAGTCGCGCCCTTCCAACCCGAGAAACACGTCCTTGAACTGCACCATGCCGGCATTGGTGAAGAGCAGCGACGGATCATTCGCCGGCACCAATGGACTACTCGCAACTACGCGATGCTCCTTGCTCGCGAAGTAATCCAAGAACTGTTGGCGGATCTCATTACTCTTCATGGCAACCCTTAGTCGAAGTCGTCCGACGCATTCAGCACTGCTTTGATTTGATCCGCGGCAAATCCACGATATTCCAAGTAACGGCGACGCTTGGCCATCACGTCAAAGCCACCGCCCGGATCGACGCCAAATTTTTTGCGATCCGCGCGCCGCGCGAGTGCTGACCAATCGCAGTCCGCTGCGTCCAGCGCGCATCGAATTTGCTCCGCCGCGGTACCCCGCACTTTGAGCTCCGCGGCAATTCGCCGTGGTCCATAGCCGCGATCCGCGCGCGAGCGAATATAGGATTCGGCATGACGTGCATCGCTTTGCAGACGTTCGCCCGCGAGCGAATCGAGCACGCGCGCGATTTCCGCTGGCGGGAAACCGCGCGCGGCCAGTTTGCGCTGGAGTTCGAGCCGTGAATGCTCGCGGCGCGCGAGGGCCGCGAGCGCCTGATCACGGATCCGCGCGACGTCGTCGCTCAGACCTCGGCCCCCACCTCGCTGTCGGCATCGGCGACCGCCGTTTGCGGCAGGGCGCTGGCGCGGATCTTGGCCTCCAAATCCTTGGCAATTTCGGGATGATCCTTTAAGTAGGTGCGGACATTGTCCTTGCCCTGACCTAAACGGTCGCCCTGGTAGCTATACCACGCACCGGTCTTTTCCATCAGCCCTTGGGCCACGCCAAGTTCGATGATTTCGCTCTCGCGCGAAATGCCGACGTCGTAGATGATGTCGAAGGTGGCTTGCTTGAACGGTGGCGCTACTTTGTTCTTCACCACCTTGACGCGCGTTTCGTTACCGATGATCTCATCGCCGCGTTTCAGCGCACCAATGCGCCGGATATCGAGGCGCACCGACGCATAGAACTTCAAGGCATTGCCACCGGTGGTCGTTTCTGGATTGCCGAACATCACGCCGATCTTCATGCGGATTTGATTGATGAAGATCACAAGCGTGTTCGCGCGTTTGATAATCCCGGTTAATTTGCGCAGCGCCTGCGACATCAGGCGTGCTTGCAGACCCATATGGCTGTCGCCCATTTCGCCTTCGATTTCGGCTTTCGGCGTGAGCGCGGCGACCGAGTCGACGACGATCACATCGACCGCGCCGGAACGCACCAGCATGTCCGTGATTTCGAGCGCTTGCTCGCCAGTATCCGGCTGCGAGACCAGCAGATCGCTAATCTGCACGCCGAGCTTCTCGGCATACAGAGGATCGAGTGCGTGTTCGGCGTCGACAAACGCCGCGGTACCGCCGAGCTTTTGAATTTCGGCCACGACATGTAAGGCCAGGGTCGTTTTACCCGAGGATTCCGGGCCGAAGATCTCGATTACGCGGCCGCGCGGCAGACCGCCGACGCCGAGCGCGAGATCGAGACTCAATGAGCCGGTCGAGACCACTTGAATATCGTGCGTGGTGCCCGCATCGCCCATGCGCATAATCGAGCCCGCGCCGAATTGTTTTTCGATTTGGGCCAGCGCCGCACCCAGCGCCTTCTTACGATTTTCGTCCATTGCAATTTCCCTCTCGTGGATAGTCGATTGTTTCGATAGTAGGTTTCGCGCAGTGCACCGTGGGTGCACTGCGCTGAGGCGGCGCCTCCATGCGCCGCTGACCGCGCCTTTGAATGGCACGCGGCCAGGATCTAGGCGCTGGGATTATGGCATAGGAGGAGGACCGGTTTCATCGCGGATTTAGAGCCGCGACAGCGGGATGAGGGGTTCGAGCCAACTCGATAAAAGTCCCCGTCGGCGTAGTTGTCGACCGTCAAATCCGGCTATGGTAAACAGTTGCCATGCGGATCATCGCTCACCTTCAAGGCCTTACCACCGATGCTAACGCGGCGACCCACCGCTCCGGCCACCTCGCGTGAACGCTGAACAGCAGCGCCTCGATGACTCGCGCCTGCGGCGTGCGCATTGGAAGCGTTGGGGACCTTATATAAGCGAACGCGCCTGGGGCACGGTGCGTGAAGATTACAGCGCCGATGGCGCGGCGTGGGACTATCTGCCGCACGACCATGCGCGATCGCGGGCTTATCGCTGGAACGAGGACGGTCTCGCCGGCGTCTGCGACGATCATCAACTCATTTGCTTGGCGCTCACGTGTTGGAACGGGTGCGACCCCATCCTGAAGGAACGTCTCTTCGGTTTGAGCGGTAGCGAAGGCAATCACGGCGAAGACGTGAAGGAGTGCTATTACTACCTCGATAACACGCCGACGCACTCCTACATGAAAACCCTGTATCGCTATCCGCAGGCGGCGTTCCCCTACACCGATCTCATCGACGAAAACCGGCGCCGCGGCCGCTTCGAACCCGAATACGAACTGGCCGACACCGGCGTCTTTGACGCGGGCCGCTACTTCGACATCGTCGTTGAATATGCCAAGGCGGGACCTGACGACATTTTGATGTTGGTGTCCGCCACCAACCGTGGGCCAGACACCGCGACCTTACATCTTTTACCGACGGTGTGGTTTCGTAACACGTGGTCCTGGGATGCGCGTTTGCGACGGCCGCTAATGGCCGCCGTGCCGGCTGCACGCTACGCACATGCCGCGGTGGAACTGCGTCATGACGAAGCAGGCCGCCATTGGTTTTATGCCGAGGGCGAACCGGAGCTCTTGTTCACCGAGAACGAATCGAACTTGGAACGCCTGTATGGCATCGCGAATCAGGCGGCGTACACCAAGGATGCGTTCCACGATTGCGTCGTCAACGGCCGCGAAAGCGCAGTTAATCCGGCGCACGAAGGAACTAAAGCGGCTGCTCACTACACCTTGCGCATCGCGCCAGGCGGAGCCGCCACCGTGCGGGCCCGGCTCTGCGCTGAGCAGGTGGACGATTTATCTGAAAAATTCGGCACGGCGTTCGCCGCGATCCTGCGTACGCGACGCTTTGAAGCAGAGGAGTTCTATACCGCGGTGACGCCGCCAGCACTCGGCCGCGAGGCGACCGCCGTCATGCGTCAGGCGTTCGCCGGCTTGCTGTGGTCGAAACAGTTTTATCACTACGATGTGCGCCATTGGCTGGATGGCGATCCGGCGTATCCGGCGCCGCCCGCCGCCCGCCACCGTGGGCGTAATCGATGCTGGCGCCATCTCAACAATGCCGACGTGATCTCGATGCCCGATAAATGGGAGTACCCCTGGTATGCGTCGTGGGATTTGGCCTTTCACTGTCTCCCGCTGGCGCTGATTGATCCGGATTTCGCCAAACACCAACTCGAACTGGTGCTGCGCGTTTGGTATATGCATCCGAATGGCCAGATCCCGGCCTACGAATGGGCGTTCGACGACGCTAATCCGCCAGTGCACGCGTGGGCCACTTGGCGGGTGTATCAAATTGAACGGCGCTTGCGCGGCACTGGCGATCGCGCCTTCCTCGAACGCGTTTTTCATAAACTGCTGTTGAACTTCACGTGGTGGGTAAATCGCAAGGACGCGGGCGATAACAACCTCTTTGAAGGCGGCTTTCTCGGCCTCGACAATATTGGCCTGTTCGATCGCAATCACCCGCTGCCCGACGGCAGTTACGCCGAACAATCCGACGGCACCAGCTGGATGGCGATGTATTGCCTGGATATGCTTAGCATCGCCCTGGAGCTCGCCCGCGACAATCCGAGCTACGAAGAAGTGGCGACCAAATTCCTCGAGCACTTCGTCTACATCGCTAACGCCATGAATACTTTGGGCGAGGACAACGTGGCATTGTGGGACGAAGAAGACGGGTTCTACTACGACGTGCTTCGCCGCGAGGCAGCCCCGGCGCTGCGCATGAAAGTGCGCTCCATGGTGGGGCTAATTCCGTTATTTGCGGTAACCACGCTCGATTTAGGGGTCGTCGACACCCTGCCGGGCTTTAGGGCGCGCTTGCGCTGGATCATGGCCCATCGGCCGGATCTCACGACGAACTTCGCACAGGAACAAACGCCGGACGCGGCCGACCGACTGTTGATTTCAATCGTCAGTCCCACGCGGCTTAAACGGATCCTGCGTCACATGCTCGACTCCGCGGAATTTTTATCGCCGTTCGGCTTGCGATCCTTATCGCGTTTCCATCGCGAGCATCCCTACGGCCTTCAACTTGGCGATCACGAGTATGCGATCGATTACGAACCCGCCGAATCGACCACCGCGCTTTTTGGCGGCAATTCGAACTGGCGTGGCCCGGTGTGGATGCCGCTAAATTATCTCGTGATCGAAGCTTTGCAGCGTTTCGACTATTTCCTCGGTGCGGACTTCCAGGTCGAGATGCCGACGGGCTCCGGGCATTTGATGAATCTGCGCGAAGTCGCGGATGATCTGGCTTCGCGCCTGATTGCGATTTTTCTGCGTGACGCTGACGGACGTCGGCCTTTCGCGGGGCGCGCAGAGGAGCACGCTGCCGAGTTCATGCTGTTCCATGAGTATTTCCATGGTGACACTGGCGCAGGTCTGGGCGCCAGTCACCAGACCGGGTGGACCGGGCTCGTCGCGAAATTGCTTGACCAGCAAGGTCGTCAGATCGACACGGCCCGCCCAGGTCTTGGTAATGCTAATCCGGCTGTCGCCCCCTAATGGTCGCAACGGTCATCGTGCTGATGGGTGTCTCCGGATCGGGCAAGACCACCGTCGGCCGCGAATTGGCTAGCGCGCTTGGCTGGGATTTCATCGATGCCGACGATTTGCATCCGGCCGCGAATATCCAAAAGATGAAATCAGGACTGGCCCTCGACGATGACGATCGCTGGCCGTGGTTAGATCGGATCCGCGATGTAATCGACCAGCATCTACGCGCGGATGCCTCGCTCGTGGTCGCATGTTCCGCACTCAAGCAGAGTTATCGGGATAAACTCGGCGTGACAAACACAGGCTCAATCCGCTTGGTTTATCTCAAAGGATCGCAAGCGCTTCTTACCGCGCGCCTGCGCAATCGTTCCGGGCATTTCATGCCGCCGTCGCTGCTCCAGAGTCAACTGGATTTGCTTGAGGAACCGAGTAGCGGCGCCTTAGGCGTTGATATCGATCAATCTACGGCCGCGATTGTTGCAGCGGTCCGGGCGTACATAACCCCCGACCCTGGTGAGCGTGGGTAGTTTTGTCCCGCAATGAGCGCCTAATTCGCCTGCCACCGAGGTTTCAATTTCACATCCTGTGCAAGCCGCATTGTGGAATGCTGCTTGTGGAATGCTGCTTGTGGAATGCTGCTTGTGGAATGCTGCTTGTGGAATGCTGCTTGTGGAATGCTGCTTGTGGAATGCTGCTTGTGGAATGCTGCTTGTGGAATGCTGCTTGTGGAGCTTGTGGAGTGCTGCTTGTGGAGTGCTGCTTGTGGAGTGCTGCTTGTGGGAGCCGCTTTAGCGGCGAATCTTAAAATCATTCGCCGCTAAAGCGGCTCCCACAAAAGCGGCTCCCACTGTAGCGCGGCGTCGATTTATCGAAATTCTATCGAGTCGCAATCGACGGTCGCGGCTCGCATGAACCAGTGGCTGAAAATGCCAGTCCGGCAGGCCGCGCAAAAAACCGTCGCGTCGAGATCTTGGTCGCCGAAGCGGCGTCTAGCGCGCCACCGACAGCGCCACCGACGCAACGCTATTAAGCTCCCTTAACGGTCTAAATGGCCCGCACTGTAACTGAGACAAACGCATCCTTCGAGGCGTCGTGTCGACACCAGATGCCGCCAATTCCGTCATCCCGGAAAGTGCGCAGCACTTATCCGGGATCCCGCTGGTATTTCAGGCGCCAATGGATCCCGGGTCTTGCGCGGCTGACGCCGCTGCGCCCGGGATGACGGAACCAACAATTTAGGTGTCGCGGATCCAAAGGAACGTATTCGGGACTCAGAAGACTTACCCACAGCATGACCCTCGTACCTGAATCGAAGGACACTTCACCGAGCCGAACGAGCAGAACACGCAGCAGTCGCCAGGATTAGGGCGCAACACTGTCTCGCAATTGCTACACGCGTAATAGAACTGACAGGCGTCGGTAGGCATGATTTCCAGCTTGGTGAAACCGCACTGCGGGCAGGTCAGCAAGGATTCGGGGACGATGGTACTTATCACGACGTCATTTCCGTGCGGTGAATGGATAGTCCGCAATCTTTTTTTCCAGAGCCAAACTCTTCGCGTCGTCCGGCCCATGAGTTTTCTCGCGCGTCATGAGGTGGCGACCGGTAACTCAGCGTTTTTCCATTCTGGAAAGCCGCCCTCGAGCCGCCGCGCCTTAAAGCCCTTGGCGCGGAGTTGGGCGACCGCTTCAAAAGCGAGAATACAGAATGGACCGCGGCAATAGGCGACAACCTCGCGATTGCGTTTGAATTCGTGCAGATGTTTTGCGAGGTCTTTCAATTCAACATTGATCGCACCGGCGACATGACCGGCCGCATACTCCGCGGCGGGCCGCACGTCCAATACGGTGACGAGACCGTCACGGGCTCGCGCCAGTAACTCGCGACGCGAAACCGGCTCCAATTCATCTTTGCTCGATAGGTAGATACGTACCAGCTTATCGACGTCACTCAGGTGTGATTCCGCTATCGTTTGGACCGCAATCAACAATGCGCTGACGGCAGGGCTGGCGAGACTATAGTGGACGTATAACCCTTCCTTGCGCGTATTCACCAAGGCGGCGCGGCGTAGTTGCTGCAAATGCTGCGAGACATTCGCCAGCGGCAATTTCGTAAGTCGCGCCAAGTCCTCCACGGGGCGCTCACCCTGCGCCAGCAATTCAAGTAATTCCAAACGATGCGCGCTGCCGAGCACTTTCCCGACGCGCGCGAACTGCGCGAAGAGTTGTTTCTTGAATTCACCGCTTGACATAGGAAATCGACTAACCGATACTAATCAATAGATTTGTTGAATATAGACCTGACCGCGCAAAACCGCAGCGAACGTCTGCGATGAGGGTACCGCGTTGAATGAGCCTCTGCTAGCCCACGAACCCGTCATTAGATTGAGCGCCTTCTTTGGCGTCTTTGCCGTTATGGCGTTGTGGGAGGTACTGGCGCCGCGACGAGCACCAAGCGTCGCTAAAAGGTTTCGGTGGACCAGTAACCTGGCGCTGGTTTTTCTTAATACCCTCCTACTGCGCGTCCTTTTTCCAACCGCGGCAGTCGGCCTCGCGTTACAGGTTGCACAGCATGATTGGGGGCTGTTGAATCGTTTCAATCTGCCTGAAATCTTGCGCGTCCTTGTTGGCGTCGTCACCCTCGACCTCGCGATATATTTGCAGCACGTCATGTTTCATGCGGTGCCCGCGTTGTGGCGGTTGCACCGGATGCACCATGCAGATCTCGATTTCGACGTGACGACCGGCGCACGCTTCCATCCCATCGAGTTAATCCTCTCGATGCTTATCAAGTTTTCGGCGATCGCGGCACTGGGACCACCCGCAATCGCGGTGCTGATCTTCGAAGTGCTACTGAATGCAACAGCGATGTTCAATCACTCCAACGTACGCATGCCGCTGGCTCTCGACCGCGTACTGCGCTGGTTCATCGTGACCCCGGATATGCATCGCGTCCATCACTCCATCGAACCCAACGAAACGAACAGTAACTTCGGCTTCAACCTCTCGCTGTGGGACCGATTACTCGGCACCTATAAAAGTCAGCCGGCCGCGGGCCACGCGGCGATGACGATTGGGATCGCTGGATATCGCGATCCGCACCAAGTCAACCGGCTCGACGGGATGTTGTTACTGCCGTTCGTCGGCGCCGTGACGGATTACGTTATTAACCGCCGGCACGGGCGCTCAGCGACGAAGGGTTCCGCATGAATAGGGGCACCGCGAGTCGGGTTGGTTTGCTGTTGCTGTTGGTCTTGGGCGTTGGGTGGGCCTTGTTACATCGTGACGACTTCAGCGCTGAGGCGCTTGGGCGCTGGGTGCAGAGTTTCGGCCTCGCCGGCCCCCTCGTTTTCATGGCAGCTTACGCGCTCGCCACGGTGCTTTTTCTGCCCGGCGCGGTATTGACCCTCGCCGGCGGCGCACTTTTCGGAACGATCTGGGGCACAGTTTATAGTCTCACCGGTGCAACCGTCGGCGCCGTGTTGGCCTTTCTCATAGCGCGCTACATTGTCTCCGACTGGCTGGCACAACGCTTGGACGCAACGTTGCCGAATTTGATGCGGGGTATCCAGGCAGAGGGCTGGAAGTTTGTCGCGTTCGTGCGCTTGGTTCCGATTTTTCCCTTCAACGTGCTGAATTACGCACTCGGGCTTACGCAGATTAAGTTTTCTCACTATGTCTTGGCCAGTTACGTTTTCATGCTGCCTGGCGCCGCTGCGTACAGCTATCTTGGCTATATCGGACGCGAGGCCGCAGCCGGGCGGACGGGCGTCGTGCATACTGGTTTAATCACCGTAGGAGTAGTCGCCCTCATGAGCTTCCTGCCGATCTTCATCAAAAAACTCCGCTCCGGGAAATATCAACCGTATACGATTACTGCCATCGACGCAGCGACCCTCAAGCAACGATTGGATACCGATAAGGATTTCGTCGTACTTGATGTGCGGAACGCTGACGAATACGCCGGGCCGCTCGGCCACCTTGTCGGAGCGATTAACATCCCGCTGGCAGACCTGCCCAGCCGACTCAATGAGATAGAGCCTTACCACAACCGGCCGATTGCGGTTGTATGCCTCTCTGACAAGCGATCGACCCAGGCGATTCATTTTTTGCGCGGCGCCGGATTCCCGCACCTCGTGCTTTTGCGCGGCGGAATGAAGGAATGGAACTCGGCGCGGCTGCCAGTCGAGTTCGTTTCTAAGCGTCCCATGACCGCTTAGGTCACTCGCCATTTTTTAAAAAATGAAATGTTTAAGAGATG
The DNA here is from genome assembly GCA_016191285.1 of Gammaproteobacteria bacterium. Classification (GTDB taxonomy): domain Bacteria; phylum Pseudomonadota; class Gammaproteobacteria; genus CAIKBL01. The sequence continues at coordinate 19,723 of JACPPA010000001.1, forward strand.
AGATTTCGGCGGTGGGGCCTTTGGGTGTCGCACCTACCTTTCGGTGTCGCACCTAGAATATAAAAAGCTCACTCTTTGAGATGGGTCATAACCGCGACGTTCAAAAGACTCATCTGCTCCGTATTGATCTTAATCAAATCGTTTTCACGCTAATCTAAAGTATAAGAATAGGCGAATACATTCGTGTCTGAGTGAGACAACCCTAACGCCAGGAGACTGTCATGAAAAAACTTATCATAACGACCGCCTTAACATTGCTGTTTGTATCCGCTGCCTATGCTGCCGATGACAAAGCCACAGACCAACAGAGCGGCATGGTGGGAGGCGGAGACCTGAAGCAGGGCGATATGATGAAAAAATGCCAAAGCCATATGAAGGACGGCAAAATGATGGCCAACATGCCGAAGGCCACGATGGCGAAATGCCAAACGATGATGAAGGACGGCATGATGCACGAAGGGATGATGCGCGGCGATAAAAGCGATATGCCGTCTGGTAAAGCGCCGATGATGCCAAGCACCACCCGCAATAAGTAGGATGGCGCCATGCTAGATCACATGGGGAATTTCGGTTGGAGCATGGGGTTCGGCTGGTTCTTCATGCTGCTTTTCTGGGGCTTTATCATTCTCGGCATCGCGGCGTTAGTGAAGTGGTTGTGGCGATTAAACGGCAACGGTGCAAAACCAACAACTGCGCTGGACCTACTCCAGAAACGCTATGCCCGCGGTGAGATCGACTGCGAAGAATATGAACGCATCAAGCGCGACTTCCAAAGTTAACCAACGGGGGCGGGGGCTTACTATTTCGCCAAGGCTGCGCGCGGTGCGGACCGCTCGGACACATCGCAGGCACGATTAACATCGCACTGGTAGACCTATCTGCTCGATTCAATCGATTAGCGCCTTATCGCCGTCGATCGATCGCGGTTGTGTGTCTCTCCGATAAGCGCTCGACTCAGGCAATTCAACTGTTGCGCGACGCCGGATTCTCGGATCTCTTACTCCTGCGTGGTGGAATGAAAGCGTGGCATTCGACAGGATTGCCGGTGGAGACCGTTCCGATTCATACTCCGACCGAAGGGATGAGTTTGCGCAAACACGATGCTTAGGCGTGTCCATGCGGTGGCGCCATCAGTGCACAGGCGTGGTCCAATTCGGTAGTGCCGACTTGCAAGGTTGAGTGCTGAATTCCGAAGTCTCGTTTGAGTGTCGCGCAGAGCTCGTCCAACCACCGGTCGTCGGGTCCCCCGAGTGGCACCACAAGGTGCGCGGTGAGGGCGACTTCGGTCGTGCTCAAGGCCCAGATATGAAGATCGTGCACGCTCGTGACCGCAGGTTGTGCGCGAAGAAAGTCGGCAATGGCCAGGCTGTCGATATGCGCCGGCACCGCATGCAGGGACAGCAACGCACTGTCGCTAAGCAGGCCCCAGGTGCCATAGAGGATCACCGCCAGAATCGCGAGCGTCAGCAGCGGATCCAACCAGTACCAGGCCGTCTTCTGCATCACGATGCCGATAATGACGACGGCTAGCGAAACCGCGGCGTCGGCCGCCATATGAATGAAGGCGCCGCGGATATTCAAATCGCTTGCTCGGTCGCGCAAGAAAAAGCTTGCAGTGGTGGCATTGATAACAACCCCCACGAGCGCCACCCAGATCACCGTCGACGCGGCGACCACCGGCACCGTCGAGATCCGCTGCAACGCCTCCCACGCAATGCCGCCGCAGGCGATGAGCAACAGCATCGCGTTCGCTAGCGCCGCGAGAATGGTTGAACTACGCAAGCCATACGTAAAGCGCGCGTCTGACTGTCGGCGAGCGAGCAACGCGGCGCCCCAGGCGAGACCAAGGCCGGCGACGTCGGTCAAGTTGTGTGCGGCATCGGCGAGCAACGCAGTGGAGTGAGCGACGAGCCCGTAGCTGAACTCAAGGATTACGAAGCCGATATTGAGCGCGATGCCGATCGCAAACGCGCGGTTGTAACGACCCGCGTTGGCGCCGTGCCGGTGCTGATGCGTGTCAGTCATTTAGGGTGTCCTCCGAGTTCCTTCTATCTCGCTGTGCTCGCGTCCGCTCCTTGCCAGAGGAGCTTCGCGTCCAGCAGTAATTCGTAGTGCGCGCGCAACGCAGCCGCGCGCGCCTGCTGCTCCGCCTCGGCACTACTCAGTGCCTGGCGGCGGGCGAGCAATAGCGTTTGCAGATCCTGTTCGCCCAACACGTAAGCCTTCTGCGCGATCGCAGCGTTCTCGCGCATGGCCACCGCGGCGGCGCTCGCCAGTTGCCAACGGCGGTGTTGCCCCTCGAGCGCAGCGTAGGCTGCGCGCGCCACACCCTCTACTTCGCGCTCGGTCGCCGCTAGCCGATCGCGGGTCGCGTTGACTTCGGCCAGGCGTCGTCTGATCTCTAACGTTCGCCGCTCGCCCGGGAAGGGGATGCTGAGGGTGCCGCCGACGATATTCTCATCGCCTCGTATCTCGCTCGCCGCATAAACGCCTAACGTCGGGTCGGGCACGCGCTCGGCATCGGCACGGGCGGCATTCGCTTCCGCCCGCGCCTGTTCTGCCCGGGCCGCTGCAAGCTGATCGCTCACCGCGCGCACCCGTTCCTGCCACCAGGGGACATCGTGTGATGGCGGAATCGGTTCCGGTAACGGCGCGGGCAGCGGCGCGCCCGCCGCCATGAAACGGCTCGTGAGTTTGGCGTACGCGATCGCCTCATCGGTCGCCGCCGCGCCCGCGCCGCGCTCGATATCGCTGACCTCGGCGGCAGCTAGGCGTTGGTCCAACCTTGCCGCGTCCCCGCTCTTAACGCGCTTGATAACGGCATTCAAATTGTCTTCCGCTAACCGCTGTTGCTGCATCAGCAGTGTTTTCACGGCGTGGGCGGTCAACCAGTCAAGCCAGCCGCCAAGCAAGTCCCCCGCCGCCTGGCGTCGCGCGCGACCAAGCCGCGCCTTGGCCACCGCCACGGTGGCGGTGGCGATCGCGACATCGGCCCGCTGTTTGGCCGGCAGGCGAACCTGACGTTCCAGTCCGACATTCCACTCGTGCGAGTTAGTCCCCTGGCGAAACGCGCGCTCCTGGTAGGTCAACTTGGAAGTCCATTCATAAGGCGAGACCTCGAACTGAGCGGCTTCGATCCGCGCGGCGTCCAAATCGCTGTGCGCCGCGAGGATGGTCGGATCGTGCGCCAGCCACTCAGTGGCGAGGGCTTCCGGGATCAGCGTCACGGTGGGATCCGATGCCGAGTCGGCGTGGCTGGCGGCGAGATAGAAGACGCCGAGGATCATCCCACTCCAGTGTCGCATCAAAGTTCTCCTTGGCCCAGTACCGGGACCATCCAGAATTGCACGCCGGACGCGCGAAATCGCGGACTTAAGTCCGCGAGTAACTGCTCTGCATCGCGGGTATTTAACAACGCCTGGATCAATACCGCGTCGCTGCGGCCAAGGACCTGCTCACGTGGATCGAGACCCGTGAGATGTCCACCGTGGCGCGCAGCGCGCTGGCTCGTGAACACTTTGATCGTGGCGTTCATCAGCAATTCATCCAATAGCGATTCTTCGACCTCGGGGGGACAAAGCAAAGTGAGACAAACCTCATTCATGGGCAATCCTTGGGAAGGCGAAACGTGCGTAAAGCATCGGCAGCAGGATCAAGGTCAGGCTGGTCGCCGTGATGAGACCGCCGATCACGACGATGGCCAGCGGGCGTTGGATCTCCGAACCGGGTCCGGTCGCAAACAGCAAGGGCACCAGGCCGAAGGCGGTGATCGTGGCGGTCATCAGCACGGGCCGTAGGCGCCGTTTCGCGCCCACCCTGACGCATTCCGCCAGCGGCATGCCCTCGGCATGCAGTTGATTGAAATAACTGACCATCACCACCCCATTCAGGACCGCGATCCCAAGCAGCGCGATGAAGCCCACCGATGCCGGCACCGAGAGATATTCGCCGGTCAGCCACAGCGCCAGCAGACCACCGACCAGCGCAAACGGGATATTACTGAGCACCAGCAGCGATTGCCGCACCGAGCCGAAGGTCGAGAAGAGCAGGACGAAAATAAGAGCAAGGGCGAGCGGCGTCACTACACTCAAACGGGCTGCCGCGCGCTGCTGATTCTCGAACTGGCCGCCCCAACTGAGTCGATAGCCGTCGGGCAGTTTGACCTCGGCTGCGATCCGCCGCTTGGCCTCCTCGACGAAGCCGACCAGATCGCGGCCGGTGACATTGGCGATCACGACGCTGTAGCGGCTGCCGAGTTCGCGCTCGATCTTGACCGGCCCAGCGGCGCGTTCGAGCTTCGCCACGGCGGTGAGCGGAACGGACTCGCCGGTAGATGTCATGATCCGCAGGTTGGCGAAATCGCCCGGTGAAGTGCGGAAATTCTCGGGTCCGCGGAGCTGCACCGGCACGCGCATGTTGCCCTCGATAACTTTCCCTGCCGGTACGCCTTCGATCTGCTGGCGCAAGGCTTCTTGGACGTCTTGGGCCGAGAGGCCGAACTTGCCAGCCGCGAGGCGATCCACCATCACGCGCATGTACTGCACACCGTCGTTGACGACGGTATAAACATCCTGGCTGCCTGGAATGGTGTTGACGATGTTGACGATGTCGCCAGCCAGTTTATTGAGCGTCGTGAGATCGGAACCGAAAATCTTAATCGCGATGTCGCCCCGCACACCGATGACCATCTCCGAGACGCGCATGTCGATGGGTTGCGTGAAGCTGTACTTGATCCCCGGCAGCGTGTCGAGGACCTTACGCAGTTCATCCTGCAGCGCGTCCTTACTCGCCATGCGCCATTGGTCGCGCGACTTCAAGACCAGGAAGGTATCGGTTTGATTGAACCCCATGGGATCCAGTCCGATCTCATCGGCGCCGGCGCGGGCCACGATGCGGGTGACCTCGGGCACGGCCTGCATGATCGCCTGTTGGATTTTGAGATCGAGCGCGGCAGTTTGTTCAAGACTCACCGACGGTAGTTTCTCGATACCGATGATGATGTCGCCCTCGTCCATGGTCGGAATGAACGTTTTGCCAACATTGGCGTAGATCGCACCGGCGCCTACCAGCAGGCTTACTGCGATCGCCCCGACCACCCGTGGATGCCGAAACGCCACCTCCAGGAGTGGCGCATAGAGCCGCAGTAGCTGGCGCGGCAGCCAGGGATCTTCGTGCTTGACTTCTTTCAGCAGAAGCGAGGCCAGAACCGGGATGACAGTCAGCGATAGCAACAACGAAGCCGCCAGGGCAAACACAATCGTCTTCGCCACCGGCACGAAGAATTTGCCTTCCAGGCCTTGCAACGTCAGCAATGGCAGGAACACCGTGATGATGATCAGGATGCCGGCGGTGACCGGCGCCGCCACCTCGCGCACCGCGCGATAGATCAAATGCTGTCGCGGCAATTTGCCGGCCGTCGCATCGTGTGCCAGGTGCTGCACCACATTCTCGACCACGACCACCGCGGCGTCGACCAACATGCCAATGGCGATGGCGAGACCGCCCAGACTCATGAGATTGGCCGACATCTCGACCTGACGCATCAGGATAAAAGTGGCCAGCGCCGCCAGCGGCAACACCGCCGCGACGGTCAGCGCGGCCCGCGCATTACCGAGGAAAATCCCCAGCAACACCAGCACGAGGACAATCGCCTCCTCCAGCGCCTTAGAGACCGTGGCCACCGCCTTGTCGACCAGCGCGGCGCGGTTGTAGAACACATTCAACACCGTACCCGGCGGCAGACCGGGTTTTATCTCGGCGATTTTCTTTTCGACCCCGAGCACGACCTGTTTCGCGTTAGCGCCGGCGAGCCCCAGCACCAGCCCTTCGACCGCTTCGGCCTTGCCGCTGTCCGTCACCACCCCATTGCGTGACAGTTCACCGAGTTTGACTTCCGCGACATCGCCGACGCGCACCGGGCCGCCGCTCCGGGTGCCGATGACGATCGCGCGTAGATCCTCGACACTGCGGATGTTGCTTTCGCTGCGCACCAGCAACACCTCGTCGCCTTCGCGTAAACGCCCCGCGCCGTCATTGCGATTGTTGGCGATGATGCTCGCTTGCAGTTGATCGATACTGATGCCGGCGGCCGCCATCCGCAACGGATCGGGAATGATTTCGTAACTGCGCGTGACACCACCGAGAACATTGACGTCGGCGACGCCGGCCACGGTGCGCAGCGCCGGCCGGATCACCCATTCGAGTAAGGCCTTGCGCTCCATCAGCGACAGCGCGGGATTGTCGACGGTGAACTGGAACATTTCCCCCAGCGGCGTGGTGATCGGGGCCATGCCGCCGTCGAGACCGGCCGGCAATGCGGCCATGATCCCGGCGAGGCGCTCCGCGACCTGTTGTCGCGCCCAATAGATATCCGTGCCATCGTCGAACGTGAGCGTGATGTCCGCGATGCCGTACTTCACCATCGAGCGCAACATGTTCTGCCGTGGGATCCCGAGCACTTCTGCCTCGATCGGGATCGCGACACGGCTTTCCATTTCCTCCGGCGTCATGCCGGGCGCCTTGAGGATGATCTTGACCTGCGTGCTCGCGACATCCGGGAAGGCATCGATCGGCAAGTGCCGGTAGGCGTACCAACCGGCGCCGAGCAGCAACAGCGTCAGGATAAGAACGAACGCCCGCTGGGCGAGCGCGAATTGGATGAGGCGGGTCAGCATGTCACTTGTCCTCCCCTCCACCGACCTGAAGCCAGGCTGCTTTCAGACTAATGACGCCGGTGGCGGCGATCCGTTGCCCGGCCACCAACTCCCCCTTTACTGTCGCGCGCTGGCCCGTGTTGGCCAAGACCTCGACGGGGGTGGCTTTGAAACGATCGTCGACGCGGACGAATACATAAGCTTGGTTGCCGTCACGTGCGAGTGCGGAAAGCGGCACCTGCCAGGCATTCGCCGCGGCCACCGGCAGATCGACTTGAACAAATTCACCCGGTCGCAGGTTCGTCGTATTACTGACTAGCCGCGCGCGCAGCAGTACGCGCTGGGCGTTGTCGGCCAATGGACTAACGCTCAAGACCTCGGCCGCGAGGTCGCCGGTCACCGTTAATTTTGATCCAGGAGGCCATTGGGCGGCCTCCGCACTCGGCACCTGGACATCGATCCACAGCTCATCCAGGCGTGCGATACGTAGTAGCGGCTCAATCTCGGTCACTCGCCGACCTGGCTTAACGTCGACCCCGATCACCGTCCCCGCGCTACGTGCGGTAATGGTAAGTTCGTCATGAAGGACACTCGCATCGGCGACGCGCGCGACCTCGAGTTCGCTCAAGCCGGCCAGCCGCAGCGCGGCTGTGGCCTGCGTGAACTCAGCCCGACTATCGCTGGCTGCGGTATCGGCCTCCACCACTCGACGTTCGGCGATGATGCCCTCACCGAACAGCGTGCGTTCGCGCGCGGCAGTTTTTTTCGCTAGTCGTGCGCGATTGGCGGCTTGCACGACGGCGAGCTGTAGCCGTCCTAGCTCTGGACTGCTGAGGACGAGTAGCGGTGTCCCAACCTGCACGGTCTGGTTCTCCTCGATGAGCACCTGGGTGACGAGGCCGGCCACCGGCGCGCTGACCACGCGTTGTTGCCGAGGCGGTAAGACCACTACCGCAGGGTAGCGGATCCCGGATCCCTGGCCTGCTTTCCGACCCTGCTTGTCAAGTGCTATGAGTTCGATGCCGAGTGCGCGCACCTGCTCGTCGGTGACCGAAAAATCGTTGGCGCGATCGGCGGCGGGCGCCGATGACACAGCGAGGAGTATTGCTAGCATCGGAATGCCGCGTTTCAATATCGGAATTGACATGAAAGCCCTCGAGAACAACCACCACGTTCAACAAACGCCGGTGCCGGTCGGCCCTTGGGGCCTGCGCACTGGCGAAGGATTAGGAAAGCCCGCCGGACGGGGGCAGCGAAGGATGATTAAAGACGAAGTTGAGCGAGCTTAACGAAGGCGAGCGCAGAGTTGCGGGACGAACACACAGCACGCATCGAGGGATGCATCAAGATCGGATTAGGCTCTTCGATAGGCAGCGCTATCGCGAGCGACTTGCCGTCTGCAAATTTCTGACCTTTGAGGTCCTTGGCGAGAAACCCGTTGGCTTGCTTGGTGCCGTCCAGCTTGAGGATATGGTCGGCATGAGTGGGATGAGCAGCGTTATCGATGGCGTGTGGTTCGTGCGCATCGCGGTGACCGACGTGATGCGCGATGAGCTCCGCGTCGGGCGCGGGTTCAAAAACGATGGAGTCATGACCATCCGCGTCGAGAAGGGCATTGACAAGCGCGGTATCGCCCATGCCGGTCGCCGCCCATAAATAGGCGACCAGACACCACCAGTGAGTGATTCGAAACCGAGATGCCATGGAACTAAAAACAGGGATGCTCGCGGGGAATGATCGCAGGGCATGGTAGCAACGGTGATTGACACCGGTCAAATCATTGAACGCGAACGATCCGCATTCTACGACTATGCGACCTCACCCGCGGGTGAGGTGCCACTGAAGTTGCTCGGCGAACATTGTCCACTGGTGCAACTCCGTGTCGACGGGTAGTGCTCGATGCGCCAGTACGGACAGCCCACCCGCACTGAGCCACTACACAGGTGCCTCTACCGCCACACTACCCGCGAGCGCGAGTTACTACGCACCTTTGATCGTGACTCGCGCCGATCCAGCCGCGTCATGACCAGGATAGTTCCAGATCATGGCGTGTCCGTAAATACCGGGGCGAAGCCGCCGCCCGGCGCGCGGAAGTTCGTGGTCTGCCCCTGATACAGGCGCGCCGCGACGAGCTGCACCATGCCGGCGTAGGCATAGTTGCGAATATCGGCTTTGAGGGTCGTGGCCGTCTGTGTAGTTGCAACTTGCCGCTCACTGGGCGCGACTAAGGCCTGGGCAACGTAGGTACTCTGTGCCATGTCCTCCCACACGCGCCTGGTGAGCTTGGCACCGCGATAAGCCGCCTTGCTGCCGTAGCCGGCGGCGGGTTTAAAGAAAAGCTCGCGCCGCGTTGCCCACAAGGCGTCCCGGTTCGCGGCCGTCAGGATCTCGGTGCGTGGGATCGCGGCGAGCAAGGTGACAATCGCCTCATCGGCGATACCCGTCTCGCGCAAAAACTCCGCGTCACAGAGCAAGGTGAGGTTACGCTTGTCGGCATAAAGCGCATGCGCGCGCGGGTGCGGGCTCACCACTACTTCTCGGGCGAGATACGCGAGCTTAAGCACGGCCTGCGCGGGCTCTGTCAGCGCGAAATCGGTCAGCCGGTTGTACACGAAGTCGATACGCTGGCTGCCGTGCCACAACCGCGCATCTCTCCTCATGAGTTCGCGCGGATCGCAGATCGTCACATCAATACCGTGACGCCTGAAGAGTTGCTCATACAGTAGAAACTCAGGGTAAAGATATTGCGCCGCTGGCACCTCGTCGACGATCGCCACCGACCGCAGCGGCGCCTCCTTACCCTGTAGACGCCACTCCGTCAGGAAATTCTCGAACAGCGTTTGCTCGCTGGCGTCGACTGCCACCGGCGCCAGGCTGAGCCCGGCCGCGTTGCTACAACAGGAGTGATGCGCGCGCCCGAGCACTGCGTTCAGCAGCGCGCCACCCGGATTCGTATTGATCTCGATCAGCTTCGGTCCAGTGGCGGCCAGGTGAAAATCGTAGCCCAAGAGACCGCCGGGCGAACCCGGGTCGAAACGCGCGATGTCAGGCGCCCACGCCAGCGCCGCCCGACGAAAATGCGGCGTCGTGACGACAGCTTCCACCGCGCCGATCGCGCGCGCCATGGTTTCGATGTGTTCACGCGAGACGAACAGCGGCACGGACGCGAACAGATGCGGATGCGTCGCGACCATGGCCTGGGACAGACCGCGCCTACCGAGATCGGCTTCAAGACCGTGACGTAGGGCATCCTCGTCCAAACTGAGACAGTAGCAGGCGCGGTTCAACGCCTCGATTGAGGAGGCCGCTTCACAACGGTTGTCGCAGTCCGCCGGCACGGTGACCTTCGGCATTTCAGAAACCTCCCGCGCCAAGCGCAATTGGAAACCACCTGTGATCACCTTCATAGCGAGTTACCGCGCAATTTCGACGCCGTAGACATAGCGCGGCGGTTGTTGTGACTGGACGTCCCAATTCATGTGGGACGTCCTTATGACAGCGCGAACTAGCTACCGGTGTCGCCAAGCGTTTCACAACCAGCCTCCAGTGAAACCCGCCCGCCGCAAACCGTTGGAAAGGTAAGGGCAGCCGCGCATCAATTGCCATAAGAACTCCGTACGGTAATTTTCGATCATCAAAATGATCGGGCCTTGATTGAGCCCGAAATGCCACGGTGAGACCCACCAGCCATAAGGGTTGCCGGGCTGTCCCGGGTGGGAGGGGTTGAAAGAGGCTTTGAAGCCGTAGGCGTTGAACTCGGTCAATTTGGCCTGATGCGTGCAATGGTGGAGCGTCGGCAGCACGATTTCAGGGGCAAACGGCAGCGACGCCACCACCGCCCACGGGGCAAGGGTGCCGTCGTCGGGGCCATACGGCACGCCGCGCCCCACGTAATCGAAAAATTGCCGAGCGATCCCGTTTATTTTGATGGTGTCGGGACCGGGACCTTCGCTGGCGGTAATTCCCCAGCAGTGGGGACCATAGTCTTTGAACCGGAGTGGGTTGTTGATCGCGTACTGCTGTTGTACATACGTCGCGCGCCGGCTGTTCTCGAAATAGTCGATGCCTTTGTCACGCATGAAGGCGTCCTGAATGCCGCGAAAGTCAATCCACACATGCGAGAGCTGGTGCGTGAACAACGGCCCGGCATAAAGATATTCCTGTCCGTAATAGCGTTCCCACCGATACGTCGAAGCCCACGCTGCGTAGCTGCTCTCGGGCAACGGGTGACTGGGTGAGCCCAATCCGAGCATATACAGCAGCAGCGCCTCGTCGTAACCTTCCCACCGGTAGTTGAGGAAACCGCTTTCGGGCTTCCAGCCGTGCGTGACCGTTGCACCCTGGTTTTGCGCCCATGGCCAATCGGCGCGATGGTAGAGCGCATCGGCGAGGGTGCGGATTTCACTTTCGTCGGCTGTGCTGGCGTCGAAATAAATCCCCGCTGTCAACGCACCGGCCAGCAAGAACGTGCTATCCACGGTCGACAGTTCGCATTGCCAAGCGCGACGGCCGGTCTGCATGTCGAGAAAATGATAATAAAACCCCTTGTACCCGGTGGCGTCAGGCTCGGGACCTTGCGGGCTGTTCCAGAAAAAACGCAGCGTCGCCAGCGTTCGCTCCACCGCCGCGGCCCGCGGCATGAATCCGCGTTCGACACTTACCGGGTAGCAGGCTAGCGCAAGGCCAGTGGCAGCAATACTTGCCGGCCAATCCGCGGCGGTCTTGTCAATCACCAGGCCGTTGACGGGATTCGTTTCGTGCAAAAAATAGCCGAATGTTTCGCGCTGCAGCTGTTCCAGTTCGGCGTCGGCGGTTAGCTTCATGTTGATCATGTTTCGATCCGACTTGCCGGCTCATCGTAAGACTCGACTGCCTGGTACGGGACCCGCTCTTGCCACAATTGACGGTTCTCTCGCTTCAGCCGCGTCAGCTCCTCACGCTCTGGATTCGTCAATCCACCAGCCCCGCCCCGACCTCTCGCGACGCCAGTCTGTCCCATTCCCGTAGCGACCAAATCGAGACCTCAAACTCCTTTAAGCTTGAGTCCTTCAGTGTCCCTTGTTTCAAAACCAGAGGCGCACGCCGACCACCACCGCAATGTCCTCGGCACGTCCGCCTTCACGCCGCGAGATGTCGGCGGTGTCGCCAAACCGGCGCAGCCAGGTGACGCCAAGGTAAGGCGCAAACTCGCGTCTGATTTCATAACGCAAGCGCAAGCCCAGCCCAAGGCTGTTAATCCCCTCGCCGACGCCGAATTTTTCAGCCGCTTGCACGGCAGCATCGAAATCCAGGCGCGGCTGGAGAATGAGGCGCTGGGTGAGCAACACCTCATACGTGGCCGTGAGACGCGCGGAAACATCGCCGTTCTGGCTAATGAATAAGGCGGGTTCAAACTCGAATCGGTAAGGCGCCAATCCTTGGAGGCCGATGACGGCGAAGCCGCGCGAACGGTCGAACCCTGCACCGGAAAATTGGTCATAGCGCAAGCCCACCTGGAAGTCCCAGAAAGGCGCGATCAGGCGGCCATAGAGGGTTTGGACTTCCGCTTCACCGCCACGTTCGCCACCCGTGCGCCATTCACCTTCTGTCTTCACCCAAAGACGGTTGTAGTCACCGCCATACCAGCCCACGACGTCCCAGCGCGCGGTATCGTCGGCACCGCTTTTCATCCGGTATTCAAGTTGATCGACGAGCAGGTAGCCAAACTGCTGGCGGTCTTCGACTGGCTGGGGCCAATTCTTTCTCACGGTGCCCGGCGGCGATTGTGTATCGCCATCCGCGCCGCCATTCATGGCCGTGACCTCCGCCACGGCGGCTGTTGATCCTGAAGGCGGTTGACCGTGCGTGCCTTGATGCGCCGAAGCGGGCTGCGCCGTTGCTTGAATCGGCGCGAGAAGGCCAAGCAGGCTGGCGGCCGCGACGGACGTTTTAGCGATCCATGAGTGGCCGTTCACGATGCGTCTCCTTCGTTGCCAATGACGGACACGACGCGGAACATTCCCATTTCCATGTGATAGAGGACGTGACAATGAAACGCCCAGTTACCCAGCGCGTCCGCCGTAATGTCCAACGACAGCCGCTCGGCGGGTTTGACGTTAACGGTATGTTTCTTTGGTTTGAACGGCCCAGCACCGGTGTCCAGTTCCATGAACATGCCGTGGAGGTGGATGGGATGATTCATCATGGTGTCGTTCACCAAGGTGAGGCGCACTCGCTCGCCGTAGTAAAACTTGATTGGCTCGGCTTCGGAAAATTTCTTGCCGTCAAAGCCCCACATGTAGCGCTCCATATTGCCGGTGAGGTGAAGTTCGATTTCTCGGCCGGGCGGCCGGAGATCTTCGCTGGGCCGGAGACTCCGCAGGTCGCTGTAAAGCAGCACGCGTGTGCCGGTGGCCTCCAGGCCGGTGCCGGGTTCATCCAACCGGCTTTTCGTCTCCATGGGTACTGCGGAATTTCCTGGGCCGTGGGTGTCGGGTCCGTGTTTGACGGGGGCGCTCTTAGTCATGGAGTCAGCCATCGGCGCTGCGTCTATTTTCACTCCGGGCATCTTCATTCCCGGCATAGCCGACATGGCATCGGTTGCCGGCGGGGTAGGATCCATCGCCTGCATTGTCGTCGCCGGCATCTTCATGCCTGCCATGTTCGTTGCGTCCCCGCCCTTTTTGCCTTCGCTTCCACTCATACCCTTCATGCCCGCCATGTCGCCCATGCCCATATCAGCCATGGTGGCGACCACCCGTTGTCGCCGCGGCGGGAGCGGTGCGCTCATGCCCTGTGCAGTCGCGAGCGTGCCGCGCGCAAATCCGCTGCGGTCCATGGCCTCGGCAAAAATGGTGTAGGCATGCTCCTCTTTCGGCGCGACGATCACGTCATACGTCTCGGCAATGGCGATGCGGATTTCATCCACCGTCACCGGCTGCACGTGCTGGCCATCCACCGCGACAACCGTCATTGAGAGACCCGGGATCCGCAGATCGAAATAGGTTGCCGCGCCGGCGTTGATGAAGCGCAGCCGCACGCGCTCGCCCGGCTGAAAGAGCGCCGTCCAATTCGATTCCGGCGCGAAGCCGTTCATCAAAAACGTATAGGTGAAACCCGACACGTCCGAGATGTCGCTCGGATCCATGCGCATGCGACCCCACTCCAAGCGATCCGTGACCGTGGCCTTGAAGCCATTGCTCGCCACGTCATCGAAGAAGGTGCCGACCGTGCGGCGTTGGAAATTGTAATAGTTTTGCCGCCGCTTCAGCCGTGCCATGACGCGCATCGGATTCTCCGATGTCCAATCTGAAAGCACGACGACGTGTTCGCGGTCATAGTGGAAAGGTTCTGGCTCGGCCGCGTCGATAATCAGTGGGCCGTAATGACCCGCCTGTTCCTGGCCTGCGGAGTGGCTGTGATACCAGTAGGTGCCGTTTTGGCGCACCGGGAAACGGTAGGTGAACGTTTCTCCCGCTTTGATCCCTGCGAAGCTCACGCCCGGCACGCCGTCCATGCCGGGCGGCAGCAGCAATCCGTGCCAATGAATGGACGTGTCTTCCTCGAGACCATTCGTGACGCGCAGGATCGCGTCGCGGCCTTCGCGCAGCCGTACAAGCGGACCCGGGACCGTGCCGTTGATGGTGACGGCGGCACCGCGACGTTCGCCGAACTGTAACGTTTCTTCGCGGACTAGAAGGTCGATCCCGTTGGCCTCGGAATCACCGACTGAACTCGCTTTCAAACCGCTGGGTTCAACCGCGTAAGCGGGCGCGATGCGGTGTAGGCCCGCCAGCAGACCGAGCGTAACGGAGGCGTGGACAAAGCGGCGCCTGTTTATTAGAAGTTCGAATGGTGGTTTCACAATCATTCCCTCATCGAGGGCCTCCCACGGAAATTAAAGCCGCCCGGCGAACTGGCGGAGCGAAACCTTACCGGGGTTCCGCTGGCCGCCCGAACGCCGGGCGTCGTCAGAACTGACTACTTGTCCGTCCCCTCCATCTTCATTCCCTTACCCATGCCCTCCATCATCTTGCCGTCCATCGTCATCATCTGACCTTCCTGCATGCGCATCTCTTTGCCATCGTTCATTTTCATCGTGCCGTCCGGCATCACCTTGTGGCCGTCTGGCATCGTCATCTCGTGGTCCATTGGCCCGGTGGCCTTGCCGTCCTTCATCATCATCATCTTCCCATCCTTCATCATGATGCCTGCCATGTCGGCGGCTACCACAGGGAACGCGAGGACCGACACGGATACGAGTGCAACAGCTGCGAGGGCGACAGTTCTGTACTTCTTCATAAATTACTCCTTCACTTTCTATAACTAGAGCGTATGAATTGTCCCGAACAACGCGGGACTCGATCGGCGAGGCGGGTCCCGCGCCCGTCTTGGAGGGGCGTCGTATCGACCTTCGTGGTCCGGTTGCCACGAACAGCGCAGCAGTATCTCTGGAGGCGCGTTGCGTCTGCCCGGCGAGGTCGGCCGGTCCGACGGACGAGGGTCGCGACGCCGGCGCTCGTGCCTGCCAACACTAGTCCTCAAAAAAAGTTGCTGCCGTTTGACCATTCTTCGTCCTTCTCAGTGGTGCTTGTAGAAGCCGACATTCACGATGTCGTTCCAACTGGTCGTGTTATGACATTCGAAGCACTCATCCACGCGCGCGTGCTCCTTGCCCGCGAACTTCTGTGAGACCATCGAGAAGTGCTCCATGAAATGACTCGGCGGCGGTTGATGGCACTGCACACACTCCTTGGAGCGGGAGGATGGGTGTTGGTAGCCGGCAATGATCCACGACTCGAGCCCATGGCACTGCGCACAGTCACTGCCAAACCGCTTGAAATGTGGGTCCCGGCGATCGTGACATCCGGCGCAGTTGAGGGCCTCGCGCGTCGAGTTCGCGTCGAGTTGCTCGGGTCGTTGGATGCGGAGCCACGTCTCAAGCGATTTCAGGGTGGCCGCGCTGTCGGCGTCACTGCGCGATGCGCGGGCAAGGGTCCGTGCCCCGACTTTAGCGAGCGCCACATGGTCCATCACCAGCGGTCGGAGATTCGTAGGCTGATGCTCGATATGACATGCAGCGCATTCCTCAATGCTCGCGTGAAACGCGGTCGGCTGGCGACCCAGCAGCCGCTCGGCATTTGCATGACACGCCGTGCAATTCGCGACCGTCACGCCGACAGCCGGCTCATGGCAGGTAGTGCAGCGGTCGCTCAGGTAAGCGTGCCGCGCGGACAGCGGTCCGGGACGCACTAACTGTTGCCACGTCGCGGATGTCGGCTTGAAATGCACCATGGCGAGTGACGCCGCGGTGGCAACCGCGATGATGAGCGCGGACCACAGCGCGAACTGCTTCATTGCAGCCACCGCAGGCCGAAGTAGATTCCGGATCCGATATGGAGCGCGAGCAGCACGTAGAGCATGACGGACAGCACAATGTGCAGCGTCAGCGAACGGCGGAACCAACGTTTGAAAAATTCGTGCAGGCGGATCGCGTACTCCAGGTCCACCACGGATTCGGCAATGCGGATCACCTCAGCGGCCGGCCCGCTGGAGGCGATCTCGAACCCCAACGACGCCAGACCAGCCGCCCAGACGGGCGCCTTCGGGAGGTCTCTCATTGCGGGAGGCGAGTTCGCGAGCACTCCCCACGCACTGTCGAGATCGCCCCTGGCGGTCTGCAGCAGCGCCAACTGGTCGCTGATCTCATGCGCGACATAGGTGAGCAGGTAGCGAACCGCAAACCCGCTCACGACGACCAGTAGCATCACTGCCGTTAGCGCAATTCCCAGCACGCTGTCGAACTTGTGACCGGTGTGAATGATCGCGAGTAACGGGCCGAGAATGCCCGCGTAGGTGTGCAGAGTAAGCAACGAGCGCAGCGAAACGTGCGGAGTCATTCGCGCGTTGAGGACGGGAATACGCTTGGCGATGAGGTAGGCGAGCGGCACGAGCATGAGCACGGCGCCCGCGATCCCGAACACCGCTCCGATTCCGCTGCCAGGGAAGCGCGGTGAGCGGTGGACGAGGAAGCCGAGCCAGGCCAGCAACAACACGCAGACGACACCGCTGACGACGATGCCTTCACGCTCCTTCATGGCGCGCTAGGCCTCGACCGCGATGTCGTTCTTAGGCTTCGCCTGGCAGGCCAGAATGATGCCGTTGGTTTTGTCGTCAGCATCGAGCGCGTCCTCCACCGTCATCTCGACCTCGCCAGAAGTCATCTTCACCTTGCAAATGCCGCAAGTGCCGACGCGGCAGGAGAATTCGATGCCGATGGCGAGCTCTTCCGAGAGTTCGAGAACGGTCTGATCGACATGAATTTTGGCCGACTTATGGTTCTTCGAAAACGTGACCAGCGGGCCAGTCGCAGGCACCGTGGGTTTGGCGGTGGTCCCGGCGGCGGCCGGGGCAGGCTTGGTAGCGCCAAATGCTTCGGTCTTCACCTGCTCGGCAGCAACGCCGAGATCGGTGAGGAGGGCCCTGATTGAATCCATCATCGTCGGCGGCCCGCACAGGTGGATCCTCCGCGACGCAAGATCGGGAACTGTCTGCATGAGCAGTTCCTTACTGATCCGTCCGCGAGCACCCTTCCAGTCGGTCCCTTCTGCTTTGGAAATCGTGACCGCGACGTGCAAGTGCGGATTTCGGCGCTGAAGCGCTGCAACTTCTTCCGCAAAAATAAAATCGGCCGGCGCGCGGCAGGTGTAAATGAAAAATATATCCCCAGCCCATGACCGCTCCGTCAGATATCGGGTGATGCTCATCATCGGCGTGATACCCACGCCGCCGGCGATGAGCACGATGCTGTCCGCCTCTGTGCCGGCAAATGTAAACCTGCCGACCGGACCTCCTGCTTCGATCCGATCGCCCACCTTGAGCAGATCGTTGATGTGACGCGAGACCGCGCCGCGCGGCTCACGCCGCACGGTCAGATCGACGTGGTCGCGCTGCGTCGGGGAGGATGAGATGGAGTAGGAGCGGTTCATTCGCGCGCCGCCAATCCCGAACGCGACGTTGAGAAACTGGCCGGGCATGAAGGTGAACGGTATGAGGCTTTCGCTGGATGACGGTAGGAGGCGAAACGTTTTGACGCCGGGCGTTTCCGTGATGACATTCCCAATGCGGAGCTGCCCGCGCCAGTTCGCGGTCAGAGGCGGCGCTGAGGTCGCCTCCGAAACGGCGGGCGGCGTAGCGGGCGTGGCCTGAGAACCGCCGGCAGCGGGAGGGGCTGGTGACGTATCCGCTGCTTTGGTGAGTTCCGCTTCGGCTCGCGACCAGTCGATTTCGGGAGAGCCCATCGGCCGTCCTCGCGCCTGCCAGAGCGCATCCGCTCGGCCTGCAATTTCTGCGGCATCTCCGCTCGGCTTGGCCGCAGCAGAAGTCGGCCCGGCAGTCGGCGGTGCAGACGGCCCGGAGCCTCCGGCAAGCGGCGGTGACGCGCCGGGCGGGGGCGCTCCCGAATCGGGCTCGATACGCCCAAAGAGCGCTGCTGTGCGGCGCATCTTGAAGAAGTACATGACGACCATCGAGAGCGCGAAAGCTATCAGCAGCCCCATCGTGAAGAGGTGAAAGGATGTGACGCCTACGCGTGCGTGCGACTCATCGCGTGCGATGGGCGACGCAAGGTTCATCTCGCGTTTGAACCAGTCGAGCGCAAGGTTGCGCGGTGCCTTGCCTTCCGACAGGACCCGCCGCGCCGCAATCCCCGCGCCGAGTTCGTCGAGGCCCTCACGCATCAGGCCAACTGCTTGTTGCATCGCTGCGTGGTCTTCGGCTTGGGTCGCACGGTCGAGCGACTCGGCACCTTTCGCGAGTCGCGCCATGCCGTCAGCGGTTTGCACACCCGCGAGTGCATCGATCTCGGCGCGCTTCTCCGGGGTGAGTGCAGGAAGCGTCATCAGCGACGGATAAATCGGCGTTTTCGCTGCACCTGATCCGCAACCACCCCCCATGCAACCGCCCGCCGCGGAAGGGGCCATCATTTTGCCCATCATCTCGCCCATTCCGCCGCCGGCCGCGCCGGGTGCTGCCGTGGCTGCACTGATCGGCACGCCCGGTACGGCGGCGGCAGCGCCCCCGCCAGGATGATGGCTGGCGTGCTCTTCCGGCGTGAGGGCGCCGGCGCTAAGCGCAATGAGTACGAGCGCCGCCGCGATGCCGCCGATAACCGTCCGGTGGATCACATGTCTCCCATTCCGGCGTTGCCTTGGTTGTCCGGGGTTTTCCCACCGCCTGCGGTGCCTGCTGGATCTCCACTCATTCCGCTCTTTGGAGCCATCGGATCCACGCCGCTTTGCGGGGTCATGGCGCCAGTCGAAGGTTGCGGAACGGCCATTGGAGCCGTCCCAGGTGCTGCAGTGCCGAACAATGCAGCGCGCTGATCATCGGTGAGCACGCGAGCCGCCGCCCCGACCGAGTGGATGAACGCGATCCGTTGATCGCCTTTCAGCTTTTCGATCTCGCGCACCGTCGTCACCACCGTCATCGAGTCGGGCCGATCGGAACCGGTGAGCGTCCATAGTTCCTGCTCGGCTTGATCGATCTTGCGCTGTCCCGCCGCCACATCCCCCATCGACTTCTCTTTGATTCCATTGAGTGCGGCCTGTTGATCCGCCGTCAGCTTGATGGCTGCGGAGTAGTCGAGGAAAAATCCGGTCGCACCGAGGTGGTAGATCGTTGAGGCGCCCGGGAAGCCCGGTAGATCGGTCGACATCGTCGTTGACCCGGCGGCGCCCATCTTCTCCATCATTCCGGCGCAACATCCGGCCGGCGCCGGCATGCTCTTGTTGTCCAGCGGCGGCGTACTCGGCGCGCCACTCATACCCTTGTCGGCCGTCACTACGCCGACAGGCTGCATCCCGACCTGGGCGCCGCCTCGGCGGTTCTGGTCGAGTGCAGCCTCGATCTGCGCAAGCCGCGACTTCAGCTTGGCCACTTCCTGCGCTAGCGACGCTTGCTGCGCCGATTCCATGTTCGGCAGCGAGTGTTGTCTAGAGCCGGGCGGCGTTACTTGCGCGAACACCGCCGGCAACGGGGCGATCAGCACAATGAATATCGCCGCGATCCTCGCCTTCGCGCTCTGCGATTGTCTAGCGTCGGGGGTCATGGCGCGTTTCCCTTTAACTTATCGATGGCAGCGTGATACGCGCCCCGCATCGACTGGATCACGCAGGCGTCAGATTGCGACACCAGATTACGACAACTCAAAATTCTCACCTCAAACGGCGGAGAATTTTTCTGAGGTGCTACATGTCGCCTCCCATCCCTCCGCCCGGAGCCATTGGAGCAGCAGGTGGGGCACCGTCAGAAGCCGGCATCTGGGGTGCCGGCTGAGGCATTGTTCCCATAGCACCCCCCATGCTCTTTTCCGCCATCGGCTGCTTATGTTTCATCATGTGCTTCATCATGCCGGACTGCTCGTGAGAAGCCGCTTCCAGCTTGAGTACTCGCGCCTCGAGCTGCTGGATACGCGCGCTTTCATCCGCGGACCACGCTTGCTCCGATACCAGACCGACTGCTGATGCGGTTGTCAGCATGACGCCCAGCGCAACGGCTCTTTTGGGTTTGTTGTACATACGTTTTCACCTCAGTGTTTGGATTGACCCTGTAACATCATCGCTTGTCATCGATAGGGTTATTTCGGCTGACAAGCTCATCCCATCTAGTAACGCGGCTTGGCGCTGGGCTGTACTTATCACGCGTGCACCCGTGATTTTGGAACGGACTCCGGACAATTTGGCGCGACCGTTATTTCGGCCGGAAACCGGGCTCTTCACGCCAGTTCTTCAGAAGTTCGTCATCCGTGACCTGCATCGCTTTCATGCTGGTCATCATCTCTGCCATCGTGACTTCACCATTCTTATCGGCGTCCATGTCCGTAAAATGGTTCCTGAACCACGGTCCGAAGCCGGGAAACTTACCGGCTTCGGGATTATGCTCGCACTCGGCTTTGCTGAGCCCCCCGCTCTTGTCCGTATCCGCAGCGTTGAATACGTCGCCCCATGGCTTGAAGCCTTCGGCCAGTGCGCTGCCGGTGTTAAGCATGACTACGGCGGCGATCAGAATTCTTCTGTTCATGGCGACTATTCTCCTAATTTCTGCGAGTTAGTTTGGGCGCGCGGTGTGGGACGGTAACCACGCACACAAAGTCGAGTGGCCGGCTTATTGGGGTCTCGGAATTACTGGTGCGGAGCCCGACCTGCGCGTGTCCAGTACTCTACAACCTGTGTGTCGCACGCAGGTCAATAGGTGCCGCGCCTCAGGTAAAGGTGCGCTTCACCTCCGGAGCGACGGATGATTTTCCACCGAGCCTTTGTTTAATGTCCGGTTGGCTGCCGACGGACGGAGCTTCTGAAAGTCGACTTCTTGTCTCGCTTCGCCAATCAATTCGCATGCCTGAAGCCTGCAGATTGTCGGCTGGTAATTGCGTGGTGCAGGACGCAGGCACGCCTCGCCGCACTCATCCGCCGAAGAAGGTGTCGGCGAGCGCCACTCGCGCGTTGGCGTAAGCACGTCGTTACGCGCGTTATCAGGCGTCGCCAGATATGTGCGCTATCGAACGGAGCGTACGTAGTCTGTTACGTACGTTACGTGCGGCCTACAGAGGCGGTTGGAAGAATGGATTTTGCTCGTCGTAAAGGGGACTTGATGTGGGTCAAGCGCGCATAAATTCCGCCCGGTAGGATTTGGTTCGGTCGTTGGTATTATGACGTGTGATTTCACCGGGTATTTCGATCGTTTCGCCTTATGCTTACATCGGTCCGCAACCAAGTTCAGCGCCGGCGTATCTCCGCCCACCTGCTAATCCTGTGGACGTCGTTCTTGCTCTTGCAGCCACTGCTGCCGTGTTGCGAAACAATCACTGCAGCCGTTGCCGAGGATCACGCCGAACTGCACGATGGCGTGGATCATGGACACCACGAGGGACATCACCGGGTCCCAATCTCTGACCACGTCCACTGCGAGCAGATAGGCGTCGATATCGGCGCATTAGCGCCCTGTGCCGCAGAACGGCCGTCGCCGCCGCACCCCGTTATTGCAGTCATCGGCACCGAGGATTTTCTCGGTTACCCGGTGCTCGTTACCCCTTTCCGTGCACGGCATCACAACGCGCGATCGCCGCCGATCTATCTCCTTACCCTCCGTTTGCGAATCTAGCTCTCCTGTTGTCACGCCGCGTCTTCGGGCGCGGCACACAGCATGCCTGTCAACGCTCCGAGTTTGCTCGGAGCCTAGAGGTGTCGAGGAGAGAGTCATGATTGTTCATGAGCTTGCGATGGAATCGGGAGTATCGACGCACGCCGTGCGTTATTACGCCAAGATAGGGTTGCTTACCCCCACGCGCGATCCAAATAACGGATACCAGCATTTTACCCGTGCCGACAGCGAACGAATGCGGTTCGTGCGGCGCGCGCAACGTCTTGGCCTGACATTGGCGGAGATTAAACACTTACTCTCTCGTAGCCAACGCGGGACTGGGGAGTGCTGCGGCAGCGTCGCACATAAATTGCACGTGCGTATTAAGGACGTGCGTAAACAGATTGCGCGGCTGCAAGCAATGGAGCAGTCCATTGTCGGCGCGCTGTCAATTTGGGAATCACGGCCCGGCTGTGGTGCGCAGGCACAGACTCGGCTCTGCCCCTTCATCGAGACGATGGACCTAGTCGGCGGGGGACACGGTGAGCGACTCGGTCCCGTGCTGGAAGGAAGCGCGAGGCCATCCGATATCTCAGCGCTTGACCTAGGTCCCCCACACAGGTTCTAGACTTGCTTCTGTGTCAGGCGCGGGAAGGATGGAATGTGTGATGGACAGTCATGTCGCGGGAATACGTCGTGAGTGAGCGCGAAAAAAGCGCTGATTGAACTGAGCCGAAAGCGGCACAGCGCTGATTTACCTTTTTAGGAGTCGACACCAATGAAAACCACGCAACGAGAGCACTCCACGGGGAGTTCAAGTTCAAAAAAAAGCATCATTACGTGTCATGCGCCAGCGGCGCAGGCCGTATTTGTTGCGGGCACGTTCAATGAATGGAAACCGACCGCGCTACCGTTGAAACGCGGAGATGCAGGCGACTGGAATACCACCCTCGACCTACGCCCGGGCCGTTATGAATATAAATTGGCTCTTCCGGTTTGAGTGTGGGTAAAAATGAGTAGATGCTCAAGTTGTAAAGCCTATTTTCATAGGGTTCGCTGCATATTTGAGGTAAGGATAAATCTGGCATGATTTGCCAATGCCTAAAACACCTAAGCGCC
>JACPPA010000043.1 GCA_016191285.1 Gammaproteobacteria bacterium
CGCAACGCCGCTCGTGGAATCGCAATATCGAAGACAACCGCCTTTTTTACAACATCGTTTGTTGTGTCACTCCAAAGCCCTGGGTTCCCCGGCCCGAGCCGGGGAACGCTGGGTTGACGTCCCCACAAGAAATGTCAACGCTGAAGGCGTTGCACTTCCGCGCTCAGCATCGTCGTTGCGAGGCTTCGACCTGCCGCATTCCCTGGCGGAAATCGAATCGCGACAATACGAAATCGAATTCGATGAACTCTGCGTTTGGAACTGAGCGCCTTGTGCAACCCTGACAGGGTTGAGGTCCTAATCAATCGCACGACCCTGGGTACCCCGGCTTGGGCCGGGGAACCCAGGGCTTTGGAGTGACACAACAAACGATGTTGTAAAAAAGGCGGTTGTCTTCGATATTGCGATTCCACGAGCGGCGTTGCGGCGACGGAAGTAAGTCGCTGCCACCAAAGGACTTCGTGGGAGACTTGGCCATGGAAGGTAGTCGCCAGCATAATCGTCGAAAGATTCTTCGGTGCCACGAGACCAGCCGTCTGGAAGATGAGTTGTGGGCTCTGGCGTATGACCAGATTTGTCCCTCGGTTCCGCGGATTGGGAGTCGACCGCAGGTGGTGCGGCCGTCCAAGCCGGACGTTTCGGTAACCGATTTGTCCCCCATTGCAAGGAGTGCATGAAGTCATGGATCAGACATTGAGCGTGGCTCTTTACGCGCGCGTGAGTTCGCAGCGGCAGGTTGAGGGCATGACCATCAACAGCCAAATCGCGGCATTGCGTCACCGCATCGAGCAGGATGGATTCTCGCCACAGGACGAACTTTGTTTTCGGGACGAAGGCTACAGCGGCAGTACGCTGTTGCGACCGGCTCTGGAAAAGCTTCGCGATCTGGCCTACAGCGGAGGGATCGATCGATTGTACGTGCACTCTCCCGATCGACTGGCGCGCAAGTATCTGTATCAGATGCTGCTGCTCGATGAGTTGACACGGCAGAGCGTCGACGTGATTTTTCTGAATCAAGACCCGCAGCACCAATCGGCGGAAGGCGACTTGCTGTTGCAGATGCAGGGAATGATTGCCGAGTACGAACGTGCCAAGATCATGGAGCGCACGCGACGTGGGCGACGTTTCGCCGCACGGCAAGGGAAGATCAGTGTGCTGGCGCATGCGCCCTATGGGTATCGCTACATCCCGAAGCATCTGGGTGAGGGAGAAGCACGGTATGAGATCGTTCCGGAACAAGCGCGTCTGGTCCAGGAGATGTTCACCTGGGTGGGCGTGGAGGGACTGTCGCTGGGGGACGTCGTCCAACGATTGGCGGAGCGTCAGATTCCGACGGCCACCGGCAAGCTCCTCTGGGACCGGGCTACGATTCGCGGTCTGCTGCATCAGCCAGCCTACACGGGCCTGGCGAAATACGGCAAAACACGTATGATTCCGCGGACTTCCGGCCGTCGTCCGAAACGTGGTGATCCGGTCACGCCACGGCAGGAGAAGGTTGCCTGTGCAACGACTCCGGAGGAACAAGAGTCGATTCAAGTTCCCGCTCTTGTGAGCGATGATTTGTTTCGAGCCGTCGCGGAGCGCATGGAAGAAAATCGGCTTCGTCAGCGCGAGCAGAAGCAGGGCGCCGAGTTCCTGCTCAGCGGATTGTTGGTCTGCCACCAGTGCGGATCGGCGTACTGTGGGCGGCGACCGCGGCGACACGGCGGCGGGCACCGCTATGTGTACTATCATTGCCTGGGGACGGACAAATACCGTCACGGAGGTGAAACGATCTGCAAAAACAAAAGTGTGAATGGAACCTCGCTCGAGACATCGGTGTGGAGAGACGTCTGTGAACTATTGCAAGACCCGGGACGACTCCAGCGTGAGCTCCAGCGGCGCCTGGAACGAGCGCCGAACGAGCAGGCCGGTTTCGCGCAACGTCAAGAGTCGATCAGTAAACTCAAACGTCGGATGGCGCGCTTACTCGATGCCTACGAGAATGACTGGCTCGACAAGATTGAATTCGAGTCTCGCATGAGTCGGGTGAAGGAACTCCTGGCACGCGCTCAGGAAGTCTCCGCGCAACGGGAACGCGAACTCCAGGACACGGCAGACCTGCGGTCGATCGTCAATCAGTTCGAAGCATTCGCAGAACAAATTGCGAGCGGACTGGAAAACGCCGACTTGGTGACCCAAAGAAAACTTCTTCGACTGCTGATCAAACGCATCGACGTTGACGAGCACGA
>JACPPA010000020.1 GCA_016191285.1 Gammaproteobacteria bacterium
CTTTGGCGATCACCGCGGCACCGGCACGACCATTTTGCAGGGGACGACCAGTATCAGCGGTAGCGGCTTTCGCCTGGATGGTGGGCGGGTGTTACAGAACGATGGCACGCTGACCTGGAGTAGTGGCGGGCTGCTCTTCAACAATACGTTCACGGGGGCGAGTGGCGGCCCGGGCTCGGGCACGATTAACAATCGCAGTGGCGGCCTCTTCATCGCCAGCGGCAATGGCGCTTCAAGCATCTTTGCGTCCAACTTTGGCGGTGCCGATACGGGTTCGGACGCCGTGTTCAACAACGTGGGCACCTTCCGTAAGGCCGGCAGTGATGCGGCCAACACCACCACTGTCGATGTCGGATTTAACAACACGGGCGCGGTTCAAGCGCAAAGTGGCGTCCTAAATTTCAACCGCGGATTGAGTGGAACCAGTGGCGCCTTGCAGATCGATGCGCCAGGCAAAGTGACCCTAAGCGCCCCGAGCACGACCGGAACGCTGACACATAACGGGAGCGCCTCCGACGGCCTGAATTTAGGCACCAACACCCTCACGGTCGCGACGGACTACACCAACGCGAACTTCGGCGCCGGCAATAATTTCAATCGCCGCGCGAACGTTCAAGCCAGCGGCGTCGGCGCGCAACTCATCGCGGCGGGGGACGTCAATCAGGCGCTTTCCGGCAATGGGCCGAGTGCGGTGACCACCAACGGCGCTACCACGACGCCAACGCTCACCCTCGGCAATGTGCATGTCGGCACGACTGCGATAAGTTACAACATCGACAATGCCGGGACCTCGGGCCCCGCGCTGCGCGGCGCGATTCAAACCACTGTCAATGGCGCCAATATTTCCGATGTCCGTCTCACGGGGAACGGAGTTACCGCCGGCAATTGGGGGCCTGTCGTGGCGGGCCAGGCGTTGTCGCGTGACATCAATTTCACGCTGGGTAGCGCCGGCATCTACACCCCGCTCGTGGGACAAGCGGTCAATATTCTCAATAACTTTGATAACACGCGACGCCAGTTGTTCAGCATTACTTCGGCGGCCGGCGCGGCGGCGTTCAACCTCGCCGCAGCGGGAAGTATTACACCCAATCCGATCGTGCTCGCGAATCAACGCGTCGGCGGCACACTCGCGAGTACACTAACCATAAGCAATACCGCGCCCAGCGGGGCTTTTACGGAAGGCCTCGACGCGGCGTTTGGTTCGACCACCGGCGCTGCTCTCACCAACGCCGGCGCGGTAAGCTTGCTTGCGGGTGGCAGCAGTAACAACACTGCGATGGCGGTGCGCATCGACACCAGCACGGCCGGCGCGAAGCTCGGCAGCGTCGGCGTCAACCTGGCGTCTAACGGCGCCGGGACAAGCGGGCTTGGGCTGACTCCGTTGACTTCGCAAACGATCAATCTGAGTGGCAATGTATTTCGCTTGGCCGCTGCCGGCGCGCACGCACCCGAGCCGGTCGTCTTCACCAATCGCCGTATCGGTGACGCGGCGCTGCAGTTGTTATCGTTGACGAACACCGCCGCCAATGACGGCTTCTCGGAACGTTTAAATGCCACTATTGGCGGTGCGACGGCGGGCGTGACCGTCAATGGTGGCAGCTTTAGCTTGCTCAATGCGGGTGCGACCGACAATTCAAGCTTGGGTGTTGGGATCGATACGGCCAGCGCGGGGCACAAAGCCGGCACGGTCACCATCAACCTTGCCTCTGATGGTACAGGAACGAGCGGCTTTACGGCCCTCGGCCTCAGCGCCCAAACCGTCAATGTCAGTGGCGATGTATTCCGCTTGGCGAGCGCGAGTGCGCACACACCGGAGCCGATCGCCTTCGCCAATCGCCATGTCGGCGATGCTGCCCTGCAGTTATTGTCATTGACGAACACCGCCGCCAATGACGGCTTTTCGGAACGCTTGAACGCCGGTATCGGTGGCGCCACGGTTGGCGTGACGACGAACAGTGGCAGCTTTAGCGGGTTGAACGCCGGCGCAACCAACAATTCGAATCTGGGCATAGGAATCGATACGACGAGCGCGGGTCATAAAGCTGGCACGGCGACGATCAATTTTGCCTCGGACGGCACGGGAACGAGTGGCTTTGCCGCGCTCGGCATTGGTAGTCAGACCGTTAACGTCGCCGGCGATGTGTTTCGCTTGGCCTCGGCGAACATTATTCAAGCGGTACAGTTCGGCAACGTGCACGTCGGCGATATCGTGAATCGCACCTTGACCTTGACCAACACCGCGACTAACGACGGCTTCTCCGAGCGCTTGAATGCCGCCTTCGGCAATGTATCCGATGCACGCATCTTAACCTCGGGATCGGTGAATCAACTCGGCGCAGGCGTGAGCGATATCAGCAGTTTGGTGGTTGGCCTCGACACCAGCACGGTGGGCAGCTTGAATGGGTTTGCGACCGTTAATTTAACCTCCGATGGCGCCGGCACCAGCGGGCTCGGCTTGTCCTCGCTCGGCAGCCAGAATGTAGGCGTGACGACGAATATCGCGGTGTATCGTTTGGCGAGCGCTGGAATTTTGAACGCGCAGCCCATCAATCTCGGTGCATTCCGGGTGGGCGATGCGGCCGGAAGAGTTGATCTCTCGATTCGAAATACGGCCGCCAACGATGGCTTCTCCGAAAGTCTCAATGCGAGTGCTGGCGTGGCGGGAAGCGGTTTTACCGCGACCGGCTCGTTCAACTTATTGAGCGGTGGCGCCACCAATGCTGGCGGCGTCAAAGTCGGCCTTGATACTTCTGTCGCCGGTAATAGGAACGGCAGCGCGGCGGTCAATTTCGTCTCGGACGGCGCTGGGACCAGTAACCTCGGACAAACTGTTTTGTCCACACAGAACGTGAATCTGCAAGGTAAGGTGTACGCGAAAGCAATCGCCGAAGTGCAGACCGCAAGCCTGGATTTCGGAATCGTGCACGTCGGCGACGCGGTCACCGCTAAGATCATTACTGTGCGCAACGCCGCCACCGGGACACTGGCAGACTCGCTACTCGGCAATATCTCCGCAGTGCCAAACGGCTTCAGTGGCGGCGGCACATTGGGCGCGAACGGATTAGTCGCGGGCGCTACCGATTCGACGAATCTTGCGATCAACTTGAGCACCACGACGGCAGGTCTCTTTAACGGGAATGCGGCGCTTGCCTTCGCGAGCCATGACCCCGATCTCGTGGATTTGACGCTTGCGGCGCAAAACGTGGCGTTGACGGCACAGGTCAATAATTTTGCGAACGGCACATTGCAGTTCCTGAGCGGCACGGGTGGGTTGAGCGGAGTGGGTACGACTTTTACGCTGGATTTCGGCACCTTGATTCAAGGCACGGGGCGCGCTACCGCAGGCTTAAGCTTGCTGAATAATGCCAGTGGCCTTGCCGACACCTTGGCCGGTAGCTTCAACTTAAGCGGCCTGGGCGCCTTCGGCGCGGCCGGTTTCAATACCTTCAGTGGCATCGCCGCGGGCGCGGCGCTAAGTAACTTGACCGTGAGCTTCGATAAATCACTTGCCGCGGGCGATTACTTCGCCAACATTCTCTTTAACGGCCTGTCGCAGAATGCGAGCACCTTCTCCGGCGCGCTGACTCCGATCACGCTGAACTTGCGGGGTCGTATCGACGTTGCCGCCGTACCAGTGCCGGCGGCGGTGTGGATGCTGGGCTCGGCGGTGATTGGCTTGATAGGGATGCGTCGACGGAAAATAGTTTCGGAACTCAGAAACTAGAACTCCGACGCGGGACACCCAACCAATGGCCCTTGGATTCGCGGTCGTGATAACGGCTTGGCTGACCGCTGCCCGATCTGGCAAATCGAATCCCCGTTAACCCTCGCCACTACGGCAGTCGCCCCTGCGTGCGCGGCATGCGCATCCGCGTCATTGGCGCTCTCGGTCTGCTGGCCGCTGGTCCAACCCAGCAGCAAGTTCTCGTTCGGGATCGAACGCACAGCGCCTAAGGAAACTTGAAAAGTCCAGGATGGACTTATTCAGTTTCCTTAAGTGTCGACCTGGACAACAGGAACCACGGGCGGACGCCCCGCGAACCGCGGTCATGGTTCGCTGTTGAATACGTTTGACTTGCCGCGCGTCCGCGCCCAAATTGCGCCGCAAAGGTTGAGTCAGAGTTGAACCAAGGCCCCTGCGGAGTTGAGCCATGTTCGAACCACCGAATTCCGAGCTGCCCAGATCTTTGATCGGACCGGAAGAGCTGCCGCGCTGGGTGCCAGGAAAAACGCTGCTGGCGAGCGATGGCTTCGGCTGGCGTGGCGTGACGATGCGGTCCTATCGCTACACGGGACTCGATGTCCACGTGCCGGCGATGCGCGATTACATGATCGTTGCCTATCGCCACGGACTGACCCCGATGGCGCGTCAATTCGACGGCCACTGGACTCACGAGCACTGCGTTCCTGGCGATGTGTCGCTGCTTACCCGCGCCGAAAGGTCGCACTGGCATTGGACGGACGATATCGACGTGATCCACCTCTATCTGAGTCCGCAGATGCTCGCCAAGGTGTCGTCGGAAGTCATGGACCGTGATGTGGTCGATGTCCGTCTACGGGACGTTCTCAAGGTCCATGACCCGGTCATCGCGAGCGCCGCCACTGCGATTGCAGAAGAATCCATGCAGCAGGACATGGGCGGACAGCTCTACGTCGAGGCAGTGGCAACACAGATGTCGGTACACCTGCTGCGGAAATATTCTTCAATGTCGTATCGGCAACCGCGCAATTCGTGCGGTTTGTCCGCCCGGCAGGCGCGGCAGGTGGCGGAGTACATCGAGAGCCGGCTTGAAACGCCACTGACGCTCGCCGAGATGGCGGCGCTGGTGGGGATCAGTACCTGGCATTTTCTACGACAGTTTCGCGCCCGCTTCGGTTGCGCACCGCATGCTTACGTGATTCAACGCAGGATCGAACACGCCCGGTGTCTGTTGCTCCGTGGTGTGTTGCCGATCAAAGAAGTCGCCGCGGCCTGTGGTTTCTCCGATCAGGCGCACATGACGCGCCAGTTCCGGCGTCACTTAGGGATCACGCCAGCGGCGGTTCGTTCGTCGACGTTGCGCTGATCTGCCGACCAGACGCGGGCAATTTTTTTCAACGTTCGGCACCGGAACATTCAATCGTTCGTTAATTGCGTCTGCTAGTGTCCTTCACTTAATGACTCGAAGCTTTCCGGTTTTCAGGGAGTAGTGCATGGCCGCCACACGACATACCCGCATTCGCGGCAACAAGAATTGGATCGCGCTCGATTCCGGCGGCACGATGACCGATGCCGTGGTGGTGGATAGCGCCGGCAGCTTTCTCGTCGGCAAATACCTCACCAACAAAAAGGACGAATCGGTCAGCTTCCTGGGCGCGATCACCGATGCCGCCAGCACCAGTGGCAAGCACCTGCGCAGCACGCTCGTTGAGGCCGATGTGATCGTCTACGCCGGTACCATCATGCTCAATACGCTGCTCAGCCGCACCGGCGCGAAAGTCGGTTTGATCGTGACGCAGGGCTTTGAGGATTACCTGCTGATGGAGAAGGCCGAAGGCGGTTGGCTGTCCTATCCGTACGCCGATCGCCTGCATACGGTGACGCATTATCACCAGGATCCGACCGTCCCGCGCGCACGGATCTTCGGCGTGCAGGAACGGCTCGACATGTTCGGCGCGCAAATCATTCCGATGCGCAAACAGGACGTGATCGACGCGACCACGAAGCTGCTCGCCGCGGGCGCCGAGACGATTGGCGTCATGTTCCTATGGTCGCATATGAATCCACAGCACGAGCAGGCGGCGGAAAAGATTATTCGCGCCGTGTCCAAGGCGCAAAACAAGGATATTCCCGTCGTGTTGTCGTCGGCGATGTCGCCGACGCACAAGGAATATTCGCGGCTGGCGAGCGTGGTCGCGCAGGCCTACGCCGGCGAGCGGGCGCGCAAACATTTCAAGAATGTGGAGCGGCGTGCGCGCGAAGAGGGCTTCGACAAGGAGGTCTCGACCCTGCTCGCGCATGGCGGCACGGTACCGATCAGCACACCGCGCCTCTACGAATCTTATGTCTCCGGTCCGGTCGGCGGCGTACTCGGCGCGCAGTACATCGGCGAAATCATGGGCACCGGCAATGTCGTCGGCTGCGACATCGGTGGCACCAGCTTCGATGTCGGTATCATTCGCGATGGTCTGATTCCCATCGTGCGTGAGCCGGCACTGCTTAGCTTTCGCACTAACATCCCGATGATCCACACCGAATCGATCGGCGCCGGTATGGGGTCGGAACTGGGCGTTCATCCGCTGACTGGTAAGCTCACGGTCGGTCCGCGTAGCGCCGGTTCGGATGTCGGCCGCTGTTATAAATGGCCAGTGCCAACCGTCACGGACTGCCACATCCTGCTCGGCTATCTGAATCCGAAATACTTCCTAGGCGGTGACGTGCAGCTCGATCTCGACGCGGCGATCAAGGCGCTGGAGCCGATGGCCAAGCACTTCAACACCAAGACCTTCGAGTTCGCCGAACGCGCACACAAGCTGGTGTGTTCGTACATGCAGGAATTTCTCGTCAACATGCTGCGCGGGCGCGGTTACAACATGCAGGAATATACGCTGGCCATGTACGGCGGCGGCGGACCGCTGGGCCTCGCCGATGTCTGCGATGGCATCGCGCACGATCTCGGCGATATCGTCACTTTTCCGTTCGCGGCGGTGTTTTCGGCCTTCGGTGTGCTCTGTGCCCCACGCCGTTACCGTTATCACCAGTCGATTCTTGCCGGTGCGCCGCCGCCGGGCGCGCCAGCTTCCGACCTGGCGCGCATGCACGCGGCGGGCGCGATCAGCGAAGCCTGGGAGCAACTCGAAACGCGTGCGCGCCACGACTTCAAGCTGCACGGATGGAACTTCAAGGAGGCGAAACTCTCACGCAGTGCCTACATCCGTTTCACTAATCAACTCTCCGATTTCGAAGTGCTATGGCCGCACGCGCGACTCACCGGACTGGCTGACGTGCAGAAACTGGTCGCTCGATTCGAGCAGGTCTACACCACGATCTATCCCGCGCAGGCGCTGTACAGCGAAGTGGGTTACCAGATCCTGGAAGTGGCGCTGACCGCGGACGTGGCGACCCCCAAGCCGAAACTGCCGAAGCTGCCCATGAAGGGACCCAAGCCGCCGTCGGCTTCGGAGAAGGGTGCGCGCAAGGTTTACTGGCGCGGGAAGATGGTGGACTTCCGCATCTACGAAATGGATCCGCTGGAGCCCGGCAATATCGTGAACGGCCCCGCCATCATCGAACATCCGGCCACGACCTTGCTGATTGCGCCGGGCGACAAGGTCGAGTTCGACACGCGTCGTTTGATTCACTACCGTCCCGGCGCGACGCGATGAGCCCACTCACGACCTTGAGGAGAACCAAAACCATGGCTGCAAAACCCATGAAGAAGATCGCGGCAAAGAAATCCGCCGCGAAGAAGTTGGCACCGTCGAAGAAGGTGACACTACTGCAAAAGCTCGATCGCTCGGAAGCGCTGTTCGACACGACCGGCCACTACCAGGGACTGAAGAAAATGCCCCTGCACGCCGCCGATCCACTCAAGTTCGAAGCGTTCCACTCGCGCATCATGTCCACCATCATCTCGGTGCGTGACACGATGAAGTACATCGCGTCCAGCCCGGCGGTACGCGACTTCGAGGAATTCGTGATTGGCCTCTACACCCCAGAGGGCGATGCCATCGCGCTCAGCACGGGCATCATGGTGCACGTGCATACCTTGTCCGAGTTCATCAAATTCATGATTCGGAATGGTTACGAGGACGATCCGAAAATCCGTCCGGGCGATATCTTCGAGAACAACGAAGCCTGGGCCGGCGGCGTG
This sequence comes from Gammaproteobacteria bacterium, assembly GCA_016191285.1. Lineage (GTDB taxonomy): Bacteria > Pseudomonadota > Gammaproteobacteria > CAIKBL01. The sequence continues at coordinate 7,854 of JACPPA010000020.1, forward strand.
CACACACCGGACGTCATGACCTGCATTCCCGTGTTCCACGGCGACGAGCTGATCGCCTGGATCGGCGCGGTCACCCATGAGTTGGAGTCCGGCACTTATGAAGGTCCAGGGATGTCGGTTTTCGCGCCTGATCGTTACGGCGAGGGCCTGCACATCAGCGCCGAAAAAGTCGGCGAGGACGATCATTTCCGGAAGGATTACCTGCTCCGACTAAAAATGAATCTGCGCAATTCCAACTGGTGGAGCCTCGACGACAAATCCAAGCTCTCGGGCTGCCTGATGGTGCGCGAAGCGCTGGGCAAAATCATCGACTCTTATGGGCTCGGCTACTACCAGCATGGCGTGCAGGAATTGATCGAGGAAGGCCGGCGCAATTTCATCAAGCGCGTGAAGACCACGATGGTGCCAGGCACCTATCGCGGCGTGACGCTGCCCGTACATAAACGCAGCCATGTGCAGTACGTGCACCCGCTGGCCAAGGGCGATTTCATCGACTTCGTCTACAACGAGATGACCGTCACCGGCGAGGGCCATTTCGAACTGGACTTCGAGGGCAGCACAGGGTGGAGTTTCCATCCATTCAATTGCGCCGTGGGTCCGATGAACGGTGGTTTCTGGATCACGCTCACCCAGTTGCTCTCCTATGACGGCAGAGTCAACGACGGTGCCTATCTGGCGGTGAAGCAGTACCTTCCGGAAGGCTCCATTGTTAATGCTAACTACGCCGGCGCTGCCACGTCGCTGGCGTGGTGGACCCTGATTCCGATCTTCGCCAATGTCTGGCGCATGATCGGCATGAGCTGGTTCGCGCGCGGTTTCGTCGAAGAGATTGTGATGTCGACGCCGACCTGCATGGCGGGCGTCGCGGGCTTCGATCAATATGGCAACGCGACCGGCTACCAGAACTTCGAGATGGCCGGCGAAAGCTTCGGCGCGCGCGGCGTGGCGGACGGCATGGACTGCGGCAGTCCGATCTGGAATTCGGAAGGTATTCAGGGCGATGCCGAAGTGTGGGAGATGACCGGCCCCAACGTCTATATCAACCGCAGCTTCACGCAAGACCATCACGCCCTCGGCAAATTCCGCGGCGGTAATGCCTGGGAATCGCTGTGGCTGGTGAAAGGTTCAAGGCTGGTCAATGTCACCATGACGGGCTCCGGCGCCTGCAACGGCGGCGTGTTTCACAAGGGCATGTTCGGCGGTTATCCGGCGCCGGGCTGGAAATGTCTGTGGGCGGCCGGCACCAACCTCAAAGCCATCATCGACAGCGACGGGAAACTGCCGGCCAATATCAACGAGGCGGAGGCGATGCTGAAAGACGGCCGTATCACCGCCAAGGACTGGTATTGCGGTCCACTCAATCAATGGTCGCCGAATCTCGCCGACTACGATTTGTTCGGGGTGGTGTATCAAGGGGGGTGCGGCTACGGCGACGTGCTCGAACGTGCGCCGCGCATGATCGAAACGGATCTCGCCAACCAGTTGGTCAGTCGAGACTACGCGCGCAAGGTGTACGGGTATGCGGGCTCGGCGCAGGCGACTGAAAAGTTGCGCGCCAAGCTGCGCGAGCAACGTCTGGCGGAATCGATGCCGGCCGAGGAGTGGTGGCAGCAGGAGCGCGAACGGGCGCGACTAGGGGACGTGGATCCTATCGTCGGGCATACCTATGCGCGCTCCGCAAAACTGTCGAATAAGCTCCGCGACATCTACCTCAAGTTCTGGCGGCTCGATGAGTTTCCGTATCGGGACACCGGTGAAGCGGACTTCACGGTCACCGCGCCGACCGGCTTTTATTATCCGAAGTCGGCCGTGAAGAAGCCTAAAGCCGCGGCGTGAGGAGCAATCGAAATGGCTGAAAAAGATCAAGCAAGTCAGGACATCACCCGCGCACTCGTTAATCGCGAGCTCGCGTGGCCGGATCTGCTCAAGTTGATGCGGCAGCCGAAGTCGCCCGAGCGCTTCGACGAAACCGTCAAGACCTTTCAGGAGAGAGTCGCGTGGAAGGAACCGATCGTACTGCCGTTGGGTGAGAACCTGTTCGTCGTTAACAAGCGCGGACGCGCGATCATCAAGACCACCGCGGGCGCCGAGCTAGGCAAGTGGAACGAAAACTGGAAGATGAAATGCCGGATCATCGTGCGTCGCACGCGCGCCGATCTGGAAAAAATCTACCCGCCCGAGCACCTGACCATCGACACCCAGCTGGTCGAACTGCGCGAGTTTTATTGCCCGCAAAGTGGCACGCTGCTCGATGTGGATTGCGTGCCTCCCTGCTACCCGGTCGAGATCGATTTCACGCCTGATCTAGCGGCATTCTACCGGGATTGGTTGGGCCGGCCACTGCCGGTGACGTTATAGTGGGGTGTCGGCTCGGGTCCCGCACGGATCCGCAAATGGCACTCGGTATCGGTATCGATACCGATCATCGAGCGTTCCCGCGCTTGCGCTCCGTTCCTTAATCACCGTTGCCAAGCGCAGCGCGCAGAATATCCGCCCCCGCCGCCGGGCGCCGGGTTTCATGACGAGCTGGCATGCGATTAGCCCATCATGCGAACACGAGGGAAATACCATGACGAAGACACCGCAGTTCATGATCTCTAACCGCAATCTCGACGACGATGGCCTGGGGGATTCGCTGGATAAACTTCGATACTTTGAGGCCGCGCCGGGTGCCGATCCGGCCGTGTTCAACAGTTGGAAAGAAATTAAGGCCGACCAATTCAAGCTGCGTCTGCAACAGCTTGCAGGCAAATATCCGCTGGTTCCCGAAGAAGACAACGAAGATCAAAAGCACGTATCGCTGTTTGTACACGGCTACAACACCGATTGGCAAACCGCCGTGACTCGCTACGCACAAATCAAGTCCGATATTTACGATGCCAGTGAGTTGGGGTTGCTGATTCTATTCGCTTGGCCATCAAACGGTTCGGTAGCCGGATACTTGCCTGATCGCGAAGACGCGCGCGGCAGCGGTGGTGATGTGGCAACTTTACTTACAGCCTTGCATGCGCACCTGGTCGAACTGCAACAAGTTGCCGTCCAGACACAGAACCCAAAAAAATTCTGCCGTGCAAAAGTATCGGTGATCGCACACAGCATGGGAGCGTTTGTGATCCAGAAGGGTTTGGCGATTGCCGCTAAGCAGCTCAATAGCCCGCAATTGGTGACCTTGGTCCACCAACTGGTTTTGGTCGCCGGCGACGTGGATAACGATCTCTTTCAGAAAGACAAGCCCAACGACAGCGACGGTAGTTTGATGGCGAATTTGTGCTATCGGATCGGATGCTTGTATACAGGACTTGACGAAGTCCTCGGTGCGTCAGCCGGCCTCAAACATTTCGGCACGCGTCGGTTAGGCAGGAGCGGACTCGCGGAGCCGAAGCATAACACCTGGGACAATGTGTTTGATTGGGATGTCTCGCGACTCATCGATCAGTCGCAGAAAACCCATTCGGCGGTGTTTGATTCCGCACCGAGCCGCGCGTTACTGGAAAAGATTTTGCGCGGAGTCGATCGTGGTCACTTGATGGACTAGGGACGAATGGCACTTACTTAAGCAGAAATGCCAGGAAAGATGCGCAATCTTGACCCTTCGTCATGCCGGCGAACGCCGGAATCCAGTCAAATAATGGATTCATTTTTCACTGGACTTAGTGCTCGGAGCACGGGGTGACGACGTAAACCGCACTTAAGTAAGTGCCATTCAAATCAGGGACGGTTTACGCATTTCTGGACCTGCTCGGTGTGTGACGCGATTCGCTCGCTGTCAATGAAAGTGACGAAATGGGCGCGCTCCCGCGCGATGAACACGCCCACCGTAGTCTAACAATCGTGGCACGACGATGAGCAGCGCGCGTCTAGTGCTACGGCTTCATTGAATATCGATCGTCGAGAACCCAAGCGAGCGCTCGAGCTCGCGCCAACGCGGTAGCACCGCGTGCAGTGCCGCGGCTTTGATGTGGCCATAGCCCCGAATATCGCCCGCCACGCGCGCCAGATCTGTCGCGCATTGATAGTTGGCTGGAGTGAGGTGAAGCAGCGCCGTTTCAATCGACATTCGATAAGACTCGGGCAGACGCCGTTCAACTTTCCGCTCGGCGGTATAACCGAAGATATCGAGCGGTGTGCCGCGTAGAACCTTTAGGTGACGCAGTCCGCGCAGTAACGGCATCAGCCAGGGTCCGAACTCCATTTTGCGTGGACGACCGTTCGCATCCCGCCGCCCCAACAGTGGCGGCGCCATGTGGAAATATATCTTCACCGGCGCCTTGAACGTACTGGCCACGCTGGTTTGAAACGCCGCACTCGACAACAGGCGCGCCACTTCATATTCGTCTTTATAGGCCAGCAGTTGATGATAACCGTCGGCGACCGCGCGGGTCAGCGCGAATTCGTTGCCGAAGGTTAGATCCGCGCGTTTTACTTTTTCGATTAGCGCCCGGAAACCTCCTGCATAGCGGGCATTCTGGTAAGTGCGCAGACGTTCCGCCAGGCGCTCGACCCAGGTATCCAGATCGTTTGGCGAAGCAGCCGCGGCGAGCGACGCTGGGGCGGCGGGTGGTGAGATCGCCGCGCTTCGTCCCGCTGCAAAAGCCCGCAAATTCTCGGCGACCGCGACGCCGTTCAATTCGATCGCGCGCTTGATCGCCTCCGCGCCAAGTGGGATTTGGCCCCGCTGATAAGCAAACCCCAACAACACGAGGTTGCCGCTCTGCGGATTGCCGAGCAACGACTCAGCCAAGTGCGTGCTGTCGATCGCGGTGTAACGATCAGCAACGGCCGTGCGCAGTAGCTGTTCCAGCTCATGCGCCGGAAAGGTCCAGTCGCGATTCTGCGCGAAGGCGCCCGTCGGCTGCTCAAACGTGTTCACAATCGCCGTCGTGCGTTCGGAATGCGTGCGCGCGATGACTTCCGGATCACCGGCTGTAATCATGTCGTAGGCGAGTAGCAAATCAGTCTCGCCGGCCGCGATACGCTGACCACGCAGGCGCGTCGGGTCACCCGCGATGCGGATGTGCGACATCACCGCGCCGTTCTTCTGCGACATGCCGGTCATGTCGAGCACGCTGACGGCCTTTCCTTCGAGATGCGCCGCCATGCCGAGCAGCGCGCCGACGGTGATCACCCCGCTACCGCCAATGCCGGTGATGAGAATGTTGAACGGGCGATCCAAACTCGGGATTTGCGGCGCCGGCAATTCGATCTCGCCGATCGTTGACGCGTGCGGCGTCTGTCGCGCCGGAGTTGGCTGCACTTCGACCGTGACGAAGCTTGGGCAAAACCCTTCGACGCACGATAGATCGCCATTGCAGGCATCTTGATCGATCGCACGTTTGCGGCCCAATTCAGTGTCGAGTGGGAGAATGGCGGTGCAGTTGGACACGCGCCCACAGTCGCCACAACCTTCGCAGACCTCGGCATTGATAAATGCGTGCCGGGTCGGTTTGGCAAGCTGTCCGTGCTTGCTGCGGCGGCGCTTCTCGGCGGCGCAGGTTTGATCGTAAATCAGCACACTGACGCCTTGGACCTGCCGCAATTCCTTTTGCACGTCATCGAGTTCGGTCCGCGCATGAATCATGGCCTGTCCTGCGAGCGTCGGATCGGCTCGATGCGGCGCGGGATCTTCGGCCACAATTGCAATTCGCCGAACCCCTTCGGCGGCAACTTGGCGCACGATGTCGCGCACCGACAGCGGGCCATCGATGGGTTGACCACCGGTCATCGCGACGGCATCGTTGAACAAAATCTTGTAGGTGATATTGACGCCGGCCGCGACCGCGGCGCGGATCGCGAGACTTCCCGAATGGTAGAAAGTCCCGTCGCCGAGATTCGCGAACACATGCGATAAGGTCGAAAAAGGTGCCTGCCCGATCCAAGTCGCGCCCTCGCCGCCCATCTGCGTCATGGTCCTGTTCGACTCCGGATAGATCGCGGTCGCCATGACATGGCAACCGATCCCCGCGAGCGCAATGCTGTCGGTGGGAGTTCGCGTCGAGCGGTTGTGTGGACATCCGGCGCAGTAGTAGGCCGGGCGCGGTGGCGGCTTAAACCCCGTCTCCAGCGCCGCTTCCTTCGCTTCGAGAAAATGGAGACGCGCGGTGATCGTGTCGCTCTTATGAAACCGTTTGATGCGATTGGCGAGCACCCGCGCAATCTGCGCGATCGAAAAATCCCCCTTGGCGGGTAGTAACCATTCGCCCCGCGGCGATACCCACTCGCCCTGCTCATCGAACTTGCCGATCACGCGCGGACGCACATCGTCGCGCCAGTTGTAGAGCTGTTCCTTGAGTTGGTACTCGATCATCTGGCGCTTTTCCTCGACCACGACGATCTCTTCCAAACCCGTCGCGAATTCGCGAATGCTTTCGGCTTCGAGTGGCCACGGCATCGAGATTTTGAATAGGCGCAGCCCAATGCGTCCCGCTTCCGCTTCGTCGATGCCTAACTCGTAGAGCGCCTCCAGCACGTCGACGAACGATTTGCCGGTGGCGACCACCCCGAGGCGCGCGGGTCGCGAGTTCCATACGATGTGGTTAAGTTTATTTTCGCGCGCGTAGGCCATCGCCGCGTAGATTTTGTAATCCTGCATCAGCGCTTCCTGCGCACGCGCTTGCCTTCCCAAGGTGTCGTTCGAGAGTCGCGCATTTAAACCACTGGCGGGGAGATTCGGGTAAACCGGAATTCGTGTTTCAATCAGGAACGGATCGGCACTGATACTCGCGGATGATTCAACCGTATCCGCGAGGGCCTTGAAACCCACCGCGCAGCCGGAGAAGCGCGACATCGCCCAGCCGTGCAGTCCGAGCGTCAAGTACTCATGCACATCGCAGGGGTATAGCAGCGGAATCATCGCGGCGGCGAATTGGTGATCGCTTTGATGCGGCAAGGTCGAGGAATAAGCGGCGTGATCATCACCAGCAACGAGCAGCACACCGCCGTAGCGCGCAGTACCCGCGTGATTCATGTGTTTGAAGACATCTCCACAGCGATCGACGCCGGGGCCCTTGCCGTACCAGAGCGCGAACACACCGTCATATTTCGCCGGCCCGATTAAGTCGACCAGCTGCGTACCCCACACCGCGGTGGCCGCGAGTTCTTCATTCACCGCTGGCCAGAATTTGATGTGATGCCGCGCCAGATGCGGCTCCGCTTTCCACGCCGCCTTGTCGAGCCCGCCAAGCGGTGAACCGCGATAGCCAGAAATAAATCCGGCCGTGTTTAGACCGGCGGCGGAATCTCGAATGCGCTGCAGAATCGGCAGACGGATGAGCGCCTGAATTCCGCTGAGATAAATAGTGCCTGACGTCGCCAAGTACTTGTCGTCAAGGCGCACGCTTGAGTCGATGACCGACATGGATTTGCTCCAAAATTGTGTTTTGGTGTTCTAGCAATCGACCGCGCTTTTCGCTGTCGACCGCGTGAGCGACGGGTAGCTCCCGATAGGAATGTCACCTGTCGCGACCGGCGCCACACGGGTTCTCGGGTGGCGCCGGACGTTACTCGCCAGACCAGTCGAAGTTCATTCGTGGGTCGTTCTGGACTCGTAACCGCGTGCAAGGTACCGCACCTGATCCGGTCAGTCCAATGTGTTCGAACGCGAAGCAAAGCTATCCGCCAAGCGCGCCATAGGTTGTTTCTCGACGGCGTGCGCATGACGGCAGGGGGCCCGTTGACCTTGCGCTCGAACGCCAAGGATTGTTGATGCGAGATTTAGAGCCCCCGCTAGGGGATCCGTAAACCCCTCGCCTAAAGGCCTGTCTTTCCTACACCTTTTTATGTTCCTTTCGCGGCGAAGAGGAACTTTCATCAGTCGGGCGGATCGGATCGACTATTGTTAAGCGGTTCAAGGGGTCACCCATTAGCCGTCTCGTGTCAAGTAGGCGAGTGGGACTCGGAGTCTCCACCCCTTCAATTTTCTTCTCCTCAACGGCCGGTCTATGCGCCCGCAATTCTGATGTCAGTGCTACTGTTCCCAAAC
>JACPPA010000021.1 GCA_016191285.1 Gammaproteobacteria bacterium
ATCGCCCGCCGATCTACCGTTTTGATGACGCCCGCACCGCAAGCTAAACCGCCGCTTGCCGCAGCCGTGCGCCGGTCGAACCTATCCGCTAGACCGCGCCCGTACATCTAAAATGCCGCGCTTATACAACCCCGCTAACACATGGGGCTCTCTTTCTGTTCAGGGAACCGCAGGAGCGCGCGGCTTTGAGCTATGAACTGCGTGCGGCGCTTGTATGGAATCCCGCCCTTGTCTCTGCTGATGTGGCAAAGCGCATTTACGGCGCGCTGCACGCAGTGATACCGCAAGCTAAATAAAGTTCCGTCTGGGGTCTGCCCCCCGGTTACCCGCCGCTCGATCCGCGCGTGCCAGAGAGGGGCCGCACTCATCGGACCGTGGATCACCGGGTATCTCGCAGCGCTGATCGTCGCGGACGTTCGACTGTCGGGCCTGCAATCATTCCCGGCTGTCAAGGGGTTTTCGCGGCTTCATCGAAGCTCCGATTCGGGCCCACAAAGGGCGAGCGGCGCCCGCCATCGTCGCCGAGCGCGGCCGGGCGAGGATGAAGGATGGAGGAAGAACGCCGACGGCGCTTCGTGGCGATCAATCCGGCTCTGCTGGATGACCTGGTGTGACTTCGACGATCGGATTTCTGCGGCCTAGGGTGCTGCTACTGTTGCTACTCTCGCTATCGCAGCCTGGCGCGGAGCTGATCGGTAGCATGAGTAGCGAGGGCCACCACTACAGAGCGATGTTTTGCAAGGGTGCTACTTACTTTCATCGGCCGCGGGCAGATGGCGCTGCAGATCCATGGCGTCATGAAGGAGGCGCAAGACCTCCATCACCTCGTGGTCCGGAGCACGCCCGACGCGGAACATTACAAAATGACGCCCCTTGCGGCCCTTGCGGGCGACGTGAAGCGTGAAAAGCCCATTCAGGATGTCGTCACGCTTTTTTGCACCCGCTACGGTCGGGCCGGCAACCAGCTCATTGAGTGCCGCCGAAACCGTTCCGGCGTAGACGCGCGCTCGCGCTTCGCCAAATTGGGCCACCGTCCAGCGCAGGATTTCCTCGAAGTCGGCCTCGGCGGCCGCCGTCAGGCGGACCGTCCAGCCGCGCGCCCCTGCGCTCACTTCCGGCGTGTCGCCGAAGGCTTTCCGGCGATCGTCTTTTCGGCAATCGCGGTCAAATGGTGGCTGAGCGCGGCGGGCGATTCAAAGCTGCGGAAGCGTCCGGCGTCGATGTCGGCGATCCCGACGCGGACGGCCTCGCGCAGCGCGTGAAGTCGGGCACTGTCCTGCGCCTCGCGATCCTCGATCAGACGCAGCCCTTCGCGCAGCACTTCGCTTGCGTTCTGGTAGCGTCCGGTGGACACGAGCTTTTCGACGAGGCGTGCCTGGTGATCGGTAAGGACGACATTACGCGTCGGCATGGGAGTCTCGCGAGGATCAGTGAACGTTGGCAGAATATGCCAAAGGCTCCCGCTTCAACAAGGTCCGATCTGTACACGTCGGCCAGCGAAGTCGTGCGCGAGGCGCTGCGCCGGTTGGAAATCGGGTACAAAACGCACCGCCGCGGCGGCAAAACTGCCAGTCATGAGCCGCGTTTAACGAACGGTCTATCGGCGGCCGACACGCCCCGGATGTGGGCGTGCCGATAATGCGCGTGGGTTAGTGCGCGGTGTCGCTCGAACGTAAGATGGGCATGGATGAGAGGCGATCAGTCCATGCCATGATCACAGCGGATACGACGAAAGTCAGATGGATGATTACCTGCCACATCATCACATGCTGCGGCAAATTGCTGCTATTGATGAATGTTTGCAGCAAATGAATCGATGAGATTCCGATCAGAGCCGTCGCGAGTTTAACTTTTAGTACGCCAGCGTTCACGTGAGATAGCCATTCCGGCTCGTCGGGATGATTTTGCAAATTGAGCCGCGATACGAAAGTTTCGTAACCGCCGACAATGACCATAACCAGCAAATTTGCAATCATTACCACATCGATCAACGCCAGCACCGTCAACATTAGTTCGTTTTCGGTGATGCTGGTCGCTTTGGCGATCAGGTGCCAGAGCTCCAGCATGAAGTGGTATACATACACGCCCTGGGCGACGATTAGGCCGAAATAAAGCGGTGCCTGTAGCCAGCGGCTGAAGAATATTGTGCTACCGAGTACGTTACGCGAAGCGTTCATGGGCTGTGAATTTATCCGTGTTTCCACTATGGCGATTCTCGTTCGGGGCGAGTTGCCGCTTCAATCGATTCGGCAATCTCGATTTGTTTCAGTTCTCGTTTAAGGCCTGTGATTTTACCCAAGAGTCGTGGTGCATGTGTCGCAGCCCATGCAAAAAACACAAATTTCACAACACGTCCTGCAAAAACGGACAGAGCTATATTCGTCAAGGACATATGTGTCATCGCGGTTAGAATGATCGCGGGGAGCTGAGGAAAGGGGCTTAGGGCGATCAGCGCCAGCGCGCCTGTCCCATATTGCGCTATGAATGTTTCCGTGCGACTCCAGGAGGTGGATGTCAGCGCATCTTCAAAAAATGTTGCAATGATCTCGTCGCTTTTCCACCGGATCAGGGCCGCTAAACAAAGTACGCCTAGCGCCGAACCGAGCGCGGCTATGAAAGAGATTGTCATCCATCGTTTTGGCCTTAGCAGTGTCGACGAAACGACCAGTCCGTCCGTGGGAATAATCAAAACGAATGAATCCAGTGCGGCGAATAGCCCAAGCAACGGATAAAAGGAGAAATGATCGACCAGGCGCTCAAGTTTTACCAGAAGACGAGATAAATGTTGTGGTAGTCGGGCGAGCATGATTCAGTCTTCCCTGAATGCGGCGGGATTGAAATAAGACAGCGGTCCCGGCTTTGGCCAAAATTCTTAAACGACACAATTAGTCGTTCGTGCGGCGCGGGGGACGGTCGTCACGAGTATACCGTTCTCGCAAATCAACCGGCGAGCCAGGCCGACGACGTAACCGGATATTGAGCAGTTCCACACCGACCGAAAACGCCATCGCGAAGTAAATGTAGCCCTTAGGCACATGGTGACCGAAGCCATCCGCAACTAGCACCATCCCAATAACGAACAGGAATGCCAGCGCAAGCATTTTAATAGTTGGGTGAGCTGAAACGAAGCGGCCGATCGCGCCCGCAAATATCATCATCAATCCAACTGAAGCCACCACGGCCGCGATCATGATTTCAAGCTCATCGACGATACCGACCGCCGTGATGATCGAGTCCAAGGAGAACACCATGTCGATCACTATAATCTGCAAAATAACGCCCATGAACGTCGCCTGACCGGCGGACGAGGCGTGACCTTCCGCACCCTCTAACAACTGGTGAACTTCCATCGTGCTTTTCCAAAGCAGGAACACGCCGCCGCTGATTAGGATGAGATCTCGTCCTGAAAATTCCTGAGCGAAAAAGGTCAAAATGGGTTTGGTCAAACCCACGATCCATGACAACAAAAACAGCAACCCGATACGCATGAACATCGCCAGAAAAAGTCCGATACGACGTGCGGCTTCGCGCTGTACCACGGAAAGCTTATCGACCAGGATTGAAATGAAAATGACATTGTCGATTCCAAGTACTAATTCGAGTACGGTCAAAGTTAGAAAAGCAATCCACGCTTCTGGTTGCGTTATTAATTCAAGCATGCGAGTAATCCTCTATCGCGCCACGGCCAATACCGTGTGCTTAACACGGTAAGCGATGCAATCGTGTTCGCCAAACCATCCCTAAGCAAGGTAGGGCCGCAAGGCGCGGTGCTTTTCCGCCCAACGAACTATGCCTCGCATAGGAACGTTCGACGTCTGAAAGCAGTCGCTCGCGGCAGGCAGGAGAGGGTCGAGAGCGATGCCGCAAGACCTTTCTCCCACCACCTGCAAAATCCGGCGACGATCGGATCAATCATAGGTGCAGCGCTCCACACTCACCCTCATCGCTGCTTCAAGCGCTTGATCTCGTCGAGGAAGCTGCGGCGCACGCCGAGCAGACCAAGCGCCTCCCAGGTCGGCGCAAGGCGCCGCACGCGCTGCTTGAATGAATCTTCGTACGACTCGAAGTCGAGATAGCCGTGCTGGTACTGAAAGAACATGTTGTCCCAGTGGGTCTGTTGGGCGATCTGCCACAGACGGAAGCGCGCGCGCTCTTCGCTGTTAAGCAGATTGAGTGCAGCGACATCTTCGGGATAGCCCAGCTCGGTCAACTTAAAGATGACCGGCGCGATATGCCCGGAATCCGCGGCATGGACGAGCATCGTCTGCAGCGCGTCGGAGCGCATCTGATACGTCTGCGCGAGCGCGAGTTTACGGCCCTCCTCCATCGCCTGCGTGTTCAGACGGATCTGCTTGCTCAGATAGATCAATGTAACGACGACGCTGAGCGCGCCGATAACCGAGCCAATGGCTCCCCAGTCCTGTAATGTCATGATTCCCCTCCCGCGACGGTCAATTTAAGTCGATGCGAGCGATCAGACCAGCATCCATACGCAAGCATGAGCGCGGCTCGCCTGTAAATCCTCGGTTGCCCCGGCGCTGCAATGACGCAAGAGCCGGGGAATTCGTCACAGGTTACCGAGGGATTTCCGATTCAGGTAGTCCTAAGGAAACTCTGAATAAGTCCCTCCTGGACTTTTCAGAGTACGGAAAACAAAAAGTGTGATTTTTGTTTTCCTTCATTTTCAACGGTCTGCGACCATTGAAAATGGCGGCACATCCCTGTGCCGCAGGAATCTCTGCCCCGCCTAGCGAACGTGCAGTGTTCTCGAAGAGCGCCTGCCGCTGCGCTTGTGTCATCAGCCGGAACAGGGCGCCCGGCTGCGAAAAATAGTCGGGGTCCTCGCGGTGGTTCCAATGATCGGCCGCGCCGTCGATCGACAGTGGCGGTTCCCGGTAAGCGGGTTGTTCTTCCCATCGGCCATAGCTGTTTGGCCGGTAGCCGAGCGTGCCGCCGTGGTTGCCATCCACACGCATTGGACCGCCCCGGTGGTAGCTGGGGACTGGACAGCGCGGCGCGTTCACTGGGAAGCGCTGCGCATCACCGTACGAGAAGAGGCGGGCCTGCAGCCTCTTATCGGGGGAGAAACCGATGCCAGGAACGACGTTGGCCGGATTGAACGCCGACTGCTCAACTTCGGCAAAGTAATCCTCAGGGTTGCGGTTGAGTTCCATGAAACCCACTTCGATCAGGGGATAATCCCTGTGCGGCCACACTTTGGTCAGGTCGAAGGGGTTATAGGGCACCTCTGCAGCATTCGTCTCAGCCATGATTTGCACGTGTAAAGCGTCCAATTCGGATGGTCTCCCCGCTCAATGCTTTCGTAGAGGTCGCGCTGATGACTTTCACGGTCCTTCCCGACAATCCCTTCGGCCTCGGCGTCGGTCAGGTTCTTGATGCCCTGCTGTGATTTCAAATGGAACTTGACCCAATGGCGTTCATTCTTTGCGTTGAGGAAGCTGAAGGTATGCGATCCGAAACCATGCATATGACGGTACGTGGCAGGAAGGCCGCGTTCGCTCATGACAATGGTGATCTGGCGCAGTGCTTCGGGCAAAGAAGTCCAGAAGTCCCAATTGTTCCTCGCGCTGCGCAAATTGGTGCGAGGATCACGCTTGACCGCATGATTCAAATCGGGAAATTTCAAAGGATCACGCAGGAAGAACACGGGGGTGTTGTTGCCAACCAGATCCCAATTGCCTTCGTCGGTGTAGAACTTCACCGCAAAGCCGCGGATGTCGCGCTCTGCATCCGCCGCACCGCGCTCGCCGGCCACCGTCGTGAACCTGGCGAACAGCTCGGTCTTCTTGCCGACTTGCGCAAAAATACTTGCTCGCGTGTAGGCGGTAATGTCGTGGGTGACAGTAAACGCGCCATAAGCGCCGGAGCCCTTGGCGTGCATCCGTCGCTCCGGAATGACTTCACGATCAAAGTGAGCCAACTTTTCGAGCAGCCAAACATCTTGAAGCAAAGCCGGGCCGCGCGGTCCGGCGGTCATGGTGTTCTGGTTGTCCGGCACCGGGGCGCCGGCGGCGGTAGTTAAGCGTTTTTTTTCAGTCATGGTTTCTCTCCTTAATTGCATGGTCGATTCGAGGCATTCGGGACACCGTGGGAACAATCATCGCCCACCGCCTTACTTTGGCCCGACGTGCGCTTGGTCCACGTGAATTATGTTGAGCGATATGGTGTCGCTCCAATTGATTGTTTCTAACTCGCCAATAGCGATTGGCTATTTAAGACACTACTCAAGGTGTCTGCCGGTTCCCTTAGAATGGCTAAATGAAATGCCCAAGCTGCCAGCACGAGAATCGACCGAGCGCCAAGTTCTGCGAGGAATGCGCTGCACCCTTAAGTCGAATCTGCGCCGGCTGCGGGTGCGAACTTCGGCCCACCGCGAAGTTCTGTGACGAATGCGGTGCCAACACCACGGCACCCGCGGCGCGGCCGGAACGGTCACCGCGGAGCTACACGCCCAAACATCTCGCCGACAAGATCCTGCAGTCGAAGTCCGCGCTCGAAGGCGAACGCAAGCAGGTCACGGTGCTGTTCGCCGATGTCAAAGGTTCGATGGAATTGGCAGCGCTTCTCGATCCCGAACAGTGGCATCAGATCCTCGATCGCTTCTTTCAGATCCTTAGCGCAGGCGTGCATCGCTTCGAAGGCACGATCAACCAATACACCGGCGACGGCATCATGGCGTTGTTCGGCGCGCCCATCGCGCACGAGGACCATACCCAACGCGCGTGTTACGCCGCGCTGCATCTGCGCGATCGTCTGCGTCAGTACGGCGATGAACTACGCATCGACCCTGGCGTCAACTTCTCGTTCCGCATCGGCTTGAACTCGGGTGAAGTGGTGGTCGGCAGGATCGGCGACGATCTGCGCATGGACTACACCGCGCAGGGCCACACCGTCGGTCTCGCGCAGCGCATGGAACAGCTCGCCCCCGCCGACGGCATTGCGCTGTCGCAGCACACGCACAAACCCGTCGCGGGATTTTTCAACGTGCGCGCGCTGGGTCCGCTGCAGATCAAGGGTGCCATTGAGCCGGTCGAGGTTTTCGTGCTCGAGGGCATGGGACTTCATCGCACCCGCCTCGACACTTCGCGGGCCCGTGGGCTGTCGCGCTTCGTCGGCCGTGGCGACGAGACCGACGCACTCGAGACAGCGCTAGCCCGTTCGCTTGAGGGCACCGGACGCGTGGCGGCCGTCGTCGGCGAGCCCGGTGTCGGCAAAAGCCGCCTGTGCGCGGAGTTCATCGAACGCTGCAAGGCCGCTGATCTGCGGGTCTTTGAGGCCCATTGTCCGGCCCACGGCAAGACCATTCCCTATCTGCCGCTGCTGGAGCTGCTGCGCAACCTGTTCGGCATCACCGAGCGGGACGACCCGGCCGAGGCGCGGCAGAAGATCGCCGGCGCGCTCGCCTTGCTCGATGACGGCTTCGTTGACGATCGCGCGCTGGTGCTCGACTTTCTCGGTGTCGCCGATCCGAAAGCACCCTCGCTGCAGGTCGCGCCTGAGGTACGCCAGCGCAGGCTCTTTACCTTCATCCGCCGCTTGCTCCAGCTGAAAACCGAAGCCGATCCGATCGTGCTGCTGATCGATGATCTGCATTGGATCGATTCGGGCAGCGATCTGTTCGTGGCGCAGATCGTCGAGGCGGTGAGCACGACGCGCACGTTACTGTTGGTGAACTTCCGCCCGGAATATGCGGCCGATTGGTTACGCAAATCCTGGGTGCTGCAGCTGCCGATGGCGCCGCTCGGCGCGGATGCGCTGACGGAGCTGGTACGCGACTGGGTGGGATCGTTCGTGTCGGTCGCGGCATTGCCAGCGTTGATCGGCGCCCGTTGCGGCGGCAACCCGTTCTTCGCCGAGGAAATCGTGCTCTCGTTGATCGAGACCGGTCGCCTCGTCGGCCGACGGGGTGCATATGAACTCACCACGGCCGTCGATGCGATCGAAGTGCCAGCGACGGTGCAGGCGCTGCTCGCGGCGCGCATCGATCGCCTCGGCGAACACGAGAAACAACTCCTGTATGCCGCAGCGGTGATCGGCAAGGAATTTTCCCGGCCGCTGCTGGAGTCGGTAGTCGCGATCGAAGTCGCCGACGTCGACGCCGCGTTGTCCGCGTTACTCGCCGCCGAGTTGATCAACGAACGCTTGATCTATCCGGTGGCGGAATATTCGTTCAAACATCCGTTGACCCATGAGGTGGCGTTGCACACCCAGCTCACCACGGTGCGGCGGGTGCGGCACGCAGCGGTAGCGGAGGGGATCGCGGCAGCTGCAGCCGATCGGCTCGATGAACAGGCAGGGTTGCTGGCCCATCACTGGACGGAAGCAGGTGAGGCGATGCGGGCAGCAAGCTGGCACGTGCGTGCGGCGCGCTGGGTCAGCTTCACCGATCTTGCGGCCTCGCGCCGCCACTGGGCGAAGGCACGTCAGCTGCTCATTGCGCTTCCTGACTCGTCCGCGCGTTCGCGGCTGCTGCTCGAGGTGTATCCGGAGTTGATGAATCAGTTCGATCTGCTGGGTGCGGAAGCAGCCGAATCCGAAACGGTATTCCATGAAGCTATAGACCTTGCGCGGCGTTCAGGCAATCGCCGCACCGAAGCCTTGATGGAGGCCGTATACGGCAATCTTAAGGCGGCACAGAACGATTTTGATAGCATGATTGAACACGCCGAGCGTGCCGTCGCGCTGGCCGATGCAGAGGGCGACCGTCCGGTCGGGCTCTTTGCACGCTACTTTCTTGGACGCGCGCTGGTGTGGCAGGGCCGCTGGGAAGAAGGCGTCGTGGTCTATGACCAGAGTGCCGAGATCGGGGGCGGCGATGCCGCGGCCGCCATTGAGGTTCTGCGCTACCGCCCCTATGTCGAATGTCTGGCGATCCGTGCCAACGCTTTCACCATTCTGGGGCGTGCCCGTGAAGCGCTCGAGTTCGTTGAGAGATTTCCTGAGCTGTTGCGTATTGCCGGCGTGGGGGCAGATCTCTCCTCGGCGGCCTCCGATCGGATGTGGCCCTGCTTGTTATGGGGAGATGCGCCGCGTGCCCGGCGCTGCGCGGACGAAGCGTTGCAGATAGCCGAGCGCTACGGCGGCGAACGCGGCGTTGTTTACGCGCTCATGGCGTGCGGCAGTGCGAGCGCGCTCGCGCTTAAGTGGGCAGAGGGCCACGCCTTTCTCGAGCGCGCACAACAGCGGATCGCGGCGACCGGTGCCGGCGCAGAGTGGAGCCCATCGGTCGATGCGTTCCAGGCACTCTGTCTGGCCGGCATGGGTGAGCGCGAGCGGAGCCTTTATCTCGTGCGCAGAAGTTCGCGTGGCCCGGCGACGGGTCTTAAGGGAGTCGTAGGTTTCATCCGGGCGCGGGCGCTGCGCGTGGTCAGTGCGATGGATGAACTCGACGCCGAGATTGCGGAAACGCTGGCGGAACTGCAACGCGTAAATGGAACGGGCCTTAGGTCGCTGCTGCTGCTCGAGCGTGCAGGCCTCGCGCGGCTGCGCGGCGATCCGGTCGGCTTAGCGCGCGACCTCAATGCGGCGCGGCGGCTGTTCGCGCAGATGGGCGTCACCGGCTGGGACGACTATGCTCGGTCGATCGAGACATGATCTGCACCGGTCGTGGACGCGGATCCCATGGATAACCGCATGTGCGTCGTCCGTCACGAAGCTGACCGCGATGCTCAATGCATGAGCACGCGCGCCCAGTCCTCGATCGCCTCTTCCTGCCCGGGCACTAGTTGCACTGCGACCTGGTCGTAACCAGCGGCTTCGATTTGTTGCGCGCGGGTTCTGATTTCGTCCGCCGTTCCGGTCAATGACGAGTTCTTCAACATCTCGCCGGTGATGAACTGCTGCTCTTCAGGTCGCAGGTACATGAGATGGCCGGTGTGCAGGGTAATGTACCGAGCATCGGCCGGTTCGTAGCCCGCATAAATCTCGCGATAGGCGTCGATCAAGGGTTTTAGCGGCGGCGGCACGTTAGCGTTATCGCCGTCCTCGATCAGCGAGTGCCAGTAGATCGCCGGCCACGGTCCGGCCTGGGCACGAGCGCGCGGCGAATCGTAGGCCTCACCGGGCGCGAGCACGCAGCCTAGATTGAGACAGGTGGTGTAGAGGGACGCCGGATCGCGGCCCGCCGCACGACACATCGCGCGGAGAGCGCTCACATCATTGAGTGCGGCCGGGCCGGTCCAGGCGTTGATGAAACCGTCTGCGATGTCGACGGTTAATTGGCGGCCCTTGGGGCCGAATGCCGAGACATGCACCGGGATCGCGTCCTCGGTGTTGACGAATGCGCGTGCCATGTGCGGCGGGTGCATGAACTGGATCTTGTGTGGCGCGTCCTCAAGTTCGGTCTCGACCATTTCACCGCGCCACAGCGCACGCATGACCCGTGTGTACTCGCGGATCTCGCGCAACTTCTGCGCCGGCAGACCCATGGTGCGACGCGCAGTGTTACCGGTGCCCAAACCGACTATCACCCGACCCGGTGCGAGCGCGTTGAGCGAGGCCATCGCGTTCGCCGCCACCGCGACCAGGCGGTTCGAGGGGACAAGCACGCCGGCGCAGAGCTTGATACGCGAAGTCTTCAACGCGGCCGCCGTCATCGCGACCAAGATATCGTGACATAGCAGCTGAGTGTCGTAGAACCAACAGTGCGAGAAACCAAGCGCTTCGGCGCGTGCGGCGACGTCGCCTGCAGCCGCGGTCGGCGTCATCACAATGCCGTAATCCATAGGGTCTCCCGGTTAGCGACAATCGCTGTGTGCGAACACACGAAGTTGCGAGTTAACGAAAACGCGGCATCGAACTAAAGGTCGGTAAAAGCCACATCGACATTACGCCACGGCACCGCCGCGAAGGGCGCGAGAGGTTCGGGGGCGCCGTCGCCTGTCAGTCGCTCCACAGCGCGCGACGGATTGTAGTTCGTCTATACTCATTTTGGCGCAATTTGGCTTGTGGCCACCGGCGTGAAAATGCCGAAGCCGTCGTTCACGCGGCGGGATCCGATGCCGGAAAAGTGTCGTACGCAAGCACATTCAATAATGGTGGGAGTTTGACGATATGGACATTCCGCAATGGCAGATCACGCTGGGATGGATCGAAACGTGTAACTGCAATTATGGTTGCCCCTGTAACTTCAATGGTTACCCAACCGATGGCTATTGCCAAAGCTTGGTCGGGATACCGATCAAGTCAGGGCACTACGGCGCTGTTGTGCTCGACGGTGTCAATGTCGTGTTCGCGGCAAGCTGGCCCGGCGCGATCCATCAGGGCGGCGGCCGCGCGCGGTTATATATTTCTGAGGATGCCTCGTCCGCGCAACGCGACGCGGTAGTGAATATTTTCTCCGGACAAGCGGGTGGTAGCGGACCGTTCGCCCTGTTTGCCCAGACGATTACTCACTTTGACCCGCCAGTATTCGCAAGAGTCGAGGTCCACGTCGACGGTCGAAGGAGTAGGTTCGAAGTGCCCGGTGCGTGTAAGGCGGAGCTCGAGGCATTTACCAATCCCGTGTCAGGGGACGAGCAGGATATCCAGGTTCACATGCCGCAGGGCTTTATCTTCAGAACTGCGTTGGCTGCGCGCACCAAAGTCATGAAACTTCTGGGACTCGGTCCACTCAGCTTCGAGCACAGCGGCAAGAATGCGTTTTTTGCCGAAGTGAACTACGCCGGCCCGTAATTCGATTCCTGACTAAATAAAAGAGCATCGATACCGACCAGGTCGCGGTGAAGCGTCGAGTCATGCAGAGGGCACGGCCGTCGTCCCGGCGTGATCCTGGCGTGCGCCGGGAAGGACTTAAGTCGAACGACACAAGGTCCTGGATTGCTCCCGGCGCAAGCCGGGATCGCGCCGGAATGACGGAGTTAAAGCCCGGCAAGGTAGGAAAAGCGCAGCGTCTTCCGCCGGATGAGATCAACATAGTCTGACCTCGGGTCCTCGCATCATTCGCCTCGTTCTTGTTCGTCTTCACCTACGGCTTCACGTACTGCGGCGGGATCAGCTTCACCGTGTGCCCCATCTTCAGCAGCTCCCGCGCCCAATAGTGCGCACTCCCACACGCTTCCATCCCGATCAGCGTCGGCTCCACTTGCACAAAAAATCTCAGCATCTGACTTCGGGTTAGTCGCTTGCGTACCACCACCTGCTCCGCTTCATCCACGCCATGAACCTGAAAAACATGCTTTGCCAGATCTATCCCTATGCGTTTAATCTTCATCTCGGATTCCTCTCATCGTTAAACTGTGATTTCTTTGCCTCCACTGTTTGGCACTCGATGCCGTTAGCTGGGAGAAGTCCATACCATTGCACTATGCGCGACTGAAGCTACGCTCAGAACCCGATGTGATAGCCGCCGTTGATCGACAGATGTTGTCCGGTGACATACGACGCCGCGGCGGAGAGCAGGAAGCAGATCGGCGGCGCGGCCTCGGCAATCGTCGAGAAACGCTTCATCGGGATGAGATCGAGCAAACCATCGCGAAATTTTTCGCCGCGGATCGTCTCGGTCATCGGTGTCTCGACCACGCCGAAACACACTGAATTTACCCGCACGCCATAGCGGCCCCACTCGCGCGCGGCGCTCATCGTCAAGCCGAGCATGCCGGATTTTGCCGCGCCGTAATTGATCTGGCCGACGGTGCCGCGCCGGCCGGCATCGGAGGAAACGTTGACGATCGCACCGCGCGTCGGCTGTCCAGCCTTGACCTGCGCGATCAGGTGCCGTCCGACCGCCTGCAGGAAGTAGAACGATCCCGTCAGGTTCACGTCGATCACGGCCTGCCACTTCTCGGCTGACATTTTTTCGATCATCGCCGCGCGCACAATCCCGGCGTTGTTGACGAGACCGTCGACATCCCCGAACCGCGCGCGAGCGTCGCCCACACAGCGTTCGGCGAACGCCTGATCCGTGACACTGCCGGTTAAGGTGAGCACGCGATTGCGATCGAGCGCGCCGGTCCATTCCGCAAGCGCAGCGCCGTTCGCATCGACGGCGACAATTGAAGCGCCCAGGTTGTAGGCCAGTTGCGCGGTGCCCTGACCGATGCCTTGCGCCGCGCCCGTCACGATGATCGTACGCCCCGTCAGGCTCCACAATTCGGTCGGATCCTTAAGCGTTGATTCGGTCTTAGCTGCCGCGACTTCTTCGTTCATGACGATCTCCTGATTGTGCTCATCTCACGTTAGTGTGTGCAGCGCCGAGCACCGCCGAAACTTGCGTCGAGAAAACCGCCATTGCCGTGGATCAATCCGAGTCCGGCGTCGGCAACCTGGCGCGCGCCCGCGGATAGAACACATACACTCCGCTACTACGACTGCGCTGGAGCATGAAGCAGCCCGCATCGAGCTGGTCCTGAAAATAGCGCTCCGCACCGACCTTCATCGATGTCTTTGAGATGTTGACGTTAGAGGTCATCGATCTGCGCCGCCAGGGTGCTGTGAAAATGCTGTAGACCGGGTTCGTTACGTCCAAAGATCACGCGGTCTTCAGTGAGATAGGCCGTATCGCTGTAGGTCGTGGCGCGATGGACCCTATCGCTGCCAGCGAGTGTGCTATCGCCCGTGGCGTAATAGCAGTTTAGCTGATCGAGAATTTTACTTTGCGTTGCCTGATCCACGGGGCGGTTCTGTTGTTTATCGCGTTGTGGCCTGCACTATATCGCGAACTAATGTCGATTGACTCAAGGTTGGTCATCATCGAGTGGCCCGGCGCCGCAGCGCAGAGTAGGTCGCGGTCGTGATCACACAAGGACGCTTCCCCATGTAAGCAGCGCCACGAGGACACCGGCCCGCAAGTCCACCACGCCACGACAGGTCGACGTTACAATTGAGGCGCAACCCTTAAAAGAAACGCCATGGCCAAAACGAACGCAAAGAACAATACCGCCGCACCCCTCGGCTTCGAAGCCAAGTTGTGGGCCGCCGCCGATGCGCTGCGCAACAACATGGATGCCGCCGAGTACAAGCACGTGGTCCTCGGCCTGGTTTTCTTGAAGTACATTTCCGACGCCTTCGAGGCCAAGCACGCGGAACTCGAAGCGCAGCAGGCGCAGGGCGCCGACCCGGAAGATCCGGACGAATACCGCGCCGCCACTATTTTCTGGGTGCCGAAGGAAGCGCGCTGGCAACACCTGAAGGCCAGCGCGCCGCAGCCCACCATCGGCACGCTGGTCGACGATGCGATGGCCGCCATCGCTCGACAAACAACGGCTCGGGCAAATCATCAATCTGGTGAGCGACATCGCTTTTTCCTCCCCTCGCCCGCTTGCGGGAGAGGGGCCGGGGGAGAGGGTCGACCGCGCCAAGGATACGCTCGGGCGCGTGTACGAATATTTTCTCTCGCGCTTCGCCAGCGCCGAAGGCAAAAGCGGCGGACAGTTCTACACACCCTCCCACGTGGTGCGCGTGCTGGTGGAGATGCTCGCGCCCTACAAGGGCCGCGTCTACGATCCCTGCTGCGGCTCCGGCGGCATGTTCGTCAGCAGCGAGAAATTCATCGAGGCCCACAGCGGCAAGATCGGCGACATCTCCATCTACGGCCAGGAGTCCAACTACACCACCTGGCGCCTGGCCAAAATGAACCTCGCGATTCGCGGCATCGACGCCCAAATTGCCCACGGCGACACCTTCTACAACCACGGCCACCCGGATCTCAAGGCCGACTACGTACTCGCCAACCCGCCCTTCAACGACAGCGATTGGCGCGACGAACTGTTGAAGGACGACAAACGCTGGGTCTACGGCGTGCCGCCCGCGGGCAACGCCAACTACGCATGGGTGCAGCATTTCATTTGTCACCTCGCGCCCACCGGACTCGCCGGCTTCGTGCTCGCCAATGGATCGATGTCGTCAAATCAATCCGGCGAAGGCGAGATCCGCAAGGCCATCATCGAAGCCGACTTGGTGGATTGCATGGTCGCGCTGCCCGGTCAGCTCTTTTACTCAACGCAAATCCCGGTCTGTCTGTGGTTTCTCACACGCAATAAAGCGGCTCGACATTTCACCGCTCCCTCCCGTCATTCCGGCGCGCTTTCCGATCTTTCCACCGCCCTTTCTCATCATTCCGGCGCCCCTTCTCGTCATTCCGGCGAAAGCCGGAATCCATCTTTCCGCGACCGTCGCGGCGAAACGCTTTTCATCGACGCCCGCAAAATGGGCTCACTGGTGGACCGCACCCATCGCGAACTGACCGACGACGATCTCGCCAAAATCGCCGGCACCTCTCACCGATGGCGCGGTGACCCGATTACCCCCTCTCCCCTCGCGGGAGAGGGCCGGGGTGAGGGGGAGACGCGTTATCAAGACATCCCCGGCTTCTCCAAATCCGCAACCCTCGAAGATATCCGCAAGCATGGCCACGTACTCACACCGGGCCGTTACGTCGGAGCAGCGGATGTCGAAGACGACGGCGAGCCGTTCGAGGAGAAGATGAAGCGGCTTGCCAAGACGCTGCGTGAGCAGCAGGTTGAAGCGGCGAAGCTCGACGCCGCCATTGCCGCCAACCTGACGGGGCTTGGGTATGGCGGGTGAGTGGCGTGTTTGCACCGTCGATCAGATTAAATCGGAAGACGAACGCGCCATTGCCATTGGTCCTTTTGGCTCGCGCATGAAAGCGGACAAGTTATGTCGCGAACGGTGTACCTGTTATCCGGGGAAACAACATTTCGGACACTCGCGCACTCATCGGCGATCTCGTTCACGTTTCTGAAGAGACGGCAGACGAACTGCGTTCCTGTAACGTTTTCCCGCGCGACTTGGTTTTTCCACACCGAGGCGCCATCGGACAGGTTGGAATCGTTCCTGACGACCATAATGGTCGATACGTTCTGTCGACCAGTCTAATGAAGCTGACCTGCAATAAAGCGTTGGTAGACCCGCTCTTCATTTTCTACTTTTTCCGATCTGATCTTGGACGTCACGCGCTGCTTCAGAACGCATCAACCGTCGGTACACCCGGCATTGGACAGCCGCTAGCTTCGCTTCGCTCGATTTCTGTGCCCGTCCCACCCCTCCCCGAACAATGCGCCATCGCCCACATCCTCGGCACACTAGACGACAAGATCGAACTAAACCGACGAATGAACGAGACGCTAGAAGCAATGGCGCGAGCACTGTTCAAATCGTGGTTCGTGGATTTCGACCCCGTCCGCACCAAGGCCGAAGGCCGCGACCCCGGCCTGCCCAAGCCCCTCGCCGACCTGTTCCCGGATTCCTTCGAGGACTCGGAGCTGGGAGAGATTCCGAAGGGGTGGCACGTACGGGCCCTTAATGACGTGCTGTCGGAGCTAGAAACGGGCGGCAGACCCAAGGGCGGCGTAGCCGGCTACGCGACAGGTACTCCGAGTGTCGGAGCGGAGAGCATCGTCGGTCTAGGTGTTTTCGATTATTCCAAGACTAAGTACATTCCTGACGAATTCTTCAAGAAAATGACCAAGGGCCGGACTAAGAGTCGAGACGTCTTGCTCTACAAGGACGGCGGCCGCCCCGGCGAATTCGAGCCACATGTAACGCTGTTCGGAGACGGATTCCCATTCGAGACATGTGCGATTAACGAGCACGTTTACCGCATGCGCTTGAATCCGGAAATCGGACAGAACTATCTATTATTCTGGCTTTCATCCGACGTGGTTATGGAAGAAATGCGAATCAAAGGAACTGGTGTCGCGATCCCGGGTTTAAACTCTACTCAGGTGAAGTCGCTCACCATGCAAGTGCCGCCGACTCAGGTGGCGAAGGCCTTCGATGCACTAACCGATCCGAGCATCACGAGAATTCTCAGTGCCTGCAAAGAATCACGCACGCTTTGTATCCTGCGCGACTCACTGTTGCCGAAACTGATTTCGGGCGAGGTGCGGGTGAAAGATGCGGAGACACAAATCGGGAGGGCAGTTTGATGGCAGACCTAAATCTTACCCAAGCTGAAGCGGACGTCCTTATCGCAATGGTTAAGCATCGGCTGGACACAACCGAGTGGGACTATCCCGACTTTGGTGGTGTGATCTCAGTTCCGCTGGTATCCATTGATCGACGAGAGCAGTTTCTACTCGACGTTCGCCGAGGACGAATCGACCTGGCAAAGGGCACATATCAGAATCGCGGTCGCCAGGTCGTAGTACTTGTGCGACTCGACTTCGGTGGGGCGCCGCAACGGAACCCTGACGGCGAGGAGATCGGCTCGCCTCATCTTCACGTTTATCGCGAAGGATTCGGCGACAAGTGGGCTCTGACCGTACCTCGCAACCGGTTTACTAATCTGGGGAACCTTTGGCAAACGCTCGAAGAATTCATGCGGTTTTGCAACATCGTTGACACACAGATCATTAGGAGAGGGCTGTTCACATGATTGGCGAGATACAGGCTCTCCTTGATCAATATTGGGCATGGCTTCGTGACAAAACGACCCTCCGTCAGATCGACGACTGGATCGAGATTACGACGCCATACCTTGACCGCCACAATGATCAACTCCAGATTTACGCAAGACGCCGTGATAGCGGATTTGTGCTGACTGATGACGGTTATATCCTCCAGGACCTGGCGCAGTCAGGTTGTGGCCTTGATAGCGCAAAGCGACAGGCATTGCTCAAGATGACGCTCAACGGATTTGGAGTGCGGGTCAATAACCAGAACCTCGAAGTCCACGCTTCGCCCGATAATTTTGCGCTCCGTAAGCACAACCTTGTGCAGGCCATGCTGGCCGTAAACGATCTCTTTTATCTAGCGTCGCCCATGGTCGCGAGTTTGTTCTACGAAGACGTCGTTTCCTGGCTTGACCTGTCCGACATTCGGTATACGCCCAAGGTCAGTTTCCGCGGCAAGAGCGGATACGACCATCTCTTCGATTTCGTGATCCCAAAGTCCAAGGCCCAGCCCGAACGCATCCTACGGGCGATCAGTCGGCCTAACCGCGACACTGCTCAGTCGGTAGCGTTCTCATGGATCGACACGAAGGAGGTACGTGCACCGCAGTCTCGCGCCTACGCGATCCTAAACGACGATGGGCATCCTATCGCAGAGACCGTTTTGGATGCTATGCGGAATTACGACGTGCGGCCGGTGCTCTGGTCTGGGCGAGACGCAGTCAGACAGGAACTCGCGGCCTGACCGTGCGCAGATAAAGAAACGTCGCGCAGAAACAAGGGACACCCATGTATTCGATACCGATAAGTTTTGATGGGGCCTCACCGCGCCTGAGCGCATTGTCGGATGTCCGCCGAAATACGGGACACCCGTGAATTCGATACCGATAATTATTGATCGGGCATTGCTCGGTCCGAGCACTATGCTGGGTGTCCCGGAATTCGTCGTCATGGCAACTATCGAGGATTTGTCGGCGTGATCAATCCGATCGATGCGCGCGGTGGCGAGATCCTGCTCTATGAAGCCCCTGACGGAGAAGTCCGTGTAGACGTACGACTCAATCACGAGACTGTCTGGTTGACGCAGGACCAAATGAGTCGGCTGTTTGGGCGGGAGCGATCGGTTATTACCAAGCACATCCGCAACCTTTTTCGGGAGGGAGAGCTTGAGCCAGAGGCAACCTGTTCAAAATTTGCACTGGTTCAAACCGAGGGCGAAAGAACCGTTACACGCGAAACCGATCACTACAACCTCGACGTGATCATCTCCGTCGGCTACCGAGTCAAATCCAGCCAGGGCACGCGCTTTCGTCAATGGGCCACCCGTGTATTGCGCGAACATCTGGTGCAGGGCTACACGTTTAACCAGACCCGGCTGGCGGAGCGCAGTCTGCTGGAGGCGCGACAGACGCTAGACCTTCTTGCGCGCACGCTGCAAAACCAGGCATTAGTGGACGACACCGGTCGCGCGGTCTTGGACCTCATCGTCGGCTACGCCGAGACTTGGCGCCTACTGCTGGAGTACGACGAAGATCGACTGGCATTACCGTCCGGTGCCAAGCCCTCCTCTGGTGTGCTGGATATTGCGCGAGCCAACGCCGCGATTGGCAACTTCAAGCGCGAATTGATGGCGCGTAACGAGGCCACGCCACTGTTCGGTAATCCGCGCGGCGAGGCGTTGGAAGGCATTCTCGGCAGCATCGAACAGACCATGTTCGGCGAAAGTTTGTACCGATCGCGCGAAGAGAAAGCCGCCAACTTGCTCTATCTGGTCATCAAGGATCACCCCTTCTCGGATGGCAACAAGCGCATCGGCTCCTTCCTCTTCATGCTCTACTTGCAACAGGAAAGCATGGCGCATCAACTCAATCCACAGGCACTGACAGCCCTTGCGTTGCTCATCGCCGAAAGCGCCGCCGCCAACAAGGACTTGATGGTCCGGCTGATCATCAATCTGTTGACGGAACGCCGATGACGGCCTTCACCGAAACCATCGTCGAAGACGCCGCCCTCGCCTGGCTCGAAGCGCTCGGCTACTCCGTGCTGCACGGTCCGGACATCGCGCTCGGCGAGCCCGGCGCAGAACGCGTCGATCCGAACTATCGCGACGTGCTGCTGGACGATCGCCTGGGTCAAGCGCTCATCCGGCTGAATCCAGACTTGCCACGTGAAGCGCTCGAAGACGCCCACCGCAAACTGTTGCGCAACGAGGCGCCGTCGCTGCTGGAGCGTAATCGAACCTTGCGCCGGCTGTTGGTGGATGGGATCACCGTCGAATACCGTCGCCCGGATGGCTCAATTGCCGGCGGTCAGGCGTGGGTCATCGACTTCGATACCCCGGACAACAATGACTGGTTGGCGGTCAATCAATTCACAGTCGCTGAAGGCCAGCACACGCGCCGGCCGGATGTGGTGGTGTTCGTCAACGGCTTGCCGTTGGCGGTTATCGAATTGAAAAATCCCGCCGATGAGAACGCGACCGTTTGGAGTGCCCATCGCCAGTTGGAGACTTATCAGGCGCAGATCCCCGCGCTCTTCATCACTAACGCCGTGCTCGTGGCATCGGATGGCGTGCAGGCGCGTATCGGTGCGCTTGGCGCGGGCAAGGAATGGTTCAAGCCCTGGCGCACGATCAGCGGACGTGAGATCGCGCCGGCCAAGTTGACCGAATTACAGGTGGTGCTGGAGGGCGTGTTCGATAAAAAACGCTTCCTCGATCTGCTGCGCTACTTCATGGTGTTTGAAGACGCCGCTATTTCTGGGGGCGGCGGCAAGCTTACGAAGAAGATGGCGGGCTACCACCAGTTTCACGCGGTGAATGTGGCGGTTGAGGAAACGCTCCGCTCGGCGCGATTTGATCAAAGCGAATCACAAGGTCGCTATTCGGCGGGATTACACGCCGGGGGCGATCCCGGCGATCGGCGCGTCGGCGTGGTCTGGCACACGCAAGGCTCGGGCAAGAGTCTGACGATGGCCTTCTACGTCGGGCGGGTGATCTTGCATCCGGAAATGCAAAATCCAACCGTGGTCGTGATCACCGACCGCAACGATCTGGACGAGCAACTCTTTAGCACCTTCGCCCTGTGTCGAGATTTACTGCGACAGCCACCGGTGCAAGCGGCCGATCGCGCCGATCTGCGCGCGAAACTCACGGTCGCTGCGGGTGGCGCGGTGTTCTCCACCATTCAGAAGTTCTTCCCTGAAACCCCCTCACCCCAACCCTCTCCCGCTGAGGGGCGAGGGGGAAGAATGGAGATGCTCTCGGGTCGACGCAACATTGTGGTGATCGCGGACGAAGCGCACCGCAGCCAGTACGATTTTATCGACGGTTTTGCGCGCCACCTGCGCGATGCGCTGCCGAATGCGTCGTTCGTCGGTTTCACTGGCACGCCAATCGAAACGACGGACGCAAACACGCGCGCCGTCTTCGGCGATTACATCAGTATTTATGACATCCAGCGCGCCGTTGTCGATGGCGCCACGGTGCCCATCTACTACGAGAGCCGCTTGGCTAAGCTTAATCTCAAAGATTCCGAGCGCCCGAAGATCGATCCCGAGTTCGACGAGGTGACGGAAGGCGAGGAAGTCGAGCGCAAGGAGAAACTCAAGAGCAAATGGGCGCAGCTCGAAGCGGTGGTCGGCGCCGAGAGTCGACTCAAACTCATTGCGCGTGATCTAGTGGAACATTTTGAGAATCGACTGACGACGATGGACGGCAAGGCGATGGTGGTGGTGATGAGTCGCCGCATCGCGGTGGAACTCTACCGCGAGCTGGTGGCGCTCTGCCCGATCTGGCATGGCGAAGACGATGAACATGGCGCGCTCAAAGTCATCATGACGGGCTCCGCTTCGGATCCGCTCGATTGGCAGCCGCATATCCGCAACAAGCCGCGTCGCGAAACATTGGCCGCGCGCTACCGGAACCCGAAGGATCCGTTTCGCATCGTCATCGTGCGCGATATGTGGCTCACCGGTTTCGACGCGCCGAGCATGCACACGATGTATGTGGATAAGCCCATGCGTGGGCACGGGCTGATGCAGGCCATCGCGCGCGTGAACCGCGTATTCAAGGACAAACCCGGTGGCTTGGTCGTCGATTATTTGGGGTTGGCCGACGAACTGAAACAGGCGATGGCCACATACACCGAAGCCGGTGGCACCGGCAAGACGGCCATCGATCAAGCCGAGGCTGCGGCGTTGATGTTGGAAAAGCATGAGATCTGCTGCGCGCTGTTTCACGGCCTCGATTGGTCGCCGTGGACCTCGGGTACGGCGCAAGCTCGGCTCTCGCTGCTGCCGGCCGCGCAGGAGCACATCCTGGCCCAGGATGACGGTAAGAATCGGCTATTGCGCGCTGTCTCCGAGCTCTCTCAAGCGTTTGCGCTGGCCGTGCCGCACGCAGAGTCGATGCGGATCCGCGATGACGTGGGTTTCTTCCAGGCGGTGCGCGCCGTGCTCGCCAAGCGCCTAGCCGGCGATCGTAAAGCGGACGACGATCTCGACCATGCCATTCGGCAGATCATCTCGAAGGCGATGGTCTCGGACGAAGTCGTCGATATCTTCGCCGCCGCAGGCCTGAAGAAGCCCGATATCTCGATCCTCTCCGACGAGTTTCTCGCCGAGGTGCGCAATTTACCGCAACGTAACCTTGCAGTGGAACTGCTGCAAAAACTGCTGAAGGGCGAAATCAAAACGCGGGCCAGGCGCAATGTGGTGCAGGCGAAGTCGTTTGCGGAAATGCTGGAACAATCGCTGCGGCGCTACCAGAACCGGGCGATCGAAACGGCCAAGGTCATCGAGGAATTGATCCAGCTTGCAAAGGACATGCGGGCCGCGAGTCAACGCGGCGAACAACTCGGTCTCAACGATCACGAGGTCGCGTTCTACGACGCATTGGAGACCAACGACAGCGCCGTGAAAGTGTTGGGCGACGAGGCGCTACGCACGATCGCGCGCGAACTGGTCAAGACGGTGCGCGCCAACGTCACCATCGATTGGACGATACGCGACAATGTCCGCGCCCAGCTTCGTGTGCTGGTCAAGCGCATCTTGCGCAAATACGGCTATCCCCCGGACAAGCAAGAGAAGGCCACGCAAACGGTATTGGAGCAGGCCGAGGTGTTATCCGCGGAGTGGGCGGGGGTGTAGAAGATGATGTCGACCCGGACGCCGGCTGAACCACACTGCCGATGAGGCCGGTCTCGAATTCGGCGATACCGCGGAAAGTTCTCGATACGGGGGTATCGCCAATGATCGTCCAGGCCACATCGGCGTGCAGTAGCTCGCGGACCCTCGGCATATTTCCGCTGGACAAGGCGGCAAAGAAATCGCGAATAATTTGTTTGTCGGTATCGTTCGGCATAGTTCGATTCCTCTTCAAACGCGAGTGAAAGCGCATAAAGGGATTCTACCGCCGTCGTCCCGGCGCAGGCCGGGACCCAGTCCACGAAGATTCTTTGACTGGATCCCGGAGTTTCGCTGCGCGAATTCCGGGATGACGGCGTGAGAGTAGCGCCGCGCTCGGTACACCCAACACAACCTCGACAACTCCATCGAGTTTTCACACAGCCTGTTACGCCGGAATGACGATGCTCCAGACCACAGCGCCTCGCGAGGTGGTCGATATTTCCGCTTCGCTAATTAGATTCTATAACCTAAGGATCGACGAAAGCGATCCTCGTACGGCAATACCGCTCCCTTTTGAGACCGTCGACTACCGAACCTTGATCATCACCATGAAGCCATCGGCGAATTTCTGCGCGCCGATATGAAAATCACCATTGATGTCGGAGATCAGCAGCGAATCGCCGGCGAACGCCACGCCGACGGGGTTCGCCAATCCCGAGGCAACTAGCACGAGCTCGCCCTGTGGCGTCACGCGATAGACGCGGCCATCGCTGGGAACTCGTTCCGTCGCTTCGACCTCGTTGTTCCAATCGCCGGCATCGCTGATGAAGAGCTCGCCGGCGAACCTGCCGAAGCGCTGGGGTGCAAAGGCCATCGCGCCTGGCTCGTGCAGCCCGTTGACGAACGGTTGCGGCGTGATGGTCCCAGCGGCGGATACCCGCAAAATCCTGCCGCCCCCTGGTATCGTCTTGGCGCGATTGCCCGGTGTCGGCGCGGCACTGCCGAGCAACATCGTTTCCCCATCGGGCGTGAAGCCAATGCCCCGCGGAGAGCCCCACTTGGCCAAATCCACGGTCAGGAATGGCGTACAAGCGCCGTCGGGTGTGACTTGATAAAGGGTGTGATTGCTCGCCGCCGTGACCCACAGCTTGCCGGCAAACGGGCCGTGTTCGGGACCGAATCGCGCAAAGAAGCCGCCGGCGCCCGGTTCGTGCGCGTCGTTTTCCGGGAGGAAGCAGACGACGGTGTCACGGCCCGTCGCCGGATCGATACGCGTAATAGCATCGGGCAATTCCCACCCGCCGGCCTTCTCCGGCTTCGCGAACGCGACGGTATAGATCTGTCCCGCAAACTTGCCGAAGCTCGGCGGCGCCACGTCCAGCGAAATCGGCGCGTGCTGCTTGATGTCGGCAAGCACTGCAACGTGGCCGTCCGTCGTGACCTCGAAGATCGCGCCGCTCTTGGCATCGTCCGCGACCCACACCGTCGTGTCATCGACCACGTGGATATCGAACGGATCGTAAAGTTGCGTTCGCGGCGGGACCAGCACGGTAAACGTGAATTCGTCTGCCGTCTTGATCGGCGGAACGGCGAACACGCGCGCGAGTGTTGCCTTGGACACACTCAACGGTAGCTGCACCCAATCGGGCGCGTCCTTTTCCATCTCCGTGGGGGAAGACGCGCGCGCCGACGCTTCCGCTGCGATGGTCATTGGCGCACTCGCCAGACAGGTCCACAGGCAAATGACGGTTAGCAACAGTGGGCTGTGCCGCATATTCACTTCCTCATCAGTGCGTTTGTTCCGCGCGAAAAACGACGTTCGCGCCAATGCTACGATTGATAGGGACGACTTTGACAAGCCGTGGATCCCCGCCTCATCCGGGAGCCCACGCAGCGCGCCGGCGAGGTCATACGTCCAGCCATGAAAGCCGCAGGTGAAGGCGGCACACTTGCCGGACTCACGCGTTTCCACGACGTGGCCGCGGTGGCGGCTCAGATAATCCATCGCCGGACGGGCCACTGCCAACATCGCATCGTAGAACGCTCGAATCTCGGCCATGGTCGACGCTTGTCGCTTGGCGGCTCGGGCATTCGAATCCGGCAGCACCCAGGCACTGACGAAGCCTTGCACGGCATCGAAGCCGGCGGGAAGTTGCGGATGCGCCGAATGGCTGGCAGTCGGATCGTCGGGCTGTGCGGTCATTAGAAGGAATGATGATGCCTACCCCAATTCCGGCGCAACCCGTTGTGCAGTAGCCTTGTCGCCATCGACGAGCAATTGCTGTTGCGGCGCGATTCGTGGCATTGAATCAACTGACAAAATGCGCTGGCCATAACCGACGGAGGTTCGCTTTCATGACATCGAGCAGTACGCTGCAATGGACCCGACGCGAAGTGAAAGCCGGCGATGTGCTGCTCGAAGTGCTGACCGCCGGCGAAGGACCGCCGCTACTGGTGCTGCACGAGGAACTCGGATCGCCCGGCCCGTTGCAGTGGCAGATAAACATGGCACGGCAGCGTACGCTCCTCATCCCGCAACATCCCGGCTTCTCGCGGACGCCGCGGCAGGAATGGATCGCCAGCCTGCGTGATCTCGCGTGCTTATACGGCATCTATCTGCGCGGCCAGCGCCTGCACCCCATCGATGTCATCGGATTTTCGTTCGGTGGCTGGCTTGCCGCCGAGATGATCGCGAACGATCCATCATTGTTTTCATCGATGACCTTGGTCGGGCCGGTCGGCATTAAGCCGCCGAGCGGCGAGATCCTCGACCTCTTCATGCTGACCACCGATGCGTACCTGCGCGCAAGCGTGCGCGATGTGGGCGCGACGGTGGAGTTCAATACGCTGTACGGCGCCGAGCAAACGCCCGAGCTTTTCGAAGCATTCGAGGACGCACGGGCGGAAACGGCGCGGCTCGCGTGGCGGCCTTATATGTACAACCCGAGCCTACCGCATCTGCTACAAGCGGCTGCGAAGGTCCCGACTTTGTTGCTGTGGGGCGCCGACGATGCGGTGGTGCCAGTCAGCGCAGCGACAGCCTACCAAGCAGCATTGCCGCACGCGACCTTGAAGATCTTTGCGAATTGCGGACATCGGCCTGAGATCGAACAACGCGCGGCGTTCGAGACCGCGCTCAATACGTTTCTGAAACGAGGAGAAGCGTGATGCAAATATTATGGTTCACCGAACGTGCCTACCACACCGAAGATCAACGCCTGAACGATCGGCTCGAAGATCTGGTGATCGCGAACCAGAGCTTCTTCGGTACGCCGAATACAATGTTCGATCGCAAGATCGGCGCCGATTTACTCAATATGTATCTCGACGAGAAAATCTATGCGGATGAACTCGGCGGCTTTGATGGCGTGATGTTGAACGAACATCATGCGAACCCATGGTGTCTCGGCGCGGTGATGGATGTCGAGGCCGCGATTCTCGCCAAGGTCACGAAGAAGGGTCGCATCGTTCTGCTCGGTAATCCAATCCCGACCACCGCCAATCCACTGCGCCTTGCCGAAGAGTTGGCGATGATCGATCTCATCTCCGGCGGGCGACTGGTGTCGGGCTGGGTGCGCGGCGCGGGCTGCGAATCGCTCGCCACCGGTGCGAATCCGGCGTTCAACCGCGAGCTCTACGAGGAAGGTCACGATCTCATTCTCAAAGCGTGGACCGACCCGGGTCCGTTCCGCTGGGAGGGGAAGCACTACCACTACCGATATGTGAACCCGTGGGTGAAACCGCTGCAGACGCCGCATCCGCCGATCTGGATTCCGGGGCTCGTGAGTCCGGACACCGTGCGCTGGGCTGCGCGCAAGCGTTATCCATACATCGCACTCGCGACGTACCTCGAACCGACTGCTGAACTTTGGAATATCTACACGGAAACGGCGGCGGAAGAGGGCTATCAGGCGGGTCCGGAGAATTTCGGTTATTTGCAGCCGGTGTTCGTTGGTGACAGCCAGCAACGCGCCGAGGAACTTGGCAAGCGATTTTTATTCGGCGGCAATTTCGCGCATTTTGCGCGGCCCGAATGGATGTTTCCGTCAGGCTACAACACCAAGGAAGCGACGCGCCGTCTCGCGCGCCAGTTCACGAGCCCGAACACACCCGGCCGTACGATGGCCTCCGAGTGGACGGATACGCAGGACGTGCAGGAAATCAAGCGCCGTATCTATGGACGATACGACAAGGCGCGCGAAGACTTGCAGATGATCGCAGGCACACCGGAGCATGTGATCCCACGCCTCAAGCACGTCATGAACGTGTTGCGACCCGGCGTGCTGTCATTCTGGATTGACGGTCCGGTACCGCGCGAGGAGCGCTTGAAATGTCTGCGTCTGCTTGCGCACGAAGTTGTCCCGGCGCTGCGCGAGCACGCGAAGACGCTCGGTATTGTCGATCCGTTCGAACGCAAGCCGGGCTCGGTACCGTTGAATGCATCAGGCAAGCCCGAGTCGGTGTCGCGGCTGAATGCGGTGGCGGCATATTGAGGCGACGTTTAATTAGAGCGTGCCGGGTGTCAGACCAGCCTCGCGTCCGTGCGTAAGTCAGCGGTGGGTGGATCGGTCATGGGGGTAGCGGTGCGCGTAACCCTACGCCGACGATACAAGCACTATCCTGGCGGACTGCCGAGCGGTTGGCGCGAAATTGGAAGTCCATCGCAAGCTAGGTTGCTTCCAATCCCTTCTCATCCGACAAGCCCGATTCATCATCCAAGCGAGGCAAACATGAAGCCAGAAACGTTTGTACACGCCGCCGCAGGCATCAATTGGTACTGCGAGCGCCGCGGCAAAGGTCCACACATTGTGCTCGTTCCCTCGGGCGAGGGCGATTGCGCGAGCTTCGAAGCCGTCGCCGCAGCACTGGCCGACACGTTCACGGTGCTGACTTTCGACGCGCCCGGCTTTTCACGTTCCAGCGCGCCGGCCGATCCAGCCCAAATTTCCGTCGGAACCCTCGGCGATCAGGTTGCCGCGCTTATGCGCTCACTCGGCATCGGGCGCGCCGCATTCTACGGTTGCAGTTCGGGTGGAAGCGCGGTGCTTGATTTGGCCGTGCGGCACGCAGATTTAGTACGTAAAGCCATCGTGCATGAGGTGGCCACTGGCGTAAGAGGCGGTCCGCTGGGCGACTTAGTCGCGCTCGACGACGCACGCGTGGTGCAGGCCTGTCAGCACATCTTCGGGAACGTGATGAACGAGGATCCGGTCGCCTGGAATAACGTAGGCGCGGAGTATCACCAGCGCCTGGAGCGCAACTACGTCACCTGGGTGCGCCGGTACGTAGCCACAATCGATTCGGGTCTACAGATCGACGCCGCGGCGCTTGTGGGGCGTCCAATCGCATGGACGATTGGCGGGCTGAATCCAGTCGCTGCGTTCTTCACCAACATCAATATCGCCTTCGAGGCGCGCATTCCACTTGGGCTACTGATGTGCCGGCATTTTCCGCAGGTCAGTATTCCGACTGAGTTGGCAAATCACATTCGAGCTCAGTCTATTGAGAAATCCTAACGAGACTAGTGCGCCGCTTC
Source organism: Gammaproteobacteria bacterium (assembly GCA_016191285.1). Lineage (GTDB taxonomy): Bacteria > Pseudomonadota > Gammaproteobacteria > CAIKBL01. Next base: position 28,036 of record JACPPA010000021.1, read on the forward strand.
GGAATAATCCTGCGGGATGCGAGCTTCTTGCGCGCTCACCGAGCCGACCGCGCTTCAACCAAAAAGGGTACCGCGTGGATATTTAATAACCACGCCGGCACTTTTTCGTCATCACTGCTGGATCTTCGATGCTCGCGCTCACTTTCACCGCGCCGCCGCAGTGCTCACAGGTCTCGATATCGATCTTGAACACCCGCTTCAACCGTGGCGCCCATAGTCTGCCCCGGACTTGATCCGGGGTTGACGCGTGGCGTCGGCACCAATGCGGCCAGGTCGACCAGGCTGACGGCCTGGTGGTGTTCGCACGGACCGGCGACGTCGATCACCTCGCCCGGCGTCGCGAGAACCCGGACGAATGCATTGCGGTGGGCACTATATCGCGAACTAATGTCGTCCGTATCCGCTCCACCAATGGCTAGTACTCCACAGCAGAGGTTCGCTTCTACGGCGCGGACAACACAGAAGCCAATTTAAGTAGAAGAACTTCCTTAACCAGCGGCTTCACGACAAAATCCACCGCGCCTGCCTTCAAGCTGTCGATCACAACCGTTTTCTCGCTAAGGCCAGTCATCATGATCACTGGAATGGAAGCGAATTGAATTGCCGTTTTCAAACGCCGCGTGACCTCAAGGCCATCGAGATCCGGCATCCACACATCCATCAGGATCACATCAGGCCGGCGTTTCTGCACACTCGCCAGCGCTTCGACGCCACCCGCGGCAAAAATCAATTCGTAGTTGCTTTTGCCCAGAGCGTTAGCGATCAACTTTCGCTGGAATTCGTCATCGTCGACGATCAGGACCACCGAGCGGACGACCTCCGCCATGTTCTGCAGAATACGTGCCGCCTCTAGTTGGGGTGCGGCGGCTTGCTTCAATGCTGACGGCCAATCTCGTATCGGTTGGACCGCTTCTTCAACAGCGCGGAAATGTTGTTGAACGTGTTCAACTTGAAGGTGGCGAATTTCCTTCTGCAGCGTTGCTGTATTTTTGGGTCCGAGCGCGTCTGCCAGTTCGCCGCCTTTTAGCTTGCGTGAGAATCCGTCGATGGCCGCGCCGATCCCAATCTCTGCGTTGCGCACGACTCCACTGAGTACTTCCGTCTGTTCACTGCCATGCGCGAGGTTTCGGTCCAGCAGCCCCTTCAGCTCAGAGACACGGCGTGTTTGCATGGCGATTTCTGCAAATGGCTGGCGAAGATAGCCCTCTTTTAAGGCTCGCAAGGCCTGGTGCACAGCCATCGGCAGACGCTGAGCATCGTTGGTCATTGGCCAAAATAGCACGTAGTCGTCGAAGCACTCTTTCTTGCACAGCTGGTACGCTTGCTTTAGGTCGTCCTTGCCGCACAAAAGCAGCGTGCGGTGGGGACGGGCATGTATCGATGGACCATGCCGATACAGACCTAAATAATAACGTTCGGCCTTTTCAATGCTATTGAAGGCCAAGACCAGGACGTCGGGCATGTATTTTTCAAAATCGGTACAGAATAGGCCGGGATCTGTCGACACGGCGATGTCCGCAAATTCTTCGCGCAAGAGATTATTAATGAGCACCGTATCGGGAACCGCCTCGCTGACGATCAGGATCCGAGCGCTTTTGCTCATACGAGTTCCAGTTCCTCGCGGCGTGCCTCCCAACTCGTGAGCCAGTCGGGAATTTGTTCGGATGGCATGGGCTTCGCGATGAAATACCCTTGCGCCACATCGCACCCGTGCCCACGTAAATATTCCCAGTCCGCCCGGTCTTCCACGCCTTCAGCGACCGTGACCATTCCCAATTGCTTTGCAATGCTTAGATTCGCAAGAACAAAGGCATCCAGAGTGGGGCTGTTGCAGGCCCCATGCACGAAAGTGCGATCGATTTTGAGTATATTGAACGGCATATCTCGTAGCTTAGCCAATGACGATTGGCCGGTGCCGAAGTCGTCAATGGCTAGACTGATGTGTTTGATCCGCAGCCTGGTAAGGGTATCCAATGGGGCGAGGATGTTTTTCATCAGGCGCGACTCCGTAACCTCTATGATGAGGTCCTCGGTCGGCACAGCATGATGAGCGAGTAGCTTAAGGACGAAATCTGCGAATTCCAGCTGCACCAGATCGTCCATCGAGACGTTGACCGCGACGCGGAGTGGGATCCCGGTGTCGCGCCAGCGCTTGGCCTGAGCGATCGATTCGGAGAGGACGACCCGGGTCAATTCCTCGACAAAACCGTGCTCCTCGGCCACACCGACGAATTGGCCGGGTAACACCAGCCCGTCTTCCGGGTGATGCCAGCGCACCAGAGTTTCCACGCCCATCAACGCGCCATCGTCGAGGTTGACCTTCGGCTGATAATAATTTGCCAGCTCGTTGCACGCGATAGCGTTACGGATTTCGCCGGCCGCATAAATTTTTCTCGCTTGGGCCCCCGCACTGGGCGCGATTGGCTGCCAGCGGTTTAATAAATCGAAGAGTGCTTGAGGTTGTACGGGCTTGGCCAGATGGCCAAGAACACTGAGTCGATAACCGCGTGCGAGATTGCTCGAGGCCTCACGGACACGATTATCCTCACCGCTCACGAACACCAAACTGCCTGAGTACCCGATTCCAACCAACTGACGTACGAACTCGATACCATCCAATTGCGGCATGTTGAGGTCGAGAAACACGAGCTCAATCGACGCTCCATGGTCCTGAAGTGCGGACAACGCCGCAATGCCTGATTCATAGGTCTCGATGCGGTCCAATCCGAGACTCGCCAGTGAACGCGCGAGCAGTTTGAGTTCGAATGGCTCGTCGTCAAGCAGTAAGATCCTGGACGCACTGCCTTGAAATGCTCGCCCGAGCGCTGTTCCAAGCTGACAATTTTGCAACTCCTCGGCACCGGCCATGCCGCGTGACGGGTATCGCGTCGCATACGCCGGTCCAAACATGTGTTACCCCGATACCATCATGGATATATTCGGCACGCTTTCGACATCTATAGACAATTGCTTTAGTGAAGGATCGAGATGAATCGCCGAAATAGCGGCGGCCAAGGCTTTCTCGAATTCGTGGACACGCGAAAGCATGCTCTTGTCATCCCCTTGTTTACCGGCCTGTTCGAGGCCGGCGCAAACTTCACCCAAGACGAGCGCCCCTACTGCACGTGAAGATGATTTTAGGCGATGCGCTACTGCGCTCGTCGTTTCCCAGTCCGCGATTGACACCGCGGCGCGAATTTCGGTGGCGGCTTTCTGCGCCGAATCCCGGTAATCGATGAGAAACTCAGCAATGAGCGCCGGATCGGCGCCGATGAGTCCGATTAAAACAGTCGTGTCCAAAACTGCCGGGACAGCCTCCTCGTCAGCAGCGGCTTGCGTGGGTGGCGAAGGCGCGGGCTTCGTGGATGAAACCGCAGGCATCCATTTCTCCAGTACCGATCTGAGCGCTTCAATTGGCACCGGTTTGGAAACATAGTCGTCCATGCCAGCCTGTCGGCACCGCGTGGCTTCGCCTTTGAGGGCGTTGGCGGTGAAGGCAATGATCGGTAAATGTTGAGTCGCGCTTTCTTCTTGCCGGATAGCCGCGCAAAGTTCGTAGCCATCCATCTCCGGCATGTGCAGGTCGGTGAGCAGTAGGGCGTAACACCCTTCACGCCAGCGGGACAACGCGTCGCGGCCGTTTTCCGCGACATCGGCCGCGATCCCCAGCAAAGCCAATTGGCGCAAGAGCACCTTTTGATTGATCTCGTTATCTTCGGCCACCAAGATTAAGCGCTTATCAGCGATGGCTTCGTCCCTTGAAACCCGCGCCGGCCGCGCATTGATGACCGCGATCCCGTTATCGAGCTCGGTTTCCGTTTCGATGCGTCCCGCGGCTAGCGCGACGGCGTCCAGCAGGGCGCTACGGTGCACGGTATCGCCATCCACAATAACCGTGCGATCGTTTTGTCTACGGGGTTGCCGGCGGCGGCCTTTGCCGATGATTACGCATCCGAGCGAAGACGTTATGGATAGGTTTTCGAAAAGTTCCGCGAAGCCTGCACGGCCTTCGAGAATCAGGACCGTCGGCCCCGCCGGCAGGTGCTCCAATAAACGTTGCGCAGTATCGGGGTCGTCGCTGCATGCTTGGACGTGAGCGCCGACATATTCCAGATAAGAACGCCAATCTTGTACGCGGCCGGGTTCCCGCGCGAAGATCAGGCAGTTCAGCCCTCCAAGGTCCGGACCGATTGGCGACACCGACAAGCTTGCGTCCACTTCCACGGGCAACGTGACCGTAAATGTCGAACCTAGTCCCGGGGTGCTATCCACCGCAATACTGCCCGCGAACAATTCGACTAGTCGTTGGCAGATCGATAACCCCAAACCGGTGCCACCGAAACGGCGCGTGGTCGAGACTTCCGCCTGAGTGAAGGGGTTGAAGAGTTTCGCTACTGACGCGGGTGTCATCCCAATGCCGTTGTCCGACACCGTGATGCGCACGCTCGTTTCACCGGCAGGTTCTGCGCGCACCTGTACTTGGCCGGTACGGGTTTGGCCGGTCGAGAACTTGATCGCATTTCCGAGTAGATTGTTAACGACCTGTCGCAGACGCACACGATCACTTAAAATCCAGGCCGGCAATCGCGGGTCGGCATAGAGGGACACCTCCACCCCGTTACGTGCCGCCAGCGGTTGCAGCACATCGCCTACGCTTTCGATGACCTGGACCAACGACACCGACTCCCGTTCCAAGTCCATTCGGCCCGCCTCGATTTTCGAGAAATCGAGTACGTCGTCCAGCACCCTTAGTAGACTAAATGCCGAGTCCCGGATGGTCTCGACCAACTCTGCCTGATAAGTGGACATGCTGGATTGTCGCAGCACGTCAACCGAACCAATGACTCCGTTCATCGGCGTACGGATCTCGTGGCTCATGTTGGCTAGAAATTCTGATTTGGTCGCATTCGCATGTTCGGCGACTTCACGCGCGTGGCGATCCGCGTCCTGTCGTTGGCGTTCCGTGAGGTCTCTCACGATCGATATGAAATGCGGACGTTCACCGGGAATGGCCACGTACTGTATGTTCAACTCCGCGGGGAATTCGGTACCGTCTTTGCGCCGTTGGCTCGATTGGATTTGTAAATTCTGCGATTGACTATTCGTTAGCGCTGTCAACGTGGCGCGCACATCCTGTTCCCGTCGATTCTTTTGTATATCTACCGTCGTCATAGCCGCTAGTTCCTCTTTCGAGTAACCGAGCTGGCGAATAGCAGCTTGATTCGCATAGGTGAAGTGAAGCGTCTCCGCATCGACGACAAACGCGGCGTCCGCCATGGCATCGAGTGTGGTGAGCGCCTGCCGCATCTGCCGCTCGGCATGCACACGCTCCCTGATGTCCCGAATCGCTGCAACCACCATCCGACCATCGTCGGTATCCATCGGATTCAGACTAATTTCCACGGGTACCTTCGTGCCATCCCTATGACAAGCAACAATATCGGAAAAATGTGAAACGGTTCGACAGGGGATCGCTGCGTCCAGGAACGCGTTGTGTAGCGCTATCTGCCGTTCCACCGTCCTGCGCGGGATGAGCACCTCAATACGCTGGCCTAGCAGATCCTCCCGAGACCAACCGAACAATTGTTCGGTCTGCTCGTTCGCCATTGTGATGTTGCCCTTTTGATCGGTCATCAACATCGCTTTCGGCGCGAACTCAAAAAGATCACGGAACCGGTGCTGCGATCGCGCGGCCGCCGCCATGGCCGAATGCATGGCGGAGACGTTTTCGCATACCACAACGATTCGCACGGGGCCGCTGCCGGGAAAACGGATCACGCGACAGTAATACCATTGCGGTTCGGACGACAAGCGCAAGTCATATTCAAACTGTTGACGCACCTGCTCGCCAACAACGACCGTGCGGATTGCGTCGGCAACCCGTGTCGCATTAGCGTCGCCCTTGTCGACGGCGCGGTCGCATACGGCAAGAAGGTTCATGCCCTCGCGTGCCATTTTCCAGGCATCGTTGGTTTCGGTGAACGTCCGCCAACCTCGATTGGTGCTCAGGATGTTCCCATCCCCATCAAGCACGGCAATGTGGGCGTCGAGCGCGTCAAGCGTAGAGCGGATAAATCGTTCGCTTTCTGCGAGATTCAGCAGCATCTTTTCTCGCGCGCTGATTGTCTCACGGTGTTCAAGCTCGACTGAAATTCGCTTACTTATGATCTGCATCAACTGCTGATCTTCCTGCGAGAAATCGCGCGGGCTATCGTGCAAAAGGCACGCAACGGCGATGACCTCGCCGTCACTGCCGCGCACGGGAAACCCACAATACGCGTTGAAGGTATCCCGTGCCCGGAGAAAAGGCGCGTCCGGGAAACGCTCCTGGACCCGATCGAAAATATGAAGTTGATTGTCTATATACACAGTCCCACAGGGCGTGAGATCGATTGCGCAGCTGCCCTGATCAAGCAATATCTCGCCGTTCCAGCAGACGAACTTAAAGAGCAAGGCTTCGCCTTCGATCTCAGAGAGACAGACGGTTCGCACCCCGAACAATTCGCCTGTCATACGAATCAACTGCGCGAGCGCCGCCTGCGGATCACCCGAGAGCAGCAGGCTCATTTCGCTCAGTTGTGCCATTTGCCTAGCATGCGCGGCATGCCGAATTTCCAGCGCCTTGCGTTCGGTGATATCGAAAATATTCCCCACCAAGTTGCGAGACATCTCGCCGCAATCAGTCAAGCTGCGCCCGATCTCAAGTACCCAGCGCACCTGGCCTGCTTTGTCGAGGATTCTATATTCGATGCTATAGGGGACGCGCGTGGCCACTGCTTGGCGCACGGCTGCCTTGGCCTTCGGCAAATCCTCTTTTAAAATGATATCGCTCCATTTGATCAAACCGGAGAGAAAGTCTTCGGCCAGGTAGCCAGATACATCTTTGACCGCGTTGCTCAACATGACCACTCGCCACGGCGACTGGGGCGACTTAAGTTCGCACATATATACCGCGCCAGGTACGTTCTCGATGAAGATGCGGAACTGTCGCTCTCGCTCGACGAATTCCGCGGCACTTTGCGCCACTTGCCGTTGTAGGGCGACCCTTTCGGTAATGTCGAAAATGAGGCCGTTGAATAGGAGGATGCCATCCGCGCGCCCCGGCTCCGGCGCCGATTTGGCGCCCAGCCACTTGAAGTCGCCTGCTTCGGTGCGTACACGGAACTCGTGTGACCAGGGAGCCCGCTGTGCCACGGCCGCCGCAATACTGCGATCGAGATCTGGTAAATCCTCGGGCACGATGAACGTAAGAAACTTGTCGAAGCTGGTCGGCGCGAGTTCCCGGCTGGTTTCAACTAGCGCCGCTACGCCCCGGCTCATATAGGTGAAAGTAGCCGCGCCATCGGCGGCGCTCGCGAACTGGAAGACGGCGCCCGGAATCGCGTCGGTGATCGACTGCAGGCTGGCTACGCGCCGGCGCAGCTCGGTCGCGGTGCGCGCGTGGTCCAGGAGGCACCAGGTGGCCAGAGCGATAGTCGCGCAGGTCGTCATGACGCCCAGTGTTGAGATCGATTCCGGCACGAGAATCATCGCGATCGCACTCAATAGTGCCACGCTTGCACTCACGAGAAGTGTCGGACGCGTACTGCTCGCGAGTGCGGCAAGACAAATCGGTATCAAATAAAGGGGGGTTACGACGGCGGGCTGGCGGGTTGCCAGAACGAGCGCAAATACGGCGACGCCAGCGGGCATCGCCCATCGTGCCGCATTGGCATAACTCGAAGCGACTACCTTCATATATAACCGGCCCTGATACGGTGGTAAATCGAGGGGCCTTATAAGCGCCCCCCCTCACCGTAACTGGACAGCGGCAGGATCCCGGCAAGCTTGAGCAGGTGGATCGCGCACAAGCATCCGCAACGCAAGGGAATTCAATGCGCGCCTGGGTTACATTATCCGTTAACTAATACAGCGCCCCAGGCGGGAAGGAAGATAATGGAAATTGGCCTGCAATTTATTTTTCAGAACACCCACGCCGGCCTGTCGGATGGCGACATGCTGCGCAAAGAGACCGAAATCGCGCTCTTTGCCGAGGAAGTGGGGATGGACTTCCTGTTGCTGCCCGAGCATCACTTCGATCCGAACTACTCGATCATGCCGGACAACCTGCAGTGGCTGGCGTATCTCGCGGGGAAAACCAGCCGCATCAAGATTGGGACTGGCGCGATTATTTTGCCGTGGCATGAAAATCCAACACGGGTCGCGGAAAAAATCGCGCTGTTGCAGGTCATGCTCGGCGATCGTTTCCTCCTCGGCTTCGGCCGTGGCCTCGCCCGCGAGGAGTACCGCGCCTTCGGGGTCGACATGAACACCTCGCGCGAGCGCTTCGACCAAGCGGCAGAGATCGTCCTCGACATTCTCGATACCGGCATCGCCGAATACGACACCAAGTATTTCAAACAATCCCGCACCACCATCACGCCCAAGCCCGAGCATGGTTACCGCGACCGCGGGTTTTTCTCGGTGGCGATGACGCCGGATTCCGGGATCGCCGCCGCGAATCTGGGCGGCACGATGATGTCGTTCGTACAGCTCCCGTGGGAACAGCACAGCGCGGCGGTCGATGCCTGGCGTGCGCGTTTCAAGGAAGTTCACCCCACCAAGGCCCCGGGCGCCCCGGTCTTCTCCGACTTCACTTTTTGCCACGAGGACGCCGCGGTCGCCGAGCAGGTCGCGCGCGAGTATCTCTCCAAGTATTACCTGAGTGTCATCCGGCACTATGACTTCGATGGCTCGCACTGGGGCGAAACGCAGGGCTACCAGGCGTATCAGGCTGGCGCCAGCGCGCTAAAAGCAATCGGTCTCGACGCCGCTTGCGAGGGCTTTGTGCAGAGTCAGGCCTGGGGCACCCCACAGCAGATAATCGAGAAGTGGACCCGGCGCGTCGCGATGACCGGCGCGTTACGGCCCGCGATGGCGGTGTCTTATGCGGGTATGCCGTTCGACCTGGTGCGGAGCAGCTTGAAGCTCATTGGCGAAAAAGTCGCGCCGCGCTTGCGAAAACTTAGCGCTTAGCGATGATCGCCACACCATTGTGACGTAATTTCGCCGCGCGTCTCGCGGGGAGCGCCTGCGTTTTATAATCGGCAATGAAGCCCTTCGAATCTGAGCGATCGGCGCGCCCTACGCCAATGAATCGCCCTTCCAAGCCCTGGTATCGCGAACTCTATGTCCAAGTATTAATCGCCGTGTTAATCGGCATCGGGGTCGGGTATCTATTTCCGGACTCCGGCCGTGCGATGAAGCCACTCGGCGATGGCTTTATCAAACTGGTGAAGATGATGATCGCGCCGGTTATTTTCTGCACGGTGGTCCAAGGCATTGCCACGTTAGGCGATAACAGGCAGCTCGGCCGTGTCGGCACCAAAGCGCTGATCTACTTTGAACTGGTGTCGACCGTGGCGCTCGCGATCGGATTGCTGGTTGTGAATGTACTTAAACCCGGCGCCGGTTTCACTCCAGCGGGCGAGACCTTCAACGCCGCCCACGTGGCATTAGCCACGACCCAGGGTTACATCGAACAAGCGCATGCACTGAAGCCCGTCGATCAGATCTTGAATCTCATTCCGACGACGTTTTTCAGCGCCTTCGTGAGCGGCGATCTCTTGCAAGTCTTATTGGTCGCGATCCTCGCCGGATTTGCTATTCGCTTGCTGGGTGAGCGCCGCACCCCGGTGCTCGTTGCGGTTAACGCGGCCTCCGAAGTGTTCTTTAAAGCGATGCAGCTTGTCGTGCAAGCGGCGCCGGTCGGCGCGTTCGGTGCGATGGCCTTCACGGTTGGCAATTTCGGCCTCGGCGCGCTCAATAAACTGGCGCTGCTGATGGGCGGGTTCTATCTCACCGCCGCGCTCTTCGTGGTGGTCGTTCTCGGCGGCATCGCACGCGTGGCCGGATTTTCGATCTTTCGTTATCTGCGCTACATCAGGGATGAACTGCTGTTGGTGCTCGGCACCAGTTCGTCGGAAACGGCACTGCCTGGCATGCTCGACAAGTTACAACGTCTCGGCTGTAAAAAGTCGACTGTCGGTCTCGTGCTGCCCTTGGGTTATAGCTTTAATCTGGACGGCACGAATATCTACATGACGATGGCGGCGGTGTTTCTCGCGCAGGCGACGAACACGCCGCTCGATTTGAGCCAACAACTGAGCTTGTTGCTGGTAGCCATGCTGACATCGAAAGGCGCGAGCGGGGTTACCGGTGCGGGCTTCGTTACCTTGGCCGCCACGTTGCAGGCTGTGCCTGGGATCCCGCTCGAAGCACTCGCGCTGTTGATCGGCATCGATCGCTTTATGAGTGAATGCCGGGCGCTGACTAATTTAATTGGCAACGGTGTCGCCACGCTGGTGCTCAGCCGTTGGGAGCGTGAGGTGAGTGCGGAAGAATTAAACGCCAACCTGCGCGTTTTTTTATAGCTGAATTGTATGGCTATTGTGGGAGCGGCTTTAGCCGCGAATCTTTACTGAGGTCAATTCGCCGCTAAAGCGGCTCCCACAGGTGCGGTGATGATCAGCTAAATCGCGATTTGCAGATGATGCGTACCGCCGTCGAGCTTCACGCGAACGACACCGGTACACTGTATGGGTATTCCATCGAGCACGGCGTCCGATACACCGCGACCGCGCTGCGATGGGTTTGACACGGCGATCTCGTAACGCGTCGCCTTGACATTGACCGTGGCTGAAAATCCCGGCCACGCGGCAGGAAGGCAGGGCTCGACGATGAGCCACGCGCCCTCGCGGCGAATCCCGAGAATGCCTTCAACACCGGCACGATACATCCATCCCGCCGCGCCCGTGTACCACGTCCAGCCGCCGCGGCCGACATGCGGCGCCACCGAATAAACATCCGCCGCGACGACGTAGGGCTCGACCTTGTAGCGCTCAACTTCGTCGAGCGTCCGCGCATGATTGATGGGGTTCAACAGGGCAAAAAGCGCGGCGGCTCGGTCGCCCGCGCCCAACTTCGTATACGCCAGGATGGCCCACATCGCGGCGTGGCTGTATTGTCCCCCATTTTCGCGCAGGCCCGGCGGATAGCCCTTGATATAGCCGGGATCGCACGCGGTGTTATCGAAGGGCGGCGTGAACAACAGCGCCAGACCGTCGTTGCGGCGGATCAAATGCTTGTCCACCGACGCCATCGCGGTCACGGCGCGTGCGGGATCGGCGGCGCCGGACAACACGGCCCACGACTGCGCAATGGAATCGATCTGGCATTCCTCGCTGTCTTTCGATCCCAGCCAACTGCCGTCATCGAAGGTCGCGCGGCGATACCATTCCCCGTCCCATGCCTCGTGCTCGAGCGCAGCGCAGACGGCAACCGCATGGGCGCGCCAGCGTTGGGCGCGCGTCGGGTCGCGATCGGCCGCGAGCGGTACAAACAGCCGCAGCGTTCGCACGAGTAACCACGCGAGCCACACGGACTCGCCGTGTCCGCCGGCGCCGACGCGGTTCATCCCATCGTTCCAGTCACCAGTCCCGATGAGCGGCAAACCATGTTCGCCGGTGAGCGCCAGGCATTGATCTAAGGCGCGGGCGCAGTGTTCAAAGAGCGTGGCCGACTGATCCGCGACCAGCGGTTGAAAGAACGCGTCGGGTTCGCCCGGACGCAGTAGAGGACCGTCGAGAAACGGAATTATCTCGTCGAGAATCGCCACGTCATCCGCCGCCGCGATGTAGGTCGCGGTCGCGAAGGCGAGCCACACCCGATCGTCCGCGATGCGCGTGCGTACACCCTGCCCGGAATGCGCCAGCCACCAATGCTGCACATCGCCTTCAACGAATTGCCGGGCGGCGGCCCGCAGCAGGTGATCGCGCGTGGCTTCCGGTTGTGAAAAAGTTAACGCCATGCCGTCTTGCAACTGATCGCGAAAGCCGTAGGCGCCGCTCGCCTGATAAAAAGCCGCGCGCGCCCACAGCCGGCAGGCGAGGGTTTGATACAGCAGCCACCCGTTCAACAGAATGTCCAGCGCACGATCGGGCGTTTTGACTTGAACCGTGCCTAGCACAGCGGCCCAATGATCAGTCACGCCCTTCAGCACGGCATCGAGATCGAATTCGCGATAACGCCCGACGAGCGCTGCCACATCGGCCGCAGAGCCGCATTGCCCGAGAAAGAACACCACCTCGACGGATTCGCCGGCGTCGAGTTCGATCACGCGGGTTAAAGCAGCGCACGGATCAAGCCCGGCGCCAGTAGTCTTGGACAGTAACGCCTTACTGGCGAGCGCCGCAGGGCTTGCCGGTCCACCATGGCGGCCCAGAAATTCGGTGCGGTCCGCTGTCCACGCAGTATGCCGCCCGGCGAGATCGGCAAAGGCAACCCGGCCGGCGAACGCCGGATTCCAGGGGTTACGCGCGATCAGCGCACCGCAGGCATCGACCTCGGTAATAATGAACGGGCCGGTCGCGCCGTGCGCGGTGCCGAGCACCCATTCCACATACGCCGTGACGGAGAGCCGCCGCGGCACTCCCGACAAATTGCTGAGGGTCAGGCGTGAGATCTTGATGGGATCCGCAAGCGGTACGTATTGCAACAGGTCGAGCGCGATGCCGTGCGCCCGATGTTCGAAGCGACAATAGCCGTGACCGTGGCGTGCGATGTACCTTCCACCGTCGCGGATCGGTTGCGCCGTTGCGCTCCATAAATCCAAAGTGTCTTCGTCGCGAACGTAAATCGCCTCCCCTGCCGGATCGCCAATCGGATCGTTCGACCACGGCGTCAGCTGGTTCTCGCGACTGCTCTCCGCCCACGTATACCCACTGCCGTCGGCCGAGGCTTGAAATCCGAAATGCGGATTGGCCACCACATTGATCCAGGGCGCTGGCGTCGTCTGCGCGCCGTCGAGGACGGTGACATATTCGCGGCCGTCGCGGTCGAAGCCCCCCAGGCCGTTAAAGAATTCGAGATCCGGTGGCGTCGGCAGGGATTGCGGCGCCGGCTTTGGGCGACGCACGCTCGCCGGCCGGATCGCCGGCGGCCGCCGCGCGAGTTCGTCGGCTAACTGCTCGGCAAGTGACCCACGGCGCGCGACCAGCGCGACGCGGGCAACCGCTTGCAGCAGCGCCCGGGTGTCGAGATGCATCAAGTCGGCGCGCAACGTAAAGACCGCGCCGTGCGCGAGCTCGGCGCCGAAGCGGGGTCGCGCCTGGCTGCTGCGCACGGCGGTATCGATGGCGTTCTGTAAATCCTGCAAGTACGACGACGCGTGTTCGTTGACGATCACGAGATCCACGCTCAGGCGTTTCATGCGCCAGTATTCGTGCGCGCGCAGGAGTTGGCGCACTTGGTCGATGTCTTCGCTATCGTCGATGCGCAACAGTACGATCGGAAGATCGCCGGAAATCGCGTGCGGCCACAGCCCGGACTGCGGCCCAGCACCGCGCATGATCGTCGCCGACGGCGCCCTGAAACGAGGGTCGGCGTAGACGATCGGGGCGGCGAGCCGTTGGAAATCCGCGGCCTCATCGGCGTCGATATCGAGATGGCGAAGCTGCACTTGCGCCTGGGTCCACGCGAGAGTCTTCGCGCGATCGTACGCGCTGCGATCATGGTGCTTGTCGATGAGATCGAGCAGCGCCTCGCGCGACGAACTGACCACGGTCCAGAACGCAACGCGCGCGACTTTACCCGACGGGACTCGCACCCGAACCCTGAGTGAAAAGATCGGATCGAGCACCGTGCCAACGCTGTTCGACAGCGGGTGATCGTCAAGCATCGCCGCCGCGGTGCCGATGGTGCGATTCCGACCGATGAACCGCGCGCGATCGGATTCGTATTGGGGATCTGCCGTGATCTCGCCCTCAACCACCGCGAAATGCGCGGCCCAGATTGGCGGCTCGTCCGGCGCGCGCGGACGGCGAGTCGCAATCAAGGCGCCGTATTCAGCCAGATATTCGGTTTGTACAAAGAGTTTGGCGAACGCGGGGTGCGCCTGATCGGCGGTCGGCGTGGCCAACACCACTTCAGCGTAGGTGGTCAGTTCGATCTCACGCCATCGGCGCCCACTGTTGACGAGCGACACGCGCCGCACCTCGCCATCGGCCTCACCGGAGACCAGCACGTCCAACGTGGTCGTCAACGCGCCGTCGCGGCGGATGAATTCAGCGCGATCCTCGGCGAAGATCACTTCGGTATCGAGAGCGCCACCGATCGGTAGCGTGCTTGCCGACCACACCGCCCCCTGGTGGACGTCCCGACAGAAGATGAACGAGCCCCAGTCGTCACGCGTACTGTCCTCGCGCCAGCGAGTCACCGCCACCTCACGCCACCGGCTGTAACCCGAACCGGCCGCGGTCAACATCACGGCGTAGCGGCCGTTCGACAATAAATGCGTGAGCGGCGCATCGCCGGCCGCGACGCGGCGCACGGTGGGCGTCACGGTGCGCGCCTCGCCGGCGGACGCTTTGACTTCTTCGGCGCGCGGGTGGGTCACTGCCACGTCGCGTGGCAAGCGCTCCTGCAGCAACAACTCACAGGCTTGAATGATCGGTTCACGATGAAACCGAGTACGCATCTGACCGTCATGCAAGGCGTTCGCGATGGCAACGATCGTCATGCCTTGATGATGGGCCATGAAGTTACGCACGATCGCGACTTCCGAGTCGGCGGGCAGGCGCGTACGCGTGAAATCGAGCGCCTCATAGAAGCCGTAGCGGCCGCGCGCGCCCATCGCGGCCAGTCGCGTGTAGTTCAAACGTGCGCCGTGCGGATCGATCATTGTCGCCAAACCCGTCGCGTAGGGCGCGATGACTAAATCCTCCGCGAGGCCGCGCTTCAAGCCCAGACCGGGCACGCCGAAATTGGAATACTGATAGGTGAATTCGAGATCGCGCGCGTTGAACGCCGACTCAGAGATACCCCACGGAAGATCCAACGCGCTGGCATAAGCCTGTTGGCGTTCCACCACCAGACGATTGGTTTGCTCCAAGAGACTGCCAAGCGGCGCACGCATGACCAGTGACGGCATCAGATATTCGAACATCGATCCCGACCACGAGATCAGCGCCGAGCCCTGGCCAACGGGTGTCGCGGCGCGGCCGAGACGAAACCAGTGACGAGTCTCGACATCGCCTTTGGCGATCGCAAAAAGACTGGCCAGGCGCGCCTCGGAGGCGAGCAGATCGTAGCAATTGGGATCGAGGCTGTTATCCATCAGCGAATAACCGATCGACAACAATTTGCGTTTAGGATCGAGCAGAAACGCGAAATCCATGGCGAGTGAAAAGGTGCGCGCGGTATCCGCCAGCGCTTGCAAGCGGTGCTTCAGAGAAGCTAGCGTCGCTGTCGGCTGCAGTCGATCGCGCGCGTGCTCGGCCACCGTTTTTTTCAGCGCGGTGAGCCAGAACACGAGATCCGATGCGCTGTCGTCGACGGGTATTAGTGTGTCGGTTGCCTTGATGGCCTTATCGGCCAGGCGCGTCAAGCTCGGCGCCAACGTCGCGATCGCCTGTGCACCCGCCAACTGGGCTTCGATCTCGTCAAGGATGGACGCGAGTTGCTGCCCGCGTGCGGCGTTCGCGGCAGGCAGCGCGGTGAGTGTCGCGCGCGCCAACGCGAGTGTGTCGCTGAGCGCTTGGCGCGGGTCCAGTGCCAGCGTGGTCTCCCGCCACATTTCGCAGGCCGCGGCGATCGCGAGCAGATGGCCGGCGAGATTGCCGCTGTCGACCGACGAAACATAGGCCGGCGGAAGCGCCTGCAGATCTTTGGTCCCATACCAATTGAAGAAATGGCCCTTGAATCGCTGGAGTTTATGCATTGCATCGAACGTCGCTTCCAAGCGTTCGATGGTGTCGATGGCGCCAGTCCAGCCGAAATCGCGGGCGGCAACGACGGATAGCAAATAGATCCCGATGTTGGTCGGCGATGTGCGATGGGCAATGACGGGCTGGGGATCTTCTTGGAAATTGTCCGGCGGTAAGCAGTTGTCCGCAGCGGTCACGAAGGTCTCGAAAAACCGCCATGTGCGGCGCGCGATAAGGCGGAGTTCGCGCCGGTCAAGTTCGGACATTGCGCGCTCGGGTGTGACGGCTGGCGCGCGACTAATCCATAGGGCCAATGTTGGCGCGGCGAGCCATAGCGCGGCCAAGGGCAGGACCAGCGGCCACGCGGCCGGCGCCAGCGCGAGCCCGCCCGCGGTCATGAGCAACGCCAGTGAAGTGCCGCCCACCATCTGCTGATAAAACCCGTGCCTATTGAGCCGCGGACTCCCAGAAGCCTGAGCAGCGGTGGTCCATTCGAGCAAATGACGGCGCGTTGCGAAGCAGCGCCTTAGTGTGCGCAGAATCGCGTCCCCCATCCGCCACGTTTGATCGGTGAGGAAGACCACTGCGAGCAGGGTCCGGGTGGCAGCAAGCTTAAGGTCGGCTGCCAGCGCCCGCAGATGATTACCCAGACGAATGCCGGAGCGACGCGGCAGCACGGCGAACAGTGGCGGTAGAAAGGCCGGGATCGCGAGCGTGGCGAGCACCAACAGTGTGCCGGCCAGCGCCGACGGCAGCGGCAGCAACCAGCTCGCGCCGAGCGCGAGCAACGTGCACGGCATGAGCAGCGAGCGGCGCAAATTGTCGAGCATCTTCCAGCGGCCAAGGTTTGGCACGGCCTGGTTGCCGATACGCCGCGCGCACACCCACGGCAGCAGCTGCCAATCGCCGCGCGTCCAGCGATGCTGGCGTTTAGCCGCGACGTCGTAACGCGCCGGAAATTCCTCGACCACTTCGATATCCGACGCCAACCCGGCGCGCGCAAACACCCCTTCGAAGAGATCGTGGCTCAGCAACGCATTGTCGGGAACCCGGCCCGCAAGGGCGGCTTCGAAGGCGTCGACGTCATAAATGCCTTTGCCGGTATACGAGCCTTCGCCGAACAGATCTTGGTAAACGTCGGACGCCGCCGCCGCATAGGGATCCATGCCACCAGGCCCCGAGAAGACGCGCTGATAAAGCGATCCCTCGCGACCGATCGGTAATGACGGAGTGACGCGCGGTTGTAGAATCGCATAGCCGCCGACCACGCGCTGAAGCGCGGCGCTGAATTGCGGTCGATTCAGCGGGTGCGCCATTTTGCCGATGAGCCGCTGCGCGGCGTCGCGCGGTAAGCGCGTATCCGCATCCAGCGTGATCACGTAACGCACGTCGGCCGGCGCCTGCGGTGCGTAACCGTCGAGCGCGATAAACGTGGTGTCGGTCGCGCCGCGCAGCAGTCGGTTCAGTTCGTGGAGCTTGCCCCGTTTGCGTTCCCAACCCATCCATTTTTGTTCGCTCGCATTGAATAGGCGACGTCGATGGAGCAACAGAAAACGCGCGCCGCTAGGGGCGGGACCGTGACGTTGGTTAAGCGCCGCGATCGCCGCCACGCCGATCGTGAGCAATGCCGCATCGCCGGCCAGTGTTTCGGTGTCGGCATCCTGTCCATCCGACAGCAGCACGTACGCGAGATCGCCGCCGCTGCCGGCCAGATGGTGAACTTCCAAGCGTTCGATTTGCTCGAGGAGTTCAGCTTCGTTGGTCAGTAAGGTCGGCACGGCGATCAGCGTTCGCAGGCGTTCAGGAACGCCGGTTTTAAGTTCGAGGCCAGGCAGCGTGAGTGCGCCAAAACTCCAGGTCACCGCGCGATTGACAAGCGCCGTCGCAACCTCGAACGCAGGCATGAAACCGAGCAGTGCGACGAACGCGAGCGTCATACGCGCGGTGCCGGGGATCCCAATAATCGACTGTGCGATGCCCAGCAAAACGGCGGCCACCACGACGAGCGCGCCGAGATAACCACCAAGGCCAAGCCGCAGATTGAAGCGACTGATCCGCAAGCGCGGTGGCGCTCGAAACTCGATCGCTCGCTCCAGCGCACAGCGGCCTTCGGCGATCAGGTGATAGCCCGGATCGCCCACCCGCTCAGCGTCCGCGGGAGTGCGCGCCGAACTGGCTCCGCGCTGTGCCGCCGCGAGCGCGTGATCGGCAATCTCAAGTTCGGAGTGGGCGGAGCCGCGCGCCAGTTGTTCAATGGCGCTGCGGTATAGATTACGCGTCGCAAAATCCATGGCCGCGAAAGCGCTCGCCGCGCGCAGCCGTGCATCGACCAAACTCACACTCTCGAACCACTCGGCCCAATCGATATCGGAGATGAGCCGCATGCTGGTGATGACGATGCGCACGGTGACATTCGAGGCGCCTTGGCGTTGTTGGGCGTGCTGCACCACTTCATCGATGGAAACGCCCTGCAGCAGCAATTGTTCCTCTAACCAACCAAGCGCGGGCGTGGTCCTTGGATCTTGATCGCGCAGACGTTTCGCGAGCTGCGCGGCAAAACGTTCGGATAACGGTCCGGGGACGCGGGTGGCGATGTCGAGATCGAGCGCGGAGCGCTCGCAGCCGGTAACGAGCAGGCGATTGGCCAGTGCATCGGCACCGGCGCGCGCTGCGCGGCCGAGGGTGATTTGATCGGCCAGTCGGCGCAGATTTTCGACCAACACAATGCGTAGCGTAATCGCCACCGCCCACAACTCGCCGATGGTGAGCGGTTGCACGCGCTGGTAAGCCGCAATGAAGCGCCGCAGAGTGTCGGGATCGAAATAGCTGTCGGTGTGCGCTACGAACTCCCACGCCAGGCCGAATACCCGAGGATATCCAGCGAAGGGTCCCACCGCCAGTTTCGGGAGCTGGCGATAATAGCCGGGCGGCAGATCATCGCGGATCTCGCGGATCTGCTCTTCGACCAGATGATAATTGTCGAGCAGCCATTCGGCGGCGGGCTCCACGCTACGACCGCTCTCGAGCTCGGCGGCACTCGCGCGATAAGCGGAGAGCAGCACGGTGGCATTATCATTGAGTCGCGTTTGCAGCGAGAGTACGGCGGGTGGTTTGCGGGTTACCGGCTGAGCGGTAGCGAGGCTTTTCGCGTGCTGCTCTAGGCGCTCGACGCCAAACAGTTCGTCGCGCACCGGCGCCGAATCATTCCACGGTGGCGAGCGCGAGCGTGGTCGTAGGGCGTGGCTTAAGATCGAGTGCATGAACGCCTTTCCGGCTAGTGGTGGCGCGCTTGCGCAGTCCGATTATGCCGCATCAGAGCCAGGATTTACCGGGTTAATCAGTTTATTCTTCGTCCCCTCGATCAAAACGCCAGGAGGCAGCCGCTCATGAGCTATGTCGACGCCATCGATAAAGTCGCCGTGCCTAAACCCGCCCGGTTCTACACGTCGCCGCAATTCGCGCACGTATTCGGTGTACCCATGGCCTATCGGCGTCAGGGCAACGGCGAAGCCGTGGTGCTATTCCACGGCGCCGGCTTCACGCGGAGGTGGATCCCGTTGTATGAAATGCTTGCGAAAAGCGTCGATTTCATCGCCCCCGAAGCCCCCGGTTTCGGCGAAACGCCGCTGCCGAAATGGTTTAAGAATTTCGACGATCTAACCATTCTCTACGATCAATTTTTTGAAACGCTCGGCGTCGATAAAATCCACTTAATTGGCTTTTCGATGGGTGGCTGGGCGGCGTCCGAGTTCGCCGCTTTCTATCCCCGACGCTTAAAGAGTTTGAGTTTGATAACACCGGTGGGATTGCGGCTGGAGGACAACCCGGGGGTTGATATCTTCCAGCTCTCACCCGTTGAACTGTTGGACCGGTTGTTCAAGGACAAGCGCGTGATGCAGGAATTCCTGATCGATCCCGAAGACTTCGAAGAGGGGATCCATCTTTATTCGGAATTCAGCGCGGCCGCGCGTTTGATGTGGGCCCCGCGCTATAACCTGGCGCTCGAACGCCGCTTGCAACGTCTGACTTGTCCGACCTTGGTGGTAGGTGCTGAAGACGACCAATTGGTTCCGAATGCGATGTCGGATCGCTTCGCTGCGGTGCTTCCGAATAGCCGCCTGGTCAGGATCCCGGGGACTGGGCACGAACCGTGTTTGGAACGGCCACGAGCACTCGCGGACGTGTTATTGAGCTTTATCGCGGAGGCCGCCCGATGAACCAACTTCGATTTTATTTTTTCCACCTTATGCCGTATCCGTATATTCCGCCGACGGCGGAATTTGCCTCGACGTGGGTTTCGCTGTCGAACAAATACTACGAACCGCAGCGCGGCCGGATTCTCTACAACGAATATATCGAGCAACTGGTCGCGGCCGAGAAATATGGCTTCGACGGCGTCGGCGTCAATGAGCATCACGCCAATTTCTACGGCACGATGCCGTCACCCAACATCATCGCGGCGATGCTGGTGCAACGGACCACGCATATTCCGATTGGCGTCATCGGCAATGCGATTCCACTCCACGGCAACCCGCTGCGCGTGGCCGAGGAAATCGCGATGTTGGACGTGATCTCGGGCGGCCGGATGATCTCGGGTTTTGTCCGGGGGATCGGCTGCGAATACTTCAATAACGGTGTGGCCCCAGGCGATTCGGTGGAGCGTTTTGATGAAGCGCACGATCTGATCATCAAGGCGTGGACCGTTGATGGTCCGTTCACCTGGCAGGGTGAACATTTCTACATTCCGAATGTGAATCCCATCCCCCGTCCGATTCAAACGCCGCATCCACCGGTTTGGATCCCGGGGCAGGGATCATTGGAGACCCTGCAATTCATCGCCAAACACCACTACACCTACATGATGGTGTTCGCACCGCAGTGGTTCACGAAGATGGCCTTTGACGGCTTGCGCGAAGAGTGCCTGCGGCTCGGTTACGAAGCGCCCAAAACCATGTTCAACGCGGTCGTCCCAACTTATGTCGCCGAGACCGATGCCCAGGCGCATCGCGAGGCGAAGGCGCACTTAAGCTGGGTTTTCAACACCGGGCTCAAGATCCCCGATCAACTTTTTTTCCCACCGGGCTACATGAGCACGAAGTCGTTCCGGAATTTTATCGGTGCGCTGAAGAAGGGACGGGTCAAGGCGCAGGCGCAACTCACCTACGATGAAATGCTGAAAGATCGCTACCTCATTGTCGGCTCACCGGAGACCGTGAAAAATCAGTTGGGCGAATACTGTGAAGATGTCGGGGCGGGCGGAATACTTGCAGCTGGCGCCTCCTACGGGCCGATGCCGCATTGGATGGTGACCAAAAACATGCAGATCTTCTCGGAAGAAATCATGCCGGCCTTCCGCGATGCCGACGGCAAGCCTGACCATTTGCGCCACGAACCCCTGGCGCCGCGGACGCGCGCCGAGTTCGCCGCCCAACACGGCCGCCCGCCGGAGCCGGCGCGTTCATTGGTGACGGGATCGACGCAGCTGATCGATCATCGCGTGGCGCATGTACCGGAGATCATCGATGCGAGTCTGCGCGGACATCCAGGGATCAAACTCGGATAAAAATTACGAGGGAAACTCGATGAAACAGAGAACCTCCCACGCGCCTAAGGCCGCAGCCGAAACTCCCGTGGTCGATCACCTACGGTTTCATCGTCGTCATGCGCATCTTGGCAGCGCCTTTGGCACCGATCGATTCGCGCTCAAGGCCGAAGCGTTCGCGCGCTTTTTCGGGACACCCATTTTTCTGGGCGCGCAAACCGTCATCGTCGCCATTTGGATCGGAGTGAACGTCCTTGGGATCACCAAATTCGATGTCTACCCGTTTATTCTTCTTAATCTGGCGTTCAGTCTGCAGGCGGCTTATGCCGCGCCGCTCATCTTGCTCGCGCAAACCCGGCAGGCCGCGCGGGACAAGGCGCACGCTGAAGCCGATGCGGAACATCGCGAGGCGTTGGCAGTTGCGAACGAACAACGCCTGGTAACTGCCGCGCAAAACACTGCGCAATTGCTCGAGTTATTGCAGCAAAACACCCAGTTGACCGAGCTAACCAAACAGCTAACGGAGCGCATCGAGACGTTGACCGTTGAGATGCATCGACGCTTTGTGCGCGGCGAAGCCAAGGCTTCATAGGTTATGAGTGCTGTCCCCGTTGAACTTGCACAGGACACGCGCTGCTGGCGGCGCTTGGTGGAAGCCGCCTTGTGGGAGCTGCCTTGTGGGAGCTGCCTTGTGGGAGCCGCTTTAGCGGCGAATCTTTTTTGACGACTGATGTGATCCGCCATTTCGCCGCTAAAGCGGCTCCCACCATAGCAATGCGCCGCTATATGAAAGTTCATGGCGGCAGAGCACACCAGAAGCATTTTGCGATGACTCCTTTAGTCGAGTAACTCCGCCAAGACCGCGAGCCCTTTGTCGGCTTCCGCCGCAGTCGCATGACTGAAATTTAGGCGGACGGTGCCGAGTCCGTCTTCGGGTCGTACAAAGAAGGCTTCGCCGGGCATGAAGGCGACCCCACGCGCGATCGCTTGCGGTAACCGGGTGCGCGTATCGAGTGCAGCGTTAAGGGTTAGCCAAAAGAAGAGCCCGCCGGGCGGCGTCGACCAGCGTGCCACACCATCGAAATGACGCGCTAAACTTTGCGCGAACGCATCGCGCTTGGCGCGATAGGTCGCGGCCAATCGCGCCAGCCGTTGGTGCCGTGCCGGCTCCTCGAGGAATTGCAGACAGAGCCACTGACTCACGCGATTGCTATGCAGATCGGCAGCTTGTTTGAGGCGCGTTAGCAGCGGCACCAGTGCAGGCGATGCCGCGAGATAGCCAAGGCGGAGTCCCGGCGCGAAGCTTTTCGAAAAGGAGCCTTGATAAATCCAGGGTGCGCGTTCGAGTTGGCTGCAGATCGGTTGACGGTCGCAGGCTTCGTAAACCAGGTCGCGATAGGGATCGTCTTCGAACAACGGCACTTCGAGCGTATCGCACTGGGCGGCGAGCGCACCGCGCGCCGCGGCCGAATAGCAGTGGCCGGTTGGATTTTGAAAGGTTGGGATGGCATACGCCAGGGCTGGGCGCTGGTCCTGATCGAGCCAGTGATGCGCGTCCATGCCGACCAACCGCGCGCCGAAATATCGAAACACTTGGAGTGCCGCGAGATAAGTTGGCGACTCCACGGCGACGCGCGTGCCTTCATCGATAAATAACTTAGCGACTAGATCGATCCCTTGCTGCGACCCCGACAAGATCAACACCTGTTCCGCCGTGCAGCGCAATCCGAGCGCGGTTAGATCGGTTGCGACCCGGTCGCGCAATGCCGGTTCGCCTTCCGTCGGCCCGTACTGCAAGAGTCCGCTAGGGACATTACCGGAGCTAAGTGGCGGAAAGGCTTCCGCGGCCGGCAAGCCACCGGCAAACGAAATCATGCCCGGCCGATCGATCACCGCCAGGATCTCGCGAATGGGGGAAGCGTGAAGATCGCGGGTTCGTCGCGACAGTTGTAGAGCGGTCATAGCCACCTGCCAAAAGGCAATATACTTGTCCTATAGGCAAGATAATGGGTTCCTTTTAATACGTCAATATGCCTGACCTTAATCGACAAGCCGAATTGCGCACGGCGATTGAACTGCTGTATTTCGGGTATCGCGCCTTTACCACCCACCCGGATCGCATTCTGGAGCAGCGCGGCTTAAGCCGCGTCCACCACCGCATTCTTTATTTTGTGGCGCGTAACCCGGAAATTGCGATCAACGCGTTGCTAAAAATCTTAGGCGTGACCAAGCAATCGCTGAACGCTCCGCTGCGCCAGTTGCAGCAAATGAAATTGGTGACGGTGCGTGCGCCCGAGCACGATGGACGGATCAAGCAGCTCGGTCTGACTGCGGATGGTGAGAAGCTGGAACAGCAGTTAACCGGCACCCAAGTGAAACAACTTGACGCGATATTGCGCGCGGCGGGGCCGCGGGCCGAGGCGGGATGGCGGACCGTGATGGACGCGCTGGCCGGTCGTGAGTGAGACTCTTGGCATTTTGTGGGAGCCGCTTTAGCGGCGAATGGGGCATTTCCAGAGAATTCGCCGCTAAAGCGGCTCCCACACCAAGCGATCCCTACTCGGCGAGAGCAGCCCACTCCGTCATTCGCGTTTGCGACCGCTGCACGGCTTCGGCCGAAAACACGTCGGGATGGCGCAAGATCACTGCCTCAAGCGCAAATTCCTGAAGCCCGATGGCGAGCAGCGCCGGATATTCAACCTCGGTGGCGCTGTTCATGGCGCGCTCCGCCGCCGGCACGATCCCTAAGCGTCGAATGGCCTGCCAGCTTCGCGAGCGTTTTCTCTTTAGGCGGTTATTGAGTGTTAGCACCTCTTCTTGGGCAAATACCGCTTGAATGCATTCCTTTTCGGCTTGTGACGTACTGCCATACGCTTCCGCCCGCAACTCAACGGCGCGGATCCGCGCTTTGAGCGCGAGGTCCAGACGATTGAGGCGAACTGCGTTCTTGACGAATCTCTCGCAACCTTCCGGCGTTGCTAATCGGGCAATACGTTCATCCATGGCGTTCCTGACAATTCTTAGGGTTAGTTAGCAGAAGGAAGGCTGTCCAAGCGCATGCGCGAGACATTGCGCGTAGCATAAGCGCCATCTTTAGACGTGTCTGTGCGCTAGCGTACGCAAGAGGTCACTCAGCCGCGATGGGGTGTTGGACCCAGCACCGGCCCCGCAATCTTCGCGCTAAGGTCCCGAGAGATCGAGCGCTTTGCAAAAATTATTTAGGAGATAGGCATGGCCTTAGGTAACTCGCGACAAAATCGCTTGCTTGCGGCGTTGCCCGACGCCGATTGGGCGCGCTGGCGCCCTGAGTTCGAACTGGTCGAGATGCCGCTCGGCGCGGTGCTCTACGAATCCGGCAGCAAGTTGACCCACGTATATTTTCCGACGACCTCCATCGTCTCCTTATTGTACGTGCTGGAAAACGGCGCTTCGGCCGAGATCGCGGTCGTCGGCTGTGAAGGCATCGTCGGGGTGTCCTTATTCATGGGCGGCGAATCGACGCCGAGCCGTGCGATCGTCCAAAGTGCGGGTATGGGTTATCGCTTGAATGCGAGGCTACTGCTCCTGGAATTCAACCGCGCCGGTCCGGTGCTGCACCTCTTGCTACGGTATACCCAAGCGCTGATCACGCAGATGGCGCAGACCGCGGTCTGTAATCGGCATCATTCGCTCGATCAACAACTCTGCCGTTGGCTGTTGCTAAGCCTCGATCGGCTAAATTCCAATAAACTCGTCGTGACGCAAGAACTCATCGCGACTCAGCTCGGCGTACGTCGCGGCGGGGTCACCGAAGCCGCCGGCCGCTTGCAAGCGGCCGGATTGATCCGCTACCGCCGTGGCCACATCACGGTGCTCGACCGGCCCCAACTCGAAACGCGCACGTGTGAGTGTTATGCGGTGGTTAAGAAGGAATACGACCGCCTACTTCCAGCACCCAGCAGTGACGCCGTATAGTCCAACCTCGGAATATCCCACGAACCATAGAAAGGAATGCCATGGCCAGTCCACAAGCCGCCGCCATTGATCGCTTATTCGATAGTTTTGTCGCCGCACTTGCGGCCAATCCCCAGATGGCGATCGAGGAATTGCGCGATCTGCTCGAGCAATGCGGGGATCTCGCGCGCGATCCGGGCGGGGTCGATTACCTCGAAACCGACGCCAACGGCACGCCGTGTCTGTGGGCGGTGCCCAAAGGCTGTCGCGAAGATCGCGTACTACTCGCCCTGCACGGCGGCGGTTGCGTCACGGGTTCGCGCTTCTCGCATCGAAAAGTATTCGCGCATATCGCCAAGGCCGTCGGTTGCCGCACGCTGATTGTCGACTACGATCGCGCACCCGAGAAACAGCATCCGTCGCAGGTCAACGAAGGTGTCAAGGTGTATGAATGGTTACTGGGCCAGGGCATCAAGCCCGCGCACATCGCGACCGTCGGCGATTCGGCGGGCGGCAATTTGTGTACGACGGTGGTACTCGGCATCCGCGATAAAAATTTGCCACTGCCTGCCGCCGTGATGCCGCTCTCGCCGTGGTACGACATGGAAGCCACGGCCGGTACCTTCGTGACGAATGCCAAAGTCGATCGACTGATTTCACGCGAGATGTCGCTCAACATGTCGCAGCTATTTTTGGGCGCCGCCTCGCCCCAGGATCCGCTGGCGAATCCGCTCTACGCCGATCTCAAAGGGTATCCACCGACCTATATTCAAGTTGGCGGCTTCGAAGCCATTCTCGACGATTCGTTGCGGTTCGCGGAGCGCGCCAAAGCTGCGGGAGTCGACTGCCGCTGCGAGGTGTTCCCGGAAATGCAGCACGTATTTCAATTCATGGCCGGTAGAGCGCCGGAAGCGGATGACGCCATTCAAAAACTAGCGGCGTGGGTGAAACCGAAACTCGGGATTGCGTGATACTTTTTAAACCCGCTCCTTCAAGCCACTGGTTAAGCGGGCCAGCGCGGGGCTGATGTCCGCTTGATCGAGGTGGACATTGAGGATGCTGAAGGAATCCGTATTGGCGAGCGCCGCGGTCAGGGCATTTTCAAGGTCGCCTTCGGTCACGACATCGAAGCCCAAGCCGGTCCCAAGCAATGCCGGTAAGCGATGATAATGCCATTCATGAATATCGTTGAAGGCGCCTTCCAACAGGAAGCGCTCGGTGGTGTAGCCGCGGTTGTTAAGGACGATGACAATCGGATTAAACCCCAACTTGGCCGCGGTGCTGAGTTCCTGCCCCGTCATTTGAAACGCCCCGTCGCCGACCAGCACTATCGGTCGCAACTCGCGCTTCGCGACTTGCACCGCCACCGCGGCCGGCACGGCAAACCCCATCGAAGTGTAATAGGCCGGCCCCAGGAATTGAGTCTCGTGGTAGGTCACGAGATCCGACGCGCCGAACAACGCGTCGCCGACGTCGCACACCACGACCATGTTCGGATCGAGCAGTTCGTTTATCCGCTGGAACAGACGCCGGCTGGTCATGCGGGCGCCTGGGTCAGGCTGATAACGTTGCGGGCTCGGCGCGGACATCGGTGGAATGGTGCGCGTGGTGGTGTCGAACGTGGCTGCCGCCAGACCCGCCATGAAGTCCGCGAACAGCACGTCATGAAAGTGATGATGATGGATGCGGAGCGCATCCAGGCTCGCGAAAATCCAGCGTTCCGGATTGAGCTTCGCGGTATAGATGCCAAGCTCCATGTCGGTCATGAAGGCGCCGAGCAAAATCAGGCAGTCGCTATTCTCGACATACTCACGCACGTTATCGCGGCCCATCGCCCCTTCGTAGACGCCGAGATAGAGCGGATGCTTTTCGCTGATCACCGATTTACTCAGGATGGTCGAGCAGATCGGGATCTGGTGCTTTTCGGCGAACGCCGTCATCACATCGCGCATGCCGCAGCGATGCACTTCGAGCCCGGCGAGGATGACGGGCTGGCGTGCCGTGGCGACCAACTTGATCGCTTCCTGCAAGGCTTCATCGAGCGCGCGCGGATCGCTCACCGGATGATGGACGCTGCGAATATGCGGATGGGTCCCTCGCGCGTCGAGCCGGTCGCGGGGAATTTCGATATACACCGGACGCTTGTGGGTGATCGCTAAATCAAGGCAGCGATCGATCTCGCGAAACGCCGTCAGGGGATCGTCGAGGACCACGGCAGCCACGGTGACTTTCTCGAACACATCGCGTTGCGTGGAGAACGCGCCCACGCGATGGTGGAGCAGAGGATTGCCAAGACGCTCCGCCATGCCGGGCGCCCCGCTGATGACAATGAGCGGACTCTTCTCGGCATACGCTCCGGCGACCGCGTTGACCAGACTCAAGCCACCGACGTTATACGTGACGCACACCGCACCCACGCCGTTCATTCGCGCATAGGCGTCCGCCGCATAGCCGGCATTGAGCTCGTTGCAGGTGCCGATGATACGAATGCGACTGGCTTCCAGGAGTCCATAAAAGCCGAGGATGAAATCGCCCGGAATGCCGAAGATATCGTTCACGCCGAGTGCGAGAAGCCGCTCAATAAGATAGGCGCCAATGCTATGGCGAGGGCTCCCCTGGGTGCCTACCGTGCTGTTAGCGGGTTGGTGCTTCGATGCCGTCATTTTATTCAGCCTCAAGACGCCGGCGCAGTACCTTGGCGATCGCCTCGGCCGAGAAGCCGAGTTGCAGCAGCGCCGTACCCACATCGAAGACCTCCCGATACCGCGCGATTTTTCCGCCTTCGAGTTCGAAAAAGCTCATGCCACGGAAGCTCACATGGCGTCCCGCGCTGCGCGGCACGGCGTCGGTCACCGTATAGCCGAAGGTCCATTCGGCCGCCGCGCGCTCGGGTGTTGCCACCACGGCGTCCATAACCCACGTGTAGTCGCGCCCTTCGTGGAACATGCGTTCGAACATTGGGCGGAGTTGGGGGTGACCGATATGCTCGCCGAAAAAAGTGTCGGTATAGCTCGCGTCCGCGGTGAAGAGCGTCACGAGTCCGGGCACATCGCAGTGATTGAAGGCGGCTGCAAAGCGTTCAATGATGGTCATATCGAAACCTCAAGGAGAACACTAGGTTCAGGTGTGGAGTCGGCCCTTATCTAGCACATTAGTTAGGGCTTCGTACAGCTAGGTCAATTGTTCGCCCTTGCCTCGAATTTGGGTTGAAGTCTGTCGCGATTTGTCCGTACATTGCACTGTCCCGATCGTAAGGACACGAATCGCGATGCGCGCTTTGTGGTTGGCGCCGAGCAGCAACAATTAATGCCCTGTACTGACGGAGTGATAAAGCAATGATGACTGCGGAGCCCGCGCGCGACACCGAAGCCCAGGCCTTTCTCGACATGTTGCGCGAGAGTGCGACCGACTATTGTGCCCGGGCATTGCCCGTTAGCCGCTTGCGGCCGTTACGCGCCGCCGGCCTTGGCTACGACCGCGCGCGATGGCGCGAAATGGCCGACCTCGGCTGGTCATCGATCCTCGCACCGGCCGGCGCGGGTGGCTTGGGGTTGGGCGCGGCGGCAATCGGGGCGTTGTGCGAAAACCTGGGTAGCGTAGTCGCACCGGAACCCATTCTGGAATGCGCGGGAGCTGCAGTATCGATTCTAGCCAGTCTCGACGTCGCGCCGGAGCTCTTGACCGCCATAGCGGCGGGGGAATCGATCGTCATTGTGCCGGTTAGATCGTGTTCCGAGCAGTCATTTAGTCGTATCACGGCGACGCGGGATGCGCGCGGATTTGCGCTGCAGGGCCGCGTCGCGCACGTTCCCTTGGCGCAGGAGTCGGATATTGTTCTAGTGCCCGCGCTGCTCGACGGCGAACCCGCCTTGTTCCGGGTGACGACTGCCGCCGTCGGGATGACGTGCGATCTACAAACGCTTGCCGACGGCAGTTGCCACGGCAGGTTGAGTTTCGATCGATGCCGCGTCGAAGTATCTGCCCTGCTGGGAGTTGGCCGCGTCGTCGAAGCGGCAATGACGCGCGCTACGGAATTGAGTCGGCTCGCAGCGGCCGCGTATCTCAACGGATTGGCCGACGCCTTACTCAAGATCACCATCGCTTACGTCAGCACGCGTCAGCAGTTCGGGCAAACCATCGCGAGCTTTCAAGTGGTGCAGCATCGGCTGGTTGATCTTTATCTTAAGACACGACTAACGACTGCCGCGGTGCGCGACTGCCTAGATGCTTTCGACGCGACCAGTGACAGCGAACAAGCACGGTGCGCCAGTCGAGCCTGTTATCGTGCGTGCGAGACGGCGCTCGCGGTGGTGCGCGAAGCCGTGCAACTTCACGGCGGTATCGGCTACACCGAGCAATGCGATGTGGTGTTGTATCTCAATCGTGCGTTGGTGCTTAGCGCGCGTTATGGCAATGCCGCACAGCATGCGGCGCGCATCGCCGGACTCGATCGAAATTCCGCGGTGAGCACGCCGCTCGCGGCAAGGCGAACGCCCATCGATCCCAATCTGATTCCCGCAGAGGGCGATTGGAATGGTCTCGCCAACGAGGATTTTCGCGCCGTAATTCGTGCGTGGTTCGAAGCGAATTACCCCGCCGCTCTGCGCCATCCGTCGCGGCGTTTGCATTGGAGCGAAGTCAAACCTTGGCATCGGCAACTGTGCGTGCGAGGGTGGGCCGCACCGGCGTGGCCGCGCGAACACGGCGGCATGGGGTTGTCGCCCGAGAAATTGCTGATTTACATCGAAGAGCGTGAGCGCTGGGGCGTGGCCCGGACCCCGGATCAAGGGATTTTGATGGTCGGCCCATTGCTGATGGAACACGGCACCGCGGCACAACGGGCGATGTATTTATCGAAGGCGCTGAGCGGAGAGCACATCTGGTGCCAAGGCTATTCGGAGCCGAACGCCGGATCGGATCTCGCGAGCCTGCGGACGACCGCCGATCGCGACGGTGATCATTTTGTCGTCAATGGACAAAAAACCTGGACCACCTTGGCGCAGGACGCGACCCATATGTACTGCCTGGTACGCACTGATCGCAGCGCCAAGCCGCAAGCAGGGATCAGTTTTTTATTGATCGATCTCACGGCGCCCGGGATTACGATTCGTCCGATTCGCAATCTTGCCGGGCATGAAGAATTCTGCGAGGTGTTTTTCGATAATGTGCGCGTGCCGGCGCAAAATCTCGTCGGTATCTTGAATCAGGGTTGGACCATCGCGAAGGCTTTGCTGGGCTTCGAGCGAATTTTCATCGGCAGCCCCAAAACTTGCCAATACGCGCTGCATCGCTTGGAAGAACTCGGCGCCGCGTTGGATCTCGCCGCGGATCCGGTGTTCGTGGATAAATTCACCCGGCTCAAGCTCGATGTCCAGGATTTGGAATCCCTCTACAAAGAATTCGCCGACGTCGTGCGCCGCGGTGAACGGCTCGGCGCCGACGTATCGCTGTTAAAAATCTGGGCCAGCGAGACCTATCAACGGCTCAGCGAATGCTTGCTCGAAACCGCGGGCGAAGCGGGCGCGACCTTAGGCACGCTCGACTTCAACGGCACACGGATGGAGGTCTTAAGTCATTACTACGGCGCGCGTCCCACCACGATTTACGGCGGCGCGAACGAAGTTCAACGCAACATCCTCGCCAAGCAAATCTTGAATCTGCCGGCGCGCTAGAACGCACAACCGCGAGCCCGTGAACAATTTGTAACGCAGAGGCTAGGCGCAGGCCAGCCGCTCTGCGATTCCAAATTCAGCTTGTCATCGATGCTCGCGGATCGAAGTTATGCGGAACACGCATGAAAAGGAGTTTGGCGGGCCCATCAAGCACACGGGTGCGATGGCCTTGGCCGCCAGTATCGTCCGCCATGAACATTTCACCGGGTCCCCATTGTCGAATCTCGCCGTCGTTCATCTCAACTTCGAGGCGACCGGTGAGTACTACGACGAATTGCCGATTCGGCGCCACATGCCAATCTTGATTCAGCCCAACCGGTAGCTCAGCGAGTATCGCGCCGGCCTCGAACGGGCGCGACAAATGATAGGTGTAACCTGCATCGGTCTTCGACTCCGGGAACGGAATATCGATCTCTTCGAAGCGCGAGACGTGATTGTCCGTTTCGTAAAATCGAATGATCTTCATAGCGGTTTTCCTCTTTGAACGAATAGCAGCGATTGCTTTGTAATCTAAATGGACGAGCATCGATACCGGCCAGGTTAATATGATGCGATAGGCGATGTAGATTGCGCTATCGCCGTCCCGGCGAAATAAAGACCACTTCATGGATTCCGGCTTACGAGGCCGTATAAAAACTCGATAGGCGTTGTCGTCGTGGCGTCCGACCCTGCACCCGTCATGCCGGCGCACGCCGGAATCCAAAGAGCCTCAGAGCACCTACCACCGTCATGCCGGCGAACGCCGGAATCCAAAGGGCCTCAGAGCACTCCCACCGTCATTCCGGCGAATGCCGGAATCCAGTGAAGAAATACTGTCCGCGCAATGCGCGGACACCTAATCCGACTGGATCCCGGATAACCGCTCCGCGAATGCCGGGATGACGGCGTGAGAACCGCGCCGCGCTCGCTACCCCCAACACCAGCGCGACAACGCCATCGAGTGTTTACCCGGCCTGTTACGCCGGAATGACGATAAGTAAACTCTGGCGCACTTCGGGCGGTCGGTATTTCCAGTTCGTTATCTAGTCAACATCCTGATAACTATGCATAGCCTGTAGGCGGGTCAAGATACCTTTCAATTCCATCCCAGGCCTTATCTTTGATCATCACAAAACGGCAGCGTCCATTGGATACTCCAGCCCACAGCCCGCCTATCAGGCGATCGTCTTCAGCATCGGTCCAGTGCTGCGCGCCCTTGTTTTCGACCGCAAGGATGCTGCCGCCCGGCAACTGGCAAAGGAAGTCGGGATAGAAACGTCCATCCGCTTCGGGAATGCCATGCCCGCCCTGCCGGACGCGCTGCGCCACGCGGGCAAGGCTTCTTCAGGGCTGGCGAGTTGGAGAAAGATCAGTTTGACCCAGTATCCCGCGGCCTGCCATTGCTCGATCAAGCGCGAATAGTCGCGACCAGACAAGGTGCTTTCAAACGCGAAACTGACGCGCGCCGCGAAGTGCCGCGCCATTTCTTCCAACATGATTCGCCCGGCTTGCCTGGCAACGGTTTCTGGCGCAAACGGCGCCAGACCCGCGGCGATCAAGTCGGTATTGACGAACACTGGGCAATTGGCGTCGGTGGGTAGGAACTCGCGGGCAAAGGTCGTTTTGCCCGCGCCGTTGGGACCGGCAATGAGGATAACGCGCGGTGTGGCCGCCATTGTCACAGCTCCAGCGCGTAAGGGGTTTGCTTGAACACGATACCTTCACGCGAGAGGCGCACGCCCATGCGGCAGGCCGCCGCATAGATCACCTTCGGACCGGCGAATTTCGGTAGCACGTCATACACCAGTCCGGTCAGCACGTTGCCGCCCGCCACCGATTTATCCTTGAGGATACCGTTATAGAGCAGATAGATCGTCCGACCTTCGTGGGTGCCTAGCAGCGGCGAATCGCTTGTGCCGGTGTAGCCGCTGCCGGTTTCCGCGAACCACACAAATTCGGCGAGCTGGGCGAAGGTGACATTGGCGCGGATCTGGCCTTCGGCGGTGAAGAGTGGCTCAGCCGAGAGGCGGCAGAACTGGAAGCCGCCGCCGAGGCCGGCTACGACTTGTTCTTTCGTGTTGATGTAGCCCATGGTGACGCGCTTCACGCGTTCGGTAGTCACGTTGCGAGCAATATAGAACCACATTGTTTGCGGAACGATGCCGTCCTTCACGTCGGAGAGATAGCGCTTCAATCTCGGCATGTTATTGCCGTCCTCACCCCACCAGATGCGTCCATCCTTGTCGAGCTCTTAAAACTTCGCTTTTGATACTCGCCAATACATGCCTTTCCCTGGGCCTGAGATCACTCGGCCCGAAGGACACGAAACCGAATACATTCCTTCCGAGTAGTAATTGCGAGCTTGTAGGTCCCCGGATGCTCAAGGCCCGCGTGGATCGCCACTTACATTCTTGTAGCGTGCGGTGGCTTCGTCCCCGCGAGGTAAAAGGCTGGGTTTCCATGTCTGGGCGTCGGTAGCATAAATCACGATGTAATCGTGATCTTCTGACAGATGCCGAGCTGAGTTTTTTGGCGAAAAAATCTTTTGCCACAATACCGTGGCTATAAATTTCTCGTGCCAAAAATTTCATCCATTAACAGCCGCAGAGTCGCCACCTCGTTATCGTCAATCGAAATAAAAATCGTCCCGTCGTCGCGCAAGAACTGCTTTAGCAATAGGAGGCGTGGATACATCATGCACAGCCAGCGATCATGCCGGTCCAACGTCTCGCCTTCCTTGCCCACCACCTCGCCCAGCCATTTGCGAATCTCCGGGCTGTTGACGTTATCGTTGTAAGCCCAACCTTCGTTGCCGGTGTTATAGGGCGGGTCGATGTAGATGCACTTCACCTGCCCGGCATAGCGCGGCAGGAGGGCTTTGAGGGCGTGCAGGTTGTCACCTTGTACGATCAGATTGCCGCTATCGGCATCGCCGCAGGACAATTCAGGCACCGGCTCCAGCAAGCGGAACGGGACCTCCTTGTGATGTTTGACGACGGCTTCTCTTCCGATCCAATTGAGTGTGGGCATGAGCTATAACAAGTTTGTTCAGAAATTCCGCTGCTGATGAGTAGATGGCGTCGCGGGCGATAAATGCCGCGACCCAGACCGATGCATCAATAACCATCAGCCACGCCGTTGTTCACGCACGGCATTGACCGCATCCAGCTTGGTTTTCCAGCTTTTACTGACTTCTCCAGGGCGGCAACCGCCTTGACCTTGCGGAACAGATCGTCCGGCATTTCGATGGTGGTTTTCACGCGCACTCCCATAAATATGGAAACCCATGAACCCTACCAGTCGTCGCGTGGTCAGTTCAAGGTCTGGTCCGATGCCCGGTGCTTGCGATCGAAATTCAAGGCTAACGCGGTTCAACTAAATAACGGAGCGTAAATACCGTCCACCCTACGCAGGTTGGGCTTTAACCGCGTCATGCCGGCGTGATCCCGGCTTTCGCCGGAAGGAATCCAGGACAATTAGCTATTCGACTGGGTCCCGGCATTCGCCGGGACGACAGTAGTGCATTCCGATGATCCGACGCACACCGTCGCGACCTGGTCGCTATTTATGCTCTTCTATTTAGGGCTCGTAAGCCGCCGTGCGTAACACCCGCCCCGGCAACTTGCCCGTGCATTGATCGTATTCAAAGGTCGGTACGCCGTTGACGATGATCGCGCGATAGCCCTTGGCTTTTTGGATTAACCGTTTGCCGCCCGCGATGATGTCTTCGTACACCGGCTCCTTGGGCGTGACTTCGAGTTTCTCCAAATCGTAGACCACGATATCCGCCGGCATGCCGACTTGCAGCGTGCCGATCCCGTCGAGCCCGATGGCCGCCGCCGACATATAGGACAGGCGCCAATGCGCTTCTTCGAGCGTGAGCACCCCTTCGTCGCGTACCCACTTGGTGAGCATCACGGTCGGATATTTACCAAGACACAGGAATTGCGTGTGGGCGCCGCCATCCGACAAGCCGGGGATGACGAAGGGATGGCTCATGATCTCGCCCACCGCGGCGTCTTCCGAGTTATTCAGGTCTTCAATCAGGAACAGCGTTCGCAGTTCCTCGCCGAGTGCGATCTCGCAGAACGCATCGAGCGGCGGAATGCCTATCGCGCGCGCGATTTCACCCACGTACCGACCTTTAAACTTCGCTTGCTCGGAATCGAACACCTTCATCCGCTCCCAATTACCGGCCCACAAACGGTTCTTGTAATGGTCTAAATCATGTTGCAAGCGAGCCCGTACTTCGGCGTTGCGAAGATTCGCGAGCCGCTCTTCCATCGGGCAGGCCAGCGCCTTGTTCCACTGCGGCATGTCATC
The DNA here is from genome assembly GCA_016191285.1 of Gammaproteobacteria bacterium. Lineage (GTDB taxonomy): Bacteria > Pseudomonadota > Gammaproteobacteria > CAIKBL01. Next base: position 63,228 of record JACPPA010000021.1, read on the forward strand.
GAACAGGTTGTATTCCACCAAATTGAATAGCGATTCGATTTGATGCGCGTTGCCGAGCGCAAAAATTCGATGCCGCGTGTTCATGTCTTCCAGACGGCCCAACGCTTCTTTCCATTGGCCGGGTAAGTGATGGACCTGCAGGATGGCGTTGTAATACACGGGCCGGCCACTCAGTTCCGCCCAGCGTTCCAGCATGGTCGCTTCTTCCGGCCCGAGGTGCAGAGATTGTGGCGTGACTTCGATGGAGCCGACATTGAACTCGCGGGCGACGCCGATGAGCGCTTCGGTCTCTTCGATATTCGCGATCAAGCTGGGCAGCAGCGAGCCGTCATAATCGCGATCGATCAGATTGAAATCCGTGGACAGCCCCAAGGCGCCGGCACGATACCCCTCGCGCACGAGTTCTTTCATCTGCTCCAATTCGTCTAAGGTAATTTTCTCGCGCCGCGAATCGTCTTCGCCGAGCACCCACGCGCGGATCGGCGATTGCGGGATATAGGTCGCGACGTTGACGCCAATGCCAGCGCGTTCGAGCGACGCCAGATAATCGCGCTGACTCACCCAATCCCAGCGCATGCCTTCTTTCATCGACGCGTACGGAATGGCCTCGACGCGGGTCATGCGGCGCATCGCGCGTTCCCGGTCTTCTGGCCGGCAGGGCGCGAACCCGAAGCCGCAGGCGCTGACCACGATACTGGTGATGCCATGCCAGCACGACTGCGAGGCGTACGGATCCCAGTTCAATTGCGCATCGTAATGCGTGTGCACATCGATAAAACCAGGCGCCACCACCAGGCCGCGGGCATCGATCTCCTGACGTCCCTTGCCGCGCACAGTGCCGATTTCGGCGATGCGTCCGTCCTTGACGGCGACATCGCCGTTAAACGCTGGCATCCGCGTGCCATCGACCACCCGGCCACCTCGGATGACTAGATCGTATTCCACAGTTGAATTGGGCATCGTTGGTTCTCCATTGACGTGCTGGGCGGCGTTAGGCGCCGAATCGCGGTACCGCTTAAGGCCGGCGCCCGACGCATTTTCTTAGCCTCTAAATCTGCGTGAAGACCACGATTCGGTCAAGGAATCGAAACGGCTGCACTAACCGTAGAGGTCAATGGGCTTGCTGTCGGGACCGTGGGCGTTATCTACCCTGTCGGAAATCCGGTAGTCATTGACGATCTCGGGCGGACGTCGCGATACCGCTTGGCCCCGGCTGCGCGGGCAGTGCCCGATTACCATCGCGTGATCGCCGTTAATGTGCTGTCCCACGATCAACTTTCATCAATTGATGCGTTGTTATTGTGGGAGCGGCTTTAGCCGCGAATTTGTCTCGATAAAGATTGGCCGCTGAGGCGGCTCCCGCAAGACCGCCCGTCTCAGGCGCGGTGTAATGTTGCCGGGAGAAGACGAATTTGAAGATCCAATTGAGAAAAATACGGTAGAAGCTCATGAATTATAAAAACGATTCGTCGTCGCTTGCATTCAGCCGCGCAAACACCCGCTCAAAAGCATGCACACGCGCGAGATATGCCCGTGGATCGTGATCGCCGCAGCGCTGATCGGGGCGGAATTGAAATCCGCGCCCCGCATAGGAAGCGCCTGCGCCTGCGCCGCAGAGATGGATTACGATCGCCAAGTCCTGCTTTTGCTGCACGGTTGCCGTGCCGATGTCGCGTCGCGTTAATAGTTTCGTAACCTGGCGGTCGAGATTGGCTGCCGTCATCTCGACCGCGTGCGACGGCACGACCCGCATATAAAGGTCGTTGAACCAGCATGTGCGCAGCTCATACCAGCGCCCCATTTCCGCCACCCTATGATCATGAATGCAATAACGCCGCGCTTCGGCGAAGGTGCCATCGGTAATCTGGTACATCCCGACCGCACTGGACGCTGGCCGATAAACCTTGAAGGGTTCCAAACTAAACGACCATCGCCAATAGGTGCGCGCGACCGGATTACCGGATGCTTCCACCTGCGCCAAGGCGGCGAGGAGCTCTGGCGTCATCACCGCCGTGGCATGCGCGCGAAAAATCGGGGCGTATTCGCGCCACGTCTCAGGCGGCGTCTTGAACAGCACACCGCTCACTGGGAAGAACAGTTCCGATGGTTTACGTACCACTTGGTAAAGCCAATTTGTAGCGATTGCCAGTGTCACGACGATAACCAAACCAAGTACTACTTGAATGGCGCCAGGCGCACTGCGCAAGCGCGTATATCCGTTTTTGACGAAGTGCGCGCTGCGTTGAAATCGTGAGATTCGTGCGCGGCGCTTACGCGGCTTGCGGGGTTTAGCGTTGGGTGGCGTGACAGGGTGGCGGCGAGCCATAGATGATCTTTGCGATAGACAAACCGCTAACTTTGGAAAGTCACGGGATTGACCGGTCGCAGCGCCTAAACCCGCGCTCCTTAGACCAGCGTGCCGTTGGGAAAGCCGAGCGGCGGAAACTTCTCGATGGCTTTAGTTGGCGTGGTCATGTACTCCACTTCGATCTGGCGCATCGCGAATAGCCAGCGATCATCTACCTGGCGAAATTCGTCGTGATAGGTTCCGGTGGCGAAGAAACCATCGCCGGTGGCGATAGTGACCGCGCTTGCGATGAGATACGTTACGCCACTTGCTCGTGATCCCGTCACTTCGATCAGCGGCGACATGACCATATGTTTTAAATGCCGCACACCAGATTTAAAATGCTTCTCGTAATATGCGTACCAACCTTCGATTCCACTGCGTCCGCGAACCTCGTAGCGACCGTCGTAAAACGGACGTAACACCGCATCGGCGGCGAACAGTGTTGCAACCTCCGCCGGTGTCCCTCGGTCAACACGATGACAGTAAGCGGCTAATAGTTGTTTTATCGCGGTGATGTCGTTGGCCATGGGACGGTCCTCCATTGCAGGCGGTTATGACACGGAAGATTATGAGTCAGGGCATTAAGTATAGGCCGCAATTTGCACGCGCCCGATACCATTGGCGTCCGCGCTGATTTTTCCCGCAGCGTATGCTGCCGCAACAACGCGCTTTCCATCCCCTTGTTTACTAACTCAACGGCAGCGCGCGATACTGCCGACGCATGCACTGAAGTAGGAGTTCCCCATGGCGAACAAGAAATCACCGAAGATCGTAAAAATCGATATTGGGCTGACCGAAACCGACCGCGCGAAGATCGCGGACGGATTGTCCAATCTGTTGGCGGATAGCTATACGCTGTACTTGATGACCCATAATTTCCACTGGAACGTTACGGGCCCGATGTTCAATACGCTGCATCTGATGTTCATGGGGCAATACACCGAGCAGTGGACTGCGCTTGATCTGATTGCCGAGCGGATCCGCGCGTTGGGGTATCCGGCCCCGGGCACTTACCAGGAATTCGTCAAACGTGCCTCGATCCAAGAAATCGCGGGCGCGCCGAAGGCGATGGAAATGGTGCGGCAGTTGGTGATCGCGCAAGAAGCGACGGCCCGAACGGCGCGGCGTCTGTTTCCAGTGGTGAACGCGGCCGACGATCAACCGACGGCCGATCTGCTGACGCAACGCCTTGAGGTGCACGAGAAAACCGCTTGGATGCTGCGCAGCTTGCTCGAGGAATAAATCTAAACGCGCTTCAACCCCGCACGCAAAGCGACAAGATCTCGCGAAGGAGGCCGTATGCAAGGTCAAATCGCCGTGATGATGGCGCCTGGTCAGCTCGCGTTCCAGGACTATCCGGTCCCTGATCCAGCACCTGGCGCGCTGGTCGTGCGCGTGCTGCGCAGCAATGTGTGCGGCAGCGAAATTCACATCTGGTGCGGACACCATCCCACCAAACGCTCTGGCGGTCTTGGTCATGAAGCCGTTGGGATTATTGAAAAGCTCGGCGCAGGGGTGACGACTGACCACGCGGGTACGCCGGTTCACGAAGGCGATCGCGTCGTCGCGACGTATTTCATCCATTGCCGACGATGTCCGCCGTGTCAGCGCGGGCAGGTTCACCTCTGCGACAACGCCTACACCTATTGGGGCCGACAACCCGCGGACGATCCGCATTTCCACGCGACCTTCGCCACCCATTGGTACATCCATTCCGCGCAGATGTTCTATAAAGTCCCGGATGCCGTGTCGGATCGCGCGGCGGCGAGCGCGAACTGCGCGCAGAGTCAGGTTTATTTCGGTCTCGAACTCGGGCAGGCGCGGCTGGGCGATCGAATCGTGATCCAAGGCGCGGGCGGGCTCGGGCTGAACGCCGCGGCGATCGCCCGCGAAATGGGCGCGGAAGTGATCGTGATCGACGCAGTGGCCGCGCGTCTGGCGGAAGCGAAGTGCTTTGGCGCGCACCACGTGATCGATATGAACGCCTATCCAACCGTTGAGGATCGGGTGGCGGTCGTCGCGCAACTCACCGGCGGCGGGGCCGACCTCTGCCTAGAAGTCGCGGGCGTGGTTGATGCGTATCCCGAGGCGATTAGGTTATTGCGACCTGGCGGCATGCTGGTCGCGATGGGGATCGTGAATCCGGGTAAAACCGTGCCATTCGATCCGGGCTATGCGGTACGGCGGGGGATCAGCACGATCGCGACCGTCCGCTACCCTGGCGCGTACCTTAAGAAGTCGCTCGATTTTTTGGTGCGGTACGCGGCGCGCTATCCGTTCGATTCGCTACTCGATCGCGATTACCCTCTGGACCAGATCCTACAAGCACTCGATGATTCCGCCGCGCGCCGGGTCACGCGTGCTTCAATCGTGATGCCAGGCGCCCGATGATGACCGAGATCCCCATCCTGATTGCCGGCGGCGGTCCCGTCGGTACGACGCTTGCCCTCGATCTCGCGCAGCGCGGCGTCGCTTCCATCGTCCTCGAAGAACGATTGGCGATGCCGCCTAACCCGAAATGCAACACGACCAACGCCCGCTCGATGGAACATTTCCGGCGTCTCGGCTGTGCGGATGCCATCCGGCGGGTCGGGCTGCCGTTGGATCGCGCGACCGATGTGGTGTACGCCACCCGCTGGGTCGGTCAGGAACTGACGCGGTATCGCCTGCGGTCCTCACGCGCGGTGCTTGAGCGGCGCGGTGATTACGGCGCCATCGACGATTACTGGCCCACCCCAGAGCCGCAACATCGCGTCTCGCAGCTCGCGATGGAGCCGGTGCTCCGCGCCCACGTCCAAAAGTTTTCACAGTGTCAGTATCGCGAAGGTTGGCGCTTTCTGTCGTACACCCAGTCGAGCGAGTTCGTCGATTGCGTCGTACAAGAGATTGCGAGCGGCGCGGAGCAGCATATCCGCTGCCGTTATCTGGTTTCCTGCGAAGGCGCGCAGAGTCGCATTCGGCGGACGATGCAAGCGACGCTCGAAGGTCGCGAATGCATTTCCAAGTTCTGCACCACCTACCTCCGCGCGCCCGCGCTCGATACACGCTGGCCGCATGCGCCGGCGTGGATGCATCGCATTTATAACGCGGATGGCGAGAGTCACATCATCGCCATCGATGGCCGGGAGTTGTGGCTTCATCATTCAATCCTGGGGCCAGACGGCGATCTGGACGCGCACGATCACCGGCCGGCGATCGCGCATGCGCTGGGCGCCAATGTCGAGTACGACGTGCTCGGTCAGGAACGGTGGATCGCGCGTGCGATGGTCGCCGACCGCTATCGCAGCGGCCGGGTGTTTCTATGCGGCGACTCCGCGCATATTTGGATCCCCATGGGCGGTTTCGGCATGAATGCAGGGATCGAAGACGCGGTTAATTTGGCGTGGAAGCTGTGGGCGACGTTGGCCGGCTGGGCGCCATCGGCTTTACTTGATAGCTACGAGGCTGAGCGGCGATCGATCGGTCAACTCGTCGCGGGTTCGGCGGCGAAAATCTTCGAAGATCTCTACCGGATCCCAGTGCAGGACCCGCTGTTCGAGGCCATTGGGCCCGCGGGCGACGCCCGTCGCGCCGAGATCGGGCACCTGATCACACAGCGCAACCTGGCCGAGTTCGACAGTATTGGTATGCAGCTCGGCGTGGCTTATACGGAATCGCCGGTTATCTGTCATGACGGCGCGACGCTACCCGCGTTTGCCATTAATCGCTACACGGAGTCGTCATGTCCGGGTGTACGCGCGCCGCATTTCTGGCGTGATTCAGGCCGCGCCCTGTTCGATGATCTGGGGCCTGGCTTTAGCTTGCTCTGCATCGGTCCGCAGGCGCCGGCCGCGGCGAAGCTCATCAGCGCCTTCGAAGCGCGCGGCGTGCCGCTTACCGTGGTGCCGATTGCCGAACCCATCGCGGCTGAAAAATATCAGGGCTATCCCTTGATCTTGATTCGGCCTGACCAACACATCGCGTGGCGTTCGATGCAGGAACCGGCCAATCCGCTTGCCGTGGTCGACACGGTCACCGCACAAATCTGAAGGAAGGACCGATCATGCAAGAAATCATCGCGCGCAAACTCGCGACCGGCTTATTGTTTGGCGAAGGGATCCGCTGGAGCGGACACGCCATCGTGTTGTCGGACATGCTAGGCCGCCGCGTCGTCCAGGTAGATCCGATCGTGGGGACCGTGACAACGCTGGTTGAAATCGAGAATCAACCGAACGGCCTGATTGCGCTTCCAAATGGCGATCTGATTATTAATTCAATGTTTGATCGCAAATTGCTGCTGCTATCGGAGGGGAAGATTAGCGAATACTGCGATCTATCGACGCTCGCGACCGGTTATCTCGGCGATATCGTCGACGACGGACACGGCGGTTATTACGTGGATGACGTGGGCGCGCGCGTCCTGCATGGCGAGAAGCCCGCGCCGGGCCGCCTCATCTACGTCAGCGCGGACCGCCGCGCCAAAGTCGTTAAAGATCAGCTCGCCTTCGCCAACGGCGTCGTGATTTCACCGGACGGACGTCGCTTGTACCTTGCAGAAACGATGATCTCGGCCATCAAGGTTTATGCCATTGGATCTCAAGGCGCCCTTGGTGAGGGCAAAATATTCGCGGATTTCACCGGCACGAGCCGGATCGATGGGTTGACCATGGATGGTGACGAAGGCGTTTGGGCGTGCCTGCTCGACTCCGATCGCGTGGTGCGCGTGGCGCAGGACGGCAGGCGCACGCACGCGGTGGTGATCCCCGGCGGCGAGCCCGTGACGTGCACCATCGGCGGCGCGGACGGGCGGCAACTGTTCGTTGCCGCGATCGAAGCGCTCGCCGGCAAAAACATTTTCGAAGAGATGATGGCGAAGCGCGTACGCGCGAATGTGTGGACCGCCGAAATCCCTTTTGCCAAAGGAAACGCACGTCCGTAAGGTTGCGGCGACGAATTACGCCAACGACAAAGCGCCGCATGGCAAGCCGCGACAAGATCGCCACTGAATCCCGTGCGAACTAAATAGCGAAGCGGAAATACCGTCCACCCTGCGGAGGTTGGGCTTTAACTGCGTCATTCCGGCGTGGTCCCGGCCTGCGCCGGGAGGAATCCAGGACATTGAGTTATTCGACTGGGTCCCGGCGTTCCAGGCCGTGTAAAAACTCCAAGTGAATTGGAGCAGCAGGGAACAAGAACCCAGTACACGTCATTCCGGCGAACGCCGGAATCCAGAAAAAAAGCAGATCCGCGCGCTGCGCAGAGGCCTACTCTGACTGGAAAGCCGGAGTTTCGCTTTGCGAATTCCGGGGTGACGGACGGCGGTTCGAGTTTTTACACGCCCTCGTTCGCCGGCACGGACACCGCGCGTAAACCACGACGAAGGTCTCGAGGTGATCGCCCTTTAAAACTTCAATCCTGGAGGCGGAATCCCAGTTTGATCGTGACTTGCCAGAAGGCGACTTTGCCACTTTTGATCTCCCCGCGGCTCTCGACTACTTCGAACCAGTCCATGTTCTTGATCGTCGTCGAGGCTTTAGCAATGGCGTTACGCACCGCTTGATCCGAGCTTTCAGTCGAACTACCGGTGATTTCAATTTTTTTGTAGACGTGGTCGCTCATGGAATACCCCCCATTTGTAGGTGTGATTGACGAGTTAAGTATAGGCACGGACCGACCAAGTTGCTCTGAATTCGAGAACAGAGATAATACCTGTCACATCGCCCGGGGAGGCGTATCGGATGCTAGAGGGCGATCTGCTCGAACGCGCCAAGGCGGGCCGTCAGACGCTAATGGTCGGGGCCCAAAGTCGGCTGGAGGCGCATCACGGCGGGCGCGACATCGTCAAGTTTGTCAGCCGCGAAGTCGACGAGATGCTGATCGATCTATGGCGCACCATTGCCGGCGCCGAGGCATCCACGGTCGATCTCGTGGCGGTCGGTGGTTATGGTCGCGCCGAATTATGCCCGTGCTCCGATTGGGACTTGCTGTTTCTGATTCCAGATTTACGCGGCAGGCGCGTCACCGCCGCGGTTCAAACCTTCGTGAAATTTGTGTGGGACAGCGGCGCCCACCTCGGTCATGCCATTCGCACGCCGGCGGAAACCCGGAAATTCGCGCGTGCCAATCATCATGCCCGCACCGCTTTACTGGAATCACGTCTGGTCTGCGGCGGCGGCGCGTTATACGCACAGGTACTGCAAAGCTGCGGACAACAGCACTGGAGTAAACGCGAGCGCGTTGAGTTCTGCGTGCAGAAAATCGACGAATGCACGGCGCGGCGCAAGGCGCAAGGCGACACTGCATTCGTGATGGAACCGGAGGTCAAAAATGGCAAAGGCGCGCTGCGCGATGTGAGTACGATTTTTTGGTTGTCGATGGCGTGGTATGGCGTGCCGAGTGCACGCCAGCTGATCGGTCAGGGCCTGGTCGACGAGGCTGAATTTAACGACTTTGTGCGCGGCCGCGATTTTCTGTGGCGGGTGCGCGCCCAGCTTCACCTCCTCACCGCGCGCGAAACCGATCGCCTGCGTTTCGACTTTCAACCCGAGCTCGCGGCCCGTTTCAATTATCGGGACAGCGAAAAATCGAGCGCGGTTGAACGTTTTCTCAAGAATTATTTCCTGCACGTGCGAACGATTGCCGATCTCGCCGATATTTTTCTACTGCATTTCAGCGAGCAGATCCGCAAGCCGATGCGGCTGCGGCGACGGCGCAATCTGGGTGGCGGCATGGAAGCCCACGGCGATGAAGTCAGCGTGCGCGAGCCACGCGCGTTCGCCGCGGATCCGATTAATCTGCTGCGCATTTTCGTCGAAGCGCAGAAAGCGCATCGCTTTCTCGACAGTCGCGCGCTACGCATTGTGCGCAAGCATGCGCGCCTGATCGATGCGGGGGTGCGCGTTTCGCCAACGGCGAACGAACTCGTACTTACCCTGTTGCGCTCGCCGCGCAATGTCGCCACCGCGCTCAAACAGATGCACGAGACCGGCGTGCTCGGCCGCTTGATCCCCGATTTTGGCCGCATCACGGGCCATGGCCAATTCGACCGCTATCACCAATACACCGTCGACGCACACACCATCCGCGCCATCGACATCCTGCGCGACTTCCGTCTGGGCGAAGGCCAGTTCATCACCATGCCGCTGGCGTCGAAGCTGATGCCGACCTTGCAACGCCCGGAGCTGCTCTATATCGCCTTGCTCTATCACGACATCGCCAAGGGCCGCGGTGGCGATCATTCCGAGATTGGTGAAAGTCTCGCGCGGCGTTTCTGCCATCGGCTGGGGTTATCGGATGACGACAGCGAGCTCGTCGCGTGGCTGGTCTTGCATCATCTGCGGCTGTCGAAGACCGCGCAGCATTACGATCTCTTCGATGCAGGCGTGATCGCCGACTTCAGTCGTTTCGTCGGTGACTACGAGCGCCTGGTCTATTTATTCTTGCTCACCGTGGCCGATGTCACCGCGGTGGGGCCGGGCACCTGGACGGATTGGAAAGGCGCGTTGTTCGCGCAGCTGTTCCACGCCGCCGAGGCCTATCTGCAGACCGGCCAGATTCACCCGAGCGAGCACGCGGAGCGTCTGGAGTCGCGGCGCAATAGTGTGCTCGCGTTATGCGCGCCAGCCGAGCGCGCGAGCGTCGGCGCGACCTTGGCAACGGTGTCGAATTCCCTGGCACTGCATTTCCCGCCAGCGCCGTTACTCGAGTTGTGTCGATTATTGGAACGTCCGTCGGGAGTACATCTGGCGGTGAATGTGGCACAGGGATTTACGCAGGTGTTGGTATGGGGCAGCGATCGGCGCAAGCTCTTTGCGGACCTCACCGCAACGCTAGCGGGCGCTAACACCAAAGTATTGGCGGCACACGCGTATGCGTTGCGCGATGACCGGATTGTGGATGAATTTCATATAACCGACGCGAACGACAATCCGGTCAGCGACGCGGACCAAACGATGCGCTTACGAAAACGGCTGGAGCGCGTGCTCGCCGGCGAGGAGCCACCGCCAAACGAGCTGCCGGTCAAGCCCGATATCTTGATGCGCGCGCAGGCGGTCGAAGTGCGACGGCTGGCCGCGGCAACCAATAGTGTCACCGCGATTGAAGTCGTCGCCGCCGATCGCAAAGGCTTGCTGGCTAGTCTCGCCGCCGCCATCGCCGACGCCGGTGTCGATCTCCGCGGCGCCAACATCAGCACCTTCGGCGAGAAGGCCGTCGACGTATTCTTTGTCACGGATGACCTTGGTCACGAACTCGACCCAGTACGCATCAACGGTTTGATCGAGCGCCTGCGCGGCGCCGCGGAACTCTCGGGAATCTAGTGTGGAGTCCCGTAATGAACCCTCATCTATCGACGCGTTGCTGGTGTGGGAGCGGCTTTAGCCGCGAAGGCATCTACGTAAACACCACGCGTGGAAAATAGAACGACACAATCCAGTTCGGCCTATCGACGATCTCGCTGATGCGAAGATCGCCGCACACCGAGCACAACAGATACGCGTCGACCGCGCGCAGGTGATAACGCTTGGCAAGCAGATCGATCATGCCGGCGACAGCGGCTCTGGCGGCTGCCATCAGATCGGGATCGATGCCAGTCGTCACTTCATAACCCGCGATGTCGAGATGACGACTTACCGGTCCCGGTGTCGTAAAGCGTGGAAAGTCGAGATTCGCGCCTTTCACCAGTTCGAACTTCGCCGCCACCGCACAGGGACTTTCGATCGCGGTACCGCAGACTTCGCCATCGCCTTGCGCGGCATGCGTGTCACCCACACTGAATAACCCGCCGTTTACTTCCACTGGCAGATAGAGCTCGGTGCCCGCCGCGAGATCGCGGATATCCATGTTGCCGCCGACGCGCCGTGGCGGCACCACGGAATGCAGCCCGGCCGCCGCCGGGGCGAGGCCGATGGTGCCGCAGAAGGGTTTCAGCGGGACGCGGCCGCCGGGACCGTAAAGCGCCGGCGTCATCGACGCGGCGTCATATTTCCAGAGATGCAGATGCGGCTCGGTGAACTGATCCGCGAGCAGGCCAAACCCCGGGATATTCGCCGTCCAGCCCCAACCGGATGGGGTGAATCCGAGCAAGGTCACCTTGAGCGCGTCGCCCGGTTTCGCTCCGTCGATATACACCGGGCCGACCACCGGATTCACTTTCGCGAAATCGAGCCGGGCGATATCAGCGACGGTGGACGCTGGCGTGATCAGCCCGTTCGAGGCATCCAGCGGATGGCACTCGACGGTCTCCCCAGGCGCGATGTGCAGCACCGGTGGATTGGCATTATCCCAGCCGTAATGGCCTTGCGCGTGATGGATGGTGTGTTGACATTTCATGCCGCGAACATGAACCGGCGAAGTAGATCTGTCAATTCATTGGATTTCCGTTATCGCTCGGTCATGGCGAAGCAGCGGCACGTACTCACGCCGTGGACGCCAGCTTCGTTCGAACGTACAGGGAACCGAAGTTCAAGCGGCGCATGCATGCAGGGGTCATCGTTGGTCATGCGCATGGTCCGGAATCATCCCGTCACGTAAGATTCGCGCCAGCGCCGCGGGCGGACGCTCTTTAACTGGGGCGCTTTTACGGCCAAATTCTGCCGAAGCTACGTGATGAGTCCGTTCTGGATTAAGTACCCGGTAGTGAACGTCACGCCCTCGCTCTAACGTTATGCAGTCCTTTTTCATCCGGCGCCCAGCATCGCGATGCGCAAGGGTTGCTCGCGGATCTGATCGTTCAAAGGAGGCGATGCGGTGACCGCTTCTATACAACCGACGCGCAGCAAAGTTCCGGCGGTTACGCTTAGGGAACCTCTGAATAAGTCCATCCTGGACTTATTCAGAGTACGGGAAGCAAAAAGTATGATTTTTGCTTCCCTTCATTTTCAATGGTTTGCAACCATCGAAAATGGCGGCACCTCCCTGTGCCGCGGGAAGCTCTGCCATGAATTCAGGGTATCTCGTTGGCACCGGAATTTTTGCGGCAATCTTCGTCGTTATGGTCATCGCGCAGATCTCCGCGAAGCATTTTCAACCGGTGCTTTACTGGATAACGATTATCGCAACGACGACAGTGGGTACCACATTAGCCGATTTCGCCGACCGCTCTCTCGGGATCGGTTATGCCGGCGGCACATCGCTGCTGCTGGCGTTGCTATTGGGGTCTCTCTTTATTTGGCGTCATTTGGCATCGCTCCCTCGGTTCAATAGCGATTGACACCGTTAACTCACCCGATTGCGTCCGTCATATTGTTCGGCGATGGCGGTGTCGTGAACGCCGAGACCGCAGAACGGCACTCGAAGTTTCGTCGACGCTCCCAAGCGCCGAGCTATTTTCGTTCGCTATTTGTCTCGATTCTTTTTTTGGTGACGCCGATAGTCCGCCACCATCTCGTCAAGCAAAGATTGCGCGAGCCCCTCCGGGGAACGCCCGGCTACCTGGACGCTTTTGCGGCCGAATTCTTTCGAGGTGACGGTTATTAGCCCGTCGACGACCAGGTACACGGCAGCGTAGGTCGTGCCGTCGCGCTCTAACGTTATGTTTTGCTTTTTCATATCGCCCCCTTGCCTTGAGTGTAGACCAAGGATTCGACTTTGGAGAGAGTCATACCCCATTGGACAAGGCTCAGAGTTGACGGTCCCTTGGCGTGGGGCGCAGTGTTTGCCGTACATCCGTTGGAAGGGGCGAGGAGCGCGAGCACTGGGTACGGGAATGACGCGAGATATGGACGTGGACTCGGAATCTTGCCGGTCGCTCAAGGCGCCATCCGCATTGCGCACGATGCCGTAAGTTGGCAAGATTCTCTCGCCTCGCTGTCGAGCCTGTATCCACTGGAGTTTTCCCATGAAGCAAACATTCAAAGGGCGTCTGTTGGCCATTGCGTTTTTGATCGGCATGACAGGCGGGCAAGTCCGTGCCGCCGATGATCCCGCTACCCTCGTCGTTAAAGACTTTATCGCGTCTTGGCAAACTTTCGACATCGACAAAATCATGTCTTACATTGCCGATGACTGTTACTACGCGAACGAGCCGTCGTTGACCGGCGCAAATCCGGTACTGATAGGCCGGGTAAAAATGCGCGAATTCTTGGCGCCATTTTTCGTACGCGACCCCCTCATCGTGCCGTTTAAATTCCATACTGAAGTTAAAGACACGATCGCCGGCGGTGGTGGCGTCGTCATTCAGCGCGTGGACAATTTTCAAATCGCCAATGGAAAATTCGCCGTCAAGGTAGCAGGGCTTTTCAAAGTAAAGGCTGGAAAGATCGTTTACTGGATGGATTACTTTGACGGTGGGGCATTCGGGCCGATATCGACCTTGATGTCCAATCTTGCAAAGAAATAGCGGAACGCCCGACGCCAAGATTTAGGGTAAACGCAACTATCGAATAGGAAAAAGAAAGGCTAAGGAAACGCCGGCTTCGCCGCGAAGTTCCGGCATCTACTGGCGGCCGTCCTAAATCTCGCTCAGATCTTTTCCCAGTCACGCACCGCGCCGGGAACGATCAGAAATAAGGGATGCGCTTCCGGCAGCGCGAGATCACGAAATTGCCGGCTCATCTGCGGCGCTCTCACGTCCAGTTTGGCTTTAAGGTGGCGCCACTCGTAAAGCAATTGGCCCGACGTCTCCGGAATGTGGTCGACAAGTTCCGGTCGCGAAATTTTAGTCGCATCGAAGCGATAGCCGCGGCGCTGCGCTTCTTCGGCGAGACCGACTAAAAACGACCCAATGGTCGCAAGCGGATCGGACTGGGCCTGAAAGCGCAGGAGCTGCGGATGATGGCGGTAGCCTTGGGTGGCGCCCGCCAAGACTTTCTGGGCGAGGAGCGCCTCGCGCCACGCGGCAACCAAGCCCTTTTGATCGAGGTAGCGCGGATGCACGGTCCACAGTCGCATTGTGTGTAGCCTAAGAATTTATACTCTCGGATTCTATAACGATGCTTTTTTGACACTCGGTTTACGCATCCGCGAACGGAGCGTATTGGGGTTGATGTTCATCAAAATAAAAACAGGCATTTTTATTTTAAAAATGAGGTTGCGAAATTGACGGACGCGTTTTTCGAAAAGCCAATTCTTAATTCCCCTTACGAGTACCCGTCTCGTCATTGGGAACTGGATGAAGCGGGTCAGCCGACGCACAGCATTATCGAACGCCGGCGCGGTGCCGAATTCATCACCCCGATCCCCAAGCCTAAAAAACGCAAGGGTGTGGCCGAGCAGGCATCGTTAGTCTTCGATGAAGGCAGGGGCCTCTCGACTGGCGAGCAGCAGTATGACCACACCGCGATTATTAATTCCGTTCGGCAGCAGGTCGACCAGTGGCGGCGGCTACCCAGTCCTAATGATTGGCGAGTTACGCCGGAAACGACCCGTCTGCTTCAGCACTGGCGGCATCACAAGTTCAATAGTGTCCGCCCGTTTTTCTGTCAGATCGAAGCGATCGAGACCGCCATCTGGCTGACTGAAGTCGCGCCCCAGATCGGCAAGGTGGGCGAAGGTTTTCTCCAGCACCTGATCAACGTCAACCACGACGCGAACCCGGAACTGATGCGTCTCGCGCTCAAGCTCGCCACCGGCGCCGGCAAGACCACGGTGATGGCGATGATCATCGCCTGGCAGACGATTAACGCGGTACGCCACCCGCAGAGCAAGCGCTTCACGCGCGGCTTTCTCGTGGTCGCGCCGGGCCTCACGATTAAAGATCGACTGCGCGTTCTGCAGCCGAACGATCCGGACAGCTACTACCAGGACCGTGAACTCGTCCCAGGTGATCTGCTGAGTGAAGTGAACCGCGCCAAGATTGTCATTACCAACTACCACGCCTTCAAGCTCCGCGAACGGATTGAACTTTCCAAAGGAGGCCGCGCGCTATTGCAGGGCCGCGGCGAAGCATTGAACACCCTCGAAACCGAAGGCCAGATGCTGCAGCGGGTGATGCCCGACCTGATGGGTCTGAAGAGCATCCTGGTCCTGAACGACGAAGCCCACCATTGCTACCGCGAAAAGCCTGATGCCGACGAGGATGAAGACTTAAAGGGCGAGGACCGGAAAGAAGCCGAGAAGAACAATGAAGCCGCGCGGCTTTGGATCTCCGGCCTCGAATCGGTGAACCGCAAGCTCGGCATTGCGCGCGTGATCGATCTCTCCGCCACGCCATTTTTCCTGCGCGGCTCGGGCTACGCCGAAGGCACGCTCTTCCCGTGGACGATGAGCGACTTCTCCCTGATGGACGCCATCGAGAGTGGCATCGTCAAACTGCCGCGCGTGCCCATTGCGGACAATATTCCGGGCAATGAGATGCCGATGTTCCGCAATCTTTGGGAGCACATCCGCGCCAAGATGCCGAGGAAAGGGCGTGGCAAGGCCGAGACGTTGAATCCGCTTGATCTGCCGCCACCACTGCAAACGGCGCTGGACGCCCTCTATGGTCATTACAAGCAGACGTTCGAACTCTGGTCCGCGGCTAAGGTTTCCGTGCCACCCTGTTTTATTGTCGTCTGCAACAACACCTCGACTTCGAAACTGGTCTACGACTATATCGCTGGTTTTCAGCGCGAGAACGAAGACGGCGCCAGTCAATTAACGTTCGGCCGCCTGCCGTTGTTTCAAAATCATGATGAACACGGCAATCCGCTCCCGCGGCCTAGAACCTTATTGATCGACAGCGAGCAATTAGAGTCCGGTGAAGCCTTGGACGACAACTTTCGTGCGATGGCCACCGATGAGATCGACCGCTTCCGGCGCGAAATCGTTGAACGTACCGGCGATGCGCGCCAAGCCGAGAATCTCACCGACCAGGATCTATTACGTGAGGTCATGAACACCGTCGGTAAGCACGGCCGGCTCGGTGCGGATATCCGTTGCGTGGTTTCGGTATCGATGCTGACCGAAGGTTGGGACGCTAACACCGTTACTCATGTCCTCGGCGTGCGCGCCTTCGGTACTCAGCTTTTGTGTGAGCAGGTCATCGGACGCGCCCTGCGTCGCCAGTCCTATGATCTGAACGAAGATAATCTCTTTAACGTCGAGTACGCCGATGTACTCGGCATCCCGTTCGACTTCAACGCGAAGCCAGTGGTGGCGCCACCCCAGCCGCCGCGCGAAACCATTCAAGTCAAAGCCATGCGACCCGAGCGGGATGCACTCGAAATTCGCTTCCCGCGGGTCGAAGGCTATCGTGCCGAGTTACCCGAAGATCGGCTGACCGCACAGTTCAACGACGACTCCGTCCTCGAACTCACGCCCGATTTGGTCGGCGCGACCGAGACGCGCAATTCTGGGATCATCGGCGAAACCGTCGATCTCAACCTCGTGCATACCGGCGACGTGCGACCATCCCAAGTGGTCTACGAACTAACGTCCCACCTGCTCTTAAGCAAGTGGCGTGATCCGAATGGCGAACCGCAACTACATCTCTTCGGTCAGTTGAAGCGCATTGCGCGCCAATGGCTAGAAGGCTATCTCCGGTGCAAGGGCGGCACCTATCCGGCGCAGCTTAAGTACAAGATGCTGGCGGACATGGTCTGCGAGCGCATCATGGCCGGCATCACGCGCGAATTAATGGGCAAGCGGCCGATCAAAGCCGTGCTCGACGCTTACAATCCCATCGGCTCCACCGCGCATGTTCGCTTCAATACGTCCAAAACGGACCGGTGGGAAACGGATCCGCGCCGGTGTCAACTCAACTGGGTGGTGCTGGATGGCGATTGGGAAGCGGAGTTTTGTCGTGTGGCGGAGTCGCACCCGCGTGTTCGCGCCTACGTCAAAAATTACAACTTAGGCCTTGAAGTGCCATACCGCTACGGCTCGGAGACGCGTAAGTACCTGCCCGATTTTATCGTGTTGGTGGATGACGGATACGGCGACAATGATCTGTTGCACTTGATTGTCGAGATCAAAGGCTATCGACGCGAAGACGCCAAAGAAAAGAAAGCCACCATGGACGTTTACTGGGTGCCTGGTGTGAACAATCTCAGCGTGCATGGTCGCTGGGCGTTTGCTGAGTTCACCGAGGTCTATCAGATCGAGGCCGATTTCAAGGCGAAAGTCGAAGGCGCGTTCGACAAGATGATAAAGTCCGTGACGGATAACGAGAATCAGGGCGCAGCCTAAGTGAACAGAGACGACATCATTAGTGTCTTGCAACAGCACAAACCGCACCTCGCGCGCGCTTTCGGCGTTACCGTACTGGCCTTGTTCGGGTCCGCGGCACGCGATGCGCTGCGCTCAAACAGCGACATCGACATTCTGGTTGCCTTCGATGGGCCAGCGACTTCGAAGCGTTATTTTGGTGTTCAGTTTTATTTGGAAGACTTGCTCGGCCACCCAGTGGATCTGGTGACGGAGAAGGCCTTGCGCCGGGAGCTGCGTCCTTATATCGAAAGAGAGGCAATCCGTGTCTGACCCTGACGCAGCCCAGGAGGGACGCGAATGGCGTTTCTATGTCGACGATATGATTATCTTCGCACAGAAGGTTGTGGTGTACACCGCTGGCCAGGATCAAACCGGCTTCGTCGCCGATGCCCGTACCTACGATGCTACCTTGCGCAACTTGGAGCTTATTGGTGAGGCAGCCACCCGTGTTCCCGACGCGGTGCGCGCCGCCCATCCTGAAATTCCCTGGCGCTTGATCGTCGCGACCCGCAACCGATTGATTCACGCTTATCTCGGCATAGACGACGACACCCTCTGGAGCATTATCCAAGACGATATTTCCGCGCTGGTGACTGCTTTACAGAAACTGAAACAAGACTCTGCATGAGTGGCTGGTGGGGCGTTTCCTACACCTCTGCATCTCAGAGTAACCTTCTCACTCAGGGCGGTACGCAAACAGGAAACATCACGGCGAACACGCTACCTTTAGAAAAAATGTCGGTGGAAGAAAAACTGCTGGCGATGGAATCGCTGTGGGACGATTTAGGCGGCAAGGCGGGAGTCATGCCTTCTCCAGCCTGGCATGAAGGGGTCCTTACCGAAAGGGACGCGATGCAACAGCGCGGTGATGATGCCTTCGAAGATTGGAAGGTGGCCAAGAGGAATATCAGAAATAAGATTTCATGAAGAAAGCTCGGTGCTGGGTTTGAAGATGGTCGGCCAGTTCAATGTATAACATCGGATCGCTATAACCATGGCCAGGACACCCAAGAGCACCGCCGGGTCGAGAAGAAGCGTCGAAACGCTCAAACACGACGAAGCCACGCGCAAGAACATTCCCACCGCCGAATACCAGTCGGTAATGCAGAAGAACGAACAGGATCCGGTGCGCGTGGCTTATGAACGGCGCAATCGCGATCTCGATCCGCAGCTCGTCTGGCGCGGCAAGGATGAGCAGGATTGGAGCGATCTCGTGGTTCACGCACCACCACTGTACATCCAGGAAAAAGTTCACCCCAAGGCACTAATCGATGATCTTTTGCGCGAGACGCGCGAGCGCCAACACGAAACCGGGCAGTCGACACTAGATTTGTTCGCGGACTTCAACGGCATCCCGAAGGGCGTGGACAAGACCGAGTTCTACCAACACGACCAGAACTGGTCGAACCGCATGATCCTCGGCGACTCCCTCCAGGTCATGGCCAGCTTGGCCGAGCGCGAAGGCCTGCGCGGCAAAGTGCAGTGCATTTATTTCGATCCGCCATATGGGATCAAATTCAACAGTAACTTTCAGTGGAGCACGACCAGCCGGGACGTGAAGGACGGCAAGGCCGATCACATCACGCGTGAACCTGAGCAAGTAAAGGCGTTTCGGGATACGTGGCGTGATGGCATTCATAGTTATCTCACCTACTTACGTGATCGGCTCACTGTCGCCCGCGATCTGCTCACCGATTCTGGCTCCATCTTCGTGCAGATCGGCGATGAAAATGTCCATCGCGTCCGGGCGGTGATGGATGAGGTGTTTGGGGAAAATAACTTCTGTTCTCTACTTGTATGCCGCAAGACAAGCAGTCTGAACAGCCCTGTCGCGCGAGTGAACGTGATTCCGGGAAGCGCCGATTTCATCATCTGGTTTGCAAAGAGCAAAGACAGGGTGAAATACCGCCAGCTCTATACTGAAAAATCTTTGGCAGGCGAAGGCGGTGACCA
Organism: Gammaproteobacteria bacterium; assembly: GCA_016191285.1. Lineage (GTDB taxonomy): Bacteria > Pseudomonadota > Gammaproteobacteria > CAIKBL01. The sequence continues at coordinate 82,636 of JACPPA010000021.1, forward strand.
TTACCGCGTCGTTGAGTTGTGCGATGGATCGACTCGGGCGATTGCACCAGATGAAATGCTGAGGCCTGAAATGCTGCCAGCTGGCGCCAAGGTTCTCCAAGTAGACAATCTTATATCCCAAGGATACTCCGAGTCATTGTCGCAGGCATTTTCGTATTCCGGGCGGACTTTCTCGCCGGGCGGGACTTCGCATTGGAAGACCACACTTAGCGGCCTCAACAAGTTGGTTATGGCCGATAGATTGGTCGCAGCCGGAAAGACCCTTCGATACAAGAGGTTGTTTGCCGATTTCCCAGTGATGATGGTCAACAGCATATGGGAAGATATCGGTGCCGACTCAGACAAGGCATACGTTGTTCAAACGCCAACTGCGGCCATAAAGCGGTGCATCGTGATGACCACCGACCCCGGCGACCTCGTACTCGACCCGACCTGCGGTTCCGGCACCACGGCTTTCGTCGCTGAGCAATGGGGCCGCCGCTGGATCACGATTGACACCTCGCGCGTGGCGCTGGCGCTGGCCCGTGCCCGCATCATGGGCGCGCGTTATCCGTTTTACCTGCTGGCCGATTCCCGCGAAGGCCAGCTCAAGGAAGCCGAAGTCACTCGCACCGCGCCGAGTTCGCAGTCCGTGCAAGGGAACATCCGCCACGGCTTCGTCTATGAACGCGTGCCACACATCACGCTCAAGTCCATCGCCAACAACGCGGAGATCGATGTCATCTGGGATCAGTGGCAGGCGATTCTTGAACCGTTGCGCGAAAAGCTCAATACCGCACTCGGCACCCAATGGCAGGAGTGGCAAATTCCGCGTGACCTTGCCACCGTCATGCCGGCGAACCCCGTGTCGGGGCACGGGGCAGGCCCCGGCATCCAGAAAGAAAAGAAAGACTGGACCCCGGCTTCCGCCGGGGTGACGAAGCAGGCCGGGGTGACGACGCAAGTAGAGAAATTGCACGCCGACTGGTGGCAAGCGCGCATCGCGCGGCAAAAAGAAATCGACGCCTCGATCGCCGCCAAAGCCGAGTTCGAAACCCTCTACGACAAGCCGTACACCGATAACAAGAAAGTTCGTGTCGCCGGACCGTTCACCGTCGAAAGTCTCTCACCGCATCGTGTATTGGGCGTAGACGAGAATGACGAACTGATCGACCCTAACGATCAAGGAGTAGCGGAGTCGGGTTCCGGTTACGCGGAGAAGCAGTCATTCCCGCAGATGATTCTCGAAAACCTCAAAGTCGCCGGCGTGCAGCAGGCGCACAAAGAAGGTCGAATTAGTTTTACTGCGCTTAAGCCCTGGCCCGGGGAACTCGTCTGCGCCGAGGGCCGATACCTCGAAGGCGATGCGAAAACAGGCGCCGAGAAACGCGCCGCGATCTTCATCGGCCCCGAGTTCGGTACTGTCACCCGCCCTGATCTGGTGGCCGCCGCGCGCGAAGCGGGCGACGCCGACTTCGACGTGCTGATCGCCTGCGCCTTCAACTACGAGGCCCACGCTACCGAGTTCAACAAGCTCGGCCGCATCCCCGTGCTCAAGGCGCGCATGAATGCAGACCTACACATGGCTGACGATCTCAAGAACACCGGCAAGGGCAACCTGTTCGTGATCTTCGGCGAGCCCGACATCACAATCCTGCCGACCGAGGACGATAAAATCCGCATCAAGGTCAACGGTGTGGACGTCTTCCACCCACAAACCGGCGAAGTCCGCAGCGACGGCCCCGACGGTATCGCCTGCTGGTTCATCGATACCGATTACAACGAAGAAAGCTTCTTCGTCCGCCATGCCTACTTCCTAGGCGCCAACGATCCCTACAGCGCGCTAAAAACGACGCTGAAAGCCGAAGTCAACGAAGAAGCATGGGCTACACTGAACAGCGATACCTCGCGCGCATTTCCGCAACCGAAATCAGGGCGGATTGCTGTGAAGGTAATCAATCACCTGGGGGATGAGGTGATGAAGGTGTTTAGGGTTTCGTAAGTACCGTAATCATTCGGCCGAACTGGGGGTATCGCATCAATGAAGTACGCGTATGAAGACCTTAGCGACAGACAGTTCGAGATTTTGATTGTGCTTTTGTGCCAGCGCCTGCTTGGCGTGTCCGTCCAGCCTTTCGCTAGCGGCCCCGATGGCGGTCGAGACGCCAAGTTTGTTGGCAAAGCAGAATTGCATCCGAGTAGTGCTTCCCCCTGGGATGGCATCACTATCATTCAAGCTAAACACACCAATGGCTACAATCGAAGTTTCTCCGAGACCGATTTCTATAGTGAGGCCGGCACGAGCACGGTGCTCGCCAAGGAAATTCCAAGAATTGTTAAGCTGCGCACAAACAAAGAACTTGATCACTACATGCTGTTCGCTAACCGGCGCTTAGCCGGTAGCGCTGAAAGCGAGATACGTGCATACATTGCAAAGCAATGCAACATTCCGCAAGTTTCGATCTTCTTGTGCGGACTTGAGCAACTGGAAATCTGGCTGAAGACCTTCCCCGAAGTGCCGACACAGGCTAACCTCGATCCTGTCGATTCGCCACTGATTGTCAGTCCTGACGATCTGGCCGAAGTCGTGCAGGCGCTCGCAAGGCAGATGCCGAGCCTATCGGTGCTGGTCGACGACCCGCCGACGTCGCGCGTGACCTATGAACAGAAAAACACGCTCAACAACATGAGTGACGAGTATGCTAGAGCGCAGCGGAAGAAGTATTTGAAAGAGACGACGCAAATCCGCACATTTCTGGCCGCACCAGAAAACCTTGACCTGTTGCGGGCATATGAGTCCGTTGCCGATGAGTTCCAGCTCAAGATCATCGCTAAGCGAAAGGATTATCAAACCTTCGATAGCGTGATGGAATACCTTGTGGATCTGCTGTTTAACCGTGACCCCGTCCTGCGCCAACTCGCACACAAGCGCCTGACGAGAGCTGTTCTGTTCTACATGTACTGGAATTGCGATATCGGGGCGGTAGGCGATGCTGAGACCAACTAAACACTCGCACCCCGATCGCACGGTCATCAATGTGTCGCTTTTACTACTAGCACGTCTAAAGACGCGCAGGCTCGACGAATATGACAGTCTACGCAAGTATGCCAAAAAGGCCGTTATCGGTGGCGATGTGCTTTTCCTGCCCGCGCTCAACTTTCTCTATTTGTTGGGATTGATCGACTATCGCTCCAAGACCGACTCCGTGGAATACGTAGGGCCCAATGAAGCTATCTAGACTCTATGCGAATCAGCCGGACTTGTTTGAGCCGGTGGATTTCGTGCAGGGATTAAACGTAGTCATAGCCGAAATTCGTCTGCCCGAGAATCGGGACAAAGACACACACAACCTCGGGAAAACCACGCTTGGACGGATGCTAGACTTCGGCTTTCTCGCTGGGCGTGACGCCAAATTCTTTTTGTTCAAACATTTCGATACTTTCAAGAAGTTTGTGTTCTTCCTTGAGATCGAGCTGACGGACGCGTCCTATGTGACCGTACGCCGTAGTGTCGAGGAATCGAGCAAGATAAGCTTTAAGAAGCACGAGGCTGGGCACCAAGACTTTACCGTGCTGCCTTTGTCAGCGTGGGATCACGTCGATATGCCGTTCGACCGTGCGCGCGACATGCTAGATAGCCTGCTCGACTGGCGCGCGCTCAAACCGTGGCACTACCGCAAGAGCCTAGGCTATCTACTGCGGTCGCAGGACGATTTTCGCGACGTATTTCACCTGCGTAAATTCGCAGCAGCGCATTCGGACTGGAAGCCCTTTCTAGCGCACATCCTGGGATTCGACGCCCTGTTGATCGGTCAGCACTACGAGAAGGAAGACGAGCTGTCAAAGAAGCAAGGAATCGAACAAACAATCAAGAACGAACTTGGCGGTTCAATCGAGGACATCAGCAAAATCGAGGGCATTCTACTGCTCAAGGAGCAGGAAGCGGAGAAAAAACAGAAACTCCTTGATGCCTTCGACTTCCGCGCGCAAGACAAGGCCCTCACTAAACACCTAGTCGATCAAATTGATGAGCGCATCGCCACTCTTAACGCCGAACGCTATTCGCTGAATCAGAATAAGAAGAAGATTCTGGCGTCGCTTGAAGAGGAGCAAATTCTCTTTAATCCCGATGAAGCGCAACGTCTTTTCGAGGAAGTCGGCATTCTGTTCAAAGGGCAGATTCGGAAGGACTATGAACAATTAATTGCCTTTAATCGCGCGATCACAGACGAACGTCGCGGATACCTTCAGGAAGAGCGCGCCGAAGTCGAGATTGAATTGAAGCGCGTAAATACGGAACTTAATGTGCTGGGTAAACGGCGTTCGGATGCGTTGTCGTTTCTGAGCGGCACCGATGTGTTCAGCAAGTACAAGCTGGTTTCAGGCGAAATGGTGACTCTGCGGGCCGATATCACATCATTGGAACGTCAACGCAGCTTCCTGCATCGTTTGCAGGAGTTGCGTACTGAGATCCGCGTTTTAATCGAAGAGCGAGGACACTTGCAAACTCAGATCGAAGTCGATGTAGAGGAGCAGAATTCCGACAAGACCAGTCTGTTCTCTTCAATTCGACTATTCTTCAGCGAGATCGTCGAGGAGGTCATTGATCGTAAGGCTTTGCTGAGCGCGGCGCCTAATCAGTTGGGTCATCTCGAATTTAAGGCTGAGATCCTCGACGAGTCTGGCAATGCCACTAGCGCCGACCTGGGGCACACGTATCGCAAGCTGCTCTGCATCGCATTTGACTTGGCTGTGTTGCGTGCACACATCGACGAAAAATTTCCGCGCTTTATCTATCACGATGGCGTCTTCGAATCGCTGGACGATCGAAAGAAGGAAAATCTGCTGGCTGTTATCAGAAGCTATGCCGATCTCGGGATTCAGCCAGTCATCACCTTGATCGACTCTGATCTCCCGGCTCGTGATGAGGAGGAAGGCGTTGTGTTCGACGACGCAGAGATTGTGTTAACCCTACACGACGAAAGCGAGCGGGGGCGGCTGTTTAAGATGCGGGCTTGGTAGGGGTAGGGCAAGCGAGGTCGCATTGGCATGCCTGCTGCAAGCTGCTGGATGGTGCTGACGTTTGATGAACTTCCGTATCACCGACAGCCTCGTTCGTCTGACCGGCGAAGAGCTGAAAGCCGTCAAGACCACCGCCTTCGACTTACAGATCAAGCCGGTGAATCCGGGGATGAGCTTTCACAAGCTCGATAAGGCAAAGGACAGGAATTTCTGGTCGGTGCGCGTCAACAGCGACATCCGGTTGATCGTCCACAAGACACCGGAAAGCTTGTTGCTATAGGAAATCAACGCCAGTTTCATCTCTTGTTTGCGAAAAAATGTGCTATGCCAAGCGACCATGCATGACGATCTCGAATTGCGACTTCCCGAGATGCCCGCGTTTCTCGAAGAGGTCAATCTGCCGCAAGCCTTGGCGCTCCGCTTGGCTGGACAGACCGTAAAGGTTCGGGTCCTCCCCGAAGAGCAGGCATCCGCGCGTCAGCTTGAAGTCCCGGACGATTACCCCGTCATCGTCAAACCGGACGGCACGATCTGGAACGACTTTCGGCCCGTACGGATCCTTTTGCGCAGTGACGACGGTGGAACGTGGCGCCTTCCGCGCCACTGGTTGTACCAGCCGCCACAGTCGTTGGCCATTCACAACCCGCTGAGCCGAGGGTTAGCCTGGGTTGAAGAGCTGAATCTCCCCCACGCCTGGGATCTGTTAGAGGTCAATATTCCCGCGCGCGTGGCGGCCCAATGCAGTGGCGCGATCACTCAAGTGGTCGTAAAAGCTGCGATGGCCGGTCCCGTGGAAGTGTGCTGGCGAGATCCTACAGAGGTGATGTGGCGCATTCCCGCAAGCTGGCGTCGTCGCCGCATTCAGTTACCGGATGTGACAGTTCTGATGGAGCAGGGCGTGCCGGATTCCGTCGCGCAGACCTTTGCGCACCGGATCGTGTCCGTCAACTATCATCCAGGCTCATTGTGCTGCCTTGCCGAGCATTTCCGCTTTCGCGATGATGACGGTGGCAAATGGCCAGTCCGGATCGCGGATTGCACGGTCGTTGGCTTCGGGAACGGGCCTGAGCACAGCGCTTGATGTTCGATTGCAGTCGCCGGAGTCTATTTTTAGCCTAGGGGATGAAGTGACGAAAGTATTTTAAGATCAAATAACCATGTTGATGTCTTACGTTTAGTTGCAAACGAAGAGTTACGCCCACCATGAATTTCGACGCACTAACTGACGCAGAAATTGATCAGCTCATTAAATTGAGAAAGCGGGTTACCAATCCGAGTGTTCGTTGGGTTACAAAGCCTGGTCACAAGCAGCGTAACTTCAAACTTGAAGACGGTGACTACTGGTTCGAACTCTATTTGCGCCAGAGCATTTACGACGACGCTGATTTCTCCTGCGGCTTGAAGGTAATTAAGCCCGATGGTCAACCACTAACGCTACTGCGGTACAACGGTGCCGGACATGTCCACGGAGAGATCAAGTTTCAGTGTCACGCCCATACCGCGACGGAAAGTGCGATGCGAGGCGGTAAAAAGCCGGAATCCCACGCGGAAATCGCCACTAGGTATCGTACACTCGACGGCGCGCTATATTGCATAGTCAAGGACGCGCATATCGACGGACTGCCGAACCTAACCCTGGGCGAACCGGATTTATTTTCCAGTCCATAGACGGAGTCGCGCCATGCTAGAGACACTGGACAATCAACAGCTTTGCGAACAGCTCTGTGCGCAGGTCACCCTCCGACGACGCGAGAATGGGATGATAATGTTGGAGACACCGTTCAGCTTTCCAGACGGCGACCAATACTCCCTTTATTTGACTGAGACGAGAACCGGTGGCGTGCGCATTAGCGATGGCGGCCACACGTTGCTGCACCTGAGCTATGAGAATGATATCGATAAGCTATTTTCAGGTACACGCTCGGTATTGTTTGAAAGGATTATTGCGGAGCAGGGAGTCTATTTTGATCAAGAGACAGGGCAGTTCTTTACCGAATCCGCGATCGTCGATCTGGCGCGCGCAACGTTTCGGCTTGGACAGGCACTAACTTCTGTTTACGACTTAACGTTCCTAAATCGTTCGCGAGTGGCATCGACGTTTTACGATGACTTATACGAACAAATCCTCGACGTAGTGTCATCGGAAAAAGTTCATCGGTCTTTTGAAATCCCTGGGCTGGCTAATGCGGAATACTACCAAGTTGATTTTTGTATCGATGGCAAGAATAGCGTGCCGTTGTTTCTGATTGGCATTCCGAATCAGGACAAGGCTCGGTTGGCCACGATCTTCTTGGAGTATTACCATCGGAACAAAATTGAATTTGAGTCGTTATTGGTCTTTGAAAATCAACAGGAAATGCCGCGCGCCGATCTAGCACGCCTTTCTAATATTGGTGGCGAAATGATCGCATCGCTAAACGCCGAAGATGATTTTCGAAGAAAGCTTTTGAAAAAGGCCGCGTAACGCCGCGCGATCGAATTTAATGGCTAGACAACGTCATCTACCGCACGCGCCGATCACGGAAGCATTGATCGATCTTCATATATCTGCCCGAGAGGGCCTTACAGTCGAAGGACTGAGCAATTCAATCGCGCCAATGGACTTCGACTACTACGTAAAGGGTCCAATCTCTGAAGGAACATTCAGGTTCATGCTTCCGGCAGATGGGCAACGGCCGGAAACGACGGCTGCGGCTGCTCAGATAGGATTGCGCTTTCACTCAAGCGATGAAAAATACGTTGCGCAGTGTCGGCTTTCCGAGTTTACATTAAGTCGGTTACCGCCGTACGAGGATTGGGCGACGCTTTTGATGGAGACGAGCCGGATCTGGAGCCTATACGTAGAACGTCTTACACCCCAGCGAGTCACCAGAGTGGCTACTCGCTTCATCAACAATTTGCGTCTTCCATTGGAGACTGGAGCGTCCTTTCAGACGTACTTGCAAAAGCTAGTGGATGTACCGGAAGAGGCGCCGCAAGCTGTCGAGGTGTTTTTCCAGCGGTTTCAACTAGTCGACGCGCCGAGTGGTGCGCGCGTTATCCTGACCGTGGCTTTCGAAGGGATGGCGGCGGACGGCACCGCGCCGGTGATTTTGGATGTGGACGCGTTCATGTCGACCAATTTGGACCCGACGGATCCAGAACTGTGGAATATTCTTGAACGCTTACGTGAACTAAAGAATCGCAGCTTTTTCGGAACCATTACCGAACGCGCAGCGGGGTTGTACAAATGAGTTTTCCGATTGCGATGAGACGCCACCAATTCAGTGGATTCCATGACTATGAGCCTGTCAGCGCTGGCAGCCAAGCGGGCAGACACCAATGGGCCGACGAGAGAAATTACCTTCGAGGAAGCGCCTCAGACTGGCTTCCGACCGTCGACGCTGCGTTCCGTGGCATTCGCAGCGAATGCGGTAGGGCGAATTGGGATGGAGAGGATGCAGTTGCTATCACCAGCCAGGTGATTTCGACCACGAAGAAAGTTGTTGAGACCTTATACGCACTGCTTCCAACGGGAACACCAGCGCCGGATGTAATCCCAGAATCGGACGGGGAAATCTGCATTAGTTGGTCGATCGATGTCGAGCGCGTGTTTTCACTCAGCGTTGGTGCGTACGGGAAGATCAATTTCGCTGGTCAGTTTGGTAAGGAGGGAAGCGTGCATGCCTGGCAACCCATTGCGACGTCAAATCCGATCGCACTTGAGGAATCTCTTCAAGATGTTGTCACGTACATGGCGAAGCTTTACCCGCCGGCTGCCGGCGGACGTGCGGCCTGAAGAAACGCTCAGCAGTTTCGTATTTCGACAGGATCAAGTCGATCGGAAAGCAAACACTATTCGCCATACGCGACTCGTTCCACGTCGCAATCGCGAGAACCACCGTCTGGAAGTTTCTGTATGTCGCTCCAATGAATTGAGTGAGGAACAGATTTGGACGCGCTGTTCGAATTATTTCGACCGTACCGCGCCGGACCCGGCCATAGGGCGAGGCGTGGGTCTCGCGTCAGCCGTGTATGCGGAGAAACTGGGCTTTGACGCAGATGGCAAACCGTACCCGAAGCACGCCAATATCGTTGGCTGGCATGACGAAACTGGGAAGCCCGCTGACGAGTTGAAGCATTTTTGGATCGATCGGGCGCAGAGAATGGCTGCCCAGTTCTCTTATAGGCCGCGCCGATAAATCGATGGACTTCCGCATCGCCGACACCTTCACCGACAGCCTCGCTCGCCTGTCTGGCGAAGAGCAGAAAGCAGTCAAGACTACGGCGTTCGACCTGCAGCTCAATCCGGTGAATCCGGGGATGAGCTTTCACAAGCTCGACCAGGCAAAAGACAAGAACTTCTGGTCAGCGCGCGTTAACAGCGACATCCGGCTGATTGTTCACAAGACGTCGGAAAGCTTATTGCTGTGCTATGTCGAGCATCACGACAAGGCGTATGCGTGGGCCGAGCGGCGCAAGCTCGAAACACATCCGAAGACCGGTGCCGCCCAGTTTGTGGAGATTCGGGAGCGCGTCGAGGAAATTGCGGCGCCGAAGTATGCGGAAATAGCGCAACCGCTGCCGTCTAAAAATCTCCTGTTCGCCCGGCATTCCGACGACGAGTTGTTGAGTTACGGCGTGCCACCGGAATGGCTCGCTGACGTGCACCGGGCGACCGAAGAAAGTCTGCTGGAGTTGGCCGATCACCTGCCCAGAGAGGCGGCGGAAGCCTTGCTCGAACTGGCCACGGGTGGACAGCCGCAGGTCGCCTCGCCCACCGTCACCGGTGGCCCGGATCCGTTCGGCCACCCGGACGCACAGCGACGCTTCCGCGTTATTAGCGACGTTGAGGAACTTGAGCGAGCGCTGGAATATCCGTGGGATAAGTGGACGATTTTTCTGCACCCGGCACAACGCGAATTGGTTGAGCGCGAGTACGCAGGGCCTGCGCGGGTCTCAGGCTCAGCGGGTACCGGCAAGACCATAGTCGCGCTACACCGCGCGGTGTTTCTGGCGCGCAAATATCCGGATTGCCGGGTGTTGCTGACTACCTTCTCCTGTACGTTGGCGAACGCGCTTCGAACAAAACTGCGGCGCTTGATAAGCAATGAGCCGCGTCTGGCGGAACGCCTCGAAGTCCACGCCATAAGCGCGATTGGCGAGCGCCTTTTTGAACGTCAGATTGGCCGCTCACACGTTGCTTCGCAAGATGTGATTCGACGTTTCGTCGCCGAGGCTGCCGGTGCCGTCGCGGGTCAGAAGTTCAGCATGGGTTTCTTGCTGACGGAGTGGGAGGAACTGATTGACGCCTGGCAACTGGATAGCTGGGAGTCCTACCGGGACGTCAAGCGTCTTGGCCGAAAGATCCGTCTGCCGGAGGCGCAGCGCGCCGCAATTTGGGCGGTATTCGAAGCCGTTCGGTCCCGCTTGAAGGAGGAAGGCCTAATTACCCGTGCATCGATGTTCAGTCAGCTCGCGCGTGATTTGGCGAGTCGCAAGCAGCCGCCCTTTGAGTTCGCGGTGGTCGATGAATCGCAGGACCTCAGCCCACCGCAGTTGCGGTTTCTTGCCGCGTTGGGCGCGGATCGTCCGAATGCGCTTTTCTTTGCGGGCGATCTGGGGCAGCGGGTCTTCCAGCAGCCGTTCTCGTGGAAATCGCTCGGCGTCGACATTCGGGGTCGCGCCCGAACGCTGCATATCAACTACCGCACATCGCACCAGATCCGAAGCCAAGCCGATCGGTTACTGGATCATGAAGTATCCGACGTCGACGGCAACACGGAGGCACGGCGCGGAACCGTGTCGGTCTTCAACGGGCCGGCGCCTGCAGTGAGAATGTTCCCTACCCAAGAGGAGGAGATTGGCGCCGTCGGCGATTGGATTAAAGATTGCGCCAAAAGAGATGTCGCTCCGCACGAAATTGGCGTGTTCGTCCGCTCAGAGAAAGAACTAGACCGCGCTCGCGAGGCGGTCACCCTGGCGGGATTGCCATACAAGGTGTTGGATGCGCAGGTCGAGACCAGCCACGGCCACGTCTCCGTCAGCACGATGCATCTGGCTAAGGGCTTGGAGTTTCGGGCCGTGGCGGTGATGGCCTGCGACGACGAGATCATTCCGCTGCAAGCGCGCATCGAGCGCGTCACCGACGACAGCGATCTCGAAGAGGTCTACAACACCGAGCGCCATCTCCTGTACGTGGCGTGCACGCGGGCGCGAGATCACTTGATCGTCACGAGTGTGGAGCCGGCGTCGGAATTCCTCGACGATTTGCGGGCGGAGTGAGCGCCGGGGCTGGGTGAGACGAACCGACGGCTGGGCATCTCGCACTCCCACGGCGGGCCTCGTCAGCGGTGCTGCGACGAAAAAGCGCGCGCGTATTCGGTGCGATTTCTCCTGCCGCGATCTCAATCACCTGAGGTGCTGTTGCCATGGTCGTATCCCTCCACTCGCTGGTTCGAAAACACCGTCATCCGAGCATGCCCTATTGAGGTTTTCGTTTGCGTACTGCTCACCAAATCCGTAGGACGGATATCCCCCGAACTTTTTGCTTAACGACCGATAAATGCTGGTTCCGCAAATCCCGTTCAAGGCGTTCCAACGGCGTAACGAAATCGGACGCGGTAGTGACCAGCATTATCTTCCTCACGGGATGATCCAGGCGCTCAATCGTCACCATGCCATGCCAGAGTGGACGGGATTTCCGACCTGCGTCGGTATCGATCACTTCACCCACGACCCAGAGTCGAACCGCAAACCGTTCCCGCAGATTGAGCACTCGGACGAATGTCAATGTTTGCGCTTCGCCATGATCAAACTTCGGCAGTACCGGCAGTTCCGCGATAGGCGTCTTGGCCAACATCCAGAGCGACGCTGTTTTTAAAGTCCAGGTGGGTGGGACGTGCCATCCCGACACAGCAAGCGTCTCGGAAATCCGCGCGGCCGTTCCAATCCACTGCACCGAAAACGGTTCTTCGTATTCGCCGTCGAGTTCGGAACGGGCCAACGATAAACTACGCCAACCCCCTGCGTTCCAATCGGCCAGCAATATAGTCTCCACTTTTGGCCGATAAGCATAACGCTCGAGGTCAGCACTGCGATGCCCTCTGACGTATACGGCGGCTACCAGCGCGAGCGTTGCCGAAACCATCAACAACAGCGGGAATACGGATAATTTTTCAGTTTGCACGTGGTGCGTGTAAGCGATACTCAGGAGCGCAATCCAGGCAACGCCCAAGGCCAGGCTGCCGAGTACGTCCGAAAACCAGTGAACACCCAAATAGACACGTGAGAATGCGATCAGAAGGATCGCCACGGCTGCGACCAAAATCACGGCGATCTTTGTTCCAACGGGCTGTGCGCGAGCCAGCAGAAAGGCCATGAAACCGTAAACCACAATGCTCAAAGTCGTATGGCCGCTCGGAAATGAAAATTGTTCGATCCCCGTGTAAATGTTGTTTGGGCGCGTCCTGCGCAAGAGGTATTTCAATACCGAAACGAGAATCTCGGCAAAGCCGGCGGCCGCCAACCAATAGCCCAACGTGCGCCAATAGCGTTTGAAGCTGAGCCACGACGACACCACTACAACGACTGGAAGCGTACCGGCGACGCCGCCCATCTCGGTGATGGCAACCATAACGTTGTCTACCCACGCGGTTCTTAGGCCTTGTAACACGCTGTAAACCGTGCGGTCGAATTGAACCAGCCGGTCGCCAGAAACGACATCTTCCAAAATGCCCAAAAATAACCAAGCGCTGCCGATCAGCAACACGGCGGCAGTCAGAAGCGCAGCCGATTCGGCTCGCGCGGGATCGAACAGCGAAAGCACGACGCGCGCGAACGGTCCCGATTTGCCGCGCGCGAACTCCACCGTCCGATCGCGCAGGGTAATGAGTCGCGGCCAGCCGTGAGTGAGCGCGAATCGCACGAGCTTCGTCATCGCCCACAACACGATGACAGTCGCCACCAGCAAGACGACCAGTCGCGAGCTCACGGCGCCCGCCAGTTGCAGCGAAGTGCCGAACAGCATGCCGGGCAGAATATGCGCGGCAGCCCACGCCACTGCCGAAAGGATATTCATGAGGTAGAACTGCCCGGCCGGCATGTTGGACATCCCGGCCACCACCGGGACGATGGCCCGTAGCGGCCCGAGGAAGCGACCGAGAAACACGCTCTTGCCGCCGTTTTTGGCGAAATACGCTTGCCCGCGATCGAACAATCCCGGGTAGGTTTTCATCGGCCAAATGGCGCGAATTCTGTCGTGATAGCGCTGCCCGAGCCAGTAGCTGCTGCTGTCTCCCAGAATCGCGCCGATAACGGCGGCAACCACTGCTGACCATGGATCAAGGGCCTTGAGACCGATCAGCACGCCACCGACGAAGACGATCGAGCTGCCCGGAATGACGGTACCGATGACAGCTAGCGCCTCGAGCAAAGACGCGGCGAAAATTGCGCCGAGCGCGAGCTGCGGATGGGCCGAAAAGAAGGCGATCAGCGATTGCAGATGCGATTCCAAAAAACGCCCTCGACGGGTTCGGGTCAGCGTGTGACGCGATTCGCGTCACGACCCAAAAGCCCGACATCGAGGTAACGCGCAAGGCGTTCCCGATCGAACAAGAACAGCGCAGCCGCCATCCCCCGATAGATCCAAGCAGAGCCGGTCAAGCATACGATCGTGCGGGCTTCGTCGTGCTGGAATACGAAGGAAATGCCTAATTGGAATGCGAACAAAGCTAAGAGTATCGAGGCACTACGCACGCGCATGAGCTTTCCGAATCGCGCCGGCCAGTAGCGCATCGACAAATGGTGTGAGATGGATACCGAGTGCCCGCAGCGCGAGTCCGGGTAAGCTGCACAACACCGCGAATGCGACGTAGAGGCTGAATTTCTTCATGGTCCGGTTGCGTCCCTCATTCCCATCAGGGAGCCTATAGTAAATCCACCTCTTATTTTTCCGCGGCAACGGGGAAAAAGCGGTTGTGATAGTGCCACAGACCCGTTTTTAGGATGATGATTGGGTCAGCGAAATCCCGGCCAATGGGTCAAACTTGGTTCAGCGCGCGCCGCGTGCCGCGCGTTTGTTCGGAGTCGAGAGCAACATGAAGATCCTGATCGTCGAAGACGAGCCGAAGACGGCTTCCTACTTGAGGAAGGGGCTCGACGAGAATGGCTTCGTCGCCGATCTGGCAGAGAATGGCGAAGACGGCGCGCACCTCGCACGCACCGGCGGCTATGACCTCATCATCCTCGACGTGATGCTCCCGGTTCGCGACGGCTGGTCCGTCATCCGTGAATTACGGCGGCGCGACGTCTCCACGCCGGTGCTCTTTCTTACCGCCCGCGATGCGGTTCACGATCGGGTGCAAGGATTGGAGCTTGGCGCTGACGATTATCTCGTGAAGCCCTACGCTTTCACGGAACTACTCGCGCGGATACGCTCAATCCTGCGGCGCGGCGCCACTCGGCAAGTCTCCGTCGTGACGGTCGCCGATCTGGCGATCGATCTCGTGCGGCATCGCGCTACCCGTGCCGGCAAACTCCTCGAGCTGACACCCAAGGAATTTTTGTTACTCTCGCTGCTGATGCGACGAACGGGCGATGTCCTGTCGCGGACGATCATTGCCGAGCAGGTTTGGGATATCAATTTCGATAGCGATTCGAACGTGGTCGATGTGCATCTGCGGCGCCTGCGCTTGAAGGTGGACGACCCCCACGAGAAAAAGCTGATTCACACGGTTCGGGGCGTCGGCTACGTACTCGAAGCGCGCTTGTAGATGTCCGGCGGAACGAAATTGATCGGGCGCCTACCGAAGTCGATCGCGCTGCGCATGGCAGCTTGGTACGCGCTCTCAACCGTCGTGCTAATCGTCGTCGCCACGGGCTTTCTTTATTGGGTCTTGGTCACCAGCCTCGCGCGCGAGGACAGCCGTACTTTAGCCGACAATCTGGACAGTCTGCGCTTGTTGCTGCGCTCCTCGCCAAACGGTGCGTTGTCACTCCGTCCAGACCAGGCGCACGGCTGGGGGACAAGCCCACGGCAGCCACAAAGCTACTTTCGGATCCTCGACGACGGTGGGCGAATTCTACTGGAAACGCCGGGCCTGTCGGCAGAGCTGCCGCCGCCTACCCCGTCGGAACTGACAACGATCGGCGCCGCCGAAGCGACAAGCCATGAGGCCGTCTCCCCCTCAGGCAAACTGTTTCAGATCTTGAGCGCTAGAGTTTTGGACACCTCCACTGGCAACGCGACACGCATTGCTCAGGTGGCGATGGACCTCGCCAACGACGACGATCTGTTGGCGCGATATCGGCAGCGGCTCGTGCTCGTACTCACCCTCTCGGTCGGCATCTGCTCCATGGTTGGTTATGTCATTGCAAAGGCTGGGATGCGGCCGATCAAGCGCATCGGCCAAACCGCAGAGCGCATCCGCTCGGCCACGCTCTTCGAACGGATTGACACGCTCCGCTTGCCGGTCGAACTCTCTGGCCTGGCCGAGACCTTCAACCGTATGCTCGACCGGCTCCAGGAGTCATTCGCGAGCATCTCGCAGTTCGCCGACGATGTCGCCCATGAGCTACGCTCGCCGATCAACAATCTGCTCGGCGAGATCGAGGTCGCGCTCCGCAGGGCGCGATCGAATGCGGAGTATCGTGAGACCCTCGACTCTTGCCTTGAAGAATGCGCGCGGCTCTCGCGAGTGATCCAGCGCCTGCTCTTTCTCGCCAGGACAGAGAATGCACCCGAACCGCTCGAACGCGAGATGATCGACGTCCGCAAGGAGCTCGCGGCGGTGCAAGAGTTCTACGAGGCGGCGGCAGCGGAAGTCGGCGTCGGTCTTCGCCTCTCGGTCGCAGACGATCTCATGGCGCCGCTTGATCGCACGCTCTTCCAACAAGCGGTCGGAAATCTCGTCTCGAATGCGCTCGCGCACACACCGAAAAAGGGCACGGTCCGGATCGCCGCGAGCGCTGACGCAGCATGGCTTAAGGTGAGTGTCACGGATACCGGGTGTGGCATTGCCGCGGAGCATCTGCCGCATGTGCTCGATCGATTCTACCGGGTCGCTCGGGCGCGGGCGGAGTCCAGGCACCCTGTCGGACTCGGTCTTGCAATCGTCAAAAGCATTGTCGAACGCCACGCCGGAACCATTGAGATCGACAGCCAAATGGGACAGGGCACAGCGGTGACGCTCAGGTTCCGGCGATTATCCGAATAGGCCGCACTGGCGTCAGTCATAAGGCAGCCGCCAGATGACGGATCCGTCATCTGGGCGTCATCGTGGCGTCAGCGTGCAGTTTCTACCCTGAGTCGGTTATGCGGGCTTTCCGCAGTACCGAGCAAGGGTTGGAATGCATCCACCGTACCAGGCGATTCTTCTTGCCGGCTTGACCGTGTTTGTCGCCGGCTGTGCAAGTTATCGCCCCGAACCTATCTCTCCGGCCGACAACGCGCGCTTGCTCGATCACCGGCGTCTGGACGATCCGCGTCTGCAGCAGTTCATCGCGGTGGGCCTTGACCGTGAAAGGAAGCCGGGTTCGCTTCCGACGTGGGACCTCTCGTCGCTCACGCTGGCCGCGATTTACTATCATCCCGATCTCGACATCGCGCACGCTAAGCTTAGGGGCGCCGAGGCAGGCGTGGTCACCGCCCATCAACGCCCGAATCCCCGACTTAATTTCACGAACATTTTTATCCAACCCGCCGTGGCTGGCGCCGCTCCACTTACGATCGGGCCGGTCATTGACTTCATCCTGGAAACTGCCGGCAAGCGCGAGTACCGCACGGCACAGGCGCAGCATCTCGCGGAGTCCGCGCGGTGGGACCTCGCCGGGGTCGGCTGGCAAGTCCGCGCACAGGTGCGGACGGCGCTGCTGAACCTCTGGGCTGCGCGACAGCGCTTGACCTTGACCCGCCAGCGGCTCGATCTCCAGGCGCAACTCGTGGAGCTGGTCGAGCGACGGCTTGCGCTGGGCGAGGCGGCGTCCCTCGATGTTGCACGCGAACGCATCAATCGTTCTCAGATCACGTTCGCCATCCGCGATCTCGAACGCGCTGCTGCCGATGCGCAGGCCCAGCTCGCGATCGCGATCGGCATTCCAGTGAGCGCGCTCGAGGGTGTCGACTTCGCGTTCGCAGCCTTCGACTTTCCGCCGACCTTAGCCGCGAACCTGGTCACGGGCGATTGGCGGCGCGCAGCGCTGACCACACGAGCCGACGTCCAGGGAAGTCTTGAGGCATACGCAGCGGCGCAGTCGGCACTCCAGCTTGAGATCAGCAATCAGTATCCGAACGTGAGCTTGAGTCCTGGCTATAACTACGATTTTGGCGACAACAAATATATTTTCGATCTCGGCGTAGACCTTCCGATCTTCCACCAGAATCAAGGACAGATCGCAAGGGCGGTGGCTAATCGAGAGCAGGCGGCGGCCAACTTCACCGCGCTCCAGGCGCGGATCGTTGGCGCGATCGACCAGGCGGCGACGGCCTACCGCACGGCGGCACAGAGTTTGGTAACCGGCGATGCACTGCTGGCCGAGGAGCAGCGCCGCCAGCGTCAAATCAAGAACTCGTTCCGCGCCGGACAAGTTGACCGGCCCATGCTGGTGACGGCGGCGCTGGAAGTCGTCGCAACCGAACTGTCGCGATTTGACGTCGTGGTGGCGCAGCGGCAAGTACTCGGCGCGCTCGAGGACTCTTTGCAGCAACCCGTACTCGACCCGGCAATGGCCCGCCGTCCCGGCACGGAATCCCCGCCTCGTCGATAGGGAGCCGCCTTCATGACCGACCGACCACCATCGTTCCGGCGAATGCCGCTACTGCGGATCATTGTGGTTGCAGTCGTTCTCGGTCTTGGCGCGCTCATCGTCTGGGGTTTCATCGAAGGTCGCGGCGAAGCGGCGCGTGAGGCTGAGCGCGAGCGTCCCGTCACGCCACCCCGCCGCGTGTCGATGGTGAACGGCGCACCGGTTATTACGCTCAATGTCGAGTCGCAAAAACGCAGCAGGATCGAGACCACGGTGCCAGCGCCAGCGCCCTATCAGGAGCAGGTTCGTGCCTACGCCACTGTCCTCGAGGTGGCGCGACTGATCGATCTCAATAGCAGCTACGCCAACGCCAACGCCCAGCGCCTGGCGGCACACGCCAAGCTCGCTGCCTCGAGCACCGCCTTCGAGCGCGCGCAGAAGCTTTACCAGGACCAACAGAATGTCTCCTTAGCGCAGCTCCAGGCCGCCGAAGCGGCGTTTCGCACGGATCAAGCGGCTCTCACTGCGGCGGAGTCGCAGGTGCGCACCTTGGCTACAACCGCACAACAAGAATGGGGTCCGGTGCTCGGCAAATCTCTCATCGACGGATCGTCGATGATCACCCGGCTGCTCGAGCGACAGGATTTCCTGTTGCAAGTCACCTTGCCGCCTGGCGTCATCCTCGCGGCTCCGCCCGCGACGGCGGCGATCCAGACTGGCCAGCACTCGCGCATCGCTATCATATTCGTCTCGCCAGCGACCCGCACCGACCCAAAGATCCAGGGTGTCAGCTTCTTCTACCTAGCGCCGGCGAATAGCGGCGTGCTGCCCGGCATGAATGTTCTCTCCTTCCTATCGTCAGGTCGACCGATCTCAGGCGTGACGTTGCCGGCGGAGGCGATCATCTGGTGGCAGGGCCGAGCCTGGGTTTATCACCGCACTGGTTCCGAGACGTTCACGCGGGCGGAGATCGCGACCGACCTACCGGCACCCGGCGGTGGCTATGTCGTCAAGGACTTTGCGCCGAACACCGAGATCGTGACGCGCGGAGCGCAATTGCTGCTGTCCGAGGAGTTTCGAGCGCAGATCCAGATCGGTGAGGACGAAAAGTGAGCTGCGTCCCCGCCGGTCCCCAGGCCGCGATCATCGGTTTCGCGATTCGCTTCCGCGGCCTCGTCATTGCGTTGGCCTGCGTGCTGCTCGCCTACGGCGTCTATGCGCTCGGCCGCGCCAAGTACGATGTATTCC
Source organism: Gammaproteobacteria bacterium (assembly GCA_016191285.1). Classification (GTDB taxonomy): domain Bacteria; phylum Pseudomonadota; class Gammaproteobacteria; genus CAIKBL01. The sequence continues at coordinate 101,608 of JACPPA010000021.1, forward strand.
CGGAGTTCGCACCGCCCCAAGTCGGCATCCAGACCGAGGCGGTCGGGTTGACGCCGGAACAGGTGGAAATCCTCGTTACCCGGCCGATAGAGAACGCTATCAACGGCGTGCCGGGCGTACAAACGTTGCGTTCGACCTCGATCCAGGGGCTGTCCGTCGTCACCGTTTTTTTTAGTCCATCGAGCGACATCTATCGTGATCGGCAGGTGGTCGCCGAGCGGTTAGCCGCCGCGGCTCTGCAACTCCCACAAGGTGTACAGCCGCCGGCCATGACGCCGCTCACCTCGTCGACCAGCGTCGTGCTGGTGGCCGGCCTCACCTCGGACCAACGCTCGTTAATGGACCTGCGCACCGTCGCCGAATGGACGGTCCGTTTGCGCCTGCTCGCGGTGCCCGGGGTAGCGAATGTCACGGTGTTCGGCGGCGATGAGCGCTCGATCCAGATCCAGGTCCATCCCGACCAACTCATCCGCTACGATGTGGGTCTCAACGATGTCTTGACGGCAGCCCGGCAGGCCACCGGCGTACGCGGCGCGGGTTTTATCGACACCAAGAACCAGCGGATCGTCTTCCAAACCGAGGGACAGTCACTCAAACCCGACGACATCGCGCGTACGGTGCTGCTGAGCCAGGGCGCGGCGAGTGTCATCTTGGGTGACGTCGCCGATGTTCGCGAGGCGCCCAAGCCGCCGATCGGTGGCGCGGCGATCGATGGCAAGCCAGGCGTGATCCTCAACGTCTCGGCACAGTACGGCGCTAACACTGTCGAGGTAACGCAGGCGGTGGAAGCCGCGCTGAACGAGTTACGGTCGAGCCTGAAAGCGGAAGACATCGCCCTTCATGCCGATCTGTTCCGCCCGGCGAACTTCATCGACACCGCGACGAGCAATGTGCGGGATTCGCTGATGCTGGGCGGCATCCTGGTCATCGTGGTGCTGTTCCTGTTTCTCTTCGACTGGCGAACCGCGGCAATTTCGTGCACCGCCATCCCGCTGTCGCTCCTGACGGGAACGATCGTGTTGGAAATGCTCGGCGTGACACTCAACACGATGACGTTGGGTGGCCTCGCCATCTCGATTGGCGTGGTCGTTGACGACGCCGTGATCGGGATCGAGAACATCGTCCGGCGGCTGCGGGAGAACGGCCGACTAGCCCAGCCGCGACCGGTCGCGCGGGTCGTTCTCGACGCCTGTCTCGAAGTCCGGGGCGCGGTCGTCTATGCGACCTTCGCCGTCATCTTGGTAGTCCTTCCGATCATGGCGTTGTCCGGCATCGCGGGTCGCCTGTTCGCGCCACTTGGGCTCGCCTACACGCTCGCCGTGGTGGCCTCGCTGCTCGTCGCGCTCACCGTGACCCCCGCCCTCTCGATGGCGCTGCTTGCGGGCAGGAAGATGGCAGAAAAGGACCCGCCGGTGGTGCGGTGGACCCGCGCTGGTTACGAGCGCCTGCTACGCGATATCGCGCGGCGACCGCGGACCCTCATCGCCGCCGCGGCCGCGTTCTCGATTGCCGGCTGCGCGGCGCTGCCGTTCTTCGGCGGCACCTTCATCCCTGAGCTTAAAGAAGGACACTTCATCATCCATCTGTCGGCGGTGCCCGGCACCTCGATCGAGGAATCGCTGCGCATCGGCGCGCGCGTCGCCGAGGCCCTCAGGCAGTTGCCAGTCATACGCTCGGTGGCGCAGCGCGTCGGTCGCGCCGAGAAGGCCGAGGATACGTGGGGCACGCATTACAGCGAGTTAGAGGTAGATTTGAAACCCGGTTTATCGGGGAACGAGGCCGAAGCGGCACAGGCCGGTATCCGGCAGGCGCTCGCAGGCTTCGTCGGCGTCCACTTTTCGGTCAAGACGTTCCTGACCGAGCGGGTCGAGGAAACTCTCTCGGGCTATACGGCCCCGGTGGCGGTCAATATCTTTGGCAACGATCTCGAGGTCCTCGACCGATCAGCGCAGGAAGTTGCCCGCACGCTCGCTGCGGTGCCGGGCGCGACCGAGGTTCAGATCCAATCGCCGCCCGGCTTGCCGCAGCTCACCATCCGCCTGCGGAAACCCGACCTTGAGCGTTGGGGCTTCGACGCCGTCGAAGTGCTCGATCTGATCCGCGCCGCTTATCAGGGTGACGCTGTCGGACAGACCTATGAGGGCAACCAGGTTTTCGACGTTATCGCCATTCTCGATAGTGCGAGCCGGGACGCCATCACGAAGGTCGGGGAGCTGCCATTACGCAGCCCCGGCGGCGCTCATGTACTGCTCCGCCAGATCGCCGATATCTACGAAGCTGCCGGACGCTACCAAGTGCTGCACGAAGGCGGGCGACGCCGGCAGACCGTGACCGCCAACGTTGCGGGGTCCGATATCGCCTCCTTCGATCAAGCGGCGAAGGCCGCTGTGGCGGCGAACGTGCCGCTCCCGGCCGGAACGTATCTCCAATTCGCGGGCGCCGCCGAGGCCCAGTCGCGATCGCAGCGCGATCTCCTCATCAACTCGTTCATCGCCGGTCTCGCCATGATTCTTCTGCTGTCGATCGTCACCCGCAACTGGCGCAACCTGCTGTTGATTCTGGCGAACCTGCCGTTCGCGTTGGTGGGCGGCGTGCTCGCCGTGTTGGTCACGGGCGGCTTGCTTTCCTTGGGTGGAATGGTCGGGTTCGTGACGCTCTTCGGCATCTCGCTCCGCAATTCGATCCTGATGATCGCCCACTACGAGCACCTGGTTGCAGTCGAGGGCATGAACTGGGAGCTAGCGACAGCCGTTCGCGGTGCTGGGGATCGGCTCACGCCGGTCCTCATGACCTCTATCGTGACCGGCCTCGGTGTCCTACCGCTCGCGATCGGCCTGGGGGATCCCGGCCGCGAGATCGAGGGGCCGATGGCGGTCGTGATCCTGGGCGGTTTATTGACCTCGATGGCGCTGAACCTGCTCGTACTGCCGACGCTCGCGTTGCGTTACGGCAGGTTCGAGCCCCTCATCGATGAACTGGCGGATGAGTCGCTCGGTGGGGGTAGCGTAGCCTCGAATTGACCGATTCAATTTTCAAAGCGGATTGGGGGCTCCCGTCATCGCGAAACCAGCATTGATGACGATTGTTGCAGCTCGACCTGAGTACCTGTGGTTAAAATATTCACATCGAGCTTGGCGACCAAGTCTTCGGCGCGCAGAGGGGTGTAGCGGCGTAACATCTGTCGCAGATCGTGAAAGCAGAGCCCGCCGATGCCATTGTCCTTGAGCACTTGTTGTCAGGCAGGGTGAAACTCGTACGCGACCGGGTTCGCCGAAGAAGATAAGGTCGCAGTCGACAGGCCTGATCGGATTACTCAACACTTGTCGCCGACCATCCGCGCTTAGGAACGATCGCCCGCCAGGTTTCGTGCCGGAGCCTTAATGATCGTTGCCATGATCACCTCGAAGCACTCGCCAGCATACCGAGAACGTACCCGGTGCTGAATCAGAGCCACTGAGAAATTCGTAACTAGTTGATTTGATGGTGCGCCGTGTAGGGTTCGAACCTACGACCAGCGGATTAAAAGTCATAGGAACTGAATTAGTTTATCTATTAATCAATCGCTTATGTGGGCGCTCGTTGCGTAATGTGCCCAACGATAGATAACGATATACAGCTGAGTCACGCAAATCTCCCGCACCGGAGCCAGCCTTTCAAGACTTGACCGATACCCTTGAGTCGAGTGATTCGCTAGTCTTGGCAATCGCCCGACCAGGTGCATCTATGAAAATGCCGCAGTGTGATCTCTCAGTCTTTGAGAGTGAAATGGACTTGGGCAGTCTTCGGCATCGGCGTACCGTTCACTCCTCGTCCGGTGCCGCGAGTAGCCATTCGTAGACAGGCTTCACTTGCACCATCGATGCCTTGATGCGTGTGAGCGCATCGCGATCGAGTACGAGTAGTCGCTGCGCAGCGCCTGGGTGATCCTGTGCCGCCTCTCGGAGGGCGCGCAGCTCACGTTCCAGGGTCGCCGGTGAAGATACGTCGGCACAAACTTGGATCAACGTTTCTCCAGAGCCGCGTTGGCGCGCGAGGAAGTCCACTTCCCAACCATCGCCGGTTTTGACATAGGTAATATCGGCGCCGCGCCGCTCGAGTTCGTTCAAGACCACCGTTTCGAGTGCATGACCGACGTTAGCGCGCCCGCTCGAATCGAACGCTTTGATGAATCCGGGATCAGCTGGATAGAGCTTACGCGGGTTCGAATTCCGTTTGCGCTCAGACTCCGTCGCGAGCGGCACCGCGCTAATCAGAAAGGCGTCCATCAGATGCCCGAGCATCGCGTGCACGGCATCCTTGGCAACACTGTGACCTTGGGCTTTTAGATCGTGATACAGACGATGGGCACTGAAGCTGCTGGCGGGGTTACGCAGGCACTGTCGGATCAGCCAGCGCAACGCTGCCACTTGCGAGACCGCGTAGCGTTCAACGACGTCGCGAAACAGCACCGCGTCCACATAGCTTTGCAGCAACTCGATTTGTAGGGATGTGGTTAGACCCTGGGCTTCGGGAAAGCCACCTTGCGAGAGATACTCGCGAAAGCGTTTTTCGATACTTGAACGCTCTGCCGCCCGCCACAGTCGCGGCGCCTTCTTTGGCTCTTCGCCGCGATGACGCAGGAACTCGCGAAAGCTAAAGGGACGAATAACGGTTGCCATGCCGCGGCCGCGAAGTGAGGTATGCACTTCACGCGAGAGCATGCGCGCTGACGATCCGGACACCACGATGTCGACCGCTTCTGTGTCGAGTGCGCGACGCACGAAGCGCTCCCAGCCGGGCACAAACTGGATCTCGTCCAAGAACCAGTGCACCGTCTGGCGGCCCCGCAATGCTGGGTAACGACGGTAGTACTCTTCGAGCAGGAAACCCAGCTGCGCAACGTCCACACCGGCTAGTCGATCGTCGTCAAAACTAAGATAGAGCGATTGCTCGGGTGGCAATGATCTGCGGCGCGTCGCCAACAGTTGGCGTAGGAAGGTTGTTTTGCCTGCGCGGCGCAGCCCGATCACGGCATGCACTTTGCCGGGCACGGCCGGCAGCTCGGCATCGCGGCGTGTCAAACTGGCCCCGTGCCCCGGTTCGAGGGCCGAGCTCAGTTTCTCTGCCAGCACGGGATGCAAACTCATCGGAGCAGCATCATTTCAATGTGTCCTTTTGTCAAGGACACATTAGAAACAATCTGTCCTTATTGAAAACACACCTGTACCTCTACGCGTTAGACCGCAAGATCCAGGATCGCCGTGCTCTTAACTTTAGACGGACAACACCAGTCAGTCTTTGACGACGGTTCGTCGGTGACTAAGTTCAACTATGCGCAAATCCCAGCCCTCGCCCGGAGCGATTAAGACTCATCCGCGCCGCGACTTCGGCCACGTCTTGTTCAACCAGTCGAGCCCGCCGTCGCGTTCCCATACGGCGCGCGCGGACATTCGATACAACCACGCCTCGTGCTTACCGCCGACTGTGATCCCGCCACCTTCGTCAGCTTTCGGTTGTCGGGGTTTCTCAGCGAGCAACATCTTAAGCGCCACATCATTTTCCTCAATTGCCACCAACAACTCATCCCGCGCGTCCGGATCGCGACCAATGGTGAACAACGCAAGAATTCGATTAAGGGCGGGCCCACAAAAATCGCCGGGATAGTGGTCCGTGAGCTCGATGGCTTTTTCTGGCCAACCGCGCGTTAGGTACGCACAGCTCAACTGCTCGCGGATCCCGTGGTTATCGTTGGGATTCAGTGCAAGCAACAGTTCGGCGTGTTTAATGAAGTCGTCACTTGCGACGCCGCGCGCCGGATCATGCAACGCGCGATAAGCCCGCTGAACCAGGAGGCGCAGCGCCGGGCGATTCTCCATCCAGCCCCAAGGCAAGAGGCCTTTACTTAGCGCCGCGTCCAGATTCACTTTTAGCAACGCCACGCCGCGTGTGAGCAATGATTCTAGGAGGGACGGGCCAGCGACCATCGTTACCAACGCATGCACACTGAGCACAAGATCGTCGAGGACTTCAAAACTTTGCCAGCACAGTGGATGCTGGGCGAGAAAATCCAACCACCGTTCGGGTTCGTCCCACGTGTCTTCGTCGACAGCGCCAGTAGCAGTGAGTAAAGGCTTCACTTGAGGAAATACGGTGGACCAACCCGCTTCGAGAGATTTGAGTGCCGGGTCCGGTTCGAGCCTACGCTCGCCGTGACCCACTATGTTCACGGTGTAATGCGCCACCGCCGCCGGTGCCGTCGCAAATAATGCTTCGATACCGGCTATCTCGGGGTTGCGCTCCCGATCAACGTTCGCGGCAGCCATCGAAGGATCTTCCCGAACTGACCGCACAAAGCGGATCAATTCCGTCAGTGCGGGATCGCGCATTCGTTCCAGGCGCGCCAGCCAGAATGTCGCGCGTTCGCGCGCTTGATCGTGTCGACCTTCCGTAATCAGTAACGTCAATTCAAGCAACGCATGCGACGGGCTATCAGGATCCATACGTTGTGCGTCCGCGAACACTCGCCACGCGCCGGCGAAATCGCCCCCGTCGGCTAACATCATACTGCGTCGCTACTGGGGCATCGATCGGGGCGGATCACGACGCACTATTCAGCGGCCGAGCTTTCTCGGCTCATTGAGGCTGCGAATAGTATTTGTGATCGGGAAGGCACTAGACCCGACTTGGTGGTACTGCGGCGCCTCAACATTTGTTGAGTCCCGCAAAAATCCCGCACGGACGATGCGAACTCTTCGACGGGGTTCGTAAGCCATTGAAACAATGGTGCGCCGTGTAGGGTTCGAACCTACGACCAACGGATTAAAAGTCCGCTGCTCTACCAGCTGAGCTAACGGCGCCAGGCAGGCAAAAAGAGGCGCGGATGATAGCCACGCGGGCGTACTGGCACAAGCAAAACGGCTGCTTGGTATCGCGCTTAAGGGATCGCGCCCCTTGAAAAATTTAGTTAAGCCCCTATCTTGCCCCGGCTGATTCAGCCCTGAGGACCCTATGCCAACGTATTCCTATAAATGCTCGTCGTGCGGACACCAGCTCGAAGTGGTCCAACGCATGAGCGAAGATGCACTCAAAGATTGTCCGGATTGTCAGGCGCCTACCCTCATTAAACAGATCCAGGCGGTAGGCTTCGCCCTCAAAGGAACTGGCTGGTATGTGACCGATTTTCGCGATAAGGGTAAGGCGGCGAAGAAAGCCGAAGAGGATGCGCCCGCCAAATCGGAGACCACTGGCGAGTCTAAGCCGGAGACTAAACCCGACACGAAGCCCGACACCAAATCCGAGACCAAGTCCGACTCCAAATCCGAGACCAAGAGCGAGACCAAGAGCGAAACCAAAACCGAATCGAAACCGGCCGCGAGTAGCCCTGAGACCTGAGTAATTGGCTCGTGCTGCCCGCACGAAACATGGCGGCGAGACGCGCATGCGGCGTTGCGGCATCTGGCCGCAATCCGTATGATTCCGGCCCTTCAGGCCGTGTAAGGGCGTCACGAGCGAGCGCAGTAGTTTTTACACGACCTGCCTTGCCGGTAAGCTCCTGATCTCGTCTTTGTACTAAGAGTCTCTGTCATGCGCACCCATTATTGCGGCCACGTTGTCGAATCTCTGGTCGGCCAGACAGTAACGGTCTGCGGCTGGGTGCATCATCGGCGTGACCATGGGGGCGTGATTTTTATCGATCTGCGCGATCGCGAAGGCGTGGTGCAGGTAGTCATTGATCCGGACACGCCGGCGGCCTTCCGCACCGCTGAGTCGGTGCGTGGGGAATTCGTCCTGAAAGCGACCGGTAAGGTTCGGCCGCGACCGGCGGGGACTGTGAATGCAAATCTTGCGACGGGTGCGATCGAACTCTTGGTGAGCGATCTGGAAGTCCTCAATACCGCGCATCCGCCGCCGTTTCAGATCGATGATCCCAATGTACAAGAAGAAACGCGCCTGCGTTTCCGCTACATCGATCTGCGCAGCGCACGCATGCAGAACAACCTCATGCTGCGCGCGAAGGTCGCCCGTTACCTGCGACGTTTTCTCGATGCCGAGGGTTTCCTCGATATCGAAACCCCGATGCTGACCAAGGCCACGCCGGAAGGCGCGCGCGATTATCTGGTGCCGAGTCGCACGCATCCCGGGCGTTTCTTCGCGTTGCCGCAGTCGCAGCAACTGTTCAAACAACTGCTGATGATGTCGGGATTCGATCGCTACTACCAAATCGTCCGCTGCTTCCGCGATGAGGACCTGCGGGCCGATCGTCAGCCCGAATTCACGCAGCTCGATATTGAAATGTCCTTTGTCGATGAACAGGCAGTATGCGGGTTGATGGAACGGATGATCCGCGAACTGTTCAAAGAAGTGATGGGCGTGACCTTGGATGCGCCGTTCCCGCGCATGACTTATCACGACACGATGCAGCGCTACGGTAGCGACCGGCCTGATCTGCGCAATCCATTGGAGCTGGTCGAACTCGCTGACCTCATGCAGGACGTGGAGTTCAAGGTCTTTGCGAGCGCGGCCAAGGATCCCGCCGCGCGCATCGCCGCGCTGCGCGCGCCCGGCGGCGGCGCGCTGTCGCGCAAGCAACTCGATGACTATGCGGAATTCGTCGCGATTTACGGCGCTAAGGGCCTGGCTTACATCAAGGTCAACGATCTCGCGGCGGGTCGCGACGGATTGCAATCGCCGATTTTAAAATTCCTGCCGGACGCAACGCTGAGTGCAATTCTGCAACGCACGGGCGCCGAATCAGGTGATGTGATTTTCTTCGGCGCCGATAATGCCAAGGTAGTCAATGCCGCGCTCGGCGCGCTGCGCGATAAAGTCGCGGCGGATCTCAATTTGGTCGCCGACGCCTGGCGGCCGCTGTGGGTTATCGATTTCCCGATGTTTGACTGGGATGCCGAATCCAAACGCTGGCAAGCCTTGCATCATCCCTTCACGGCGCCGCACGCCACGGCCGACGCGGTGGCGCAAAATCCGGGCACGGCGTTGTCGCGAGCCTACGATCTGGTCTTGAACGGATCGGAAATTGGCGGCGGCTCAATCCGCATTCATCGACCGGAGATGCAAACGGCGGTGTTCTCATTGCTCGGTATCGAAGCCGAGGAAGCGCGCGCGAAATTCGGCTTTCTGCTCGACGCCCTGCAATACGGCTGTCCACCGCACGGCGGCATTGCCTTTGGCTTGGATCGGTTGGTCATGCTGCTTGCGGGGGAACGATCGATCCGCGAAGTGATTGCCTTTCCGAAGACGCAAACCGCGTCCTGCCCGTTGACTGCCGCACCGACAGCGGTGGGTGAACTCCAGCTGCTGGAACTCGGGGTGCGTCTGCGGCGGAGCGAGCCCGCGGCCGGGACGTGAGCGCTGCTCGAAATTCCGGACGGTCCGTGCGATAAAGCGCGCACAGTGAGCGGAGTCTCAAATCATGTCTGCCGTCAGCGATTCAATTCAAACCATCCACTTCAAGGCGCCACCGTTTGTGGTGCCGCCAACCGTCGTTGAATGTCTCGACCCGACTGAGCGCGCGGCCTTAAGAGCCGAAATCAAAGCGCTACTGAAGCGCGAAGACGCGGTGCTGGTCGCGCATTACTACACCGACCCAGAGCTGCAATCCCTAGCCGACGAAACCGGCGGGCACGTGTCCGATTCGCTCGACATGGCGCGCTTCGGATTCGAGCATCCGGCCCGCACCTTGGTGGTGGCTGGCGTACGCTTCATGGGCGAGACCGCGAAAATCTTAAGTCCCGGAAAGCGGGTGTTGATGCCCGACCTAGCGGCCGAATGCTCGCTCGATTTGGGCTGCCCGGCCGCCGAATTCAGCGCTTTCTGTGATCAACACCCCGAGCGCACGGTGGTGGTCTATGCCAACACCAGCGCGGCCGTTAAAGCCCGTGCCGATTGGATGGTGACGTCCGGCAGTGCGGTCGACGTCGTGCGGCATCTCCAAGCGCAAGGTAAGAAAATCCTGTGGGCGCCGGATAAATACTTAGGTCATTACATCCGCGAACAAACCGGCGCTGACATGTTGCTGTGGAATGGCGCGTGCATCGTGCACGAGGAGTTCAAAGGGCGCGAACTTGCCGAACTGCGCGCCGTGCATCCGGACGCCAAAGTCTTGGTCCACCCGGAATCGCCGCCGTCGGTGATCGCACAAGCCGATCTGGTGAGTTCGACGAGCGGTCTCATCAAAGCCGTGAAAACCATGTCGGCGCAAAAATTCATCGTCGCGACCGATAGCGGTATTTTCTACAAGATGCGTCAGGCGGCGCCGGATAAAACCGTCATCGAAGCGCCAACCGCCGGCCGCTCGGCAACCTGTCGCAGTTGTGCGCATTGCCCGTGGATGGCGATGAATGGCTTGAGGAAGCTGGCCGCAGCGCTACGCGACGGCCACAACCAAGTTCAAGTCGAACCTTCCATCATTACGCGCGCAGCCGCGCCGATTAAGCGCTTACTCGAATTCTCGGCCGCGCAGCACAAGATTGTGTTAGGCAATAACGACGCGTGAGTCAGCAACTTTCGTCATCGCGCGCGGCGCGCATTCGATTCCACCCGCGCGCATGACCATCATCATCGGCATCGACCCCGGTTCGCGCATTACTGGCTACGGTGTAGTGGCGATGGAGAAAGCACGCGCGGTGCATCTCACCAGCGGCTGCATCGAGATCGCCGAACTCGCGTTCGAAGCCCGGCTCTGCGTTATTTTTGACGCGATTACGGCGATTGTGCGGGAATTCGAACCGACCGAAGCGGCGGTCGAAAAGATCTTCATGAACCGCAATGCCGATTCCGCGATCAAATTGGGTCAGGCGCGTGGCGCGGCGCTGGTGGCGCTCGCCAAGCAAGGCCTGGCTGTCCATGAATATTCGCCTAATCAAATCAAGCAAGCGATTGTGGGGCGCGGGCACGCCGAAAAAGCACAGGTCCAACATATGATCAAGGCGCTCTTAAGCTTATCTTCAGCGCCCAAGGCGGATGCCGCGGATGCCCTGGCGACAGCAATGTGTCACGGCCACACGCAGCAAGGTTTAGTCGCGGTGCGCAGCGCACGACGCGCCCGCGCGGGACGTTACTCATGATTGGCCGGATCCGCGGCCTGCTAGTCGAAAAGCGGCCGCCGCGAATGCTGGTCGAATGCCACGGCGTGGGTTACGAGATCGAAGCCCCGATGACAACTTTTTGGGCGCTGCCCGAGATCAATCACGAAGTCACGCTGCATACCCACCTCATTGTGCGGGAGGACGCGCAATTACTATTCGGCTTTGCCACGCTCGCCGAGCGGCGGCTGTTTCAGAGCCTGCTCAAGGTCAACGGTGTGGGCGCCAAAATGGCGGTGACGATCCTCTCCGGGATCCAGGCCGATGAGTTCGTTGTCTGTATTCAACGTGGCGATACCGCGCGTTTGACCGGACTGCCGGGCATCGGCAAAAAAACCGCCGAGCGCCTAATCGTTGAAATGCGCGACCGGGTGACCGATTGGACGGACAGCGAGCCCTTTGCGCCGAATCGTGTGGCAAGCGGCGCGCCACCGGACGCACTGAGCGATGCGGTCAGCGGATTGATCGCCTTGGGCTATAAGCCACAGGAGGCGAGCAAGCTTGTCCATGGCCTTGAGCTCGCGGGCAAGTCGAGTGAAATGATCATCCGCGAGGTGCTGCGTGGTCTCGCGAAAAGTTAAAGCATCACCCGGATCGTTAACCCTAAATTCATGCGTAGTAGGTTAAACTTGCACGGAGTTTCAAACCCCGCCTTCGATGTCTAACCGGATTACCTCGCCCGCCTCCAGTCCCGACGACGCTGCGCTTGACCACGCCATTCGTCCGCGTCGTCTCGCCGACTACATTGGGCAACCCGCGGTCCATGAACAAATGGAGATCTTTATCGGCGCGGCGCGACAGCGCGGTGAGGCGCTCGATCACGTCCTCATCTTCGGGCCACCGGGTTTAGGTAAGACTACGTTGGCGCACATCATTGCCAACGAATTGGGCGTGAACTTACGCCAAACCTCGGGCCCGGTGTTGGAACGGCCGGGCGATCTCGCCGCGTTGTTAACGAATCTCGAACCGCGCGATGTGTTGTTCATCGATGAGATCCATCGCTTAAGTCCGGTGGTCGAAGAAATTTTGTATCCGGCGCTCGAGGATTTTCAGCTCGACATCATGATCGGCGAAGGGCCGGCCGCGCGCGCGCTGAAACTCGATCTGCCGCCGTTTACGTTGGTGGGCGCGACCACGCGCGCCGGGCTTCTAACTTCGCCACTGCGCGATCGCTTCGGTATCGTGCAGCGCTTGGAGTTCTACACGGTGCCCGATCTCGCGCACATCGTGACGCGTGCGGCGCGTATTCTCGACGTTCCGATCGAGACCCGCGGCGCGCTTGAGATCGCCGGGCGCTCGCGCGGCACTCCACGCATTGCAAATCGCTTGCTCCGCCGCGCGCGCGATTATGCCCAAGTCAAAGCCGACGGCCGCTTAAGCGCCGAGATCTCGGCCCGCGCGCTCGATATGCTTAATGTGGACGTGCAAGGGTTTGACGTCATGGATCGCAAGCTGCTGCTGACCATCATGCAGAAATTCGACGGTGGACCGGTGGGTGTTGACAGCTTGGCGGCCGCGATCAGCGAAGAACGGGGCACCATCGAGGATGTGATTGAGCCGTTTCTGATCCAACAGGGATTCATCCTGCGGACCGCGCGCGGCCGGATGGCGACGCGCCAGGCGTGGCAGCACTTTGGCCTGACGCCGCCCGCCAGCAGCGCCGTGCCCGCCGACCTTTTCGATGGCGTTGACTAAGATCGAGCTGCGCCCCGCCATGTCGGAATTTTGTCTACCGATTCGAGTCTATTACGAGGACACGGACGCCGCGGGGATTGTTTATCACGCGAATTATTTGAAGTACATGGAGCGCGCGCGCACCGAATGGCTGCGCGCGCTCGGGTTTGAACAGGACCGGCTCGCGCGACTCCATGGCATTGCTTTCGTGGTGTGTGATGCGACGCTTAAGTTTATTCGACCGGCGAAATTTGACGATCAGTTGGAATCGATCTGCCGCCTTACGCGTTGCGGCCGCGCCTCGGTCGAGTTTGAGCAATTACTTGTCGGGCTGGATAAAACCGTCGTGTGCCGCGGACTAATCAGGGTGGGATGTGTCGATTTTCGCGCGATGGTGCCAAAGGCGATGCCTAAGAACGTTTATTTGGGAATAAAGCATGCAAGGTGATTTATCGATCGCGAGCCTGATTCTCGGTGCGAGCGTGCTGGTCAAGCTCGTGATGCTCGCGCTGCTCGTCGCCTCTGTCGCGTCCTGGTCGCTGGTGATCCGCAAGCGTCGCGAACTTAACGATGCGAAGCGGATCGCGCAAGGTTTCGAGGATCAATTTTGGGCCGCCGAAGATCTCACCGCGTTGTTCAATCGCATCGCGCAACAACGCCATCCGTCAGACGGTACGCAACGCATCTTTGAAGCTGGATTCAAGGAATTCGCGCGGCTACGCAAAAAAGAGGGCATTCCACCCGAGATGATTTTGGAAGGCTCGCAACGGGCGATGCGCATTGCGCTCAATCGCGAGCTGGAAGAACTAGAAGCGAATCTGCCGATGTTGGCCACCGTCGGCTCGGTCAGTCCGTACATCGGGCTGTTTGGCACCGTGTGGGGCATCATGAATTCATTTCGCGGCTTGAGTAACGCGCATCAAGCGACGCTCGGGATGGTCGCACCCGGCATTTCGGAGGCGCTGGTGGCGACCGCGATGGGGCTCTTCGCGGCGATCCCCGCGGTCATTTTCTATAACCGCTTCTCGAGTCAAATCGATCGCCTGACTACCCGTTATGAAATTTTTGCTGAAGAATTCGCGGCGATTCTGCAGCGCCAAATGCATACCTAGCCGAAGCAATCATGGCCAATGTAATGCATCGAGGTCGGCGTGGCGGTAAACGCCGGTTGATGGCCGAGATGAACGTCGTGCCGTACATCGACGTGACGCTGGTACTGTTGATTATTTTCATGATTACGGCGCCGCTCATCACGCAAGGGGTCAAAGTGGATCTCCCGCAGGCGCCCTCGGAAGTCATGTCGCCAACCGAGCAGGAACCGGTGATCGTGACGGTGGACGCGCATGGCGCGATTTACGTCGATCTCGGCGAGAAACCGGAATCCGCGATCGACGAAGCAACCTTGGTGACGCGCATCGCGGGCATCAGCAAGTATCGCCCGGGGACGGATTTCATGGTGCGTGGAGATGCAGGCGTCGCCTATGGGCGGGTGGTCGAAGTGATGGCTTTGCTGCAAAGCGCCGGGGTCAAGAATGTCGGTTTAATGACCGATCCGCCGCCGGCCAAGAAATAAATGCGTCAGTGAGTATTACGTGCCCCAGTCCATGAAGAAATCATCGTCAATTGCCGCGGCGCGCGTGCGCGAACCTGGCCGCGACCGCTCGTTTTACTACTCGGTGCTCCTCCATGCGGCGTTGATCGTGGCCGTGATCGTCGGGATTGATTGGAAGATCAGCTCGGCACCCGCGCCGAGCGTCGCACCAAACGTGATGAATGCGACGACCGTGGACTCGCACCAAGTCGCCGCCGAAGCCGCGAAGCTGAAAGCGCAGGAAGAGAAGAAACACGCCCTTGAGCAGCAACGGCAACAGAAAGCCGAGGAGAAGGTCAGGGCCGAAGAGACGCGCTTGAAAAAACTGCAGGAAGAGCAGGCAGAAGTGAAGCGCCAAAAGGAAGCGGAAAATCGCCAATTGGAAACTGACAAGCAGCGCCTCCAACAAGAAAAAGCGCTGGCCACGCAGCAAAAGAAAAAACTTGAAGAAGAAAAGCAACAGTTAGAGGTCGAGACCCGCGAAGCTGCTGAAGACAAGAAACAGCGCGAAACCATTGCTGCAAAAAAGAAAGCTGAACTCGATAAGAAGCACGCGAAGGAAGAACAGCGTAAGAAGGAAGCGGCAAAGGCGGAAGCAGCATTGAAGGATGCGCTCGCGACCGAGGAAGCCGAACAAGCCGCGGCGGCGCAAGCGAGCCAGGATGCATCCGAACTTGAAAAATATAACGCGCGCATTGCTAGAGCAATTGAAAATGTCTTTGTACGTCCGCCCGGTCTGGAACCAGGGCTAAAATGCACTCTGTTTGTGCGTGTAATCCCGGGTGGGGAAGTTATTGAAGCACGGGTAGTTAAATCCAGTGGCAATGCGGTATTCGATCGCCAAGCGGAAATCGCAGTACGCAAAGCAGCGCCCTTGCCCGTTCCAGAAGAGTCGCGTTTGTTCCAACCCTTTCGTGAATTCACTTTCTTGTTCGACCCGGAGTCGTAGTGCCGTGATAAGACATTTGATTACGCTAACGTTGTTATGCGGTGTGGTGACGGTTCAAGGGCAGACAGCGATCAAAGGCCCGCTCGAAATACGCATCACCCAAGGCGTGAAAGGGGCGTTACCCATTGCAGTTGTACCGTTCGAGTGGAACGGCGCCCCGTTACCTGAAGATCTGGCGCAAGTGGTCTCAAATGACTTAACGCGAAGCGGAAGTTTTAATGCAATGCCACGTGAAGATTTACCCGCAAGGCCGACCGACGTCGCGCAAATCAATTACAAGGATTGGCGAGCCCTCGGCATGGATAATCTGGTCATCGGTCGTGTCAGCGTGGCCAGCGATGGCGGTTATGTCGTCGAGTTTCGCCTGATCGATATTTTTACCGGCAAACAAACCGCCGGATATCAAATCCCGGCGCAGGCATCGAATCTGCGGCTGACCGCACACCACATCAGCGATCTCATTTATGAAGCCTTGTTGAAAACCAAAGGCGCGTTTTCGACACGCATCGCCTACGTGACGGTCGATCGCAGAGGTCCCAAGGACGCGACGTACCATCTGCAAATTGCCGATGCCGATGGCTACGATGCCAGATCGGTGCTCGAGTCACGCCAGCCGGTGTTATCACCTGATTGGTCGCCGGATGGAAACCGCCTGGCCTACGTTTCGTTTGAGGACCGCAATTCGGCCATCTACGTGCAAGATGTGCGAACTGGCGAACGCGAAAAAGTAGTTTCCGGTATTGGCATCAACAGCTCGCCGGCGTTTTCGCCCGACGGTCGGCGCCTCGCGGTCACGCGCTCGCTCGAAGGCAATCCCGATATCTACTTGGTCGATCTTGCAACCAAGCAACAGACGCGACTGACAACCGATGAAGCCATCGACACCGAGGCCGCCTGGTCACCGGATGGGCAAACGATTGTGTTCACCTCCGATCGCGGTGGCGGTCCGCAGATTTATAAAGTGCCGGCGAGCGGCGGTCCGCAACAACGTGTGACCTTTAACATGGGGGATTACAATGCGCGCGCAAGCTATTCGCCCGATGGCAAGTCGTTAGTCATGGTGACCGGGGGCAAGGGATTCCGCATCGCCGTGCTCGATCTCGCGAGTGGCGCGTTCAAAACGATTACCAGCGGCAACCTCGACGAATCGCCGAGCTTCGCCCCGAACGGCAGCATGATCATCTATGCGACAATGGGTGAGCGCGGCACGGAACTCGCCGCGACTTCCGTCGACGGTACCGTTAAACAACGCTTGGCGTCACAACAAGGACAGGTACGCGAGCCAGCATGGAGCCCATTTCGCCAGTGAACTCCGATGCCAAAACGCTCGGGGTTACGCGCGAAAGATTTCAGTGTGCGCCGCAAGCCATGACACGGCTTGCGGCCTGAATTAAACATTAAAAATTTGGTGAGGAGAGAGCGATGACTAAGACCTTGAGTAATGCCTTGTTAACGCTGTTGGCGGCGGTTGCGATTACCGCGTGCAGTAGCCTGGATAAAAAGCCCGCGCCGCCGGCGTCGGTCGAAAACCGCGGGATCTCGGGCAATGAAATGAGCGATATCGACGCCGCCAAGAGCAAAGGTATGGCGGGTGACACCGGCGGCGGGGCAAACGCCTTAAATGATCCCAAGAGTCCGCTTGCGACACGGGTGATCTATTTCGATTACGACAGTACGACGATTCGGCAGGATTTCGCTGCGATAGTACAAGCGCACGCGACCTATCTCGCCGCCAATCAGGGCGTGTCGATCACGGTTGAAGGGCATGCCGATGAACGTGGGACGCCAGAATACAATTTGGCGCTCGGCGAACGTCGCGCGCTCGCCATCCGCAAACAATTAGTGTTGCTCGGCGCCAGCGCCGGCCAGATTAAAACCGTGAGCTATGGCGAAGAACGGCCCATCGCGCTAGGTCATGACGAGCAGGCTTATAGCCTGAACCGGCGCGCGGAGTTGATCTACCCGTAATGGAATGAATTGAACACAGTCGGGACGAATGAACGGGGAGGGCAGGTGAGCGTGGGCAGAGACGAGGAGGTGGCGATGCGATCGGCGAAGTTCTTGGTTTGGAGTGCATTCTGCTGCTGGCTGTTGGGGGTTCCGCAATTCGTCGCGGCCGAACCATCCGAGTTGGCCGGTCGCGTTGCCAAACTTGAGCAGACGTTTAGTAATCGTGGGTTACTTGATCTGCTGCAAGAGGTCGAAAATCTAAAGCGTGAGATTAAAAGTCTACGCGGCGAACTCGAGAATCAAACTCATGCGCTCGAGCAGCTTAAGAAGTCACAAACCGCGACTTACACCGATTTAGATTCGCGTCTGCACGCACTCCAGGGTTCAGCCGCGCCACTGCCGACATTGCAAGCCGCGCCGGCCGACCCAGTGGCGGGTACACCGGCCATGCAAGGTAATTTGCAGGTTGAAACTGAACCTCACCCGCGGACTCCGGTCGACGCCAGCGGTACGCCAAACACCGAACTGACACCGACCACCACTGACTCGACCGGCGCCAATCGTTTACTCGATCAATCGAGCGGACTCGCCGCCGTGACCCCCGGAGCCGGCGAAATGGCGATGACGCCCACGCCGTCTGGCGAAAATTCCGCCGCGCCGTTGTCGATCACGGACGATGCAAAGTCGGAAGCTGCCTATCGCGATGCGTTTGGGGCTTTGAAATCGGGTGAGTACGATAAGGCCATCACCGCGCTCAGCGCTTTCCAGCAGCAATACCCGAATAGTCAGTATGGCGACAATGCTCAGTTCTGGCTTGCCGAAGCCTATTATGTGAAGCGTGATTTCGCGGCTGCGTTACCCGAATACCAGAAGATGATGACCAATTATCCGGCGAGCAAAAAGCTTTCGCACGCGATGTTGAAAATTGGCTATAGCTATTTGGAACTCGGCCAGCCCGAGCAAGCGCGTACGGTACTTGAAGATCTCCAACGGCGCTTCCCAGGCTCGGCCGCCGCGCAGCTCGCGGCTCAGCGTCTTGCGCCGGCGCATTAGGCATTCGATGCCGTCGCGCCGCTAGCGCGTTCCGCAGATACGCAACATGTCGCAGGGGCGCGCCGTTGTTTTGTTATCGGGCGGGTTGGATTCGGCGACATGCTTAGCGCTCGCGCGTGCTACCGGCCAACATTGCTTTGCGTTGAGCATTAACTATGGTCAGCGTCATGTCGCCGAACTCGCGGCGGCGCGCGACATCGCGCATGAACTCGGCGCGGCTGAATGCCGCGAAGCGAAAGTCGATCTCGGCCAATTCGGTGGCTCGGCGCTGACCGACGACA
The DNA here is from genome assembly GCA_016191285.1 of Gammaproteobacteria bacterium. GTDB lineage: Bacteria > Pseudomonadota > Gammaproteobacteria > CAIKBL01. Next base: position 120,187 of record JACPPA010000021.1, read on the forward strand.
CGCTGACCGTTCCGCACGCACCCTCCGCTGGGATCCCGATCACTTACGTTCCTGCACGCAATACGGTGTTCCTCGCGCTAGCAACCGCATGGGCCGAAGTCCTAGGCGCTACTGAAATTCACTGCGGGGTGAATGCGGTTGACTACTCGGGCTATCCGGATTGTCGCCCTGAGTTTATCGCAGCGTTCGAGACTGTCGCGCGGCTCGGAACCAAAGCGGGGGTCGAAGGCGCTGCGCTCAAAATTCGAACGCCATTAATCGCGTGGTCAAAAGCTGAAATTATCCGTCGAGGAATCGCGCTTGGCGTTGATTACGCGCGGACCGTATCGTGCTATCAAGCAGATAGTGATGGCCGCGCCTGCGGCAACTGCGACGCCTGCCGCCTTCGTCGCGACGGATTTATCGCCGCCGGGGTAATCGACCCAACGCGCTATCAGTGAGCGTCAGCGAAGGGCGTAGCTCGCCGATTTCGTCGGCTCGAGCAAACCGGTCAGAGGTAAATTGGAAAGTTCGGTGACCGCGCCCGGTGTCGCCGCTGTTCTTAGATGCCGATAGGCACCGTAGAGCGATTGGATTTGGCGTACATAGATAATCGCCTGACCACAACTGCCAGCGCCCCCACGTGACGAGCGTGCGAATTGCAGCATGGCGAGCTCCACATTGCCAAACCATTTATTCGGATCGAGATTAAGTTTCTCGGCCATCTGACGGGCGCGTGCGACGCGATCGATCCCAATATTGTAGGCGGCCAAGGCGAACCATGTGCGCTCGCCTACAGGCACGCCATCCTCGAACTCACTGCGCAGATTATAAAGATACTTAACGCCGGCATGGATCGATGCATCGGGCCGCGAAAGATTTTCGAAACCAAGTGATTTGGCTGTGCTCGGCAACATTTGCATCAGACCGCGGGCCCCGCCAGCCGACACCGCGCGTGGATCAAATTGGCTTTCTTGATAAATTTGCGCCGCGATCAACCGCCAGTCAAAATCGTATTGATCGGCATAGGTTTGAACGATTCGGTCGTACGGTGATATTGGTTGTGTGTCGCTTTTTGCGATTTGCGTTCGGCCATGCGGCGCGAAATAGCGCGCAGCGAGTACGGCGTCCAGACCGTTACGGTGTGCGTCGACTAGAAATCGGTTGACAGCCTGGAGCATCGATTCGTCCGATCCGCGTACGATCCAGCGATAATCGAATTGATGAGGAATCGAGTCGCCAACGACTAGGTCTGGACGCGCGGTAAGCAGCTGACGACTCTCGACGGGATCGATCGCGACGGCGTCTATTTGACCGCGGCCCAAGCGGTCGAGCAGCGTTTGTTTCGGGACCGTTGGCGCGGCCGCGATTGCGTGCAGTCCTGAAATCTCCGCCGGTAAACTCCGCACGGCGCGCAATTCGGGGGAATCGTCGTAGGCCACCACCAACTTTTGCCGGGTACTCGCCGCCGCGGTATCCGGCGCGTTTCGACGCGTAAGCAACGCATACGCATTGTAATGATAGCGCCGCGACGCACGCACACTAGGGTCGCCATGGAATGCTGCATTCGCGAGACGAGTGGTGATGATGTCGCCAACGCCATCCTTCAACCATTGCAATAATTGGTTATCGCTATCGGCAACCAAGACTTCGAGCGCCAGCGCGTGTGCCTCGGCGAAACTCCTCGCGAGTTCGAACTCGTACCCCGTTGGCGAGCCCCCATCGACGAAATAATTCTGCGCATCGACGCGCGTGAGGATGCGCAGGACGCCACGCTTTTTTATAGCGTCGAAGTCCCGGGGCGCGGCGACCGGGTCGAAGTAAGCGGTGTGGTAGCGTTCAATAAAGCGGTTGAGACCGAGTAATAGATCGCGCTGGTCGCTGCGTACGTACCACCCGATCGGCTCGTTATCCGTCAAATCGAATAGGCGCTTGAGCCGCGGATAGGCCGTCAGGTCATCGGCTGCCATGGTGGTCGGCAACACGGCGGCGTCATAGTCGCCATCGGCCACGTAGCGCAAGGCGGTATCGCGATCGAGGTTCGGCGGCAGTGCTTCGAGCTGCAGGTTGGGCACTGTTTTCCGTAATTTTTCTAGATACGACCAGAGTGGCGAGGAGAGCCGCGCGGCGATGTGCATTCCGGCCAGTTCAAGCGGGCTCTTCGCCGGTGAATCCGCCCGCCCGATGAGCTGGTAGCGTTCCGTGGCGAGCGGGTGGGTGCGGGTGACGCTGGGCTCCTGTTCAAGTTCGGGCGACAAGGTGCCGATAGCGATATCGCCCTCGCCGCGCAGCAGTTTCTGATACAGGTCAATTGGCCGGAAGACCTCCACCCACTTCAGCGTGAGGTGGCGGGCCCGGGCGTAGTCGGTGAGCATCGATATTTCCAGCGCACGATTGCGTTGCCATTGGGTGGCCCGCTCGCCGAGGATTAAGACGCGTAAGGGCTGGTTGTGGAAAAGAGCGCCGTTCAAGCTCGGGGCGTGAGACGACTCGGACGCGGTGCTCCACAACGGATGGGCAGCCGCGACCGCGGCTGAGCCCACGCCGGCAGCAAACAATCCCGCACACCACCACGCAGTGGCGCTGTTTAAGCGCAAACGAGTCATTCCAGCGCGAAACCTTTGGTCTTAAGTCTGATTATTTTGTGAGCAAGTCGACACATTTGAGCGCCGAACGGAAGCTGGCGCAACCGCCGTTCGTCGATGTCGACGCTACAGAAATGAGATTAGCGAGGAATTACAACCAACCACCAACGCATTCTAAGATAGTTATCGAAGAAAAGTAACTAATCATTTGTATTAAAGACTAATATCTTAGATAGTCTTTGCCGGGCCATGGTCACTTTGAAGTAAAAAATCGTTTCGCGTCGGTTAATCGCTCAGGGGTTCCGATGTCCATCCAAAGCCCGCGATGCACCTGCCCCGTGACGCGATCTTCGGCAGCCGCTGCCCGCAGCAGCGGCGTGAGTGGGAACCGTTGCACGGGCGGGGACTTCTCAAAAAATCGTGGGTGATAGACCGCGATGCCGGCGAAGGTGAAACGCGCGATCGAAGCATTGTCGACGCGGGTTCCGACGAGTGCGAAGTCGCCGCCTTGGTGATCCGGCGGATTGGGCACGAGCACCAAGTGCGCGTCTTCGACCTGCCCTGGGAGCGCGGAAAACTCAAAATCGGTTAATACATCGCCATTCACGACGATGAATGGCGCGCGCTCGAGCAACGACAGAGCATGCTTAATTCCGCCGCCGGTTTCGAGCGCGCCCGGTGGCTCGCGCGAGTAGGCAACTGTCATTCCAAACTGAGCGCCGGATCCGATCCTAGCTTCGATTAGATGCCCTAGGTGCGCGACATTGATCACGCACCGCCTGACTCCGGCACGCTGCAATTCCCGCAAGTGGCGATCGAGTAAGGTAGCGTCGCCGATCGCTATCAGGGGTTTGGGCAATAGGTCGGTCAGCGGCCGCAGTCGTTCGCCCCGGCCCGCCGCAAGAATCAATGCATTCATCACGAGACTAGCGTTGACGTGGAGTTGACAATTTAAGAGTTACGCGACTGCCCCGCCAGCGTCTAGCGCGGGGACGCAGCTTGCGCCATCGAGCGCATTCGGTTCGAATAACACAGCGAGTGCCTGGATATAGTTAATAACCACCGAGATCCGCGGCGCGATGTGCCGACGGCTGTGCAACCCGAACCGACAGTAGTGCTGAAACCCTATACCGACATCGACGAGACTCGTTTGAAGGGTCTGGCGAAAGCCGTGCTGGAAATCGAGGCGCGCGCGATCACCAATCTGCTCCCCGAAGTTAACGCCGCCTTCGTGGCCGCCGCGCGCCATATTTTGGAATGCCAGGGACGGGTGGTCGTGCTCGGCATGGGGAAGTCTGGACATATCGGCGGCAAGATTGCCGCGACTTTCGCCAGCACCGGTACCCCCTCGTTCTTTGTCCATCCCGGCGAGGCGAGTCATGGCGACATGGGGATGATTATTCCCCAAGACGTCGTCCTCGCCTTATCGAATTCGGGTGAAACTGATGAATTGGTGGTGTTAATTCCACTCTTAAAGCGCCTCGGTGTGCCATTGCTTGCCATGACTGGCAACCGGAATTCGACGTTGGCCGAGGCGGCGACCGTCCATATTCATATTCCGATCGCCCAGGAAGCTTGTCCGTTGGGACTCGCACCCACGTCAAGTACGACGGCGGCACTCGCCATGGGCGATGCCTTGGCGATTGCCTTGCTCGAAGCGCGGGGCTTTACGCAAGAAGAATTCGCACGCGCGCATCCGGGCGGCAGGCTTGGCCGTCGTTTGCTGTTGAAACTACGCGATCTGATGCACACCAATTCCGAAATGCCGGCGGTGACGCCGGACGCACGCCTGACCGATGCCTTGTTGGAAATGACTCGCAAAGGTCTTGGTCTAACGGCCATCGTGGACGCCGAGTGCCATTTGCTTGGCATCTTCACGGATGGCGACCTGCGTCGCGCGTTGGATCGCGGGGCCGATATTCGCACAACCACCATGCACGCCGTAATGAATTCCAACTGCACGAAAGTGCGCGCCGATCTGCTGGCCGCCGAAGGTCTAGCCATCATGCAAGATAAGAAAATCAATGCGCTCTTGGTGGTGGATGCGGAAGACGTATTGATCGGGGTCATCAATATGCATGATTTATTGAAAGCCCGCGTCGTATGAGCGCTGCTATAAAGCCGCAGATTCACCAAGATTAATGCGCCAACCCTGGATCATCGCGGCGTTGATGGCGACGCTTGGCGTCGCCACCTATTTCCTATGGCGCCAACTCGATGAAGATTCGAGTAAGGGCTTAATTCAGCATCGCCATGAACCTGATTATTATTTGGTCGAGATGGTACGCCGCACGATGGATCGAACCGGCACACTCCAAAATGTGTTGACTGCCGAACAAGTGTTCCATTATCCGGACGACGACACCACGGAGTTAGCTAAGCCGCGCATGGAAATTTACAATGGCGATGCCAATCCGTGGCAGATGGTTGCCGAGCGCGGCGTAATCAAGGCTGATAACGAGGTTATCTTTCTGCATGGCCGGGTTGAAATCTGGCGTCTCGACGATGCCGGCAACCGAGAATTCGAAATCCTAACCTCGGAACTTCGCGTGTTTCCCAAAGTTCAGTACGGCGAAACCGAGAACGCGGCGACCATAAAAGGTCCCGCGACGGTTACTAAAACACGTGGCTTTCGTGCCAACTTCGAGCACAATCGCCTAGAACTTTTAGAGCAAGTCAGAGCCCGGTATGAAAAACGTCCTCGCCCTTAGCTTGGTCGCGATCCTGCTATCGCTCCGCAGCTTGAATGCGTTGGCGTTAACGACCGATACTGAACAGCCGGTCGAAATCGAAGCTGATTTCGCCGAACTCGATGACCAGCAAAAGCAAACCACCTACACCGGCAATGTGGTTGTGGTGCAGGGTTCGATTCGCATGACGGGCGACAAACTGATCGCCAATTTCGACGACGACCGGCAGATGCAGGATGTGTATCTGGATGGCAAGCCCGCTTTTTTCAAGCAAACCCCCGATGGCGCCAAACAAGACATCGAGGGCGAAGGACTAAAGATCGAATATCACGCTCAGAAAAACCTGCTGTACCTGATCGACAAAGCACGCCTTAAACAGGGCGAGCGCTTATTCGAAGGCTACCGCATTAATTACGACACTAAAAACAGCATCATTACTGGACGCGGTGCCCCTAGCGCGGCCAAGGAGGACGGCGCCGCGCCGCGCCGTTCGGGGCGCGTCAAAGTCATTATTCCACCTAAGCACAAAAACGTTCCTCCAAATTGAAGACAGCAGGCTCACGATGACGGCGCTGATCGCACGGCACTTATCAAAATCGTATAAGTCGCGACAGGTTGTAAAAGATGTCAGTTTGAGTGTCAGTAGCGGCGAGGTCATCGGTTTGTTGGGACCGAATGGCGCCGGCAAGACCACGAGCTTCTACATGATCGTGGGGCTGATCGCTGGCGAAGGCGGCACCATTCATCTGGATAAGGAAGATCTAACGCCGCTGCCAATGGACTCACGGGCGCGGCGCGGCCTCGGCTATTTGCCGCAAGAGGCATCGGTGTTTCGCAAGTTGACGGTCGAAGAAAATATCGCGGCAGTACTCGAGATTCTGCCGGATCTAACCCCCGAGCAACGCAGTCGCCGCCTCGATAGCTTGCTGCGTGAATTTCATATCAGCCATATCAAGAAAAATCTCGGCATGTCGTTATCTGGTGGTGAGCGACGCCGGGTTGAAATTGCGCGCGCGCTGGCGTCCCAGCCGCGATTTATCCTGCTCGACGAACCGTTCGCGGGGGTTGACCCAATATCAGTCGGCGATATTCGACGAATTATTCAGCATTTGAGTCGGCTGGGGATCGGAATCTTGATCACCGATCACAATGTCCGCGAAACCCTCGGGATCTGCGATCGCGCGTATATCGTCAACGAGGGACGGATCATCGCCGAAGGCAGTGCCGACAAGATTCTCGAAGACGAGCACGTTCGTGAGGTTTATCTGGGCGAAGATTTCACACTCTGAAGCGCCGACGCAGGCCTCAAACAATGCGGTATGCGTCATGGCAGTGCGCGAGTGCGGATTGAGCTACACTATCCGTAATGCAAGATACGTTCCGTTTGATACCAGCCCCTAGCCGATGAAGCAAACGCTACAGCTTAGACTCGGCCAGCAGCTGACCATGACGCCACAGTTGCAGCAAGCGATTCGACTGCTGCAACTCTCGGCCATGGAGCTTTCGACCGAAGTCCAGCAAGTGTTGGAGTCCAACATGATGCTGGAACTCGAAGACGAAGCCTCCGACGCTTATGACGCCGCCGCCGATTTGGTACCCGCCGCGAGCGCCGCGTCCAATGAGCGCGATGCGATCGACGATGAGCCGGACGGCGAAGATTGGGACTCCTCAAACGCCACTACCACCGACGACATCCCCCAAGACCTACCGGTCGATACCGACTGGGAAGAGATCTTCGATAGCACTTTGCCGCAAGGCGCGCCAGTCGGTCCGCACGACGACGACAAAGTTGAATTTGAAAACCTGAACGGCACGCAAGAAACGTTGCGCAGTCATCTGTTATGGCAAATCAATCTACTGCCCCTAAGCAATAATGACCGCCATATTGCCTTAGCCCTTATCGATGCCTTGAATGACGACGGCTACCTTGAGGCGACGCTCGAAGAAGTCGTCGAAGCGGTAAACCACGAAGCGCCTGAACCGGTCGTGCTGGAGGAAATTCAAGCCGTATTGAAACAGGTCCAAACGCTCGACCCGCCAGGGATCGCCGCCCGCAATTTGCGCGAATGTCTGCTCATTCAATTGCGACAACTGCCACCCGAGGTGCCGCGTCTGACCGAGGCGCGGCGACTGTGCGAAAGCGCGCTGGATTTACTTGCCAATCGCGATTTCACGCTGCTGATGAAGCGCCTCAAGCTTACTCACGATGAGCTCAAAGGCGCGATCGGACTCATCCAGTCCCTGAATCCAAAGCCCGGCGCGCGCTTTACCGACGCCAAGACCGAGTACTTGGTGCCGGATGTGTTTGTGCGCAAATCCAAAGGTCGCTGGAAGGTGGAGCTGAATCCGGATTCAGTGCCGCAATTACGCATAAATCCGTACTACGCCAGCATGATTCGGCGCACCGAGAATACGCCGGACAACAATTCGTTGAAGGCCCATCTGCAAGAAGCAAAATGGTTTATTAAGAGTCTCCAAAGTCGCAGCGAAACGCTGTTGCGAGTAGCTGCCGCTATCGTCGAGCGCCAACGCGCTTTTTTGGAACACGGAGCTGAAGCGATGCGGCCGCTGGTCTTGCATGACATCGCGGAAACACTCGGGATGCACGAGTCGACCATCTCGCGGGTGACCACCCGTAAATATATGCACACGCCGCGTGGCATTTTCGAGTTGAAGTATTTTTTCTCCAGCCACGTCAGTACGTCGCTCGGCGGCGAAGCGTCGTCAACGGCGATTCGCGCGGTCATCCGCAAGCTTGTAATCGCCGAAAATTCCGGCAAGCCCTTGAGTGATAGCAAAATCGCGACGATATTATTCAAGCAGGGGATCAACGTCGCGCGGCGAACGGTTGCGAAGTATCGCGAAAGTATGCAGATCCCACCATCCAATGAACGTAAGAAACTTACGTAAACAAAACTTAAGGAGGACCAATCGCCGATTTACGAATTGCGACGACGTTCGACCACGAATCCTAATTTAATTGCCTTGCAGGAGAGTCTTCCATGCAGCTGAACATTACCGGTCACCATTTGGACCTCTCGCCAGCGCTCAATGAGTACATCAAGAATAAACTGCAAAAGGTACAGCGGCATTTCGATCATGTAGTTGACGCGCATATCGTGCTCGGCATCGAAAAGCAATTACATAAAGCCGAGGCGACGGTCCACGTCGCGGGCAACACGCTGCATGCCGCAAGCGAGCATTCTGATATGTATGCTGCAATCGACTCGATGCTGGATAAGCTCGATCGCCAAGTTAGGCGGCACAAAGAGAAGCTAACCGATCACCACGCACGAGACGCGGTGAATCGCGATCAGGTTTAACGAGTAACCGGCGGCTATTCATTGATCGCCCGTATGCACGAGGCGCCAATGCGTCCCTTTCGAAAATGACCACCCAACGGTTCATCATCGTTTCGGGATTATCCGGCGCTGGCAAAACGATCGCGCTCCATGCTTTGGAGGACACTGGATTTTACTGCGTCGATAACCTGCCGGTTGGCTTGTTAGCTGAATTCGCGCGGTTCGTGGGGCGTGCCGGATTGCCGCATTACGAGCGCGTGGCGGTGGGGATCGACGCGCGCAACCTCGAAAGCGATCTCAAGCAGTTACCCCTCATTCTTGGTCAGTTGAAGTCGCAGGCTTTGCCGGTCGAAGTGGTGTTTGTAGAGGCGAGCGACCAGGCGTTGATTAATCGCTTCAGCGAAACCCGCCGCCGCCATCCCCTTTCCACGTCTGATGTTCCGTTGCGCCAAGCGATTGCGCGTGAACGGGCGGTCTTGGAACCGGTAACCGCGTTTGCCGATCTAAGAATCGACACCACTCATACGCACATTCACGATTTCCGCGCGCAGATCACGGCACAAGTGAGCCAGCGACAGAAAAATGCGCTGGCGCTGCAAATTAGTTCCTTCGGCTACAAGAACGGGGTGCCCCCCGATGCGGACTTTGTGTTCGATGTGCGGTGCCTGCCGAATCCGTATTGGGATCCTAATTTGCGGGAACTCACTGGCCGAGATCTGCTTGTGCAGGATTTCCTCGACCAGACCGCGAATGCGCCGCTCATGGTCACTGACATCATTAGTTTCCTTGAGCGTTGGATCCCGCGCTTCGAGCAGGAAGACCGGGCCTACCTGACGATTGCCGTAGGCTGCACCGGCGGCCGTCACCGTTCGGTCTATGTTGCCGAGCGCTTGGCGCAGCACTTTCGTGCTCGTTTGCACTTGGTGCTAACTCATCGCGACCAGTGAAACGTTCAGGATCAACCGAGGATTGCCGCTGGTAACCATCGGCGCGCGGAGCGATCCATGCCAACAATTTCAATAACGATAATTAACCGACTTGGCCTGCACGCGCGCGCTGCGGCGAAATTCGTCCAGACTGCAGCAGCCTATACTTGTGAAATAAGCGTCGCTAAAGGAGCAACCCGCGTAAACGGTAAAAGTATCATGGGCCTCATGATGCTCGCCGCATCACGGGGCTCGGAGCTGGTCATCACCACCAACGGAACCGATGCTGAGCCAGCACTCGCCGCATTAGTAGCGCTGATAAGCAACAAGTTTGGAGAATTTGAGTGACGTTCTCACTGCACGGGGTAGCGGTTTCACGCGGGGTCGCGATCGGGAACGCCTATGTTATCGCGCATGACGAGTTTGAAGTTCGCGACCATCTAGTCGAAGCCTATGAGATTGAATCGGAAGTAGCGCGTTTGCGCGCCGCCATCGAGGCGGCGGCAGTGCACTTGCGAAGCATGCACGACAAGATTCCAGCACATACCCCGGCTGACGTAGCTGCATTTATTGATACCCATCTGTTAATGGTGTCGGACGCGACGCTATCTGAAGAGCCAATTCGATTGATTCGCGAACGGCGCTATAACGCGGCGTGGGCCTTGAAATGCCAGCACGACGCCATTGTCGCGGCGTTCGAGCAAATGGATGACCCCTACTTGCGGACGCGTCGCGACGACATTGACCATGTTGTAAATCGCATTTTGCGCAATTTATTTAGCGCGGGGATCTCGAAACCGACCGCCGACGATACGCGCTTGCAAGGTGCGATCTTGCTCGCCGACGACTTGGCGCCCGCCGATGCGTTGCTGATGCAGCACCACGGTGTGGTCGGTTTTGTCACCGAATTTGGTGGCCCCACTTCGCATACTTCGATCCTTGCCCGCAGCCTCGGTATTCCCGGCATCGTCGGCGTACGACATGTGCGGCGTTTCGTCCGCGATGGCGAAACGCTGATCATCGATGGCAATGAAGGGGTGGTCATTGGTGAGCCTGATCAACGCGTCCTCACCCATTATCAGCGCCGCCGCAGCGAACGTCTGAAGCACTCCGTCGCCCTCAACAAGCTCAAGCGCGCGTCCTGTGTCACGCGCGATGGAGTAGCACTTGACCTCCAGGCGAATGTCGAATTGCCGAGTGACTTTGAAGCGGCGCGCGAGGTGGGTGCGAGCGGTGTCGGACTCTATCGCACAGAATTTTTGTACATGAATCGAATTGATCCGCCGACCGAGGAGGAGCACTTCGAAACGTATCGACAGTTGGTGCAAACCGTATCGGGCCTGCCCGTTACGATTCGAACGCTCGATATCGGCGGGGATAAGCAAGTTGAACTGGCGTTGACCGCGCGTCCGAAAGGCGCCAATCCGGCGTTGGGATTGCGCGCGGTCCGCCTCGGACTGAAAGAGATGACCTTGTTCATGCCGCAGATCCGCGCGATTGTACGCGCCTCGGCGCTCGGTCCAGTGCGCATGATGATCCCCATGTTGTCGCAGCTCGATGAAGCCCGCCAGGTGATTGAGCTAGTGCGTAACGTCCAAGCAGAATTTGGCGCCGACGGCGTCCCTTTCGATCCACAAATGCCGGTTGGCGGCATGATCGAAGTCCCCGCCGCGGCGGCCTACGCGGATGGTTTCGCGCACGTGCTCGATTTCCTTTCGATCGGGACCAACGATCTCATTCAATATGCCATTGCAATCGACCGCGCCAATGAAGAGGTTAATTACTTATATGATCCTTTGAACCCCGGCCTCTTACGGCTGATTTCGATGACGATAAAGGCGGGGGCGAGGGTCAAAGTTCCGGTCGCTATGTGCGGCGAAATGGCCGGCGATACGCGCTACACGCGCCTGCTACTCGGGCTCGGGCTGCAATCCTTCAGCGTCCATCCCTCGGTTTTGTTAGAAGTTAAGGGCGTGATCAACGACGCTTATTCAAAGCCGTTGAAATCGTTAGCAGAACGCGCCCTGAAAACCACGGATCCCGAGCGCTTTAAATCGCTCTTGGTCGAACTGACATAGGCCGAGCCGGGACCCGCCTCGGACGCGTTGGCGCGTAGGAAAAAAGCTACAAACCCCTCGGATTTTTAACCACGATCTTTAAAATAAGCGCAGCTAACAATCCAATCGAGCCTGCAGGACTTCATTCAGGGTTCAGAAATTAAGGCTTCAAGCTAAGGGCTTAGAGAGTACGCATCGCGAAAAACCTATGTTATCCTTGCCTTCTGGAACGGAGTGTTGTAAATGGGCAACACCGCAATGGTATTGTCTTCAGGGTTCTTTCAAGAATTAACGCGGGGAAGATCGTATGGATAATCGAGTCGGAGCCGGATTAGCACTTACTTTGAGCGCCGCCCTTGCTGGCTGCGCGAATCAAAACATTAAAGCGCCGGACATCATGTGCCCGATCGTGGGTGCCCTGGTTGGCGCCGCAGTGACTGCCGGTGCAACGAATTCTGATGACGGCGGTGTTTACGCCGGCGGCGCCGCCATCGGCGGTGCGCTCGGTTATCTGCTGTGCCGCGAAAAAGAGAAGCCTGCGGCACCCATGTCAGCGCCGATGGCTGCGACCCCACCAGCGCCGCCGCCGCCCCCACTGCCAGCACCGGCTGCGCCGGAAGTCGGCTCAAAGATCGTTAGCCTCGAAGGTACGAATTTCGACTTCAACAAGGCGACCTTACGACCCGAAGCAATCGCGAAATTGGACCACGCAGTGGCAGTGATGACCGAGAATCCCGCGATTAAGGTCAGCGTTGAAGGCCACACGGACAGCGTCGGATCAGACGCGTATAACCAAAAGCTCTCCGAGCGTCGCGCCCAAGCCGTTGTTAGTTACCTGACTAGCAAGGGAATCAATGCAGCACGCTTGACGTCAGTTGGTTACGGCGAAAGCCGGCCGGTTGCGAGTAACGACACCGCCGACGGTCGTGCACACAACCGTCGCGTCGACTTGGTAATCGCTGCCAATTAATCCAGCGGCGCGATTGCGATCGAAAGGCCCTCTTACGAGGGCCTTTCCTTTTGGAGAGTTTAGCTTTAAGGAAGCTCTGCAAAAGGCAGAGCTTCCCGCGGCACAGGGAGGTTCCTTAAGGGAAGCGCTGGATGCAGTACCCGAGGGTACTGCAAAGATAAAGACTTATGGTCAAGCTCGCTCGGAACCGCGCACTTACCAGCTCAGGATCACCCACTGTGGAACGATCGGGTCTTTATAGAGATCGCTGATCTTCGATTCCATCAAGCCATCGCCGTCGCGATCCATCAAGTAGTACGGCTTGCCGACGATCGGAACTACTTTGATCATGTAGAGCCGACCGTTCATCCGGTATTCCTCGATAGTCGCGTCTTTACGCTGGACGATGGTAACGTCCGGCTCCAGAGACTGTCCGTCTTCAATCGATGGCGGTGACGCAGGCGCGGCTTCGGGGACATTTTGCAGGTTATTGCCACCCGCCGCGTAAGCGGCGAATGCACTAAAAACAAGGCCGGCGAAAATTGATGAATTTAAAACGAGCATGACGACTTTCGAATGATTTTGGGCAGTAGCTACCTGCCTGCTAGCATAGCATTAGGATCTCGCTAAATCTGCTGCATCAACTCATAAAGCGAGCACAGTTTACGTGTGTAATAGGTGGCTATGTCCAAACCTACTTTAGTTCTCGTCGATGGCTCGTCGTACTTGTACCGCGCCTTTCATGCACTGCCGAATCTCGCGACGAGCACCGGGCAACCGACTGGCGCGATCCACGGCGTGGTCGCGATGCTGAAAAAGCTCAAAGAGGAATCCAGGGCCGAATTTTTCGCCGTCGTGTTCGATCCGCGCGGGAAAACCCACCGCGACCGTTGGTTTCCAGCGTACAAGGCTCAGCGACCGTCAATGCCTGCCGAACTGGCTTCCCAAGTTCCCCTATTGTTCCAGGTGATCGAAGCTCTCGGGTTACCCCAATTCGTCGTCGACGGGATCGAAGCCGATGATGTCATCGGAACGCTTGCACGGCAGGCGGCGGCCGCCGGTTATAAGGTGGTCATCTCAACCGGCGATAAAGACCTCGCGCAACTCGTCAACGAGGATATTCACCTGGTCAACACCATGGACGATTCGCGACTCGATCCAGCGGGTGTACTGACTAAATTTGGTGTCGCGCCAGATCGCATCGTGGATTATCTGACCTTGGTTGGCGATACAGTCGACAACATTCCAGGGGTACCCAAAGTCGGGCCTAAAACAGCGGTCAAGTGGTTGACCCAATACGGCAGCCTTGACGCAATCATCGCGAATGCCGCGGCAATTACCGGCGCCGTAGGCGAAAATCTGCGCGGTGCGCTCGCGCAACTTCCGTTGTCGAAGCAGCTGGTGACGATCCTTGATCAGCTTGACCTCAATATCCCGCTCGCGAGCTTAGCACCGCGCGATCCGGATACCGCCAAGCTGCAGACTTTGTATCAGCAATTAGAGTTTAAAACGTGGTCGCGACAACTCGCAGTCGACGCCCCCAGTGTGACTGCTGGTGCCAGTTCGGATGCTACTCACTACGACACAATTCTGACTCGCGACGCCCTCGACCAGTGGCTGACGCGCTTGAGTGGCGCAACGTTTTTCGCCTTCGATACCGAAACCACCAGCCTCAATTACATCGATGCACGGATCGTTGGAGTGTCGTTCGCCTGCGACACCGGCGCAGCTGCCTATATTCCACTCGCGCACGATTACTTGGATGCGCCAACGCAGTTAGCGCGCGATGAAGTATTAGCCGCGCTCAAACCGCTACTCGAAGATCCGGCACGCCTCAAGCTCGGTCATAACTTGAAGTACGATTGCAGTGTGTTGCGCAATCATGGCATTGAACTACAAGGGATCCGTCATGACTCGATGCTGGAGTCCTATGTCTTGAACAGTGTTGCGACTCGCCATGATCTTGATTCGCTCGCGCTTAAGTATCTCGCCATCAACACCATTCATTTCGAGGATGTTGCGGGTAAAGGCACCAATCAGATCACTTTTAATAAGGTGCCAGTTGAACGCGCGGCGATCTACGCGGCGGAAGACGCCGACGTTTGCTTGAAGTTGCACGAGCATTTTTGGCCTAAATTGCAAGACGCGCCGAAGCTTCGTCAGTTGTATGAAGAAATCGAAATACCGTTGGTGCCGGTGCTGTCGCGAGTGGAATACTGCGGCGTGATGGTCGATGCGGCGATGTTGTGCGCGCACAGCGCTGAGATGGCGGCCGAGCTCGTGGTAATCGAGCAGCAGGCGCACGCTATTGCCGGCGCGGAATTCAACATTGGGTCGCCTAAACAAATTCAAGAAATTCTGTTCGACAAAATGGGTCTGCCGGTGACCGCCAAAACACCGACCGGACAGCCGTCGACGGCCGAGTCGGCCTTACAGGAGTTGGCGGAAGAATATCCGTTGCCGAAATTGATCCTGGAACATCGAACGTTATCCAAACTCAAATCTACCTATACGGACAAATTGCCGGCCGAAATTAATCCCAGCACGGGGCGAATTCACACGAGTTACCATCAAGCAGTCGCAGCCACCGGACGTCTGTCGTCCTCCGATCCGAACTTGCAGAATATTCCGATCCGTACCGCGGCTGGCCGGCGGATCCGTAAAGCTTTCATTGCCCCTGCGGGCACGCTGCTCGTGGCGGCGGATTATTCGCAGATTGAGTTGCGGATCATGGCGCATCTTTCGCAAGACGAACGACTATTGGCGGCCTTCGCCGCAGGAACCGACATTCATCGCGCGACGGCGGCGGAAGTGTTCGGGCGCACGCCAGAAATGGTTGATGATGACCAGCGGCGTGCCGCCAAAGCCATCAATTTCGGATTGATTTACGGCATGTCGGCGTTCGGACTCGCGCGTCAGTTAGGGATCGAGCGGGGCGCCGCGCAAGCCTACGTCGACC
This sequence comes from Gammaproteobacteria bacterium, assembly GCA_016191285.1. GTDB lineage: Bacteria > Pseudomonadota > Gammaproteobacteria > CAIKBL01. Next base: position 135,634 of record JACPPA010000021.1, read on the forward strand.
TTTATTTCGCGCGCTATCCCGGGGTCAGGCGATTCATGGAGGGAATCCGTACGCAAGCGCGTGAACAAGGCTATGTCGAGACGGTGTTTGGGCGGCGGCTATTCCTACCCGATATCAATTCACGGAATGTCCAACGCCGTCAGTATGCGGAGCGCACTGCTATCAACGCGCCGATGCAAGGGACGGCCGCCGATATCATCAAACGCGCGATGATTGCGGTCGATCGCTGGATTTTGGAGGCGCGACCGGCGGTCAAACTTATCATGCAGGTCCACGATGAACTCGTGTTCGAGGTTGCGGAGGCAGCGATTAGCGATGCTGTCGCCCGTATCCGCGAAATCATGTCGCAGGCCGCGGCTTTGGCTGTGCCGCTGGTGGTGGATATTGGCGTTGGAGCAAATTGGGACGAAGCGCATTAGAAGTTATCGTTCGCCCAGTCCGCATACACCTAACGGACTTGCTAAGGCGCGTAACCCGTTCTCCTCATGGGTTACGATCTTTTCAAATCCATGTGCTAACATTTATCCGAGGCTTTACTATTAGCAAAGTTCCTGTAACTTGGCCTAAGACCAAACTCGTTATCTAGCCCGCGCCCGGCACCCCATGCCATGCTTTTGATCCCTGCTATCGATATCAAAGACGGTAAATGCGTTCGCCTCAAACAAGGCCGCATGGACGACGATACAATCTATTCCGACGACCCGGTGACCATCGCCGCGCGCTGGGTCGACGCTGGGGCTCGGCGCTTGCATGTCGTCGACTTGAACGGCGCCATCCTGGGCAAGCCAGTTAATTCGGCGATCATTCACGAAATCGCTGAGGCTTTTCCTCAGATCCCCATTCAAGTCGGGGGCGGGATCCGCGATGAAGATACCATCCAGACCTATCTGAACGCTGGCGTGCGCTACGTCATTGTCGGTACCAAAGCGGTCACGGCACCGCATTTCGTTTCAGATATTTGCCTGGAATTCCCGAGCCATATCATCGTTGGCTTGGATGTCCGCGATGGCAAGGTCGCGATAGAAGGATGGTCGAAGCTATCGCGACACGAAGCGGCTGATCTCGCGCGGCAATTCGAATTGGATGGAGTCGAGGCCATTATATTCACCGACATCCGGCGTGACGGCATGATGACCGGGTTGAATCTCGACGCGACCGTCGCGTTCGCGCGCAACCTCACCATCCCAGTTTTTGCTTCTGGTGGAGTCACCAATCTCGACGATATCCGCGCGCTATGCGCGGTCGAAGCAGAAGGAATTGCCGGGGCGGTGACAGGGCGCGCAATTTACGAAGGAACGCTGGATTTCGCGGCCGCGCAACGTCTCGCCGACAATCTCGTGAGCGCGGGCTTAAGCTAGGACTGGTGAGTGCGCTCGCTCACGCACCGCCGCTAAGCGCGCCCGACCACTCGTATTGTCGCCGAACAACCTAATCGACGCAGGTGGCGCCGAAATCACCACGCAATGAGCCTCGCCAAACGCATCATCCCCTGTCTTGACGTCGACGCCGGACGTGTCGTCAAAGGCGTGCGCTTTGTCGACATCCGCGATGCCGGTGATCCCGTTGAAATCGCAAGGCGCTACGATAATGAAGGCGCCGATGAAATTTGCTTCCTCGACATCACCGCCAGTAGCGACGGGCGCCAAACCATGGTGCGGGTCGTTGAAGCCGTGGCGGCGCAGGTGTTTATCCCGTTGACAGTGGGCGGTGGAATTCGCGAACTGGCTGATGTGCAACGCATGCTTAACGCCGGCGCCGACAAAGTTGGGATTAATACTGCCGCCGTCACCAACCCGGAATTTGTGCGGGCGGCCGCAGACAAGTATGGTTCGCAATGTATTGTCGTCGCCATTGATGCCCGCCGCGCGGCGCGTGGCGGATGGGAGGTCGTTACGCACGGCGGCCGCAGAGCGACGGGTCTGAACGCCGTCGAATGGGCGCGCCGCATGGTCACCCAGGGCGCCGGCGAAATTCTGTTGACGAGCATGGATCGCGACGGCACCCGCGACGGATTCGATCTTGAATTAACGCGCGCGGTAGCTGATGCAGTCCCCATTCCGGTCATCGCTTCCGGGGGCGTAGGGAACTTGGAACATTTGATCTGCGGTGTTAAGCAGGGCCATGCGGATGCGGTGTTGGCCGCCACCATTTTTCATTTTGGGGAGTACAGTATCGGCGACGCAAAACGCCACATGGCGCGCGCCGGTATCGAAATGCGGTTATGAATTATTTAGACGAGATCAAATGGAATGTGGAAGGTCTGGTGCCAGTGGTAACCGTGGACGCCACCTCAAAGCAGCTGCTAATGCTGGCCTGGATGAACCGTGAAGCCTTAACGGCAACCATCAAAGAAGGTCGCGCCGTGTATTGGTCGCGTTCACGCGGGCGCCTGTGGCGTAAGGGCGAGGAATCGACGCATACGCAAACAATCCGCGAAATACGCTTGGATTGCGATAGTGACGCGATTCAGTTGCTGGTTGAACAAAGCGGCGGGATCGCGTGTCATACTGGACGCGCGACGTGTTTTTATCGTCGGTTAGTTGGGTCGGAATGGAAGGAAATCGATCCCGTGCTTAAAGATCCCGCGCGGCTTTATGCGTCGCGGCAGCCGGAGTAGGTCCGCCGTGGATTCGACTGAACATGTGTTGAACCGTTTGACCGCGGTCCTGGAACAAAGGAAGGAGGCGGATCCCAACTCGTCCTACGTCGCGTCGTTATATCGCGATGGCATCGACCGAATTCGCAAGAAGATCGGCGAAGAAGCGACCGAAGTCGTGATCGCCGTCGGTAATACGGACCGCGACGCGATCGTCGGCGAAATGGCGGACCTTTGGTTTCATTGCCTCGTCGCGCTGGTGCATCGTGGCATCGATCCCGCCCTTGTGCTGGCCGAACTCGACCGCCGCTTCGGCCGCTCGGGCATTGAGGAAAAAGCGGTGCGGCGCTGACCTGAAGATCGATTATTTATTATTACGTCGTCGCAGTGACGGCCTCGGAGATAAGCCATGGGCATCGGAATTAAAGAATTAATCCTAATCCTTGTCATCGTCATGTTGGTGTTCGGGACCAAGAAAATCAAAGGGATTGGGTCGGACGTTGGCGGTTGGATCCGCGACTTTAGAAAGGCCATCAAGGACGGTAACGACGAGCCGGCGGTGGTCGATCTCAATACTGTCGGTAAACCGGTCATCGAAGCCGAGGTCATCAATTCCCCCGATAAGAAGAATTCGTAGGTCGCCCCGTGTTTGACGTGGGTTTTTCGGAGCTGGCGCTGACTGGGCTGATTGCGCTGTTGGTTTTGGGGCCCGAGCGCCTCCCCCCACTGGTGCGCACCACGGGACGCTGGATTGGTCGCGCGCAACGCATGGTGCGGGATCTCAAAGCGCAAATCGATCGCGATCCCAGTATTCAAGAATTTCGCGGCTTAAACGAGGTAATGCGTGAGCAGGACTTAAAACAGCTAGCCACGCCGCCGCCAATCGTTGACCCACCGTCATCCGACAAGCAGCTTTAAGCGGCCATGACGGGTTCGCCAAAATCCACGGATCTCAATAGTGGTGAGCAGAGCTTTCTATCGCACCTAATTGAGTTACGGTCGCGGCTAATGCGCGCGGTCATTTTCTTCCTCGTGGTGTTATTCGCCTTGATGCCGATCTCGAATACGTTGTATGAGTGGTTGTCGCGACCGCTGATGCAACAGATGGCGGAAGTTGGCGCGCAAATGATCGCGACCGAAGTCGCCTCGCCGTTTCTTGCGCCTTTCAAACTCACTTGCTTCGTCGCCATCATGTTGAGCGCGCCGTACATTTTTTATCAACTCTGGGCATTCGTCGCGCCGGGGCTTTACCGGCATGAAAAACAACTCGCACTGCCGTTAATGATTTCGAGTACGGTACTTTTTTATTGCGGAATAGCCTTCGCCTATTTCGCCGTGTTCCCGGTGATCTTTGGATTTTTCACCGCAGCGGCGCCGACCGGTGTCACCGTCATGACCGATATCAGCAAATATCTGGATTTCGTGATCGTCATGTTCTGCGCGTTCGGTGCGGCGTTCGAGGTCCCGGTCGCGACTTACTTGGTCGTGAAAATGGGGATCACCACGCGCGAGGCATTGGTTGAAATGCGGCCGTATATCATTGTTGCGGCCTTTGTCATCGCGGCGATACTAACGCCGCCGGACGTGGTTTCGCAGACATTGATGGCGGTTCCCATTTGCCTGCTCTACGAATTGGGCCTGCTATTTTGCAAGTACTTTATTTCCGATAAATCCGACGAAACCACCGGCGCGCTCGCCACCACCGATACCACCCCAAAGTCTTAATCGGTTCGACGCGGATCGGCGCGGCATGCGCTTAGTTCACGAGATTTGACGCACGCCGTCCGCGGTACCAACCAACAGAGTGTCTGCCCCGCGCAGAGCAAAAAGGCCGTTGGTCACGACGCCTGGAATTTGATTGATCGCGGCTTCGATGCGCGGCGGATCCAGCAGGTCGAGATCGTGCACGTCTAAAATCAAATTGCCGTTGTCCGTCGTTACTCCGCTCCGCCACGCCGGTTGCCCGCCCAACTTCACCAGCTGCCGTGCGACGAAACTCCGCGCCATCGGAATCACTTCAACCGGCAACGGAAACCGACCCAAACGCGAGACGAGTTTCGAGTCGTCGATCAGGCAGACAAAAAGGCGGCTTGCCGCGGCCACGATTTTTTCGCGAGTCAGCGCGCCGCCACCACCCTTGATTAGATGGCGCTGTTCGGTTGCCTCGTCGGCGCCATCAATGTAGACCTCGAGCTCGCCGGTGTCGTTCAAGTCGTAAACTCGAATCCCTTGCGCCTGCAAGCGCAAGGCGGTGGCTTCCGAACTCGCGACCGCGCCATTGAGTCGGTGTTTATGCGCGCCCAATAAATCAATCAAGAAGTTCGCAGTTGACCCGGTCCCCACCCCGATGATGGCATTGTTGGGAACGAAACCGAGTGCCGCTTCGGCCACTTGGCGTTTTTTGTCGTCTTGATTCACTCGGCTCCTCTAAGAACGGATCCATACTATGAGTGGTAGCGCTAAATGGTATCTTATGCCGATGCTCGATACCTATCTCAAGATGATCTTGAAGGCGCCAGTTTACGACGTGGCGCGCGAGACGCCGTTGGAGCCGCTGCCAGCCATCTCGCGTCGCACGCAAAACGCGGTGTGGCTAAAGCGCGAAGACATGCAGCCGGTGTTTTCGTACAAGCTCCGCGGTGCGTATACAATGATGGCGGCGCTAACGCCGGACGAGCGTGCGCGTGGCGTGATTACGGCGTCCGCCGGCAATCATGCCCAAGGCGTCGCGCTCGCCGCGCAACGCCTAAATCTTCGGGCCGTTATCGTGATGCCGAAAACCACGCCCGAGATCAAGATCAGCGCCGTGCGCCGCCTACAGGCTGAAATCATCCTGCACGGGAATACCTACGACGAGGCAAGCGTCCATGCGCATGAATTGGCGGCAAGCGCGCAACTAACCTACGTTCCGCCTTACGATCACCCGCTCATCATTGCTGGCCAGGGCACGGTGGCGATGGAAATTCTGCGCCAACATCCAACGCTTCCTTATGCGATCTTTGTCCCGGTGGGCGGCGGTGGTTTGATCGCAGGCGTCGCCGCTTATGTGAAGGCCTTGGAGCCGGGCGTGCGCATTATCGGCGTCGAAGCCATTGAAGCAGCGTGCATGAAACGCGCGCTCGAAGTCGGCGAACGAGTTATTCTGGACAAGATCGGCATTTTCGCCGACGGCGCCGCCGTGCGTCAGGTTGGCGCCGAGCCGTTCAAAATCGCGCAGCGTTATGTCGACGAAGTTTTAGCGGTTTCGATCGATGAGATCTGCGCCGCGGTCAAAGATATTTTCGAGGATACGCGTTCGATTGCCGAGCCGGCTGGCGCGCTCGCGTTGGCCGGCCTCAAGCAGTATGTAAATCGCGAAAAACTCAAAGGTCAGGAGCTGGTGGCGATTTTAAGCGGAGCAAATGTCAACTTCGATCGGCTGCGCCATATTGCCGAACTCGCCGAACTCGGTGAACGCCGCGAAGTTCTCATCGGCGCGATCATCCCAGAGCGTCCGGGCAGTTTTCGCCGCTTTTGTCATGCTCTGGGGCCGCGCGCGATTACCGAATTCAATTATCGTTATGCCGATCGCGAGCGCGCGGCAGTATTTGCCGGCGTGCAACTACGCACCAACGATCTCGATCATGAGCTGTTATTGAATAGCCTACGCGAAAAGGGTTTCGAGACGATCGACATCACGGATAATGAGCTCGCCAAACTTCACATCCGCTACATGGTGGGTGGTCATGCCGGAAAGCTCAGCGATGAACGCCTGCTGCGCGTCGAGTTCCCGGAACGCCCCGGCGCACTGCTCCATTTTCTAAATCAGATCGGGGATCGTTGGAATATCAGTTTGTTCCACTACCGAAACCATGGGGCTGCTTATGGCAAGGTCCTGATGGGGATCCAGGTGCCGCCAGCCCAAGCCGCGGCGTTTGCGGCGTTTCTCGCCGATCTCAATATGGAATATGTCGAAGAGCGTGATAATCCGGCGTATGACTTGTTTTTGCGATAAGTCGCGATGACCGCGCTGAGCTTGGAACCGCGACTGGCGCTCACCGCCGCGATGCAGCAGCTCGAGGCGGCCGGCTTAAATCAAGGCGCCGCCGGCAACGCGAGCGTTCGCACCCCGGAGGGGATGTTAATCACGCCGACCGGGGTGCGGCCTCGCGATCTCGCGCCCGCGCAACACGTGGTAATGGCCCTCAATGGCGAAGTGGCTGGACACGGAATACGACCATCAAGCGAATGGCGCTTCCACCGCGATATTTATCGCGTGCGCGCCGCGGTTAACGCGGTGGTTCACGTGCATTCACCGTATGCGACGGCACTCGCCTGTCGGCGTGCCGACATTCCAGCCTTTCACTATATGATTTCGATCGCGGGTGGCGACTCGATTCGCTGTGCGCCGTACGCGCTATTTGGCAGTCAGGCGCTGTCGGACGCAGCGCTTCTAGCCTTGGAGCAACGCCAGGCGTGTTTGCTCGCCAATCATGGCTTAATCGCGCTCGGGGAAAACTTACAGGCGGCGTTTGACTTGACGCTTGCCGTCGAAGATCTCGCCCATCAATATTGCCTTACGCTCAATTGCGGCGGCCCAGTCCTGCTCACTAACGACGAGATGCGTGCTGTGCTGGAACGCTTTCAAACCTATGGCCAACAAGCAACCTAGCGCGGGCCCACTCGAGGAATTCACGCAGCGGCCGGTGTTTCAGCTGACGCTCGCCGCGGTCGATCTGGCCGCGACGCGGGTGTTCTATGTTGAAACGCTCGGTTCGACAATCGAACGTGAAAGTGCCGACGCAATCGATTTCAATTTCTTTGGCGGCACACTCATCGCACAACGCGTTCCGGTGAGTCCCGCTACTGCCCAAGTGGTGCTCGGCGCCGACGGTCTGCCGCTCCCTAACTTCGGGCTTAGCATGAGTTGGGAGGACTGGCATCGCGCCGTCGATCATTTGAACTATGTGGGCGTGACTTATCGGCTCGCGCCGACGATGCAAACTACCGCCGATGGCCGCGACGGAGCGCTGTTCGCGATCGACGATCCGAGCGGCAACTGCCTTGCCTTCCACGCCTATAAAACCCCGCGCGCATCGTAACGCAACGTGAAGGAAAACAAAAATCACACTTTTTGTTTTCCGTACTCTGAAAAGTCCAGGAGGGACTTATTCAGAGTTTCCTTAACTAGGCAAAGAGCTCGCGCAGTTTCGCACCGGGATCGGGACTGCGCATAAACGCTTCGCCGACTAAGAAACAATTGACGTCGTGCGCCCGCAGACGTTGGACATCAGCTGCCGTGTGAATTCCAGATTCGGTGACCACTATACGATCGCTCGGCACATCCTTGAGTAACCCCAAGGTGGTTTCCAGGTTGGTTACGAAGCGTTTCAAGTCTCGATTGTTGATGCCGATTAGCGGCAGGCGGAGGCGCAGTGCGCGCTCAAGTTCGATGCGATTGTGTACTTCGAGCAAGACATCCATACCCAATCCAGTCGCGGTCGCGGCCAGGGTTTGCATCTCGTCATCGGTCAGCCCAGCCGTGATCAACAGAATGCAGTCGGCGCCAAGCGCACGCGATTCATAAACCTGATACGTCGTACACATAAAATCCTTGCGCAGCACCGGCAATGCGCACGCCGCGCGCGCCGCGCGCAAATGTTCATCGCTGCCTTGGAAATAACGTTCGTCGGTGAGTACCGAGAGGCAGGCGGCGCCGCCACGTTCATACGTTGCCGCGATTTCAGCGGGGAGGTAGTGCTCGCGCATCACGCCTTTGCTCGGTGAAGCTTTTTTGCATTCGGCGATCACGCCGGCGTCCCCGTGGGCCAGTTTTGCGCGCAATGCGCGCTCAAAGCCGCGTGGTGCGTTTTGCGTAGCTGCCACTGCCACGACTTTGGATAAAGGTTGACGTACTTGGCGGTCGGCGACTTCACGCCTTTTGTGCGCGAATATCTCGGCCAACAAATCGTGTCCGGGGGTAAGCGCGGCGGTTTCTGTTGGTGAGTCCATGGCTTAGTCCTTAAGCGCCTGAGTCAATGCGACATAGCGTGCAAAGCGTTGTTCGACCGCGCCCGATGCGATGAGCTCCAAGGCGTAGCGATAGCCGCTGCCGATATCGGGCGCCAAATCGCACACATAGAGCGCGGCGCCCGCGTTGAGTGCGACCACCTCGCGTGCGGGGCCTGGATGGTTGGCGAAGACGCGTGAAATTCGGCCAAGGCTTTCAGCCGCATCGCGCACCTGCAAACTGGCTAGCGATTGGCGCGCAATGCCGAGTTCAGTCGGATCAAACTCAAACACCTTGATGACGCCAGCCTTTAATTCAGCGACCGTGGTAGGGCCGCTAATACTGAATTCGTCCAAACCCTCCGCCGCATGCACGACCAGTGCGCGGTGGCTACCCAAGCGGCGCAGTACTTCGGCGATCCGCGGTACCCATTCTCGATCGAACAAACCAACAACTTGCAGCGGCGCCGCTGCCGGGTTGGTCAACGGTCCTAGCGCGTTGAACAGGGTTCGAATGCCGAGTTCACGGCGCGGACCCGCGACATGTCGCGTCGCGCCATGGTGGGCCTGGGCGAACATGAAACCAAACCCGACTTCACGGATGCAGCGCGCGATTCGATCGGGCGGCAGGGTTAGGCAGGCGCCGGCGGCTTCGAGTAGGTCGGCGGAACCGCTCGCGCTCGAGACCGAACGATTGCCGTGCTTCGCGACAAACCCACCGCCAGCCGCGACCACGAACGCCGCCGCAGTCGAGATATTGAACGTACGGGTACCATCGCCGCCGGTACCGCAGGTGTCGATCAACGGTGCACAGTCGACTGCGACTTTGAGCGAGAGTTCGCGCATGACACTCGCCGCCGCCGTAATCTCATCGACCGTTTCGCCCTTTAGGCGCAGCCCGACCAGCAGTCCCGCGATCTGTGCTGGTGTCACCTCGCCGGCCATGATTTCGCGCATCACCGCGACCATCTCGTCGAAAGTTAAGTTTTGACGCTCGACGGCATGCGCGATGGCGTCGCGGATATTCACAATGTTGTGACTTTCAGTTAAGCAGCACTGAAGAAATTCTTAAGCAGCGCGTGACCGTGTTCGGTCAAGATTGACTCTGGATGAAACTGCACGCCGAACACCGGCAAATGGCGGTGACGCACGCCCATGATTTCATCGGGATCGCCGTTGGCGTGGGCGGTCCAGGCCGTGATTTCCAAGTCCGCGGGGAACGACGCCGCTTCGATCACCAGCGAATGATATCGGGTGGCCGTAAACGGGTCGGGGAGGCCGCGGAATAAATCCGAGCCGCGATGAAAAATCGGTGACGTCTTGCCATGCATGACTTGCCGCGCGTGCACTACTTTTCCGCCAAACGCCTGACCGATGCTTTGGTGTCCCAAACAAACCCCCAAAATCGGGATCGCCCCAGCTAATTCGCGAATGACTTCCAGGGAGATTCCGGCCTCATTCGGCGTACAGGGTCCGGGTGAAATAATGATGTGGGAGGGCGCGTCGGCGCGAATTTCAGCAATGGTGATTGCATCATTGCGCGCCACTTTTACTTCAAAACCCAGCTCACCGCAGTATTGCACCAGGTTGTAGGTGAACGAGTCGTAGTTGTCGATCATTAGGATCATGGTGGCGTCATTTTCTCACCGCTGAATGGACTCGCGGCAGGCCGGTAATTTTTGCAGGAAACCAGGGTTTCGGGAACCCTGTTAGGTCGACACCTGTGCTGACCCGCAATGACCCCTCACCATGGGTGTGATACCTGGGGTACGACATCCCGCTTTGTGGGAGCCGCTTCAGCGGCGAATCTCCTTTGAAACCCCTTCGCGGCTAAAGCCGCTCCCACAATAAACAAGCATCAACTTTCTGGCGCGGGTGAGTCCTCGGCTTCGAGGGTGATACTGACCGGACAATGATCGCTGCCTGTCACCTCGGCATAAATGTCGGCCGCTTTCACTGCACTGCGCAGTTGCAGTGACACCAGCACGTAATCGATTCTCCATCCGATATTTCGCGCGCGCGCATTGGCGAAATGACTCCACCAGGTGTAATGCCCGTTGCCTTGTTTGAACAGGCGGAGCGTATCGATGAATCCGGCATCGACGAAATTCTGAAACCCTTTGCGTTCTTCGTCGGTGAAGCCCTTTTTTCCGCGATTCGGTTTGGGGTTGGCGAGGTCGAGTTCGGTATGCGCGACATTCAGATCGCCACAAAAAATAACCGGTTTGGTTCTCTCGAGCTGTTTGCAGTAGGCGAGAAAGGCCGGATCCCAATGTTCAAAACGTAATGGCAAGCGGCTCAGGTCTTCCTTGGCGTTCGGCGTGTAGACGGTCACGACAAAGAACTTGGTGAATTCGACCGTGATGACGCGGCCTTCGTCGGCGCTGTCACGCTTAAGTTCATCGGCGAACTGGAACCGTTTGGCAAAGTCTTCGGGGAAACCGTTGATGACCGCGAGCGGTTCCTGTTTCGAAAATACCGCCGTACCCGAATAGCCCTTTTTAATCGCCGAATTCCAATATTCGTGATAGCCCGGCAGATCAATCTCGATCTGCCCACGCTCAGCCTTGGTTTCTTGCAAGCACAAAACATCGGGTTGATGCGTGGCCAGAAACGATTGGAACACGCCCTTTTTTAACACGGCGCGAATACCGTTGACGTTCCAGGAATAGATCTTCATGCGAGCTTTCTCAGGGGCCGGTGGATGGATGATCGGAACAACGTAACCGTGGCGAGGTTGGAGAATACTGCTTTTGGTGGACACATTGAGCTAATGACCAGCGTGCGAAGGCCGTGCCGGCTGAAAAATAAAGTGGCCTGGGCGTGCATTCCTGTATTGCGCACCGTCAGCTGCTCTTTTACACTTCTTCCATACGGTCGCGTATGGGCGGCGATGTACTACGGTATGGGGAAGTCATTCATCGAGCGGACGGCAAATTAAGAGCTTGAATTGGCGTTCCGCCAAGTCGTCGCGGAGTTTCGGGTCGAGCGCGAGGGCGGTCGTATATTCCCCGACTTGATAGAAATAGAGCGCGCGGGCCCGCAACAACGCCTCGGCCTCGCTGAAGGTGGCGGCGCGAAACAGAGTCGCGAGGTACGCAGTCCTCTGTTCGTCGACCTCGACCACCGCGCGCGCGGCATATTTATTGAACCGCGCGAATTCGCGCATGGCGATGTCGTGGTTGGAATCGTCAGTATGTTGGGTGAAGTTGATCACGGCCTTGATGACATGCGCGGCATGTTCGACTTCATGCTGATTTAGCGTTGCGATAAAGCGCAGTTGATTTTCGCGCCACCAGTCGACCATTGAGCGCAGCAGGTCGTCGCGATTCTTGAAATGCCAGTAAAAGCTGCCCTTGGTCAGTTTTAATTTGCGAGCGAGGACTTCAATTTTGACTTGTGCGATGCCGTTGGCGAACAACACATCCAAGGCTTTCTTGAGCCAGGCATCGCGATCCAGCGTTTTTTTACTCGGTTTCGTCGGCGTGCGCGCATCGCGGGAACTCATGCCTCGATTATATGAAAAAGAGACAGACGACGGAGCCTATTGCGCAATTCGTTAAACTTCACCGATTTCCTCCACACTTTGACTGAACGCGCGATGCCATCGCGCTCCTCGACAGGGTCCTTGGCCCCGGGGCGGCTTCCCGCCCCGCACTTCTTTGACTTAATTTTTGCAGGGTTAGTAGCTCGCGCTTGCGATGGCTGTACGTGCCCACTACGCTCACGGTGCGACTCAAGGCAACAAAGGGAGAAACACGATGAATGCTAGCGAACATAAACAAATCATCAAAAATAATTTCGAGCAATTAGCCAAGGGTAACGGCGAACCGTTATTGCAAAGCCTGGCCGATAGCGTGCAATGGACGATTATTGGCACCACGGTGCTGTCGAAAACCTTCAACGGCAAACAAGCCGTTATCGACCAGTTGCTACTCCCGTTTCGTGAAGCCCTAGTCGACGGACACATCCACATTCGCGTCGACAATCTGCTCGCGGATGGGGACTATGTCGTCGCCCAAGGACAGGGTGAAGCGATGACCAAGCGCGGTGTGCCGTATAACAACACGTACTGCTGGGTCTACAAATTCGTTAACGGCAAAATCGCGGCGTTGACGGAATATTTGGACACCGAGTTGGTAACCCGGGCATTTGGGTAAGGTTACCCGCGGAGCAACCGCAGCAATTCCGGGAAATCGCCGATCACGGCGTCTGGACCGTGTGCAATCAGTTCCAATGGGTCGGCATAGCCGTAGTCGACGCAATACGCGTGGGTGCCCGCCGCCCGCGCCGCGCGCAGATCGGTTAAGGAATCGCCCACCATCACCGTTGCGGCGGCCGTTGCTCCAACGTAGGCGATGGCATATAGCAGCGGTTCCGGCGCGGGCTTCTTGTGCGCCAGTGTGTCGCCCGCCACGGTGATCGCAAAAAAATGTTCGAGTTCAAGATCGCGGAGCAGCGGGGTGGTAAACCGTGCCGGCTTGTTGGTCACACAACCCAGGGTCAGGCCGCGTTCGAACAGTGAGCCAAGCGTTTCACTCACCCCGGGATAGGGTCGGCTTCGATCGCACAAACACTGCTGATAATGTGCCTGAAATTTTGCGTAGGCTTCGCGATGAAGCGCAGCGGGCGCGTCGCCGTTTAGGTCGTTGGTGAGGCAGCGATGGATCAGACGTTCCGCGCCGTTGCCGATAAAACTGCGAACCCGGGCGAACGCGATTGGTGGTAAATCCAGATCGCCGAGCGTGCTATTGGCGGCGTGTGCGATATCGGGCGCGCTATTGACCAATGTGCCATCTAGATCGAATAACACCAAGCGCACAGCAACGTCGGTCACGCCTGACGCGCAGCCGCGATGGCCTGACGCATTCTAGTGATTGTCGCGGTGTAATCCGCACTGCCAAAGATCGCGGAGCCGGCGACGAAGGTGTCCGCGCCAGCCGCGGCGATCGCGCCGATATTATCGAGCTTAACGCCGCCATCGATTTCAAGCCGAATGGGATAACCACTCGTATCAATCAGGGTGCGGGCCTCGCGTAATTTGGTCAAGGCACCCGGAATGAACGACTGGCCGCCAAAACCCGGATTGACCGACATGATCAAAATCATATCGAGTTTGTCGAGCACGTGGCGGACCGCGGCGAGCGGTGTGGCCGGATTAAAGACCAAGCCCGCCAGGCAACCCGCCTCCCGAATTTGCGTTAGATTGCGATCGATATGCCGGCTCGCTTCGGGGTGAAACGTAATATAACGAGCACCCGCGCGGGCGAAGTCATCGATCAGCCGATCCACCGGGTCGACCATCAAGTGCACGTCGATCGGTACGCTAACCCCGTGCTGCTGCAACGCCGCACATACCGGCGGTCCGATCGTTAAGTTCGGGACATAGTGATTGTCCATCACGTCGAAGTGAATCAAGTCAGCGCCAGCCGCGATCACGGCATCCACTTCCGCACCAAGGCGCGCAAAATCGGCGGACAAAATCGACGGGGCAATGAAGTCAGCGTGCATGCGTAACTTGCTCATGTCCATGGGGATGCGCGGCGTGCCGCACTTTAGCTGAATCGACCCGCCGATGCACGGTGGATCCTTCAGCCGGACACGCTGCGGTCGCTATCGGAGGCATGAATTATCGAATGAGTATGCGTCACGATCTGTGCCTCGGCGCGGTCTTGCTGAGTTTGGCCGTACGGGCCGCGCTTGCCACCGAGCCGAGCACGCCGGCCGCCTCACCCGTCACGGAAGGCGCGTCGAGTACGTTGGCGAAGGCGGACGGTGGCATCGGTCCAGCCGCTGACGACGCCCATGAAAGCGTTGCGTTGGAAGCCGACGGTAAGCCGTTCCGCGCCTTTGAACGCGCCGCACGCCGCGTTTCGACGGCCCACGGCGCGGTGCTAATCATTCCAGATTTCTTCCGCGCCGCCGCCCCCAGCCATGACCTCATCGACGCGTTGCGCGAAGTGCCCGCGGCTGGCGGCTGGGAAACCCTTGCCATTGAACTGCCGATGGTCCCATTAACAGCAAGCGCGGCAGCCATTACTGAAGCAGCTTCCGCGCTGTGTCCGCGACTCACGGCGTCGCTCGCGCATATTACGGGGCGCAAACTCACGCGCACGGTGATAGTTGGCGTCGGCGCGAGCTTTGATTACGCCATGGCGTGTTTCAAAGATAAGTTGCCGGCCGACATCGTGGGCGTGGCGGGTGTTGGCGCTTGGCAGCGTGAAATCAAAGATCCCAAGCTACCCGTCTTTGACGCGGTGCCGACCCTCGATCCGCAAGCAACACGATCGGCCGACATCCGGCGCCAGGCAGCGTTAACGGTTAACCCATCAGTCTATCGTCAAGCCGCGATCGATGGTGTCGATAGGTGGTTCATTGGCGCCGAAGTGGAAGTCGCCAAGCGCCTACGTGGCTGGCTTACTCAGCTGCCACGAACCACCAAGTCATAGATTCGTTCAAAAGCGGGCAGACCTTTCACGTCGGCCGGTTGCCGATCGATGGGAAGAAGGTCGCACCACGGCGTATATAAGGCCTCGAGTTCCGTCGCATCGACGATGAACGGTGGTGGCTGAACGGCCGCTTCATAATCAACGCATATCAAAATTCCACGCGCGGTTGGGGGGAGCAAATTGCGCAAAACCTGGACGTAGGCTTGCCGCATTAGTGGCGGCAAGGCGATCAGCGCCGCACGGTCGTAGAAGGCGGTACATAGACCGACCTCGGCCTGACGCGCCTGCATGAAGTCGCCACACAGCACGGTTGTCTGTACAGTGCGATAACGGATGAACGGACCCGCGCGGTCGATGGTTGGCGTTAACCCGTGCTCGGCAAAAAACGCCGTCGCGGCCACCTCCGATAACTCAATGCCGAGCACTTCATAGCCCGCGGCCGCGAGCCACCGCAGGTCGTGCGATTTTCCGCACAGCGGCACCAGCACGCGGCTTCCAGCGGCGAGCTTAAGCCGCGGCCAATGTGCGCTCAGCGCCGGGTGGACCGTGGGTTGGTGAAAACCAATCTCATTGCGCGCCCACTTAGTGCGCCAGAAAGCTAGATCCATGACTAACCCTCAAAGGTCGAGCGGCAAACGCATTGAACCTCGCTGCTAAAGAATGTCACAAACGCCCGTTGCGGGCGCGGGCCTGCTAATCTGCCGTGAATTCTTGAAGCGAGCGGACCCAGTTCGGCCGGCCCCCAATGCCAAAATTCTTGAGTTCACGTCGTCGCCTTGGTCTCGTCGCGCTCGGGTTCGGTTATGTCAGTCATGTGGCGGCGTCGCTGCTGTTGCCCAAGTTCGCTTTTATTTCGATTATCTGCTGGTTGATTGCACTAGGCGGTGGTGCCGTCTACTGCACGGAAACGATGCGCCGCGTGCGCCGCGGTCCCGTACACTGAGCACCGGTCATGGGCGATGCTCGTCACTCGCGGATAAGCGCGCAAGGAATTCAAATACCGTGGCGTGGGTCTTGTCCACATCCTCGTACAAGATGCCGTGACGATTCGAGTCGATCCAAACCAGATGCTTCTCGCGGCTGCCTAAATGGTCGACGACTAGGCTGGCGCTCTGCGGGTCCACCACCTGATCCTTCGTGCCCTGAATGACCAGTGCAGGACAGGCGATATTCGGCAGAATTTTTTTGACGTGCGCGACCATGCGCGTCAACTCGTAGAGTCCGCGAATCGGCATGTGGCGATAATTGATCTGCGGATGTTCAGAATCGGTCGGCCGAAATGGCACCACACCTTCGTGATTTGAAACCCATTCGATGAGTTGATTAGCGCCGTGTACTAACGGCACATAGCGCATATTGCGATTCTGGAATTTGAGGGGTGGCGCGACGGCGACGATGCCGGCCAACGATGGTGCGCAGGCAGCGGCTTGGATCAGGGTCAGCGCACCGCCGGTCGAGAATCCGATTATGCAAATTTTCTCGCAATAAGCGTGCAGAATCTCGTAGCCATTAGCGACTGACTGGAACCAATCGCGCCAGCTGCGTTCGCGCAAATCCCAGGGCGACGTGCCATGGCCTTTCAAGCGCACGCCGAGCACCGTATAGCCCGCCGCGTGCAGTTTCTCCCCGAAGGGTCGAACCTCGGCTGGGCTAGCAAGGAAACCGTGAACCAGTAACACGCCGAGCGCGGGCTTCGCGGCGTGGAGCAGAAACGGCGTTGGATCGGCGGTCGCGGTCTCCTGTGCATTGATCTCGCGATGCTTGTCCTTGGTGAACATACGGCGGTCCCAATCCAATGCCTGCAGGGCGTCGGCAAAGCTGAACGCCGCCAGATCCTGCGCCGTGCATTGGCCCTGAGCCGCGATCGCGCCGGTCACGGCCGCGGCGACCTCGGGCATGGGTTCGACTTCGTTCGCATACACTTCGAGCGGATTTTCGATTCTGACCTGATCAAAACTTGTTTTCACCAGTAACTTATCGAGGCAGCGCACGCGCGTGCCTTCAATCGAGATCAATTGCGCCGCTGCCGCTGCCGCCAGGAATTCCTGCAAATCAGCCGACTCACCCTCCAGCAACGTGCGGTACACCGTAGGATTGATCAAGCTCCGATGGAGATGAACTTCCGTATGCGGCTGCAGGCGTTTCAATGCCAAGTACAAAATTCGCGCGAACTCGGACCGCGAAAACTCCCGCCGTCCACCGGCAATGAGTTGCATAATGGCAGAGGCCGCGAGGTGACTTAAGTTGACCGTCACTTCGCGATAAATCCCGTGCATGTATCGATCGCGGAGACCCCCGATGCTGCTCTGCAAGCCCTTGGATGCGATCTTCCGTACCGGATTCTCTTGCAAGTATTCGTGTTCGAAAATCGCATTCAGATCTGGCATGCCACGCGCCATATAGCCGGCAATCAGCCGCTCCCACCATTCCCAATGCTCACTCAGTCGAATAGGCTCACCGCACCGAATGTCCATATCGGTGGCCTTGAAGAACAAATTTCCTTCGACGATTAACTCTTCAATCGCGCGCGGGCTTAATGCACCCAACACCAAATCAGCGCCCCGTCGCAGAAAGTTATCTTCCACCCGCAACGGATAAAATGTAATGTTCGCCGGAACGATCGTCACCGGACGCCGTGCGCGTTCGAGCAAAATCGCGGCCGAAGGTAAACCGAGCTGCTCCGCCCAGCGTTCGAGATCGCCGTGCTTTTTGCGCCGATCCTTGTGCAAAACCGCCTGTTTGAAAATTTGCAGACCCACCGCCAAGCGCGCGGCGCCCGAATGGTGTTTGCGCCGCGCGTCCGCCGAACGCGAGTAGACGCTGTATTCACCGCGGTCGTCGACGACCTGCCGATCTTTGACCATTCCGCCTTCCGGAAAGATGATGATCTTGCGGCCCTTTAGAATGTCGATCGCGAGCAGCAACATCAGTTCCGGATGATCGTTCGGCACCGCACCCACGTCACGCAACAGATTCGCAAAGCGATCATTGCCGGTAAAAAATTCCCCAGCGGCGATCGAACGGCATAAGGCACTGGTTTCA
Source organism: Gammaproteobacteria bacterium (assembly GCA_016191285.1). GTDB lineage: Bacteria > Pseudomonadota > Gammaproteobacteria > CAIKBL01. Next base: position 153,709 of record JACPPA010000021.1, read on the forward strand.
CGGTAAATACAGTATTGCGGAATGAAGGTCTCGGCGCGGGCGAAATGATTGAACAGAAAAATATCGCCGTGCTCAAGCTGCCCGCCATCGTGATGCATCATGATGCGCACCCCGAGCAGATTTTTGGCTCGATCAAAGACGCGTACGCACCGGTCGTAGGTCTGCTGGTTGAGATCGAAGTAGCCGATCATTCGCGCAATCCCGCTTGCTGCGCGGCCATGGCCCATTCGATGTGTTCGACCACCAGCGGTGTCGCCGCATCGAGGCGCGCCGCCAAGGCCGCAAGCGTTTGCGTCGCAGGTGCCGAATTACCGAGTCCGACGGCCAGGTTCCGCTGCCATTGCTGATACGAGACGCGCCGCAGTGCAGACCCCTCGGTCCGCGTTCGGAAGGTCGCTTCATCCCACGCCCACAGCTCGAGGAGGGTGGCGGCGTCGAGACCGTGGCGTACTTCGAAGTCGGGAACGGTTGCGACCTCAGCATACCGGTTCCAGGGGCACGCGAGCTGACAATCGTCGCAGCCGAATACGCGATTTCCGATTAGTGGGCGTAGCGCATGCGGAATCGAGCCGGCGAATTCGATCGTGAGATAGGCGATGCAGCGGCGCGCATCGAGGGTGTACGGCGCGACTATCGCCGCGGTGGGGCACACGTCGATGCAGCGCGTGCAACTGCCGCAATGATCCGCCAGATAAGGCGGATCTACCGGCAGGGCGAGATCGGTATAAATTTCACCCAGAAAAAACCACGAGCCCTGCGTGCGATTGATGAGGTTGGTGTGTTTGCCGATCCAGCCGAGACCGGCATTGCGCGCCAGGGCTTTTTCCAGCACCGGCGCGCTGTCACTGAAGACCCGAAACCCAGTCGGGCCGATCGCCGCATTGATCCGTGCGGCCAGGCGTCGTAGTCGACCGCGCATCACTTTGTGATAATCCCGGCCGAGCGCATAGCGCGCGATATACGCGCGCTCGCGATCATCAAGCGCTGTTTGCATGTCGTAGGCGCTGGCCGGCAGATAATTGAGCGTGGCCGAGATCACACTCAGCGTCCCGGGCACCAGCAACTCGGGCCGACTGCGCTTGGCGCCATGCGCGGCCATATACGCCATCTCGCCGTGATAGCCGCGGGCCAGCCACGCTTCAAGCAGTGCTTCGTCGTGGGTTAGATCGATATGGGTAATGCCGAGTTGCGCGAAGCCTTCCTCCCGGCCCCACGCTTTAATCTGCCGCGCTAATTCGGCGCGAAAAGGCGCATTGCCCGTCACGCCGGATTCACTCCGCCGATGGCAATTCGGGCGCTATACCGAGCCGCTCGCATACCGCTATCCATAACGCCGCGAACGCGCGCGCTCCAGGACTCGACGGCGCATACACTTGGACCGGCGAGCGGTGCTCGCCCATGCGTTCAACTTGGCTAGTGTAGGGAACGAAGGTGCGCAGTATTTCCGGATGCGCGCTCGCAAAATCAGCGACCAAGTCGCAATGCAATTGGCGGCGGCGGTCAACCATCGAAAAAAACGGTACGAGTTTTGGGGCAGCCGGGCCGGCGCCGCAGAACTGTTGAAGTTGTTCGTAGGCGCGTAACGACAAGGGCGTGGGAATCAACGGAATCAGCAACCAGTCAGCTAGCTCGAACACATTCTCAGAAGTCACCGAGAGATTCGGCGCGCAATCGAGGATTGCCAAATCGTAGCGGTCGCGGAACGGTTCCAACAGTTTGGCGAGGCGTTTAGTCGGTCGTTTAAATTCGGTCAAGGCGACATCGAGGTTGCGATAAGCGAGGCTGGCCGGGAGCAAGTCGAGTTTGACGTAATCGGTCGCGCGTACCGCGTCAACGAGACCGCGCTTCTTATCGAGCAGGGAGTCCAGCGTGCGCGGCGTCAAGGTTTCACCGCGCAAGTAATAAGTCGCCGCCCCTTGCGGATCGAGATCCCACACCAGCGTGCGGCGTCCGCCGCGACTCGATAAATGGGCCAAGTTGACCGCCGCCGTCGTTTTGCCGACGCCACCTTTCAAGTTGTAGGTCGCGCAAACGATCATGCTGGCGCAGGGTGTGGTTCGACGCGGTGGTCGAGTGTGACGCGTAGCGTGCGGAGCAGGTCGAAGACGGCCTTCACCTGCGTCGAGCGCTGTTGCTGTTCATCAATCATGCGCTCGAGGAGGGTCGCGAGCGCATTTTCCGGGACGTCATCGGCGCCCGCCGCGAGTTCGTGTAACACGCGCTGATGCACAACCACGTCCCAGTACTCGCCCAAGGCGGTTTGCGCGGCTTTGAGTAGGTTGAGCGTCGCGTCGATGGTTTCCGGCTCGAACCAATGCCGAAAAGTCTCGACGACATAACGGAGACGCTTACACCGCTTTCGAAGTTGGTGGAGGGGTTCGGCCCGTTTGAAGTCTTTGCGTTTGAACTTCGAAAGTTTCGTGACGTGGCGCTTAAGGATGCGATCGATTCGTGTGCCAAGGGCCTCACCGCTATCGATTTGGAGTTGGTTGATAAGGCGCGCCCAGTTTCGCCATAGCTCAGTGTAGCGGCGACTCTTAGCCGCCGCGACCAGGACGGCGACGTAGTGCGCGCGACGCGCGCTGAGCGCGGGTTCGAGCGCGCGGGCGAGAAGGGCGGCGTCGGGCGCCGGTAGCCACGCGCAATAGCGCGGCAGGGCGTCAATTAAAACGTCCAAGTCTCGCACCGGACTGGAGCGTTGCCCCAGCCAGCGGAAATCCGCGGTTATTTGCGCGCGCAGCGCCGAATCAACGAGTTTGCCGGCGGCGCTGAACACTGCGCGTAGGGTGCGCAGCGCCACACGATAGTCGTGCACCGCTTTGGCGGTGGGATTGGTCGCGATCCCAACCTCGGTTCGACGCAGACGGCGGCCGCTGGCCGCCAAGGCGCGCGCGCAGCCACGCGTGGCTGGCGCCTCGCGCGTCAGCCGTAGCGAAGGGGGGTGGCTCCGCTTCTCTGCCATGGTCGGAACACTCATTTGGCGACGGAAGTCGCCATCTTAGCCGGAACTGTCTGCTGAGCGCTGATGAAGTGGCGGCTCGGCGATCGATTTGAGCCGCAACTCGGGGCCAATGAGCGCATCCACCAGCTTTTCGATGATGAAGTGGCGGCTCGGCGATCGATTTGAGCCGCAGCTTTATAGGCATTGCACCGCATAATCGGCGAGCCGCGAACGTTCGCCGCGCATCAGGGTGATATGCCCACTATGCGCCCAGCCCTTGAAGCGATCGACGATATAGGTCAAGCCCGAAGTCGTTTCGCTTAAGTACGGCGTATCGATCTGGGCGATGTTGCCGCAACACACGATTTTGGATCCAGGTCCCGCGCGTGTGATCAGTGTGCGCATTTGCTTGGCCGTCAAGTTTTGCGCTTCGTCGAGGATGATGTAGCGGTTGAAGAACGTGCGCCCGCGCATAAAGTTCATCGAGCGGATCTTGACCCGATTTTGCAGCAGATCCGCGGTTGCGGCGCGGCCCCATTCGCCGCCTTCCGGCGTTTCGGACAAGACCTCGAGGTTATCCATCAGCGCGCCCATCCACGGCGTCATTTTCTCTTCTTCCGTTCCGGGCAAAAACCCGATGTCTTCGCCGAGCGGCACCGTTTCGCGAGTGACGATGATTTCGCGATAGCGCTTAACGTCCAGCGATTGGGCGAGCCCGGCCGCAAGCGCGAGTAGGGTCTTACCGGTGCCGGCGGCGCCTAACAGGGTCACGAAATCGATCTCCGGGTCCATCAATAAATTCAGCGCAAAGCTTTGCTCGCGATTACGCGCCAACATGCCCCACACGGTATTACGTTGATGTCGATAATCGCGTGCGCGCTCAAGGATCACGCGTTCGCCGTCGAGTCGTCGGGCCACAAGTTCTAGCGCGTCGTCGCCTGTGCTATACAGAAACTCGTTGGGATAAAAATGTTCGAACTCGCGCGCGGGCAGCGCGTAGTAGGTTTTGCCGTCGGCTTGCCAGCATTCAAGATCAGCGCCGTGACGGGTCCAGAAATCGGGCTTGAGCTCGCGCATGCCCGTATACAGCAAGCTAATATCATCGAGCGCTTTGTCGTTGTAATAATCTTCCGCGGACACCCCGAGCACGCGTGCCTTGATGCGGAGGTTGATGTCCTTGGAGACCAAGGTCACGGCTGTACTTGGTAATTGCTCGATCAGCGCAAGCGTGGTGCCAAGGATGCTGTTATCGGGAGTGTTGCCCGGTAAGCCGATCGGAACCGTCGTCGCCAGCGGATTGGTCTGTAGAAATAAACGACCGTTCGGCGTTTGTCCTGCGAGCGCGGATTGCGGGCCCGGCAAGGCGAGACCGGCTTCGATCGCGACGCGATCCGCGGCGTCGATCAATTCATCCAAGAAGCGGCTTACCTGACGCGCGTTGCGGGCGACCTCGGAGACACCTTTCTTAGTCGCATCCAATTCCTCGAGGACCATCATCGGCACGTAGAGGTCGTGTTCCTTGAAACGAAACAGCGCGCTCGGATCGTGGAGCAAGACATTCGTGTCGAGTACGAAGAGCCGGGTCCCGGACTTGGAGGCATTCATGAGCTGTTCGGCGCTACTTCACCGGCTCCATGATGGCGTCGAGGTTTAGGTGATCGCAGAAATCCATGAATTCACCGCGTAAGCCAGCGATGGAGAGATCTGTCGGTACGCCAATCGTCATATGCAATGAAAACATCGGCGTGCCGGTATGCGCCGCCGTATAGGTGCCGGAGTACAGATCTTCGACGCCGATCTCGCGTTGCGTAAAGAACTGAGCGATTTCGTGCACGATACCGGCGCGATCGACGGCCACGACTTCGATCGCATACGGCATCATATTGGTGTGGCGTTTGCGTGGTTCGGAACGCTGCGACAGCGCCTTGATCTGCAATTGATTCTCAAGCCGCGGCAGCATGCTTTCGATCTTTGCAATGGCGTCCCAGGTGCCGGTTAGTAGCAACAGCATGGCGAAGCGATCGCCCAACACCGTCATCCGGCTGTCGCCGATCATGCAGCCACAGTCGCGTATCGCCTTGGTGAAACCTTCGACGAGTCCGACACGGTTCGCACCCATCAACGAGATCGCGATGGAGTTGTGGGTTATCTCGGGCGGGGTCTTGGTCGGATTCTTCATGGGGCCGGGCAATTGTGCCTGTGATGGCGCGTCATTCGCAAGCTTGGAGTGCGCTGAAGCGCACGCGAACTTAACCGCGCCAGCTGCGGCGCGCACAGGATTACGAGCTTGAGTTAGCAGGGGTGGAAAGCTACTATGCACGACCGTTTTTTCAGGGTCGTACGGATGGCACGTTTGCGGGGCAGCCTAGTTGCTATCGTGACGCCGATGACCGGTGGCGTTAGCCCCACGGCCGCGATCGATTGGGAGCGTTATGCCGCGCTCATCGAATTCCATATCGCGGAACATACCGACGGTATTGTTGCTGTCGGCACCACCGGCGAATCGGCAACCCTGGACGAAGCAGAACACTGCGAAGTGATTCGCCGTACGGTGGCCGTGGTGCGTGGTCGTGTACCCGTCGTGGCCGGCACCGGCGCCAATTCAACCACCGAAGCGATCAGCCTCACGGCCGCCGCCAAGGCCGCGGGCGCAGATGCCTGTTTGCTGGTGACTCCGTACTACAACAAGCCGACTCAGGAAGGTTTGTTTCTGCATTTCAAAGCAGTCGCCGACGCGGTGGCGATTCCACAAATCTTGTACAACGTACCTGGCCGCACGGCCTGTGACATGTTGCCGGCGACGATTGCGCGCCTGTCGCGGATCCCGCATATCGTCGGCGTCAAGGAAGCGACCGGCGACCTGCGTCGAGTCGCGGAGCTGCGCGCCGATTGCGCGGCGAATTTTGTGCTCTTGAGTGGCGACGATGCGACCGGCCGTGAATTTATGTTGGCCGGTGGCGATGGCGTCATTTCGGTTACCGCCAATGTCGCACCGCGCGCAGTGCATGAACTGTGCGTCGCGGCGCTGGCCGGCGAACGCGAACGCGCCGCGAAGATCGACGCGCCGTTAGCGCTCCTGCACCGCGATTTATTTTGTGAATCGAACCCGATTCCGGCCAAATGGGCGCTGCACGCGATGGGGCACGCCGAGGTCGGCATTCGGCTGCCACTCACGTGGCTATCGGCCGATGAACAGCCCAAAGTGCGCGCGGCGCTGGCCCACGCAGGGATCGCTGTTCATCACTAGTTCAACACTTCCGGTTTAAATTCTGCCGCCCGCCGCGTCGCGATTCCGAGGTTACGTTATGGCTCAGGCCGTGCTCATTGCCGTTTGCTTGGTTCTAAGCTTGTCGGGTTGCAGCAAGCTCATCCCGAAGTTGGACCAGGTCGTTCCGGATAACCGAATCGAATATCGCAAGAGTAAGACCTTGCCAGATCTTGAAGTGCCACCGGGTCTCACGACCGACGCAATCAAAGACCGCATGGCGATCCCGGAGGGCGGCCAGACCGCGACCTACTCGTCGTATCAGGAACGGGTCGCCGAGCGTAAGCGCCATCAGGATGTCGAGAAGTCGGCAAACGACGCGGTACGCGTGCTGGACAATGAGCATGTGCTGGCCGTGCAGGGCGCCGCGAAGCAAATTTGGCCCAAGCTCGTTGCGCTGATGGGCGAACTCAACTACACGTTGGAATTAAACGATGAGGATCTCGGGATCCTCGAGACCACGTGGATTGAAAACCAAGAAGAATTGGCCCGCACCAAATTCAAGATTTTCGCCGAACCTGGCCAAGAAGCGGGTACTACGGTGCTCTATATCTCGAATCGGAGTGAAGAACTCGTCACCAAGGGCAGCGACCAGATCTGGCAGCCCAAGGCGCGCGACGTTGAACACGAACGTGTGTTGGTCGACCGTGTGCAAGAGCGATTAGTGGGCCGTCCGGCGGGCACGCAAACTGCCGCTGCATCGGTGGCGCGTGACGCAGCGCCCACGGCAGGCGAAAAGGCACCAGCCGAGTCATCATTCGCCGCGTCCGAAACGACGCCTACGGATGCCGGCACGGAAGAAACCGCACCGGATAACGGTAAAGCGGAAATCATTAGCACCGGTGGTGGTAAGGTGTATTTATCGGTGCTGGAGGATTTTTCAGCGGCGTGGCGGAGCACGGGCGTGGCCTTGAAGCGAGCCGGGATCGATATCGATCAGGCCGACAAGGATCGCGGAATTTATTTTATTCGAGTTCCGGCCAGTGAAGGTGAAATCAAAAAGCGTGGGGTGTTGTCGAAACTCAAATTCTGGGGCGATAACGAGGATTACGAACTCCAACTTAATTTGACCGGCGTGGGTGCGAAAACCGAAGTCGTCGTGCTGGATAAAGAAGGGCGCTGGGAAACCGGCGATATTTCCAAGCACGTCCTCGACCGCTTGCATTCCGCGTTAAATCGCGGCGACGGTTAAGCGAGCGCTTCGCGCATGCGTTGTGCGTTGCTTGGTAGCGGCAGCGCCGGCAACGCGACGTTAGTGCAGAGTGCGGCCACGACACTTTTAGTCGATTGCGGTTATTCGTTAAAGGCCTTCGAGGAGCGCGCGCAGGCGCTCGACTTTGATCCCACCAGTCTTACGGCCATTCTCGTTACGCATGAGCACGACGATCACTTAGGCGGCGTTGGCGCCCTCGCTCGTAAATATTCAATTCCGGTGTATTCCTCGCGCGGCACCCACGTGGCCGATCGAGCACGTGGCGGAACCGTCGCGGATTGGCATGAGTTCTCGGCGCACGCGGCCTTCACCGTGGGCGATCTCGAGATCCACCCAGTCCCGGTGCCACACGATGCGCGTGAACCGACACAATTCATCGTCGTCCATAACGATGCGCGACTTGGGATCCTTACCGACCTCGGCACCGCCACGCCCCATGTCGTTCAACAATATCGCACCTGTGACGCCCTGGTGCTTGAATTCAACCACGACATGAAGTTGCTCGCCGAATCGCAATATCCAGCGCGGTTGAAGAAACGGATCGGGAGCGTTTATGGTCACTTCAGCAATCTGCAAGCGCACGGATTGCTAATGATGATGGCCTCGACGCAACTCCGACGGGTGGTCGCCGCACATCTTAGCGAGCGCACCAACCATCCGGACTTGGTCGCCGAACAACTCGAGTCGTGGGCCGGTGTCGGTCAAATACAATGGACGATTGCCGCGCAGGACCGCGTGCTGCCGTGGTTCGAGATTTAGTGTGCTGTCCCACACGATGAACTTGCACGAATCGACGCGTCATTATCGTGGGAGCGGCTTTAGCCGCGAATCTTTACGAGGCCCATTCGCGGCTAAAGCGACTCCCACAAAGAGTTACCAGTAGCGCAATTGCCCTACAATTCCATCATGAGGACAACTCTATTTTAGAGTCGAATCCGAAAAGTGATGTTATTTCGGCGAGTTGCTCGCCGTGGGCTGGCTTTCCTTCTTTTTAATCAAATCGTCGATCTTCTTATCGAGCAGGCGCGACTTGTAATCCGGTAAAACGTACGCCCAACCTGCTACGCGCTTGTTCAGTTCTTCAACTTCGGTCGTCACGTCGGCTGGTTTTTTCAACGCAGAAGCGTTTGCGGGCGCGGGCGCTGCGCCGCTCGCCTTCGGAGTCGTGGTGGTCGGCGCGGCCATGGCCTGCGCGGGCTGCAGCGCAAATTTGAGCGTCATATACACCGCTTTATCGACATCATAAGCGTCCACGGTGCCGATGAGACCGTCGAAAGTTTCGACCACCGCGCTCGCCCGCGGTGTCAGTCCGGCCAATTTGCTGGCCGCCATCACGCGTTCGAATTTGGCGTCCAACAGGAGTCCGCCGATGCTCGATACCGTAGCCCGCGCGCGCACTTCGAAACCCGCCGGCACCTCGGCTAGTGTGTAGAGTTGTTCCTGCGGATTGGCCTTCTGGACCGTGAACGGCTTGCCATCATGCGGCTTTATCGTGACTTGATGGACGCGGTCGACGGATAAATCCGCCACCGTCGAATCGAGCCAATCACTGGCTTTCGCGCTGAAGCCGAGTTCGCCTTCCACCAACAACGCATTGGTCTCGCCGGCGCGACGCACATAATGTCCGGGCGCCATCGGCGATTTAGCGGCTCGTTCCTTACCGATCAATAACGCCGGCGATGTAGACGCTCCGGTGACGGTGACTAGGCGCGAACGGGCGTCAGGGCTGGTGACGTCTTCTACGCCAATTTGCGCATACTTCGCGGCGTTCGACGTTTTGGTGTCGACGATTTTAAGACTCGCGAGTTGCACTAGCGCCTGTTTGACCGTGGCGACATTGGCTGGGTAATCGTCCAAACTGCGCACGGTCCACCGATCGCCCGCGCGCGCCACGGTCACGGCGCCGTCTTTATTTTTGACCGTGATCGAGCGCACGTCATTGATCTTATCGATGAAGCCCGGATACAGCTCCACTGTCTGAACGTCGCCGGTGGGCGCCTTACGCTGGGTAATTCGCCACGCCCCAACGAGCACGACAGAGGCGATGATGAACGTGATGAGAGGACGGAATTTCATGCGCGTTACTCTGACGTTCAAGCTTGGCGACGAGCGCGATAGAGGCTGATCCCGAGCGCGAACACCGACAGCAGTAAGGGGATCGCGCCAATGTTGATGAATTTAAGCCGCATCCCGAGACGTTCGATATTTTTCTGCAAATCGTGTTGCACGCCGCGGAGCTGCTTGCGGGTTTTCAATTGCTCGCCGCGAAACAATTCGATTTCCTTGCGCTGCTCGGGACTTAACAACGCTTCGCCGCTACCTTCGGGTTTACGCTGCAGTTCCTGTAATTTGCCTTCGGTCTCTTTCAGTTTGGCTTGCAGCGCTTGCTCCTGATCGCGAAATTGCGCTTCCGCTTCGCGTTGAATTTGATTGACCACTTCAAAGGGTCGTGAAAATTCACCGCGACTGCGGAGGCTGATCAAGTCGTCGTTGCCTCCCAGGTTATCGACCGCGTTGATCAGGAAATCGGCATTATTCGCGAATGGATTCGGCACCTCCATGCCGAGCATGCGCTCGATCCGAACCCAAAAGCGATTGGCAAGGATGTCCGTGTCGGCCACCACGATCACATGGATAGCGCCTTTTGAGGTTTTCAAATGAGCTGGATTACCCGGCGCACTTTTATTTTTTTCATCGAGCGGCTGGCCATCCGGAAACGCACTGTCGACGGGACCGGTGATGCGCGCGGCCAGGATGAGCGCCGATTTATCGGCTTTGAAATTCGTCAACAACGCATTGGGGTCGCGCACAAACATCACGGCGTCGCGGCCGAGCAATCCCGAGTGTGGTCCGGTGGTCAACAGCGGAGTGAGCGTCGTCTTCGCACCCTTGATGGGTTCAAGGACACCGGCGCTCCCAACATTGATCCCTTTCAGCTGATTGGTGATGAAATCGTCATGATTCAGGCGGCTACCCTGCAATTGCAGCCACGGTAGGTAATTCACTTCTTGCGGGCCGCGCGGGCCGCCGAAGGAAACCCGCACCGCGGCTTCCAAATCGCCCGCGATCTGGTCAGGCAACAAGGTCACGCCCCATTTATCGAACAATTCCTTCAAATTCGAATCGGTTTTCGGCATCGCCATCGGATTCGCCTGATCCGCGTCGGGATGATCTTCTTCGGCCAGCGGGTCGACGAAAATCATCGCCTTGCCGCCTTTCAGCACGAATTGATCAATCGCGTATAACGTTTCGCGCGGCAAATTTTTGGGATGTACCACGAGTAGGGTATCGATGTTGTCATCGATCTTCGTCAGATGCTGATCGAGCGGTTTGAGTTCGAAGAACTCCTTCAGCATATCGAAACTGGCCCATGCATGGCCGGGTCGTCCGGTCCGCGAATCGGGCGCGCCGCCCAGCACCGGCAAACTCGATAACACCCCGACCACGCGCTTTTTAGGATTGGCCAGGTTGTAGATAAGTTTGGTGACTTCGTATTCCAGCGCGTCTTCGCGTTCTGGATTGAGATAGGGGATCGGCAATTCCTGATCGGTGGCATTGGTGCCGACCAGGCCCAAGTAGCCAACCTCGCCCGAGGCGCTGATCGGCAGCTGCTCGATGCCATAGCCGACAGCTTGATCTTCGGCTTCGGAAAACGGCTCGGGCTCGATCACCATGAGCTTGAGTTTGCCGTTGCTTTTGGCGGCGTACTCTTCGAGGAGATCGCGCACGCGTTTACCGTAGTTCTGGTACTGCGGAACGCCAGCGAATTGCTTGGCCGAAAAATACAGGCGCAAGGTCACGGGTTCGTCGAGCTTCGCCAGAATATTGCGACTACCGCTCGACAACGTGTAGAGCCGGCCACTAGTGAGGTCCAAGCGCTGCGACGTTAAGGTTTCGTTGGCGATGATGTTAATGCCAATGAACAGCGCGAGCGCAACGAGGAGGCTGTAAGTTACTTGGCTTCGAGTCATGGTTAGCTGCTCTTTTTAGCGTCAATGGCGAGCATGTTCGCGTAGAGGAAGAACGCGATTAGGCTTGAGAAAAACACCACATCGCGCAGGTCAATGACGCCTTTTTGAATCGAACTAAAGTGCGTCAAAAAACTGAACGAACTGATGGCGTCGACCAGCGCCTGGGGCGCCCACGCCCGAAAGAAGTCGAGCACGATGGGGAAGCCGCTTAGGTTAAACGCGAAGCAGATGACGAAGCTCGTCACGAACGCGATTACCTGATTTTTAGTCAGCGCCGAGATACACGAGCCGATCGCGAGAAAGCCTCCGGCCATCAACAGGCTGCCGATATAGCCGGCGGCGATCACGCGATTGTCGGGGCTGCCGAGATAATTCACCGTCAGCCACAGCGGGAATGTCAGGGCGAGCGCCAAGGCGGTGAACGCCCACGCCGCGAGGAATTTGCCGATGACGGCGTCGGCCAGCGAAAGCGGCAGGGTCATCAGCAATTCGATGGTGCCGGACTTACGTTCCTCGGACCATAGGCGCATCGAAATCGCCGGAATGAGCAACATATAAAGCCAGGGCAGGTAGCGAAAGAAGGGTTCGAGATCGGCCTGGTTTCGTTCGTAGAAGTTACCGATGTAGAACGTGAATATCCCGGTCAGGAATAAAAAGATCACGATGAATACATAGGCCACCGGGGTCGCGAAATAGCCACGAAACTCGCGGCCCATGAGCGTGCCAACGCGGCTCATTTTTGTTCTCCTGCAAGGCTCGGGCGCGTATCGGTGGTTATCGCGCGAAACACTTCATCCAAATGCCCGCTTTCGACAAACATCTCGGCGACCGTCCAACCGTGACGCTGAGTTAGCGCTTGCACGGAGGTGAAAATGCTGTGGCCGTTTTGCGGCAGGGCGGTTAGCCGCACCACCGCATCGCCGTGCCGCGCACGCTCAACAGCTTCCACATTCTGCAACCCACGCAGTGCCTCTTCGATGGCCTGCGCGTGGCTAGTGTCGACCGTCAAGGTCACTGCGTTGTGATAACGCGAGCGCGCTTCGAGTTCGCCCGGTGTGCCGGAAAACACCAGGCGCCCTTTGGCGATGATCGCGGTGCACGTACACACCGCGTCCACTTCTTCCAGGATATGCGTGGAAATGACGATGGCTTTGTTCGGCGCCATCTCCTTAATCAATGATCGAACTTCATGTTTCTGGTTGGGATCGAGACCATCGGTGGGCTCGTCCATGATGAGAATTTCGGGGTCATGCAATATCGCCTGAGCCAGACCGACGCGGCGCTTGTAGCCCTTGGATAAGGTTTCGATGGTTTGATTGAGCACGCCTTCGAGATGGATCTTGGCGATGACTTCGCGGATCCGCTGCGCCTTCTGCATCGCCGTCAGGCCGCGAATGTCGCCAATAAAATCCAGAAATGCGGCTGGTGTCATTTCGCCGTAGGCCGGCGCGCCTTCGGGTAGGTAACCGATGCGGGCCTTGGCCGCGATAGGGTCGTCGGTGAGCGCACGACCGCCGATTTTGATCGCGCCACTGGTTGGCGCGAGAAAGCCCGTGATCATTTTCATGGTGGTGGATTTGCCAGCGCCGTTCGGCCCTAGAAATCCCAAGACATCGCCGCGTTTGACCGCTAACGATACCCCGTCGACTGCGACTAAGTTGCCAAACTGCTTGCGCAGCTCCGTGACCTCGATGAGGTTATCCATTACAGCTCCTTAGGTTTTCTTCTTCTGACGACGCCAGAAACGCTCGTGAACAAACTCAAGCCCCGGTCAGTTGTCGGGTGTGTGCCCCGCTTTATCGGGGTATCACCAGCGGCGCGCAATCTTTCATAGCCGTTGGTGGCCGTCAACCTCGCGACAGATTCAAGACTCGTCGTCGCGTCAGAAGTTTCATTGTTGCGGTCGCGAAATATACGTTTGTGAATAAGCTCGGGGCAAAGCCGGTAGTTGGGTACGCACTCCGCTCTTCCTCGCCGGCCCTCTCTGGCCGGCTCGTCGCTGTTCCGCGTGCGGCGCGTCCTAAGCGCCGCACGCTCCACAATGACGCTACGTGCGTACCCAACTACCGGCTCTCAAGGCTGGTACCGACAGCCTTTAATTTGGCGCCTTACCGCGAACAGGATTCGAATCCGATGCTTGGTACGCTGCCGCCGTGCGGTTATCCTTCCGCGTCCAGTCCAGATCAAGAGCGAATGATCATGCGCTACCCGCAGTGTTTCGACGTTATCGTCGTTGGTGGTGGTCACGCCGGCACCGAGGCAGCCTTGGCCAGCGCCCGCAGCGGCGCCCGCACTTTATTGCTGACGCACAGCATCGAGACCCTGGGTGCGATGTCGTGTAATCCCGCGATCGGGGGCATTGGCAAGGGCCACTTGGTCAAGGAGATCGACGCGCTCGGCGGCATCATGGGCACAGCCGCCGATCATTGCGGGATCCATTTTCGACGCTTGAACGGAAGTAAAGGGCCGGCGGTGCGCGCCACGCGCGCTCAAATCGACCGCGCGTTGTATCGAGGATTTATCCGCCAAGCCCTCGAAGCCGAACCGAATCTAGTTCTATTTCAGCAGGCGGTCGATGACCTTTTACTTCTCGGCGATCGCGTCACCGGGGTGGTGACGCAGATGGGTCTCGAATTTCAGGCGTCGGCCGTGGTGCTAACGGTTGGCACCTTCCTCGGCGGGTTAGTGCATATTGGCGAAGCGCAATACCAAGCGGGGCGGGCGGGCGATCCGCCGGCCAACCGCTTGTCCTGCAAATTGCGTGAGCTCAAATTACCGGTCGGGCGTCTGAAGACTGGCACGCCGCCGCGCATCGATGGGACGACGATCGATTACGCCGAACTCGCCGCGCAACTCGGCGATTCTCCGTGTCCGGTATTTTCATTTCTGGGTCGCGATACCGATCATCCAGCGCAGACGCTGTGTCACATCACGCATACCAACGCCGCCACGCACGCCATTATTCGCGCCGCGATCAGTCGCTCGCCGATGTATAACGGCCAGATCGAAAGCGTGGGTCCACGCTATTGTCCATCGGTCGAAGACAAAGTGATGCGCTTCGGCGAACGCGACTCGCATCAGATTTTCATTGAACCGGAAGGGTTAAATACCCGCGAGGTGTATCCGAACGGCATCTCGACCAGTCTGCCATTTGACATTCAATTAGCGCTGGTCCGTTCAATCAAGGGCTTTGAACGCGCGCATATCACGCGCCCCGGCTATGCGATCGAATACGATTATTTCGATCCGCGCGAACTCTACCCCTGGCTCGAAACCAAATCTGTCGTTGGGTTGTTTTTTGCTGGGCAAATTAACGGCACCACCGGCTATGAAGAAGCAGCGGCGCAGGGCTTGATCGCGGGACTAAACGCGGCGCGCCAAGCGCGCGGCGAGAGCACGTGGTACCCGCGCCGCGATGAGGCCTATATCGGCGTGTTGATCGATGACTTGGTGACGCGCGGGACCACCGAACCTTACCGCATGTTTACGAGTCGCGCCGAGTATCGTTTGCGCCTGCGCGAAGACAATGCCGATCTGCGCCTAACGCCGCACGGTCGGGAGCTTTGCCTTGTTAACGACCAGCGCTGGGCGGTGTTCGATGCGAAGCAAAGTCTCTTTACGGCCGAACAAGCTCGCTTGGAACAATGCTGGATGTCGCCCGATCGACTCTCGGAAGTTGACGCCACGGCGGTACTCGGTCAGCCACTGCGCAAGGAGCAGAGTTTGGCCGATTTGCTACGCCGTCCCGAACTCGACTATGCGACGTTGATGCGCTTGCCCGGCGCAGGACCCGCGGTCACCGATGCGGCGGTGATCGAACAATTGGAGATCACCGCGCGCTATAGCGGATACCTAGCCCGCCAAGACGATGAAATCGATCGCGCTCGGCGCCACGAAAGTACGGTGCTGCCGGTCGATTTCGATTATCGCGGAGTGCGTGGATTATCGAACGAAATCGCGGCAAAACTGGCTCATTACCGCCCCCATACGCTGGGTCAGGCGGCGCGTATTTCGGGCATGACACCGGCCGCCATCTCGTTATTATTGGTGCATCTCAAACGCAGTGATGGCCGCGCCGCGGCCCGCGCGTGATCCAGCCTTAGCGGCGGAGAGTCAGACGCCTGCCGTGCAAATCGTCGATTTGGTGCGCGCGGCCGCTACCGCGCAAGGCGTGATGCTAACCGGCACCGAAAGCGCGGCACTGACCCGCTACGTTGAGTTGGTCTTCAAGTGGAATCGGATTGCGAATCTAACCGGTGCGCGCACGCCGGCGGAATTCGTTAATCAGCACATCGCTGATTGCCTCGCGGTTGTGCCTTACCTGCGGGGACGCAGCGCGGCGGATCTCGGCAGCGGCGCGGGTTTGCCCGGCGTCATCCTGGCCTGCATGCGCCCCGATCTTGAGATGTATCTCGTCGAGCCGCGCGGTAAACGAGCGCGCTTTCTCGAGCAAGCAAAAATCGAGTTAGGCTTGTCGCGGGTCAACGTGATCGCCAGCCGAATCGAGGCTTGGCAGCCACCGGTCGTGGTCGATTGCGTGGTGTGCCGGGCTTACGGCAGCTTGCCGGGGTTTATCGCTGACACCGCCGCCATTCAAGCACAAGATTGTCGACTGGTGGCGATGAAGGGGCAGGTGCCGCATGCCGAATTGGCGACGCTCGACCCACACCTCTACGCCATTCAAGTAGTAGCGGTGCACCTGCCTGCGTGGACATCACGGCATTTGATTCTGCTCGACCGGAGACTCCCAGCTACCGCCATCATGCTCTAGGCGCGGCGTGGGTTTGTGCCATAATCAGGCGATGCCGACGAGCTGATGCGAACCCGCTCGCACGCGAATCACAACAACAAGCCCGGTAGTTCAATGGCCAAGGTATTCGCAATCGCCAATCAGAAAGGCGGTGTTGGTAAGACCACCACCAGTGTCAACCTGGCTGCCTCGCTCGCCGCGACCAAGCGTGCGGTGTTACTGGTCGATCTTGATCCCCAAGGCAATGCGACGATGGGCAGTGGCGTCGAAAAACGCGCCCTTACGCGTTCGAGCTTCGACGTATTGATGGGCGACACCAGCGTCATCGACGCGACCCACCAGCTACCCACCATCGGCTACGATTTGCTGCCCGCGAACGGCGATTTAACCGGCGCGGAAGTGGGGTTGTTGGAAGAACTGGGACGCGAATTGAAACTGCGCGCGGCGCTCGAACCGGTGCAGAATAACTATGCCTACATCATCATCGACTGCCCGCCCGCCTTGAATATGTTGACGGTCAACGCGTTGGTCGCCGCCGATGCCGTCATCATTCCGACGCAATGTGAGTATTACGCGCTGGAAGGGATTTCGGCCTTACTCGAAACCGTCGAGAAAATCCGCAAAATCCTGAATCCCAAATTACGGATCGAAGGTTTGCTGCGTACGATGTTTGACCCGCGTAACAACCTGGCGAATCAAGTTTCGCAGCAGCTGCTCAAACATTTCGGCGACAAAGTCTATCGCACGGTGATCCCGCGCAATGTGCGTTTGGCCGAAGCGCCAAGTCATGGCTTGCCCGCGCTGGTTTACGACAAGGCGTCAAGCGGCGCGATGGCGTATCTCGCGTTGGCTGGTGAGATGTTGCGCCGTGACGAGGCACAGCGCGCGGTGGTTAATCAGTAGGACCGTTGAGTTAGTGAATAAAAAGCGTGCATTAGGTCGCGGGCTTGACGCGTTATTAGGCATATCGGCTGACACGCCGAGTGCGACCGAACGACCGAGCGATCTGTTACGGACGATTCCGCTCGATTTGATTCAGCGTGGACGATATCAACCACGGTTGTCGATCAAACCCGAAACTCTGCAGGAATTGGCCGACTCCATTCGTGCCCAAGGTGTGGTGCAGCCGGTGGTGGTGCGCCCTCTTGGCGAGGCAGGGCGTTACGAATTGATCGCCGGCGAACGCCGATGGCGTGCGGCGCAATTGGCGGGCTTAAGTGAAATCCCGGCCGTGATCAAAACGGTCGCCGATAAAGCGGTCATGAGTATTGCGTTGATCGAAAACATTCAGCGCGAGCAGTTAAATCCGTTGGAGGAAGCGCAAGCGCTACAGCGTTTGATCATTGAATTTGGCATGACCCACCAAGACGTGGCGGAAGCGATCGGGCGCTCGCGCGCGGCCGTATCGAACCTGATGCGCTTGCTCGAGCTCGGCAACGAAGCGAAGCGCTTGCTCGAGGAAGGTCAATTGGAAATGGGTCACGCCCGCGCGCTGCTCGCCTTGCCGGTCGCCGCGCAATCGCGCTTGGCCGAACAAGTCGCGCGCGCCGGACTATCCGTGCGCGCGACCGAGAAATTGGTGCGACAAACCTTGGAGTCCGCCGCTGCGGGACAACCCGTAGCGCCCCCCACTGTAAGCCCCAAACGTGACCCCAACGTTCACCAGCTGGAGACCCAACTCGCTGAACGCCTGGGCGCGGTAGTCGCCATCAAATGTAATGTTAAGGGCAAAGGTCAGTTGGTGATTCGTTACAACTCATTGGATGAACTCGACGGAATCCTCGGCCACATCAAATAGATCGCCACACTTGATTACGCTGCCATCGAGCGTAATGGCCGGCTAATTAATTGACGCGTGCAAACAGATCTCACTACAATCCGCCACCTTCGCATTATTGCACTGCAAGGTAGCCCGCTGTAGGGGCGCGGGATGACACACCCGAGTTGGGCTCCGGCCCTGCTAACCGCCGTGGCGTTGCAATGGTCGGTGGTCATTGGCATCAGCGTTATCGCGTGGTTGATCGCAGGTCCCGTCGTCGCGGTCTCGTGCTTCGCCGGTGGCGTGGCGGTTGCACTCCCGAATACCGTTCTGGCGGCCTATTTGGGACTGAAGGCGCGCTATGCGCGAGTATTATCGGTGGCGACTTTTCTCGCTGGCGAGATGGTGAAGCTAGTGTGCACATTCGTGGCCCTTTACCTTGCGGTACAAGGACTGCGACCGCATATCAGTTGGCTCGCGCTAGTAATAGGTGTGATTGGCGCATTGAAAGCCCAGTGGCTGGCAGTGTGGTTTACGCGTAATCAGTAAGCACAATGGCGTCGCCCGCGACGACCTAAATCGAATCTTGGCAACGGCAATTCAGGCATCATGGCAGTAGAACACGCAGAACATGCGCTGACCCCCACCGGGTACATTCAGCACCATCTGACCTTTCTGACTAAGTCGACCGGCCCGACCCCGTTTTGGACCCTCCACGTCGATACCCTGGTGATGGGTGGCTTGGTCGGCCTGCTGACATTCGGATTTTTATATTGGGTCGTACGCGGCGTTACTGCCGGCGTACCGACCAAGCGCCAAGCCTTCGTCGAACTCGCCGTCGATTTTGTGAATAATCAAGCGAAAAGCATTTTTCATGGCGACCTCAGTTTTATCGCCCCGCTGGCGCTGACGGTGTTTGTGTGGGTTTTGTTCATGAATGCGATGGATTTTCTACCCGTCGACATCATGGCCTACCTCTACCGCCATGCATTCGGATTAACGAATTGGCGCTCGGTCCCGACCGCCGACGTCAACACTACCTTCGCGCTCGCGTTAACGGTGTGGCTGCTGATGATTTTCTTCAGCATCAAAGTCAAAGGTGTCGGCGGCTTCTTCCACGAAATGTTCTGTGCGCCATTCGGTAATAACCCGGTGCTATGGATTTTTAATTTCCTATTTAACCTCGTCGAATATATTTCGAAGCCGCTGTCGCATAGTCTGCGACTCTACGGCAACATGTACGCTGGGGAAATCATTTTTTTGCTGCTCGGTTTATGGGCCGCGACCGGCGTCGCCGGGACGATTTTTGGCGCCATCCTATCCGCGGGGTGGGCCATATTTCATATTCTGATCGTCGCTCTCCAAGCGTTTATCTTCATGATGTTAACCATTGTCTACATCGCGATGGCGCACGAAAGTCACTGAACGAATGGGTGTATGACGGAAACCTAATGCCAACCAAGAAAGGAACGTAACATGGAAAACATTCAATATCTGGCGATGATTCAGGCCTACACCGGTGTCGGTATCGGGCTCATTATCGGTTTGGGCGCCTTAGGCGCTTGCGTGGGCGTCGGCATCATGTGTTCGCGCTTCCTCGAAGGCGCGGCGCGTCAGCCGGAACTGATCCCCCAACTTCAAGCTAAAGTATTCTTGTTATTGGGCCTGATCGACGCGTCGTTCATTATCGGTGTCGGTCTCGCGATGTTGTTCGCCTTCGGTAACCCGTTGCTTGCCGTCGTCACGCAGCAGTAAGTCGCGTAAGTCCATAGCGCAGGAGCTGCAACGATGAATATCGGTTTAACGATGCTGGCGCAGGCCATCTCGTTCGCGATCTTTATTTGGTTTACCGCGCGCTTTGTGTGGCCACCCCTGATGAAAGCGGTGGAGGAGCGCCAAAAAAAGATTGCTGACGGTCTCGCTGCCGCCGACAAGGGACAGCAAGAGCTGGTGCAGGCGCAGGGGCGTGCGCAGGATGTGATCGGTGGCGCCAAACTGCAGAGTCAGGAGTTGATCGCAAACGCGCAAAAGCGCGTTGATGAGATGATCGACCAAGCAAAATCGGCGGCCAAACTCGAAGGCGAACGTCAGCTATTGGCCGCCCGCGCGAACATCGACCAGGAAGTTCAGCAAGCGCGTGAATCCCTGCGTGGACAGGTCGCGGCATTGGCGTTGGCTGGTGCCGAGCAGGTGTTGATGCGCGAAGTCGATATCACCAAACACAAAGAAGTGCTCGATAAACTCGGCGCACGGCTTTAGGCGCACCCATCCATGCAAGAAAATCGCACGCTCGCGCGACCCTATGCCCAGGCCGCCTTTGAGCGGGCACGCGAGGAAGGTGGCCTAGCTGCTTGGTCTGAAGCACTGGCGTTTTTGAGCGCCGTCGTCGCCGACCCCGATATGCGGCGCGTGATAAGCGATCCCAGGATCGGTCGACAGCGCCTGCAAGAATTGTTATTTAATCTTGGCGGCGCGCGCTTTAGCCCTTCGTTTCAGAATTTTATTAAGGTTCTGACGGCCGCGCGGCGACTTGGGATCAGCACCGCGATAGCGCGGCTCTTTGAGCAACATAGGGCAGATGCAGTCAACGTCGCACATGCCGAAATCGCCACCGCTTATGCGCTAGATGCCGCGGAAGAAGCGCGGATTGGTAACGCGATGCAGAAACGGTTAGGCAAGCAGGTACTCATCAAGCAAAGGATCGACCACAGCCTGATCGGCGGCGCCGTGGTGCGCGTGGGGGATACCGTGTACGACGTCTCGCTCAAGGGCGGACTGAACCAGTTGGCGAATTTGTTTAATTGGAAATGAGCCAGTGTGGTACGGGCGCTCGATGCGCCTGTTCATTGGCAGGAACGAGGACATCGCATGCAAATCAGCGCTACTGAAATAAGCGAACTCATCAAGAAGAAAATTCAAGAGTTCGATCTCGTCACCGAAGCCCGGACCGAGGGCACGGTGGTCAGCCTCGCCGACGGTATCGCGCGCGTTCATGGTCTGTCGGACGTCATGGCCGGCGAGATGATCGAATTTCCGGGTAACACCTTCGGGCTCGCGCTGAATCTGGAACAAGATTCAGTCGGTGCGGTCATCATGGGTGAATATCAGCACATCATGGAAGGCGATGTCGTGCGCTGCACGAAGCGCATTCTTGAGGTGCCGGTGGGCGAGGCGCTGCTAGGGCGCGTCGTGAACGCGCTTGGCCAGCCGATCGACGGCAAAGGCCCGGTAGACACCACCTTGAGTTCACCGATCGAAAAGATTGCGCCCGGGGTTATTTGGCGGAAGTCGGTATCGCAGCCGGTGCAGACGGGATTGAAATCGATTGATGCGATGGTGCCCGTCGGTCGCGGCCAACGGGAGTTAATCATCGGCGATCGGCAAACCGGTAAGACGGCGGTTGCGATCGACACCATCATCAATCAGAAGACCACCGGGATTAAGTGCATTTACGTCGCGATCGGTCAGAAGGCGTCGTCGATCAATAACGTGATCCGCAAGCTCGAGGAGCACGGCGCGATGGGCCACACGATTATTGTCGCCGCGACGGCGTCTGAATCCGCGGCCATGCAGTACATCGCGCCGTATTCGGGTTGCGCGATGGGCGAATATTTCCGCGATTCGGGCCAAGACGCGCTGATTATCTATGATGACTTGACCAAGCAGGCGTGGGCTTATCGTCAGGTGTCACTGCTGCTGCGCCGCCCGCCGGGTCGCGAAGCGTACCCCGGCGATGTGTTCTATCTCCATTCGCGCTTGCTCGAACGCGCCGCGCGCGTCAACGAAGCCTGGGTCGAGCGCGAAACGAAAGGCGCGGTCAAAGGCAAAACCGGATCGTTAACCGCGCTGCCGATCATCGAAACGCAGGCGGGCGATGTGTCCGCGTTCGTGCCGACCAACGTCATTTCGATCACCGACGGGCAGATCTATCTCGAAACTAATCTATTCAACTCGGGTTTCCGACCCGCGATTAACGCGGGCCTGTCGGTGTCGCGCGTCGGTGGCGCCGCGCAAACCAAGATCGTCAAGAAATTAGGTGGCGGCGTTCGCCTGGCGCTGGCACAGTACCGCGAACTCGCGGCGTTCGCGCAATTCGCCTCCGACCTGGACGAGGCTACGCGCAAACAGCTCGACCGCGGTCAGCGCGTCATGGAGTTGATGAAGCAGAAGCAGTATTCGCCGTTGTCGGTGGCCGAGATGGCGGTGTCCTTGTACGCCGTCGATCGCGGTTACCTCGATGATGTTGAGGTCAAGAAGGTCGGAGCTTTCGAGTCCGCGCTGCACGCCTATATGAACAGCTCGAAAGCGCAGTTGATGAAAGACATCAACGACACCGGCGATTTTTCCGATGCCATTGACGCCGATCTCAAGGATTCGATTGCGCGCTTTAAACAGACCCAGACCTGGTAAGACCTTGGCGTAAGGAACTCCGCATGGCCGTTGGTAAAGAGATTCGGGTCAAAATCGCAAGCGTACAAAATACGCAGAAAATCACGCGCGCTATGGAAATGGTCGCGACCAGCAAAATGCGCAAAGCCCAAGAGCGGATGCGCGCGGCGCGGCCGTATGCGGCCAAAATGCGTAATGTCGTGGCGCATATTTCGCAGGCGCATTCGGAATATCATCACGCCTTCTTGATCGTGCGTCCGGTAAAACGCGTCGGCGTGATTGTGGTGTCGACAGATCGCGGACTGTGCGGCGGTTTGAATTCGAATCTGTTTCGAATGTTGGTGCAGCAGATTAAGCGCTGGCAGGGCGAGCAGGTCGAAATCGATTTTTGCACCGTCGGGCGCAAAGGCGCGCAGTTTTTCCAGCGGATCGGCGGGCGCGTTCTGGGCCAGGTCGGACGGCTCGGCGATCAGCCGCATGTCGAGCAATTGATCGGCGCGGTGAAAATCATGCTCGACGCCTACGCGGCGGGCGCGATTGATGAGCTGTTCATCGCATCGAACGATTTTGTGAACTCCATGACGCAGAAGGCCGATCTGGAGCAACTGTTACCACTGAAACCGCAGGTTGACGATACCCTCGGTCACCATTGGGATTACATCTACGAACCGGAAGCGCAAGAAGTGATGGACCACTTATTGGCGCGTTATATCGAAGCGCTGGTTTATCAGCGCGTAATCGAAAATATCGCATGCGAACAAGCTGCACGGATGGTCGCGATGAAGAGCGCTTCCGATAACGCGGGCAAGCTCATCAAAGAACTGCAATTGATTTATAACAAGGCCCGCCAGGCCGCGATCACCCAGGAACTCGCCGAAATTGTCGGCGGAGCCGCGGCGGTTTGATCGCGCCTTCGCAAATACCGAATAGATTGTTTTAAAGAGGAAAGCGCATGAGCAACGGAACCATTTCTCAGATCATTGGGGCGGTCATCGACGCGAAGTTCCCCACTGCATCGGTTCCCAAGATTTACGATGCACTCAAGGTAACGGATGGCGCGACCACGCTCGAAGTGCAACAACAGCTTGGCGATGGCGTGGTTCGTACCATCGCGCTGGGCTCGACGGATGGTTTGCGCCGGGGCATGACGGTGACCAATACGGGCGCACCGATCACGGTGCCAGTGGGTCAGAAAACACTCGGCCGCATCATGAATGTGTTGGGCGAACCGATCGATGAAGCGGGCCCGATCGACAACAGTGAAACCATGTCGATTCACCGCGAAGCGCCTAAGTTCACGGATCTATCGCCGGCCACCGAGCTCCTTGAAACCGGCATCAAGGTCATCGATCTCATTTGCCCGTTTGCGAAAGGCGGTAAGGTCGGCTTGTTCGGCGGCGCGGGAGTTGGCAAGACTGTGAACATGATGGAACTCATTCGTAACATCGCGATCGAGCACAGCGGATTCTCGGTGTTCGCCGGGGTTGGCGAGCGCACGCGCGAGGGCAATGACTTCTATCACGAAATGAAAGATTCCAACGTCCTCGACAAAGTATCGCTGGTCTACGGCCAGATGAACGAGCCGCCGGGCAATCGTTTGCGGGTCGCGCTGACTGGTCTGACCTTGGCCGAAAAATTCCGCGATGAAGGGCGCGATGTTTTGTTGTTCATCGACAATATCTATCGCTTCACGCTCGCCGGCACCGAAGTCTCGGCGCTGCTCGGTCGTATGCCGTCGGCGGTGGGTTATCAGCCGACATTGGCCGAAGAAATGGGCCGACTGCAAGAACGTATCACGTCGACCAAGACCGGTTCGATCACCTCGATTCAAGCGGTTTATGTGCCGGCCGACGACTTGACCGACCCCTCGCCGGCAACCACCTTCGCGCACTTGGATGCGACGGTGGTGTTATCGCGCCAGATCGCAGAGCTTGGAATTTATCCGGCGGTCGATCCGCTCGACTCGACCAGTCGTCAGCTCGATCCGCTGGTCGTGGGCGGTGAGCATTACGATACCGCGCGGGCGGTACAAGGCACGCTCCAACGCTACAAGGAATTGCGCGACATCATCGCGATTCTGGGCATGGACGAACTCTCGGAAGAAGACCGACTCACGGTAGCGCGCGCGCGCAAGATCCAACGGTTCTTATCGCAGCCTTACTTTGTGGCCGAAGTGTTCACGGGGGCCAAGGGCCGTTACGTGTCGCTCAAAGACACCATCCGCGGCTTTAAGGCCATTGTCGCTGGCGAGTACGATCAGTTGCCCGAGCAGGCGTTCTACATGGTCGGCACGATCGAAGACGCCGTAGAGAAGGCCAAATCACTTTAAGCGACGCGTAAGGGATCCACATGGCTACTATTCATGTCGACATCGTCAGCGCCGAGCGCGAAATCTTTGCCGGTGAAGCGGCGATGGTTTTTGCGCCGGCACTGTTAGGCGAAGTCGGTATTGCGCCCGGCCACGCCGCACTATTGACGCGTATGAGTCCGGGCGAAGTGCGCGTGCAGCTGCCGAACGGTGAACAGCAGGCTTTTTATGTTTCAGGCGGCATACTTGAAGTCCAACCCAAAGTGGTGACGGTCTTATCCGATACCGCCGTGCGTGCACATGACCTTGACGAAGCCGCGGTCATTAAAGCCAAGCAAGAAGCCGAAGAGCATCTACGTGCTCGCAGTGACAAGGTCGACATCGCGAAAGCCCAGGCCGAACTCGCCGAACTCGCGGCACAACTGCAGACCATTCAACGGCTCCGCCGTCGCGGCGGCTAAGCCCGAGACTTGTGGAACGGGGTAACGGTTCCGCTTACTGAACGAAGCTACACTTCCGTCGTCACTGCATCTAATCTTTAGCCGGCGCGACTACCCTCCAAACGGCGGTCGGTATTCGAGCGCTTCTGGAGTTCCGTTCGATTTCCGCCGCTAAGAGGATTCGGGGTGACACCTACCCCATGTCAATCAGGTCGTCGCCACTTATGATCCGTATCAATATCAGTTCGGTTCAAGGAAGCTGCCTATCATGACACCCACTGTGTGCATCCTCGCTGCCGGTAAAGGCAAGCGCATGGTTTCGAATTTGCCCAAGGTCCTGCATCGGGTGGCGGGCACGCCGCTCGTCGGCCATGTGCTCGATACGGCGGCGAGCTTAAGCAGTGTCGCGCCCATCGTGATCTACGGTCATGGGGGCGATCAATTGCGCGCGGCGTTTAAAAATCGCGCGGTGGTGTGGGTCGAGCAGCGCGAACAACTAGGCACCGGGCACGCGGTGACCCAGGCCTTACCACATCTGCCTACCGATAGCCTCGTGCTCCTGCTCTACGGTGATGTTCCGTTGTTGTCGCCAGCAACCTTAGTGCGCTTGTTGGGTGCTGCAGAGCCGAGTGGGTATTCGCTCCTCACTACGACTCTCGCCGACCCCGCGGGTTATGGTCGAATCGTCCGCAACCATAGTGGTGAGATCGCGCGTATCGTCGAACATAAGGATGCGACGCCAGAGGAACTCGAAATTCGCGAAGTGAACACTGGCATCATGGCAGTCCAAGGTCGCTATTTGCATCAATGGCTACCCTCACTCGGGAATCACAACGCGCAGGGCGAGTATTACTTAACCGATTGTGTGGCCTTGGCGGTGGCCGAAGGCATTCGCGTCGCCGGCGTGCTGACCGATGACGTCCTGGAAGTGACTGGCGTCAACGATCGCGCGCAATTAGCCGAGATCGAACGCGCTTACCAACGCCGTCAGGCAGAAGCGTTGATGGCGCAGGGCGTGACGCTATACGACCCAGCCCGAATCGACATTCGTGGACAGCTCGACTGTGGCCAGGACGTGATCATCGACATCAACGCGGTATTTGAAGGTCATGTCCGCTTAGGCGATCGGGTGACTATCGGCCCGAACTGTGTGATCGCCGAATCGACCCTGGGTTCAGGAGTGGAAGTGCTGGCAAATTCGGTGATCGACTCCGCGATAATCGGTCCGGGCGCGCGAATTGGGCCCTTTGCGCGTGTGCGGCCGGAAACAGAATTAGGCGCTAATGTGCATATCGGGAATTTCGTCGAGATTAAAAAATCGCGGATCGCGGAAGGCAGTAAGGTCAATCACCTGGCCTATATCGGAGACAGCGAAATCGGTCGTAATGTGAATGTTGGTGCGGGGACGATCACCTGCAATTACGACGGCGCGTTTAAGCACAAGACCATCATCGAGGATGATGTGTTTATCGGCTCCGATACCCAGCTCGTGGCGCCGGTGACCGTCGGCCGCGGCGCAACGATTGGCGCTGGCACGACAGTGACCGAGAATGTCGAAGCCGAGCGACTGGTGATTAGTCGCGTGCGCCAGAAGACAATTGCGGGTTGGCAGCGGCCGCGCAAACCAAGAAAATAATGCGCTTGACGCATTTAATCGATGAGTAACCCGATGACCCAGGCAACTGCCGATCTCTACGACACTCATGGTGAAAATCTACGTATCGCCGCGCCGATCTTTCGCGACTACGGCGGGACTCTGGCATTCGAGGGACCGATCGCCATCGTCAAGGTATTTGAAGACAACAGTCTGGTGCGCGCGGCGCTCGAACAGCCCGGACAGGGACGCGTACTGGTCGTCGATGGCGGAGGATCGATGCGCTGCGCCTTGGTTGGCGACGTACTTGCTGATCTCGGGGTAAAAAATGGCTGGTCGGGAATCGTGATTTACGGATGTGTGCGCGATTCCGCCGCGCTAAGTCGTATGCCGATTGGCGTCAAAGCGCTTGGGACCAATCCACGGAAGAGCGTCAAAAAGGGCGAAGGCGACAAGGACATTGCGGTGCGGTTCGCCGAAATTACGATTACTGCCGGCGAGTATCTCTATGCCGACAGCGATGGCATTGTCGTGGCCTCGCAAAAGCTGGGTTGAACGCGAATGCCGGACTTTAAAGTCGCCTGTGTCCAAAACTGCGCCGAGGACGATGTTGCCGCGAATATTGCCGTCGCCTCTCACTTGGTCGAAAGCGCCGCCGCTGTGGGCGCGCAGTTAATTTACTTACCCGAAAATTTCGCGTGCCTTGAAGAACGCGACGACCGTTATTTAAGCCGCGGTTTTACCGAGGCGACTCATCCGGCGTTGAGCCACTTTTCCGTCCTGGCCAAAGCATTAAACGTCTATCTCGTGCTGGGATCGCTAACGATTAAAGTGAATCCCGGAAAGGTTGCGAATCGCTCGTTCGTGATCGCGCCGGCCGGTGAGGTCGTCAAGCGCTACGATAAAATTCACTTATTCGACGTGCGACTAAAGAACGGGGAACTGTATAAGGAATCGAACACCGTGGCGCCGGGTGCGAACGCCCAATGCGCCGAATTGCCGTGGGGGAAACTCGGACTGTCGATCTGTTATGACATCCGCTTCCCGCATTTATATCGACAATTAGCGCAAGCCGGTGCGGATTTTATCGGGATCCCGGCCGCGTTCACGTACACCACCGGCATCGCGCATTGGCAGGTGTTAGTGCGATCGCGCGCCATCGAGACCGGCTGTTTCGTATTTGCCGCGGCGCAATGCGGCATTCGGCGTTGGGGTCGGCGGACCTACGGCCATTCGTTAATCGTGGACCCCTGGGGCGAAGTCTTGGCGGATGGCGGTACGGAGCCTGGCTACATCGTCGCGAATATCGCACCGACTCGCGTGGCAGAGGCGCGCTCGATGATTCCGGCGTTAACGCATGATCGCGTCATCCAAGCGCCCACCTAGTCCGAACTCAAGAACCGGTTGTGAGAAATTCAGGGTGAGTTAATCCGTATACGACTAGGCTGCGCCTACAGTGGTTTGGTGGATGCCGCGCGAGTTAACCATTGTCGGCTGACGAATTCAGCCGCACTTTTCATATCGTGGCTGGAATCAGTGAGTTAGACTGCCGTCATGCGCTCGAGGGTGTTCAAGCTCTGGCTAGCCATCGCCGTGATTTGTTCGACGACCATGCTCGTCGCCGCCGCGGAAGATGGCTCTACGCCAGCAAATCCGGCGCCACCACCACTCGCGGCCGACCGCGCGGCGGCGATTGCGCGTGAACAAACCGGCGGTCGCGTCCTCGATGTGCGACCCACCGCGGCTAGCGATCAATCGTCATACGAAGTGCGTGTCTTGCTAGATGAAGGGCGGGTGCGCAAAGTCGTGGTGGACGTAATATCGGGCCATGTTCAATGATGCATGTATGCGCCTTCTCCTAGTCGAAGACGAACATCAACTCCGCGACAGCCTCGCGCTCAGACTTCGCGCGCAGGGCTATGCCGTGGATATCGCCGCGAACGGCGCCGATGGGCTGTTCGCGGGCAACGAATACCCGCTTGATCTGGCGATAGTTGATCTCGGATTGCCCGATATTCCTGGCACGCAGCTCATCGAAAAATGGCGTGAAAAGGGTCTGACCTTCCCCATTCTGATCTTGACCGCGCGCGGTAGCTGGGAAGATAAGGTAGCGGGTCTCGAACTTGGGGCAGATGATTATCTGGTCAAGCCATTTAATACGGAGGAGCTGTTGGCGCGGGTTCGCGCGTTGCTGCGGCGATCGGCGGGTTGGGCCGAACCGAAATTACGCTGTGGGCCGTACACGCTAGATACCGCAGCCAAAACCTTACATATGCTTGCGGCCGAAGTCGAAATCACGGCCTTTGAATATAAAGTGCTCGAATACCTGATGATGCACGCGGGACGCGTGGTCTCCAAAACCGAGCTCACCGAGCATTTGTATGAAGACGACAACGACCGCGACAGCAACGTGCTTGAAGTGATTATTGGTCGCTTACGCAAGAAATTGGACCCGGCGCGTGACCTTAATCCGGTGGAAACGGCCCGTGGGCACGGTTATCGGTTTCGTTATGATCGCGCGCCGCAGGCCGGCGAGTAGTAGTGCTGAAACCGCACCGCGAGCGATAGGCAGGCATTCGAGCGCGGATCATGCCTCGCTCGCTCCATAGTCGGTTATTGATTGTCGCGGGCGTCGTGCTCGCGGCATTTATCGGAATTGCCGGCTTTGTACTTGATCATGGGTTCCGGCAAAGCGCGTCAGCGTCGGCACAAGAACGGCTAAAAGGGCAGATCTTCATGCTGCTCGGACTCGCCGATCTCGATCAACCCAATCGCCCGCTCGGCGCCGATGCACTGCCAGATCCCGCATTGTCGCTGCCTGAATCGGGGCACTATCTGCAAATTTATAACGGACAAGGCGATGTAATCTGGCGCTCGCGCTCGATGCTCGGCCTCGGCATTCAATGGCCGGGTGAACGACCCGCCGGCAATTTTGTCTTCGAAGAAGCCGTCTCGTCCACCGAAGAGCGGCTGCTGTGCTTGAGTTATCTCGTGCAGTGGGAAGGGCGGGGTAAGTCCAAACTTGCGAATTTTACGCTCCAAGCCTGTGAGGGGCGCGGCGCGTATAACGCGCAGGTGCGTAATTTCCAACGCAGCATGTGGCTATGGCTGGGCGGTCTCGCGGCGTTTTTGTTGTTGATCCAAACACTAATCTTGCGCTGGGGCCTAGGCCCGCTACGCCAGGTAGCCACCGAACTGCGCGCGATCGAATCTGGAGATCAAACCGGTATCAGCGGTGAATATCCGCGCGAACTGCGCGCACTCACGCGTAACCTTAACGCGTTATTGGCGGCGCGCGATTCGCATCTATTGCGTTATCGGAACGCGCTTGGCGATTTAGCGCACAGTTTAAAAACCCCGCTCGCGGTGATCCGCAGCACGCTTGAATCAAATCCGGCCGCGGCGAGCGTCGCCAGCCTTTTGCGCGAACCCGTCGAGCAGCTCGATGCGACGATCAAGTATCAGCTGCAACGCGCCGCGACCGCCGGACGCAGCACGCTCGCGCCACCGCTGGAGGTGGCGCCAGTGCTCGAACGAATTGTGAATTCGTTACGCAAGGTTTACCACGCACGTACGCTGACGATCGCCGGTCGGGTGGACGAGCACGTGAAGTTCTATGGCGACCAAGGCGATTTGATGGAAATCATCGGTAACCTCGCGGACAACGCCTGCAAGTGGGCGCGAAGCGAAGTGCTGATTGAAATCGCCGCAGTGATTAACTCGAAATTTCGGCGGCAACCTTTACGCATCACCGTACAAGACGACGGACCGGGCCTCCCTCACGATAAGGCCGAAATGGTTATGCAACGCGGCGCACGACTCGATGAGTCGGTCGAAGGTCAGGGAATTGGTCTGGCCATGGTGCGCGAAATCGTCGAGGTCGGATATAACGGAGAATTAGCGCTGCGCTCTCACGCGACCGGCATGGTCGCCGAAGTGCTTTTAAGATTCGACTAGCGCTTGGTACCAACTGTTATACTCACCTCATCCGACCGGTACTGAGCGTCATGTCAGCCTCCACTCCCATTAATGCCGAAGCCCCCATCGTTGTTGCCGGTCGCCGAAAGAATTCGTATACCTATGAAGAACTGATCGGCTGCGGCCGCGGCGAGTTATTTGGTCCTGGAAACGCGCAGCTCCCGTTACCGCCGATGTTGATGTTCGACCGCATAGTCCATATCGACGACACCGGCGGTCGCTACGGTAAGGGTGAAATGATCGCCGAACTCGATATCGATCCCGCGTTATGGTTTTTCAAGTGCCATTTCGAAGGCGATCCGGTAATGCCCGGTTGCTTGGGATTAGACGCGATGTGGCAGTTGATCGGATTTTTTCTGGCCTGGAAGGGCGGGCTTGGGCGCGGCCGTGCACTCGGCGCTAATGAAATTCAGTTCACCGGCCAAGTCACGCCAAATCGAAAGCTCGTGCGCTATCGCGTGAATATTAAACGTTTGGTCCAGCGCGCGCTGGTAATGGGCATCGCCGACGCCACGATGGAAATTGATGGCGAGAAGATCTACGAAGGTTCGAATCTACGTGTTGGTCTGTTCACCGACGTTTGATCTAGTGCGTCAAACAGCCACACTAATCGCTCCCGATTTCGTGAAAAGCTTCGGCCGCGGCGGCGATTGTGCGTTCGACATCGGCGTCGGTATGAGCGCCAGATACGAACCCTGCCTCAAACGCTGATGGTGCTAGATACACACCACGCTTGAGCATGGCGTGAAAAAAACGCTGAAAGCGCTTGATGCCACACGCGCTGACTTCTGAAAACCGCATGACCCGCGGACTCGTCGTAAAAAATAGCCCCAGCATGCCGCACACGTGATTGACGACCAGCGCTATGCCAGCGGCATTGGCGGCGGCAAGCAAACCACTGGCGAGTTCGGTGGTGCGAGCGGCCAGCTCGTCATAAAACCCAGGCCGCGACACCAATTCCAAGGTCGCGAGTCCACTCACCATCGCGAGCGGGTTGCCGGATAACGTGCCGGCTTGATAAACGCTGCCTAAGGGTGCGATGGCATCCATGAATCGCGCGGGGCCGGCAAAGGCGCCAACTGGCAAGCCACCCCCGATAATTTTACCGAGAACGGTAATGTCGGGCGTGATGTTATAGAGACCTTGTGCGCTATGCCGATGAACCCGGAATCCTGTCATCACTTCATCGAATATCAACAGACTGCCATGGCGCGCGGTGATCTCGCGTAGGCCTTCCAAGAATCCAGGGACAGGCAGCACGCAATTCATATTTCCGGCGATGGGTTCGACGATGACCGCCGCAATTTCGGATCCGAATTCGCGAAATACTTGCGCGACTTGATCGATTTCATTGTACTCAACGGTAAGCGTGAGCTTGGCCAGTTCGACCGGAACACCGGGAGAGGTTGGGATCCCCAGCGTTAGCGCGCCCGAGCCGGCTTTTACGAGCAGCGAATCCGCGTGGCCATGGTAGCAACCTTCGAATTTTACGATTCGATCACGCTTGGTGATGCCGCGCGCGAGTCTGATGGCGCTCATGGCCGCTTCGGTGCCCGAACTCACCATCCGAACTTTTTCAATCCCCGGGATTAGTGCGCACACCTTGGCGGCTAGGGCGGTTTCCACCACCGTGGGAGCGCCAAAACTTACACCCTTCGCGAGTTGCGCGTGGAGCGCTGACATAACGCTCGGGTGAGAATGTCCGGCAATCATCGGACCCCAACTTCCGACGTAATCGATATAGCGATTACCATCGACGTCGATGAGGTACGCACCATGGGCATGATCGATGAAGATTGGCGTGCCGCCCACGCCATTAAACGCGCGTACCGGCGAGTTAACGCCGCCGGGGATATAACGACAGGCCGCGGTAAAGTGTGACTTAGACAGTTCAAACATCGAAAGTCGATTCCGTAGCTTCAATAAGTGCGCGTAAACGCGCGGCTGCTGCAGCGACATCGCGCTGCCCAAAAATTCCGTTCGCGACAGCGAGATAATCGGCACCGGCCGCGAGTAGTGCTGCGCCATTTTCTGGGCTAATTCCGCCGATAGCAATGATAGGCACCTGCCGCTCGGCGCGTGCGTCGCGCAGTACATCGACCGCGCACGGTGGCGCACCGGATTTTGTGTGTGACGGGTAAAAACTACCGAAGGCAATATAGTCGGCACCGGCGTCAAGCGCAGCGCGCGCGCGCGCCAGCGAGTTATAGCAGGAAATCCCGATCAGAAAATCGCGAGTGTGGTTAACGGCGAGCGTCTCAAACTCCCGATCGTATTGTCCGAGATGGACACCATCTGCTTCGACCGCCAAGGCGAGTTCGAGATCATCATTCACAATAAACAACGTCCCATGTTTTGTGCATAATCGCCGAAAGGCCCGAGCGGCAGCGCGGTGCGTCGACAAGTCGCCAGACTTAGTTCGATACTGGAGTAAATCGACGCCCTGCTCGAGGGCGATTTCAACGGCCTCGGTAAGGGCACTGAGTGCCATGTTATCTGGTGTAATGGCATAAATTCCGCGGCGTGGAAGCGCTGGTCTAGTCATTATCGATCTCAGCGACCGCGGCTAAACGATTAGGGAGCATTTGGCGGCCGCCGATCGATATTGCATTCGCGACCGCCGCAAAGGTGTAACAAAGTGCACGACTGACGGCGACCTCGACGGTGCAACCGCGCGCCACGAACGCCGTGATCGCGGAAGTTAAGGTACATCCGGTCCCGTGGTATTCGCCCGCCAGACGCGGCCAGTCATACTCAGCGAGTAAGGCGCCAGCTCGATACAGGCAATGCCGCGCGCGGGCGTTCCCTTCATCGGTTCCGGTCACCAGCGCGTAATGGTCAGGCGCCGAGAGGAAACCTCCTGCTGCTTCATCGCCCGCCATCGTTAGCGCACGAGCCTCCGCTAAATTCGGTTTGATCAATGTCATTCGCGGCAGCAACAGGGTGAGAAGCGCGTTCGTGACCGCCTCAGATGCGAGCGCTGTGCCTGAGCTTGCGCGAACGACCGGATCAAGACAGATTGGGGTACTAACGGGTAGGGTGTCGATAATGTTGGCCACGGCTTGGACCGACTCAACATTGGGTAAAAAGCCAATTTTGCACGCCGCGATTGGCCGAACATCGGTCAGCAAATGCCGCGCTTGGCGGATGATATCAGTCGGGTTTAGCGTTATCACCGATTCCACCGCTCGGGTATTTTGAATGGTAAAGCTAGTCGCGACGGACAGTGCGTGACACCGAAGCGCCTGACAGGTTTCGATGTCGGCCTGTAACCCAGCGCCACTCGGGTCTAGCCCGCCGAGCACCAGGATTAACGGCGGATCACGATTTTGGAGTTCATTAGTGCGCAAATATTTCTGTACAGTTTGTGGATACATCTACGACGAAGCCAATGGCGTCCCCGAGGAAGAAATTGCACCGGGGACCAGGTTCGACGACTTGCCACTGAATTGGTGCTGTCCAGACTGTTCCGCTCGTCGTGAAGATTTCGAACTGATAGCGGAGTGAGTCATAAGGGTTTCACCACGGCAAGGACGACGGCGGCGATTAGTATCGCGACCGGAAGTTCGTTGAGCCACCTATAGAAGACATGTGAGTGCTGGTTTTGATCGTTGGCAAATATGCTAACGAGCTTCCCTAAATAGAGATGGTAGGCGATTAGTAGCGCGACGAGACAGAGCTTTAAGTGGAGCCAATGCGCCTTTCGAAGCCACTCGTGGCCCAAAATTCCGATCAGCCACATCCCGCAGAGGATGGTCGCGATGCCGGCTGGCGTGGTAATGCCATAGAACAACTTACGTTCCATGATCTTAAAGCGCGCCAATCCGATCGAATCGCTCGCCATCGAGTGATAGACGAACAACCGTGGGAGGTAGAACAGACCCGCGAACCAGGTGACCATGAAAATGACGTGAAAGGCTTTCAACCATAAATACATCGTAGCGTTGTCCTTTGATTACTACCGCCTGGGCCGACCGCGATCGATAAACCGTAAACGATTGACTCCGCTGGATAATATCATTAGCAGCGCGGCGCGGCGGGTGACATTTCGGTGCGCAATCCGGGACCTGCTTGCGCTTGGGCACGGTGCGTCGGGCGAATGCTCGGGTAATCTGGTCACTTGACGCCGCCCTGCAAGCAAAGGCGCAAAGGCTTCTGATTAACGGCGGCGTACAAAAAATGGTATGGTCCGCAGCTCGTTAGGTGGGGGCCCAAGCGATTTGTGCTTTGAATCCGAGCGCAAGTCCACACCGGCGACGTATCGCGCGTAAGGTTTTGCGACTACGCA
Organism: Gammaproteobacteria bacterium; assembly: GCA_016191285.1. Classification (GTDB taxonomy): domain Bacteria; phylum Pseudomonadota; class Gammaproteobacteria; genus CAIKBL01. The sequence goes on from JACPPA010000021.1 coordinate 188,605, forward strand.
ACTAAGTAGGCGAATGCAGTTTTAACTTGGGAATCAGCATGTTCGGAAGAAAGCGACGAACCTTAGCCCGCGCCGAATCGATAGTTGGCCAGCAGACGCGCATCGTTGGTGATATTTCGTTCGTTGGACGCTTACACATTGATGGGACGGTAGACGGTAACGTGCGTGCGCTCGGAGAAGATAACGCGGTGCTCACCGTCAGTGATTCTGCCACCATCAATGGCGAAGTACGGGTCCCCTTTATAATCTTAAACGGCACCGTAGTCGGCGATGTCTATGCCAGGGAGCAGGTAGAACTTGCTCCCAAGGCGCGGGTCGAAGGGGATGTCCATTACGCACTCATCGAGATGGCAATGGGCGCCGAAGTTAATGGGAAACTCTTGCGAATTGTGGATCCGGATCGCGTGCCCTTGACCCTCAATGACCGATCCGTCGAAACTGCGCAGTAGCGGTCGATATTCCATGATGAGCTTATTTGTTAAACGAGAACGTACTCATGTCTACAACTGTTAATTCTGTTGAGCTCGAAAATGTCGCACCGTTGTTGTTCACCGATGCAGCGGCGCGCAAGGTTAAAGAACTAATCGACGAAGAAGGCGACAACGCCTTAATGCTTCGGGTCTTTATTTCGGGCGGCGGCTGCTCCGGATTTCAATACGGCTTTACATTTGATCAGAATGAAACTGATGGCGACACCGTAGTCGAAAACCAGGGCGTCAAGTTGCTTGTCGACCCGATGAGCATCCAATACTTGACCGGCGCTGAAATCGACTACAGCGATGGGTTGGAAGGGGCTCAATTCGTCATTCGCAATCCGATGGCGCAAACGACCTGCGGCTGCGGTTCGTCGTTTTCGGTCTAAGCGGCGGACGGTGTTGCCCGTGCGTCTGAGCGGTATATTCCGCCTAATTGCACTGAGCGGTTCGCACCGGTCACTGACGGAAGATTACCCGGAAGCCCGGCAGTTCGACGTTGAGCTAACCACGCGAATGCCATGGCTTCAACGGCCGCATGAGGGACTTTATAGGTGTCTGTCGTCGTGATCGCGGCAGGTGTCGCGGTGGCGATGGTTTCAACCAAAAAGCTATTTCCCACTCCCCCACCGCATAAAATTATTTCCGCGCATTTCGGCATTTTCTGTTGAATTTGCCGGGTAATTGTTAATGCCGACAATTCAACCAACGTGCGCTGAACATCGACTGCAGGCACCGTTGTGGCCGATGTTTTTTTTAGTTTTTCGTCTAACCAATGCCGGTTAAAGTATTCTCGGCCAGTGGACTTAGGCGGTGGCAGCGCGAAATAGGGATCGTGTAGGCATTCATGAAGTAGCGCCGTCATTAGCTGACCGGTACGCGCCCAGTCACCATCAGCGTCGTACGAGAGGCCTTGGTGCCGGTGCACCCAATGATCGAGCAGGGTATTACCGGGCCCGGTGTCGTAGGCGATCACAGGTCCGTCAGATCGGCTCGGCAACAAAGTGACGTTCGCAATCCCGCCGATGTTTACTACCGCGACATCGTAATCCTCACGCGTGAACATTGTTGCGTGAAACGGCGGCACCAACGGCGCGCCCTGGCCTCCTGCCGCGATATCCATGCGCCTGAAATCGGCGATAGTTGTAATTCCAGTCGCAAAGGCGATGACATTGGGATCGCCGAGCTGGACGCTGAACGGCGGATTTGAACTCGGGGCGTGAAATATAGTCTGTCCGTGACTGCCAATGGCGCACACCTGCGCGCTTTCAATGCCAGCTACTGCGAGTAGATTCGTCGCAGCCTTCCCAAAGGCGTCACCAATTAGCCGATCAAGCAGTCCGAACTCGGCCGCCGTCAAGCTATCGGCGGTCGAGCTAATCAACCGCTCAATGCGGCTTCTAATATCGCGCGGATAGGGCGTTTCAAGGTAGTGCGACAAAACAATTTTCGAATCAGTGATGTCGACCAGCGCGGCATCGATTGCGTCTGCACTGGTGCCTGAGATAAGACCTACGAAATAGGCCATCAGAGCCGAGGCGGGAAGTTAGCGCCGCGTCTTAAAAGCAATGGTAATCGACGGCCGAGCCGCTCGCGTTTATCGATTCGCTGGCTGTTCGGCACGTGCCACCATTGAAGGCTGTTGAGAGGCATCTTTCGGGCGGCCATTCAAATCGTTTAGTTGTGCGACGACGATGGCGGATTTTCGTTTAAAGTCAGCGAGAAATCGATGTTCAATTGGGAACGAATTAGGTAGCTTCACCGCTAGCGGATCGTGATGGGCGCCGTTAATCCTGAACTCATAATGCAAATGGGTTCCGGTGGCTAACCCGGTTTGCCCCACGAAACCGATCGTATCGCCCTGGGTTACTCGCATGCCTTTGGTCAAACTCTTTGCAAATCGTGAAAGATGTCCATACAACGTACTGTAGGTGTCCCCGTGCTTGAGAACTATGACGTTGCCATAACCTGCCTGCCAACCGACATATTCAGCGTTTCCATCCGCAACCGCGCGCACCGGAGTGCCGAGGGGCGCGGCGTAATCGACTCCTTTATGCGCACGAATAGTGTTAAGAACAGGATGTTTTCGTGCCAGACTAAAGCCTGAGCTAATCCGCGTAAAATTTACTGGGGTGCGCAAGAACGCTTTGCGCATGGCTTGGCCGGCATCCGAGAAATAACCCTCTATGCCCTGCTTGTTCTTGTAGTAAACGGCTGTTAGTCGTTTGCCATCATTGAAGAACTCGGCGCCTAGGATTCTGCCATTCCCAATTTTCTGGGTGCCTTTATAAACTTCCTCGAATACGACGCTGAAACGATCTCCGGGTCGCAGATCGCGCAAGAAATCGACGTCCCAGCCAAATATATTGATGAATTCAAGAATAGTCTTGTCCGGTAATCCAACTTTTTGGCCATCAACGAATAATGAACGGGTAATTTCCGTAGTCGCGGTCGCGACGCGAATCTCAGGCTTAACGGTTAGCCATTCTGGGTGAAATTGTTCTCCATCGCGTGTGCACCGAAGCGAGGTCAAAGAGCTTTGTTCATAGACCAGCTCCTGTACACCCGAGTCGCTAAATCGAAAGTGTAGAATTTGCCCAGGCGTTAGATTAACTAGCGCGCGATGCGCCTTTGGATCGGCCTCGAGCAGTGCCGGCAAGTCATCACGGGTCGCCCCGATGCGGTCCCAAATTTTAGACAAATTGTCGCCGGACTTAACGACGACCGTACGCCATTCAGTCCCTGAATAATCGATATTCGAAGTGTCTTGCGCGCTCTCGGCGATGAGCGTACGAGTTGCAAACCCAGCGACCCGAGGCTCAAAAGGGAGCCTTATCGGGTGCATGGACAAAGCAGTCGCGACGTGGATGTTCGATGCTTTGAGCCCGACACGCTCTAGGACAGTATTCTGGGGAATTACCGCCGAGTCGTTTGCATTAGAAACAGCGTCGAAAGATTGTCGGATACCAAAGAAGCCTGCAGTCAAAATCCCAATAACCATTAGTATAGGCAGGTTTAATCCGCGACGAGGTGCGAACGGCAGGTAGTCTGTCGTAGATACAGCACTATCGTGCCAAGCAATTTTCTTGGAATAAGCCACTCTAGTCCCCCTACCCCGATGAGCTTGCGAACCATAGCCGCCAATCCGCAATTGGTCAACGGATAATAGGGTGATCGAGATTATGCTAGGCTTCAGCCGTCACCATCAATTCGACAATTCTGACCATTGATGTTATCCGAGCAAATATCTGAACTTCGACGTGGAGTCGCCGAAGTATTAATCGACAGAGAATTCACACAGCTAATTGAGAGCGGTAAACGGCTGACGATTAAAGCCGGTTTCGACCCAACAGCACCCGATCTGCATCTAGGACACACTGTGATCTTGAACAAGATGCGGCAATTTCAGGAACGAGGCCATTCAGTGGTCTTCTTAATTGGCGATTTTACGGGCTTGATTGGCGATCCAACTGGTCGATCAGTAACCCGCCCCCCCCTCTCTGAAGCGCAGGTAAAGGAAAATTCGCAAACGTATTGCGATCAGGTATTTAAAATACTCGACCCGCAACGAACGAGAATCGAATTCAATTCAACCTGGATGAATAAACTGAACGCTGCCGACCTCGTGCGTCTGGCGGGCAAATATACAGTCGCTCGGATGCTAGAACGCGAAGATTTTCGCGTTCGGCACGAAACTGGACGACCAATTGCCATTCACGAATTTCTATACCCGCTTATTCAAGGATACGACTCGGTCGAGTTGAATGCGGACATCGAACTTGGCGGAACTGACCAGAAATTTAATTTATTGATCGGCCGTCACCTTCAAGAAGTGTACGGCCAGCGCCCCCAAGTAGTTGTAACGATGCCGCTTCTTGAGGGACTCGATGGAGTCCAAAAAATGTCCAAGTCCCTCAATAACTACATTGGAGTCAGTGAATCGCCTGGCTCGATGTTCGGGAAATTGATGTCGATTTCTGATACTTTGATGTGGCGGTATTTCGAATTATTGAGTTTCCGCAACCAGCACGAAATAGAGAAGCTGACGAACGAGGTAACGAACGGGCGTAACCCTCGCGACATTAAATATAAGCTGGCTCGCGAATTAGTCGCGCGGTTTCACGATTCACAAGCGGCTGTACAAGCACAAACAGAATTTATCGCTCGCTTTACTAATCGTGAAGTGCCAGCGGATATTACCGAAATTTCCGTTAAATCGGATGCCGGTAAAATTGACGCGGTTCAGCTCCTTAAGCGCGCCAATCTAGTCGAGAGTACCTCTGCCGCGCATCGCTTGGTGGCACAAGGAGCCGTCCGATTTGACGATGTTCGAGTAGATAACGCGAAACTGTCGCTGCAAGCAGGCACCTCGCTTATTGTTCGTGTCGGAAAGCGGCGCTTGGCGCGGATAAGAATCAGCTAACAGGTCGCGATAGGGAATGTTAGTGAAGCCGATTACCAACGGCTTAATAGACAATAGGAAAATAATTAAAATCGGCGGTTGACGCGAATGAGTCCCCGCGTATAATGCGCCTCCTCTTGCGGGGACATCCTAGTCTTCGAGCTTCTTTAAAAATTAGTCTGACCATGCAATTTGTGTGGGCGCTAAAGCCGAATCAAAAGCGAAAACTTTTAGATAGTATCGGCCTTTAGTGAACCTAATTGCCGAGCCTATCGAACTGAATTGTCGAGGTAACACTCGGCGAAAACTTCAATTGAAGAGTTTGATCCTGGCTCAGATTGAACGCTGGCGGCATGCTTAACACATGCAAGTCGAACGGTAGCGCGGGGGTAACCCTGGCGACGAGTGGCGAACGGGTGAGTAATGCTTAGGAATCTGCCTGATGGTGGGGGATAACCCGAGGAAACTCGGGCTAATACCGCATAAGCCCTGAGGGGGAAAACGGGGGACCGCAAGGCCTCGCGCCACCAGATGAGCCTAAGCCCGATTAGCTAGTTGGTAGGGTAATGGCCTACCAAGGCAACGATCGGTAGCTGGTCTGAGAGGATGATCAGCCACACTGGGACTGAGACACGGCCCAGACTCCTACGGGAGGCAGCAGTGGGGAATATTGGACAATGGGCGCAAGCCTGATCCAGCAATGCCGCATGTGTGAAGAAGGCCTGCGGGTTGTAAAGCACTTTCA
>JACPPA010000036.1 GCA_016191285.1 Gammaproteobacteria bacterium
CAGTACCGGGGGCAGCAACCGCATTGGCCTTGATGGCGCGGGCACCACCACGCTCGGCGCGAACGTCGTCATTCGCGGCGAGAACGGCACCGTCGGTGCAGGAGTGTTTGTCGGCGGAGCCCATGACCTGATCAACAACGGCCGCATCTCGGCCGATGTTTCCGGTGGGCTGATTGCACTCAACCCCAGCGGCGGCACCACCAATGCGGCAACGTTGGAAGCGCTCAATGGTGGAACGTTGCGGCTTGATACAGCGGTTACCGCTTCTGGCAGCGGCCACATCGACGCCACCGGTGCGGGGAGCCGTGTCGTCCAGAACGGTGCAACGATTACGGGAGGGACAATCAACACCACCGGCGGCGGGGTACTGGCGCCTACGAACAACGGAAACAATTTCCTGAACGGCGTAATGGTCAACGGCACGATCGATCTCGCCACAGCCACCGCTATCGAGCGCATCGGCGGAGGAACGACGATCAACACAAGCGGTGCGTTCAACATCAACAGTAACAGCATCTTGTCGTTCCAAGGGACACAAAGCATCGGCACCACGGGCATAGGCAACATCGTGCTAGGCGATACCGGAAGCAGCAACCGCATTGCCATTGAAGGCGGCACGACCCTGACGGTCGATGCGGGTGTCATCATTCACGGTCAAAACGGGACGATCGGCAGTCAAGTCTTTGCCGGGGGTGCTGCCGATCTAATCAACAACGGCACGATTGCCACAGATGTCAATGGCGGATTGATCACGATCGCGCCGAACGGTAGCCTTACCAACAGTGGAACACTACGCGCGGCCAATGGAGGAACGCTGACCGTTTCGCCGGCAATCGCCTTCACCAATTTGGTAGGTACGACCCTCGCCGGCGGCACTTACGAAGTAATTGCGGGCGGCGGAACTTCGAATTTGCGCCTACCCAATGCCAACATTATCGCCAATGCGGCAACCATTCTGCTCGATGGGGCGAACTCCAACCTGCTTAACAACAACACGAGCGGCGATGCGCTAGCCAATCTGGCCACCAACGCAACCACGACGACGCCCGGCAGTTTCACGATCCAGAATGGACGCAACTTCACGACCGCTGGCGCCTTCGCCAACAACGCCTTGGGCGTTGTCACTATTGGCAACAGCAGCACGTTTAACTCAACCGGCGCATTTTCCAACGGTGGCAAGCTGGCAATGCGCGGCGGTGCGTTCAATGCACCTTCGCTTCTCAGTTCCGCCGAAGTAAATGGCAACGGCACGGTCAACCCGACTATTCAAAATACAGGGGCCGTGCGCGCTTTCGGCGGTACGTTGACCGCGACGAATGGGGTTACAGGCACAAGCGGCACAGTGCAAAGCGATGCCGGCGGCACGTTGGCGATTGGCGCTGTAAGCACGGCGGGTATCCTAACCAATAACGGTAATCTCGCCCTCGGCGCGAATACCGTCACGGTTTCAAACGCCTACAATAACGCCAACTTCGGCGCCGGCAATAGCTTCAACAACCGCGCGAATGTCACGGGTGCAGGCCAAATACTCGCCGCCGGTGCGACTCCGGGCACCGCGCAGACGCTCTCGGGCAATATCGTACCCACGCCGACCAGCGGCAACGCCACGATGAATTTCGGCAATATTCACGTCGGCAGCTCGAGCACGCTTAACTACCAGATCGGCAACGTCAACATCGGCGGGCCCAGCCTCCTTGGAGCGATCCAGACCTCCGTTAACGGTGGCAATATCACCGACACACGTCTGTCGGGAGCAGGCGTAACCGCTGCGAATTGGGGATCGGTCGCCGCTGGCGGCAACACCGGCAATTTAGGAGTAACGTTCAATGCGACCAGCGGCGGGACGTTGACTGGTCAGCAAGTGCATATACGCAATAACTTCGACAACACTAATGCGCAAAACCTGATCATCACCGGCGCCGCCTTCAACCTTGCGTCTGGAAATGCCACGCCCGCACCGATCGTGTTCGCCAACGCCCATGTCGGCGACACCCGCACCCAGGTGCTGACGGTCGGCAACACAGCACCGGCGAGCGCCTTTACCGAAGGGCTCAACGCAAGTTTCGGGGTTAACGCCGGCAACGTCAGCAACAACGCCGGCTCGATCAACCTGCTCGCCGGCGGTGCCACCAATAACAGCGCAATGTCGGTGACCCTCGATACCACTGCGGCCGGCGCGCGCAGCGGAACGGCGACCCTCAACTACGCTTCCGACGGCAGCGGCACCAGCGGCCTCGGCCAAACGGCAGCGGGCAGCCAAGTCGTTACCGTCAGCGGCAATGTCTACCGTCTGGCTTCCGCCAACGCCTTAGCCGCCATCAACTTCGGCAACGTCCACGTCAACGACGCTGTACAGCAGGCACTCAATATCACCAACACCGCTGTTGCCGATAGCTTCTCCGAGAAGCTCAACGCCAGTTTCGGCGCGAGCTCGGATGCCCGCATCACCACCAACGGCAGCATCAACCAGTTGGCAGCGGGATCAAGCAACAACAGCAGCATGGTCGTGGGGCTTAACACCGTTGCCGCCGGTACGGTGAACGGCACGCAAGTGGTCAACTTCGCCTCCGACGGCGCCGGCACCAGCGGACTGGGGATCACCGCACTGACGTCGCAGACCATCGGCGTGAGCGGCAACATCACCACCGTTGGCAATGTGTTCCGCCTTGCGAGCGCCAGCGCGGCGACGCCCAACCCGGTCAACTTCGGCAATGTGCGTATCGGCACCGTCACCGATCAGGCGTTGAGCATTACCAACACCGCCGCCAATGACGGCTTCTCCGAGAAGCTGAACGCCAGCATCACTACCAACGGCGCCCCGGTCACCGCCAGTGGCGCATTCAACCTGCTGGGACCGACGGCAACCGACAATAGCAGCCTGCACGTTGGCCTCAACACCGGCAGCGCCGGCGCCAAGAGCGGTAGCGCGACCATTGCGCTGGTCTCCGACGGCGCCGGCACCAGCAATCTGGGGACAACAGCGTTGACCGCGCAGACCGTCAACGTCAGCGGCGCTGTCTATCGCCTGGCCAGCCCGACGCTCAACACGCCGAGTGTTAATCTGGTGGCGCGTGTCGGCGACGCGGCGCCGAGCGCCAACGTCAGCATTAGCAACAGTTCGCCCGATGTCTTCACCGAAGGATTGAAGGCCAGCATCGGCGGCACTTCCGCCCCCTTCACCAGCAGTGGCGCTGTCGCCAATCTGGCGGCACAGGGCACCGCTGCCTCGAGCCTCCAAGTCGGCCTGAACACCGCCACCGCCGGCACTTCCGCTGGCATCGCCACGGTTAATTTCAGCTCTACCGGCGCCGGTACCACCGGTGCCGCGGATGTCTCCGTCGGCAGCGCGATCGTGAACCTGGCCGGCAAGGTCTATCAACAAGCCGTGGCCCAGGTCAATACCACCCTGGTCAACTTCGGCATTGTGCACGTGGGCGACACCGTCTCGCCGCAAGCCGTGAGTGTGACCAACGCCGCGCCCGTCGCCGCACTGAACGATGTCCTGCAAGGCGACTTGAGTCCCATCAGCGGGCCTTTCTCCACCACCGGCACGCTGGGCGCCGGGTTGGCGGCGGGCGCAAACGACAACAGTAGCCTCAAAGTGGCGCTCAATACCGCCACCGCCGGTATTTACTCAGGAACTACAACAGCTCGCCTCGTCAGCCACGATGCCGATCAGGCGGACCTGGTGATCAATGGGATCCCGGTGGCGCTGTCCGCCCAGGTCAACAATTTCGCCAACGCGGACATCGCTAAATCCGGCGGCGCTGGGACCTTATCGCGGAGCGGCAACAACGTGGTACTGGACTTCGGCCAAGTGCAGCAGGGCGGGACGCTGAGCACCATGCTGTCGGTGCTGAATAATGTATTAGGACCAGCAGACCTCTTGAGTGGCTTTTTCGATTTGACCGGGGCGAATAACTTCCTGTTCAGCGGATTCAACCCCTTCTCCGACCTAGCCGCGGGCAGTAGCCAAGGAGGTTACGGTATCGGCTTTAATCGGAGCAGTTTGGGGAGCTTCAGCGACACCATCCTGTTGTCGGCCATCGGTAGCAACGCCAGCGGGTACTCGGATACTAGCCGGACGCGGCTGACCTTGCAGATCCGGGGTAATGTGGTCGCGGGGACCGTTCCGGAACCCGGAACCCTGTTCCTCCTTCCCCTGGGACTACTCCTCATCCTGCTGGGTCGTCGCCGCCACCTGGCCATCTGAAAATCACGCCCGGCCGCCACTCGGCGGCCGGGCCATTCTATACTGCGCCTCGAACCCAGCCTGTTTGGCTGTTCATCCATGCCTGACCGTCAGAGATCACTATGCTTAAAACACCGCAGTACTGGCTGTTATTGCTGCTCGCACTGGCCGCGTTCATCCTGGCGTTCGTCAACATCGGCCTTGTCAACAGCAATCAAGCGCTGTCCGGCAGCGTCGCCAATCGTCAGCAATATCTCCAGCAAAGCGTCCAGTTGCAGCAGGTCTACCAACCCATGATCAACAGCCTGGCCAGTCTGGCAGCCAAGAACAACGACAGTCAGATTCATGACCTGCTCGCTTCGCAGGGGATCAACTACACCGTGAACCCGGCACCGGCAACGCCGGCTACACCGGCAAAAAATTAAATACCACGGACCGAATGGGAGATTCTCGATGACGGCTGAACAGAACAGAAGTGTATTTGTTCCTCTGGCTTTGGGGTTGCTGGCCATGGTGATCTGGAGCGGATTCCAGACCAGCCAACTCGCGCGTGAGCGGGACAACCTAAAGCAAACCCACCTCGGCCAGGAAACCCCCTTGCAGACCGCCTTCAAAATGCGTGCGCAATTGGATGCCATTGCCTCCGGCACCGCCAAACTTGCAGCCAAGGGTAATTCCAATGCCAATTCGATCGTTCAGGCACTGGCCGAGCGGGGCGTGACCATCAACTCCGACGATGCGAAAACACCGACGCCACCGCAATAGCCCGCGAGTCGTCCGGGTACTGGTGTCCCCAGGGAGTCGATGCGGTCTCAAATGAAATTCCACGCCCCCTTGGCCCTGCTTATTTTAAGCTGTTGCCTCAGCGCCTGTAGCCGCCGCCACGAAGACCTTCAGAAATTACTGAATGACGCCCAGACCCTGCACCAGCGGGGCAACGACAGTGGCGCCATTATTCAGCTAAAAAATGTCCTGGCGCAGGAACCCAGGAATGCGCTGGCCCGCTTCCGCCTGGGTAATATCTATTTAGATACCCTAAATTACGCCGCCGCCGCGGATTATCTGGAGCGGGCCCGGGAGGCAGGCTACGACGAAACCAAGATCGACCCGCTGCTGGCGCGGGCGTGGCTCGGGGTCGGGGATTTCCAGCGCATTCTGGACGAGCCCGCACCCGATAAGAGTAACCCAGACTACCCGATATTAGCGGCGGCCCGCGTCGACGCGAGTCTCGCCACTGGCAAACTCGTCGACGCGCAGCAGTTGCTGAACCAGGCCGAGGCTGCCTTCCCCGACAGCCCCGACCTACATCTGGCCCACGCCCGCGCCCTCCTGCTTGCCGCCAAACCCGAGGATGCCCTACAGGCGCTGGATCGGGCCTTGGCACAGAATCCGAAAATGGTCGACGCGCTGCTGCTCAAGGCGGATCTGCTGCGTACCCAGGGTCTGGAGCAAGCGGCGCAGCAAGCCTATCGGGCCGTGCTAGCTATCAACCCGCACCACTATGAAGTGGGTCTGATTCTGGCACGGACGGCACTGGCGCAAGGTCAGCCCGACGAGGCGCGCAAGCTTGTTGCTCAAGTACTGAAAAGCAGCCCCAATAATCTGCTGGTGCGTTATACCCAGGCCCTCATCGACTATCAGGGGGGCAAAATCGAAGAGGCCCGTGAGGAACTCTTTCCAGTCCTGAAAAACGCCCCCGACTATGCTCCGGCGCTGCTGCTTTCAGGCGCGGTGGAATTCAGCCAATGCAATCTACAGCAGGCAGAAACCAAACTGAATAAGGTCGTGTTCGCCTATCCCGGTCAAAGCTTCGCTCGTCGACTGCTAGTCGCCACTCAGTTACGGTTGGGGAAAACGGAAGAAGCGCAGCGCACGCTGCGCCCCTTAAGCCCAGACAGCAGCAAGGATCCCGCAGTCCTCGGCTTGGCGGGGCAAATCGCTCTCGCCAGCCGCCAGCCCGACGACGCGGCGAATTACTTCCAACGCGCGAGCAAGCTCGCCCCCAACAACCCCGCGGTGCTCACTGATTTAGGTTTGGCGCGCTTAGACGCAGGCAACGAAGCCGGCCTCGCCGATCTGGAGAACGCCGCCGGGCTGGATAAAACCAACCCGCGCCCCGATCTGCTCCTGGCCCTCACTTACCTTCAGCGCAAACAGTACGACCAGGCGCTTGCCGCCATCACCGCCTTGCAAAAAAAACGGCCGCAGGATCCCACCGCCTTGAATCTGCAAGGTGCGGCTTATCTGGGCAAGCAGGACTTCGCGGCGGCACGCCAGCGTTTCCAGCAGGCATTGTATCTGGACCCCAAATATTCCCCGGCCGCCGCCAATCTGGCGCAACTGGACTTAGCACAAAACCAGCCAGAGGCGGCGCGGCATCAGTACGAGGCTCTGATCAAGGCCGACCCCAACAACCTTTCCGTCATACTCGCCCTGGCGCAATTGGCCCTGGCCGAGAAGCAGGACACGAAATATCTCGCTTGGCTCGACAAGGCGGCCGAGATGCACCCCAACGCCGTACAACCGCGCTTGCTTAAGGCGGCCTATTATTTGAACCATGGCAGCGCCGACCGGGCTTTGATCCATGCGCGGGAAGCTTATGAGCTGCAACCGTCGAACACGGCGGCTCTGGAGCTGCTGGGTCAGGCTCAGCTCGCGGCGAGAAGGCCCGCCAGTGCCGTAAATTCTTTCCGCAAGCTGGCGGAGATGCAGCCCAAATCGGCGGAAGTACAACTCCTGCTGGCGCGCGCCCATGACGCCGACGATGATCAGAACGGCGCGCTGCAGCACCTGCAACAGGCCGCTCAGCTGAGTGGGAATGCCCCCGTTCTGCAAGCCGCCCTGGCCCAGCAATACATCAAGATGCAGCGCTACGATGACGCAGAGGCAGCCATCCGTGCGCTCGACAACCTCCCTGACGAACAGAGCTTTGCCATCGCCCTGAACGGGGACATCGCCTATGCCCGTAAGGATTATGGTGCCGCCATCACGGCCTACCGGCGCGCTCTGGCGCTCAAGCCGAGCAATCTGATCGTCCTGCGCCTGTCTCAAGCGCACGCCGCAGCCGGCGAGACGGCACAGGGCATTGCGGTTTTGGGAGACTGGTTCAAGGTTCACCCCGAGGATCTCGTCATTGCGAACGCGCTAGGACAGCGCTGATCTCAAGACCGGCCAATCGCCAATGCCACTCGTGCCTGTCGGCGAGCGCCTTATTTGTGTGCTTTTAGTGCAGTGGTTCGGACTAGAACTTCAGCACGCGCTGGGCGAGGCCGAGCGTACCGGTATATTTCAGGCGTCCCTCGAAGACTAGTAATGACACGCAATCGCTGTCGGCCGTTACCACCGGCTGATGCGTGATCGCTTCGTCGTTTTCATCGACGTCGCCAACGCCATATCGTTGATCCTTAGTGCGGTAAGCACCGTGCAAGATAAGCGTCAGTTCAGCGCCGCCATGGGTGTGCTTCGGCATCGCGGCGCCCGCATCGCCGTGCAACAACCAAATTCGTTCGTCGTCGCGATCTTGCAGGCGCGCAATGCGTAATCCGGCGGTTCCCGAGCGCCAGTCGAGCGCCTGCCAGTCGAAGCCGAGTTTGGCCGCTACATAGTCGCGCAGATTTGTCTGATTTTCCGGAGCGGCAAGCGGTCTCGAGGTGTACGCACCGGAAGCGGCCGCTGCCGCGCGGATCGTCGCGGGTTGTAAACGCGGGGTGAGGGCCGGTGCGTCGTCGACTAATCGCGAGCCGAGCCGATCGGCCAGCCGCAATTGCGCACGACATTCCGCGCAGAGCTCCAAATGCCCGCCGATCACAGCGCCGAAGCCGCGCGTCAGCGTGCCGGCCGAGTAATCGACGAGCCACGCCAGATCCGGATGTTGGCCGATGTTCACGCGGGCCCTGGAAGCAAGGTTCTCATGCGGGCGAAGCCAAGTCGCAGTCGCGATTTGACGGTGCCGATCGGTAACCCGAGTTCACGCGCAATCTCGCGATGCGATTTTCCCTCGACGTAAGCCATGACTAGCACCTGCGCCTGTTCCGGCGCTAATTGTTGCAATACCGCGACGGTTTTGTCGCCATCGACGCGCTCAGCATAGTGCTCGTCCATGCCAGCGGTGTCGGCATGCTCCGCAAAATGTGTTTCGAATACGCCGTGTTCGCGGCTCTGCGCGCGCTTTAAATCGATCAGCGCGTGACGGGCGAGCGCGAACACCCAGGTGCGCGCCGAGGCGCGCGTCGGATCGAACAGGCCGGCCTTGGTCCACACGGTTAGCCAGATGTCCTGCAAGAGATTTTCGCCGTCCGCCGACGTACATCCCCCACTGCGGATCAGGTAGCCGTAAACTTTTTTCGCCAACGCGTTAAATAAGGCATCGAACGCCGCGGCGTCCTGCGTGGCGCCGATCCGCAGCAGCAGCGCGGTTTCAAATTCGATGCGATCGGCGGTCACTGCCTTGATCGTTACCGGCGTTAGGCTAACCCGCCCCGCGGGCTCACGGTTAATAGCAAACTTAAAGAGCTGGAGCGCGATTGCAGTCATCGCCCTAATACGGATGGCGGCGCAATTTGGATCACTCCCGCATCGTGGGTGGGTTCCCAAATTGAACAAGAGGTTCATACGGCGCCCAGGTGGCCGTCGGCGCTGTTTACGCGGCGACCCCTAGGGCGAGGTGGTTGAGTTGTTGTAGCGCGCCACCGAAGGCTGCTACTTCACCGATGATGATCAGCGCCGGGGCTTTAATCGCCGTGCTGGCCGCAGTGACCGTTAACGCCCCGAGCGACGTCACCACCACCCGTTGCGCTGGTGTACAGCCATTTTCGATGAGGGCCACCGGGGTGTCCGCGGCGCGGCCATGAATAAGCAGTTCGCGCTCGATGGTCGCGATTTCGGCGACCCCCATATAAAACACCACCGTCTGTTGCCGCCCGGCGAGCGTTGACCAATCTGGTCCGCCCTGCGCACTGGCCTGGTGGCCGGTAACGAGCGTTACTTGTTGGGCCAGCGCACGATGCGTCAAGGGGATGCCAGCATAAGCCGCGCAACCCAGCGCGGCCGTAATTCCAGGGATGATCTCATAGGGAATATTGGCCGCGATGAGTGCTTCGATTTCCTCGCCCCCGCGCCCGAAGATCGACGGATCGCCGCCTTTCAAACGCACGACATAGCGATGGCGTCGCGCCAGTTCCACCAAGCGTGCGTTAATTGCCACTTGGGTGCAAACCGTTTCATCGCGAGTCTTGCCGACGTATTCACGCGTTGCCGCTGGCGCGCCGAGCGCTACGATCGCGTTCGGCACGAGGCGGTCGTGGAGGATGACGTCGGCGCGCTCGAGTACGCGTAGCGCGCGTAAGGTCAGTAACTCCGGATCACCCGGTCCGGCGCCGACCAGTGACACCATGCCTGAGGGATGAGTCAAGGCAGGCGATTTCGCCGTCACGCGGCCACCCCACGACCGGCGGCGAGCGCCTGCGCGGCCGCGGCAAACGCCACGCCGCCGACGATGGCGGGCACGTGACCGGCGCGCACCAGATAGTCCCCGAAATGTTCGCCCGATTCACGCTCGGCGGCGTAGCGCGCCACCAAGGGGGCAAGGACTTCGAGTATTTCGGTTTCATTCAAGGCTTCGCGATAGGGGGCATTCATGCGCGTGCCGTCGAAGGCCGCGCCGAGGTACAGGTTGTAGCGTCCGGGTGCCTTGCCGACCAGGGCAATCTCCGCGAGAAAGGGTCGCGCACAGCCGTTGGGGCAGCCGGTAATGCGCAGCGTCACCGGCGCGTCTGGCAATCCGTGGTCGGAGAATAACGCGTCGATCCTGGTCACGAAGTCGGCGACATAGCGTTCGCTTTCGGCCATCGCCAAGCCACAGGTCGGAAAGCCGACGCAGGCTAACGCGAGTTGCCGGGTTTGACTGGCGCGATCGGTGCCGAGACCATGCTGGGTCAGGATTTCGGTGACGCGTGACCGATTGCTCGCCGCGATATTCGCGAGCACCACATTTTGATTCGGCGTCAGGTGAAAATCGGCCAGCGCGGCGTTCGCGATTTCGCGCAGGCCTGTCAGTGCGCGCCACGCGCCGACATCGGTCACTCGTCCGCTCTCCACGAACAGCGTGAAATGGGCAGAACCGGCCTCTACGTGCCAGCCAAAGCGATCCCCCGTGTGCGTGAAATGAATGTCGCGCGCCGGCGCCAACCGCACTCCGGCGCGCGTTTCCACTTCCGCCCGGAACGCCTCGAGGCCCATGGACTCGACGGTGTATTTCAACCGCGCGTGCTTGCGGTTAGTGCGATCGCCAAAATCGCGCTGAGTAGTGACCACTGCCGTGGCGACCTTCAACACCTCGGTTTTGGCGCAGTAACCGAGGGTCTCGGCCAAGCGCGGATAGGTTGCATGCTCACCATGGGTCATGCCCATGCCGCCACCGGCCACCACGTTGAAGCCCGCCAATTGGCCGTGTTCGATAATCGCGATGAATCCCAGGTCCTGGGAGTAAATATCCACGTCGTTATCGGGCGGGACGGCGAGGCCAATCTTGAATTTGCGCGGCAGATAGGTGTCACCGTAAATCGGTTCCAATTCTTCCGCGGTATTGCTGATGGGCTGTTGGTCGAGCCAAATCTCATGATACGCCCGTGTGCGCGGCGTTAGCTGATCGCTCAGCGCGGTTGCAAATGCGGTCACTTCCGCGCGCGCACTGACTGGCGCGGGCAGGGTCGAGCACATGACATTGCGATTCACGTCGCCGCAGGCGGCGAGCGTATCGAGCAGCGCGTGGTTGATCTCGGCGATGGTTGTCTTCAAGCGCCGTTTGATCACGCCGTGCAGCTGAAAAGTTTGGCGGGTCGTCAGGCGCATGGTGCCGTTGGCGTGTGTGCAGGCGATGCGGTCCATCGCCAGCCATTGCGCGGCCGTGCAAATGCCGCCTGGCACCCGCGCGCGGATCATGAATTGATAGGCCGGTTCGAGGCGTTGTTGGCGCCGCTCGTTCCGCAGATCGCGATCGTCCTGTTGATAAATGCCATGAAATTTGACGAGCTGCGTATCGTCGTCGCGGAGCGCGCCGGTGAGGGGATCAGCGAGACTCTCGACGAGCGAACCGCGCAGGTGGCGACTCGCCAGCTTGATGTCTTCGACTGGGGACAGTGGAGTGCTCACGCTCAATACACGTCACGGCGATAACGGCCGGCCCGCTGCAGCGTCTGCACGTAGTCGCGCGCCTGCTCGTCAGTCATGTCACCGGCTTCCCGAATCGCGGCGGTGAGCGCCGCGTGCACGTCTTTCGCCATGTGTTTGGCGTCGCCGCAGACATACAAGAACGCGCCATCCTCAAGCCACGCATACAGATCGCGTGCCGCTTCGCGTACGCGATCCTGGACATAAATCTTAGCCGTCTGATCGCGCGAGAACGCGACATCGAGGCGGTGCAATACGCCGCTCGCGAGCTGCTTCTGCCACTCGAGTTGATAGAGAAAATCCTCGTGCTGGGTGCGTTCGCCGAACAGCAACCAATTGCGGCCCCGTGCGCCGCGCGCCGCGCGCTCGGCGACGAAGCCGCGAAACGGCGCCACACCAGTCCCCGGACCGATCATGATGATGGGGGCATTGTCATCCACTGGCAGATGAAAATTGAGATTAGCTTCGAGCCGCAGCGACACGTTGGCGCCGGCGGCTAGATCCCCCAGGAAGTTCGATGCCGCGCCGTAACGAATCTCGCCAGCGTGTGCGTCCCGCACGATCGCGACCAGCAGATGCGCTTCGTCAGGGCTCGCGAGCAGCGACGAGGCGATCGAATATGTGCGGCGCGCGAGCGGACGCAACAGGCGAATGAACTCATCTGGCGTCAAGATCGCCGGCGCCAGTTTCAGCACATCCACGACTTGGTTGGATTCAAGGTAGGCGGCGAACTTGTCACCCTGATCGGGCGCCAGGACTTCAGCCAAGCGCGGATGATTGGCGCGCGCTTGAAACGCCATTAGAAATTGGCGATTTAACAGCGTTAACTCCACATCCTCGCGCAGGGTTTCGCGCATGCCGCGTGGTCCGCGTGGACCATTCACGGTTTCGTTGCCGGTGGCGCCGAGAAGGGCGAGCAGAGTGTCGACGAGGGGCGACGGATTCAGCGGTAACACGGCCAGGCCATCACCCGGTTGGTAGAGCAGCGCGCCGCCATCGATGCCGAATTCGAGATGTCGCACGTCCTTACTCGAGGCGCGGCCCGTGATCTTTTGATTGAGCAACAATTCCGCGCTTAGGGTTGGATGCTCGACTTCCAGCGTCACCTTCGGCGCGGACTCGACCACTACGATGCGCGGCGGCGCCTGTGTGCGCAGCGATTCGCCGGCGCGCTTCAACGCTTGCTCGCTCCACGCGGCGGCGGGGACGACAAAATCGAGATCGCAATCCACGCGTGCCAGCAGACGGGTCGCGCCGAGTTCGATTAACCGTTCGTCCAGCAGCTGCCCAGTGCGGCAGAAATAGGGATAACTAGAATCGCCGAGGGCGAGCACGCCGAATTTGAGTTTTTCGAGACGTGGGGCGTTTGCCGCCTGCAGAAATTCAAAAAAAGGCACGGCATCTTCCGGCGGATCGCCATCACCTTGGGTGCTAACGACAAACAGCACCGCGGTTTCTTGTTTGAGTTGGCGTGGCGGATAGTCGGCGAGACTGACGAGGCGCCCCGTGATGCCGGCGGCAGTGACCTGCCGGTGCAGGCCTTCGGCGACGCGTTTGGCATTGCCGGTCTGCGATCCGTAACCGATAAGCAAAGTGCGCGCGCTTTTCGCGACTTCGGCCGGGATCGCCGCCGGTACAACGGCAGCCCCGGCGCGAGTGGCCGCCAGGCCAGCCAGGTACCCGCTGGTCCAGAGCAATTCGTCGCGGGTGAAATCGGCTACCGCGTGGGTTAACCGCGCGAGTTGTTCGCGGTTCGGCGGCGGTTCAAGCGGTACTGTTGCGGTCGTCGACACGCCGAGATCCTTAATTCTTGCTCGATGAGCGCGCAGTCTAGGGGGCTCTACCGTCGTACGGAACGAAATTCTGGCTATAACGACCTATGGGGTCGACATAACCAAGCGGCCAAACTTCGCACTCAACCCCTATCCGCGGTAATGCCACAGTAACCAGGCGCCAAAGATCAGGCGGTAATAGGCAAAGACGGCAAAACTGTGCTGGGACACAAAGCGCAGTAAAAGCCGAATGGTGGCCAGCGCGCTAATAAAGGCCATCACGAAGCCGACGGCAAACACGCTCAGGTCATCGACCGCGAGCGTGCTCCAGCTCTTCAGGAGATCGTAGGCGGTGGCGGCAAACATCACGGGAATCGCCAGGAAGAATGAAAATTCGGTGGCGGCGCGCCGCGATAAACCAGTCACCATGCCGCCCATGATGGTCGCACCGGAGCGCGAAACTCCCGGAATTAGCGCTAGAACCTGCGCGCACCCAATCTGCAGCGCTTGGGTCCGCGTTGGCGCCACGTCGGCGGTAGCGGTACGCCGTTTAAGCGCGTATTCGATAAATAAAATCGCGAGCCCTCCGAACAGCATGGCATAGGCGACCACCCGCGGTGAAAACAGCCACTTTTTAATAAAGTCATGGGCGATAAAACCGATCGCTGCGGCCGGTAGAAAAGCCACCAGGAGGTTCAAAACGAAACGATTTGCGTCCGCGCTCCGGCCAACGCCTCGCGCGACCTCGCGGAGGCGGTCGCGGTAGTACCAACATACCGAGAGAATGGCCCCGAGCTGGATAAATACCTCGAAAGTTTTGTCGGCATCTCTGTTAAAATCGAGCCAATCGCCGGCCACGATTAAATGCCCCGTGCTCGAAATAGGCAGGAACTCCGTTAGACCTTCGACCACGCCGAGCAGCGCCGCCTTTAAATAAAGTGCCTCGTTCACTAGAAATTATTCTCCCCTTTAGAAAACCAACCTACCGCTGGCCAAGCGTTCCGCCGGCCGCTTTAAACCCCGAGGGTAGCATGAGTGTAGTGCCGCAATTGTTGCTGATGTTGGCCGTTATTTTGCTTGCGGCCGAGTTATTTACGAATGCGGTCGAGCATTTGGGTGAGCGCCTTGGGATCTCTGAAGGCGTGACCGGTTCACTGTTCGCGGCGATGGCGACTGCGATGCCGGAAAGCACCATTCCGCTGGTCGCGATTTTTGCCGGCACGGCGGATGCCGCGGTTAACGCGGAAATTGGCATTGGGGCGATCCTTGGTGCGCCCTTGATGTTGGCGACCTTGAGCTTCGCGGTGACTGGCGCCGCCGTCCTGGGACGGCGCGGATGGACGGGTCACATTCGACCGGAACGTTCGGGGCTAACTCGCGATTTGACGTTTTTTCTGTTCGGCTTCGGGTTGGCGATATTGGGATTATGGATCCCGGAATCGCAACGTCTGGCGCGCGCGCTACTGGCCTTGACATTGGTCGCGACGTATATCGTCTATGTCCTGCGCACGATTAAAGTCTCGGCGCAATTAGTCGAGGCCGGACACGGTACTGAAGCGCATTCGGAAATGTACCTGTGCCGCGCTGGGTTGCCCGATCACGGCGCGGTCGTTGGGCTGCAAGTCTTGATCGGCGTGGCGCTGTTAGTGCTCGGCGCCAAAGGCTGCGTGGACGCCGTCGAACAAGTCGCCGCTGGCAGCGGCGTGTCGGCCTTGCTGTTGTCGCTGCTGATCATCCCGATCGCCACCGAACTGCCGGAGAATGTCAACAGTTTGTTGTGGATCCGGCGTGGCAAAGACACCTTGGCGATCGGCAACATCACCGGGGCGATGGTGTTTCAAGGGTGTCTGCTGCCAGCGATGGGGATCCTGATGACGCCGTGGACACCGACGCCACCGGTCCTCGTCGGCGTGACGCTCGCTTATGCGGCCGGCTTATGGCTGTTGTGGCACGCGCAGCGTGGCGATTTGCGCGTTTGGCATTTGGGCGTGAATGGCCTCTTCTACGCTGGATTTATTTTGGCGTTGATCCGCACGACATGACGTGGCGTGAAATTAATACCGCACATCGTGTCATGTCGTGCGGTCTGAATAGCGGAGCGGAAATACCGTCCACCCTACGCAGGTTGGGCTTTAACCGCGTCATGCCGGCGTGGTCCCGGCCTGCGCCGGGAGGAATCCAGGACACTGAGTTATTCGACTGGGTCCCGGCGTGCGCCGGGACGACGGCCGTGCATTGCGGTGATCCGACGCATCGCCGCGACCTAGTCGCTATTTATGCTCTGCTATTTAGGTTACGCAGCGTGACGCAGACGTGAGAGCGTATCTGCAAATCGATGCTTGGTGCCGAGGAGAGGACTCGAACCTCCACGGATTTCTCCACTGATACCTGAAACCAGCGCGTCTACCAATTCCGCCACCACGGCAAGGCGTGGCGAAATCTACAGAACGGACCTAGGTGAGTCAATGAGCCGAAAATTACTTGATCATGATGCAACGACCACGACGCCGCACGCGTCGGGACTCGAGATCCCAAGCCGCGAGGCGTTGCTCGCGGCGCTCGACAGGATTGGCGCGCCGTGCAATCTCAAAATGCTGGCGAAGCATCTCACGATCGACGCGAAACCCGAGGTGCATGCCATTCAACGCCGGTTACGCGCCATGGTGCGCGACGGTCAGCTGATCGAGACCCGCGATCGCCGTTACGGCATTGCGCGTCAGATGGAGCTGTTGCCGGGCCGGGTGCTGGGTCATCCCGACGGCTTTGCTTTCGTGCGTCCCGACTCCGGGGCCCCTGATATTTATCTCGCGCCGCGCGAAGCGCGACGCGTGTTGCATGGCGATCGCGTGCTGGTCCGCGTCGCGGGCCAAGACGACCGCGATCGCCCCTTTGGCACCGTGGTAGAAATCCTGGCGCGCGCCAATCATGAAATTGTCGGGCGTTATTTCGAAGAAGGCGGCGTTGGTTTCGTCACGCCCGATAGTCGGCACCTCAATCAAAATGTGCTAATTCCGGCCGGGAAAGCTGCCGGAGCGAGCCCCGGCCAAATCGTCGTCGCGCGCATCGATCAGCAGCCGGATGCGCGCTATCAACCGCTCGGTCATGTCAGCGAAGTGCTCGGCGACCATCTGGCGCCAGGCATGGAAATCGATATCGCGGTGCGCAGCCATGGCATTCCCACGGCATGGCCCGAAGGTCTCGGGCGCGAACTTAAGGCGGTGCCGGCCGCGGTGAGCGCGGAGGATTGCAGCGGGCGCGAAGATCTGCGCGATCTTCCCTTTGTGACGATCGATGGCAGCGATGCGCGCGATTTCGACGACGCGATTTACTGTCGCAAGGGACGCAATGGGTTCGTGTTGTATGTCGCGATCGCCGACGTCGCCCATTACGTCCGGCCG
Organism: Gammaproteobacteria bacterium; assembly: GCA_016191285.1. Taxonomy (GTDB): domain Bacteria; phylum Pseudomonadota; class Gammaproteobacteria; genus CAIKBL01. Next base: position 16,530 of record JACPPA010000036.1, read on the forward strand.
GAGTCCTTGCTTGATCGCGCGGCACGCGAGCGCGGCACTTCGGTGTATTTCCCGGCGCAAGTCATTCCGATGTTGCCCGAAGCCTTGTCGAACGGCATCTGTTCGCTAAATCCGGCGGTCGAGCGGCTCGCAATGGTGTGCGAACTGCGCTACGACTTCGCGGGCAAGCAGTTACGGACTCGTTTCTATAATGCGGTGATTAAATCGCGCGCGCGGCTGATTTATGAAGACGTGGCGGAGTGGCTCACGACGCCGAGTTCAGACTGGGCCAAGGATTCAATCGAACAACATATCGCGGCTGCGTACGAACTCTATGCGCTATTGCGCGTCGAACGCGAAGCGCGCGGCGCACTCGATATTGATACGGTGGAGCCGAAATTTATTTTCGATAGCGCGCGCAAAATCGAACGCATCGAAAGCCGACATCGCAACGACGCGCATCGTTTGATCGAGGAATTCATGATCGCGGCCAATGTCGCGGCCGCCGAATACCTTCTCCGGCACGATTGCGGCGCGTTGTTTCGCGTGCACGCGCCGCCCGACGCCGAGAAAATCGAAACTCTGCGGCAGTTCTTGAGCGGAATCGGCGTGGCCCTGGGCGGAGGCGCCACGCCACGCGCGGTCGATTTCGCGCGTGTGCTACAGCAGGCCGCGCCGCGCCCGGATCGGCATCTGGTTGAAACGGTGTTACTGCGCAGTATGAAGCTCGCGGTCTACAGCGCTGAAAATATCGGGCATTTTGGCCTGGCACTCGAGGCCTACGCGCATTTCACCTCGCCCATTCGCCGTTACCCCGACCTACAGATCCATCGTGCGCTCAAGGCACAGCTGCGAAAAGTACAACTCGACACCGCGGCGCTGGCCGAACTCGGTGAGCATTGCTCGATGGCCGAGCGGCGCGCCGACGACGCCACTCGGGATGCGGTCGCCTGGCTAAAGTGCGAATACATGCTCGAGAAAGTCGGTGAATCGTTTCGCGGCATTATTAGCGCGACCACGGCCTTCGGGTTATTTGTCCAGCTCGATGAATCCTTCGTCGAGGGGCTGATCCACGTTACCGCCTTGCCGGACGACTATTATCAATTCGATCCGGTCCGTCATCGCTTGGTGGGGCGCAGTTCCGGTAAGGAATACCGGCTCGGCCAAGCGATTGAAATTGTCGTCGCTCGCGTGAGTCTGGATGAGCGTCGAATCGATTTCACGCTGCCGGTGCCGAAAGCCGCGCCGCGCGGCCGGCGTGGGCGATGAATCACGATAAAACCTTGCTCGTCTACGGCCTGCACGCCGTGCACGCAACCTTGACGCGGGCGGCAACCGATGTGCTTGAATTATGGATCCGTCACGGCGCGACGTCGCGCGAGTTAGACGAGCTGGCGGGGTTGGCGCAAAGGTCCGGCGTGCAGCCGCAGCGGGTCACCGCCGATGTCCTCGATCGGTTCACCGCCGGCGCCGCGCATCAGGGGGTGGTTGTGCGCCGCCGCCCGCCCGCCCAGCTGAGTTTGGTGGATTACCTAGGGCGGCTGGCGAGTCGGCCAAACCCGGCCCTGTTAATGATCATCGATCAGGTGCAAGACCCGCATAATCTAGGCGCCAGTCTGCGGGTGGCCGATGCGGCGGGCGCGGACGCCATCGTCGTGACCAAGGATCGCAGCGCAAGCGTCACGTCGGCGGTCGCCAAGGTCGCAAGCGGGGCGCTCGATACGGTGCCGTTGATCGGAGTGACCAATCTGGCGCGTGCCCTCGAGGACCTGAAAGCCGCGGGGATCTGGCTGGTAGGGGCCACTCACGGCGTTCCGCAGACCATTTATGCGCTCGATTTGAAAGGCCCGATCGCCTGGGTGATCGGCGGCGAAGGGCGCGGATTACGCCGCTTAACGCGCGATTCCTGCGATTTTTTGGCGAGCATTCCGATGCGTGGGCAGGTCGCGAGCTTGAATCTCTCGACTGCCGCCGCCGTGTGCTTATATGAGACTGTCCGACAGCGCGGCGAGCGCACAAAATGAATGAACAGAAATAGAGACCCAGTAGTCGAGAGGCGTGACCGAGATTGCACAGCCGTTTAGTTAAGACTCGAATATTGCGCCGAATCAGCCCTTTCACCTTTACATCACTGCCGCCCGCCGCCTAAAATGCGCGGCCCTTCGGCCCTGCGTTGGTAACGACGAAGGCTAATCATCACTCCTTAGCTTCACTGCCAGTACGGGAAGCTTATAACCGCGAGGAGCCACTCTTGCGACACTACGAAATAGTGTTTCTGGTCCATCCTGACCAGAGCGAACAGGTCAATGCCATGATTGACCGTTATCGTTCCATGATCGAAGCCACTCAGGGCCGTATCCATCGCCTGGAAGATTGGGGTCGTCGTCAGCTCGCGTTCCCGATCGCCAAGGTGCACAAAGCGCACTATGTGATGATGAACATCGAATGCGATCAAGCCACCCTGAACGAATTGACCAGCGCGTTTCGCTTCAACGACGCGGTGTTGCGGCATCTGACGATCAAGCGCGATGCGGCGATTGTCGGGCCGTCGCTGATGGCGAAGGCCAAGGACGAACACGACGAACGCGAAAGCGAACGCCGTAATCGACACAGCACGCAAGCGAGCGGCGATGAATCCACTGCCGATGCGGCCGAATCCGTGGCCGCGGAGTAGATCGTATGAAACATGCCAAACCCAAACCACGTACCGGCGGCGCACGCCATTTTCGGCGCCGCCGTTTTTGCAAATTCACGGCCGAGAACGTCGTTGAGATCGATTACAAGGATCTCAATACATTAAAAGCCAATGTCGCCGAAAACGGCAAGATTGTGCCGAGCCGGATTTCGGGCACTAAGGCGCGCTATCAGCGGCAACTCGCCACCGCCATCAAGCGCGCCCGGTTCTTGGCCCTGATCCCGTACAGCGATTCGCACTAAAAAGACTACCGACGCGCGAGTCTTTGAGCGATGCGTGGACTAGCGCTCGTCGCGATGCGCGGGCCGCTCGCCGCGTCGCTCATCGTCGCGGCGTGCGCGCTGTTGTCGCTGGTGTTTACGCCGGCGCTATTCGTAAGCGGTGGCTTACTCTGCCTCGTGACCTTGCGCCAGGGGGCGCTCGAAGGCTTGCGGGTCGCGGCGATCGCGGGCGCGATAACGGCAGGCGTCATGCTATTCGTGAATGGTCGCCTGGGCGCCGCGGCGCTCGCGATTTTCGCCGTGTGGTTACCCGTGTGGGGCGCGAGCCAAACCCTACGCCGGACCGGCAGCGAAGGGGCAGCGTTTACGAACATCGGCTTTTGCGTGGCGGGTTATGCGGCGCTGATGCGGTTCGCGAACCCGGATGTCGATGCTTTTTGGCGGGCGCGTCTGACTCAGTTCGGCGCCCTCATCAAGGCGCAGGGGGGGCAGTTTTTAAATGCCCACGATCTCGAGACCGTGGGCGGTTTGATGCATGAAGCTTCGGTGGCCGTGTTATTGATTAGTTTGGTTTGTATGTTGATGCTGGGGCGCTGGTGGCAAGCGAGCCTGTATCATCCCGGCGGCTTTCGTGGCGAGTTCCAAGTGCTCCGTATGCCGCGCTGGGTCTCGCCGCTGGGCGCCGCGGTGGCGGTGGCGGGATTGGTGGCGGCAGCGCGGGGGCACGGCGATAGCTTGGCTAGCGACTTGCTGATTGTGCTGGCGCTGCTGTTCGCCTTCCAAGGCTTGGCGGTAATTCATCATCGCCGCGAGGCGCGCGCCTTGAGCCGGCACTGGTTGATCGGTTTGTATGTCTTTTTAGGGTTTGTGCCGCATATTGTCATCACGGTGCTGGCGGTTACCGGCATCGCCGACATGGCGGTTAATTTTCGCGGCCTCGTACTGGTCAACGGCCGGCACGACGGCGGCAAATAAGTAGAACCTATCTCAAAAAGGGTTCTGGGGTGTTCAGACTAGGCGCGCGGCCGTCGAGGAGCGCAGTTTACACACAGTAAATGAGCACCGGAGACGGTTGCGCAACAACGTATGGGCGCGCCACAAGCGTTTTTGAGATAGGTTCTAAGTTCATTAGCGGTACGGTGCCAAGCGGCGACCGAGAAAAGGTGTAAACGATGGAAGTCATTCTGCTTGAGAAGGTTCAAAATTTAGGCAAACTCGGCGACCAGGTCCGGGTCCGTGCCGGTTACGGCCGCAACTACCTTATTCCGCGTAAGAAGGCCGTGCCGGCGAGCCCGGGCAACGTCGCCAAGTTCGAAGCACAGCGCGCCGAACTCGAGAACGCCCAGCAACAAGTCTTCGATCTCGCCACCGCGCGCGCGGCGCAACTAAAAGACGTCGAAGTGACGGTTGGAGCCAAGGCCGGCACCGAAGGCAAGCTCTACGGTTCGGTCGGCGCCGGCGAAATCTGCGATGCCTTGGCGAGTAAAGGGCTGACCGTTGAAAAGCGCGAAGTGCGACTGCCTACCGGCCCATTACGCACCCTCGGCCGGCATACGCTTGACGTGCATTTGCATCCCGACGTCGAGGCGCAAATCGTGGTCGTCATCGAAGCGGACGACGCGCCGAAATAGGTCGAACTGTCCCGGCGTGATACGGCTTAAAGTCGCCCATGGCCGCTGAACCGCCGTTTCGGGGCGCGGCCGCCGATCGTAGTGTCGAGTCGCTACGCGTCCCGCCACATTCCATCGAAGCTGAGCAATCGGTGCTCGGCGGCTTGATGCTCGATAACGAAGCCTGGTTGCAAGTTAGCGAGCGCCTGACCGACGGTGATTTTTACCGCCGCGACCACACCAATATCTTTCGTGGCATCCAAGCGCTCGCTAACGAGGCCAAACCGTACGACATCGTCACGCTCGCCGAATGGCTCGACAGCAATGAATTGCTCGACGGTAGCGGCGGCCTGCAATACTTAGCCCAACTCGCCGACAATACGCCCACCGCCGCCAACATCGCCGCCTATGCGGACATCGTGCGCGACCGCGCGGTGCTGCGGGCATTAATCCGTGCGGGCACTGAAATCGCTGAAAGCGGATTTCGCACCGAAGGTCGCGGCACCAATGAATTGATCGATTCGGCCGAGCGCACGGTGTTCGAAATCGCCGAGCGCGATTCGCGCGGGCGGAGTGGTTTTCGGCCGATCAAGGAGCTGCTGGTAAGTGCGTTGGATCGCATCGATCAACTGTTTCAACGCGACAACCCCATCACCGGCGTTGCGACGGGGTTCTACGAAATCGACGGCATGACGTCCGGGATGCAACCGTCGGATCTGATCATCGTGGCCGGTCGGCCGTCGATGGGCAAGACCGCGTTCGCCATCAACATTGCGCAACACGCGGCGGCCAAGGAGCAATTACCGGTCGCCATTTTCAGCATGGAAATGCCGAGCGAACAAATCGCGATGCGCATGCTGTCGTCGCTCGGGCGGATTGATCAACACAAGGTGCGTACCGGCAAACTAGCCGATGATGACTGGCCGCGTCTGACGCACGCGGTCGGGATCTTGTCCGAAATCAAACTCTTCATCGACGACACGCCGGCGTTGACGCCGGGCGATCTGCGTGCGCGCTGCCGTCGCTTGGCGCGCGAGCATGGCTTGGCGCTGGTCGTCATCGACTATTTACAACTCATGCACGTGCCGGGCACCAATGAGAATCGGGCGACGGAAATTTCCGAGATTTCGCGCTCGCTGAAAGCGCTGGCAAAGGAATTGAAAGTGCCAATTATCGCCCTATCGCAGCTCAATCGAAGTCTCGAGCAACGGGGAGATAAACGGCCGGTGATGTCCGATCTACGCGAGTCTGGCGCGATCGAGCAGGACGCTGACTTGATCATGTTTATCTATCGCGACGAGGTCTACAACGAAGACAGCCCAGACAAGGGCGTGGCTGAAATCATCATCGGCAAACAGCGTAATGGCCCGATCGGCAGCCGCAAATTGCGCTTCTTCGGCGAGTACACCACGTTCGAGAATCTGGCTCACGAAAACTACGGCGGCTCCGGGGCTCGCGGATGACGCGACCGGCGCGCGCGACTTTCGACGCGCAGGCGGTGCGGTCGAATTTGCGGTTGGTTAAACAGCACACCGCGGGGCGCCGCGTCATGGCGATCGTGAAAGCCGATGGCTATGGCCACGGCGTGTTGCGCATGGCCCATGCGTTGAACGATGTCGATGCCTTTGGCGTGGCTTCGATCGAGGAGGCGGTGCGCTTGCGCGACGCCGGCATCACGCAATCGATCGTGTTGTTGGAAGGACCGTTCGAGGCGCGGGAACTCACGGATATTGTCGGGCACCGGCTGGAATCCGTGGTTCACAATCGCGAACAAGCGCGGCTGTTCGCTGCCAATGACACCACGCCGCTGTGGATCAAGATCGATACGGGCATGCATCGTCTCGGCTTCGCGCCCGAACAGGTACCGGAGATCGTGGCCACCCTGACGCGACCCGGCCGGGCGCTCCGCTTCATGACTCATTTCGCGAGCGCGCACTTCATCGGCGATGTCAGCGTCACCAATCAATTGGCATTATTCACGAGCACGCTCGCGGATCTTCCCGGCGAGCGGTGTAGTGCGAACTCGAGCGCGATTCTTGGTTGGCCGCAGAGTCATGGCGACTGGGTGCGTCCGGGATTGATGCTCTATGGCGTGTCGCCGTTCGCGAATTCGGTCGGCCCCAGCCTGGGATTGCGTCCGGCGATGACCTTGACCTCGGCGTTGATCGCGGTTAAACGCGTCGCGGCGGGCGAGTCCGTCGGTTATGGCAAGGGTTTTGTGTGCCCGCAAGCCATGCCGGTCGGCATCGTCGCGTTTGGCTATGCCGATGGTTATCCGCGACACGCGGCGACCGGTGCGCCGATTCTCGTCAACAGTGTGCGCACGCAAGTCATCGGTGAGGCATCCATGGACATGATGGCGGTCGATCTGCGAGCGGTGCCTGAAGCACGCGTCGGCGATCCGGTCATCCTGTGGGGTGAGGGCCTGCCGGTCGAAGAAGTCGCGCGCGCGGCCGCGACGATTCCGTATGATCTGTTGTGCCGCATGCGCATGCGCGCACGTATTGTCGAGCGCCACGCATGAAGGCGCCGAAGCGTATCTATCAATGCGAGCATTGCGGCGCGACGCATCCGCGGTGGTCCGGGCAGTGCGGGGATTGCGGTAATTGGAACACCTTGGTCGAGACCCTCGCGGCGGCCACGGCGCCGACTCAACGCACCGCGTCATTCAGTGTCGAGGCGCCCAAGATCGTCACCCTGGGCGAAGTCACCGCCGTCGAAGCACCACGCATCGCGAGCGGCCTCGCCGAGCTTGATCGGGTCCTCGGTGGCGGCTTGGTCGAGGGTTCGGTGGTCCTGTTGGGTGGCGATCCGGGAATCGGCAAGTCGACTTTGCTGTTGCAAAGCCTGGCGCATTGCACGGCTGGTGATGCTATCCGCGCGCTCTATGTCAGCGGCGAAGAGTCCTCGGCCCAGATCGCGTTGCGCGCCGAGCGCCTCAAATTGCCGATGACGAAATTACGCGTGCTAACCGAAACCGATATCGACCGCGTTCTCGCCCTCGCGCAAACCGAGCGGCCCGCGATCCTTGTCATCGATTCGATCCAAACGGTTTATAGCAGTGCCTTGCAATCCGCGCCCGGCAGCGTCGCGCAAGTTCGCGAGTGCGCCGCGCAACTGGTGCGCTTTGCCAAAGCCACCAATACCGCGGTGTATCTGATTGGCCATGTCACCAAAGAGGGCGCATTGGCTGGTCCGCGGGTGCTGGAGCATATGGTCGATGCGGTGTTGTATTTCGAAGGCGAGCTCGGCGGTCGTTATCGGCTGGTGCGCGCGTTTAAGAATCGCTTCGGCGCGGTGAGTGAGCTCGGCATGTTCGCGATGACCGACCGGGGCTTGAAGGAAGTGACCAACCCGTCGGCGATTCTGCTGTCGCGCCACGATCAACCGGTGCCGGGCAGCGTGGTCATGGTCACGCGCGAAGGCACGCGGCCGTTGCTGGTGGAAGTACAGGCGCTGGTCGATCAAAGCGCGGCGCCGAATCCGCGCCGCGTCACCGTCGGCCTCGATCATAATCGGCTGTCGATGTTGCTCGCGATTCTGCATCGCCACGGCGGGATCAGTACTGCCGGCTGCGACGTCTTCGCCAACATCGTCGGCGGCGTTCGCGTCACCGAAACCGGCGGCGATTTAGGGATCGCGATGGCCGTGTTGTCGAGTCTGCGCGATCGGCCAGTGCCGATCGATTTGGTGGTGTTTGGCGAGCTGGGTTTGGCCGGTGAGATTCGACCGGTGCAAGGCGGGCCGGAACGCCTGCGCGAGGCCGCCAAACACGGCTTCAAACGCGCGATCATTCCGCGCGCCAACGTGAGCAAAACCGCGCCGGCGGAACTCGAAGTGGTGCCCGTGACGCGTTTGGTCGAGGCGTTGGCTGAGATTTAAGGAACCGCTGAATAAGTCCCTCCTGGACTATTACTCGCCTCATCCTGAGGCTCGCCCTAGCGGGCCGCACGAGGTGCGTTCAAAATCGCGCCGGGCGATTTTGTCAGAGTAAGGAAGACAAAAAGTGTCATTTTTGTTTTCCTTAACTCAACTAATTACGAGCAGACTGCCGGCGCAGCTGGTTGGGTTATTTACCGGCTACCGCTTCGCGATTCGTCCCTGAATCACTCCGCTGCCACGCACGCTGCGCTAAACCATCCATGGCCCGCTGGCGTGCGAGGCACGCCGGCAAATAACCCAACCAGCTGCTTTCAGCGCCTGAGATGGGTGTCACCCTTTTACGTTTAATAAGCGCTCTTCAAAGACCCGTAATGTGCGGGGCGGTTGTCGGGTGCGCGCGTAGCGTCATTGTGGAGCGTGCGGCGCTTAGGACGCACCGCACGCGGAACAGCGACGAGCCGGTCAGGGATGGCCGGCGAGGAAGAGCGGAGCGCGCACCCGACAACCGCCTGGGCGTGTGGATGTCCTTTATGGGCGTAGCCGCTCAATAGCCCAACCACCTGCTGGGCCTCGAAGCGGCGTCGCTTTTTAAATCAGTAATTCGCGAAACTCGCGTTCTAGTAGTTTGGCTTCATCGGCATTCGATTCGACGAAGTGGCGTAACACCGCCGCGCTCTCGAGATCGCACGCGCTGGCGCGGATCCCGCAATGGTCATCGCTGCGATGCGCGACGACCCCGCTCAGTGTCACGATCGGTAACGCCGGCGCCAAGGCGATTTTGACCTGCACCGGCGAACCTATTGCGACTCGACTACAGGCCGGGCCGCTGACGAGCGCCCCGTGCAACGACAGATCGCGCACGATCACTTGATGCGTGGCGTGATTCGCGGTGAGAGTTGCGGTGCTACCGCATGCACTGCGCACGAAGCGACGACGATTAGTTGGGGTTTCCATTGGAGCCATTAGCGGCCGCGTCGTTCGGTGCTTGAACCGCGGTACGCGGTGCGCCCCGCGGCGGGAAGATACGCGCGTTGCGCACGGCCTGTCCCGAGCTCTGCACGATTTCGATCGTATAACCCGCGATCCGCAAGCTGGTGCCCGTTTCCGGAATGCTTTCGAGCGCTTCGAGAATCAAACCATTCAAAGTCTTCGGGCCGTCATCGGGCAATTGCCAGTGAAACGCGCGATTAAGTTCGCGAATATTCGCCGCACCATCGACCACCATGCTGCCGTCTTGTTGCGGGTACACGTCGCGGACGTTGAATTGCGGCACGGTGGTGAATTCGCCGACCACCTGCTCCAACAAATCATCGATCGTGACCAGCCCGACGATGTCGCCATATTCATCGACGACCAACGCGAGGCGCTGCTTTTCCAATTGAAAATTGATCAGCTGGGTATGCAGATCAGCCTTCAGCGGCACGTAATACGGCACGCTTAGCAGGCGCTCCAAGTCCGCGGTGTCGAAATCGTCGGTGTGGCGCAACAGGCGCGCCAGGGTTCGCATGTGCAGAATGCCGAGCGTGTTATCGAGGCTGCCGCGATAGCACGGGACGCGGGTATGCCGGCAGGTCATGATCTGCTCCTTCAAATCGACCCAGTTCAGATCAAAGTCGAGCGCGACGATCGCGCCGCGCGGCACCATGATGTCTTGTACCGAGACTTTTTCCAGATCGAGAATGCCGAACAGCATGTCGCGATGCTTTTGCGGGATCATCGCCCCGGCTTCCTTGACCACCGTACGTAGTTCTTCGCGATCCAGGGACTCGAGCTGCGAACGATCGGCATTGATGTTAATAGCCTTCAGTAACGTGCGGGTGATGGCATTGATCCCGGCGACCGCGGGTCGAAAAATCCACATCAGTGGAATGAGGAACCACGTCGCCGGGAATGCCACGCGCTCCGGATTCAATGCCGCGATCGTTTTAGGGAGGACTTCGGCGAAGATCAGGATTAACGCCGTCAGGATTATTGACGCTAGCCACAGTCCACGTTCACCGAACACTTGGAGGGTCACCAGCGTTGCGATTTGCGTGACCAATACGTTTAAGAAATTATTGCCGAGGAGCACAAAGCCGATCAGAGAATCCGGTTTCTCGAGGAGTTTAAGTGCGCGCTTGGCGCCCGCATGATGTTGATCGGCGAGATGGCGCAGACGGTAGCGGTTAAGCGACATCATCGAAGTCTCGGCGCCGGAAAAAAAAGCGCTCAGCGCGATCAGGCCGAGCAGGCCGAGCGCGAGTAGCGCCAATGAAAAATTATCCACGGCTAAACTCGATGCAGGATTAGTTCCAAGACGAACTTAGTGCCAAAAAAAGCCAAGGCCAGCAGCGTAAATCCACCGATCACATATTTGACGCCGCGCCGTCCGCGCCAGTCCAGCCACCAACGGCCATAAACCAGCACGGCGAACACCAGCCAGGCGAGGACCGAGAAGACGATCTTATGGGCGAGATGCTGCGCCCGAATGTTCATGACATAGGCGGCGCCTAACGCGAGGCTGACGGTGAGCAGCGCAAAGGCGAGGGCCGTGAGTTGAAACATCACGGCTTCCATGGTTGGGAGCGGCGGCAAGAAATGCATGATCGGATGATGTTGGCGCAGCTGGCGAGTGGCGATCCTCAAAAATATCGCCTGGATCGCCGCCAGCGCGAACAGACTGTAGGCGATAACCCCCAGGGCGATATGTAAACGCATGCCGAGCGGCATATCGGTGGCGATCAGATGCGTCGTCGGGAAACACAGATCAAGGATGAGCGCCGCGCCGGCGGCAGGCAGAATGACGGCGGCGAGGCTGCCGAGCTCGCGCCGAACATTCAACATCAGGACTACCACCGCCACACACCACGCGACCACCGATCCCGCGTTAAAGAGGCTCAAGTTGACGCCCTGAGTCGTGATCGTCGTTGGATAAAGCACGACCGCGTGGAGCGCCACGGCGAGTGTCCCAAGGCCGAAGCCAAAGCGCCGCCACCCTGCTGAATTCGTCGCGCGTTGACCGTGGGCGGCGATCAACAACACGCCAGCCGTGACGTAGAGGACAGTTGCGATAATTCCAAGCAGTGGAGACAGCATCAATTGCGGAGTGAAGTTCACCCGGCGCATTGTATAAGGGAAGCGTGGCGAAGTCAGACCCGTACTAGTGTGCTGCTGCGCAATGAACTTTCATGAGTCGGGTTAGGTATCGTGGGATCGGCTTTAGCCGCGAATTGGACATCAGGCGCGCATTCGCCGCTAAAGCGGCTCCCACAAAGCACGATATAACGCCGCCGGGAGCGTGCGAATTAAGTTGGCTAAGCGCGACAGTATTCGAGCGCGGCGCGCCTATTCGCAGGCGGAAGCAGGTCAAGTCGTAGGCCAGGCGGCGCGGTAAACCCTGTTACAATTATCTGACTTGCAGCCGCTTTGGTCGCGCTTTTGAAGAGCAGCCCCTATGTTTGAAAATCTCAGTCGACGCCTCGGCAATGTCGTCAAAAATTTACGCGGTCAAGGGCGTCTAACCGAAGACAACATCGACGGTACCCTGCGCGAGGTGCGCATGGCGCTCCTCGAAGCGGATGTCGCGTTGCCGGTGGTTAAAGTTTTCACCGAACGTGTACGCGCGCGCGCGCTGGGCCAGGAGGTGATCGGGACCTTGACACCGGGACAGGCGCTCATCCGCGTCGTGCGTGATGAACTCACGGAGCTGATGGGCGAGGCCGGAGTGGGCATTGATTTCGCCGCGGAACCGCCGGTGGTGATTCTGCTCGCTGGCTTGCAGGGCTCGGGCAAGACCACCAGCGCCGCCAAACTTGCAAAGCGTCTCAAGGAGCACGACAAGAAAGCCGTCGCGCTTGTCAGCTGTGACGTCTATCGTCCGGCCGCTATCGAACAGCTCCGCGTGCTCGCCGCTGAAATCGGCGTCGATTGTTATCCCAGCACGGATGCAGCGCCGATTGCTATCGCGTTGGCGGCGGTCGACCAGGCGCGGCGGCAATTCAAGGAGGTGCTGATCATCGATACCGCCGGGCGTCTGCACATCGATGACACGATGATGGAGGAGATCCGCGGCCTCCATGCCGCTGCCAGCCCGCACGAGACCCTGTTCGTCATCGACTCGATGATGGGGCAAGACGCGGTCCGTACCGCGCAAGCGTTTAACGCAGCCCTGCCGTTGACCGGGGTGATCTTAACCAAGACCGACGGCGACGCGCGCGGGGGCGCCGCGTTGTCGGTGCGTCACGTCACGGGTAAGCCGATCAAATTCATCGGCGTGGGTGAGAAAATCCACGCGCTCGAACCCTTTCATCCCGATCGCATCGCTTCGCGCATCCTCGGCATGGGCGACGTGTTATCGCTGATCGAAGAAGTCGAACAGAAAGTCGATCGCGATCAGGCGGCCAAGGTCGCGGCCAAGTTGAGCAAAGGCAAGGGCTTCGACTTGCAAGATTTTCGCGAACAAATCGATCAAATGAAGAACATGGGCGGGTTATCGGCCTTGATGGGCAAGCTGCCCGGCGTGGCCGAACTACCGGCGCATGTGAAAGATCGCGTGAACGACAAAGAATTTTCAAAACTCGGCGCGATCATCGATTCGATGACGCCGCAGGAACGACGCTTCCCCGCCGTGATCAAAGCGTCGCGTAAGCGCCGCATCGCCGATGGATCGGGCAATCAAGTGCAAGACGTCAACCGGTTGCTGAAGCAGTTTGATCAAATGCAGCGAATGATGAAAAAGGTCTCAAAAAAAGGCGGCTTGCAGGCGTTAATGCGTGGCATGCAAGGCCGCCTGCCGCCAGGAATGCCGTTTCGCTAGGGCGCACGCGACCGCCGAGGAGCAGCAGTGGACGAACAACTCTATAAAGCCGCGCTCGATTATCACGAGAGTCCGCGCCCCGGCAAAACCGAAATTACCGCGACTAAACCGCTGGCGAATCAAACCGACCTCGCGCTCGCGTATTCGCCCGGCGTCGCTGCCCCCTGTCTCGCGATCGCCAAGGACCCGAGCCTGGCGGCGCGCTATACCAATCGGGCGAATCTCGTCGCGGTGATCACCAACGGCACGGCGGTGCTCGGACTCGGCGACATTGGCCCACTCGCCGCGAAGCCCGTGATGGAGGGCAAAGCGGTTTTATTCAAGAAATTTGCCGGTATCGATGTCTTCGATATCGAACTGAATGAGCGCGACCCGGACAAACTGGTCGACATCATCGCGAGCTTGGCGCCGACGTTTGGCGGCATCAATCTGGAAGACATCAAGGCGCCCGAATGTTTTTATATCGAACAACGCTTGCGCGAACGAATTGATATTCCGGTTTTTCATGACGATCAGCATGGCACGGCGATCATCGCTGCGGCGGCGATCCGCAACGCGTTAAAACTTATCGACAAGACCATCGGCGCGGTACAACTGGTGTGCTCGGGCGCGGGCGCAGCCGCGATTGCCTGTCTTAAATTACTCGAAGCCGTGGGCTTGCCGCGCGCGCATATCACGGTGGTCGACAAGGCCGGCGTTATTTATCGCGGCCGTGGCGAGCAAATGGATAGTCATAAGGTGCATTACGCGCGTGATACCGACGCACGCACCTTAGCCGACGCTATTCGCAATGCGGATATTTTTCTTGGACTTTCGGGTCCCGGTGTACTGACGGGCGCGATGGTCGCGACCATGGTGGCGCGGCCGATCATTCTCGCCCTCGCCAATCCCACGCCGGAAATCCTGCCTGAGGAAGTCTTGGCGGCACGACCCGACGCGCTGGTGGCAACGGGTCGTTCGGATTATCCGAACCAAGTGAACAATGTGCTGTGCTTTCCGTACATGTTTCGGGGCGCGCTCGATGTGGGCGCGACGACCATCACCGAGCAGATGGAAATCGCGTGTGTGGATGCGCTCGCCGAACTGACGATGCAGGAAGCTTCCGAAGTGGTGCTCGCCGCGTATGGCGGCGACCAACTGCGGTTCGGCGCCGACTACTTAATCCCGAAACCCTTTGATCCGCGGCTCATCACGACCTTGGCGCCGGCGGTCGCGCAAGCGGCGATGGACAGCGGCGTCGCGACGCGGCCGCTCGCTGATCTCGCGGCCTACAAAGATCAGCTCTCGAAGTACGTGTTTCAATCGGTGTTGTTGATGAAACCGATTTTCGAACGGGCCAAGCAGGACCGCAAACGGTTGGTGTACGCCGAAGGCGAGGAGACGACCATCCTGCGCGCCGTGCAAGCCGTGGTCGACGATCAATTGGGGCGGCCAATTCTGGTGGGGCGTCCGGCCGTGATCGAACAACGAATTACAAATCTCGGGTTGCGCCTGCGCGTAGGCATCGATTTCTCAGTGGTCAATCCGGAGTCCGACCATCGCTTTCGAGAATATTGGTCCGAGTATTACGAATTAATGAAGCGGCGCGGGATTACACCGGCCGATGCGCGACGCGTGCTGCGCACCAATAGCACTGTCATCGCCGCGCTCTTAGTCAGAAAGGGCGAGGGGGATGCCGTGATCTGTGGGCTCACCGGCGCTTATCACACGCATCTCAAGGATCTCGAGGAAGTGCTGGGACGCGGGACCGAGGGTGCGCTCGCCGCCGTTAACGTGCTGGTTCTGCGCAAGGGGACGTTTGTCATTGGCGATACCCACGTGCATACCGATCCCGACGCCGCGACCATCGCTCGGATCGCGCTGGCGGCCGCGATGCGTGCCCGTCGATTTGGTATACGGCCGAAGGTGGCCTTGTTGTCGCATTCTAATTTTGGCGGCAGCAATACCGCTTCGGCGTGCAAGCTACGCGATGCGTTGGGCATGATCCGCGCTGCCGCGCCCGAGCTTGAGATCGATGGTGAAATGCAGGCGGACGCCGCATTAGTGCCGGCGGTACGCGCCATGGCGGTGAATGATTCGCCCCTCACCGGCGCCGCCAATGTCTTGATCATGCCGACACTCGATGCCGCTAATATCGCCATGCATCTGCTCACCGTGCTCGGTGAGGGCGTCACCGTGGGTCCGATTCTGACGGGTCTGCGTTATCCCGCACATATTCTGACCGGTTCGGCGTCAGTGCGACGGGTGATCAATATGAGCGCGCTAGCCGCGGTGGATTCGCAGCACTAGCAGCGCCAAATAAAGGTTCGGAAGTTCCCATCATAAGGCGGTTGTCGGGTGCGCGCGTAGCGTCATTCCGGAACGTGCGCAGCCTTTATAGACGTCACCCCGGAATTCGCGCAGCGACGATCCGGGGCGGGAGCCCGCTGGTAGTTCAGGCGCCCCTGGATCCCGGGTCGGCGCGGCTCACGCCGCTTCGCCCGGGATGAGGGATCTCACAATCTAGGCCGGGTTCGAATGGCACTTACAAAAGCTGAAATGCCGAGAACGATGCAGTCCTGGCCCTTCGTCATGCCGGCGAACGCCGGAATCCAGTCAACCAATGAATTCATTTTTCACTGGACCCAGTGCTCGGCGCACGGGGTGACGGCGTAAACCGCACTTAAACAAGTGCGATTCAGGCCGGGTGCCTCTTCTTGAGCCCATGGCAATGCGGGCCATTTAGGGAACCTCTGAATAAGTCCATCCTGGACTTATTCAGAGTACGGGAAGCAAAAAGTATGATTTTTGCTTCCCTTCATTTTCAATGGTTTGCAACCATCGAAAATGGCGGCACCTCCCTGTGCCGCGGGAAGCTCTGCCGGCGGGATTCTGCGCGCGGTAATCGTGAACGAAATTGCCGACCAATTCGGTTACCAGGGCATCAACTTTTTCCGGCTCGCTGGCGAGCATGACGCCGTTTTTGGAGCTCGTCCAGACGGCTTGCGAGATAAATCCCCCGGCCGTATTCCCGAGCGGGATTTTCTGTCGTAGTTCGAGTTTCACCGCCAGATGATAAAAACCGCTGGCGTCGTGATTGGTTATGACGCGGATCCGGAGCAAGCCCGCATGCGGCGCGGTTATGGCGCCATCTGCCGTCGCGAGCGCAATGCCATCGGCCGTCAATTGGCGAGTGGCTTGGTCGTGCACGCGCGCAACGGTCAGTCCATGACTCGCCAAATCCTGGTCGATGTCATCCACCGCGAGCGCGATCGGTTGAACCTCATTCAATGTCATGTGCGAAAACGGTGGGACATCGGCTGGCGCGTTACCTGACCTGGCAAGGAGCGCCAGCGCCGAGATTGCCACTAACCTACGCGCGCAGCGCGGGAATTCAGGCATAACCGGCCCCTCCGGACGAACGTCGCCGACGCCGAATTGGGCGTTGCTTCGCTCGCAGGAACGCGATTGCGAGCGCACTCAGCATTAAGCCGATGAAGCACAGCACAGACCATTCCGCGAGCGACAAGCCAAGCAGTGTCCAGTCAACTTTGGCGCAGTCGCCACTGCCGCGCAGCACTTTGTGGATCGTTTCACCGAGTGGGTACATGTCCAACATGAAATCGAGACCGGGCCCGCATTCGGGGACCAGGTCCTTGGGCAAATGTTGCAGCCACACCTGACGACCCGCGATGGTGGCCCCGATTATCGAAAGGATGGCAATGACAGCGCAGTAGGCCGTGGCTCCCGCCAAGCGTGCGCCGTGCGCCGCGGCGACTAAGGCCGTGGCGCCGATCAGAAAATAAAATACCCGTTGAAAAATACACAACGGACACGGCTCTAACCCAGAATGAAATTGCAGGTAGTACGCGCTCGCGAGTAACACGATGCAGGCCAGCGCGATACCCAGGAACGGTGTTCGACGCGAGAGGATCAAAGCCATGAATAAACCCCGTTGGAGTTAGGGACTGCCATTCTAGCCTGAGCGATGGATTGGCTGGCAGTGCTCGGCCACCTGGCTGGTACTCACGGACAGTTAATCAGGAGAGATCGGAGACGGGTGGTCAAGGGTAACGGTGGGACCGTCGGGTATGCCGAGGTGTAATGGCGCGGTGACCGCGAGCTCCGCTACCACCAACACAGTGCAGCCACCCGCCGGCAACGTGGCGCTGCTGATAATTTGCCCCGCGCTATGCGCGGCACTCTCCCCCGCGCGAAAACACGGGGTTCCGGGCGCTGCCATGGCGGCGGTGTGGCCGCGCCGCAAGCGCGATTTAACCGTGCCGCGATATTTCATCCGCGCCACGATTTCCTGGCCGGGGTAGCAGCCTTTGTTAAAGCTTAAAGCGCCAAGCGTATCGAGGTTCAATTGCTGCGGCAGAAACGCGTTGGCATTGATCTCGCTAATGACGGGCAAGCCCTGTTCGATATCCCCTAGACGCCAGGTATTCGAGCCGATGGCCGCCAGGTCGTGCGTGCGCCACCAGGCGGCGAGCGCGTCGATCGGGCCGCACACTAAAAAGCGCGCGCCGTCGTCGATGCACAACGTTGACAGCGACTCAGCGAGGACCGACACCGCGTAGCGCGTCACCTCGAGACCGGCGGCCCAGTCCGGGCGCGCCGTTTGGGGCACGCACAGACCGAGCACGCCATAAACGTCGGACACCTCCGCGAGCGTTACTTGGGCGCGGAGCACGAACATTTTCAAGCGCGTCATCAGGCGCGCGGACTCCGAGCGCGGCACGCACAACAGAAATCCGTCGGCGTGTTGCCACAGGTAAAACAAAAACGACACGCGACCTTGTGCCGTGCACCACGCGCTGAGTTGCCCGCGCGTGACATTCACCTGCATGACATCGCTGACGAATTGGGCGTGCAGAAAACTCCGTGCGTCGGCGCCGTCGACGCGAATCAGCGCGAGATCGGTGAGCGGGCATACGCAGGACTCGGAGTTCGCGATATCTAACTCGGTGTCCGGGGCTGCGAACGAATGATCACCATTGGCATCTACCTCGTAGGACAGCGTCGCGGGCACCACGTCGGTGAGTTTCATCGTGCGGTGTGTCGTTGCAAGCGCGTGACGAGTTCGCGAAATTCAGGCGTGGGTGCCGGGTGTTGGCCAAGGACCCAGGCGTAGAGATCGGGATCCGCGGTGTCGAGCAAGCTCGCGAAAGCGACTTGGTTGACCGGCGTCAGCGTCGAGTAATCTTCGTCGAGGAAGCGGTTTAACACGATATCGAGTTCACGCATGCCGCGGCGGCAGCGCCACCGCAGGCGATTTAATTCCACTTGAAATCACCGCCCTGCGGGTTCAAAGCGTGCGCTGTACCATCATTTTTTTTACTTCCGCGATCGCCTGCGCGGGGTTCAACCCTTTCGGGCAGGTGCGCGCGCAATTCATGATCGTGTGGCAGCGATAAAGCCGGAACGGATCTTCGAGTTCATCGAGGCGTTCACCCGTCGCTTCGTCACGGCTATCGATCAGCCAGCGATAAGCCTGCAACAGCGCCGCCGGGCCGAGGTAGCGATCGCTATTCCACCAATAGCTGGGGCAGCTGGTTGAACAGCACGCACACAGAATGCATTCGTATAAACCGTCCAGCTTCTCACGATCTTCTTTCGACTGTAGGCGCTCACGGTCGGGTGGCGGCGGAGAATCCGACTGCAGCCAGGGTTTGATCGACGCATATTGCGCGTAGAAATGCCTCAAATCCGGGACTAAGTCCTTATGCACCGGTAGGTGCGGGAGCGGATAAATTTTGACGTCGCCCTTGATCGATTCGGTGGCCTTGGTGCAGGCAAGGGTGTTGGTGCCATCGATATTCATCGCACACGAGCCGCAGATCCCTTCGCGACAGGAACGGCGAAACGCCAGCGTCGAATCAAGTGCGTTTTTGATGTAAATGATCGCATCCAGCACCATGGGCCCACATTTATCGAGGTCGATTTCGTAAGTATCGAGGCGTGGATTCGCATTCGTGTCCGGGTCATAACGGTAGACGCGGATCTTGCGCGCGCGCTTGGCGCCAGCGGCGGCCTCGATAGTTTTACCTGGCGTGACTCGCGAATTCTTGGGCAGGCTGAACTCGGCCATGAACGGCTCCCTCTCGAAAATCAATAAACGCGTTTTTTAGGCGGAACGACGGCGACGTCATTGCTCAACGTATACATATGCACGGGTCGATAATCGAAGCGCACACCGCCGTCATCGTTGATCCAGGTCAGCGTGTGCTTGTGCCATTTTTCGTCATCGCGATCCGGGAAATCCTCGCGGGCGTGGGCGCCGCGCGACTCCTCTCGATTGTAGGCAGCGCGAATACTGACCATTGCATTGCCCAGTAAATTTTCAAGTTCCAAGGTCTCGACCAGATCGGTATTCCAAGTCATCGACCGATCGCCGACTTTTACGTGTTGGAATGCATCCCACACGCTTTGCAATTGCGTGATGCCCTCAAACAGCACTTCGCCAGTTCGGAACACCGCGGCGTTGTTTTGCATGATGCGCTGCATGTTGAGCCGCAGTTTGGACGTTGGCTCGCTGCCATTCGCATGGCGCATGCGATCGAAGCGCGCCAACAGCCGCTCCGTGGTGTGCGCGGGAAGCGCCGGGTGCGGCGTGTGAGGTTTGATGGTCGCCGCGCAGCGCTTGGCGGCGGCGCGGCCGAACACGACAAGATCAAGCAGCGAGTTTGAACCTAATCGATTGGCGCCGTGCACCGATACACAGGCGGCTTCGCCGATCGCCATCAAGCCCGGCACTTCCGCGTCGGGATTACCGTTTTTTAAGGTGACCGCCTGACCATGATAATTAGTCGGAATGCCGCCCATGTTGTAGTGGACCGTCGGCAGTACCGGAATGGGTTCTTTGGTCACGTCGACGCCGGCGAAGATCGCGGCGGATTCCGCTATTCCCGGCAAGCGCTCATCGATCACTTCGGGGCCGAGGTGCTCGAGATGCAGGTGTATATGATCCTGATGCGCGCCGACGCCACGCCCTTCGCGGATTTCAATCGTCATCGAGCGCGAGACCACATCGCGCGACGCTAAGTCCTTGGCATTCGGCGCATAGCGCTCCATGAAGCGTTCGCCCGCCGAATTGGTCAGGTAACCGCCTTCGCCGCGCACGCCTTCAGTGATCAAGCAGCCGGCGCCATAAATGCCGGTGGGGTGGAACTGGATAAATTCCATGTCTTGGAGCGGCAATCCGGCGCGAAGCGCCATCGCATTACCGTCGCCCGTGCAGGTATGCGCCGACGTACACGAGAAATACGCGCGACCGTAGCCGCCGGTCGCCAACACCACTTGATGCGCGCGAAATAGATGCAGCGTTCCCTGGTCCAGATTCCACGCCAGTACACCGCGGCAGACACCGTCGTCGTCCATCACCAGATCGAGCGCGAAGTACTCGATCATGAATTCCGCGTTATGTTTCAGCGACTGCTGGTAAAGCGTATGGAGAATGGCGTGACCGGTACGATCCGCCGCGGCACAGGTGCGTTGCGCAACGCCCTCGCCGTAATTCGTGGTCATCCCGCCGAACGGCCGCTGATAAATTCGGCCGTCTTCGGTGCGTGAAAACGGCACACCGTAATGTTCGAGTTCGATCACGGCCGGAATCGCTTCGCGACACATGTATTCGATGGCGTCTTGATCGCCCAGCCAATCCGAGCCCTTGATCGTGTCGTACATGTGCCAGCGCCAGTCATCGGGGCCCATGTTGCCGAGCGCGGCGCTCATGCCGCCTTGCGCGGCCACCGTGTGGCTGCGGGTGGGGAACACTTTGGTGATGCAGGCGGTGGTCAGGCCTTCGGCGGCCATGCCGAAGGTGGCGCGTAAGCCCGCGCCACCCGCGCCGATCACGACGACATCGTATTGGTGTTCAATCAATGGATATGCGCTTGCCATGGTTTAGCTAATGCCTAATGAAATCTTGAGGATCGCGACTAGCGCCGCGAGTGCGCCGAGGATCGCGCCGGCGCGTACGACGAGTTGCGCGGCAATCTGCCGGCCGGGACGATGAATATAATCTTCGATCACCACCTGCAGACCCAGTTGTGCGTGCCAGAACAGCGCTGTCACCAGGGCAAGTAGCAACACAGTGATGTGGGGTTGCGCGAGCCACGCGACGACCGCGCTATGTGGGGCCGTGACGAGACCCATCAAGGCAGTGACGAACCACAGCGACAACGGGATCAGGGCGAGCGCGCTCAACCGCTGGACGCGCCAGTGATGAACGCCTTGTTTGGCTGAGCCCAAGCCTTTGACCCGGCCGAGATTGCTCCGCAAGCTCATAAGGGCGCTCCTTGTTGACTGACAACGCAGGCCCAAATGAGACCGGTGAAAATGACCGACGCAACGAGCACTGCATAACCGGATTTGTACGCCGTGCCGAGCGCGAAGCCATAGCCCGCGTCCCAGAACAAATGCCGGATGCCATTGCACAGGTGATAGAAAAACGCCCAGGTCCAGCCGATGAGCGCCACGCGCACCAGCCAGCACCTCAGCACGGTTTGGGCTTTGGCGTACTGTTCCGGTCCCGCCGCCACGCTTAACAACCAATACAGCAGCACGCAGGTGCCGATGCTGAGCGCGATGCCGGTTATCCGATGCGTAATCGATAGCACGCTGGTGAGCTGCGGACGATAAATCTGCAGATGCGGCGAAAGCGGTTTAACCGGACTCATGAATACAGGTCTCATCCGAGGGAGAAATTGAGGGAGAGATCCACGGTGCCGTGACCGTGGGCGTCGCGCGCGCTAGAAGTCAACGCAGCGCCCTTTGCGCTCCCAATCCCCGTAGCGCGTCGGCTCTAAACCCTTGGGGCCGCCGATCTCGAGCGGGGGCTCCGGCACGGGTTTACGCGGCGCGCTGGGCGCGGCCCGCGGCACGCGTTTGGTTTCTTCTTCGCTGGTCATCGAATTAGCACAATGTGAGTTTAGCGGCGCGCGGGCGCGGCAGCGGCTGGTAGTATCTTTTCTCCCCTCTGCAAATTCAAGCGCATGGGCATCTTCCGGTATCCTGTGCGCCATGAACCCGTTCACCGCGCCATTGCCGTTCGCCGCTCGTTGCTCGCCATGGGTATTGCGCGGCTCTGCGGTGTTGCATGGAGTCGGGGTTCTCGCGCTGGCGGCGACCTGGCCCTTTACCGTGAGCTTGGCGGCGGCGGTGTTTGGTGTCGGCTTAAGCGCGTTTGGGGTGCACCGCGAATTGACTGCGGCTGGAAGAGCCTTTAAGGCTTTCGTGCTTGATTCGCAGGGAAAGTGGCTAGCGACGACATTAGCTGGCGAACAATATCCGGCCGCGGGTCGTGGCTCGCCGCTGGTCGGCGCGTTGATCACGTTGATTCCACTGCGCTGTCGTGGGCAGCGCTATCTCTTGGTCCTGACACGCGATATGGCACACGTCGATACTTTGCGTCGCCTGCGGGTTAGGTTGCGATTCGAATCAGCAAGCTCACCCACAACTTACGGAGCGGCGTGAGCTCGAGTCGGCGCTCCCATACGCGGTAACCGTCGCGTGCAATTTCAGTCAGGGTCGATTCGGCCAAGCGGCCGGCCACGCGAACGGCGCGCAACACAGGGCTTTGCCGCGCGTCGAGTCCGCGCCGCGCACGCCGAAGATCATCGATCAGCGGTTCGATTTCCCCCTGCATAAGCGCGGCGTGCCAATCGCCCAAACTAAGCGAGGAGGGCGGTTCGTACTCGCGCGTGATGAGCGCGAGTCCACCGTCGACAAAGCGTCGCAGATCGGCCAGCGCGCAGGCGATTTCCGCCGTGACGCCCAGGCGACGAACGGCGGTCACGGTGGATGAATCCGTGACACTGGCGACTGCCGCATGCGTTGTCCACAACGCGCCATGTGCAGCGTCGTAGGCCGCAAAGCGTTCGGCGCGCGTCGCGAAGCGCGCGATCTGCTGTAAGGCGAGGATGCCATCGATCAAGTTGCGTGCCGCGGGGGCGAGCTCCGGGTGGGACCGTTGGACTGGCAGCAGCGCGCGTGTCAAGGCGTGCCGTGCTTGCCCATTACCAAGGCGATGCACCTCTTCATGCCACCATGAGAGTTTCGTGAACGCGATCTCGGCACTCGAGCAGGTCAGCGGCACGCTCGCGATTTGCGCGCGCAAGGTCTCGATCAACGTTAACGCGCGACGTTGCGGCGCTGGCACATACAGCATCGCGTAATACAAACCGGAACCGGGCGTGGGGCTGAATTCGTCGGCGATCGTTGGAGTTGCCGCCGCCATGCTTATCGGTCGCTCACGATTGATCGAGCCACGAAGCCAAATCACTCGGCGCCGCGAGATAACCATCCGCGCCCCATTGTTCAGGCGTGTCGCTGTCGCCCAGGTAGCCATAGAGCGCGACGAGCGTGACCATGCCGGCACGTCGACCGGCTTCCACATCGCGTTCCGCATCGCCGATATAGACGCAGTCCCGCGTTGCGACCCCGAGCATTTGCGCGGCATGTAACAGCGGCGCCGGATCGGGCTTACGCGTGGTCAACGTGTCGCCACTGATCACGCACGAAAACTGAAGATCAAGACCCAATTTCGCGAGCAGCGGCGCCGTCAACCAGCCGGGCTTGTTGGTGACAATGCCGGAGCGCAGATCGCGCCGGGTCAGGTCGAGCAAAATTTCCGCCATGCCGTCGAACAGGCAGCTGCGATCGGCCACGTGCGCGTGATACTCCGCGAGCAAGGCCTGTCGTAGTGCTTCGAATTCGGCAGAGTCCTCGGCGACGGCAAACCCCAAGCGCGTCAGTGCGAACGAGCCGTGCGAGACCCACGGTCGAATTCGCTCGAAGGCCAGGGGCGGCAAGGCCTGCTGCGCCCGAACGCGGTTTAGCGCAGCGGCGAGATCGGGTGCGGTGTCGAGTAAAGTGCCGTCGAGGTCAAACAGTATGGCTCGCGGTCGTGACTTGACGCTCATCAACAGCGGCGCGCATGCACCAGATAATTGACGCGCGGCGCAGGCACCAGCCGTGCGCGGCGGGTAAGCGGGTTATAACGCATGCCGCGGACTTCGAGGACTTCGAAGCCGCTGGCGCGGAGCAGGCTTGCGAGTTCGGCCGGCGTGATAAACCGCGCGTAATCGTGCGTGCCGATGGGTAGTAGTCGCAGCAGATACTCCGCGCCGAGTATGGCTTGCGCGTAGGCCCGCGGCGAGCGATTGAGGGTCGATAAAAAAAAGTCGCCACCCTCCCGCACTAAACCGGCGGCGGCGTCGAGCAGCGAGCGTGGCGAGGGCACGTGTTCGATCAATTCCATGCACACCACGGTGTCGTAGCTGGCGCGGGCGACTGTCGTGTGCGCTTCCGCGGTCGTGATCTCGTACGTAATATCAAGACCGGCTTGCGCCGCATGTTGGCGCGCCACTTCGATCACGGCTGGCGTGGCGTCGATACCGGTCATGCGTGCGCCGCGCCGTGCCAGCGCTTCGGTCAAAATCCCGCCGCCGCAGCCAATATCGAGTACGGCAGCGCCGGCGAGCGCGCTGCGATCGGCGATGAAAGCGGTGCGGCAGTCATTGATGTCATGCAAGGTGCGGCTCGTCCCGTCCGGCGCCCACCACGCCTCCGCGAGCGCGCCGAATTTGTCGACTTCGGCCACATCGACATTGGATTCAATAGGGTTCATGCATCACGTACGGGAGGTCGGGGCGGTCATGGCCGTAAGCTCCGCCATAACCACAGGCCAATGAGAACTAGCGCCGCCGCCAAGGTGCCGACCACCCACCACGCACGCCGCCGGTTCGCGGTGACGAGGGGCTTCGGTAGTTCAACGGTCGCGTCGAATTCGGTCAGCGTGTATCGCCGCGCGCTGTCGGCGCTCGGCGGAAGGTCGGATACCGGTGGTGGTAGCGGCGCGGCAGATCCCGATCCGGACTCAGCGACGATGGCGTCGATCAATTGCCGCCGTTGTTTTACATAGTCCTTGCGGTCCAGTTTGCCGTCGGCGTGCGCTTTCGCGAGCATCCGCAGGGTCGACGTCATGCGCCAGACGCCGCGCGAGCTTGGATGTCGATCACGCACACCGTGACATTGTCGGTGGCGCCGCGCGTGAGCGTCAGGTCGATAAGCGCGTCCGCGCACCCGTCGACGTCAGCGACCGCCAGTTGGGCGGCGATTTCATCGGC
This sequence comes from Gammaproteobacteria bacterium, assembly GCA_016191285.1. GTDB lineage: Bacteria > Pseudomonadota > Gammaproteobacteria > CAIKBL01. The sequence goes on from JACPPA010000036.1 coordinate 41,825, forward strand.
TGCGACATGTTTATCGAGGCCGTCGCTGCACAACAGATAACGGTCGGCCGCGTGGAGTTCGCACAAGTCCACATCCAAGAAGAACTCGCGGCCGGCGCCGACCGCCCGCGTCAACAGATTCCCCAGCGGATGCTGACCGACAAAGCCGCGCGCGAGCAGGCCTTGCTGAATGAATTGTTCGCTCTGCGAATGATCGGTGGTCAACTGGGCCAGTTGACCCCGACGTAGGCGATAGAGGCGACTGTCGCCGGCCCACAGAAACGCGGCGTGCCGACCGATCATCGTGAGGGCAACGACGGTGGTCCCCACCGTTTGCCCCTGGTCCGCCGCCAGGCTTAAAAGGCGCGCATTGACGCCGATGAGACTGTATTCAATAAATTCGACCATCAGACTCAGCTCGCGCTGGGGTTTCAGGGTTGCTATCGCGGTCGTTACAGCTTGGCTCGCGAGATCGCCGCGCGCATGGCCGCCGAGTCCGTCAGCCACCGTCCACAAGCCAATGTCGGGGCGTGCGCACACAGCGTCCTCATTGACGCGACGTACACGTCCGACATGGGTGCGCGCCGCCGATACCCAGCCGAGGGTTGAACTGCTCATCGCGGTGCGCGTTGGCGGCCGCGCACGGCGGCTCGGTGACCGCGGGTTTGTTCAGTCGAGAGGTGGGGAAAGGTGTTCAAGAGTCGAAGCTGAAATGGACAATTTCCGTTGGATTCTCGATGAATGGGCGTCCCAAGCTGATAACGCCAGTCCCGCTCAATGGCATTTCTTCGCGGCGTAGAAATGCTTCGGTGTTGTCGATTTTGACATAGGTGCCATTGGTGCTTTGATCGATGATAAAAAATTTCCCGCGACGTTGTTCGATGCGCACATGAAGGCGCGAGGCCAGCACTTCATCAACCGGGATATCGGCGGTTTTACTCCGGCCTATAACGACTTGGGTGCGCTCGGCGTTCAACGCGATGCTCAGCTTGTGATAATCGAGACGCATGCGGGCCACGTTATCCGGCATGGTGGTGGCCACCGCGGTCGACATCCGTGTAACGTCATCCTGTTGCCATAGGATTTCGCAGATATCCATGGATTCTTTTTTACCCTTCACCGGCGCCCGATCGATCAATCGCGTATTGGCCTGGAGTAATTTTGAGAGTTCATCGATCGTACTCTGGGACGCGATGATTTGCCCCGCCTTAGCCATCGATGCCATCCGCGCCGCGACGTTGACGGCGTCGCCGAATACATCGCCTGCTTCGAGTATTGCCTGACCGAAATGCATGCCGACTCGGATCGCGAGCGCGGTGGGGCCGGGAGTCTGCTCGGAGATCTCTTCGTGTAAGGTCTCCTGCATATCGCAAGCCGCGCTCGCCGCGGTCTCCGCGCTGGGGAAAGTACACATGATTTCGTCACCGATGGTTTTGATGACGGTGCCGGCGTGGCGCTCGATGACGCCGGTTAAAAGTTCAAGACATTCGGCGACTTTGGCCCGGGCCGCTTCGTCGCCCAGCACTTCGTATAGATGGGTGCTGCCGCTGATATCGGCAAACAGAATGGCAAGGTTACTGGTTTTGAGCGCCATGAAAGGGATGCGACTATCCACCTGGTGAAAACTCTTGGTCCTGCGCAACGGCCGCATCGGGATGCTACGATTGCAAGCGAACTTCAAGACCGAAGTGGCCCTACATTAAGCGGAATTGGGCAAAAAAACGAGCGGAAAGCGAGGTCGGACCAGGATGCGATTGCCGAGTTGGCTGCAATTAATCGTGATTGGTGCGTTGGGCGCGCTGACCGGAGTCGGCGTCACCCTGTGGCGTCTGAACGCGCTGCCGGCTGTCCTACACCAACCGCTCAACGCCGTGGTGTCGACCGAGCCGAGCACGGTGGACGCGATTGACATCGACTATGTCCGCGAACTTCTGACTTTGTTGGCGCCTGCTGATCGCAATCGGATCCTCGAGACCGATGATTCACTGCTGGCATTCGTGGCACAAGAGGCGCGCAACCAGGCAGCCTTGAGCGCTGCCTATGCGGCACATGCCGAGCGAAGCGCGCCCGTCAGGCGCATCATGGAGCGGGCCGGTCAGCGGGTGTTAATTGAGGCATTCATGCAGGACGTGATGCGCCAGAATTTGGACTCGAAGTACCCGACCGAGGCCGACCAACAGACGTTTTACAGCAATAATCCCGCGCAATTTCGGGTCCCCGACCGCTTTGCGCTGTGGCAGATTTTTATTCCTGCGACGACCGCCGCCGAACGGACGAAGGCCCAGGCGCTGGCGCGCCGACTACTGGAGCAATTGTTAAGTGGCAAACAAGACTTCGCGACGTTAGCGACCCAGTACTCAGGGCACGAGCCGAGTCGCCTGAACGGTGGTTATATGGGACTGGTCGGCTTGGCCGACCTCAAACCCGAAGTCCGCGCGGCGGTCGAAGGGGCGCCGCCTGATAAGTTACTCGGTCCGCTCGCGACCAACGAGGGCTTTCACCTAGTGAAACGGGGCCCGACCGTCGCGGGCAAACTGCTCGAATTCGAGCAGGTTAAGGATCGGATCGTCAGGTATTTACAGCAAACGGCACGTTTGGACGTGATGCGCCAGGCGCTCGATAAAATGCTCGTATTGCATCCGGTCAAATTCGCCACGGCTGACATCGCGGCGTGGCGAACCGAATTGTCGAAAGTAGACTTCGATTCCGCGCGCGGGCCGCAGCAGTAGCCATCGCCGGTGGGCAACGCAAAAGACTTTTTCACCGCTTGGTGACCCTCTAGCGTAGGCATCGTACATCGGGCATCATTCGACGATGAGTATCACCGTCAGCCACACTTCGACGATGGCGCAACGCGCTTACGGGAACTGGCGCGCGTACGACGAACTCAGGTACAACCTGCAGACGCAGGCCAGGCCCGGACGCACCGCCGTTACGAAGTTAGAAGCGATTGGTCTTAGTGCGGCCGTCGCGCCGTATACCAACAGCGCACGACCCGCGCCCGGCGCCGTGCTCCTGACGGCGATGATACATTCGATGGGTGGAGCGCCGACGTCGGTCGGCAGCGGCCTCTACCTCCGCGCCTCGGTCTGATCCCCACCAAACTCGCGGTTACGGCGTTTGACCCGCGGCCTGCGCTGGTTTCCCATATTTGCTGATTAAATCCTGCGCCAAGGTTTGCGCTTGGCGTAGTTCGTCGGGACCAAGCTTTGGTGTCGTTGCCTTGAGCGCCGATTCGGCTTTGGGATTGCCGATATGCGCCGCCACGCTATACCAACCAAACGCATATTCCATGTCCTGGGGCACGCCTTCGCCGCGTTCATAGGCTCCACCCAAACGATATTGCGCATCCGGGATGCCTTTCTCGGCCGCTTTCCGCAGCCACTTCGCGGCGGTGCCCGGATTTTTTTCGACGCCGCGCCCATCGCCGTACATGCGCGCCAGAAAATATTGGGCATACCCGTGATCGGAGGTTTCGGCTAACGGCACGAAGGTTTTCAAGGCCTTGTCATAGTCACCAGCCACCATCGCGGCGACGCCGTCATTAAAGTCGGCGCGGGCGGTGGCGATGGTGATCGCGAGCAGCAAGCCGGCACCGGCCAGCCGGGTTGCGAATCGAGTGATTGATCGTCGTGACACGCGTTACCTCGCGATATTTCGCCAAATAGAGTCGGGCCGGATGATAAACCAGTTCCAAGCCCCAACCTACGGTTCCGGTGCTAGAATCCCGGCCTCCCAAACTTAAACGCGATAAGCCGTGCGATGACTGCAAAAACTCTCTACGACAAATTGTGGGACACCCACCTGATTGAGACGTTCGACGACGGTTCAGCCCTGATTTATATCGATCGGCATATCGCGCATGAAGTCACCACGCCGCAGGCCTTCGAGGGCTTGAAGCTCGCCGGCCGCAAGTTGTGGCGCACCTCGGCGACGGTGGCCGTGTCCGATCACAACGTCCCAACCAAGGACATCCATCGGATTGCCGATCCGGTGGCCAAGGTGCAATTGGAAACCCTGGCGCGCAATTGTCGCGAACACCAGATCACGCATTTCGATATGGGCGATCCGCGTCAAGGCATCGTCCATGTCACGGGGCCAGAACAAGGGTGGAGTTTGCCGGGCATGACCATCGTCTGCGGCGATTCCCATACGGCGACCAACGGCGCACTCGGCGCGTGGGCGTTTGGTATTGGCACGTCGGAAGTCGAGCATGTGATGGCCACCCAGTGTCTGGTGTTGCGCAAGGCCAAAAACATGCTGCTCGACGTCACTGGACGGTTACCAGCAGGCGTGACCGCCAAGGATTTAATCCTCGCGATCATCGGCCGTATCGGCACGGCCGGTGCAACGGGGCACACCATGGAATACGGCGGTGAAGCGATCGCCCAGCTCTCGATGGAAGAGCGTATGACGGTGTGCAATATGTCGATCGAAGCCGGCGGCCGCGCCGGGCTCGTGGCGGTGGATGAGCGCACGCTAGCATATGTCGATGGGCGTCCGTATGCGCCGCGCGGCGTGCACTGGACGCGCGCCGTCGAGAATTGGCGCGATCTGACCTCCGACGCCGGCGCTCAGTTCGACACCGTCATCACGCTCGATGCCACCACACTCGAACCGCAGGTGACTTGGGGCACATCGCCTGAAATGGTGGTGCCGGTGTCGGGCCGCGTGCCGGATCCGAATTTGGAAGCCGATGAGATCAAGCGCAGTGGGCTCACCAACGCGCTCAAATACATGGACTTGAAACCGGGCACCGCCATTAGCGACATCGCCATCGATAAAGTTTTTATTGGCTCGTGTACGAATTCACGCATCGAAGACTTACGCGCCGCGGCCCAGGTGATCCGCGGACGGCGTCTGGCCAAGAACGTGAAACTCGCGCTGGTGGTGCCGGGCTCTGGGCTGGTCAAGCGCCAAGCCGAGCAAGAAGGCCTGGATCGCCTTTTTACCGCCGCGGGCTTTGAGTGGCGCGAGCCCGGATGCTCGATGTGTCTCGGCATGAATCCGGATCAATTGGCGTTTGGCGAGCGCTGTGCGTCGACCTCGAACCGCAACTTCGAAGGCCGCCAGGGTCATGGGGGTCGTACGCATTTGGTATCGCCGGCGATGGCGGTGGCGGCCGGCATCGCAGGGCATTTCGTCGACGTGCGGCAGGAGGGCTAGCCAATGGACGCATTTACTACTTTCACCGGCGTGGTCGCGCCGCTCGATCGACCTAATGTCGATACCGATGCGATCATCCCCAAACAATTTTTGAAATCGATCAAGCGTTCGGGCTTTGGCCCGAATTTATTTGACGAGTGGCGCTACCTCGACAAGGGCGAGCCGGACAAACCGAACGCCGGGCGCCCATTGAATCCCGATTTTCTGTTGAATCAACCGCGCTATCAAGGCGCGCAAATCCTGCTCGCGCGCGCCAACTTCGGTTGTGGTTCGTCGCGCGAACATGCGCCGTGGGCGATTGTCGACTACGGCATTCGCGCCGTGGTAGCGCCGAGTTTCGCCGACATTTTTTATGGTAATTCGGCTAAAAACGGTTTGTTGCTCGTGACCTTGCCAGCGCCTGTCATCGATCGCTTGTTTGCCGAATGCACGGCCGCCGCGGGTTATCGTCTAACGATCGATCTTGCCGCGCAACAAGTCCGCACCCCGGGGGGTGAGACGTTTGGCTTCGAGTACAGCGCGGGTCTCAAGCACCGCATGTTGAACGGTCTCGACGACATCGGCATTACTTTAGGGCACGCGGAAAAAATCCGTCGCTACGAGGCGCAACGGCAGGTTGAGGCACCGTGGTTGTTTGTGGAGCCCTAAATTAAGAGGCCAACTACGTGAAGCGGTTGTCGGGTGTGTGCGTAGCGTCATTGTGGAGCGCATATCCGACGACCGCGACGGCCTAACCGCCTGTTATCAGCGCCTATCGATCTGCGCGTATCTACGTCACCTGCCTTTAGTTTCGAGCCGAGGGGGCTCCATTCATGATTTATCAACTTGAAGAGCGGCGCGTGCGCGCCGAGGGCGATTATTGGGTAGCTGAGAACGCCACTTTGATCGGCGCGGTATTACTGAAGCATAACGCGAACGTGTGGTTTGGCGCTGTGCTAAGAGGGGATCGTGACACCATCACGATCGGCGAGAACACCAACATCCAAGATCTGTGCGTGTTGCATACCGATCTCGGTTTTCCGTTGGCGCTGGGAAGCTTCGTGACTGTCGGGCATAAAGCCATGCTCCACGGCTGCACCGTCGGCGATAACACGCTCATTGGCATTAATGCCGTGATTCTGAACGGCGCCAAAGTCGGCGCGAATTGCCTGATCGGCGCGGGCGCCCTCATCACCGAAAATAAAGAAATCCCGGACGGCAGTCTGGTCATGGGCGCACCGGCCAAGATCGTTCGTTCCACCACGCCCGATCAAGTGGCGATGATGAAGCAGCAAGCACAGGGCTATGTCGATAATTTCAAGCGCTATAAGCAGGGCTTGAGTAACCAATTCCAGGCCGAATTAGTTTAGGGAAGCTCTGCAAAAGGCAGAGCTTCCCGCGGCACAGGGAGGTTCCTTAGGGCGCCAGAAGCAAACCATAAAAGTATATTGTGGGAGCGGATTTATCCGCGAAAAAAGCCCGCTACGAAGATTCGCGGATAAATCCGCTCCCACAATTTCTAGGTATAGGGGATATTAGCTCAGGCTACCCAGCTCATCGGCGAGCTTCCGCAATTTGTATTTTTGGATCTTGCCGGTCGCGGTTTTCGGCAGCTCTTGAAACACGATCGTTTTGGGCGCTTTGAAATGCGCGATGTGTTCGCGGCAGTATTTGATCAACGCCTCGGCGCTGACGGCCGGCGCATCCGCTTTGAGCCATACGAAGGCGCACGGCGTCTCGCCCCATTTGGTGTCGGGACGCGCGACCACCGCGGCTTCCAACACCGCTGGATGGCGGTAGAGCACTTCCTCGACTTCGATCGATGAAATGTTCTCGCCGCCGGAAATGATGATGTCCTTCGAGCGATCTTTAATCTGAATATAGTTTTCGGGATGCATGACGCCGAGATCGCCGGAATGAAACCAGCCGCCGCTTAACGATTCCGCGGTGGCCTTGGCGTTCTTTAAGTAGCCGCGCATCACCACATTGCCTTTGAACATGACTTCGCCGGTGGTCTCGCCATCGCGCGGTACCGGTTGCATCGTGTCCGGGTCCATCACCTCGAGATCTTCGAGCACTGGATAACGCACCCCCTGGCGGATTTTGAGCGCGGCGCGTTGCTCGCGGCTCAATTGCGACCAACTCTCTTGCACGGCGCCTAATACCGCGGGGCCATAGGTCTCGGTGAGCCCGTAGGTGTGAGTAACCCGGAACCCCGCGTCTTCCATCGCATCCAGAATCGCAGCCGGCGGCGCCGCGCCCGCCGTCATCACCTGGACCTCGCGTGGCAGTAGACGTTTGTCGCTGGCGGCGGCATTGACGACCAAGTTCAAGACGATCGGCGCGCCGCAGAAATGCGTAACGTGTTCGAGGGCGATGGCTTGATAGATATTCGCGGCACCGATCCGGCGGAGGCATATATTCGTGCCGCCTTGCATCGCCAAGGTCCACGGAAAACACCAGCCGCAGCAATGGAACATCGGCAGGGTCCACAAATACACCGGATTGAGCGGCATGCTCCAACTGACGGCATTGCTCATGGCGTTCAAATACGCGCCACGGTGGTGATAGACCACGCCTTTGGGATTACCGGTGGTGCCCGAGGTGTAGCACAGCGCCACGGCCTGCCATTCATCGCGCGGTAACTCCCACGGTGACTCTGGATCGCCTGCCGCCAGCAAATCTTCGTACTCGAGTGTGCCGAGTCGTTCGTGACACGGCGCGCTGATATCGGCGATGTCGATGACAAGCGGCCGCACCTGGCACTTGCTGAGCGCCTCGCGCACCACGGGCGCGAATTCGGTGTCGGTGAGCAGCACCTTCGCCTCGCCGTGATCGAGAATGAAGGCGATCGCGTCCGCGTCCAGTCGAATATTGATGGGGTTTAACACCGCGCCGGTTGCGGGTACGCCAAACAACGCTTCGTAGAACGCCGGGATATTGGTCGCGATGATGGCGACGGTATCGCCCAGCCCGACGCCGCGCTGCTTCAACGCCGAGCATAGGCGGCGGCAACGCGCGAAGGTCTCGCGCCAGGTGCGCCGCTCAGCGTGGTGCACGACGGCGATTCGATCGGGATAAACCGACGCCGCGCGTTCGATGAAGGACAGCGGCGACAGTGGCGTGTAGTTGGCCGCGCACCGCGCCAACTCCTGTTCGTATTGATTCACGGCTGACATGCGTATCCTTAACTAAAGCGCGGCTCGCGTTTCTCAAAAAAAGCATTCAAGCCTTCTAATCCATCGTCGGCGAGCAGATTTTGCACGAGGTCGGCGGCGGCACAACGATAGGCGCCATCGAGCGGCTGATTGGCCTGCGCATAAAAGGATGCCTTGCCAAGCTTCATCGCGTAGCTCGACTTGCGCGCGAGCTTGGTGGCCAGGGCTGTCACTTCGGCATCGAGCTTGGCATCGTCGAGCGCATGATTGATCAGGCCGATCCCGGCTGCGGTGTCGGCGTCGACGAAATCGCCGGTAAAGAGCATTTCCAAGGCGTACTTGCGCGCCACGGTGCGCGACAGGGCCACCGCCGGCGTGGCGCAAAATAAGCCGTAGTTAATTCCCGAAGTGGCAAAGCGCGCACTGCGTGCCGCGAGCGCCAGATCGCAACTCGCAACGAGTTGACAACCCGCCGCAGTCGCGATCCCCTGCACCTTGGCAATGACGGGCTGGGGCAGCGTAACCACCGCTTGCATCATGCGCGAGCAATCGCCGAGCAATTTGTCGAGAAACTCGCGGTTGTGATTAGCGCGCATTTCTTTAAGGTCATGACCCGTACAAAACGCCCGCCCCGTACTCGCGAGCACCACCACGCGCACGTTGGAATCGTCGGCGAGTTCGGCAAAAGCCTGCAACAGCGCCTCGATCATTTCGGCGGTCAGCGTGTTAAAGCGCTCCGGCCGGTTCAGCGTGAGTGTGGCGATCCCGTGCGCGATGTCGCACAGGAGTGGTGGGTTATCCGAATGGGCGGTGGTGGCGGTCGCGAGCATGATTGCGGTCTCAGGTTTGAGCGTTAATGGGACAGTAGGGCCGCATCCGATCTAGGTCAAGACGCCGCGGGCGCGGAGTTCGCCGCCGAGCAGATCCACCCAGGCGCCATGGTGGTGGCACAGATACGCCACGACCTGTCCGTGTCGCTCGCGGGTGGCCAGTACACTTAACCGTGAGTGTAAAAAATCGAAGGCGGTCGTTGCCTCGGTCAGTGGGTGCCGCGGGGCATCGCGACGTGCGACGGCCGCCACCTGTTCGAGGCCCGTGTCGTAATACACCGCATCGGCGGTATAGAGCGCGCGCAGCGCGCCCAACGTCAATAGATCGGGATCGGATTTCGCGAGCGCGATCAGGATTACCCGCGCCTGCGGAATCAGGCGCGGCGCCTCCGCCAGGGCGTTCGCGAATAGCTTTTCGGCGCCCGAGTCGTCTCCACCGAGCACGCAGTCTGCGATCTCACCACGCAGGACGTTCAACCAAAACTTGCGACGAGTCGCGAGATCGGGGTGGCGCGCTTTCACTGCATGACGATGGTTTAACGCGAAACGCGCTAACGCACCTAGGCGCGGCGCCAAAAACGTTTCGAGCTGCGCACGAAGTTCGGTCGCGAGCACCGGCGAAGCGCCGCCGGTCGAGATCGCGACGATTACTGGCGAGCGATCGACAATCGCGGGCATGACGCAATTCGAGCGTACTGCGTCGTCCACCACATTAACGAAAATCTGCGCGGCTTGGGCTGCCGCCGCGACCGCGGCATTGGTGGTGGAATCGTTGGTTGCGGCAATCACCAGGCGCTGGCCGTGCACGTCATCGGGCGTAAACCGCGCTGCTTTCCACATCACGTCGCCGGCGTGAACGGCGCTCGTCAATTCAGCGCAAACCTCGGGCGCGACGAGCGTGATGGAGGCGCCAGCCGCGCGCAATAACGTGATTTTGCGCGCCGCGACTTCGCCACCGCCGACGACCAGCACGGGTACCTCCTGGAGACTAACGAATAGCGGGAGGTAGTCCATGGGTGATCCCGTGAGCCGGTGAACCGTGGATTATGAGTGCCTTGATGCCGCTACTCAATGTTGCTGGAACGTTCGGAAGATTCGCCGCTAAAGCGGCGCCCACGGAAGTCAGGCGAGATGAGTGTGAAAGCCGCTTTAGCGGCGAGTCTTTGCTGCGCCAATACTCAATTCGCGGCTAAGGAACCTCTGAATAAGTCCATCCTGGACTTATTCAGAGTGCGGGAAGCAAAAAGTATGATTTTTGCTTCCCTTCATTTTCAATGGTTTGCAACCATCGAAAATGGCGGCACCTCCCTGTGCCGCGGGAAGCTCTGCCTTTTGCAGAGCTTCCCTAAAGCTGCTCCCACAGTTTGGGATTTGGTTAAATTCGCTCCCACAGGGACTGGGTGGGAGCCGCTTTAGCGGCGAATGTTCCGAGAACCGGATTACTCGGCGCGAAGCGCCTCGACGGGGTCGAGGCGCGCCGCGCGCACCGCCGGCGCGAGGCCGGCGGTAATGCCGATCACAACGGCAAAACCCAACGCTGCGCCGGCGTACGGCCAGGCCACTTGGACCGGGATCGTGGGCGCAATGGTGCGAAGTAATGTCACTGCGCCGACCGCCAACACGACTCCTGCCGCGCCGCCGATCGCGCCAAGTGCGGCCGCCTCAAGCAGGAAGCAGCGCAAAATGTCGCCGTGGGTAGCGCCCAACGCGCGCAGCAAGCCCACTTCGCCAACGCGCTCGGTCAACGCAATGGTCATGATCGTCGCGATTCCCACCGCGCCGACCACGAGCGATATTCCGCCCAGGGCGGCGACGCCGGCCGTCAGTACCGTCAAAATTGAACCCATGACTTCGAGCATTTTGTCTTGCGCCGTTAACGAGAAATCTTCCTGCCCATGCCGTGCGATCAATAGCCGTTTGATCTCCGCCGACACATGAGCGGAACTTAAGCCCGGACGGTACAGCACATCGATTTCATGTACTCCATTGCGATTGAAGAGCGCTGCCGCCTTGCTTACCGGCACGTAGAGCGTGTCGTCCAAATCGAAGCCCAGGAATTGGCCCTTGGGCTGCATGACCCCGGCCACGCGAAAGCTATCTTCGCCAACCCGGATCCGCGCACCCAGCGGATTGGCACGGCCGAACAACTCGGTGTAGAGCTTGGCGCCCAGCACCGCGAAGGCTTGCGCGTTGTCGTAATCCTGATTCGGCAGAAAGCGACCGATGGCGAGCGTCATCCGGAACGTGCGCGGCAGCGCCGCCGAGACCCCAAAAATCATCGTGCGCCGCTTGCGATCGCCAAATTTTACTTGGGCGTTACCCTGAATGACGGGGACGATGCCATCGAGCGAACTCAACCGGCTCAAGGCACGGGCATCGTCGATCGACAGCGGACGGTTAGTCGAGATTTGACCGACCGAGCCGCCGAGCGTGCTCGCTTTACCGGGTTGAATCGCGATCAGATTGGTGCCGAATTGGGTAAACTCGCCCACCACAAATTGTCGCAGGCCTTCACCCAAGGCCGTTAACAAGACCACGGTCGCGATGCCAACGGCAATGCCCAAAATCGTTAACAGCGAACGTTGACGATGCGCGCGCACCGCGCCGATTGAAAACTTAATCAAGTCCGGCACGCGCATCGTTAGTGTCCGCGCGCGGACAGCGCTTGTACGGGATCAAGCTGACTGGCGCGGCGCGCCGGGCCGACGCCGAAAATAATCCCGCAGCCGAGCGAAATGGTGAGCGCGCCAAGCGCGCCCCACCACGGCACCGCCGCCGGAAAACTGGGGTAGAGCAAGCGCAGTATCAGCGCGCCGCTCATGCCAAGCAAGGTACCGAACGCCGCACCGGCCACCGTCAGCAACAGGGCTTCGAGTAAAAACAACGTACGGATGTCGCGCGCGGTCGCGCCCAAGGCTTTGAGCAGTCCAATCTCGGACCGGCGCTGCGCGATCGCGACCAACATCACATTCATGACCAGGATGCCGGCGACCAGCAAGCTAATGCCCGACACGGCGGCGACCGCGAGCGTGATCGTGCGCAGAATGCGATCGAAGGTCGCGACCACACTGTCCTGCGTGACGATGGTGACATCATCCTCGCCTTCGTGCCGCGTTTTGATCACGCGACGGACGGCATTCGCGGCGCGTTCGATGCCGTGCGAGTCGTGGGTTTCAACGAGGATGCGAAAGAGGCCTTCGGTATTGAACAGGGCTTGGGCGGCGGCGACCGGGAGCAGCACAAGGTCATTGAAATCATTGCCGAGCGACACCCCGGTATTGTCCAGGATGCCGACTACCCGGCAACGCCGATCGCCGATCCTAAGCCAGGTGCCGAGGGCCGATTGATTAGCATAGAGTTCGTGGGCAAGGGTCGGACCGAGCACGCAACTCGCATCGACACGTGCGGTGTCCGCGGCCGTCAGGAAGCGGCCGGTCGCCACCACCAGATGCCGCACCTCAAGCATCGCGGCCGACACGCCCAAGATCGTGGCCTCGCGTTCCTTGCCGCTCGTCACCGACACATTGGCGCTGCCGACGACGATCGGCACCACGCGCTGCACGTCGGGTAAGCGCAATAACGCGGCGGCGTCGCTTAACCGTAATTCGCGCGGCGTTTCGCCCATTACCGGCGGTAGGCCGCCGACGGTTTCATTGCGGCCCGGCAAGACTACCAGAAGGTTGGTCCCGAGCGCGCTGAATTCACCGACCACATACTGGCGTGCGCCATCTCCCAACGCGGTCAACAGCATCACGGCGGCGACGCCAATCGTCGTCGCCAAGCCAATCAGCAACGAACGCATGCCCTGGGCGCGCAACGAACCCACGGCGAGCGCCAGCGTATCGTGCAATTGCAACATGGCCACATTCTACGATCACCATGGTTGCATTGGAGTGCCGACTTCGGACATTCTGCACACGCCCCACGCCCGCCGCGGCCAAACGAGAGCAACGCATGGCAAAACTCTATGGTGACACCGACAAGTTCGGTGAGCAGAATTCCACGCCCGTGGTGGAAGCCTTTCATACCGCGGTGAGAGATCTGGTACGCCGGAAATTCGTTGAGTCCGGACAATCATGGTCCGAATTTGTATTCGGCGCGGCCCAGCAAGTCATCACGCAATCCGAGTTCGCGGCGATCGATGCACGCTTGCTCGACTATGGACATCGCTATGTGTGGTCCGCCGTGGTCTCACAAGAAGAACGCCCGGAAGCCTATCTCCCGGGTCAGACCGCCGGCGAGGATTTGAGCAATTTCAGTTTTGAACATCCCGATGCGATCACGGCCCTGCCGGACGCGCAAGGACTCGAGTTGCGTGGCGTCGGCGACAACGTGGTCAAGTACGCAACGGATTTGATCGGCACCGCGCGCTATGTGCGATCGAGCGCAACGGTGCTGGCGTATCTCAATAGCGGTGTGCCACCAGGAACCATCGCCGTGATCGACGATTCAGGCGGCACCCTGACCGCACCCATCCTCGAACAGTTCACTGGCGTGCTCTGCGCTGGCGGCACGGTGCGGTCTCACTTGGGGATATTGACGCGCGAATACGGCATCCCGTGTTTTATGAATGCGAGAATATCGGGCCTTAAAGAAGGCGATACCGTGCGCCTGGAAACGACAGCCGTGGCCAAAACCGCCGAGGCGTATCAAAAAGGCGTGGAGATGACGGGTCGCGTGTGGCGGGTGAATAAGCCAGCATGAACCTTACCTACGCACAATTGCTCGAAACCAATAATCTCATTCAGCAGAACACCGACGAGACGTATTGGCTGTGTCTGACGCGCACCGTGCAAGAGTCAAAACTTTTTCCCGTATCGCCGTACATGATTTTGTCGTACTTCATGGCGTTTTATCGCTATCCCACCTTGCTGCGTAAGATCGAAACGCACATGCGGGCCGAGGAAATCGGCGATCGCGTGCGCAGTCGCGGTATCAAATGTCAGAATCCCGCCATGGGTTGGGGATTGCCGAATTTTTATCTGCTCGGACGTCAATATCTGATCTCGATGGGGCTTATCCGGCCGCAAGACGCGGTTGACGACATCATCTATGTGCTCGATTTCTGGAAGCGCTTTCAACTGGCCTGGCACCGCAACGATGCGCATATGACCAATCGCGAATTCGGGCATCGGGCGCAAATTCTGCCCGAGCGCCGCTTGCAAATCTTTCACGCGGATATGTATGACTGCGCCGAAGGCGACCCGCTGCACACCGCGGCGCAGGCCTTCATGGCGGCGACCTCGCAGTATGGGTTTCTGGTGTCCTGCGAGAGTCGAATCGCCTTGCATAACCAAGGACCGTACAAGCTCGATGACGAGCGCGAAATGATCGTGCGCGATTTCATGGATCTCGCCGAAGGCGACTATCCGTGGCTCGATGGCGTGGCGGCCGACGTGCCCTACAACAACCTGACCGTGCCGATGGCGGTCAAGGGCTGTCACTTCAATATCATCGACGACTGGGGCTCGTTCGAGTCGCAACCCGAATTCAAATCGCATCACATGGTCGGCGTCGGACTTTATACCTCGGATTGTCTGTCTGACACTTACCTGCCCGTGGGTATGGAGAGTCGCGAGGAGCTGACGCATACCTTCGAAATGCTGACCCAGAAAGCCAAGGACGCCACCGGCCGCCTGTGGAAACGGATCGCGGGCTGGACCCGCGATCAAATGATCGACGCGGGCGCCATCGTCTACTTCAGTATCTGCAAGGACATCGCGCACGTCGCGGGTTGCTATGACAGTGCGGATTGGATGCTCATCGATGAGCGCGCCGAGCGTTTTCGGCCGTTGCTCAATGACGAATACGGCAACCTGTCGTTATACGAGATCCTGGGACCGCTATCTCATCCGGCACAGCGCGGACACGACTATCAATTGGCGCAGCACGCGAATATTCCGGCGAATACTTATTCGCTGATCCCGTATTCGATTTTGGACGATGCCGATTACACGCGAACCTGCGGCGAGCTCAAGCCTGGAATTACTTATCTTGAACCCAAACAAGATCGCTATCGCACGACGCAGGGTGTGTTGTCGCTCGCCGAGTACAACCGGCGGGTTAAAGCCTTCACACCCTCCTTGTGTGGCGAAAAATATCGCTATAAATGCGAGAGCTGGCTTAAATACCATCACGACACGCCGCTCGCCGACGAGATGTATCGAATCGAACAGGTCGCCTCGCGGCGGCTCAAAGATTGCGGCGCCGGATTGAAACGCGCGGATATTGAAAAACTCCGCGATTGACTTCTCGCGCCGGGCGCGACTAGCACTGGATACGTCAACTCATGCAAATCGGACAACTCATCCGTCGCGCCGCCCAATACTTTAGTGATGCCGCGTGTCTGATCGAAGGCCCGCGCCAGATCAGCTTCAAGGAATTCGATGCCGCGACCGATCGCCTGGGCAACGCCTTGCTGGCCCACGGCCTGCAGCCCGGCGAGCGCGTCGGCGTGCTGCTTTCGAACAGTATCGAATGCCTGATCGCCTACTACGCGGTGGCCAAGGCCGGGTTGGTGCGCGTTGGGCTCAACACGCGCGAGACCGTCGATAATCATCAATACAAGATCACCGACGCTGGTTGTCGTGCGGTAATCCACGCCGGTGTGGCTGGCATCGACGCCGAAATGTTAATTGGCCCGGATCGATTACTGACCATGATCGCGACCGGCCGCGCCGCGCCGTGTGCGATCGATCGCGCACTCGATGCGCCGTATCGCTTGGGCTATACCGGTGGCACCACGGGCAAAGCGAAAGCTGTTACGTTAACCACGCGCGGCGAGCTGGCGGAACTGGCGGCGTTTTTGCTCGATTTGATTCCAAACATTCGCGCCGGCGACACGTTCCTGCACGCGGCGCCGATCGCGCACGCCTCGGGCGCGTTTTTCTTGCCGGCGCTGGCGCGCGGCGCCACCTCGCTCATCATGCCGAAATTCGATCCGGCGGAATTTATCCGGCTGGCCGAAGCCACCCAGGCGAGCATGACCTTCCTGGTGCCGACGATGCTCGCGATGATTTTGGAAGAGCCTGTGCTGGCGCGCGCGAAGCTCGCGTTTAATACCATCAGCTACGGCGCCTCACCCATTGCCCCGGCGGTGCTCGAGCGCGCGCAGGCGCGGTTTGGCCCAGTGTTCGCGCAAACCTATGGGCAGGCCGAAAGTCCGATGGTGATCACCTGTTTGAAACCGCATGAACAATCGCGCATTGGATCGTGCGGCCGGCCGTTTACGTTTGTCGACGTGGCGGTGTTGGACGATCAAGACCAGCCGTTGCCGCCAGGTGAAATCGGCGAAATTTGTTGCCGCGGTCCCCAGACGATGGCGTATTACTGGAATCGACCCGCGGCCACCGAACAGGCCTTCCGCAACGGTTGGTTACACACCGGCGATATCGGTCGCATGGATGAGGCAGGGTACTTCTATATTCTCGATCGCAAAAACGACATGTTGATCTCCGGCGGTTACAACGTCTATCCGCGCGAAGTCGAAGAGGTGCTTCTCGAAGTCGAAGGCGTGATCGAAGCGGCAGTGATTGGTATCGCGGATGAAAAATGGGGCGATCGCGTGCATGCGGTGGTCGCCGGCCGCGCCGATCTCGATCCTGAACTCATTCTGGCGCATGCGCGCTCGCGGCTCGCCAATTACAAACGGCCTAAGGCCATCGAGATCTGGCCCGAATTGCCGAAAAGCGCGGCGAATAAAATTCTCCGGCGTGAAATTCGCGATCGCATTGTGGCGCGCGGGAAACGTGAATAGCTGCTCGAATTTGATACGCAAGGCGCTGTTATCCGCTGGTGCATCTTGTGGGAGCCGCTTTAGCGGCGAATCTTTATCGAGGCTCCTTCGCTGCTAAAGCAGCTCCCACAAAATCTAAGTGTCGATTTATCGAATTTGATTGCGACACCAGGACACCAAGATTTAAGAGTAGCGTTGGACGCTGCGGAGACGAAATGATGAATGAAATGCATCTGGCCCTGCATGGGCTAGCGATCAAAAAACATGCGGGACCGGCCGCCGTCGCGGCCACCGTGGGCTTAAGCGAAACGCGGGTTGCCGAATTACTGCAGCAGGCCGTGACCACCGGTCGTGCGAGCGAAGCACAAGGGGCGTATCTGCTGTCGCCAGCGGGACGCCTGATTATCGAGAGCCTGTATTCCAAGCTGTTCGATCGCGAGCGCCAAGACGGCGCGTTGGCCGGGGCTTACGAAAAATTCGAACGCATCAACACCGAACTGAAACAACTGATTACCGATTGGCAGACCCTCGACGTCGGGGGCCAAAAAGTTCGCAACGATCATTCCAACAAAGATTATGATGCGCGGGTCTTGGACCGTCTTGGCGCCTTGCACGAGCGATTCACGCCGGTACTGGCGCAGCTCTGTCGCGGCGTGCCACGCCTCGACCTTTATCGGGAAAAGCTCGATCACGCGCTGGACCGCGCGGAAGCCGGGCAGGTGCAATGGGTAAGCGATGCGAAAATCGACAGTTTCCACACCGTATGGTTTGAAATGCATGAGGATTTATTGCGCATTTTGGGCCTTCAACGCGAGGAGTAGGGCGGGCGCGTTTTCGTTTTACCCGATGACCCATGGCAATTGAATTAGGCGCGTGGACCCTCGCCCTTAACGGCGCGAGCCTGCCCGAAAAATCCTTAATCGGCGGCAAGGCGTGGTCGATCGCGCGCCTTCGGGCATTCGATCTTCCGGTGCCGCCGGCCTTTGTTATCACCGTCAAAGCGTGTAATGCCTACCTACGCGATGGTGTAATCCCCGCGACGCTCGACGCCGAAATTCGCGCAGGCATGGCGTGGATCGAAGCACAGGCGGCGCGCCAATTTGGCGGCAGTGCCAAACCCCTGCTGGTCTCGGTGCGCTCGGGCGCGATGATCTCGATGCCCGGCATGATGGATACCGTGCTCAATCTTGGCATTAATAACGCGACCGCGGCCGCCTTGGCCGCGGAAGCCGCCGATCCCGAATTCGCGCGCGACACGCACCGGCGTTTTCTCGATCTGTACGCGCGAATCGTATTGCGCGCGACGCTGCCGGAATTAGCTTCCACGGCAGCGATTGACGATTGGCAGCGCGCGATTTTCGAAGCCACGGATCAGCGCGTGCCTGAAGATCCGTATGCGCAGTTGTGGGGCGCCATCCACGCCGTGTTCGAATCGTGGAATTCGCGCCGCGCGCGGCGTTACCGCGAGCATCACGGTATCGCGCATGATTTGGGCACTGCGGTGACGGTCCAGGCCATGGTGTTCGGTAATCTCGACGATCGATCAGGCACCGGCGTGCTGTTCAGCCGGAATCCACTGACCGGCGATCCCGCGCCCTACGGCGAATACCTGGCGCGTGCGCAGGGCGAAGACGTGGTGTCCGGCCGCTTTACGCCGCAACCGTTGGCCGCGTTGGCCTCGGCGATGCCCGACCTCCATGCCCAACTGTTGGCCGCCGCCGTGACCTTGGAACGCGAGAACGGCGACGTGCAGGATATTGAATTCACGATCCAACATGCCGAGCTCTATCTATTGCAAACGCGCGCAGCCAAACGCGCACCCGCGGCGGCCGTGCGCTTTGCCTGCGACATGGTGCACGAAGGCCGTATCGATCGGGCCACTGCGTTGTCGCGGCTCAGCGCCGAACAAGTGCGCGTGCTCTTAAGCCCGCGTCTGGCGTCTGGCGTGACGGCGCGTGCGGTCGCGCAGGGCGAAGCGGCCTGCCAAGGCGTCGGTGTTGGCGTGGTGGTGATGAGCAGCGATGAGGCCGAGCGTCGCGCGCAGGCCGGTGAAGCAGTGGTGTTGGCGCGTGAGACAACGAGTCCGGATGATGTGCACGGCATGCTCGTGGCGCGCGCGGTGATTACCGAGCAGGGTGGCGCGACCTCGCACGCGGCGGTCGTGAGCCGTGCGCTCGGCGTGCCGTGCGTGGTGGGTTGCGGGGTCGGTAGTTTGGCGGCGCTTACGGGGACAATGGTCACCGTCGATGGCGCGAGCGGCCAGATTTACGCTGGTAATCTGCCGGTGCTGGCGCCCAACGAGCGCGATGATCCCGCGCTCTGCGAACTCTTGCGATGGGCCGAGCGCGTGTGTCCGATCACGGTCCTCGACGAGACCGCGCCGGTGGCCGAAGTCTACGATCTCGATGTCGTTAAAGGCGGTGAAGACGCGACGCAGTTGGCGACCTTGCTCGCTGGCCGCAAAATTGCCAAGGGCGGCGCGATTACCAGCGATGAGGGTGTGAGAGCGGCGCTGCAAGCTGGCGTGACCACTATCGTCGCACGGCATCGCTTGCCGGTGATGCTGGCCGCCATCGCGGCGACGCGTGGCGACTGACGTCGACGCGGCAATTTCAGGCTAACCTTCAATCAAACAATTTGTGCTACGGAAACCAGTATGGCGAATGCAGACATCCCCAAAGTAAGCGCCGAGGACATCGAGAGCCTCATCGAACTCTTTAAGCAGTCGGGCTGGGATGAAATGCATCTTAAGACTGCAGATCTTGAACTGTTCCTCTCCAATGATCCGAATGCAACGGGTCCGCGTCAGACACCGGCAATCGCTGTGGCGGGACCCGCGGTCGCTGGTTCAGCCGCCATGCCGACCACCGCCGCGGCGCCGGCGAGTGCGGCGACGATTGGCCATGCAGCGGCCATTCCGGACGGCACGGTTGCGATCCGCGCGCCCAACCTCGGCACTTTTTATCGCGCACCCAAGCCCGGCGCGCCTCCCTATGTCGAATTGGGTCAGCAGATCGAAATCACCACTGAGGTGGGTCTGATCGAAGTCATGAAACTGTTCACGCCGGTGCAGGGAAGCGTGCGCGGCGTGGTCCGGGAGATCCGTGCCAAGGATGGGCAAATGGTTGAGTTCGATGAGCCGTTGATCATCGTCGAACCGAACTAGCGTTAATGCCAATCTCGCGCGTCTTAAGCGTTAACCGCGGCGAAATTGCCGCGCGCGTGGTGCGTGCCGCGCAGGCGCTCGGGATCGAAGCCGTGCAAGCGGTGTCCGCCGCCGATCGCGACAGTACCGCGGCACGGCTCGCCGATCGCACCGTGGTGATCGGGCCCGCGGCTTCGCGCCTCAGTTATCTCGATGCGCCGTTGCTGGTGCATGCCGCCAAAGCCACTGGCTGCGATGCGCTTCATCCCGGCTATGGCTTTCTGTCCGAACGTGAACATTTGGCGCGCCTCTGCGGCGAACACGGCATTACGTTTGTTGGCCCGGCGCCCGAGACCATCGCGGCGTTGGGCGACAAGCTACAAGCGAAGGCGATTGCGCAAGCCGCGGGTGTTCCGTTGGTGCCAGGGACGGCAAAAATCGCGGATGCCGCGGCCGCGAAGGCGGCGGCGGAAGCACTTGGATTTCCGGTGTTGTTGAAGGCTTCGGCTGGCGGCGGAGGCCGCGGCATGTTCATTGCCCGGCGTGCCGAAGAGATCGAAGCTTCGTTCGATAAATCCTCGAATGAAGCGCTGGAAGCCTTTGGCGACGGCACCATGTACATGGAGCGCTTCGTCGAAAACGCGCGCCATGTCGAAGTCCAGGTGTTCGGCGACGGCAGCGGCAAAGTGCTGCATTTTGGCGAGCGCGATTGTTCGATCCAGCGGCGCTACCAAAAAGTGTTTGAAGAAGCGCCATGCGCGGCGATGCCGGCCAAGCTGCGGAAACTTCTGCACGACTCAGCGGTCGCCTTGGTGGCGTCGCTCAAGTATCGCAATGCCGGCACCGTGGAATTTCTATATGACGTCGATCGCGCGGCGATTTATTTCATCGAAGTTAACGCGCGCATCCAGGTCGAACATCCGGTGTCCGAGCAGGTCACCGGCTATGATCTGGTGCAACTGCAGTTTCGGATCGCCGGTGGCGAGCCCCTGCGCTGGTCGCAAGCGCAGGTGCCGGTACAGGGACACGCGATCGAGTGCCGCATCAATGCCGAAGATCCGACGCGGAATTTTCAACCGAGCCCGGGACGGATCACGCGCTGGGCACCGCCACACGGCGCCGGGATTCGTCTCGACAGCCATTGTTATGACGGCTATCTGGTGCCGCCGTTCTACGATTCGATGATCGGCAAGCTGATTGTCACGGCGGCGACACGCGCCGATTGCGTCACCCGTTTGCAAGCGGCGCTCGCCGCTTTCACAATCGAGGGCCTGATCACCAATCTACCGCTGCTTAAATTTATCGCGGCGCATCCGGATTTTGCCGCCAATCGATTAAACACTCGCTGGCTCGAGCAGACCTTGCTGCCGGGTTTTGAAGCTTCGCAGGAGTAAGGTTCCGATGGCCCATATTGAATTTCTCGACGAGACCATGCGCGACGGCCAGCAAAGCCTGTGGGGCATGCGCATGCAAGCCGGCATGGCGTTACCCGTGGCGTCGTTGATCGATCGCACCGGCTTTCGGGTGATCGACCTCACGGGTTCGTCGATGTTCGAAGTGCTAATCAAGTACTGTCAAGAGAATCCGTGGCAAGGCCTTGACCTCTTAACCCAGGCCATGCCGCGGACCAAAATTCGTGGTGGCATGCGCTCCAATGCGTCGGTGACCTTTAGCGTCACGCCGGATGCGTTGATGGATGCGTGGATGCGGCAACTGAATGTGCACGGTTGCCGCAGTTTTTGGATCTACGACGTGCTGTTCAATATCGACAAGATGCATCGCCTGGCCAAAGTCGCGAAGGAGTTTGGTTCGGAAGTCGCCGGCGCGATCATGTTCACCTTGAGCCCGGTGCATTCCGATGCCTACTATGCCGACAAAGCGGACAAGCTTTCGGCGTGCAAGGATATCGATACCTTGCTGCTGTACGACACCGCTGGCGTGCTCGAAAAAGAACGCATGCAGACCTTGATCCCGGCGCTCATCGCCAACGCGCGCGGCAAGCCCATTGAATTCCATTCCAACAATCTACTGGGCCAGTCCGCCAAAGCGTATCTAGATGCGGTGGAACTTGGTGTACGCATTTTGCACACGGCGAGTCGGCCGATGGCGAACGGCCCGTCGGTGCCGTCGACCGAAATCATGGTGCGTAATATTGAATTGCTCGGGCACACGCATTCGCTCGACACCTCGTTGCTGCCGCCAGTCGCCGCGCATTTCGAGAAAGTGGGTAAGGCCGCCGGATTTTTAGTCCACCAATACGCCGAATACGACATGTTATCGATCCAACATCAAATTCCGGGCGGCATGGTCGGCACGATGAAGGCGCAGCTGGTGCAGCACGGCATGGCGGAGCGATTGGAAGCGGTGTTGGCGGAGACCGCGGTGGTCCGGCGCGAACTTGGGTTTCCCGGCATGGCGACGCCGTTCAGCCAATTGGTCGGCACGTTGGCCGTGCTGAACATCGTCACCGGCAAACGTTATTCGGTGATCCCCGACGAAGTCATTCAGTACGCGTGCAAGCATTATGGCGAAACCGTCGCGCCCATCGATCCCACTGTGCTCGACAAGATCATGGCCGCGCCACGCGCCAAGGAGATCGCCACGCATCCACCGGAGCAACCGAGCTTAGCCGAGCTGCACCGACGCTACGGCACCGATAACGACGACGAATTGATCCTGCGCGCGCTGGTGCCCGAGGCTGATTTAAATAAGATGTGGGCGGCGGGGCCGGTTAAAACCACCTATCCGTATCTATCGTCACCCGAACTCGATCAAGTGCGACGTTTGATGCAAGTGGCAACCGCGCCCGTGGTGCAGATCAAAGCGGATCGATTAAATCTGTCGTTACGGAAATTTAAGTAGCGGTCTACCAACGATGAACGCAATGTTGTCAGGACAGCGATGGTTTAATTGTGGGACGTTACTTCTTGTGGGAGCCGCTTCAGCGGCGAATCGTCCCTCCGCAGAACTCACCGTCATTGGAAGTAGTGAAACGACCAAGCTTTTCCAGAAAGTGGCACAAGATGGATGGCTTCGCTTTGGCTCACAACGATGGCGCAAAAGATTCGCGGATAAATCCGCTCCCACAAGTAGCGTCATATCATTTGCGACAATGTGAAAGAGAAAATCATGCGTCGTGCAGTAATTATTGATGTTGTCCGCTCGCCCTTCGGCCGCGGCCGCGAAGACGGCGCGCTCGCCGGCCTTCACCCGGTCGATCTCTATGCACAGGTCTTACAAGGCCTAGTCAAGCGTACCCGCATCGATCCAGCGCTTATCGAGGATGTGATCACCGGCTGCGTGATTCAAGTCGCCGAGCAGGCAGGGAATATTGGGCGCCAAGCCGTACTCGCCGCGGGCTTTCCGGAATCCGTGCCGGCGGTCACGCTGGATCGCAAGTGTGGCTCGGCGCAGCAGGCGATGGATTTCGCGGCGCAAGGCGTGATCGCCGGCGCCTACGATGTGGTGATCGCCGGCGGCGTGGAAATGATGGGCACGGTGCCGATGCGGATCAATCGCATGGGCAAGGATAGCGAAGGGCCGGGATTTCGTGCGCGCTATCCGGCCGGGACGGTGCACCAGGGGGTCTCCGCCGAACGCGTCGCAGGACGTTATGGGCTTACGCGCGTTGAACAAGACGCGTATTCCGTGCGCTCGCATTCGCGCGCCGCTGCCGACCAGGCGCAATCCGCGCGCGATATCATTTCGATCGCGGTGCCGACGGCTGATGGCGCCACCCGCCAAGTGGCGCAGGACGAAGGAATCCGGCCGAACACCACCGCGGAAAAACTCGCGACGTTGAAATGTGCGTTTGAAGACGCCGCGTTCGCGACGCGCTTCCCGGAAATTCAGTGGAGCGTAACGGCCGGCAATGCGAGCCAAATCTCGGATGGCGCGAGCGCCATATTGATCGTGGAAGAAAAAGTTGCCGCGCGCTTAGGACTGAAACCACGCGCGGCCGTGACGGGTTTTGCGGTGGTGGGCGATGATCCGCTGATGATGCTGACCGCGATTATTCCAGCGACCCGGAAGCTTTTGCAGCGCGCCGGCATTGCACTCGATAAAGTTTCGGCGTACGAAGTTAACGAAGCGTTTGCGTCGGTGCCACTCGCCTGGCAGAAAGCGTTGGACGCCGATCCCGAGCGATTGAATGTGTTCGGTGGCGCGATCGCCATCGGTCATCCGGTCGGCGCGTCGGGCGGTCGACTGACGGCGAATTTGCTCCGCGCCTTGGAAGTCACTCGTGGTCAATACGGGATTCAAACGATGTGCGAGGCGGGCGGTATGGCCAACGCCACGCTTATCGAGCGACTGTAAGGTTATTCGACGTTCCGCCTCCCCTCACCCCGGCCCTCTCCCGCAAGGGGAGAGGGAGTAATGCGAAAGCGCGATCTTTCCCCTCTCCCCTTGCGGGAGAGGGGAATGGAAAGCGTCAATAGCGAAAACGTTTGATTGAATTAGAACAGCGAGGTAGGTGAAATGGGTCGCGTACAAGACAAGGTTACGATTATCACCGGTGCCGGCACCGGCATCGGTCGCGCCTGCTTTGAACTCTTCGCGCGTGAAGGCGCGACCGTCATTGGCGTGTCGCGCACGCAATCGAATCTCGATGCGGCCTTGGCCGCGGTCCGCGCCGCCGGCGGTAGCGGCATGGTGCTCGCCAAAGATTTATCAAAACCCGCAAGCGCGGATGAGATCGTTGCCGCCACGCTACACACCTACGGCCGTATCGATGTGCTGGTGCATTCTGCAAGTGTGGGCTGGAGCTGGGGCGATAAGAGTCCGGGCTCGATGCTGCCGTTGGCGGAAACCACCCCCGAAAAATGGAGGGAAGTGATCGGCTTCAACCTCGACGCCGCGGCCTTTATCAACCGCGTTTGCTTGATCCAAATGTTGAAGCAAGGGCACGGCTCGATCGTCAACGTCGCGAGCATTTCCGGGTTGGTCGGCATGCCAACCGCACATACTTACTGTGCTGCCAAAGGTGGCGTAATCAATCTCACGCGTTCGATCTCGACCGCCTATGCCAAAGATGGCATCCGCGCCAACGCGGTGTGTCCCGGTTACACCGACACGCCGATGATAGCGCCGGTGATGGGTCTCTTCGACGACAACGCCGTCGCGACCCAGTTGACGCCGATGGCGCGCGCTGGCACGCCGCTAGAAATGGCCTACGGCTGTTTGTATCTCGGCTCGGACGAAGCGTCGTATTGCAATGGAACGATACTGATCATCGATGGCGGGACCACCGCGCGGCAGTAAACCCTTCCTGCTCGTTTTCGATTTGACCGATTCATTGCCGCAAACCACAGGAAACGTTGGCTCGATGCCATCAGCTCAATCTTATAAGCAGAGACTCTCATGACGGAGGCCGAGCGATTTCCCTTTGTTGAAGTGCACGGCGCCGCGCACGCGCGTGGCCACGCCTATGGCACGGCGTTTCGTGAGCGGATTCGAGCGACATGGCGGTTCTACGTGGGTACTGTTTTTGCGTCGAGCAATTTGTCGGTGCCGCAGATCGCGCAACGCGCCGCGCGCGTGCGCGAACTCATTTTTGATTTCAATGCCGAGTATTGCACTGAGATTGAGGCCGTCGCGGCAGCCTCCGGCCTCGCGAACTGGGAGGTCTATGCGCTTAATGCACGGACTGAAATATTGAATGCCGAAGTCGGTGAATGCACCGCGGTCTTTCTGCCGGAATCCCGCGTGCTCGGTCAAACCTGGGATTGGATCGAAGCGCTGGAAGCTTTAGTCGCCGTCACCCGATACGTGCGTGACGATGGGCACCGCATCGTGACGTTGGCGGAACCCGGTCAGCTCGCGAAGATTGGAATGAATTCTGCCGGTATCGGCGTGTGTTTGAATTTTCTGGCGGCGCCGCATGCGCTAGAGGGCGTGCCGGTCCATGTGCTAATTCGGGCGATCTTGGATTGCCGAGGAATGGACGAGGTGAGGCAGGTAATTGCGCGCGCGGGCTATGGCAAAGCGAGTCATTTTTTGATCGCTGATGATCGAGGGGAGGTCTTGAGCATCGAATTCGAAGGCACGGGTAGCGCCTTGGTGGAACCTGTTGACGGCATCTACGCCCACACCAACCATTGCATCGCCGCGACACGCGGCGCCAAGCGTTACGTCATCCCTACCTCGGCCGAGCGCCTGGTGGCGGCCCACAAACTTGCGAGTCGTCAGCGCCGTGGCGGGGTGCGGGAGTTGCAACGCATCCTCGATTTCGACGACGGCACACCGGCTGCCGTACGGGTGCGCTATCGACCGGAGCCCTTGCTGGGCGGCTCGAAGATC
Organism: Gammaproteobacteria bacterium; assembly: GCA_016191285.1. Lineage (GTDB taxonomy): Bacteria > Pseudomonadota > Gammaproteobacteria > CAIKBL01. Next base: position 68,117 of record JACPPA010000036.1, read on the forward strand.
GGAAGTTGCGCGACCATCATCATGGATCTGCCAGCGCGCACCATGCATCTCAAGAAAGGACCAGTCGCCGACGGCGCCTATACGAATATCGCGGTTTGATCCACGGTTTACCCTGGGCACCGTCTGATTTAGTTAATCGATCCGGCGCTTGATCGACGGAATCAACATCGGCACCTGCTTCCGGTAGTCCCGATAGGCATCTTGAAAATGCGCGACCAAATCGCGTTCTTCGAGAAATATCCCAATCAACATATAGGCAGTCGTTGCGACGGCGAACAAGAGATGCGCCGTGGTCATCACGGGCGTCGCCCAGAAGGCCACCGTGAAGCCAAAGTAAATCGGATGACGTACATACTTGTAGAACATAGGCGTGCGCAGGGCGGTGGGCGGAACCGCCTTCTCGAGAAAATTGAAATACACCTGACGAAGACCGAATAGTTCGAAATGATCAATCAGAAAAGTACTGATGAGGACCACCAGCCAGCCAAGCGCACACAGCGCCCACAACACGTAACTGAATCCGCTGCCGGATAGATCCCACAGCACCGCGCCAAACGGTCGCCACTGCCAATAAAGCAGGATCAATGCGAGATTGGTGAACAGCACATAGGTACTGCGCTCGATCGGCGGCGGCACCAGCGTAGTCCACCAACGCTTGAAGCCCTGGCGCGCCATGACGCTGTGCTGAACTGCAAATACTCCCAGCACCGCGAGATCGATGATGATGGCGAGCCCGGTCGATGTCGACGGTCCCACATCCATCGACTTTGGGACGAGAAAATTGCCGACGAAGCCAACGGCGTAAAGAAAAGTACCCAGAAACATGAGGTAACACAGGACGCCATACAATGCGAAGACGATGCGCATGATCGAGCCCCCCTCCAGATATCCTAACGCAATGCTACTGCGGTCAGAAGCCGAATGGTATGTGTGGATCGAAAGAACGTCGATTAATCAATACATGGCCATGATCGCTGCTGCACTCGCAATGACGAGCTTCGTCTAAATAGTCGCATTGTAATAGGCTCAAGAAGAGGCACCCGACCTGAATGGCACTTGTTTAAGTGCGGTTTACGCCGTCACCCCGTGCGCCGAGCACTGGGTCCAGTGAAAAATGAATTCATTGTTTGCCTGGACCCCGGATATTCGCTTTGCGAATTCCGGGGTGACGGGCGGCGATTCGAGTTTTTACACGTCCGCTTCGCTGGAATAACGAAGGGCCAAGAGTGCGCATCGTTCCCGGCATTTCAGCTTTTGTAAGTGCGATTCGAACCCGGCCTAAATTGTGAGGTCCGTCATCCCGGGCGAAGCGGCATCAGCCGCGCCGATCCGGGAGCCAGGGGCGCCTGACATACTGGCGGGATCCCGCCCCGGATAGTCGCTGCGCGAATTCCGGGGTGACGTCTATAAGGGCTGCGCACTTTCCGGGCTGACGGGGTTCTCGGCATCCGGTGTCGACACCGCCTCGAAGCCTGCGTTGGTCTTAAGTTACAGTGCGGGCTATTTTAGGATTTCGGATCAAAATCGAGACGATCAAGCGGTGTCATTTCGCGCTCGAGACCCCTGCGTTTGGGCAGTTCGAGTGTGCCGGTTAAATCGAAGGCGCTGATCACTCGTGGGTCGGTAATCTCGCGATCGGCTTCCAGATCCGCGGCAATCACGTTGGCGAGTGAACTCCACAGCGCTTCGGGAATATGGTCGTGCTCCAGCCAGTCGGTATTCCGCGCCAGGATCCAGGCGTCCCAGAAATTGAGGGCGACAATGAGTTTCTGATAGCGATGGTCGCCCCCACTTTTTAAGAGCGCTTGAGTCTCAAGGAATCCGGCGCCGATTTGCTCATAGCGCCGGAGCTTATGCAGTCCCGCATCGCGGGTGAGGGCTAAGGCCAGGCGATGGCGGATCCAGTCATAGTCCTTCTCGGTCATTGTGCCCCCTAAGGTTCGCGATCGACTTACTCGGATTAAGGCCGTACACAGTCACGGCCCAAAGGATAGGCCGATTCTTGAACTACCGAAACGCCGGAATCACTTCCTTGGCGAATAACTCGAGGTGTTCCTCGCTCCACTTCGGATTAATTCCAGGCGGGACCGCCCAGCTATACCAGCGCGTCGTGCCGGTGGCGGCGGCGTAGTCCTTAATCATTTGTACGGCCTGCGGCGGTTCAACGATGTGAAATCCGCTGGCTTCCAGTTCCGCGCGATCTGCGTTGACCGGGTGGAAGAAATCCATGCCCGCATCCTTAAACCACTTGGCGTAATGATTGAGTTGGTAGGCGAAGTGCTCCTTAGCTTCGTGCCAGCGTTTATCCGGATCGCGGGCGACCAATAGCCACATATAGCCGCCCGCGATCTCGTGTTGTGTCGGATCCTTGCCGATCTTTTTCAGCTGCTCCCAATACAGATTCGCGAACGGGCTGATTGGGCCGGTCGCGATATAGCCGTGACCGACGCGCGCGGCGCGGCGCACGGCCACGTTGCTGAAACCGGCGATCCAAAGTTTCGGTGGCGTTTGCACTGGACCCGGGTGCAGTTGAATGTCGTTGTACGTGTAGTGCTTGCCCTTGAACGTAAAACGTTCACCAGCGAACAAGCGCTGGATGATTTCGATGCCCTCATCCATTCTGCCGGCGCGTTCCTTGGCATCGATATTAAAACCAGTGAATTCTTCGACGCGATAGCCGACGCCTAAGCCGAGTTCGAGGCGGCCATTCGAAATAATGTCGAGGGTGGCCGCATCTTCGGCCACGCGCACCGGATCATGCAGCGGCAGCAACAACACACTGGTGCCGATACGCACGCGCTTGGTACGGGCCGCGATGGCGCACCCGATAGGCAGCATCGACGGCGAATAGCCGTCCGCGATGAAATGATGTTCGGACAACCAGATGTCATCGAAGCCGAGCTGCTCGGCATACACGATTTGATCGAGCGTCGCGGCATAGAGATCCGCGATTGGACGCTTGGCCGATGACGGGTTCCGGAAGTCGTACCAAAGACCGAAACTTAAGGGGCGGGTGTTCACGTCAATAGCTCCTGAATTTTGAGACTGGTTCTAGTGCGCTGTCCCACACTGGACTTTAGTCGATCGACACATTGCATGCCTGGGGCCGTTGTGGGAGCGGCTTTAGCGGCGAATCTTCATCCCCACGACCATTCGCGGCTAAAGCCGCTCCCACAATGCGGCGAGTCTTTATTGAAAGTGATCCCTTCACCGCTAAAGCGGCTCCCACAATAGAAACGGGTCCATTGCGGGACAGCACACTAGTCAAGCAGCAAGCCACGTAGCCGGCTCTGCCATTCATAGTTGGTGAAATCGAGTTGGATGGGCGTGACGGAGACGGCGTTTTGCTGGATGGCATGGAGATCGGTATCCGGCTGCTTTTCGCCTTCTGGATAACTTAATTTTACCCAGTAATAGGGCACCTGCCGGCCATCCACGCGAGCATCGATGCTGAACGCTCCGGGCGGACGCTGACCTTGACGAGTGACACGGATCTCGGTGATGTCATCCGGTCCGCAATCCGGAAAATTGATGTTAATTAAACTCTGCGCGGGCCAGGCCTCGTCCGCGATCAGTTTGTGCAGCAGCCCCGGTGCGTATTGGCGGGCGCCTTCCCAGCTCGCTTGGCCGGCAAGCGGCCGCACGACGCTTAAGGCTATAGAGCGCACTCCAAGCAAAGTGCCTTCCATCGCCGCGGCGATAGTGCCGGAATAGGTCACGTCTTCAGCGAGATTAGCGCCATTGTTGAAACCCGAGAGCACTAACGTCGGTTTGTGATCTTTCATGACTTCGTGGAAGGCCATCAACACACAATCAGTCGGCGTGCCGACCACGGCATAGCTTTTTTCACTGACTCGTCTGAGCCTGATGGGCACGTGCAGCGAGATCGAATGGCTCGCGCCGCTCCGTTCGTGGTCGGGCGCCACCACCCAAACATCGTCGGTGAATTCGCGCACGATTTCCTCGAGTATCTTGATCCCCGGAGCCTCGATGCCATCATCGTTCGTGATCAAGATGCGGGTGCTAGGAAAGGGCTTGCGTTTACTCATGGGAGCCGATGTTGGGAGTCGTGGGTCGAAGAATAATCGATTGCGGTCTCAATCACACGCCAGCAATTGCCGTGCCGGTGGGAGCGCGACCGCCCGTCACGACGTCGTGTGCAATTCGTCCATCGGCAAGGCCGATTTGGCGCGACGCGCGTCGTCCGAGCGCCGGATCGTGGGTGACGACAATTAACGTTACGCCCTCGCGGGAGTGCAGCCCTTCAAGAATGTCGATGACTTGCGCCCCGGACGCGGAATCGAGATTACCCGTCGGTTCGTCGGCCAACAAAATTGCCGGCTTCATGATCGTCGCGCGCGCGATGGCGACGCGCTGGCGTTGGCCGCCGGAGAGTTCGTTGGGGCGATGATGGGCGCGGTCCGCAAGTCCGAGATCGGCCAGTACCGCGCTCACGCGGCGGGCGCGTTGGCTGGCCGCCACGCCAGCCAACGTCAGCGGCAGTTCGACGTTTTGTGCGGCTGTCATGCGTGGTACTAAATGAAAGAACTGAAACACAAATCCGATCGAGCGGCTACGCGCCGCAGCCAGTGCATTGTCATCCAAGGTCGTCACATCCACGCCGTTCAAGCAATACGCACCGCTGCTCGGCCGATCGAGTAGCGCGATTAAGTTAAGCAGCGTGGACTTACCAGAACCCGACGGCCCCATGATCGAAACGTATTCGCCAGCGCGTAGGTTTAAATCCACGCCGACAACTGCATGAACTGTCTGATCGCCGAGCACGAAAGTTTTCGTGATGCCGGCAAGCGCGATCAGCGGCGCGGCGGCCTCGCCGTCAGGTGTCGTCGCGGCCGTCATCGGGAGTGGCGCGCACGCCGGCTTTCACGTCCTTGCGACCGACCGAGGTCACCACCTGCTCGCCGGCACGGAGTCCGTCGATGACTTCGGTAAACTCCCAATTCGAGAGCCCGGGTTTGAACGCGCGTTTGGTGAGCAATTGCGTTTCGGGATCGTAGACCAAGACCTCATGGCCATTGATCACCGCCTCGGTTGGGATGCGGAGTACCTTGGTATGTTCGTTAATCAAGATCTCGATATCGGCGCTATATCCGGGCATCAGATTGGCGCGCGCCGCGGCGTCCTTCAGTTCAACTTCAACTTCCACCGTGCGCGCTTGTTTCTCCCGCTCCAGGACGTATGGCGCGACGCGGCGCACGATCGCGCCGCAGCGCTTGGTGGGAAAGGCGTCGAGGGATACACACGCTGGCATTCCCACTTGAATCGCGGGCGCATCCACTTCGTCGATCGGCGCCGACACATACATGCAAGACAAATCGATTAAATCGATCGCTGGCAGTGTGGCGATCCCAGTGGGGGAGGGGGTGATGAATTCGCCGAGCTTGGCGTTGAGCTCCGCCACTACGCCGGTAAACGGCGCGCGCAGGCGGGATTTCTCGATTTGCGCTTCGACCACCCCGTGCCGTGCGGTCGCGGTCGCGATACTCGCGCGGGCCGCGGCGCACGTGGCGCGCGAAGTCGCGACACGGGTTCGTGCAGTGTCGAAAACATCTTCGGCGACGAGTTTGCGTTTCACCAGTTGACCTTGGCGCGCGGCTTCGCGGGTCGCGAACGCCGCTGTCGCGCACGCATCGTCAGCGCGCCGTTGAGTGGCGACGATATCCGTTTCAGCTTGCTTCAGTTCGGCTTTCAGATCCTCGCTCCAAATCTCCATCAGTACCTGACCTTTTTCAACGCGGTCACCTTCCCGCACCGGCAATACCGCGACTTGACCGGGCAGCGACGGCGACATCTTGGCGCGCGCGCAGGCTTCGACGGTGCCGACGCGAGTATTCGCAACCGTTGCGCGAACCGTGCCTTCGACAACGGGCTGCAACAACACTGCAACGGGTTTGGATCTGGTAAACCACCATGTGCTGGCACCTAGGCCAGACAAGATGATTACCAAAATTAACCAACGCATAATGCAATCTTAACGTGAAGGCCACGCGATTGCCTGCGCGTGATGGGGATTGCACCGTCGTCCCGGCGAAGGTCGGGAGCACGCCGGAATGACGCTAAGGTGAAACGTGGCGCCCCTAAGGCGATCCGTATTTCCGCTTCGCGATTTAGACGTTTTACCGCCGCGGGAGTAAAGATGGAGAGCATTAACGCGCGTAACACCGCGTGTTTTGGTGTGACGCGAAGGATAGTTGTCGGTGTAATGGTGATGGCGATGTACGCAACCGCTGCCGGTGCCGCGGGAGCTTCGCCGACCGTGGCCTACACCTGGTGGGCGAGTGTACTTGCCGGGTTTGTCGATGACAGCGGGCGGACTAATTTCACGGCGCTTACCCAGTCGCGCGCCGATCTTGATCGGTTCGTGACGTGGATTGCGGAGGTTAGTCCGCGTAGTGACCCGCGCGCTTTTCCCACGCGCGCGGCGGCACTCGCCTATCATCTGAACGCCTATAACGCGCTGGCGATGGCTGGGGTAATCGACGCAGGTATCCCACGGGATTTTGCGAGCTTTTTTAAGCGCCGGCGCTTTTTCAATTGGCGTACGGTAAAAGTCGGCGGTGAGGATACCAATTTGTCCGCGTATGAAAACGAAGTCATCCGCCCGTTCGGCGATCCTCGCGTGCACTTCGCGCTGAATTGCATGGTGCGAGATTGTCCGCGCCTGCCGCGCACGCCATTTCAAGCAGAGACTCTCGATACGACGCTGAATGCGCTAACCTTCGAATTCTTCACCCAAGCGAATCATTTACGGATTGCCGACGCGACGCGCGAGCTCTGGGTGTCGTCATTGCTCAAGTTTTATACCGCGGACTTTATCGGTGACGCAGAACAGCCGCATCTTGTCGAATTCATCAATCGATATCGCGACATTCCCCTACCGGCGGGCTATCGCTTGCGGTTCTTGGATTACGACTGGACGGTGAATCGTCAGCTAGCGGCACGCGCCCCACCAGGGTTCGCGAACTAGTATCGGCGACTTTTTATTGTGGGAGCGGCTTTAGCCGCGAATAGGCTTTTTTAAAAAATTTCGCCGCTAAAGCGGCTCCCACAAAGCGCCGCCAGCGAGGTAGCGCTACGTGCGCCCCCGGCTACCCTCTTTCAGGCGCTATGGATACGAGCGCTTATTGCCAGACCTTGCGGTCCGCTTGCATCGCGGTAGGATATCGCGAGTGCCAGTCTACTCAGCGCTGAAGGAAACCGGATGCCAACACCTAAGTCTGCTTCGAGTTCGATTCCAAGAAAGTCGGCGAGTATCGCTAAGTTGAAGCGCCCAACGGTGAAACGTCCGCCACGCGCCGGTGTTAAGCGCGTTGATGTTGCACCCGAGTTCATGGAACGCGAGCGCGTGGGACGTTACAAAAAATTGCGATCGTCCGCCAAGGCTTTCATCGATACCAAATTGCCGAATGGCGAGCGCGAAATCCTGACCGTGATCGGGCGTGGCGTGATTGAAGACGCAGAGCTCGCGCCACCGATCAAAGACAACAAGGATTTCAATGTCGCCTATGTCCGCGCCAAGCACGGCTGCGGCGCGACCCTGCATATTCACGAAACCAACGAAGTGTTCGTGCCCTTGCAAGGACATTGGGGTGTCTATTGGCAAAATAAGAATGGGGCGCGCCACGAAGTCGTGTTGGAGCCGTATGACACGATATCGGTCCCGATTGGCGTCTCGCGCGGCTTTCGCTATCTCGGAAAAGGGGAGGGACTGATGATGGCGATTGTCGGCGGCACCGATCCAGGCCGCGTGCACTGGCCCAAGGAGACCGTGGACGAAGCAAAAAAGCATGGCTTTGTGCTGCGTAACGGCGATCTGGTCGAAATTAAATCGAAATAAAGATTCGCGGCCAAATCCGCTCCCACAGAAGAGGGGCTCGTTATTGTGGGAGCTGCTTTAGCCGCGAATCTTATTCGATGAAATCGAACTCACCCCTACCACACATCCACCACGCGGCGCGCACCGCGCTTTCGCGGCCCACTCGCGCGCAACCCGCGCAATAACCATTGGCGTGTCTCCGCCGGATCGATCACCGCATCCACTTCGAGCTGCGAGGCCACGGACACCGCCTTGCCGCGGGTGTACATCCCAGCGAGAAGACGCTCGTAGAGTGCGTTGCGCGCCACCGGATCGGTTTCCGCTTCCAGCTCTTTGCGAAAACCGAGCTGTACCGCGCCTTCGAGTCCCATCGGCCCGAATTCTGCGCTGGGCCATGCAATGGTGAATAACGGCCGAAAGAAACTGCCGCCCGCCATGGCCTGTGCACCCAAGCCGTAACCTTTACGCATGATCACCGTAAAGAGCGGCACCGTGAGGTTTGCGCCAGCGACGATGAGCCGCGAGCCGCGCCGCACCGCCGCGGTTTTTTCACTGTCCGGACCCACCATGAAGCCTGGCGTATCGCACAACGACACCACCGGCAGGCCGTAGGCATCGCAGAGTTGGAGAAACCGCGCGCCTTTTTCCGCGCCCGGGCCGTCGATGGCGCCGCCTAGGTGGCGTGGATCGTTGGCAATCAAGCCGAAGGCCTCGCCTTCGATTCGAATCAAGGCGGTGATGAGCCCCACACCATACGCACGACGGAATTCGATGACCGAATCGGTATCGGCAAGGGTGTCGATGGCAGCGCGTACCTCGTAAACGCGGAGCCGATTCTCCGGGATCACATGCCGGAGACGGCGTTGATCCGCGCATTGCCAGGCGGGCCAACGACCCTGAAAACAACCGAGGATCTTGCGCGCGATCGCGGCGCCTTCGAGTTCATCGCGGACCGCGATATCGACCACGCCATTCGCGGTTTGTACGTCTATCGGTCCAATTTCTTCGGGGGTAAAGCGACCGAGGCCGCCACCTTCGATCATCGCGGGTCCGGCCAGGCCAATATTCGAATTAGCCGTGGCGATGGTGATGTCGGCGCAACCGAAGATCACTGCGTTGCCGGCGAAGCAGCGCCCAGAGTTGATCGCGATCCGCGGCGCGACGCCGGAGAGTTGCGGCCAGGTGGTAAACGTCGGGAGATCAAGCCACGCGCTGATGATGTCATCCACATCCACATCACCCGGCCGCCCGCCGCCGCCCTCGGTAAAAAATACCACCGGTATCTTCCATTCCAGCGCCAATTCAAACAAGCGATCCTTCTTTTTGTGATTCTTCACGCCCTGCGTGCCGGCCAGCACGGTGTAATCGTAGGCCAGCACCATGCAGCGCGTACCGTCGGCGCCGAGGAGCGCCGCGTTGACCGTGCCAATGCCGCCGACCAGACCATCGGCGGGCGTATTGCGTTGCAGATCTTCGATGCTCCGACGGCGGCGCTGGGCCGCGATGATGAGCGCGCCATACTCGGTGAAGCTCTCGGGATCGCACAGCGCTTCGACATTTTCGCGCGCGGTCCGGCTGCCGGTTTTGCGGCGTTTGGCGACGGCGTCAGGGCGATTTGCATCCAGCGTTAACGCGTGGCGCGCGCGGACTTCGTCGAGATCGGCGCGCGGCGCATCGAGCGCAACCAGCGCTTCGCTCAGGCCCATTTCCGCTTCTTCGAGATCCAAGGTCAAGTACAGGACGGCCTCGCCTTCGCCGAGCGTCATGCCCGGCGTGGCTACGATCACCTCAACCACACCGGCATTCGGCGCGGTGATCAGATGATGCATTTTCATGGCTTCGAGTACGGCCAGGGTTTCGCCACGCTTAACCGTGGCGCCAACTACAACCTCGATACCGATCACACTGCCGCGGAGTGGTGCAACCACCGCGAAAGTACCGGGCGGGGCGACGCTGGTTGGCGAGAAGGTTTGTGGCGAGTCATCGTGAGTCACCGTTGTAGGCTGAGTTAGTTCAGTGGCAGCCATGCTGAGTGCGGTGGCGTTGGTCTCGACCCACCGCGTCGTCAATTTTTCAGCGAGCGCGTCGGGGTGACCGAGAATCGCGCGCAACAGCGGAAGGTTGGTCGCGACGCCGTGAATTTGAAATTCGGCCGCCGCACGTTCAGCGCGCCTGGCGAGCGCGGCGAATTCGAGATCGTTCCCGCGCACGATTAATTTTGCGCATAACGAATCAAAGCTCGAATTGAGCGAATATCCCATGTACGCCGCACTATCGACTCGGACCCCAGGGCCGAGCGCTGGCGCGAAGCGAGTGACGGTGCCGCTGGAAGGCAAAGTATTGCCGTTGGCGCTGAAGGTTTCCGCGTTGATCCGGAGTTGGATCGCGCTGATGCGTGGCGCCGGGGGCGCTTGGTTTAGGTTCAAATCCGCGAGTGTGCGGCCGCGCGCAATTTCGAATTGCAGGGCTACCAGATCGAGTCCCAACACTTCCTCGGTGACGGTATGCTCTACTTGCAGTCGCGGGTTCGTTTCGATGAACCAATAAGCATTTGCAGCAACGTCAACTAGGAATTCGAAGGTCCCTAGTCCGCGATATTGAACGGATTGCGCCATGCGCATCGCAGCCGCGATAAGTTGGTCGCGGAGCGTGGCCGCGAGCGCCGGCGCGGGCGCGATTTCAATGAGCTTCTGATGCCGGCGTTGCAAGCTGCAATCGCGTTCCCACAAGTGCACGATCGCACCGGTACCGTCGCCGAGGATTTGGACTTCGATATGACGCGCCAATGGGATGAATCGCTCGGCGTACAACGTACCGTCGCCGAAAGCGGCCTTGGCTTCCGTGGCACAACGTGCAAACGCGCTCGCGATCGCTTGGTCGGGCCACAGCACTTGCATGCCGCGACCGCCACCGCCGGCTGCCGCCTTGAGTACCACGGGCACATTGACGCCTAGTTGCGATTGAAATTCGGCGATATCCGCGGCGTTGACCAGCGCGGGCGAGCCCTCGAGAATCGATACCGCGCATTTCGCTGCTAGCTGGCGTGCGGCGATTTTGTCGCCGAATAAACGGAGCTGCTCGACCGAGGGACCAACGAAGATCAAGCCAGCGTCTTGGCATGCTTCCGCGAACATCGCACTTTCGGCGAGGAAGCCGTAGCCGGGATGGATAGCATCACAACGCTTGGTGATCGCCGCTGCGATAATCGCCGTCTGATCGAGATACGCACGCGCGCCACGACCCGGCAGCGCCACGATTTCATGCGCCACCGAGCAATGCCGGCTGTCGGCGTCATCAAGGCTGTGAATGGCAATACTGGTGAGATCGAGATCAGCGAGAGTGCGCGCGATACGCACGGCGATTTCGCCGCGATTGGCGATTAAGACTCTACGTAATGCCATCATTCCACCTTAGTTTTGTCGTCGAACGTGAATAGTAAACAGTCTGAAGACGAACTCTTTTGAGATTTCAGTAAAACGCGCGGGGTCCGACCCTTGCTAGAATGTAACGACAAGATAGGGGCCCGCAAAGGGATTTAACCAAACTAATCGGATGAACTTCAGGATGAAAACAGCCAGCCTCGTGTTGTCGGCAGTACTCACGGTGAACAGCCTAGGCGCTTTCGCCGAGGATTTTGAGCGCAATCTGGAGCGGCTGCCGAACCGGATGACCCTTGGTGCGGGCTTCAAGTTTTCAAGCGGCGATTATGGCTCCAAGCTTGGCGACACCGATGCGTGGTATGTGCCATTCTCGCTTGGCTATGTGCACAACCATTGGCGTTTCAAACTCATCGTTCCGTACCTTACTTCAACGGGTCCCGGTAACGTCATTAGCGCGGGCACCGACACGCGAGTAGTGGTCGACAAGAATCGTGGAGCCTGTACTTTCGCGACCGTCGTCGCCGCCAATAGCAGCAGTTGCACGACGACGGCGTTGACCACTCCCCCGGCCACCAACGTTCCACGGATTACTGAAGCTGGTCTCGGGGATCTCAGTGCAAGTGCGATTTATGGCATCAATCCCCTTAAGCCCTGGATGCCTTACATCGATGTTGGTGCAAAAATTAAGTTTCCGACCGCGGATCAGAACCGCCGGTTAGGCACTGGCGCGTACGACTACACCATGATGGGCGATCTGTATAAATCGTTCGGAAGGTTTGCGGCATTCGGCGGAGTTGCTTATACGTTTAAAGGCGACATTGCGCCGAGTTCGACTATTCCGAGGGGTCTCGTGCTTGACAATGTCTTGGGAAGTTACGTGGGCGCCGAATATCGCGTTACCAATAATTGGCTGGCCGGCCTATCGGTGGACTATAGACAAGCGTCGTCGGCGTTCGCACGCGATGTCAAGGAATTCTCTAGTTATGCCACGTGGCGAGTCAGCCCCCAACTTTCCGTCACTGGCACCGCCGGCACTGGCTTTACCGACGCTACGCCTGATTACTTCGTTGGGCTGGCGCTGGTCTACGGATTTAAATCGCCGCTGTAAGCCGGATCGGCGCGCGCGGCACCAATGCCTGACCCATCCTCGCTACCCGCTATCTCCGTTGTCGGCCGCCAATACTTCGACAACCTGACCGACGCGTAAATTAACGTGGTCGTTGTAGTTCAGCCACTCCGGTTTGATTGACACCGCTGTGCGTTGGAAACGGGTCGCACAATAATGACGCACGCGCTCGTAGTGGAGTAGCGCACTGTAGATGTCGGTCTTATGGAGCCTGAAGCAGCTGTTGAGCGCTACCGCATCTTCGAACGATTGCGCGGGCTGCCATCCGCGAATTCGGCAATGATCCGCGCCGACTCCTGCTTGAGCGACTGTAGCCGGATCTCCGCAGTAACACAGCGGGGTCCACGACGAAGCGGTGAGCGTCATTCCTATCCGTTCACCCGCAACGCTGCACCGCCTCCGCCATCACCTCGATGGCTTCATCCTGTGACGAACGCACGCTGACGATCGTCGCGCCGCTGTCCGCCCATGCGCGGAAGCGTTCGATGATGCGCGCGCGAGGCCCCACTAAGCTCTTCTGATCGACCCATTCATCCGGCACGGCATCGGCGGCCTCCCGCTTATGGCCCGCGAGATAGAGTTCCTGGATGCGCACCGCGGCGTCGCCGAAGCCGCGGCGGGTCATCAAATCCTTGTGATAATTCTTGCCGCGCGCACCCATGCCGCCGACGTACAGTGCGACTTCCGGTTTCAGCGCAGCGAGCGCGGCGGTCACGTCGTCGTGCACATGGACGTGGCAGCCGGCGAGGATCTCGAGATCACGGATCGTCTTGCCGTTGCCGGCGCGCGCGAAACCCTGTTCCAACCACGGCAGATATTCGGGCAGCGAGCCGGGGACGAAACCGAGCGGCAACCAACCATCGGCGATCTCGCCGGTCAGCCGCACGCTCGCTTCCGCGCCGGTCCCGAGGTAAATCGGCATACGTGGATTCATGTGCAGGATCGATTTCAGCGGCTTCGCGAGTCCCAAGGCACCGGGGCCGTTATAGGGGAGGGCGATTTCGACGCCCGCATGTGTCACCGGCGCTTCGCGCGCGAAGATCTTGCGGATAATTGCGACGTAATCGCGCATCCGCGGCACCGGCCGTCCCCACGGCTGTCCATACCAGCCTTCGACGATCTGCGGACCCGAGACGCCGATGCCGAGCAGCATCCGATCGCCGCCGGCGAGTGCGTCGATACTCGCCGCCGTCATCGCGGCATTCGCGGCCGTACGTGCGGCGAGCTGAATGATGCCGGTACCGAGCTTGATGCGCCGAGTCACCGCTGCGAGATACGCGAGAGGCGAGAATGCATCGGAACCATAGGCCTCGGCGGTCCACACCGAATGGTAGCCGAGTGCTTCTGCGCGCTGCACGCGCGCAATCGGCACCGTGAGCTGCGCGCCGGAATATCCGATCGAGAGGGCGAGTTTCATCATCAGTCGATCTTCCGTGTGAATGCGGCCCGTTTCGTTTGCCCGGCCAATCGGATGCTCGCCCACGCCGGAAATGTCGGGGAACATAATGGCTCCTTGACCGCAGTCATTTCCGGCCAGCAGCGCCAATTAGACCTTGCAAAGGACCTCTCTATCCCAACAGTCTAAGACTTCTGTCTTCTGGTTCATTCTCTTTTTTTACCTACCACGCGGCAATCACAGTGGCCCCCGCGACACCGAGGCGCCGCGCAATAGCGCCACCGATGCTACCCGATGCGCCCGTCACCAGCGCCACTTTACCGTTAATTTGCATGGCTCTGTCGCGTGAGTCGCGGTTGAAACAAATTTGGTGATCGTGATGTCTACGAAGGCGAACGCAAGATTGGGTCTAACGCACGCACGCCATGCTTGAGCGATTGAACGGCGTAGGCGGTAGAACCCAGCAAAGCCTTTGAATAGGTACCCGCCCAGCTCTCGGGAATAGCAAACGGATGGTTGCGCATGCCCATAAGATCGTGCAGATGCCGCTGAAACCGATTTTCGCTGTTAAGGATTCCGCCGCCGCCGATTTCGAATATTTTCAGCACTGCACTGAGGCATGCCGCCATGGCGTAAGCACCTTCGTAGCGGCACTGAGCACGACTCGCGGCGGTTATCTCCTCGACCGCCACTGAGGTTTCTCGCCGACCGCTCGCATGGCGCAGCCAGGTCATAATCGACAGAGCCGCTCCAATCACATGTGGCGCGAATAATGGATGTCCTCGATTTGCTCGATTTGGTCTCAAGGATTGCCGGAAGCCGGCCCGTCGGCGCTGGAGGGGGAGAATTCGGACGCCGTCAGTCCGGTCCACTGATTTTCAGTAGACCAGCCGATGTACTGGTCTACTGAAAAACTTCCAGCGCGGATGAAATCATGAAGATCGAAATTGGTTCGTACGAAGCGAAAACCAAGCTCTCTGAATTGCTGCGGCAAGTAAAAACGGGCGAAAGCTTTACGATCACCAATCGCGGAGAGGTTATTGCGGATTTGGTGTCCAGCGCGGGCGTGAGAGCGAAAGACAAAGTTGCGGCGATAGAAAGACTCAAGGCGTTCATGCTGGTCGATCCTGTGCGTGGCGCAAACATCAAGAAACTCACTGAGGAGGGACGCGCGTGAGTTTCGTCCTTGATAATTCGGTGACCATGCGCTGGTTTTTTGGCGATGGAAAGCCACAGGAACTTGCCTATGCCGGTAAAGTGCTCGATGCGATGAAAAATACCAATGCACTTGAAAAAATTCACTTGAAATTCCAAACTCTCATCGGCGGATGACGCCCTGCGACCGATCCGCCTCATAAGGTGTGCCCATTCGGAATCTTGTGGACCTTCCGGTTCTACCCGCACACCCGTTTTCAACGCCGCCTCCGCGTCACTCGCGAATTTTGAGACCGATTCAAAATAAAAGGAGCACGACCGCGCGCCAATCAAACCAGCAGACACCACGCTGTTTGAGGTGCGAACAGCAGACGCGCAGTCGAAGATCCGATTTTAATTTCAGCGCGCTGAGTCAAAGTCGTGTGTGAGTGCTAATCAGTTTGACCTTGAGCGTTACGGTCGCCGCCAGTTCGTTAAAGGGTTGCTATGAAGCGGTCCTTAGCAAACGATTGTCGTTTGGTGAGCATGACGTACACGGCGCGGCCGCGACGGTGCGCCAAGATGGAGAGAGCTTTGCCCTTGACATGTTTAGACGCTACTCGTGCAATGGCCTTCTGTGTGTCGGGGTTCTCGCTAAGGAATAACACCGCGGCTTCACTGAAGGCCCCCTTGAGATACGCAACCAAATGATGGATGTCCTCGGTTCGACCGTCGGTTCGACCGTCGGTTCGACCGGTTCGCTATTTGTTTTAGCGAATGGCTATTGCCGGTAAGTTCTTGAGTTTTTGAACCTGATAGATCGAGCGCCGCGGATTCCGACGGCTCTTCGATCGGCGGGGTTTGGCCGCCGGAGCGATGCGCCGCACTCACTTGGAACGCTAATCAAAACCTAAGGCTTTCAGACCCCGAAATAGTTGAAAAACCGAAACGAGGGTTCCCCATCTAACATGGCGACAAGATCAGTGACGTCGCCGGTTTCCGTTCGCCAGGCCAGGTATTTTTCATATTGCGCGCGAGACTCCCATTGTTCGATGACGGCAAAAGCCGTGGGATCGTCCTGGTTCTGCACGAGGTAGATCGAGATGCAACCGTCGAAGGCTCGCGTATCCGGTAGAATCTTCCTCATCCATGCGCGCAGGTCTTCGACGGAATCTTTTTTCACGCGGATATCGAGTATTACTTGACAGGTCATCGAGCGTCTCCTTTTGTTTGCTTAAGTGAGCGAATTCCGCACAACACCAGCCGCTTCCACCAGCGCTTTGAGCTTCCCAAACGCCGCGGCGCGGCTGAGGTACTTGAGCCCGCAATCCGGCGCGGGCATCAAGCGTTCCGGTGCGACAAACGGCAGCGCACGGCGGATGCGACGTTCGAGTTCGTCTACCGGCTCGATATCGTTGGACGATAAATCGACCACGCCGAGCACGATGGTTTTGCGGCTCAGTTCGCGCAGCACGCCTAGGTCCAAATGCGGTTGCGCAGCCTCGATGGAGATTTGATCGACCACGCAATCCGCGAGTTGGGACAAGAACGCATAGGCCTTGGGCTTGTCTTTAGAGACCACGAACCCATAGCCGAAGCATAGGTGAATCGCGGTCGTCGTTTTTAATCCGGCAAGAGCGCGGTTGATGGCTTTAACCCCGTAGCGAGTGGCGCCGTCGGGATCGTTTCTCAACCAAGGTTCGTCGAGTTGAATCACGTCCGCGCCGGCGGACTCGAGATCGCGCGCTTCAGCGTTGACTGCGTCGGCGAACGCCAGCGCCAGCGCTTCGGGATCACGGTAGTGTTCATCTAGCACTTGCTTGCTCATCGTGAATGGGCCAGGCAGTGTTATCTTGGCGCGGCATTCGGTATGGCGCTTAAGGAATTTGAGATCATCCACTTCGACTGGACCCAGGCGCCGAATTGACCCTATCACGCGCGGCATTGGGATCTCATAGCCTTGCACCACGCGTATGAACGGATTGGCATCGTCGAGCCCTTCGAGCGCGCTCGAAAAGCGATTGGAATAACTCTCACGCCGCATTTCGCCATCGGTAATGATGTCGATACCGGCGCGTTCTTGATCGCGGATCGCAAGCAAAGTCGCATCGTTCTGCGCTTCTTCGAGCCACGGAGCTGCAATGCGCCAGATTTCATGGGCGCGCACGCGCGGCACGAGTTTGGCGTTCAATATGTCGTGATTCACTAACCAGCCGGGCTGTGGGTAGCTGCCGACGACGGTAGTTTGCAACAAGTTGGACATTAATTTAGCTCCGCGATCACGTCAGGAAGTTCATTTCTTAGTCGCACGTTCGATGGCTTCCATGATGGCTTTCTCCGCCTCGGCGGCGCCACCCCAGCCCAGCACCTTGACCCATTTAGTGCTTTCAAGATCTTTGTAGTGCTGAAAGAAATGTTCGATCTGTTTCACCGTGATATCGGGCAGATCGGTGTAATTGTGGACGTTTTCATACCGCCGCGTCAGCCGCGGCACCGGCACGGCAATAATTTTTTCGTCGCCGCCGGCCTCGTCTTGCATCCTAAGCACACCTACCGGACGGCAAGCGACGAGGGCGCCTGGAATGATCCCGCGCTGATTCGCGATCAACACATCGCAGGGATCGCCGTCGTCCGAAAGGGTATGCGGGATGAAGCCGTAATTGCCGGGATAACGCATCGACGTGTAGAGAAAGCGGTCCACCACCAAGGCCCCGGACGCCTTATCCATTTCATACTTGATCGGTTCGCCGCCAACCGGCACTTCCACGATCACGTTCACTTCATGCGGCGGATTGCGGCCGATCGAAATTGCTTCAAGACGCACCATTAATCTCCTTGAGTCGCGTGCCGGTTATTCCGTCAATGTCGACGCCGAGCGGGGTAGCGCTCAGCGATTCACTCCTCACGGGCATGCTTCCCGTGGTACGGTGGAACGATGATCCCGCCAACAATCTAGCCGTAATTCACTGCAAAGCGTTACCCCTTGCTAGACCCCGCTCGAACCCGCCGTATCTTAAGTCTGGCCTTGCCCGTGATAGGCGGGATGGTATCGCAGAATATTCTGAATTTAGTCGATACCGCGATGGTCAGCCGCTTGCCGAACAGCAACGCGGCGCTCGCTGCCGTGGGCTACGGCGGGTTTTTGTTGTTTGCGACCCAGGCCATTGTGCTCGGTCTATCCACTGGCGTACTGGCTGCGGCCGCGCGCCGCAAGGGCGAGGGCCGATTAGC
Source organism: Gammaproteobacteria bacterium (assembly GCA_016191285.1). Classification (GTDB taxonomy): domain Bacteria; phylum Pseudomonadota; class Gammaproteobacteria; genus CAIKBL01. Next base: position 86,221 of record JACPPA010000036.1, read on the forward strand.
TGAGGCGGCCTATCCCCTAAACGCCGCGCTCATCCTGGTCGCGCTGGTCGCGCCGGTGCTTTCCGGCCTTTTGATTTGGGCGATCCCGCATCTCTATCCCTATGTGAATAGTGATCCCGAGGTGCTGGCGCTTGGGGTGCCGTATTTGCAGATCCGAGCGGTTGGCATCGTGTTCGTGTGCATGAATTTTTCATTCCGCGGCTATTGGAATGCGGTCGACATGACGCGCCTCTACATGATCACGCTCATTCTCATGCACGCGCTAAATATTGCGTTGAACTACGTGCTGATCTTTGGGCATTTCGGCATGCCGGCGCTGGGTGTGCGTGGCGCCGCGATCGCCTCGGTGCTAGCGCTCGGGGTTGGCACGTCGATTTATTTTTTGTTTGGCTGCAAGTTCGCGCGTGAGCACGGCTTCCTAAAGCAGTTGCCGCCGCGTGCGGATATCAAACGCCTGATTCAAATTTCGCTGCCGAGCGGCATTCAGCAGCTGTTTTTTTCGGCGGGCTATTTGGCGACGTTTTGGATTATTGGCAAGGTGGGCACGGCCGAGGTCGCCGCCGCCAATGTATTGATCAACGTCATGTTGGTCGCGCTACTGCCGGGCATGGGCTTAGGCCTCGCCGCCGCGACATTGGTCGGGCAGGCGCTGGGACGTAACGAGGTCGACGAAGCCGCGCGCTGGGGCTGGGACGTGGTGAAAGTCGCCGTGGTGGGTCTCATCGCGCTCGGGTTGCCGATGGTGCTGTGTCCCCGGTTGTTGCTGACGATGATTTATACATTGGAGCCGAAGACGCTCGAAATTGCGCTGTGGCCGTTGCGCCTGGTCGGTTTAAGCATGGTTTTCGAAGCCATCGGCACGGTGCTGCAAAATTCCTTGCTCGGCGCCGGCGATACGCGGCGCGTGATGCGGGTCGCCATCATCAATCAATGGCTGCTGTTCCTGCCATGCGCGTACTTGGTTGGACCGGTTTTAGGTCATGGCCTCACGGCGATCTGGTTGCTGCAGGTGTGTTATCGCGCGCTGCAGGCCGGCGTGTTTGGTTGGTTTTGGTCAGGCCGCGAATGGGCGAAGATTAAGGTCTAGGCGTTCGACTCTAATACGCCGGCCGACGATATCCGCCACGTACGCCACTCGGCGACAACACCAGCTGCCACGTTTGCAAATTGCGCGCGCGGAAGACGCCAGCGAAAAGCATTAGATAGTATTTCCACAGGCGCTGAAACTGCGCCGGTAACGGCGTGGCAAAGGTCGGCCACGCGTGCGTGAAGTTAGTGTGCCAGGCACACAGTGTGCGTGCGTAGTCGGCGCCAAAATTGTGCAAATCTTCGAGCACAAAGCGTCGATCGAATCCCTGCACCACGCGGGCAAGCGACGGGATTTCGCTATTCGGAAAGATATAGCGCGTAACCCACGGGTCGACGCCCAGGCCCTGGTCATTGCGACCGATGGTATGCAGCAAAAACAAGCCATCCGGGCGCAGATTGCGGCGCGCGGTATCGAAATACGCACGATAGTTTTTGCGGCCGACGTGTTCGAACATCCCGAGCGACACGATGCGATCGAATTGAGTCGCGACTTCGCGATAATCCTGGAGCCGGATCTCGATCGGCAAATCGCGACATAGTTCACGCGCCATTTCTACTTGGGCTTGGGAGATGGTTACGCCCACGACCTCTACGCCGTAATTTTCCGCCGCATATTTCGCGAAGCTCCCCCAGCCACAACCGATGTCGAGTACGCGCATGCCCGGTTTAAGCTCGAGCTTGCGGCAGACCAAATCCAATTTGTGTTCTTGCGCGGTGTCCAGATCATTGGCGCGCGCCCAATAACCGCAGGTGTAGACCATGCGCGGGCCGAGCATCGCGCGATATAACTCATTGCTTAGATCGTAATGCACTTCAGCCACGCGGTGCGCGCGCCGGAGACCCTGGAGGTTACAACAGGCGGCCAGCAGGGCGGCGAAGCGGCGCGGTAAGTTGACGATGGCTTCATCGACGCGCGCGCTAACCAAATGCTCAAAGAATTGATCGAGTCGTTCCGCCTCCCACCAACCTTCGACATAAGCTTCGCCCAAACCCAACGAGCCATGCAGTAAGCAGCGTCTGAACAGTTGCGGATTGACAACCACCATATCCCATGGCCGATGGCCATTCACTCTGATGTCAGCCTCGGCGAGCACCTGCGCATAACGTTCGCGCAAGCGAGTGTCCAAGGGAGTTCCCTTGGTGGCCACAGGGCGCGAAACAGAGGGGTGAAAGATGCCGCCAGTTGATTCCATGGGGGTCTCCTCGGGCTTGGGCGGGCGCTAATGTTGTTGGTGACGACTATGTACGGTTTCTTCGTTTTAGCTTTGAGCAATAACTAATAGACGACATTCGAAAGCTACGCCAGTGGCGCGCGTCCGCGCCTGATCAGGAGCAAAGAAAGCCGTCGCGCCATATGGCTCGCGGCTCGATAGAGGAGCATAAATAGCAACTAGGTCGCGAAGTGCGTTGGATCTTCAGGAATTCACGGCCGTCGTCCTGGCGTGATCCCGACTTTCGCCGGGAGGGACTTAAGTCGAACCACTCAATGTTCTGGATTCCGGCTGGCCAGGCTGTGTAAAAATTCGAACCGCCGTCACCCCGGAATTCGCAAAGCGAATATCCGGGGTCCCGTCAGGATGGTCGGTATTTCCGCGTGGCTTTTTAGTCGGTGAGCAGGACGGCGTCACCGCAGCGCACGCGGCTGGGGACTTTGACATGAGCGCCAACGCCGAGGTTTTGCGCGCCCTCGCGGACGATGGTGCGCAACACGGTTTTGTCGAAGGGCAGGTCGGCTTGTGGTCGTGTAGTCATTCCACAGCGCGGCGTCGGTGCGGCGATTTCGAGCTCAGCTTCGCCGATCACGAGGCGGCGCTGCAGCCAGTTTTGTTCGACCAGCCCATCCACGCCGGGGACGGTTTCGATGAAAAGGTTGGGTCGGAAGCGACGAATATCCCAGCGCGCCGCGGGATTTTTGGCGCGCATGGCTGCCAACGACGCCGTGGTGATGAGGTGCAATTCCTCGTTGTCGAAAAAAGTGCCCGGCACCGCGACATAGTCGACGAGTACCTCTGGAAACTGCGCGAAATCCGGTTCGGGTTCACCGGGTTCGCGCGCGAACGCTGCGCTGATTTCGCGCGCCCACTGCGCGGGATCTGGTTTGTAGCGCTTGTAAAATTCGCGGTTGCTCGCTGCTTGCAGCGGCCACAAGGTCGCGCGCGTCCCACATAGGGTGGAGAGTTTGTCCGGCAGTCCCGGATCATCTGAACCCAGTGTGGCGCCATCCGGGAAAGTAATTTCAACCGCTGCGACCTCCCCAGGCTGGGGCTCGCTGCGATAGCGGGCACTGCATAACATCAGCTGGGGATACATTTTGCCCCATTGCACTTCTTGGCGATTCTCATCGCGCATCGCCCAGCAGCGATCGCCCGCGACGCCGCGTTCCGTTAACAGGCAGTCTGTCAGCGGCGTCCCCTGCATCGACTTCACGGGGTAGCGCCACAGTTCTTTGACGTGTCCGATGAGGGGCATACGAAATCCGGTCGCGTTGCGGTCGGTTTAAGTCACGTTATTTCGGTCGTCTCACTTTTTGGGGCGCGCAACGCGCCTTGGCCGCCAGTGGATCGCCAACACGTTGCGCCGCGCTTAACACTTTGTCCTGTAAGCGCTGTTTATAATCTTTCAATTGCCGGGCTAGTCGCGCGTCGTGCAAGGCCAGAATCTGTACCGCCAGCAAGGCCGCATTCGCGGCGCTATCGATGGCAACGGTCGCGACCGGCACGCCCGTTGGCATTTGGACGATCGACAGCAACGCGTCAAGTCCATTGAGCGACGTTACCGCCACCGGCACGCCGATGACCGGCAGGGTGGTCAACGCGGCCGTCATGCCGGGCAAATGTGCCGCGCCGCCAGCACCGGCGATGATGACCTGCAAACCGCGGCTCGCGGCAGTGGTCGCGTATTCCACCATGCGTTGCGGCGTGCGGTGCGCGGAGACAATCGTCAGTTCGTAGGGCAACTTGAATTGGGTTAGCAAGTCTGCTGCGGCTTGCATGACTTTAAGATCGGAGTCGCTGCCCATGATGATGCCGACTAGCGGCGCGTTACGGTTCATGGTGTTGACCCCGTTACTTTGACGACTTGTTTCAAGGACCGGGCGGTAGACAGTGCATGTTCGAGCGTTGCGCCAGTCACGGTCACATGCCCCATTTTACGAAACGGTTTGACGCTGTGTTTGCCATACAAATGCACGGTCGCACCCGGCGTTCGCGCCGCGACCTCGAGTCCGGCAAAGCGCGGACTACCGAAGGCAGTGGGTTCGCCTAACAGATTAAAGCTCGCCGCGGGCCGCACCAATGCGACGGATCCCAGCGACATATCGGTGACCGCGCGCAGATGCTGTTCGAACTGCGACGTGGCGCAGGCTTCGATGGTGTAATGGCCCGAGTTGTGCGGTCTTGGCGAAATTTCGTTGACCAGCACCTGGCCATCGCTCGTTAAAAAAAACTCGATACCGAAGATGCCGACGCCGTCCAGTTTGTTGACGATGCGTTCGGCGAGCGCACGACAGGTGTTGATGACGGAGTCTGTCACGCACGCGGGGGCTTGAATGGTGTCGAGGATATTGGCGCGCCGATCAAATTCAGCTTCAACGACGGGATACAGCGCAATATCGCCATGCCAATTGCGCGCGGCCATGATCGCAAGCTCTTTCGCGATCGCGACGCGCGCTTCAACCAGACATGGCGTATCCAATAACTCGGCCGCATCGGCGATCCGCTCCACCACTTTTACGCCACGGCCGTCATAGCCATGGCGCCGCGTCTTGACGACGCACGGTATGCCAAACGCTTCAAGGTCGGCGGTGGTACCGGTGAGGGCGCGGAACGCGCTGGTCGGCAGATCATGGCGCGCCAAGAATTCCTTTTGCAGTAATTTATCTTGGATGATCCCAAGCACCGCTGCGTTCGGCGCGACGACCCGACCCGTGCGTTCCAAGGCGGCGAGGACCGCCGCGCTCACGGCTTCGATGTCGAGCGTGATGACGTCGGTGCGCGCGGCCAGTTCAGCAAGTTTTTCCGCGTCGTCGAATTCGCCGACAATTTGGTCGGCGAATTCGCGGGCGGGACAGCCGGGAGTGGGGTCGAGCACGACAATCGTGAGACCGATTTTGCGCGCCGCTTCGGCCATCATGCGCGCCAGCTGGCCGCCGCCAACGATGCCTACCCGCCGGTGATGGACGGCGGGCGCCGCTGAATTTGCAGCGGCCGCGGACAGAGATGCGTTAATAACCATGAACTCCTTAAGCTTCGCCGGGAACGGTAGCCCCGCGCGGCAGCATAGGATAAGACTTCTGATCGGCTAAGCAAAACCACACCGACGCTAATACTGGCCGACTGGACCCAGCAAGCATGTACAAAAAGCCGCGCTGCAACGTCTCTTGGGGAGTAGCCACGATGGATGTCCCATGCTTCAATTGGGCCACGGTGCCGCTCATTAAAATTACAATTGGAGTCCCGCATGAAACTAGAACCCTTGATGAATTACGACGCCCTGTTGAAGCCACCGTGCATGGTCGGTGCGGGACCCTATGGCACTCGGGCTATTGTGGAAGTTACCGGTGGGTCGTTCGCAGGGCCGCGTCTGAAAGGCAAATTGTTGACAGGCGGTGGCGATTGGTTGTTGATCGATGGCGAAGGCATCGGCCACCTGGATGTCCGCGCCACGCTCGAAACCCATGATGGCGCGCTGATCTATATGCAATACTTTGGCCGCGTCGAGGTCACCGAGGCGGTTAACAATGCGCTGCAGGGCCAGGGTCAAACTGAATTCGGCGAATCACATTTTTTCACCCAACCCCGTTTTGAAACCGGCGATGCGCGCTACCAATGGCTGAATCGCGTGGTGGCCGTGGCGCAAGGCCGCGTGCGGCCGAATCGCGTTGAGTATCAAGTCATGCAATGCGTTAATGCTTAAAGCGTGTTCGGCATCGAAACGAGGAGAGCAAACCATGATCGTAAAAACACCAACCCTCGATGAGTTGGGTTATATCGCCGCCGATTTTGGCTTTGATTTCAGCGCTGCCGATCTGCAGTCGTTGCAAATGCTGATGCACGGCACCTTGGCGTCGCATCAACGCTTGCAGGAATTGGTGGAGCCGACGCTACCGGTTAAATATCCGCGGGTCCCGGGCTATAAACCGGACGCCGCCGAAGATCCGCTCAATGCGTGGGCGCACAAGTGCAGCATCAAGGGCGCGAAGCGCGGCCCGTTGAGTGGTAAGCGGATCGCGATTAAAGACAATATCTGCGTCGCCGGGTTGCCGATGATGAACGGGACCTCGGTGCTGGAGTCCTATGTCCCGGATATCGATGCCACGCTGGTCACGCGGATTCTTGATGCCGGCGGCGAAATCGCGGGCAAGGCCGATTGTGAAAGCCTGTGTTTTTCCGGCGGTAGCCATACCAGTGACAATGGCCCCACGCGGAATCCTTTTGATCGTACGCGCACCACGGGCGGCTCCTCGGCCGGTAGTGCGGCGTTGGTTGCGGCCGGTGAAGTGGACATGGCGATCGGCGGGGATCAGGGCGGTTCGATACGAATTCCGAGCGCCTGGTGCGGCACTTTCGGCCTGAAGCCGACGCACGGCTTGGTGCCGTACACCGGCGCGTTCCCGATTGAGGCAACGCTCGATCACCTCGGACCGATCGCGCGCACCACGACAGACGTTGCCTTATTACTCGACGTCATCGCCGGCGAAGACGGCCTCGACCCGCGCCAAACTCGCGTTAAGACCGCCGCGTACACCAAGGCGCTGACCGGTTCGGTGCAGGGCTTGCGGATCGGTATCGTGCCCGAAGGTTTTGAACTGGCCGGTGTGTCGGAACCGGACGTCGATGCCGCGGTGCGTAAAGCCGCCGGTCGCTTCGAAACGCTTGGCGCGGTGGTGTCGACCACGTCGGTTCCGTGGCATCGCGATGGCATTCATATCTGGAATGCGATCGCGATCGAAGGTGCGACCCAGCTCATGCTGAAGGGCAATTCGATGGGGACGAATTGGAAGGGTCATTACACCACTGGGCTCCTCGATGCCTTCGCGCGCGGCTGGCACCAACGGCCGAACGATCTCTCCGAGACCACTAAGCTCGTGTTACTCACCGGCGAGTATTTACAGCGCAATTATCATGGACGCTTCTACGCCAAGGCGCAGAATTTAGCGCGCCGCCTCGCCGCGGCGTACGACGCGGCCTTCGCCGAGGTCGATCTGTTGTTGATGCCGACCTTGCCGATGAAGGCGACTAAAATCCCGGCCGCCGACTGTAGCCGCGAAGAGACCATCGCGCGCGCACTCGAGATGCTGCCGAATACCTGTCCCTTCGATGTCACCGGTCATCCGGCCATGAACGTGCCCTGCGCTCTAGCACAGGGGTTACCGGTGGGTATGATGCTGGTCGGACGGCAGTTCGATGAGGCGACGGTCTTGCGTGCGTCGCATGCCTTCGAGCAGGCGTTTAATTGGAAGCAGAGTTAAGAATCAGTGAGGTAGCGGGATGAGTACCAATCACAATCGGCCGTTAAGCGAAGTCGAGATCCGCGTCAAGGCATTGGAATCCTTGTTGGTGGAAAAAGGGCTTATCGATCCGGCTGCGGTCGATGCGTTAATTGACGCATACGAGCACAAGATCGGCCCCCGTAACGGCGCCAAGGTGGTCGCGCGCGCGTGGACCGATCCTGACTATAAACAGCGCTTGTTGGTCGATGGCACCAAAGCTATCGCGGAACTCGGGTTTTCGGGTGTGCAAGGCGAAGACATGGTGGTGATCGAAAATACGCCACAGGTGCATAACGTATTGGTGTGCACACTCTGCTCGTGTTACCCGTGGCCGACCTTGGGCCTGCCTCCGGTGTGGTACAAGTCGGCGCCGTATCGCTCGCGCGTGGTCAGCGAGCCGCGCGGGGTGTTGCAGGAATTCGGATTGGAACTCGCCGATAGCGTGCAGGTACGGGTGTGGGATAGCACCGCGGAACTGCGCTACATGGTGTTACCTGAGCGCCCGGCGGGCACGGAAGGTTGGACTGAAGACGCCTTGGCTGAGCTGGTCACGCGCGACGCCATGATCGGGGTTACCAAAGTGGTAGTCCCGGGCAAGTAGAGTAGCAGCAGGAGATACGATGAACGGTATACACGATTTAGGTGGCATGCACGGGCTCGGTCCGTTGGTCGTTGAAGCCAACGAACCGGTGTTTCATCACGACTGGGAGCGCCGCGTATTCGGCATGTTCCTGCCGATTTTCGCGACCGGTACGTTTAACGTCGACGAATTACGCGCCGCGATCGAACGCATGGGTGCACCGGCGTACCTGAATACCACTTACTACGAGCATTGGTTACATGCCTATGAAACCTTGTTAGTAGGGAAAGGGGTGTTGACACAAGCCGAACTGGCGGCGCGGCAACGCCAAATTGCCGCGGGAGCACACTAATGGCCATTTCACCCGAGCAAGCATTGGCGGCCGCGGCCGCGGGCGCGAGTGCGCGCGTCGCGCAAGCGATGACACCGCGATTCAACGTCGGCGACCACGTGATGGTGAGCAATATCAACCCGCCTGGGCACACGCGGATGCCGCGCTATATTCGTGGCAAGCGCGGCGTCATAGCACGCGACCACGGTGTGTTTATCTTTCCTGATACCTATGCGGCCGGCCGCGGCGAGCGGCCGCAGCATGTCTACTCGGTGCGCTTTACGTCGCATGAATTGTGGGGAACCCACGGTCGCGCCAACGACGAATTGTTCGTCGATGTGTGGGACGACTACATGGAGCGGGCGTGAAATGGCAGTAGCGCCAGCCAACGCCGATCTCGAGCAAGTCCCGGGATTACCCACAGACGACGAAGGCGTGGTGTTCGCGGCGCCGTGGGAAGCGAAAGCCTTTGCCTTGGTGGTGCATCTCCATCAGCGCGGCGCCTTTGAGTGGAGCGCGTGGGTTAAAGCCCTCGCCGCCGAAATCGCCGCCGATAAAACGCGGGGCGCCGCCACGCCGTATTATCAATTATGGCTCACCGCCGCCGAATCCCTGATGACCAGCCAAGCGCTGATCGATGGCGAGCGCTTGAATACAACCCGTGCTACGTTGCGGGCTGCGCAGACTTCGGCGCCGGGACATGATCATGTCCACTGAGGAATTGTAGTCAGCAGGCCGAATGCGGCACGCCGTTTGATGGCAGCATCGAGCCGCGGACCTCGATCATGGTGTTGTGGGAGGCGCTTTAGCGGCGACGATTTCTTGGGGTGTCCTATTCGCCGCTAAAGCGGCTCCCACCAATCGGCCGCCGGCCGCGATAACCCCTAACGCTTGTTGTAACGAACGCGGGTACCGTGTTCGAGCGCAAGCTGCATTTCGTCCGCGCCGAGCGCGTAAGGAAAAAAACATCCCGACACATGCGCTTGCGCAAAACTGGCGCCTTCGAGATTAGCCTCGCGAAAATCGATGCCGCGTAAGTCGGACATTCGAAAATAACAATCGCGCAGGTCGAGCCCGGCGGCATTCAATCCGCGCAGATCGAGCCGGCTCATATCGGTGCCGACCAAATCGCAGGTTTCGCCTTTGGCCTTGCGTTTGTTGAATTCGACGATCTCGCCCATCCGCAATAAGCGGTACAGCTCACAGTCGCCAAGTCTAGGCTTTTCGGCCATTAGGGATACTCCTGCAAAAAAAACGGTCATCGCACTGTATCGGCGGCGGGGCCGATTACCTGAAAATCAGCGCTTATTCTGGTTGCCGTCGCGCAAGATTTTGTTGAACGCGCGCAAGGAGACGGCGTAATAGGCCAAGTTCCGACGGACTGAAGCCAGTGACGGCGGCGGCGTTTACTTCTAACGCATAGGGCAGCAGGCGCGGTTTCAACGCCTTGCCCGCCCGCGTTAAGTGCACATGGATCTTGCGCCGGTCGATGATCGAGCGCCGTCGCTCGATTAGCCCCTTCGCCTCCATGCTACGCAATTGCTGCAAGGTGGTCGGCTCCATGATGCCGACGCGGCGACTCAGTTCGCGTTGCGTGAGCCCGTCTTCCTCCCATAGCGCGCGCAAGAAATACCACATTCCGACCGGGATATCGTGCGCGGCCAGATGAGATTGCAGATCGACCGCAAACGCGCGATGCGTGAAGCGAATGGCGGCGCCCAAGCTGGCGGCGAGCGGCAGCTCCTTGATGCGCCGCTTTATGTGCTGTTTATCGCGCGCGCGGTTGGCGGCTTTGCCACGAGACTTCAATCGATTCACACCGGATAGATGATCGAATTCGCGACGAGCAGCGAATCGTAGATACAGAGCTTCTCGGCGAACCACCAACCGCCATGGGGGCTGGCCACGAGCTTATCGAGATAACGCCCCACCATGGCGACGCGCGGCAGGTCGTCCGGTAAGACTTCGATCACCGAAAAATTCGCGCTCACTTCGAGCGCGTCGGCGGCCGCCGCACGCACTCGGATATTCGTCACGTGGTGGCGCAGGTAGCGCTGTTCATACAGCATCGTTTCGCGAATCGCAGTGACGCGATCTATCAGCATGTCACGGCTTTCACAACGCATGACCGCTAGCGGCAAACCTCGCTCGTAATTGTCGCGCGGCAGGATCAAATACAGGCACCGCACGCTGAAGAACTCAGGCCACAAGTCGAGTGGACCGTCGTCCAAGCTCTCGACATAGCGTGCATAGAGATCCTCGAGTTGATCGCGCAGACCATGAACGTCCATGCTAGATCTCCATGACGGCACGATAGTGCTTGTAGAACGCGCGGATCGCGGCTTCGGTCACCATGTGGTCCTCATCCTGCGTGTCGTGCCCACCCATCGCGAGCAGCGCCTCGTCATCGGGATAAGCCGTTAATCCATCCTGGGCAAGTTTGATGATTTCACTGTCGTCGCCGGACACGAGACCGGACGCGCTCATCAGGTTAGCTTGGCGTAAACGACGCAAGGTCATGGCCTCGTCATCGTCGGCGTAGCCGAAAAACGTCCACGACAGCTCAAATTCTTGCGGGCTACGCGGCTGAATTTGTCGCATCGCCAAGGTATTCGACTGTTGTTGGATGATGAGATTGGGCCACAGCGTCTGCATGACCACGGTCGCCGAATCCTTGAATTCCTTCACCGGATCGAGCAGGCGCGGATCGCGCAATTTGAAATCGGTGCGCAGATTCGCGATGTCCTTGGTGTGTTCGCTCGCTGTTTGCGAACCGCGGCGCGAGATCAACAGGCCATGCCGCCCAGTCGGATCCATTTTTACTTGGGACTCTTGATCGGCGCGAAACAGGCCGAAGGTCACCAGAAACACATGCAGCAACGAAGCGTGATACGGATCTTTGATATTTTCGAACATCAATTTCCAGTTACCTGGGATCAACTGCCGGGTGTAACCGAGAATACGAATGTCGCGTCCATCAAACACGCGTTCGAAGTAGTAGCGATTGGCCTCGCCCAGGTAATCGAGAAAATCTTCCGTGTGTTCGTCGAACGAGGCGAACACCACGCCGTGGTGTTCGGCGATGCGCAGTTGTTGCAGGCCGTGTTGCTTGGGGTCGAAGTCGCTGGCCATCCCACCCTGGCCTTTGACGCCGCCTTGAAACGGCACGCCCTTTAGAGCGCCATTTAAATCGTAGGTCCATTGATGATAAGGACAGGTGAAGCGGCTGGTCTGGCCGAGGCGCTCGCGACAAAACTTGACGCCGCGATGCGCGCAACGATTTACAAAACCGCGTAACTCGCCGTCGCGGTTACGACAGATGATGACCGAGCGGTTGCCGATGCTGGTGGTCTTAAAGCTCCCCGATTCAGGCAATTCCGCGGCGAAACCGACGAACGACCAACTGGGTCCGCGGAAAATCCGTGTCATTTCTCGCTCGAAAATTTCTTGATCGGTGTACAGCCAGTACGGCACGCGTGAATAGCCGGCATTGGGCCAGACTCGGCGGGAGCTGGGTAATGGTGAGTTCATGTTCACTCCAGTCGCGAGAGAATCGTTATAGCCGTGGGCCGAGGGGGCGATTGAACCCAATTCATTTTCTCGACGGCGCGAGGCGGGTCGTGCGAAAAAACGCATCGCCCTGCGGCACGATTTCGGTTTGCAACACCACATAGCATTGGGGCAGAGGGCTTGCCGCAATACCATCGGCTGATCCACAAACACCTCGGCTTTAACGCGGATGTTGGGCCCGCTCGCCTCCGGCGCGCGTTCGCGTCGCAATGCTTGCGCTAGATAGTCGGTGTCGCGATGACCAAGTTCCGCGCTGCAGTGGACACAGCTGACGCGACCATCGGCATGCAGCACGCGATTGTCGTCGAGATGTATCGCTTCGCGTGTCGATTCGTTCATGTCATCCCCGCGCGAACCAACCGCAAACGCTCGCGGAGTGCAACCGTCGCGGGCTCGTCATGGCTGCCATCAGCGCGTAACGCGACACCGTAAATATCCTGCGCGGCCTGCGCTGAAATTTTGCCAGCGGCAAAATCTTCAGTCACCGCGCCGGGCAGACGCCGTAACGGATCGCCATAACCACCACCTGCTTGCCAATGCGTGAAGAAGACATCATCCCAGCCGATGTCTGATTCATCCTCGGGCTGCACAATTTGGTGACCACCGCTCAATTCCTCGAGTTCACCTGGGATGTGACCGGCGCGAAACAGCGTTCGAATATTGGAGTCGCGCACGATCACTTCATGCTCGGTGCCGCCAGGATAACCGCCCGCCAACCCCGCCGCCTGGGGCAACGCCTTGCCGCCGCCCGAAAACACCATGTGCATCTGCTTGACCTCGGTGCCATGCATGACAAAGCAACTCGAGCCGCCGAGGCCGCCGCGGAAGCGACCGGGTCCACCGGAGTCGCGCTCCTCGCGCCGCCACAGATACAGAATGGGAAACGCGAACTCATTCATTTCGACATCGGCGATGCGCCCCATCGGAATACACGCGAGTCCCCCGGTATCCACGCCATCGAGATCGGTGCGCGCACCTTGGCCACCGGCCATCGCGTCACACAGCATGGTGACGAACGGTTGCGCGCGTTGATCGACACCGGCTAGCACCACCATGTCCCAGGTGCCGCAGCACACGCTCATCGCATGCTTGCGATGCACGGGGCTGGTATCGAGCATGCCGGAGAGGCATTCGGTCACCACATTCTGCGTAGCCCAGCACGAGCCGACCGACGCCTTGCAAATTCCGGCCGGGAATGTGCAGTTATTGATGGTGCCGGGCTCGGAAATAATTTCGATACAGCGCCAGATGCCGCCCGGCGACCAGGGGATGTCGCCGCACAACATCGGTAACACGGCGGGCAGAATACCACCACGAATTCCGGCATACGTGCAATTGATCATCCCCGATTGTGGCGCGGTACCGGTGAAGTCAAAGCGCAGATGATCCGCGGTCTTGGTCATGTTGAGCACGATGCGATGCACTTCGCGATCGCCGAGCTGCGATTGATCCTGGTACGTGACCGCACTCCATTGGCCATCGGGAAGGGTGCGTAACTTGGCGCGCAGCCGCTCTTCGGCATCGTCCATCATGCGCTTCATGACGGCTTTGACGGCGGTCGCGCCATATTTTTCGATCAGCTGCCGAATCCGCTCGTGCGCGATATTGTTAGCGCCGATCTGAGCCCGCAGATCAAGCGCGATGATCTTCGGCACGCGTGAACGCCGCAAATAAGCATCTTCGACATCGGCTTGCAGGCGGCCGCGGGCGACGATCTTGATCGGTGGCGTGGGGAGCGATTCCCAAAACACATTCTGCGAGCGCGGTGTCCAGCTGCCAGGCGACACGCCACCCAGATCGACTTGATGCGCGACCGCGGCCGTCCACGCGAAGAGCTGGTCAGCGCAGAACAAGGGCGCAAACACCATCACATCATTCTGATGCAGACCGCCGCCGACCCAGGGATCGTTGCACAGGAACATGTCGCCCTGCTCGAAACCGGGATTCTCGGCGCGATTCTCCAAGGTCCATTTAATCGCCATGTCCATCGACGAGGCGAGCTGGGTGTTATAGAGCCCGACCTGCACATTGTCGCCGAGCTCATCCATGATGCCGGGACCGAAGTCGTTGCAATCGGTCACCACCACCGAACCCGACATCCGCTTCATCGCTTCGCCCATTTCGTCGGTGATCGCCCACAAGCGATGTCGGATCACTTCGTACGAAAGTGGATCGACGGTGCGCACCGCGTCAGCCGTGACCGTGTGCAGCGCCAATGATACGGGCAGGCGCGCCTGCAACGCGGCATTGGTTCGCGCTTGATAGACAAACTTTTCGGATCCCGGTACGGCGAAACTCATGATCCCACCTAGGATTGAAAGTGCATGATTAAGTTACCGAGTCGATCCACCGTGGCGCGCGCACCGGGCGGCACGACCACCGTGGTGGTCGGCGCTTCGATGATCGCGGGCGCCGCGATGTCGTGACCGGCGCGCAGATCGGCGTAGTCGTAAATGGGTGTGTCCTGCCACCCGACCGTGATATCGAGCAATACACGGCGTCGCGATTTCGGCGCGATTTTATCGGCGATCTTGCGCTCGATATCGGGTAGCACGGGCTTGAACGGCAGGCACCCGACGCCAAACACGCGATAGCTAATGATTTGCAGACCGGCTTCGCGATAACCCGCGCCTTCGCCGTACAACTGCTCGTATAGGGTCTCGAAGTCGTCGCCAATACGCGCGACATCGGCATCCGAAAATTCACCATCACGCACCGGCGTCGTCACTTCGGATAGCTGCAAGGTGTAGCGAATATCGACTTCGCGCGCGAGTTCGATGCGTGAGAACGGAATATTTTGTGCGGCCAAGCGCTGTCGTAGATCCGCTTCCAACGCGCGAAAAATCCGGTTAACGAGCGCGGTATTCGGTGGGAAATTCTGTGGATTGGATTGTTCCGCGGAGAGCACCACGTTAGAGCCTGCGAGACCGTAAGCTGAAAAGGCCGAAGCCGTGGGTCCGAGCGGTACCACCAATTCTTTGGCCTTGAGTTCGGCGGCATAAGCCGCGCAATGCGCGGGCGCCGCGCCGCCAAAGGCATAGACCACGAATTCACGCGGATCATAGCCCGCATTCACCACCGATTTGCGGACCAAGTCGGCGGCTTGCGCGGTGGCAATGGCATAAATCGCGGCCGCGGCGTTTTCGACCGACAGCCCGAGTGGTTCGGCGATGTGCGTGCGAATCGCAGCTTCGGCCAAGCCGCGATCGAGGCGCTTGCGGCCGCCAAGAAAAAACTCGGGATTGATAATGCCGAGGAGGATGTCGGCGTCCGTGACGGTGGGTTCGAGCCCACCCAAGCCGTAGGCCGCGGGGCCCGGTGACGCACCCGCGCCGCGCGGTCCCACCCGCAAATTGCCGCCATCATCCAGCCACGCCACGGCGCCACCGCCACCGCCGATGGTGTTGATGCGCACCATCGGTGTTGAAATGGTGTGTTGGTTGACCACGGTGGTGTTCGACTTCACCGGCACCCCGTCGACGACCATGCCGACCAAAAACGTGGTCCCGCCCATGTCGGTCGAAATGATATTGCGATGACCGAGCAAGCTGCCCATGGCCACGCAGCCGATCACGCCGCCCGTTAATACCGAGCCAATGGTCGTAACTGCATAGCTCGGTGCTTCATGCGCGGTAATGCTGCCGCCGGTGCCTTGCATGACCAGCAGCGATCCCGTGAATCCCATGTCGGCTAATTCCGCGGTCAACGGTCGCAAGTAATCGCGAAGAATCGGTCCGACCTGCGCGCTCATGATGGTGGTCGCCGCGCGCGAATACTCGCGAATTCGCGGAATGACTTCGCTCGAAATGCCCACATAAAGGTCGGGCGCTAGTTCATGCACGATGTCGCGCACGCGACGCTCATGCGCGGGATTGCGGAATGACCATAGCAAGGATACCGCTATCGCGTCGACCCCGGCGCCTAACAACTCTTGGACCGCGCGGCGGACACGAACGTCATCGAGCGCGACAACGACTTCACCTTTGAAATCGATCCGTTCAGTGACTTCGCGCACCAGGTGTCGCGGGACTAAAGGCAGCGGCTTCTTATGCCGCACCATGTCTTGTAACTCTTCGGGCCCGAAGCCCGCGTAGCGGCCTTCGGTATTCATGATGGTGATCGAGTCGGCATGACCTTTGGTGGTTAGAAAGCCGACCTTGGCGACATTGCCCGTGACCAACGCATTAAGCGTCGAGGTGGTGGCGTGACAGATGTAGCGTGTTGATTTCAATAGCGCGTCGGGCGTGAGTTTTAACTCCTGCGCGACTTCGCGGATGGCGTCGAGCATGCCGCGTGCAAAGTTCGGCGGCGTGGAAGCGGCCTTGGCGGCGACCACGTGTCCGCTTTCGTCGGTGGCGACTGCGTCGGTAAACGTGCCGCCGATATCAATGCCGATTACATACGCCATGATTTCTGACTTCGGATTGAAAACTTAGATTCAAAAACGGCTGTTTAAACTGGTGCGCTTTCCGGCGATAAACTTCCCTAAGCGAAAAGTGAGAGTTTCGCTTTTCCCACAAATTCGACGAGCTTAGTTTGTCGAATTTGGCGGTACCTTCCTGCGGCTTTGTGGGAGCGGCTTTAGCCGCGAATGGACCGATCAAGATTCGCCGCTAAAGCGGCTGCCCACCAAGTGCCGCTGGTTGCCCGCGAGTTATTCAGATTCATGGCGGAACAGCACACCCGCTTCAATTTAGATTCACATGCACGTTTTTGACCTGCGTGTAAGCCAGCAATTCGCTTAAGCCTTCTTCGCGACCGAGCCCGGATTTCTTGAATCCGCCAAATTCGGCGCCGAGGAAATGACTACTGACTTGATTGATCCACACGTAGCCGGCTTCAATTTGTGCGGCCGCGCGGTGCGCGCGAGTGAGATCGCGCGTCCAGATCGACGCGGTCAGGCCGTAGTCGAGCGAATTGACTGCTTCCAGCAATTCGATTTCATCGTCCCACGGAATAATCGCCAACACGGGACCGAAGATTTCTTCGCGAAAGATCTTCATCGCAGGCGTCACGTCCGCGAACACGGTGGGTTCAACAAACCAGCCTTTGGCGAGTGCCGGATCGGCGGGGCGCTTGCCGCCGCAGACTAGTCGCGCACCTTCGGTTCGCGCTGATTCGATATAGCCCATGGTCTTGTTGAATTGAGCGCCCGAGATGAGGCATCCCATGGTCGTCGCCGGAGCGGTGGGATCGCCGCAGCGATGAAGTTTAGGGATCAAATCAACGATGCCGGCAATGACTTCGTCATAGACCGAGCGATGGACAAAACAACGCGTGGTCGAGCCGCAGGATTGTCCGGCCCACCAGAAGTTCATGCCGCCGACGGCGCCAGCAATGGCTTTGGCGAGATCCGCATCAGGGTAAATGATGAGCGGATTTTTGCCACCTAACTCGAGCGTCACGGGCATGATCTTATCCGCCGCGCCTTTAAGGATGGCGATGCCGGTGGGAATCGAGCCGATCAATGCCACCTTGCGTACTCGAGGGTGCGCGACCAACGCCTCGCCGCATTCGCGATCGCCCGATAAAAAATTGACCACCCCGGGGGGCAGCGTTTCGCCGACCAATTCAGCGAGCCGATAAGCCGACAGTGGCGCTTGCGCTGGCGGTTTCATGATGACTGTGTTGCCCGCGGCCACGACCGGCGCCAGTTTGCCGGCGAGAAACATCAGGGGATGATTGTAGGCAACTAAGCGCGCGACCACGCCGAGGGGTTCGCGCACCGAATAGTTGAGCGCGCCTGGCCCCATCGGCAAGGTGTCGCCCTTGAGTTCGTGCACCAAGCCCGCGAAGTAATCAATTTGCGCGGCTGCGATGATCGCGTCCTTGGTCATTTCGCGGACCGGGTTGCCGCAGTTGATCGCATCGATCATCGCAAATTCTTCGGCGCAGGCGCGAACGCGCGCCGCGAGTGCGCGTAGTGCGCTGGCACGCTCCATCGGTTTCACGTCGCGCCAGCTTTGAAACGCCGCATGCGCGGCGGCAACCGCCGCACCGACGTCGGCACTATTGGCGACGGCGACTTGGCCCAGGTCGTCCTGGTTGGCGGGGTTGTAGGTTCGCGAATAACCGCCGCGCGGGATCTGCCACTGACCGCCGTAGTACAAATCCCGTTGCGCCGGCAGCACGTGATAGTGCCGGATGGCGTGATTAGTCGCGGTGACGCTCATAAGAAGGTCAAGCCGCCGTCGACGGTGATCGACTGTCCGCTGATAAAAGCGCTGGCGTCGGAGGCCAGGAACATCACGGCGCCGACCAAATCCTCCGGCGTTTCTTCCCGCGGTATCGAGCGCATCGCGATCATCGCGGCTTTTTGTTGCGCGGTAACCGTTTCGCGCGCGACTTCGGTATCGGTCGCCCCCGGCAACACCGCATTGACCGTGATCCCATGCGCGCCGAGTTCCTTCGCAAGACTGCGTGTCATGCCAATCACGGCGGCTTTCGAGGTGGTGTAGTGCAGATAATTTGGCCGCCCCATGGTGACGGCAGCAGACGAAATATTGATGATGCGGCCCCACTTTTTCGCCTGCATAGACGGGGTTACCGCACGGCTCATCAGAAACGTCCCGGTAATATTGACGCGCAATACGCGATCCCATTCATCGAGCGGAATCGCGGTGAAGGGCCGCATTTTTATGGTTGAGAAGATCGACGCGTTATTAACCAGGACGTCGATTCTGGCGTGGCGCGTGACGACCTTGGCGACCAGGGAATCGACCGCGGCCGGATCCGCGATATCCGTCGCGACGGCCATCGATTGCTTTCCTCGTGCAGTAATTTCGGCGGCGACTTGCTCGCCCAATGCGGCATTAACTTCAGCGATCACCGTGATGGCGCCCGCATCGGCGAACGCATGCGCGTATGCGCGTCCGATGCCTTGCCCGCCGCCCGTAATAATCACCACCTTGCCGGAAACATCGAAACGCTGCGTCATGAGTACTCCCAATGCTTTTTGTGGTCGGTAGAGGCGGGCGGCGCCATGGACTGTATGAGAATGCGATCGTATGTTAATTTAGTTAGCAAGCAAAGCAATTATTACTCATCTAAATCCAACCTAAGATTTACCATGACGCATAGCATTCCGCGGCTCACCTTCGATGAATTACCCAGCGAAATTGCCGATGCGTTGCGCGTCAAGGTCGAGCGCCTAGGCTATCTCGGCGAGTTTTTCGCGGCGACTGCTCACCAACCCGCGGCGCTAAAGGCGTTTATCGACTTCACCGACGAGGCCAAGGGTGAGCTCGACATGCGATTGGTTGAATTGATCGCGCTGACGGTTGCGACCATGAAGCGCGTGGCTTATGAAAAAAATCAGCACGAACGCTTGGCGGTACGCTTAGGTTATGGTCGCGACTGGGTGGCGGCGGTCGAACGTCTGGCGCCGGAGGCGGAAACCGTCTTAAGCGCCACGGAAATATGCGTCCAACAATTTGTAATAACGGCGGTCATGCGTGACGGTGCGGACACCAGCCACCTCTTGGAGGCCGTGGTCAAGATCCTTGGCGTCGCGCAGGCAGTGGCGATGCTAATGGTCATGGGCCGCTACACCACTCACGCCATTCTCGTGAAGTGCTTGAATATTAAAGCGCCGGTGCCGTCGATCTTTGACGACGACTTCGGCGCTTAAATTAAAGGAAAGTCCCATGCAGCATGCCCCTGCCTTATTGCTCGATAACTCTGGTGCAGTGCAAGCCACCATGCACCCCGACACCGCACGGCCCGCGCAAGCCTGGTGGCCGGTCACGATCACGCGTGAAATGATCGAGGCCGATATCGAACGCCTCGTGTCGCTGCCGCGTCCCGCCAACGGCCGGCGACAAACGATGTTCGTGCACCCGAGCGCCGATCCGCGTTATCCGGCGCTGAATCCCGGCGTGCGCGTGACCATGGAAGTGTTGCTGCCGGGCGAAGAAACCACGCCCCTTCGCCACAACTCGACACAAGTGAATTTCTGCATTCGCGGCAGTGGACTCACGGTGGTCGGCGGCAAACAGATCCCGTTCCAGCAGTACGATGTGTGGAACCATCCGTCGTACCTGCCGTATCGGCACGTTAATAACAGCCAAGACTTGCACGTGCGCCTCACGTACTCGAATGCGCCGGTGCTCGAGATGCTGCGCGTTCATCTGATCGACGAGAACCCGCCGCTGTCCGGCGAAGTGGCGCTGGTCCACGCCGCGAAGGACAACGAGCGCCGGGGCGCTAGCTCCTACGGTACGTTTCCGATCGATGAGGATGGCGCGCTCTTGATGCCCTACGAGACGTTAATCAGTCCACCCGCGGTCGAGTCCCAAGCGCTGCACTGGCCGTGGGCAAAGGTCCAAGCGAATCTCGATAAACTGGTCGCCCTCGGCAAGGACTACGTCGGCCGTCGTTTGTACTTGATGTACAACCCGATGACCGGCCGCTCCAATGGCACCACGCCGAGCTTTTTCGCCACCATGACCATCCGCCCGCCTAATATCATCGATCGTCCCCATCGACACGTGTCGTCGGCGATCAATTATTATTTTCGGGGTCGTGGCTACAGCGTGGTCGAAGGCGAACGCTACGAATGGCGCGCGGGCGATCTGATGGTGTCGGCGCCGGGCTGGGCAGTTCACAATCATGCGTCCTATGACGAGTCGGTCTACGAACTCACCGTGCAGGATCAGCCCTATCACATCATGCAGGAATCCTTGTTGTGGCAGGAAAGTTTGAAGGAGGAAGCGGCGATTCTCGGATCCAGCGTGGGCTTCGCGACCAATCGAAAAAGCGCCTGAGGACTAATCGATGATCAAACTCGCCGATCACGTCCTCAAGGGTTCTTACACCCCCATCGTGACGCCGTTTAAGAACGGCGCCGTGGATTACGCCAAGTATGCTGAATTGGTCGATCGCCATATTCGTGAAGGCGGGCACGGGATCCTCGTCAACGGCACGTCGAGCGAGCCCTCGACGTTAAGCATCGAGGAAAGAAATCAATTGGTCGACGAGGCGTGGCGCGTGGCGCGCGGGCGTTGCCCAGTCATTGCCGCGACCGGTTCCCAATCGCTCGCCGAAACGCTCGTGTTAACCGACCACGCCGCGCGAGCGGGGGTTGATGCACTGTTGATCGTCACGCCGTATTACCTCCGGCCGCCGCAACGCGGGTTGGTTGATTACTACGTGGAGCTCAGTAAGCGCAGCACCTTGCCGCTGATGATTTATCACATTCCCGGTCGCGCCGCGGTGGCGATGACCTTGGACTCCTTCAAGGCAATTGCCGCGCGCGCGGAGTCCTTTGTCGGCATGAAACACGCGGTGAATGATCTAGGATTCGTCACCGAATGCCTTGCGGAGTTCGGACCCGACTTTCGAATTTTCGTTGGCCTCGAAGAACTGAGTTATCCGATGCTGATGGTGGGCGCGTGCGGCATGATGAACGCTGTCGGCAATCTCGCGCCGCGCGCAGTCGCGGAGCTCTATAACGCGGTCGCGGTGGGCAATGTCGCGGAGGCGCGGCGCTTGCACTTCCAGCTTTTCGAACTCAATCGAGCGGTGTTCTACGATACGAATCCGATCCCCATCAAATACATGATGAAGCGGCTTGGCCTGTTAGCGATGAATGAGCATCGCCTGCCCATGTGTCCGGCGACGCCTGAAGTCGCGCGGCGCTGTGATCAAGTGCTGTTGGACGCGGGGTTGCTGAAAGGCTGAGCTTCCCTAATTACGGCCGCTGCATCTCGAATACCTCGCCCAAGGTTCCGTAATTCATGTAGCCCAGGCGCGTCAACGGGTGCAGCAGGCGCTCATCGACCCTGCCATTCACGATGACCTCGTCGGCGATATAGATACCGACGACTTCGCCCACCACCACGTGACTCTCGCGACCGTCTGGGCCGGGCGGCAGATGGACCACCTGATACACGCGGCATTCGAGCGCGGCTTTGACGCTCGTCACGCGTGGTGGCCGCACCAGCGTCGACGCCGTCGCCGCGATTCCACACGCGGTGAATTCATCTTGGCCGTAGGGCAGGGGTGCCGAGGTAGCGTTCATGGGTACCGCATCGTGCTCGCCGACCAGATTGGCGACGAATTCCGGCACTTCGCAAATATTGCGATAAGTATCCTTATTGACGCCTGGTTTGGCCGAGTTGGGCGCAAACATGACATAGGGCGGCTCGCCGCAGACCGCATTGAAATACGAGTAGGGCGCGAGATTGCGGACGCCCGCGGCGCTGATCGAACTGATCCAGCCGACCGGTCTTGGCATGACCAAGGCGTTCAGCGGATTATGAGTTAGCGGCGCGGGGCGAAGTCCGTCAGCGGTGGCAAAAAACATGGGGGCGTCCGAAGATGAAGGGGGAGTAGGTGTTCAGTCGCGTACGATAGGTATCAGGGCTTGTTGAGTCAAACCAAGAGGATGGAGTCGGCGATGCGTTTCAAATTCGAGTTTCGCGCGCGCGTTCGCTGGCGGGCCGTGGCGTGGGCGGCCAGTGCCGGTGGAATCATCCTCGCCGGTTCGTCCGCCGCCGAAGTCGCGTTACCGGATGTGTCCCTGGCCGACGCCTCGGTGGTCGCTGAAGCCCCAACGCCGCAACTCGGCGAAGTGCGGGAATTTATCGGCCGCATTGCCATGGTCGATTGTCAGCGCTGGGAAGTGATTGAGCTCGATCACAAGGGCGACCTGGTCAGCCAGTGCGCCAACTACAAGGTCTACATGACCAAGGCCGAAAGTTATAATTTGCATGAGGTGACCGGCGCGAAGGGCGCACCCGCGGTGGTGTTCGAGCCCGCTTATCCAGTGGTGCAATTTCCATTGTCCATCGGCAAGCGGTGGCGCAAGCAATACACCGGCTATTTCGCGATCGAGGGGCTGCGCTGGGACGGCGATGTGAAATGCGAAGTCGCGGATCTCGAGGACACCACGGTGGCCGCGGGCACCTACAAAGCATTCCGAATCGAATGTCACGATAATTGGAAGGTCGGGCCGGCCGCGAGTAGCGTCGACAGTACCGCCTGGTACGCGCCCGCTGTCGGCGGCGTGATCAAAGCCATCAACTATGAAGATTCACATTGGAACTTCGAGCTGAAATCAGTTTCGCCCAAAAGGGATAAGCCATGAGCCGCGCGCTTGTCAAGGAGACGGACGGCGATGCGCTGGCGGATGACCCGTTGCCCCGACCCCCGCGTCAACAACCGTGCTACATGATGAAGTGGCGCCCGACGCTGGTCGCATCAGCTGGGTTTCGCCACTGGGGCGTGAACTGATTGGACTAGCGGCGGGTGACACTCTGACGTGGCAGCGCGGACGTGAACTGTTGATGCTGGAAGTGCTTGGATTTGAATACGCTTAAACGATTGCGTCCTCTCTCCTCGTGTGAGAGAGGACGCACATCACGAACTACTTAATCAACCCTTCCGCCCGCATCGCTTCCTGTACCTTGGGTCGCGCGGCAATGCGCTCGCGATAGGTTTTCAGTGCCGGCCAGGTGTCGACCGTCAGACCCACGAACCCCATCCAGCCGAGGGTCGTGAATAGATAGGCATCGGCGACCGTGAATTGCTCACCCATCAAGTACTGCTTATTACCCAACCGCTCCGCGATCCACGTATAGCGATCGGTCAAGCGCTGCTTCTGCCAGGCTTTAAACTCCTCGTTGGCCGCGGGATTAAACAGGGGTGAATAGCCCTTATGCAGTTCAGTTCCGATAAATCCCAACAGCGACTGCAAACGCGCGCGCTCCACCGTGCCCGCCGGTGGCGCAAGTTTGGCCGCCGGTTTTTGATCCGCGATGTATTGCACAATCGCCGGACCTTCGGTTAAACGTTCGCCGTTATCAAGCTCGAGCACCGGTACATAACCGTTCGGATTGATCTTCAAATAATCGCCGCCACCGTCGAGCGTATGGGCCTTGATATCGACCTTGACCAAATCGACCGGCATGCTCGCTTCGCGCAAACAGATATGCGGCGAGAGGGAACATACTCCGGGAGAAAAATAAAGTTTCATTGGACCTCCATGAAAGTATTGCTTCTTATCGTTCACACCAGCGACTACCGTACCCGATAGCTGGCGCGCCGACTATCTTAAAATGGTGCGGGTGACGGAATTGTTGCTGGTTTGTTACGTAGGCGGGCTCCGAACCGTGGTGCTGAATGTCAGCGCCTCGTGTACCCATCGCACGGTGGATCGCATCGCTACGTCGCAACGATCGCGGTCCAAGTCAATTGAAATTTCGCGTGGGAGCCGCTTTGAGCTTCGAATCTTCATTGAGGTCCATTCGCGGCTAAAGCCGCTCCCACGATAATCAAGCGGCTATTTTTCGAAGCCTGTGGCGAGACAATACATTGATTGCTGGCGCGCCTTCCAAGGGTAACAATCGAGCATGAATGAGTTTTTAAGATTGCTGCGACGCGGACTCAAGCCGTTCGGTTACGACGTGCGCTCACGCCGGACTTACACGCTACGTCCGCTCGCGAACGCCGAAGCGCATCCGAGGTTAATCCCGGTGACCGACGCTTTCGAGCGCGAACAGAAACCGGTGGAAACCGCCGACCTCGCAACGCTAACGGTCTGGGTCCGGACCTGCTTGTCAGCGGGTCGTTTGGCACGGCGTGAGCAGCCATTCACCGGCGTGTCGTTTGCGGAGCATCTCTATCGCTGTCTGTATTCGACCGTCTTGTCGATTAATGACGCGGTTGCCGCGAACACCGGGTTCAGCGTGAAGGTAATGGTCCTCGATGATCGATCCTCACCGCACGCCCGAGCGAACCTTGAACGGTTATGTCGGACCCTGGTGTGTCCTTGGCAAATTGCGACCACGACCGAGCCCGGTCAAGGCGCTTCGTTAGTCGAACAATTCACGCGCGCGCGGTCCATGCCCGGGCTCCATTATTTTATCGAGGATGATTACCTGCACGAGCGCGGCGCGGTGCGTGAAATGTGGGCTTTCTACCGGCAAATCTATACTGCGACCGACTCCCACCTAGTGTTACATCCGCAGGAAACCGAAACACTTTTCCATAACGCCTATTACCCGAGCTACCTCGTGCTTGGCGCATCTCGTCGCTGGCGAACGATGAGCCACGCCACGCATTCGCTATTCGTCCATCGCGAAGTCGTCGACAAATACTGGTCGTATTTTGAAAACACGCGCCATGTCGGGGACCCACGGCAGCGACGCCAAGGCGCCGAAGCGCGGACCACTAATTTACTGTTCGAGCATTTGCCTGGATTCTGTCCCCTGCCGGCGGTGGCCGTGCACTTGCAGACGCCCACTACCCTGCCGCCGTTCTACGATTGGCGGTCGTTATGGGACGCAACGATGTTACCGCCAGCGTTGATCGTGGATTAAATGGCTTTCCGAAGACGCATTAATGTGGGAGCCGCTTTAGCGGCGAATCTTTGTTACCGCCAGCGTTGATCTGAGGATTAGATGGCTTATCGCGGACGCATTAATGTGGGAGCCGCTTTAGCGGCGAATCTTTTTGGTTCATGCATTTTGAGCTGCGCGAACGCCGTTTTAAAACCGGCCGCGCGCGAGCGGTCGACGACGATGGCGAAACTCAATACTGGATTCTGATCCAGGCCGGTTTTTATTCCGCGATCAACCGGCGCGGCCCACGGACCCGTGGCCTGCGTGCTGGCGCTCGGCTATCCTACTGTCCGAACTTATCGAGAGCGGCCTCATGATCGATTCTATACGTCTCCACGGCCAATGGTTGGAAAGTCCCCGCGTTGTGGGAGGGCTAGCAATGCCTTACACCATGCAGCCTGACGATCCTGAAGTTGGTGGCGTGTTGACTCCTTGAGGTCTTACCCCGTGTCAACCCTCGACTCCTTTCGCGTCGCGACGCGTGCGTGGCTTGAAGCAAACTGCCCGGCGTCCATGCGCACGCCGATGCCCGAAGACGAGCGCGTGTGGGGCGGGCGGCAGCCTAGCTTCAAAAATCCCGAGAGCAAAATTTGGTTCGAACGCATGGTCAGTCGCGGCTGGACCGTGCCAACGTGGC
The DNA here is from genome assembly GCA_016191285.1 of Gammaproteobacteria bacterium. Lineage (GTDB taxonomy): Bacteria > Pseudomonadota > Gammaproteobacteria > CAIKBL01. The sequence continues at coordinate 112,261 of JACPPA010000036.1, forward strand.
CAACCGCCTGGGGTGGCGGCGGACTGACCACGGATGAGGCGCAGATCTTGAACGACGAGATGACGCGCCTCAACTGTCGCACGCCGCTGTTTGGCTTTGGCATCAGCATGCTGGGGCCGGTGCTGCTCAAATACGGGACCGAAGCGCAGAAGGCTGAACATCTGCCGCCGATCGCGCGCGGCGAAATCCGCTGGTGTCAGGGTTACAGCGAACCGAATGCGGGCTCCGACCTCGCCAATTTACAAACCAAAGCCGAAAACCGGGGCGATCACTTCTTGGTCAATGGCCAGAAGATTTGGACTTCATACGCCCACCTCGCCGATTGGATTTTTTGTCTGGTGCGCACGGACAGCGCCAAGCACCGGGGCATTAGTTTCTTGTTGTTCGATATGCGCACGGCAGGTGTGAAGACGCGCCCCATCGCGTTGATCAGCGGCGCCTCGGTGTTCTGCGAAACTTTCTTCGACAACGTGCGTGTTCCCACGCGAAACTTGGTGGGCCAACTCAACAACGGTTGGCAGATCGCGAAAGAGTTGTTACAGCACGAACGTGGCATGATTTCGCAAATCGGTCGTGCCATCGGCGGCACGGTGCCGCCGGTCGAAGTCGTGGCCAAGCAATACTTGGGCGATGCCACGGGCAAAATCAGCGATCCCGTACTGCGGGACGCGGTCGCCCGGCAGGTCATGAATGATCGCGCGTTTGAGTTGACTATTCGTCGCGCCGGTCAAGAAAGTGCGGCCGGCGCCGCCGACGGCGGAGCGTCCTCAATGTTTAAATACTACGGCACCGAACAGAATAAGAAAAAATTCGAGCTCATTTTGAAATGCGCTGGCACGCAGGCGCTCGGGTGGACGGGACCGGACTTTACGCCGGACGAGCTGACCTTATGCCGCACCTGGCTGCGCTCAAAGGGCAATTCAATCGAAGGCGGCACCTCTGAAATCCAATTGAACGTGATTGCCAAGCGCGTCCTTGGCTTGCCGGATTAAGGAGTCAGCATGGGCCTCGTGCTAAATGAAGAACAGCGCATGCTGCAACGCTCCGCGCAGGAATTTTTCAGCGCCCGGCAACCGTTGAAGGCGCTACGAACGCTGCGCGATAACCAGGACGCAACCGGCTTCGATCGCGAGCTCTGGCGGGCGATGGCGGAACTCGGCTGGGCTGGCATTCTGATCCCTGAGGCATATGGTGGCGCTGCGTTTGGTTACCAAGGACTGGGCCTTATTTTGGAGGAAGCCGGACGCTCGCTCGCCGCGTCGCCCTTGATCTCCACGGCCTTGCTCGGCGGCCCGCTGATCTTGAGCGCGGGTAGCGAGGCACAGAAGCACGCTTGGCTTGGCGCCGTGGCGGCGGGCGAGCGCGTGGTGGCGTTGGCGCTGGACGAGCGTTCACGCCACGCGCCAACCAGTATAGCGACGCGCGCCAAATCTCAGGGCAGCGGTTACGTGCTCAAGGGATCGAAGGTGATGGTCCTCGATGGTCATGTCGCCGATCAACTGCTCGTCGTGGCGCGGACCAGCGGCGCCGACGACGCAGCGCAGGGACTAACGATCTTCGTGGTCGACGCCACGGCGCGCGGCATAACGCGCACGCGCCTCACCCTGGTCGATAGCCGCAATGCCGCGAATGTGGCGTTCGATAATGTGGAAGTCGCCGCGACCGCCGTTCTCGGCATGCCTGACTCCGGATACGCCGCGCTGGCACCTGTGCTCGACGGCGCGCGCGTAGGGCTCGCCGCCGAAATGTTAGGCAGCGGCCTCGAAGCCTTCGAACGAACGCTTAACTACCTCAAGCTGCGGGTGCAATTTGGCGTGCCGATTGGATCGTTCCAGGCGCTCAAGCACCGCGCCGCGCTGATGTATTGTGAGATTGAGCTCACGCGCTCGGTCGTGTTGGAAGCGTTAACCGCGCTCGATGAGCAGCGCGGCGACGTGCCGCAGCTGGCGAGCCTCGCCAAGGCGAAAGCCTGCGAGATGCTGGAACTCGTATCGAGCGAGGCAATTCAGCTATTCGGCGGAATCGGTATGACGGACGAAGAAGAAATTGGCTTTTTTATTAAACGCGCGCGGGTTGCGCAACAGACATTCGGCGACGCCGTATTTCATCGCGACCGCTACGCGACTTCGATGGGCTTTTGAGACGGTCTCAAGGTCGGCAAGGAACCGCGGTCATCCGGCGCCGTAAACGGTTGCAATCGCGGCGGGATCTTCCTCTAATAGCCTTCAAGGCGCGTGCCGTACGCGCCACGAGGAGCCTGCCATGGAACTAAAACCCATCTCGGCTGATTCGCACATCACCGAGCCGCCGAACTGTTACATCGATTACGTCGATCCCAAATATCGCGACACTGCCCCGCACATCGTCCATAAGGAAGGGGTGGGCGATATCTACGTGATCAATGGGATGAACGATCCCATTCCGATGGCGCTGGTGGCCGCCGCCGGTAAACCGCCCGAAGAACTGCGGCTTACGGGTGCGCGCTTCGACTCGCTGCATAAAAGCGGATGGGATGCGAAGTACCGGATTGCCGACCAGGAGCGCGACCATGTCGCGGCGGAAGTCATCTACCCCAGCGTCGGCATGGTGCTGTGTAATCACGAAGACTACGCGTATAAACGCGCCTGCATGAAAGCCTATAACCGCTGGTTGCTCGATTATGCATCCGAGGATCGTAAACGCATCATTCCCTTGGCGCAGATCGCGATGAGCTCGCTCGATGAAGCCATCGCCGATCTTCACGAGATTAAACGACAGGGATTTCCGGGTGTCATGATGAGCGGGGTGCCCGCCTATCTCGACTATGACTCGCCCGAGTACGATCGCTTCTGGCAGACCGCGGTCGATTTAGAACTGCCGCTGTCCTTTCACATTCTGACCAGCAAGAGCGATAGCCTCGGCGTCGTCGGTCGCGGTCCGCGCATCAATATGTTCCTGTCGATTATCCGCGGCTGTCAGGACATCATGGGGATGTTGGTCTTCTCCGGGGTCTTCGAGCGCAATCCGGGGCTTAAGATTGTTTGCGTTGAAGCCGACGCCGGGTGGGCGCCGCATTTCATGTACCGGATGGATCACGCTTATGAGCGGCATCGGTATTGGATGAAGTGCGGCGAATTGAAAAAGCTGCCGAGCGAATATTTCAAGGAACACATTTACATGACGTTCCAGGACGATTGGGTCGCGTTTCAAACCGCGAATCTGGTCAACACCAAGCGCTTGATGTGGGCGAACGACTTCCCGCACTCCGATTCGACCTGGCCGAATTCCCAGGCGGTTCTCGCCGAACAATGTAAGAGTCTAACCGCACAGCAACGCAGCGATATTTGCCGCAACAATGTGGTGGAGTTATATAAGCTCGCTGCGTGACGGCGCGTGACCACTTCTGCGTTTGACGAGGGCGCGCTAAGCGGACTGATCGACGATCGCGTGGCGGAGGGGATTTTTCGCGTCCGCCGCGCGATTTATACGGACCGGGACATTTTCGCGCTCGAGATGTCCCGCATCTTCGAGGCCACCTGGATTTTCATTGGCCACGAGAGCGAGCTTGAAGCGCCGCACGACTACGTGACGCGCCACATCGGTCGCCAGCCGATTATTCTGATGCGGGATAAACACGGAACCCTTGGTTGCTTTAAAAACAGCTGCCGCCACCGCGGCACGCTGCTGTGTCCGCATGCGAGCGGCAATCAGAGGCGTCATGTGTGCCGTTACCACGGCTGGATGTATGACAGCGCTGGCTACAATATTGGGATTACCGCCCAAGCCGCCGGCCACTATCCCACCGCGTTTGACGCGGCGGACCACAATCTCGAGCCGGTTGCCAAACTCGACAGCTATCGAGGTTTCATTTTCGCCAGTCTTTCATCGCGGATCCCACCGCTCGTTGAACACCTCGGCGACGCCAAGATCATGCTCGACCTGGTCGCCGATCAGGCGCCCACCGGCCTTGAATATGTGCCGGGGCCGATCAGTTATACCTTCAACGGCAATTGGAAATTGCAGTTCGAGAATGGACTCGACGCGTACCACTTTCCGGCGACGCATGCGGCGTTTGTGAACATCATTCGACAACGCGCTCCGCGAACCGTGCCCGATTACCTCAAGGAATTCGCGAGCGACGGCCGGGCCGTGGCCGCCGGCACCCTCAACTTTCCACGCGGGCACTCCACGTCGTGGTCGATCGGCGTCCCGGGACAAGGCCCGGAAGCGCGGCCGCTAACCCGCGATCGCGCGATTTTTGAAACGGTGAAGCAGCGCGTTGGTCCGCAGCGTCTCGATTGGATGTTGCGCCAGCGTAATCTAACCATTTTTCCGAACGTGCAAATCATCGACATTCAATCGTTGCAACTCAGAACCTGGCAGCCGCTCGCCGTCGATAAAACCCGCATGACCTCGCATTGCCTGGCGCCGAAAGGCGAGAGCGCCGATGCGCGTCGGTTCCGGATCCGGCAGTACGAAGAGTTTTTTAACGCGGGAGGCTTGGCGACCTCGGATGACAATGTGATGTATGACCTGAACCAGCATGGTCTGGCGGCGGCGGTGCCCGAAGGACATAGTCATTCGCGTGGAATTGGCGCCGAGCCTGCGTCCGCGGATCATTTTGCTGGACTGGACTTGGACGATGCCGTGTGCACTTACAGCGCAGACGGTCTCAGCTTTGGCGATGAGACTGGCATTCGCAACGGCTACCGCGAATGGCGCCGGCTGATGTTGAATCCACCGGGCGAACGCTCCTAGTCGATAGAGAACATGAACCGCCAAACGTTGACGTGACGAGCATGCGCGAGCAAGAAGCCACCGCCATCGCCACTGAACTCCTCATTCGAGAGAGCAGACACCTCGATGACCGCGAATGGGATCGCTGGCTCGCGATGTATGCGCCAGCGGCGGTGTTTTGGGTGCCGGCGTGGCGCGACGACGAACACGAGACCTCCGATCCCAACACCGAAATATCGCAGATTTATCATGAGGCTCGTCATGGCCTTGAGGAGCGCGTGGCGCGAGTTCGTTCAGGTCAGTCGGTCACCGCGCTGCCGCTGCCACGCACCACGCACTTCATCACGAACACCGTCGCGCTCGCGTTCGCGCCCGACGTCATCGAGGCGCGCGCGAATTGGTTGGTGCAGGTTTATCAACCGCGAACCGCGACGACGCATGCTAATTTCGGGTACTACGAGCTTCGTTACACGCAACACCAGGGAGCTTGGCTGATTACGTCGAAGAAGATCCACTTAAAGAATGATGTGATCCCGGCGGTGATCGATTTCTATACGCTTTAACGGATTAATTTTAGGAGAATCAACGGATGAGTTACGCGCTCTGCCGCGGCGTCCGGCGGTCATGAGCTGTTCAGATTGTGTAGCTAATGGCGGCGTAATAGCGGTGTCCGTAGTCAGCGATCAACTGGGCTTTGTCGAGGCCATTGATAATGCGTCGCGCGTTACGCCAATTATCGATGCCCGGGGCAAAATAGTCCGCTAATTTTTTACCGGTGAACGATCCATTGATCATCCCGAAGAACAGGATCTTTGTCGCAATCGGTAACTCCAGCGCGAATTCTGGATGATTGAGCAGATCGGCGCCGACGACTTTCGCCATTTTGCGATAGTTGTAGTCCCATGTGAGCTGTACAAAACCGCGGCCATAATAGATCTGCCCAGTGTGTGGATCGGGTTCACCGTACGGTCTGCCCCGGCCTTTGCTATATTCTTCGATCGGCTGCATGGTGCGGTCCGTTTCATGATGCGCGGTCGCGAGCAGGTAAGCGAGCCAGCGATCATCTTTCTTGGCGAAGCTTAACTCCCACACGTCCAAAATAGCGGTCAAGCCATCGACCTGGGGTTTGCGCAGTTTGCCGCCGAAGAGAGTGCTTCGTACCTGATCGAAAAAGAATTTTCGATTGATCATCGGCGACCTCCTGGTATGAGCGCTGTCCAATTCGAAGGCGGTCCTAGTGTGCTGTCCATCGATGAACTACCAGAAATTGACGCGCCAATCCGGTGGGAGCGGCTTTAGCCGCGAAGGGGACTCTGAAAAGATTCGCCGCTAAAGCGGCTCCCACCCTGCACCACTAATAGCGAATTGCCGAAGTTCATTGCGGGACGCCACACTTGTCCTGTTTCATTAATTCGTGGAACTATTCTAGCTGCCATCGCCAGGATCCTGTACTGAGTTCAAAGTGCGCAAGGAGAATTGAGGACTGAAATAAGCGGACGCCATCGTGAATGGACGAGCGAGCGACTCGCGACGCGTGATGCGCCAGCCAAGCGCCCGGGGTCGCGTCCTGGGTTGGAGGCTTGAATCTGACGCACCATGGTTCACTGCTTATGCCTCCTCTTTAACCTATACTCCGCGGACGGATCCAAAGATCTAAGCGACCCCCTGCGCGTCGGAAATCGATTGGCGAAAAGCACCTATTCTGCGCTCGGCCACGGCCGGTGCGCAGATCGACGTGCGTCAAACAATGACACACCGCGAGCGTTCGAACGATGAAAGTCACGATTGAAGTCGATTGCACACCCACTGAAGCGCGAGCATTCATGGGCCTGCCCGATATGGAACCGCTCCAGGCCGAAGTGATGGCCGAGATCCAGCGACGCGTCATGCAGGCACTTGCGCTGACGGATCCGCAACAGCTCTTAAGGAACTGGGTTCCCTGGGGGGCGCAAGGTCTTGAGGCGTTTCAGTCCTTGATGCGCGCTGCGTCCGGCGCCGGCGGCAGTTCCAAGAACGAGTCGAGCGATTCGAAATCGACGCCGAGTAGCTGATTCGAGTAATCCAACGGCGTATCAAGAGCTCTGCTCATTCATCCATGAGACCGCGGGCGCGTGCGAATGATGCTGACCTGTTGCGGATTAAAATCAGCGGCAGAGCGAGCAACGGTGTTCGCTGCCTCTTCGACGGTACTGTTCAGAGGATCGGCGGATACTCGACGCGGGGGATGGTTTCGAAAGCAGGTTTTGCGAGAAGGTAGCCTTGAAAGAGGCACATACCCTCATCCCGAAACCACCGGTATTCATCTAATGCCTCGACGCCCTCGACGATAAGGTCGATGCCCAGATCTAGGCACGCTTGGGCCACCGCACGGACGATGGCTTGCCGCGGTCCACGGGTGTTAATGCCACGCACCAGATTCATGTCGAGCTTCACCATATCCGGCTGGAAATCGGCAAGAAGATTAAGGCCGCAGAACCCGGCGCCGAAGTCGTCAATTGCGACCTTTAGTCCGCATCCGCGGAACTGGTTGATGACGTTGGCGAACCGTATGTGATCATCAATTACTTCACCTTCGGTGACTTCTAGAATTATACGGTCGATCGCGATCCCATGGTGTTCAGCCGCGGCGAGCGTCGTGCGCACTGCCCTGTCAGATCCGATCACGCTGCGCGGAAGAAAGTTGAGGTTGAGATTGCAGACGATTCCTAGTCGAGCGGCGACGGCGATCGCCGTACTTCGGCTTTCTTCATCGAATTGATGCATATCCTGATTGGAAATCTGCGCAAATACATGACCGGCGGGCTCATTGTTGATCCCCCGAAGCAATGCCTCATAAGAAAAAACCGTGCGTGCCACGGTATTCACGATCGGTTGAAAAGCATACGAATATTCGACGTGCGAAAGCGTCGGACTTCGCGCCGGCAGGTGAGGATCGATAACGGCGATCGGGCCCATGCTATCCCGTTGCAAGCAATTTGAGATCGATTTCGCCGACCCGTTGGCGCCAGCGGCCAGCCCGAAACGCTGCGAGAAGCTTTTTGGCGCGTCCGCCGTCGAGCCGCCGGATGCGTAACCCCTCGGTGAAGAAATCATTCGCACCGATCGCGTCATCGATCTCCTGCCGGTTGAGCGCCGCGAAACCCATGCTCCATTCACCGAAGGTCCGACGCGCGAACCGCCTCGGTGTCACCTTCTAAAACCTGAAAAAAAATTCCTTAATGATCAAATCGAACTTGGGATCTGATGTGAACGGCGCTTACTTAAGGGGATTGATCGCGAAAGACGCGAAAATCAATCCCTCCGCCATTCCAACGAAACAGACCGTGCAAAAACTCCAAGTGAATGGGAGCAGGGAACAGGAATCCAGCACACGTCATTCCGGCGGACAGCCGGAATCCCGTAAAAAAAGCGGATCCGCCCGCTGCGCGGACGCCTATTCTGACTGGACCCCGGATATTCGCTTTGCGAATTCCGGGGTGACGGACGGCGGTTCGAGCTTTTACACGTCCTCGAAAGCTGGAATCCAGGCAAATAACGAATTCATTTTCACTGGCTCCCATGTCGTAGCACGGGGTGACGAGTCAAGAAGGGCCTAAGTTAAGTGCCATTCGGATCTGATGTCATCCCAGCCGTTACGCCACCCGAACGGATAGTTTCGGCAGAGACTACTCGCTAGCCTTCCCTGGCAAGGGGAGGCGCTACGCAAAAAGAAGCACTTCCCGGCCAGAACTTAGATCTTCACTAACCTGAGTGCACAGCCATGACCGTTCAACTCGATCACTTCATGGTGCCTGGTCGTAACAAGCTCGCTTCCGCGCGACCGCTCGCCCAACTTCTCGGTGTTCCGTGGGCGGAAACCGGCGTTGGGCCATTCGCGCCGCTGGGATACCTTATCGCAGTTGTCCACGGTCCCATCGATAACAAAGTCGACACCGGGCACGGAGGCAGCATCGTTTACTGGAACGAGCCGGAGGGGCAAGTGGGAATTGCTGACGCAGCGTTATGCGCGGCAACGCGAAGGTTCGGCGCCATTGCGCCGCGAAAGCGACCCGCCTAACCCGCTGCCACCGCGCTTACCTTCCGCCCAATCAACCGAATCGGAAACCGCTTCAAACCGCCGACAAAATTGGCCTGCGTGCGCTCCGGCTTACCAACGACTTCAAATCCTTCGTAACGATTGAGCAGCTCTTCGAGCGCGATTCGTAGTTCGAGTTTCGCGAGCGGTCCGCCGAGACAGGTGTGCGGGCCAAAGCCGAATCCGAGGTGGGGATTCGGCGAACGCGTGACATCGAACTTATCGGCATGGGGGAAGACGTCTTCATCGCGGTTGGCCGAGGCCAGCCACACCACTACGCGATCGCCGGCTTGCACCGCCTGGCCACCGATTTCGGTATCCGCGGTCGCGACCCGCATCAAGGTGATGACTGGATTCGACCAGCGCACCATTTCTTCGACCGCGCGCCGAATGAGCTTCGGATCTCGGCGCAACAACTCCATTTGCCCGGGATGTTCGAGCAACGCGAGCAGTCCTCCCGAGAAGGAATTCCGCGTGGTCTCGAAGCCTGCCAAAATCATTAACGTCCCGTTTTGGACGATCTCGGATTCGGTGAGCGCGGTGCCGTCGATCTTGCCGGTAGCCAAGGTGCTCAGCGCATCCGCGTAGGGGCAGGTGCGTCGCGGCATCGCGAGTTGACGCACGCATTCGCGGATGCCGTTGATCCCGGCTGCGGTGGTGGCGGAAGCGTCGCCGCCGCTGTACTCCGGATCGGAGGCGGTCAACGCCATCTTGCCCCAGGCGAGTAAGTCAGCGCAGCGTTCCTGGGGCAGGCCGAGGATGTCGGCAATGATCGTCATCGGAATTTTGGCGGCCAGATCATCGACCAGATCGATCACGCCATCGGCCGGCAGTTGATCGAAGATTTTTTTTATGAGGTCGGCTTTGACCTCGGTAGTTTCTACTAACGCGTTCGGCATGAAGGGCGCACAGACGAGGTCACGAAACTTACCGTGGCGCGGTGGATCGATCGCGATCAGCATTTCGCCCGGGCCGAACGCGTCCCGATTCGCTGCTTTTAACGCCTCGTCCATGATCGGCATGATGCCGTCGACTTCGGAGCTGAAGAGTTGCGCGTCGTGAAAGACTCGTTTGATGTCCGCGTGTTTGAACACTGACCAGAAGTGAGCGCCATGGCGGCCTGTGGTCCAGTACACGGGATGGTCGCGTCGCATCTGCGCGAGTAGCGCGTAGAAATTATCGTCACGGAAGGTCGCGGAATCTGTGAGTCGTTCATCTACGGTGGACATAGACCGATCTCCCAAGCGGGTTGCTCGCTCCCCGCAGGGTACGGCAGCCGGATGTGCTCAGCAACCTAAGAATGCGTGAGATCGCAGGGGACGGACTTAAGTCCACACCGTCAGGTGCTTGGAGGCAATGCACCCCTTGCAGGCAATGCGCGAGCGGGTGACGGCGCACGAGATTGAACCCGCGGCCGCCGTCCTCCGATCACATCCGCGCGACTCGCCGCAACTTGCTGTTCTCGATCAACAATACCGCCGAAACCACCAATGCGATCCCGACCAGTTGGAGCGCGCCCAAGCGCTGGTCGAGCAGCAGGAACCCGAGCAACACGCTAGTGATCGGTTCGATGTTCATGATCAACGAGGCTTTGACCGGGCCGATTTCAGCCACCACCACGAACAACGTAATCACACCAAAAGAATAGAACAGCGTGGCGCCGCCGAACGCTGCCCAGGCCCGCAGTGTGTGGGGAAGTCCGATCCCGCCGTGGAAAATCGCGACGAGAGTGAAGAGGGTGAGCGCGGTGCCGAGCATATGCAGCGTCACAGGCCGCGAATCGCCGCCGCCCCGTACCTTGGCGCTCAAGGTCATGACGGTAGTGACGCCGACCGCGCCGAGCAGACACAGGGTAATGCCGAGACGGTGTACCGGCGTACCCTGCACGTCCAGCGCGAGCAGAATCCCGGTGAATGCGAGCGCTAAGGCGAGCGCGGTACGCCCATGGAATGCCTGACGTCCGCTCCACCATTCGACGATGCCGATCAAAATCGGAAAGGTATAGAAGGTTGCGACCACCAGCCCGACCGGCAGGAATTTGATGGCAACCAGTACGCCGTAGGAATAGCTCGCAAAAATGCACCCAATCATGAGCGCCACGCGGCGCTGTGGCATCGGCAGCCTGCGTGGCACGCCGCGCGCCATCATCAGCAGATTGAGCAACACAAAGGCGATGAATGAGCGGGCAAGGAGGACAGCGAGCGGCGTCGCCCCATCGCGATAGGAGTAGGCTGCCAAACTAGTATTGCTGGCGAACGAGATGCCGACCGCCAAGGCCATGGCGACACCGCGCCAGGGCGTTGCGGCCTGCGCGGTGAGCGGGGCCTTCATAACCGCTAAGAATATAGGCTCACGCCGCGTCGGGACAGTCCACCGCACCGCTGCGTTATGCTACGGTCATGTCGGAACCCGCTCGTGGCGATGTAGCAATTCCGCCGTCCGCTGCGGGTATTCGGCTTGCTCGAGCGGCCGGCAGTGTTAGGGCAATCCTTATTGGCGCCGGATCAGGCTGGCTACGCCTTTGCGCATGGACTCCATTGCGGGAGGTGCCTTCTGCCATGTCTGACCGGTTTGCGGATCGTGAATGTGTTGGGCTTGTTGATAGCGGCGCACAACCCGGTCCTCCCGCGACCGGTAATTATTCTCACTTTCGGCGCAGGCCAGTTCCGATACCGTAGGGACTGGCGCATTATCCAGCTACAGAGTTGCGACAAGCAGCACTGCGCCGACCCGAGTTCACTGACTCGGGCACCGAACAATAAGGCGGAACGCCAACGGTAAGGACTTTTTCAATGAATGCGCTGACTCTTTTGCATGGTTACCGCTTTGCCCTCTCCGCGTTGTGCGCGCTGCTGGGATCCACCGCCACCGCCAACGCCGCCGTAGTCAATTGGGTGCCAAACGCCGATGGCGGTTGGGAAATTGCCACTAATTGGACTTCAAATCCGGCACTGCCGGGCGTGGCCGATGATGTCATCCTCGATGTGGGCGGGGTAACGGTCCGCACCATCACACACAGTGTCGGGAACCACGTTGTCAACAGCCTGTTAAGTCAGGAGAATTTTACGCTCTCTGGGGGCTCGTTGAGCTTGCAAGCGGCCTCCACTATCAACGGCATTTTCACTCAGAGTTCGGGCTCGATCGGCGGCAGCGGCACTCTGACGGTCACGGGCGCGGCGAACCTCACCTTTGGCGATCACCGCGGCACCGGCACGACGATCTTGCAAGGCGCGACCAGCATCAGCGGTAGCGGCTTTCGCTTGGATGGTGGCCGGGTATTACAGAACGATGGCACGGTGACCTGGAGTAATAGCGGGCTGCTCTTCAATAACACCTTCGATGGCAACAGTGGCGGTCCGGGCTCGGGCACGATCAATAACCGCAGTGGGGGTGTCTTCATCGCGAGCGGCAATGGCGGTTCAAGCATCTCGGCGTCCAACCAAGGCGTTACCGATACGGGTGCGGACGCCGTGTTCAACAACGCGGGCACCTTCCGCAAGTCTGGCAGTGACGCGACCAATACCACGAATGTCAGTGTCGCGTTCAACAATACCGGTACGGTCGATGTGCAGACGGGTATTCTGAATCTCACTAACGGGGGCACCCATACGGGTAGCTTCACGGGCGCCGGCACCATCGGCTTCGGCGGTGGCACACAAACTTTATCGGGCACTTCCAATGTCACCACCGCGAATGTG
>JACPPA010000026.1 GCA_016191285.1 Gammaproteobacteria bacterium
GAACAGTAGCACTGACATCAGAATTGCGGGCGCATAGACCGGCCGTTGAGGAGAAGAAAATTGAAGGGGTGGAGACTCCGAGTCCCACTCGCCTACTTGACACGAGACGGCTAATGGGTGACCCCTTGAACCCCTTGAACCCTTGAACCTGCCTCTGACCCCTTGAACCTGGCTCGGTCTTGCTGGTGAGCGCCGGTCTCATAGGGCTCATTGGCGCCAAGCGGAGCCAGCGGTGAGGGGCTTCGGTTATTTGAAGGATTGGGTGATTTCGAGGGGGAGCAGGGGCGCCTTCCCCCTGCACCGTTCCACGCGGCGCATTCATCCATCCCGCAGGGAGCCCGCGCATGGCGCGTTACGAACGAACATTTGCCCATTTGCAAGCAGGCCCTGGAGGTGGCGGTGCACTTCGAGAAGGTGGTCGCCGGGTTCTCCCGCTACCACAAGTACACACTCGGCACCGAAATGCGTAAAACGAGGCGATAACCGCGCGAGTATTCACCGCCCGATTTGAAAGTTCGATTACACGGACCCCCGGCGGTTATCCTTCTTGTATGCTCGAACATCCGCGCAAAGGCGCTGCACACTAACTCCCCGCCGGCGTGCAAAACCGCAGTTGGGTGGGCATAGTGTCCGGATGTTTGAAGCTACCAAGGGCCTCGGCAGCTATCGCCGCTTACTCGCGGCCGTTCAGCCGTATCGCCCGATATTTCTCGGATCGTTGCTCGGCATGGTGGCCTTGGCCTCCACCGAATGGGTCTTGCCGGCGTTGTTGCGACACCTGGTCGACGATGAATTCGGCAAGGATCTCGGCCGTTATTTCTTGTTACTGCCGGTGGTGCTGATCGTGCTGTTTTTCACGCGCGGGTTGATGAGTTATGTCGCCAACGTCGGATTGAATGCGCTGGCGAATCGCGTGGTGATGGACCTGCGGGCCGCGATGTTCCGCACCTTGGTCGCGCTGCCGACGCGGTTCTTCGACCAACGCACGGCGGGCGAGGTGATTTCCAAGTTCACCTTCGACGTAACCCAGATGACCCAGGCCGCGACGAATTGTCTGACGGTGCTCGTGAAAGATTCGTTCATCATCGTGGCTTTGATCGCGTACCTCGTCTATATCAACGGCCGCTTGGCGGTGTTTCTGCTCCTCGTCGCGCCGCCGACCGCCTGGATCATCAGTAAGGTTTCGCGGCGGATGCGCCAATTGAGCCATCGCCTGCAAGGTTCAATGGGTGCGATCAACGCCGTGATCGAGGAAGCCATTGGCGGCCATCGCGATATCAAGATCTTCGGCGGTCAGGACTATGAGATTGGCCGTTTTGAGCGCGCGATTAACGCCGCGCGTAAATTCACGATGAAAGTCGTCAGCACCAATGCGGCCACCGAGCCCCTGGTGCAAGCCTGTATCGCGTTGGGCGTCGGCTTGATGGTGATGCTGGCGCTGCGCGAAGCGGCGCGTGGCAGTATCACCCGCGGGGACTTCGTGTCGTTTGTCACGGCCACTGCGATGTTGCTGCCGCCGATTAAACGCCTGACCAACATGAATGAGAACCTGCAACGCGGACTCGCGGCGGCCGACAGTGTGTTCGCGCTGATCGATGAACCGATTGAGCGAACCGAAGGTAAGGCGCCGCTGGCTGCGATACGCGGCGCGCTCGAATTTCGCGGCGTGCACGCGGGCTATCGCGATTCGCCGGTGTTGTCCGAGATTAATCTCAGCATCAATGCCGGCGAAGCGATCGCGTTTGTCGGGCCCTCCGGCGGCGGCAAGACCAGTCTGGTGAATTTGATCCCACGGTTTTATGAACCGACTGAAGGCGAGATCCTGCTCGATGGTCAACCTATCGCGGCATGCGATTTACGCGCGTTACGCGCGCAAATCGCCTATGTCGGACAACACGTGGTGCTGTTCAACGACACCATCTATCACAACATCGCATATGGCGCGCTCCGCGCTCTCCCGCATGCGCAAGTCCTGGCCGCGGCCGATGCCGCATTCGTCACCGAATTTGTGGCACCCTTGCCGCAGGGTTTCGACACCGAAATTGGCGATAAGGGCCTGCGCTTGTCGGGTGGCCAGCGGCAGCGCCTGGCGCTGGCGCGCGCCATCTTGAAAGATGCGCCGATTCTGATCTTGGACGAAGCGACCTCCGCGCTCGACGCCGAATCCGAACGCCGCGTGCAAGACGCGCTGACCAAGCTCAGGCCAGGCCGCACCTGCCTCATCATCGCCCATCGCCTGGCGACGATTGAAGGCGTTGACCGGGTAGTCGTCATCGAGGATGGCCGCATCCTCGAACAAGGCACGCATGGCGCGTTGCTGAAACGCGGCGGCCTCTATGCCAAGCTGCACGCACTGCAGTACGAAAGCGCCGAGCGCGCGGATTTTTAAAGTGGGTTGGTCCGGCGAAAACGAAGATTCGCGAATAAATTCGCTCCCACAGAGAAGCTCCGACGCAAGAAACTTCACCCGTGGGAGCCGCTTTAGCGGCGAATCTTCATCAGTCGACGCGAAGAGTAACGACGACTATTCGCCGCCCTCCCACGCCAAAAAATTCCTGAGCAGCTGCAATCCCGCTGTCGCACTCTTCTCCGGATGGAACTGCGTCGCGAACACGTTGCCGCTGGCCATCGCCGAGACAAAACGGTCGATATAGTCGGTATAACCCATCACCAGGTCGGCCGCTTGGGGCGCCACGTAATAGCTATGGACGAAATAAAAGCGTGTGCCGCTCGGAATGCCGGCAGTGACCGGATGCGCTTTGGCCCACCGGACTTCATTCCACCCCATATGCGGAATCTTGCGTGGCGTGCCGTCCGGTGCGGGTCCGGCGTCGGCGCGAAAGCGTTGAACTTTCCCCGCATACACCCCGAGGCAGGGTGTACCGCCATCTTCGTCGCTCAACTCCATTAACGACTGCAGACCAAGACAGATGCCAAAAAACGGCCGCGTGCGCAGACACTCGCGCAAGGTGGCGATTAGATCGCGTTCGCGCAAGCGGGCCATGCAATCGCCAATGGCGCCTTGGCCCGGGAACACCACGCGATCCGCGTTTAATAAATCCGCCGCCTCGGCGGTAACTTGCACGGTATGGCGTCCCTCCGCCGCCACTTCCACCGCCTTCGCGACCGAGCGCAGATTGCTGCCGCCGTAGTCGACCACCGCGACCCGTTGCATACCCGCTCCTAGAGCGAACCCTTGGTCGATGGCACCGCGCCGCCGAGGCGCGTATCAACCTCGCAGGCCATGCGCAGCGCGCGGCCGAACGCCTTGAAAATCGTCTCGATGATATGGTGCGCATTGCGGCCGCGCAGGGCGTCGATATGCACGGTGATATGCGCGTGATTGATGAGTCCTTGAAAGAACTCATAGAACAGATCGACATCGAATTCGCCGATCCGCGCGCGCGGGAATTGCACGTGATAATCGAGTCCCGGCCGACCGGAGAGATCGATCACCACCCGCGACAAAGCTTCGTCGAGCGGGACATAGGCGTGGCCATAGCGACGCAACCCCGTTTTATCACCCCAGGCCTGAGCCAAGGCTTGGCCGAGCGTGATACCGATATCCTCGACCGTGTGGTGGGCGTCGATCTGTAAATCGCCGGTGGCTTTGACGCCAATATCGATCAAGCCATGCCGACAGACCTGATCTAACATGTGCTCCAGGAACGGCAGTCCGGTGCTGAATTCACCGACACCGCTGCCATCGAGGTTAACCGCGACGGTGATCTGCGTCTCGTTGGTGTTCCGCTCAACGCGGGCGCGACGTTCGCTCATGATGATGTGAGGAGTTGAATTGAGTTACGTTAAGTTCACACAAGATACCATGGCCGCGCCGCTGACCGCCGCAATAATAAACCGGCGCCGGCCATGACCGAGACCCTCGATCTGGCGGCGGTCGAACACTACTTCCGCGCACTACAAGACCAGATCTGTGCGCGCCTCGCCGAACTCGACGGCGCGGCTCGGTTTCGGGAAGACGCCTGGACGCGCGCCACTGGCGGTGGCGGTCGCACGCGTGTGCTAACCGACGGCGCGGTCTTCGAACAAGCCGGCGTGAATTTCTCGGAGGTCAGCGGGGACGCGTTACCCCCGGCCGCGACCGTCAAGCGCCCCGAACTGGCGGGCCGCGCGTTCCGCGCGATGGGCGTGTCGCTGGTCGTCCATCCGCGTAATCCCTATGTGCCGACCTCGCATTGCAACGTGCGCTGCTTCGTCGCCACTAAGGCTTATACCGAGCCCGTGTTTTGGTTTGGTGGGGGTTTCGATCTAACCCCGTATTACGGCTTTGACGAAGATGCCGAACATTGGCATCGCACGGCCTTGGCGGCCTGCACGTTGTTCGGGCGCGAGGTTTATCCGCGTTACAAACAATGGTGCGACGAGTATTTCTATCTCAAGCATCGCGATGAGCAGCGCGGGATTGGCGGATTATTTTTCGACGACTTGAACGAATGGGGCTTCGCGCGCAGCTTCGCCTTCGCGCGCAGTGTGGGCGATCACTATCTCGCGGCGTATGCGCCGATTGTGGAACGCCGGCACGCCACGCCGTTTGGCGAACGTGAACGCGATTTTCAGTTATATCGGCGCGGTCGTTACGTCGAATTTAATCTGGTTTACGATCGTGGCACTTTGTTCGGATTACAAACTGGCGGCCGTACGGAATCGATTCTAATGTCGTTGCCGCCGAAAGTGCGTTTCCGCTACAACTGGCAACCGCAACCGGGCACCCCCGAAGCGGATCTTTATGGGCGGTTTTTAAAGCCGCGTGAGTGGGTATGATGTTGCAAGGAGGGATGCCTACCATGGATTTCAACGAGATCGCGCGCCGCCTTGCCGTCGTGGAGACTACCCATCTAGCCGATGCCGACAAAGGTATTCGCGTCATGGACGCCGGGCTAAAGCCGCTGCGCCTAGGATTGAAACTCATCGGGCGCGCGTTCACCGTGCGCTGCCGCGAAGATTTCCTGACGGTGATGGTCGGCCTGGCGCGCGCCGCTCCCGGCGATGTGCTCGTGGTGGATACGTGCGGCAGCCGGCGCGCGATCCTTGGCGAACTTTTCACTTATGAAGCGAAGCGGCGAGGCCTGGCCGGCATCGTCGTCGATGGTCCGGTACGCGATACTGTCACCATTCGCACCATCGATTTGCCCGTGTATGCCCGCGGCGCGACCCCGCTCGCTGGCACCACGCAGCACCTTTTCGAGGTACAGGTGCCGGTGGGTTGCGGAGGCGTTACGGTCAATCCCGGCGATATTCTGTTTGGCGACGACGACGGCATCATCGTCGCGAGCAGCATCGAACTCGAAACCTTATTGCCGCTTGCCGAGCAGATCGAAGCCCGCGAACGCGTGGCCATCGCGCGGATGCAGCAGGGCGAAAGCTTGCTCTCGATGCTGAACTTCGACGAACATCGAGCGAATTTGCAAGCGGGCCGGCCAAGCGCGCTGCGCTTTTTGCTCTGAGAAGTCTTGGATGAGCTCGAATAATGTCCTGATCGACGGAGGCTGCAATGTCACTCGATATGGAAAAATTGAATGCGCTGGTCATGCGCATGATTGGCGATATCGGCGCGGCGGCGCAGGGCTCGCTGGTGTTGTTGGGCGATCGCCTCGGTCTATACCGCGCGCTAGCTACGCATGGTCCGCTGACGGCCACGGCCTTTGCGAGCCAACTCGGCATGCACGAGCGTTACATTCGTGAATGGCTGCACGCACAAACCGCTGCGCAATACATTGAATACGATGCTGCACACGAGACGTTTGCCATGAGCTCCGAGCAAGCGGCTGTATTCGCCGATCCCGACAGTCCTGCGGCGCTCACTGGGGGCTATTGGGGGATCTCGTCGCTGTATCAAGACGAACCGAAAATCGCCGAGGCCTTCAAGACCGGCCAAGGCGTGCCGTGGAGCGCGCACAGTCCGTGTTTATTTTGTGGCACTGAAAAGTTTTTTGGTCCGGCTTACAAAGCGAATCTGATCGGCAGTTGGTTGCCCGCGTTGGACGGCATGGCCGCCAAGCTCGAACGTGGCGCCAAAGTGGCCGACGTCGGTTGCGGGCACGCGTTGTCCACACGCCTGATGGCGCAAGCCTTTCCGAAGTCACAATTTGTTGGTATCGACTATCACCAACCGTCGATCGATCACGCCCGCGACAATGCCCGCAAAGAGGGCCTGAAGAATATTTCGTTCGAGCAGGGATCGGCGCAGGAATTCGCTGGCGATAATTACGACCTCATTACCTTTTTCGATTGTCTGCACGACATGGGCGATCCGAGCGGCGCCGCGCGTAATGTGCGCCAGCGATTAGCGCCGGATGGGATCTGGATGATCGTGGAGCCGATGGCGGGCGATACGTTGACGGAGAACCTTAACCCCATCGGCCGCGCATTTTTCGCGTTCTCGACCATGGTGTGTGTGCCGGCGTCGTTAAGCCAAACCGGTCGCGCGGGTCTAGGCGCCCAAGCGGGCGAGAAACGCCTGACGGAAGTGATCAAAGCGGGTGGATTTACGCGCGTGCGCCGCGCGACCGAGACGCCAACGAATATGATCTTGGAAGCGCGACCGTAAGTAACCACACCGAGAACTGAACTTGAAGCTAGTGTGCCGTCTTTTTGTGGGTGCGGCTTTAGCCGCAAATGGGGAAAGCCCCAAAGATTCGAAGCTCAAAGCGGCTCCCACAAAGCGCTCAGCAGTCCGCGAATTATGCACGGTTTATAGCTTCCAATAACGATCGTGGAGGGATACATGACTCACGCCATACGCATTCACGAGCCCGGTGGGCCAGAAGTACTGCGGTGGGAAGCCGTTGACGTGTCCGCCCCAGGTCCGGGTGAAGTCGCGCTCCGCCACACCGCCGTCGGCCTCAATTACATCGACGTCTACCATCGCACCGGGTTTTACCCCACGCCAACGCCGTTCACGCCAGGTCTCGAAGCCGCTGGTGTAGTAATGGCCCTCGGCGCCAATATCACCAATCTGAAAGTGGGCGACCGCGTGGCCTATGCCACGGGTCCGGTCGGCGCGTATAGCGAAGCGCGGGTGATCGCCGCCGACCGCGTGGTGAAGATCCCGGAGGCGATCACCGACCACCAAGCCGCGGCGATGATGTTGCAAGGCATGACGGTCGAATATCTGGTTCGTCGCACGTATCAAATTAAACGCGGCGACACAGTGCTGGTGCACGCCGCCGCGGGCGGCGTCGGGCTCATCCTGTGTCAATGGGCAAAGCATTTGGGCGCGACGGTGATTGGCACCGTGAGTTCGGATGAAAAGGCGGCACTCGCGCGGGCTAACGGTTGCGATCAGCCCATCGTCTACACGCGCGAAGATTTTCAAGCGCGCGTGATGGAGATCACCAACGGCGCCAAGGTGCCGGTGGTTTACGATTCGGTGGGCCGCGACACATTTAATAAATCGCTCGACTGTCTCGCCCCGATGGGCTTGCTCGCGCTGTTTGGTCAAGCCTCGGGCCCGGTTCCCCCGTTTGATCTCGGGCTGCTGGCGGCCAAGGGTTCGTTGTTTGTTACCCGCCCCACGCTCTTTTCCTACACCGCCAAACGCGCGGACTTGGAGGCGAGTGCCGCCGCACTATTCGACGTGGTGCAACGCGGCGTGGTGAAGATCTCGGTCAACCAAACGTATGCGCTCCACGACGCGGCCGAGGCGCACCGCGATCTCGAAGCACGACGCACGACAGGCTCGACCCTCTTCACCGTGAGTTGAGGCGGCATCGTGAGCGATCGAGGGTTTGACTATCCGGGCGGCGACATCGTGCTTGATGGACGGCCCCACGGCCAACCCTTTTTAAAGCCCCTGTACGGACCACCACCGTATCAATACACGAACGACACGGTGTTGATTGTGGTGTACGAGGCGCCTGAAGCCGCCATTCGTGAAGTGCTGCCGCGCGAACTCGAGCCCTTGCCAGGAAATTCGGTCGCGCTGTGTTTTTTTCTGTGCCCCGATGTCACCGGTATCGGGCCGCATAATTTCACGATGCCATGTATTCCCGTGCGCTATGGCGACTACGTCGCGCAATACGTGCCGTATCTCTATACCAGCACCGACGCGAGCCTTGCGTGTTATCGCGAAGGACAGGGCTGGCCGGCGGTGTTTGGGCAGACTGAACTGGTCCAGTCGAACGACAAGGTGAGCGCACGGGTCACGCGTAATGGACAGGAGGTGATCCGCGCCACGGCCGAGGTGGGCGGCGAACTCATCACCACCCTCGATTTTCTGCCGCTCATTCTGTATCGCGAATTTGCGAGCGTGGACGGGAAGGAAGCCGAGGCTGCATATTTGCTGACCTCAACGTCGCTGTTCACGGATCTCAAATTTCACGGCGGACGGGCGACGCTCGATTTTCCAAACCATGGTGATGATCCGATCGCACGTTTGTCACCGCTCAAAATCACCGCCGCCGTCTACGGCACGATGGATGATCGCTATCCCGAAACCATACGGGTGTTAAAGCGCTTGAAGTAACCTTCAACGCCGGTGGATCATCGTGCAATCGATCCGATCGAAGAGGGGGTAGACATGGCGACAATTAAAGACTCGATTATTGTGGCGGCGGGTCTGCGCTCGCCCTGTCTTCAAGCCGGCGGCGAGGCTAGCGAAGCCGCTGTGTTCGTGCACGGGAATCCCGGCAGCAGTGAAGACTGGCGCGCGTTAGTGAGTCTGGTCGGCGATGTCGGCCGCGCGGTGGCGGCCGACATGCCGGGCTTCGGTCAAGCGGATAAACCCGCGACCTTCGATTACACGGTGCTGGGTTTTGCCCGGCATTTGGATGCGCTACTCGCCACTCTACACATTGAACGCGCGCATCTGGTGCTCCATGACTTTGGCGGACCCTGGGGCTTGGCGTGGGCCGCGCAGCATGCGGCGCGCGTAGCCAGCGTGACCTTGTTCAATATCGGCATTCTGCCGGGCTACACCTGGCACTATCTCGCGAAAATTTGGCGCACCCCCATCGTCGGCGAATTATTTCAACTCACCGCCACGCGCGGCGCCTTCCATCAGCTACTCAAACATGGTAATCCGCGCGGCCTGCCGCGCGCGTTTGTCGATCGCATGTTTGATAATTACGACGCTGGCACCAAACGCGCGATCTTGAAGCTCTATCGCGCAACCGATCCAAGTTCAATCGACGCCTTCACGGCCCAAGTAATCGCCGCGCTTAAACCGCGCGATATTCCCGCGCTGGTGATCTGGGGCGAGCGCGACCCCTATCTACCGAGCCGCTATGCCGAAATCCAGAAGCAAGCCTTCCCTCACGCCCGTATCATCAAACTCGCCGACAGCGGCCATTTTCCGTTTGTTGATAATCCGGAAGCGGCGGCGGCCGAGGTGATTCCGTTTTTGCGGGAGCAGATGGGACGGGGGAAATAGCGAGCGCTTATTAAGATTCCTAGCAAGCATGCGACCGCGACGCCTCGCCTCCGCAGCTGAGGTAAGTTTTGTAATTCCGACATTTATGCGGTGATGACGACGATTCATTCAGTCATCATCGATAACGAACCCAATCCGGCGACGCTTGGTCGTCGGCGCGGTCAATTGACGGATGGCGTTGATGAGCCCGGTGATGGTCTGGTCATGGGTCGACAGCTTTTTTTCCAGGGCATCGAGCTTCTTAGAAAGTTCCGCGTTGTACGCGAGCACTTCGCGCAAGCGGATGAAGGCGCGAATGACTTACACACTAGTGTCAACCGCGCGCGGTGAGTTCAGGATAGTGGCAACCATTAGAGCACCATGCTCGGTGAAAGCATGTGGTAGTACCGGCGAAAACTTGAGCTTGGCGAGGTGGTCGCAATTTGCGACCACCTCAGTCTTCTCTTTCGCGCTGAGCCGAAACATAAAATCCGCAGGGAACCGCGCGACATTGCGCTTAATCTGTTCATTAAGCCGTTTGGTCGGTACCCCATAGAGTTCTGCCAAATCGGCATCGAGCATCACTTTCTGTCCGCGAAGCAGCGGGATGCGATCATCGATGGGCGTTCCTGGTGGGCTCGTTTTTACGCTCTTCTTGCCGACCACGCGCGAGTTCCTCCGTCGGTTTACGGCAGACCTCAATCCAAGGCGAGTTCAAGCGTCACCGGCACCGGGGTCGATAACATATCGAGCACCGGACAGTGACTGTCGACCAACTGTTTCAGGCGGGCTAATTCGGCGGGGCTCGCGCTGGATTCAAGTTGCACGCGGCCACGGATCGCCTGATAGCCGGCGCGCACCTTGGCGTCAACACCGAAGAAGCCGCGCAGATCAATCTCACCAGTGAGTTCAACGGACACGCGTTTTAGGTCGATGCCGAGCGCCGTGGCATAGGCTTTATAGGTAATTTCCTGGCAGGCGCCGAGTGCCGCGAGGATGAGTTCGACCGGGTTCGGTCCCGCGTCGCCGCCGCCGAGCTGCGGCGGTTCGTCGACGATGAGGTGATGCTGCCGCAGGGTAACGTCGGAGCGAAAACCGTCTCGCAGTTCCGATTGCGAGCGGAACTGCGCCTGCGCGGCGGCCGGCGTCAGGCGGAGGTGGTTCTGCATGCCCGTGATTGCCGTGCGTAAGGATTCGCTCATACCCACCCCGCGATACCGTGATTGAGACTATCATCATAAGAGATTTCAGCCAGCGCGCGCAGCCGCCAGCGCCGAGGCAATAATCGCAAGGCTCTCGTTCCTTAACGTTATGCACCCTGTAGAAAATCCCCGGCCGCCGCTACCGCCTGATCAAAGATCTGAACTTGGTCTCTAAGGAAGCTCTGCAAAAGGCAGAGCTTCCCGCGGCACAGGGAGGTGCCGCCATTTTCGATGGTTGCAAACCATTGAAAATGAAGGGAAGCAAAAATCATACTTTTTGCTTCCCGTACTCTGAATAAGTCCAGGATGGACCCGCTGGTACGATTTCAGAGACTCATGAGCAGGAACGATGCAGAATTCACCCACAGCGTTGGTAATCGCGGCCGATGCGCGGCTCAGGTTTATCGACTTTCTGCGCGCGCTCGCCTCGCAGGCGATCGTTTGGCATCACCTCGCCTTTTACGGCCCGCTATCCGACATCGCCTATCCCCTCGCGCCGCTCGCGATCGATGTGCTCTACGACTATGCGCGGATGGCGGTGCAAGTGTTTCTGGTCATCGGCGGCTTTCTTACGGCACAGCAACTAGCGCACGGTGCGCCGGTCAGACTCGCGGCGCTGGGTAGCGCCGTCGCACGTCGCTATCGTCGTGTCGGACTACCGTATCTCGCGACTCTGATGGTCGCCATTTTCGCCAACGCGCTTGCCGATCGCTGGATGAACCATCCTTCAATTTCCGGCCCGCCGAGCGCGATTCAGCTCATCGCGCATGCGGTGTTTGCGCAAGACATTTTCAACTTTGAAGCCCTGAGCGCGGGTATTTGGTATCTCGCGATCGATTTTCAGTTGTTTATCTTGAGCTTCCTGCTGGTCGCGGCCGCGAACTTTGTCGCCGCAAAATTCGTGGTATTCGGTCGTCTAAGTCCATTCCGTGTGTTGCAGGGTTTAACGTGGCCGCTCGCCCTGCTCTCGTTGTACTGGATCAATCGCGATCCCGGATTTGATTGTTGGGCGCTGTATTTTTTTGGCAGCTATTTTTTTGGCATGGTGTTGTGTTGGACGATCGACGGCGCACTGCCACGGCAGGCGTTTTGGATCTACGCGCTCGCGGTCGCCTTGGCGATAGTCGTCGATTGGCGGCCACGATTGGTGGTGGCGAGCGCCACGGCGTGTTTGCTGATGATCGCGGCGCGGAAGCAATTTCTGCGGACGTGGCCGCGGAGTCCGGTCATCGCATACTTCGGCAAAATCTCCTACAGCCTGTTTCTCATTCATTTTCCGATTTGCTTGCTGACCAACGCGTGGTTCTCGCGCTGGTCATTGTCGCCGCTGCAATCCTTCGGCGGGATGGTCGTCGCCTATATCAGCAGCCTGCTCGGGGCGATGGTGTTTTATACCTTCGTTGAAGTGCCCTGCCTCAAGTTCGCCTCGCGACGGGCACCGCGGCGAGCGGGATCAGCGCCCTCGCCGGGATAGGGGTGTACTGTTTCGTCATCAATTTGCGCGTCTTGGTGGGGCCGCCTGTGGGAGCCGCTTTAGCGGCGAATCTTCATTGAAAGGCCCATTCGCCGCTAAAGCGGCTCCCACAACCTACTCCCACCAAGACGCGCAAATTTCATTACCAGACAGCACCGGAGAAATTGCTTTACCTTCCGTTGCAGTTGTTTGCGGTTGAGTGACGCCAGTTCACGGTGCGCTCCGCCGCCGAGGCAGACAATGCAGACTTATTGTTGTCTCCGAGGTCGCTTGCGTGCCGCGTGTGCTGTCACTATTCCTAATGCTCTTACTGCCGTTCACTGCCGCGACCGCGCATGAGTCGCATCTAACCTTTGTTGCCGATCGCGCGGCCGAACGTATGGCAGAGAAGCAGGCTCGCGACTTAGTGCAATTTGCACGCGTTGAATTGAATCTAAAACTCGATTGGAGTGATGCCAGCATTGCGCGCATCGAAGACGTAGCGGCGGATCTGCATGCCGATTATCGACGCGACAAAACCGCCTTTACGGAGCTCGATCCCCTGCTGCAGCGATTAGGCAGTTATGTGGGTGAGGTGTTTCGCCGCAACCATGGTGGGGTGTGGGGTTTCGTACATGCGAATGGAAAGAGAATTTTAGCCATGAAGGCCACGGACAGCGGGACGGTGCTGTGGCCGGTCGAGCGCGTCCGCCAGCGCATTCGTGGCGGCGCGACGAATAATGTGTGGACGTATTATCAAACGCGCGTGGCGATTGCGTTGCGCTAAGCGCGACGTTCAAGTGGCGTCTTGTGGGAGCCGCTTTAGCGGCGAATCTTTACTAAGGTCTATTCGCGACTAAAGTCGCTCCCACAACAATCAAGCGTCCAAATCAGACGTCGGCCGCTTGCAACACTCCCGCAGCAGTCAGTGCCGCGATCTCAGCCACACTCTTGCCGAGCACCGTACGCAGCACTTCTGCATTGTGTTGGCCGAGCGTCGGCGCTTCAAAGGGCTGATTCGCTTCTTCGCCGACAAATTTGATCGGCATGCCCGGGATCTGGAATTCGCCGGCAATTCGATCTTTGATGGTGCGCACGGTCCCGCGCGCGACCAAATGCGGATGCGTTACGGTTTCGGCCACGGACAGAATCGGCGCACACGGCACGCCATGAGCTTCCATCTGTGCGATGGCGCTCGCGACATCGGGGAAAGTCTGGAGCCAGCCCTCGATAATGCCGAGCAATTCCGGGAGATTGGCGCGCCGCGTGGCGTCGTCTTTAAAACGTTCGAGCGCAATGAGGTCGGTCCGCTCCATCGCGCGACAGAGATCGGGCCAATGGTGCAAAAAGGCCATGATCATGATGTCACCGCCAGATCCACGATAAACCCCGGCCGGACACACATACGTCACATGGCGTCCGCCGCGCGTCGGGCGCATGGCGCCGTTCGAGCCGCTGAATTGATGCACGTTCACTTCGTGGCAATGGTAGTAGGCGTCGACCAGGCCAATGTCGATATGCTTGCCGCGGCCGGTGCGCGCGCGGTACAGCAACGCGGCCGCGACCGCGAAGGCGGCATGCGCGCCGGTCATCACATCCCCCACGCCGACCAACGGAATCATTGGCGCTTCATCCGGCGGGCCGATCATCGACGTCACGCCCGAGTACGCCTGCGCGATGTAATCGTAACCCGGCTTGCCCGCCAATGGCCCGGACTGACCGAGCGCCGAGATCGAACACAGGATGATGTCGGGCTTTAGTTTTTGCAGCACGTCAAAACCCAACCCCATTTCAGCGATGACGCCGGGCTTGAAGTTTTCCACCACCACGTCGCATTGCTTGACCAGGTCTTTAAGCAGGGCGAGTCCCGCGGGTTGGCGAAAATCAACGCAAACGCTTTTCTTGTTCAAGCTTTGTTGAACGTAGTAGAGGCTGCGTTCGTTGCGGATTTTTGATACCCGGCGCGTCATATCGCCGCCCGGTGCGGATTCAACCTTGATCACTTCAGCCCCGAGTTCGGCGAATAATCGCGTGCAAGTGGGGCCGGCGAGCGCGCGGGTGAAATCGAGGATGCGAATACCCTCGAGGATTTGGTCGTGAGGGGTATTCATGGCCGCGAGGATAGGGGACGAAGCGCGGCCTCGTCCACTAGTTCGGTGTCATGTTATTCGACCGTGATCGAGATCTTTTCCGAGTACTGCGGGGGGTTGTGCGGCACGTGTGCGAAGTCACCGAAGAGCAACTGCAAGGTATGCGGACCCGGCGTCAGCTTTAACTCAGTCTCGGTCTGGCCGCCGCCGAAGTGCAGATGACTGGCGTCCTTCGCGATCGGCTTGCCGAGGTCGGGCAGTTCAACGTCGATCAACAGGTGATGATGCCCCGTCTTATCGATTTTGGTACCCGCCGGCGCCACGCCCCATGGATTGTGCAATCCAAACACCACGGTGACCGGACTCTTTACCGTCGCGCCGTTTTGCGGCGCGAGGAGATAGACCGCCGATTGTGCCGCCGACGCTTGCGCGGTGTTGAACAGTGCAAACGCGAATCCCGCCATCTGTAGCACTTTTAACATGGGTTTATCCTCCATTCGACTTTAAGTAAGGTTAAGACTGCTGGCGCGCGAGGTGTTCACGGGCTTTTCGCCAGCTTCACGGGCGTTAAGTGTCGCACTTTCGGCATGACTTCGTGGGCGATGAGACGCATCGACTCACGCCAGGCTTCGGGCTGGTCCACGTAATCCGTGCCGAGCATGACCATCGTCCCGAATCCACCGAGATCGTCATACATGCGTTCGAGCTTGCCGGCCACGGTGTCCGGCGTGCCGATCAGCCAATTGTGTTTGGCGATGTATTCAACCGTGACATCACTGTCGGGCACCGCCTGGTCGTGTTTTAGAAACGACAGATAGTTGAAATCGCGGAATAGCGGTAACAGATGTTCGCGCCATAAACGACCAAGCCCGCCCTCTACCGCCAGTTTCCACGCCGCGCCGTCAGTCTCGGCCACGCACACTTCCCGACTAACCCGCCACAAGTTGCGATCCGCCGTGCGCCCCACTTTGTTCGCGCCCTCTTCGACTGACGCCCAATGCCCGCGCACATAACCGGTGTTGAGGTTCAAGCTCATCGGCATGAAGCCGCGTTCACCGCATAGCTTTAGGGTGTCGGATTTCGCGCTCAAGCCAGACAGACTGATCGGCGGATGCGGTTTTTGGAACGGTTTAAGATGCGGGCGCAAGGTGCCAAGCGAATTCGACGCCGGTTTGCGTACCGTCCAGAATTTACCGACGTGTTCGAATTCCGCCTCGTCGCTCCACAAGCGCAGAATAATTTCGAGTGCTTCCTGCAGCATCGCGCGATGTTCGCCCTTCATCCCATCGACATTGAACATTGCCCAATCGCTCGGCAAGCCGCTGGCCGCGATGCCGAAATTGAAACGGCCCTGGCTTAGGTGATCGAGCATCGCCGCGCGATTCGCGAGTTCGGCGGGATGGTGATAGGGCAGCAAGAAGCCGCCGGTGCCGATGCGCAATTGTGTGGTTTCGCGCAAGCTTTGCGCGACTAACAGATCCGGCGCCGGGTGCGGTTCCCACGGACAGGTGTGGTGCTCGCCGATCCACGCCTCCTTGTAGCCAAATTCATCCGCCCAGCGCAGTGCCTGCAGATCCCATTGGTGGCCGTCATAGAGTTTCCGCTCCGGCGGATGCGACGGCATGATGAAGAAACCTAGATCCATATGTACCTCACTGCGTTAAGACCTCTGGAGTAACTACCCGCGCGTGCACCGTTATTGTGGGAGCCGCTTTAGCGGCGAAGGGACCTCAATAAAGATTCGCGGCTAAAGCCGCTCCCACATTAGCAACGCGTCCCGCGATGAAAGTTCATCGCGGGACGGCGCACTAGTCAAACACGACACGGCTGGCTTCAAACACCGGGCCATCCACGCACACCCGTTTCATCGCCGGTCCCGTGGCGGTCTCGATCCGCACCGTGCAGCCGGCGCAGCCGCCGACCGCACAGGCCATGAATTCCTCAAGCGAAATCTCGGCGGGTAGTTGATACTGGGCCGCCACGCGCTGCACGGCTTTTAACATTGGCGTCGGGCCGCAGGCGAAGATCTCGATCTGGTCGCGCGGCACATTGCTGTGATCGAGCCAATGTTGCGCCAATTCGGTCACCAAGCCCTCGAAGGCACCGGCGTAACCTTGCTGGCTCGCAAGCCGGCAGGCGATCCCCCAATCTTCCATCAGCGGCATGGTCCCGATTACTGACGCGGGTATGCCTGGCACCATAATCTGTGACGGTCGCGGACTGAAGGGAAACGGCACTTCCGAGCCCATCAGCACCAACGGCGTTACGCCAGAGATCCTGCGCAGATGCTCAGCCAAATAGACCATCGGCGGGATCCCGACGCCGCCGCCAAGCAACAGAGGGCGGGGACGAAATCCCGTGAGTTTGAACGGCCGGCCGATCGGCCCGAGCAGACTGAGTCGATCGCCCACCTGGTGTTTAGCCAAGGCGGTGGTGCCGAGGCCATGCGCCTTGAATAGGATCTCGAGCGTGCCCGCGCCGCGCGCCGCGCGCATGATCGACATCGGCCGTCGCATCAGCAGAGTCGGTTCGCAGCGGACGTGAACGAACGCGCCCGGTTGGGCGCGCGCGGCGATACCGGGGGCGCTGAGCTTTAAAATCACTTGGTCACCCGGATACGCGCTCCGCGCAAGAATTTCCGCGCTTTCCATGCAAATGGTCCCGCGATGGGCATGATCGAACGAAGGTGTCATCGCGCTTTCAGGTCGTCGAACACCACACTCCCGCCGACCAAGGTCAATCGATTGCGCCCGCGCAGGCGACGTCCCAGAAACGGACTGTTTTTGCCGGCGCTGGCGAGTGCGTCCGGGGTGACGTCCCACTCGGCTGCGGGATCGAACACGCACACATCGGCTGGCGCGCCAGGCGCGAGCGTGCCGCCTGGCAGGCCGAGAATTCGGCACGGCGCGAGACTGGCGGCCTTGAGCGCAGTCAGGAGATCGAATGCGCCGCGCGCCACCAAATCGAGCAGCGCCGGCAGGAAAATATCGAAGGTCGAAGCGCCAGGCTCGGTTAACGCGAACGGGGCCGCCTTGGCATCGGCGTCATGCGGCTCGTGATAGGCGCAGACGGCGTCCAACGATCCACGCTTCACCGCCGCGCGAAGCGCGCTGCGATCGGCGGCATCCCGCAGCGGCGGGCGCAGGTGATAGTTCGCATCGAAATCGCCGATATCCGCCGCCGTGTAAGTTAAATTCAAAATGCTGGTGTCAGCCGTCACCGGTAAGCCGGCGCGGCGCGCGTCGTGGATGGGTTTCAGTCCTTCGGCGGTGGTGAGGCGCCCGAAATGCGCGCGCACGCCGGTGGCGGCGACCAGCGTGAGGTCGCGGTGGAGGGCGATGATCTCGGCGGCGCGCGGGATCCCGGGAATACCGAGGCGCGTGCTCGTGGCCCCTTCGTGCATATGGCCTTGCGACCCCAGCCAATAATCCTCGCTCTGCAAAAACACCGTGAGTCCGGCGCTCGCCGCATAGGCCATGGCGTGCTTCAGCACCGTGGTGTCCATGATCGCGCGATCGAGATTGGTGACTCCCACGCAGCCGGCGGATTTCAGCGCATGCATTTCCGCGAGCACCTGACCGTTGAGGCCGACAGTAAGCGCGCCAAGGCATTTAATCCGTGCGCCGCGCGCGGCGCCCGCGCGTTGGACCACGTGTTCGACCACGGCGGGGTTGTCCATTACCGGCGCGGTATCCGGCGTACAGCACACGGTGGTGAAGCCATTACGAACCGCGGCGCGCGCTTCACTCGCGATACTGGCCTTGTGTTCAAACCCGGGTTCGCGCAAGCGCGCGCCGAGATCGACCAGACCGGGCGCGACCACTAAGCCCGCGACATCGACGGTACGCTTAAGTTTGGCGCCACGCGGCGCACTGCCGGCGATGGCGCCACCTTCGACGTAGACGTCCGTGACTTCGTCCATCCCGGTGGCGGGGTCGATCACGCGACCGCCGCGGAGCCTAATCATGCTCGGCATCCGCGCCGCCTAGCGCCTGCGTGCCCATGACCATCGACATCACCGCCATGCGCACCGCAATCCCAAAAGTCACTTGTTGCAAGATCACCGATTGCGCGCCATCGGCGATGTCGCTCGCGATTTCAACGCCGCGATTGATCGGACCAGGATGCATGACGATGGCGTCCTTGGCGGCGAGCTTGAGACGCGCCGCGGTCAAGCCATATTCACGAAAATATTCGTGGCCGCTCGGCAACAGCGCGCTTTGCATGCGTTCTTGCTGAAGCCTGAGCATGATTACCACATCGGCGCCTTTGATACCGGCTTCGAGATCATGAAACACGCGTACGCCAAGCGACTCGACTTCGGCTGGGATCAAGGTCTTGGGCCCGACCACGCGGATCTCGGGCACGCCCAAGATCCGGAGCGCGTGAATTTCCGAGCGCGCAACGCGTGAGTGCGCGACATCGCCGACGATCGCGACGGTAAGCGCATCGAAGCGCCGCTTCCAGCG
Source organism: Gammaproteobacteria bacterium (assembly GCA_016191285.1). GTDB lineage: Bacteria > Pseudomonadota > Gammaproteobacteria > CAIKBL01. Next base: position 18,585 of record JACPPA010000026.1, read on the forward strand.
CCGGATGGTGAAGACATCGAGCATGGCCTGCGTCGGATGCTCATGTCGCCCGTCGCCGCCGTTGATCACACTGATGTGCGGTGCGATCTGGCGCGCGATGAAATTCGCAGCACCGCTCGACTGATGGCGGACCACGAACATATCGCATTGCATCGCTTCGAGATTGCGCAGGGTATCGCTGAGCGATTCGCCTTTTTTGGTTGAGCTGGCTTCGATGTTGAGGTTCAACACATCCGCCGACAGGCGCTTGGCCGCCAAGTCAAAGGTGGTGCGCGTGCGGGTGCTCGGCTCAAAGAACAAATTCGCGACGGTTTTGCCGCGCAACAACGGAACTTTTTTGACTGCCCGGTCGCCGACCGGCGCGAAGCGTTCGGCGTTATCGAGGATTTGGGTCAGGAGCGCGCGGGGTAAACCTTCGATGGCAAGAAAATGTTTGAGGCGGCCATGAGCATCGAGTTGAAGGTTATCCGCGTGCATTCCCTTCATTCTACAAGCCATCGCCATACTCCGTAAGCGGGCAGGTTTCGCCGCTTGCGGACGCCCCTGTCCACTTACGCCCCTGGCCTTTATGCTTTGCGCTAACGCATCACGGAGAGAAGTCATGCAAATTGGATTCATCGGGATCGGCGCGATGGGCGCCGGCATGGTCCGCAACCTGTTGCAAGCAGGGCATGCGGTAACGGTGTGGAATCGGACTGAAGCGCGCGCCGCGGAACTCGTGGCCGACGGGGCGATCTTGGCGAAGGCGCCCGCTGTCGCCGCAGCCCAGGAATTGGTCATCACGATGCTGGCGGACGATGGCGCGACCGAAGCAATCGCCTTGGCGCCAAGCTTTTTGCAAGCGCTGCGTCCGGACGCGATTCACGTTTGCATGGCGACAATCAGCGTGGCCCTCGCCGAACGCCTGACGGCCGCGCATCAAGCCGCGGGCCGGGCCTATGTTTCGGCCCCAGTGTTTGGACGGCCGCCCGCGGCCGCGGCGGGGCAGTTGTTTATCCTCGCGGCCGGGCCCGCGTCAACGCTGACATGCCTCGAACCGGTATTTAAGGTACTCGGCCAACGCACCTTTGTCCTCGGCGCAGAGCCTTCCAGCGCCAATGTGGTCAAAGTCACCGGCAATTTCATGTTGGCGGCGATGATCGAAACCTTGGGCGAGGCCTTCGCGCTGGTGCGCAAGCATGGGATTGCGGCCGACCAGTTCCTCGAGGTCATCACCAATACCGTCTTTCCGGCGCCGGTCTATAAAATGTACGGCGGTCTCGTGGCCAGCGATACGTACGAGCCGGCCGGCTTCAAATTGAGACTCGGCCTTAAGGATGTGCGGCTCGCGCAAAGCGCGGCCGATGCCGCGATGGTGCCGATGCCGCTCGCGGGGCTGCTCCATGACCAATACATGACGGCGATTGCCCGCGGTTACGGCGATTTTGATTGGGCCGGGATTGCGCGCTTGAGCGCGGAAGCCGCGGGCTTGCCCGTTAAGGAGACTCTGCCGTTTGCAGAGCTTCCTTAAGTCGTAGGCCACGCCATGGGACATTACGCCCTCAAAGTCGTGCTGTCGGCGCTCGTTATCGTCGCGGTCACCGAGATCGCGAAACGTAGCGCCATGTTCGGTGCGCTCGTGGCGTCGCTACCGTTAACTTCGCTGCTCGCCATGGTGTGGCTGTACCACGATACCGGCCAAGTCATGCCGGTCGCGAATTTAGCGCGGAGCGTCTTCTGGCTGGTGCTCCCGTCCTTGGTTTTATTTTTGGTATTGCCAGTCTTGCTCAAACACGGCCTCGGGTTTTGGCTCGCCTTAGGCTTAAGTAGCGCGGCCACCATCGCGGCCTACGGCCTGATGGTGCTGGGATTGGCGCGTTTTGGCGGCGCATGGTGAAACCCACTCCTAAGCCGCCTATTCCGCGCGCAGTCACGATCTTGCTGCCGCCGGTGGTGGCGATCCTGGCCGCGTGGTTCTACACCAATTGGCAGGTGCAAAGCGCCGAGCGCGAAATGGCGCAGTTTTGCGCCGGGATCAATACCGGCACGTTAGTTCCGCAATTCGTGCAGGCGGCGCTCGCCAGGAATTTTACAGTTGCCAAGGCCGAGCCTGAAGCGAGTTTGACGGCGTCGGTCGCGGTTTACCGCTTGAAACGTGAAATCTTCACCTGCACCGCGCGCCATGAGGGCGAGCATGTGTTATCCGCCGCCCTCAGTCATACCAGCGAATAAAGTTGTGCAATTCGTCCGGCGATCGCTCCCCGCTCAAGCCGCTCCTCCTTAAGGTCGCTAACGCGTCATGAGTTGGTGGGCGCGCGATGTCGCGCGTCCGCGGACAAGTTTTAAAAGGAGTCCGATCGATGGTCACCACCCTAACGTCCCCAACACTGCGTCTGCAATCCGCGCCGCCGATCATCAGTGTCGAAGCCATGATTAGCGAAGTCACGGCGCTCGCGTCGTTGCCCGGCGCCTGTCAGCGCGTGATGGAAATCGCCGACGATCAACGCGCCTCGGCGCGTGACATGGCGGAGATCATCAGCCTCGATCCGGGATTGGCGGCGCGCCTGTTGCGGCTGGTCAATTCGGCCTATTACGGTTTGCCGCAACCAATCGACAACGTCGCGCAAGCAGTCCATGTCATTGGCACGAATGCGCTCCGCAACCTCGCCCTGGCGACCGGCGCGGTCTCCGCGTTCAGAGGGATCTCGAATCAGCTGGTGGATATGGCTAGTTTCTGGAATGCGAGCGTGCATTGCGGCTTGATGGCGCGTGCGTTGGCGCGCATCGCACGCCATCAACAGCCCGAGCGCTTGTTTGCCACCGGACTGCTGCACGCGGTCGGTCAGTTGGTGATGTATCACCGCGCCCCCGAACGCGCCACCTTGGTGCTCGACCAGATCCGCACCGCGCCGCAGGCCCGCCCGCACATCGAACAACAGGTGTTTGGCTTTACGTATTGTGAAGTCGGTGCGGCGCTACTCGAGGCGTGGCGCTTGCCGGCTAGTATGTGGTTACCGATTTTGCATCACCGCACGCCGCAGCGCGCCAGCGATTTTCGTTCGGACACGGCGCTGTTAACCATTGCGCAAGCGGTCGCCGCGGCAGTTGAACCCGGTGTTAAGGCGCCCGGCGTTCCGACTTCAACCACGCCCGACATCGATCCGGTGGCCTGGATGCAATGCGGGCTGGCCGCGGATGTTTTGGCCCCCGCCTTCGAAGAAGTCGATGCCCAATGGTTCGACGTGATCGAAATCATCGTGCCGGGGGGCACGCTCGTTTATTAACGCGGCGCCGCTCCCGTTCCCTAAACGATCTATGCTGGAGGCTAGATTGAATCGGGGACACAGCGATCATGAGCGCACCACAGACTGACGACGTTCGAGTTATCGGGGCCACCGACGTCATTGCCCCGGCGATTTTAACCCACGATTTACCGCTGACGCCGCGCGCCGCGGATACGGTCCTCGGCGCGCGGCGGACCTTACGCGAAATTCTCGCCGGTCGCGATCGGCGACTTATCGTAATCGTTGGCCCCTGTTCAATCCACGATCCCATTGCCGCCCGCGATTACGCGTCGCGCCTGGCGGACGTCGCGAAACGCCTGGCGCGCGATCTTTTCGTGGTCATGCGCAGTTACTTCGAAAAGCCGCGCACCACGGTAGGCTGGAAAGGGCTGGTCAACGATCCGGGTCTCGATAACAGTTATCGCATCAACGATGGATTACACATCGCGCGTGGGCTGTTGCTTGGGATCAATGAAGTGGGGTTGCCGGTCGGCACCGAATTTCTAGATCCGATCAGCCCGCAGTACATTGCCGATTTGGTGGCGTGGGGCGCGATTGGGGCCCGCACCACCGAAAGTCAGGTGCATCGCGAACTCGCGTCGGGGCTGTCGTGCCCGATTGGATTTAAAAATGGCACCGAAGGCAGTGTGCAAATAGCCGTCGATGCCGTTCAAGCCGCTTCTCATCCGCATCATTTTCTCGGCGTGACTAAAGCGGGCACCGTGGCCGTGATTGCAACCGCCGGCAACCCCGATTGCCACGTGATCCTGCGCGGCGGCACGAAAGGGCCGAACTTTAACGCGGTTGCGATCAACGCGGCAGCGGAACGCATGCAAGCGGCTGGCGTTCGACCGAACTTGATCGTGGATGTGAGCCACGCCAATTCGCGCAAGGATCATCAGCGTCAACTCACCGTAACTGATGACGTCGCGGCACAAATCGCGGGCGGTGAGACGCGTATTGTCGGCATCATGATCGAAAGCTTTCTAGTCGCGGGCCGCCAGGAGCCACGTCCGGGCCAAGCCCTCACCTATGGTCAAAGCATTACCGATGCGTGTCTTAATTGGACCGACACGGTCGTGTTATTGGAGCGACTTGCCGCCGCGTCGGCGGCGCGGGCCGGCTAGCTCGCGTCTCACCAAGGACGTCGATAAATCGACGCTTGAGCTATTGTGGGAGCGGATTTATTCGTGCGTGGGCCTCCCCGCCAAGATTCGCCGCTAAAGCGGCTCCCACAAGAGGAGCACCCGGCACTGAGTATTGTGCTTTGGAGCAGGGCACATTCATATAGGATCCCCGCTCCCACAAGAGGAGCACCCGGCACTGAGTATTGTGGGAGCGGATTTATCCGCGAATGGGCCTTCGCGAAGCGCATACCTGTATGCGCTTCGCCATATCCTTCTGTTCCATCCGATGCCGGTGGCATGGCTTCAATTCATTTTGTCTTAACTAACTTCAAACAGACCCGCAGCGCCCATGCCGGTGCCCACGCACATCGTCACCACCACATATCTAACGCCGCGGCGCTTGCCTTCGATCAGTGCGTGACCGATAAGGCGGCTGCCCGTCATGCCGTAGGGATGGCCGACGGCGATAGCGCCGCCATTGACGTTCAGGCGATCGGGCGGGATCCCAAGTTTGTCGCGGCAATACAGGACTTGCACCGCAAACGCTTCGTTCAATTCCCACAGCCCGATGTCTTGGATCCGGACTCCCGTCAGCTTTAGCAACTTCGGCACCGCGAACACCGGGCCGATGCCCATTTCATCCGGTTCGCAGCCCGCGACGGCGAAGCCGCGAAAAATGCCCAAGGGTTTCAGCCCTTTCTTATTCGCCAAGCGATCGCTCATTAGCACTTGTACCGACGCGCCATCCGAAAATTGACTGGCGTTGCCGGCGGCGATGCTGCCCCCTTCAACCGCGGGCTTGATCACCGACACGCCTTCATAGGTGGTGTCGGGGCGGATGCCCTCGTCTTCGCTGGCGGTCACGTCGCGGAAGGTTTCCTGGCCGGTATGCTTGTCGACGATTTTCATCTTGGTCGTGATCGGCACGATCTCGTCTTTGAATTTGCCCTCGGCCCGTGCCTTACCCGCTTTGACTTGGCTCTCCACGCCAAAACGATCCTGCACTTCGCGACCAATCTTGTAGCGCGAGGCGACGGTCTCGGCGGTCTGCAGCATCGGCCAATACACCGCTGGTTTATTGGTTTTTAACCACTCGTCCTCGAACATATGTTTGTTCATTTCGTTCTGCACGCACGAGATCGATTCCACGCCGCCAGCGACATAGCATTCGGCTTCGCCGGTCATGATGCGTTGCGCGGCGAGCGCCACGGTTTGGAGTCCCGACGAGCAGAATCGATTGACGGTCATGCCGGACACCGACACCGGCATGCCGGCACGCAGCGCGGCCTGCCGCGCGATGTCCCAACCGGTCGCGCCTTCGGGATTCGCGCAGCCCAGAATCACATCATCGACTTCGCCGGCATCGATTCCGGCGCGTTCGACCGCGGCCCTCACCACGTGGCCGGCCATCGTCGCGCCGTGAGTCATGTTAAGCGCGCCGCGCCAACTCTTGCACAGCGGCGTGCGGGCAGTTGAGACGATTACGGCTTCAGTCATCGGGAACTCCTTGAGTCAGGTTTGGAATACTGACCCCGCACTGTAGCTGAGTGCCTATGACGCGTCACGCGCAGGCGCGAGCGAGTGTCAGAGGTCCCGCGCGCATGGCAACCCACTGCCATGCGGGTCTCGGCCGGTTTGTAACCGCCAGGCGGATGGGATCCGATCGCGCTGTGGGATACTGAGCCGTTGCCTGCAACATGGATCCGTCATGACGAGCACCACGCGCTGGGGTCACCCGCCCGGTTTGAGCACCCTATTTTTCACCGAGCTGTGGGAGCGCTTCAGCTACTACGGCATGCGCGGTCTGTTGATTCTGTACATGACCGCGCCCGTTGCTGGCGGCGGGCTCGGCTTTGACACCGCGCGCGCCGGCGCCATTTACGGACTGTATGCCGGCCTTGTCTACTTCGCCTGTTTACCCGGCGGCTGGCTGGCGGATCGCGTGCTCGGCGCCCAGCGCGCGACCATCATGGGCGGGACGCTGATCCTAAGCGGCCATCTGTGCCTCGCCTATCCATCTTTCGACACTTTTTATTTGGGCTTGGGGCTGGTCGTGCTCGGCACCGGTCTGCTTAAGCCGAATGTCAGCACCATGGTGGGTCATCTCTATCAGGTCGACGATCCGCGTCGCGATGGAGGATATTCTCTGTACTACATGGGGATCAATTTGGGCGCGTTCTTAGCGCCGCTCGCCTGTGGTTGGCTCGCGTTGAGCGATCCGTTTCGCCAGTTCCTCAAAGGCAGCGGTGTCAATCCGGCGCTCGCCTGGCATTGGGGTTTTGGCGCGGCCGCGCTCGGCATGGCGCTGGGTCTCATCAGTTTCGTGCGTGGCGCTCCTCAATTGAGCCCACAAAGCGCGCGCCCCGCGACCGCCATGGAGGGGTTCGTACGTGGGGTGTTGGTGCGCGGTGCCGTTGTGACGTTCCTAATCGCCGTGTGCGGTACTGTCGCCATGCGCGCGGGAGTCTTGGATGTGGCGCGGCTTAGTAATCTGTTTGGATTATTCTTGCTCGTGCTAACCGCCGCGTTTTTTATGTGGATTTTCGCCGATCGCCGCTGGACACCCACCGAACGTCATCAATTGCGCTTGATATTCGTGCTGTTCCTGGCCGCCGTGGTGTTTTGGTCGCTGTTTGAACAAGGGGGTTCGACCTTGAATTTATTTGCCGCGCGCAACACCGATCGCGTGATCGCGAGCCTCGGCTTCGAATTTCCGGCGACGTGGTATCAATCCCTGAATCCGATTCTGATTATCGCGCTGGCGCCATGCTTCGCGTGGGGATGGGTGCGCTTGGGTCGCCGCAATCCCTCGAGCTCGAGCAAGTTCATCGCCGGATTGGTGTTCGTCGCGGCCGGCTTTGCCGTGTTGATCCCCGCCGCGCGCTTGGCCGGTACTGGGATCAATGTCAGTCCGTGGTGGCTGGTCGCGACCTACGGGCTGCATACCGTCGGCGAACTGTGTCTTTCGCCAGTCGGTTTAAACGCGATGAGCCGATTGGCCCCGGTGCGGATCGCGAGCCTGACGATGGGGGTGTGGTTTCTCGCGACTTCCATCGGCAACTATCTCGGCGGCCGCGCCGCCAGTTTGTACGATACCTTAAGCTTGGCCGAGCTCTTCACGGTGATTACCGTGTTAGGCCTAATCGCGGCAGGTGCCTTAGCTGGCGTGGTGCGGGTCATGCCGCGCGCGCCTTCAACCCTAAGCGGAGAATCGTGATCGATGGAAACTCTTAAAGCCCGTTGGTATTTCGATGTGATCTCGCCGTTTGCTTATCTGCATTTGAAGCAATTCAAACGCCTCGACGCGGCGCTCGAAATCGACTATGTGCCAGTGTTATTTGCCGGCTTGCTTAAGGCCTGGGGCACGAAAGGCCCGGCCGAATTACCCGCCAAGCGCATCCATACGTACCGGCAATGCGTATGGCTGGCCGGCAGGCTCGGTATTCCCTTTCGGATGCCGCCGCGCCATCCCTTTAATCCACTGTCTCCGTTGCGTTTGTTGGTGGCCCTTAAGGCCGACCGCCACGCGGTAGCGCGCACGTTCGATTTCATCTGGGGCGAAGGCCGCGATCCGGAGAGCGAATTTCCCGCGCTGTGCGAGGTGCTCAAAATCGATCACGCGGCGGACTTGATCAGCGCACCCGCGGTCAAGGCCGAACTCGCCGCCAATACCGAAGCAGCGCTTGCGCAAGGCGTGTGGGGCGTGCCGACGTTTGCGTTACGCAACGAACTTTTCTGGGGTGCGGATACCATCGAGTGGATGAACGCTTATGTCGATGATCCACTGCTCTTCCAGCAAGCGGCGATGCGTCGCGCCGACACCACCGGCGAAGGGGTGGTGCGACGGCAGTGATGAGCATTTTGTGGGAGCCGCTTTGAGCTTCGAATCTATATTACGCCCGGTTCGCGGCTAAAGCCGCTCCCAGCGAGACGGCTCGCTTAGAGCGCTACGCCGTTGTCCACCAGCACACGTCGGAGACCACGGATCGCCGGAAAAATCTCCTGATTGCAATCCTCGCCCTGGGCGTCGAAGGCGGCTTGTTCGAGTTCGCAGATCCGGCGGTCTTCGGCAAAGATCCCGTTCGTAAACCAAATAATTGCCGGCCACAACAATTCCATCAACGCGGGAATTTTCGGCCGCCTGATCATCATCAATCCGTAGGTGTGATTCGTGCGCTGCGCGCGATCAAGCGGAATGTATGAGTTCCACAAATCGAGCGCGGGATGCGCACTGCCCGCGGTCCAAAACTTCAGCGTTTGGTACGGATAGCCGGTGCGGATGGTCATCAAATCGCGCAGACCCGTTTCTGGACCCGCCGGCCGTTCCCCGATCATGAATTTTTCGCCCCACGGTTGTTTGCCCGAGCTGCGCTTGAAGGTGTAGTCCGCTTCGACCCAATCGGGTCCACTGCGCATGCCGACAAAAATCGTTTTAATGCCGCCCATCAACCGCCGATGGAGAAATTGATGGTTCATATCCATCAGGTTTTCATGCATGAACGTGTAATGGCAATTCACGCGGCGGCTTAAATAGCGCGTTTTATAGGCCGGATCGCGCGCCGACGGAATTTCCGGAAACGTCACGGTGGCCGATCTTTCCGCATCGCCCGGGAAAATAAAAATCAGGCCGTAGGTTTCGCGACACGGATACGCGCGGACTTTATTGGGCCGATCGGCGGCGTGATCGAGGTACGGCACACTGATGCAATTGCCAGCCGCATCATAAGTCCAGCCGTGATAACTACATTTAATCCCGTCCGCGCCTACTTCGCCCAAGTGCAACGGAACCTGCCGATGCGCGCACCGATCTTCAAGCGCAAATACGCGTTTGGCCTTGCCGCGCACCAGCACAATCGGCAGGCCCGCGAAACTAACCGCGTGGGTCTTGCCCGCTTTTACTTCGTGACTGCGCGCGACCGGATACCAGAAATTGGGGTTGAGATCGGTCTTTCGAATATCGCGGCGCATGGCCCCGCTCGCGACGTTTGTGGCAGGATTATGGATCATATTGAAGGTCATGGTGGAGCAGCACGCTAGAAAATTCCAGCCTCGAGACCCGCTGCCAAGGTCGCGCCAAGCACCGTGCATTCCGCCAAGCGCGACGCATCGAGTTCGCCGTTGATAATGACCGGCGGAAGGACCGCACGCCAGCGCAAGCCCGTCACAATTCGCGTGATTGCTTGCTCCGCACCCCGCCCGTCATTGCCCGCCCTAATAAATAGCCCATACGGCAGGCCGGGCGTGTGTTCGAGGCAGGGATAGTAAATTCGATCGAAAAAATCCTTGAGCGCGCCTGACATATAGCCGAAATTTTCTGGCGTGCCGAGAATGATCCCCGCTGCGCCACGTACTTCGTCGGCACTGGTCGCCAAGGCCGTTCGAACACACACCTCGATACCACTAATATCAGGGTTACGCGCGCCGTCGAGCACGGCGTCGAGCATGCGCGCGGCGCCGCCCGTGGCCGAGTGGTAGACGATCAGTAAACGCTTCGCCATAGTGCGGGCATTATGCGGCATCACATCGCCGCGTTTCCCTAGCGGAGGTTATCCATGCTGCTCGAAGGTTCATGTCATTGCGGTAAGGTCCGGTTTCGCCTGGAATCGAAACATCCGTACCCGTTTAACCTGTGTTACTGCTCGATCTGTCGCAAGACCGCGGGGGCTGGCGGTTATGCCATCAACTTGGGCGGCGACGCGGAATCGATCAAGATTTGGGGCAAGAAAACTCTCGCGACCTATCAAGCAAAGGTCGAAAATGCCACGGGGAAGTTAAAGAAAAGTCCGGCACGGCGCCATTTCTGTCAATCCTGTGGTAGTCCGCTCTGGATCTGGGATCCACGCTGGCCGGAGTTGATCCATCCCTTCGCCTCCGCCATCGACACGCCACTGCCGGCGCCGCCGGAACGCGTCCATTTAATGCTGGGATCGAAGGCGTCGTGGGTGGTGCCGGCGGTTAAAAAACCGGATCAGACTTACGACGAATATCCGCGTGAATCGCTAGCTGAATGGCATCAGCGACTAGGGCTCGAGAGCTGAAGTAAATCCAAAAGCGCGACCGGTTCCAAGGCGCTGCCCCTTAATAAACATCGATTATTCGTTGCGTACGACCGTGGGAGCGGCTTTAGCCGCGAATGGGCGCTGGAAAAAGATTCGAAGCTCAAAGCGGCTCCCACAAATAGGCGCAAGTAGCGTTAGTTATGAAAGTTTATTACGGACAGGACGCTAGGCTTCCAACCAGAACGTAACGGGTCCGTCGTTAACCAACGCGACCTGCATGTCGGCGCCGAAGTGGCCGGTCGCGACTGGTGAATACTGCCGCGTGGCGTAAGCAACCAGATGTTCAAACCGGGCGCGGGCCAAACCGGGTGGCGCGGCGTGCGTGAAACTGGCGCGCGTGCCGTTGGTGGTATCCGCCGCCAAAGTGAATTGCGAGATCAGCAGGAGCCCGCCGTGGACGTCGCGGACACTGCGATTCATTCGTCCGTCAGCGTCAGCGAATACGCGATACCCGAGCATGCGATCGACCAGCCGTTCGGCGTTCACAGTTGAATCAGCAGGCTGTACGCCGATAAACACCAACACCCCACGCTCGATCGCGCCGACACACGCGCCGCCAACCGTCACCGACGCCTGCGTGACTCGCTGCAGCAAGCCGATCAAGCACGTTCTCTCAAGCCGTTTTTTGGCGCTGCTCGCGTTTCCGTTCGTGTTCTTTCAGCATCCGTTTGCGAACTCGTATCGCGCCTGGCGTGACTTCAACCAATTCATCGTCGCCGATGAACTCCAGCGCCTGTTCGAGATCAAATTTGATCGGCGGTGTCAGCAGAATATTTTCATCACTTCCCGCGGCGCGAATATTGGTCAGTTGTTTACCCTTGAGCGGATTTACCACGAGATCGTTATCGCGTGAGTGCAAACCGATAATCATGCCTTCATAGACTTCTTCACCGTGGCCGATGAATAAGCGCCCGCGCTCCTGCAGATTGAACAACGCATAACCCAGGGCTTTGCCCGCGCCATTCGCGATTAAAACCCCATTGATGCGGGCGCCAATACCACCCGGTTTAACGGGACCGTACTTGTCGAAGGTGTGGTAGAGCAATCCTTCGCCCGAGGTCGCGGTCATGAATTCGGTACGGAATCCAATGAGGCCACGCGCCGGAATCGTGTAATCGAGGCGCACACGACCTTTACCATCCGGCACCATTTCAGAAATCGCGCCCTTGCGCGCGCCCAGCCGTTCCATGACCGCGCCCTGCGAGGTTAACGGCACGTCCACCGTCAGTTGTTCATACGGCTCGCAGACTACGCCATCGATCTCTTTCAAGATTACTTGGGGTCGACCGACAGCCAGCTCATAGCCTTCGCGGCGCATGTTTTCGATCAAAATCGCGAGATGTAATTCACCCCGTCCCGACACGTTAAAGATCTTGGGATCGGACGTAATCTCCACGCGCAGCGCAACGTTATGGATCAGTTCGCGCTGCAGCCGTTCGCCGATCTGGCGGCTCGTGACGAACTGCCCTTCGCGGCCGACAAACGGTGAATCCGACACCTCGAAACTCATACTCACGGTGGGCTCATCCACCGTCAGCGGCGGCAACGCTTCAACCACGCCCGGCGCGCAAATGGTGTCCGAAATGCGCGGGGCCTCGATCCCGGTCAAGGCCACGATATCGCCGGCGGTTGCTTGTTCACGGGGTTCACGCGTCAGGCCGTGGAAGCCCAGGACTTCCAGCACGCGGCCATTACGCGTGGCGCCTTCGCGGTCGATGATCGTGACGTTCGCCATCGGCTTCAATGTGCCGCGCGAGATGCGGCCGATACAGATCGCGCCGACATAGCTCGAATAATCAAGTGAGCTGACCTGCAATTGCAGCGGGCCATCAATGTCGACATCCGGCGGCGGCACGTGATCGATGATGGTTTGAAATAGCGCGGTCATGTCGGTTTCGTCGCCGTCAGCCGCGCGCCGCGCATAGCCCACGGTCGCCGAGCTATAGATGACCGGGAAATCGAGTTGTTCCTCGGTCGCGCCCAGTCGATCAAAGAGATCGAACGTTTGATCGAGCACCCAGCCCGGTCGCGCGCCTGGTCGATCAATCTTGTTGATGACCACGATCGGGCGCAACCCTCGGGCGAATGCTTTATGCGTCACAAAACGCGTTTGCGGCATGGGTCCGTCAACGGCATCGACCAGTAAAAGCACGGAGTCCACCATCGATAGGATGCGTTCAACTTCGCCGCCAAAATCGGCGTGACCCGGGGTGTCGACGATATTGATCCGATAGTCGCGCCACAAAATCGAGGTGTTTTTGGCCAGAATCGTAATCCCGCGCTCGCGCTCTAGATCGTTACTGTCCATCAAGCGTTCGCCAGTGTCCTTGCGCACGCTCAAGGTGCCGGACTGGCGCAACAACTGATCGACCAGCGTGGTTTTGCCGTGATCGACGTGCGCGATGATGGCAATATTGCGGAGATTTTGAAGCACGGGGGTTCCGGTAGGCGGCGAAGGGGCGGCATTATACGCACGGATGGCGTAATTCGTGCGAATCTTCCGCTACCCTCAGGTAATGGGCTTCGCGCTGGCATTTTCGACCGATGCCGGCGATCCATGCCAAAGTGGAGGCGAACCCGGACGCTATCGGCCATTCACGGGTTAAGTATAATGCGCCGCGATCTCAACGAGCGCTGAGCGCGATTCCGACCCCGGGCGCTTTAAGTCATGCCGAATTCCGTCCCCGCCTCCATTGCTGCCATCGATCTGGGTTCGAATAGCTTTCATTTAATCGTCGCCGAGCCCAGTCACGGGCATATCAAAGTCGTCGATCGGATGCGCGAGGTCATTCGCCTGGGCGCCGGTTTGGATTCCGACAATCAACTAAAACCGGCGGCGATGGCGCAGGCGCTCGCTTGTTTGCAGCGTTTTGGCGACCGCGTGCGCCATCTAACGCATGGTTCGGTGCGCGTCGTCGGCACCAATGCCCTGCGCAAGGCGCGCAATAGCGTCGCGTTTTTGCGTCAAGCCGAATCAGCACTGGGACATCCCATCGACGTGGTGTCTGGCATCGAAGAAGCGCGTTTGGTTTACTTGGGCGTGTCACACGGGCTAGCCGACGACACGGGTCGACGCCTGGTAATGGATATCGGTGGCGGAAGCACCGAACTCATTATCGGTCAGCGCTTCGAACCGCTCGCGATGGAAAGCCTGCACATGGGCTGTGTGAGCATGAGCGAGCGATGTTTCGACGACGGAAAAATCGACGCCAAACGGCTGCGCGCCGCCGAAATTATCGCGCGTCAGGAACTCGAACCCATCGCAGAAAGTTTTCGCGCGCACGGCTGGCAAACCGTAGTGGGTGCGTCCGGCACGCTGCTCGCGATCGCCGAAATCCTGTCCAGCAGCGGCTGGAGCAGCGATGGCATCACGCGCGCCGGCTTACGCGAGTTGCGCGCGGCGATCATCGAACTCGGATCAGCCGAGGCGCTCGCCAAACTCAATGTGGCCGTGGATCGCCGGCCAGTCTTCGCCGGTGGCTTAGCGATCGCCCTTGGCGCCTTCGAAGAACTGGGCTTCGAACGCATGCAAGTCTCCGATAGCGCCCTACGCGAGGGCGTGCTCTATGACCTGATGGGTCGCATCCATCATGAAGACGTCCGCGAGCGCACGGTCGAGCACCTGATGCAGCGCTTCGCCGTTGACCGTACACAGGTTGAACGGGTCGTTGGCACGGCGCAGCGCCTATTCGATCAAACGGCCGACGAATGGCATTTGCATGACGAAGAATCCTCGCAGCTGCTGCGCTGGGCGGCGCGCCTGCATGAAATCGGCACCACGGTATCGCATTCGCAATATCAGAAGCACGGTGCATATCTTTTACAATATCTGGATATGCCCGGCTTCTCGCGCGGGGAACAGCGCCGCCTCGCCGCGCTCGTCCGCGGTCATCGGCGCAAACTCCCGGAACCAGACGTCTTCGCCACCGGTACCAACGATCCGCAGCCGCTGATCAAGCTCTGTCTGTTGTTGCGCTTGGCCGTGGTGTTACACCGCGCGCGCAGCGTAACGCCGGTGCCACCGCTGTCGTTAGTCGTCGAGGGGACGACGCTTAAATTGAATTTCCCGAAGGGCTGGTTGGATTCTCACGCGTTAGTCTCGGCCGACCTCGAGCAGGAAGCCAATTACGTAAAAAGTATCGGCTATAAATTGAAAAGCAAATAGGCGCCAGTATTAGTACCCTTTAGTCACATAGCAGTTCGAGTAATTGCGCCTGCGCATCGCGCAATTTGGCGCCCGCCTTCACGCGCTGATAAACGCCATCGCTGTGTAGTGCCCAAGCCCGCGTGTTGTCACTGAGATAAGCCTCCAGGCCTTCCTTGATGATGCGATCGCGCAAGCGTTTGTCTTCGATCGGAAAGCAGGTCTCGATCCGATTAAAGAAATTTCGACCCATCCAATCCGCGCTCGACAAAAATACTTCATTCGCCCCCGCATTCTGGAAATAAAACACTCGCGAATGTTCCAAAAAACGCCCGACTACCGAGCGCACACGAATATTCGTGGAAACCCCGTCGATGCCCGGCCGCAGGGCGCAAATGCCGCGAACAATGAGGTCGATTTTGACCCCGGCGCGGGCCGCGCTGTACAGGGCCATGATCACATTGACTTCGAGCAGGGCGTTCATCTTGGCAATGATCCGTGCGGGTTTTCCCGCACGGGCATGCGCCGCTTCACGTTCGATCAATTCGAGAACAGTCGTGTGCAGCGTAAACGGCGATTGGAGTAGTTTCTTCAGCTTGCCCGCCCGACCCGGAGCGGTTAGCTGATGGAAGATTTTTTGCACATCCACGCCGACGGCATTGTGGCAGGTAAACAGGCCAAAATCGGTGTACTGACGCGCCGTCCGCGGATGGTAGTTGCCGGTCGCAAGGTGTACGTAACGACGCAGCTGCTTGCCTTCACGGCGCACCACCAAAATCATTTTGGCGTGGGTTTTAAACCCGACCACCCCATACACCACATGGGCCCCAGCCTCTTGCAGGCGGGTCGCGAGTTCTATGTTCGCTTCTTCGTCGAAGCGTGCTTTTAATTCGACGACCACCGTCACTTCCTTGCCGGCGCGGGCCGCATCGACCAGCGTCTTTGCGATCGGAGAATCCGGCCCCGTGCGATACAGCGTTTGTTTGATGACCATGACGTCGGGGTCGGCCGCTGCTTGCCGAATAAACTCGACGACCGGCGCGAAGGATTCGAACGGATGATGCAGCAACACATCGCCGCGGCGGATTGCCGCAAACAGATCCGTGTTGGGTGGTAGACGACGTGGCCGACTGGACGTGAAGCCCGGAAATTTAAGATCTGCGCGTTCGATGATGTCGGGCACCGCCATCAGACGCGTCAAGTTGACCGGCCCGTTGCAGGCATAAATATCCGCTGGTTCAAGGCTAAACTCGTGCTGCAACAAGCCGACCAGATCGGGCGGACACTCGGCTGCGATCTCGAGCCGCACCGCGTCGCCAAAACGCCGCTGATGTAATTCACCTTCGAGCGCCTGCAATAGATTTTTCACATCCTCATCTTCAACGAATAGTTCGCTATTGCGCGTCACGCGGAATTGATAACACCCGGTGACCCGCATGCCGGGGAAAATGTCCTCGACATGGGCGTGGATGATCGACGACAAGAACACAAACTCGTGTGGACCGACAGCGTATTCCGCTGGAATGTTGATGACGCGCGGCAACGCTCGGGGCGCCTGGACAATGGCGATCGCGCTGTTGCGCCCGAACGCGTCGGTGCCTTCGAGCGACACCAGAAAATTAAGACTTTTGTTCAAGATCCGCGGGAACGGATGCGAGGGATCGAGCCCAATCGGGCTCAACACCGGTAACAGTTCGCGATAGAAATAGCGCCGGACCCACTGCGCTTGGCGCGCGTTCCATTCGGCGCGCTTTAGGAAATGAATGCCTTCCTCGGCCAACCGCGGTGTGAGGACTTCGTTGAGCACGCGATATTGTTCGAGCACGATCTCGTGGGCGACGTCGCTGATGCGTTTCAGCTGCTCCGCGGGGGTGAGGCGATCGGGGCCCAAGGGCGTCGCTTCAAACACGGCTTGTTGCTTCAGGCCCGCGACTCGGATCTCGAAAAATTCGTCGAGGTTACTGCTCGCGATACACAGAAAACGCAGGCGTTCGAGCAAGGGGTTGCTATCATCCTTAGCCTGTTCGAGCACCCGCCGATTGAACTCCAACAACGACAACTCGCGGTTGATATAGAGCGAGGGATCGGCGATATCGAGGGTTTTGGCGTCCATGATGGGGCTAGCCTCGGCGGCGCGCGGTGCATAAGATGCGCGCCTCCAAATGGGTGCGATCGATAAACATTGGCGAACGACTGAGCATTTTTATCGACGACATGCACCGAAAATGTAGCGTTCATGGGCGGTCATCTGACGCGCCACCGCGCACCCATTGCCGCAACGCTTAAGAATTATAGAGGGGAATATCACACCGATGCCTGCTTCGCGTAATTGGCTGCGGACGAACCGGCGTCCCGCCACCGTGCTCAAGTTGAAGACCCGGGCGGCCAAGGCGGATCGCCATCGTCTGTATGAGCGATCTGTCCAAGACGCGGGCGCGGAATTGGATTTTATCGATGACACGTTCCGCACACTGCGGGGTCGCCCGGCGGTGAGGCTGCGCGAAGACTTTTGTGGCACGGCGAGCGTCGCGACGGCCTGGGTGCAGCGGCGGCCGCGCAATATCGCGCTTGGCGTCGACTTGGATCCGGAGGTATTGGCCTGGAGTATGGTCCATCGGGTGTCCGGGTTAAGCCCCGCCGAAAAGCGCCGCCTGACCTTGCTCGAGAGCGACGTTCTGCACGTCGAAACAGCACCGCAAGACGTCGTGTTGGCGATGAATTTTAGTTATTGGATCTTCAAGCAACGCGCCGCGCTACGCACGTATTTTGCCGCGGTTCATGCTGCGTTGAAGCCCGATGGGGTGTTTTTCCTCGATTGTTACGGTGGTTCCGATGCCTTTCGGGTGTTGAAAGAGCGGCGCGAGCTGACAGGTTTTACGTATATTTGGGACCAGGCGAGTTACAACCCGATTACGGGGGATCTGCTATGCCATATCCATTTTCGATTCGCCGATGGCTCGCGGCTCGCGCGCGCCTTTACCTACGACTGGCGGCTGTGGACACTGCCCGAGATCCGCGAGGTCCTGGCTGAAGCGGGATTCACGCAGTCGATTGCGTACTGGCAGGGGTGGGATGAGGCTGGACAGGACGGCGATGGCAATTTCGAACCGGTCAGCACGGCCGATGCCGACGCCGGATGGGTGTCCTATATCGCGGCCCTTAAGTAGCCAGTCCGTCATCTACTTGTAACATTTGCGCGGTCAAATGGGCGTCGACCGAATGCAGCCTCAATCTAGATCGTAAGGAGAGACTCTGTGCAACGAACGAACCGATGGTTGGCGTGGAGTTGTGGCATCGCGCTAGCGCATGCCGCATGGGCGCAAGCGCCGAGCGACGCGGTAGACGCTGATGTCCCAGACTACACCAAGGCCAGTGGAGTGTCGGGCAATCTTTCGAGTATCGGCTCGGATACCCTCGCTAACCTGATGACCCTGTGGGGCGAGGACTTCAAACGTCTCTATCCCAATGTCCATATTCAGATTCAAGCCGCGGGATCGAGTACCGCGCCGCCGGCCTTGACCGAAGGCACCGCGAACCTCGGGCCAATGAGCCGCCAGATGAAGAGCGAAGAAGTCGCGGCTTTCGAGGGCAAATATGGCTACAAACCAACTGCCGTGCCCGTGGCCGTCGATGCGCTCGCGATCTTCGTGCACAAAGACAACCCAATTAAAGGGCTGACCATTCCGCAGCTCGACGCCATTTTTTCGGCGACTCGGCTATGCGGTTATAGCGGCGACATCACAACCTGGGGCGAGCTTAAGATCGGTGGGGAACTCGCGAGTCAGACCATCCAGTTGTTCGGCCGCAATTCGGTGTCCGGCACCTATGGGTACTTCAAGGAATTCGCGTTGTGCAAAGGCGATTACAAGAACAACGTCAATGAACAACCGGGTTCAGCCTCCGTGGTACAAGGCGTCACCAAGTCGCTGAACGGGATCGGTTATTCCGGCGAGGGTTACCGGACGTCGGGGGTCAGAATGGTCGCGCTGGCTAAAAAGGACGGCGGAGAATACATCGAACCCACTAAGGAAAACACCTTATCCGGTAAGTACCCACTCTCGCGCTTTTTGTTTGTCTACGTGAACAAAGCACCGAATCAGCCGCTTCCGCCGCTCGAAGCCGAATTCATTCGGATGGTGCTCTCGAAGCAAGGTCAAACGACGGTAGTAAAAGACGGGTATGTTCCGCTCCCGGGCAAGGTCGTGAAGAAGTACTTGGCGTCAATAGTCGGCGTGGCGCCGAAGTAGTCCGTTCGAAGGTCGAGCTATCAACCGGCTGCGACCGCGAACCGCGAAGTAATGTCGCCAGCCGATTTAGGTTGGCGACTGTCTTTTGGCCTACCTGACGGTAACATGCGCGACCGATGCCGAACTAACGAAAAATCTGCCGCCCGTGACTGACGCTAACCTGTCCGATCTCGCCAAAGCCGAATTGAGTCACCGCGGCTGGCGCATGCTGAAAGACCGGTTGTTTGGGCTGGTCACGGCCATCGGCGGGGTGACCGTCATCC
The DNA here is from genome assembly GCA_016191285.1 of Gammaproteobacteria bacterium. Classification (GTDB taxonomy): domain Bacteria; phylum Pseudomonadota; class Gammaproteobacteria; genus CAIKBL01. The sequence continues at coordinate 37,688 of JACPPA010000026.1, forward strand.
TCGCCATCCTGACCATCTTTTTCTATCTCCTGTACGTGGTGTTTCCGCTGCTGCGCGGCGCCGCCTTAACGACCGAATGGCGGAGTACCGCTCCTTTGGGTGCGGTGCGCTATCTCGCGTTGAATGAATACGCTGACGTGGCGTTTGCCGTGAACGACGACGGTAGCTATCGTTTTGAGCCGGTCAAAACGGGCGACGCGCTGGTAAGCGGTAACTTGGTGCCACGCGGCGAGAGGCTTACGGCAGCGCATGGCGGCCAGCACGCACAGGCCACGTTCGCCCTCGGTTTCGCGAGCGGCAAGGTGTTGTTGGTGCGTCCGTCGTACGTAGTGAATTTTACCGGCAATGTGCGCCATACCGCCCCGCAGTTAACCTATCCGGCGGGCGTTGCGCCAATCAACGCCGCCCCGGCTGGAAGCGTCATCAAACTGGTGACCGCCGAAGCCTCCGGCGAAGCGATAACGATCATTGCGTTGACCGCGGCCAATGAACTGTATCTGACGCATTTATCGCGGCAACCATCATTGCTGGAGGATGATTCCACCTTCGAACAACACCAGGTGCAAATACCGCTCGCCGAGCCGCTACCGGCGTTTTTAATGATGGATGTCGATCAATCAGAACTGTACGTGATTTCCGCCACGGGACACGTTACCTACTACGATATTCGGAATAAGGAGGCGCCGAAACTCGTTCAAGACCTGCAGGTCACGGCCGCGGATACCAAAATCACCGCCGCCGCTTTCTTGAGTGGGGGAACGTCGTTGTTGCTCGGCGATAATCGCGGCACGGTCACGCAGTGGATTCCGGTCCGCGACGAACAAAATAACTATCGACTCACCCGTATTCGGCGCTTCACGGCGTTGTCGGGCTCGATCCTCGCGATTACGCCAGAATATTATCGCAAGGGCTTCGCGGCGCTCGATGCGAGCGGCACCCTGGGACTCTTTCATACGACGTCTGAAGCTACGTTACTCATCGTTCCTCATCTCGTTAACGCGCCGCGCGCGCTGGCCTATTCGGCGCACGCCGATGTGCTCGCCATGGTCGATGGCACTGAACACTTGACGCTGCGCGGCGTCTCCAACGCGCACCCGGAAGTCTCCTGGCGTGCGCTGTGGGGCAAGGTTTGGTACGAAGGACGCAGTCAACCGGAATTCATTTGGCAGTCGTCGTCGGCGTCCAGCGATTTCGAACCGAAATTTAGTCTGACGCCGTTGGCTTTTGGGACGTTGAAAGCCGCGGTATACGCGATGGCATTTGCCATTCCGGTGGCGATCTTGGGCGCGCTCTATACCGCCTATTTCATGCATGCCCGGTTACGAATTTATGTGAAGCCATCGATTGAAATCATGGCCGCTTTGCCCACGGTCATCTTAGGTTTTCTCGCCGGGTTGTGGTTGGCGCCATTGATAGAAACCCATCTCATCGGCGTGCTCGGTGCGACGCTGTTGCTGCCCTTGACCTTTTTCACCGCGGCATTGGTGTGGAGTCGCGTACCGGGGCTGCTCCGTCATCGCGTGCCAGACGGCTGTGAGGTACTACTACTGATCCCGGTGGTGTGCGTGGTGCTGTGGCTGGCGATGGATTTGAGTCAACCGCTCGAGCAATTGTGGTTCGGCGGCAATCTGCCGCGCTGGCTGACCCGCGAACTCGGTCTCACTTATGACCAACGCAATTCGCTGGTGGTCGGGATCGCGATGGGCTTCGCGGTGATCCCGAATATTTTTTCGATCAGCGAGGACGCAATATTTGGCGTCCCCCGCCAACTCACGACGGGTTCGCTCGCGCTCGGCGCGACGCCGTGGCAGACGGTGACGCGCGTGGTGTTGTTGACGGCAAGCCCCGGTATCTTCTCCGCGATCATGATCGGTCTTGGGCGCGCAGTGGGCGAAACCATGATCGTGCTGATGTCGACCGGTAACACGCCGATCATCGACGCCAGCATCTTCACGGGATTTCGCGCGCTATCGGCCAATATCGCGGTCGAAATGCCCGAATCGGAAATCAACAGCACACACTACCGGATCCTGTTCCTGGCCGCGTTGGTGCTGTTCGCCGTGACCTTTATATTTAATACGGTGGCCGAAGTCGTCCGCCAGCGCTTACGCGCGAAATACGGCAACTTATGACCCCGAACCCGCGACCAAGCTTCACGCATTGGCTAAAGAGCGGTAACCCGTGGGTCTGGATGACCGCCGGCGCCGTCAGTTTAAGCCTGGTCATGGTGTTCGGCCTGCTGCTCATCATCGCGATCAACGGCCTGGCGCATTTCTGGCCGGCGCGCGTGGCTAAGGTTGTGCAAGAACGCGCGGATGGTACACACGAAACCTTGCTTGGTGAATTCGTCGACGCGGAAACCGTGACCGCGGCGCGGGTCCGCGACTCGGGAGGACGGGTCCCGCCCGACGCCACCGTGGTAAAACGCCTGTTGCTTAAAGTCGGCAACCGCGATCTCGGCGACAGCGATTTCCGGTGGGTTCCCGAGCCTGAAATCACCACCCCTGATTATCCGGCGGAGGCCGTCGTCATCGAGCGTAGCGAATGGGGAAATTTCTACGGCTTTATCACCGGCTTGAGCGAACACGGGAAAGCGCTCGATGGCGCCAATGTGTGGGCCGAACTCGCCCCGCGTCTACAGCGCGGACATGATTTACGCGAGCAAATCGCGCACATCGAGAAGCGCGAAATTGGCAGTGTTAATTATCAGCTCGAACAACTGCGTCTGCGCGAGCGGGTGTTAGGTAAGGCCGGTGATACCGCCGGGCAGCAAGCGTTGCTTGCGCCGCGCGCGGTACTCGAAGCGCGCTTCGCCGCCTTGAGCGACACCCTTGCCGGCCTGAATTCGGAAATCAAGCGCGATGGCCTGTTGGTCACGACGGTCACCGGCGTCGAGCGCACCATCCCGATTGAAAAAATCGTGCGGCTTTATCGTCCGAACCAGATGCGTTGGCGCGAGAAGATCGCGCATTACTGCGTCAAGCTCGGCGAATTTGTCAGCGATGAACCGCGCGAAGCGAATACCGAGGGTGGGGTGTTCCCGGCTATCTTTGGCACGGTACTGATGGTCATGGTGATGTCCGTACTGGTGACGCCGTTTGGTGTCATCGCCGCCGTCTATTTACGTGAATACGCCAAACCCGGTCCGATCACGTCGGCAATCCGCATCGCGGTGAACAACTTGGCAGGAGTCCCGTCAGTGGTTTACGGGGTGTTTGGCTTTGGCTTCTTTGTGTATTTTCTAGGCGGCAACATCGATCGACTATTCTTCGCCGACAAATTGCCCGCGCCAACATTTGGCACGCCGGGACTTCTTTGGTCGGCGCTGACGTTGGCGTTGTTGACCGTGCCGGTAGTGATTGTCGCGACCGAAGAGGGCCTCGCGCGCATCCCGCGCGCGATCCGCGAAGGCAGCCTCGCGCTCGGCGCCACCAAGGCGGAAACGTTATGGCGCACGGTGTTGCCGATGGCGACGCCCGCGATGATGACGGGGTTAATTCTAGCGGTGGCGCGCGCCGCCGGCGAAGTGGCGCCGCTGATGATGGTGGGAGTAGTGAAACTCGCACCGTCCTTGCCGCTCGACGGCGATTTTCCCTATCTCCACCTCGATCGCAAATTCATGCATCTTGGATTTCATATCTTTGATGTCGGATTCCAGAGCCCCAATGTCGAAGCGGCGCGTCCGCTGGTTTATGCCACGGCGTTGTTGTTGGTGGTGATCATCATGTCGCTCAATCTAGCAGCGATTCAGATCCGCAATCGCTTGCGTGAGAAGTACAATGCAGCCGACCACTAAACACGAGCCTGGCGCTGCGCGCGACCCAGCATCGAATACCAACACCATGACACTTGGCGTCGACCTCCGCGCAATCCATTCGCCCGACGCGATTTCCAGCGGGCCGGCCGAATGCCTGCGAGTCGAAAACCTATCGCTGTATTACGGTGAGACGCGCGCGTTGCACGATATTCAATTGGTGATCCCGGAACGCTGCGTGACGGCGTTCATCGGTCCGAGCGGCTGTGGCAAATCCACCTTGCTCCGCTGCTTCAATCGCATGAATGAATTGATCCAGGGCGTGCGGATCGAAGGATCGATCAAGCTGCGCGGCGAGAACATTTACGATCCGACGGTTAATGTCGCCAATTTGCGTCGGCGCGTCGGCATGGTGTTTCAAAAGCCGAATCCCTTTCCGAAATCGATCTATGAAAACGTCGCCTACGGACTCCGTATCCAAGGGATCAAGAACCGCCGCGTTCTCGATCGCGCAGTCGAACGGGCGCTCCGCGATGCCGCGTTATGGGACGAAGTTCGCGATCGCATCCATGAGAGTGCGTTAGGCCTGTCGGGGGGCCAACAGCAGCGCCTGGTCATTGCGCGCGCCATCGCCATCGAACCCGAGGTGTTACTGCTCGACGAACCGGCGTCGGCCCTGGATCCCCTCTCGACGCTCAAAATCGAGGAATTGGTCTACGAACTGAAGCAAAATTACACGATTGTGATCGTCACCCATAACATGCAGCAAGCGGCGCGCGTGTCGGACTACACTGCCTTCATGTACCTGGGTGATCTGATCGAATTTGGTGAAACCAAACATTTATTCACCAAACCCAAGCAGAAACGGACTGAAGACTACATTACCGGCCGCTACGGCTAGCGGAAAAGGCATTCAACATGGTTTTATCGCGCACCCATCATATTTCGCATCAGTTCGACAAAGAGCTCGAAGACATTCGCTCCAAGGTCCTCGCCATGGGTGGCTTGGTGGAAGAATTATTAAGTCAATTGCTCGAAGCCTTATCGAAGACCGACATTGAACTCGCCGAGCAAGTCGCCGCCAGCGACTACAAAGTAAATGACATGGAAGTCGATATCGATGGCGAATGCACGGCCATCCTGCTGCGCCGCCAGCCGGCCGCGAGCGATCTGCGCTTGGTGTTGGCGGTCAGTAAAATCATCACCGATCTGGAACGCGTGGGCGATGAAGTGAAGAAGGTCGCCCGAGTTGTCACCAACATCGTGACCACCGGCAGCCCGCGCTCGTACTACGTCGGCGTTTTAGGGATGGGCTACCACGTGCGCCGCATGCTGCGTGCAGCGCTCGATGCTTTCGCGCGCATGGATACCCAGGCGGCAATCGAGGTCTCACAAGAAGATCAGGAAGTCGACAAAGAACTCGAAGCCGTCATGCGTCAACTCATCACGTATATGATGGAAGATCCACGCAGTATCCGCGGCGTGCTCGACGCCGTGCTCGCGGCACGGGCGTTCGAGCGCATAGGCGATCACGCCGACAACATTTGCGAAAACGCGATCTTCCTGGTCGAAGGCAAGGATGTGCGACATGTCGCCCTGGAAGATCTGAAGCAGCAGTTGCAACAAGGCCACTAAATACCCTGCATTGCCATGGGCTCAAGACGAGGCGCCCGACCTGAATTGTGAGGTCCGTCATCAGGCGCAGCGGCGTCACCCGCGCCGACCCGGGATCCAGGGGCGGAACTACCGGCGCGATCCCGCCCCGGATAGTCGCTGCGCGAATTCCGGGGTGACGTCTATAAGGGCTGCGCACGTTCCGGGCTGGCGGGGTTCTCAGCATCCGGTGTCGACGCCGCCTCGAAGCCTGCGTTGGTCTTAAATTACAAGGCGGACTATTTAGTGTTGTCCCACAATAGGCGTTTCGATTGTGGGAGCGGCTTTAGCCGCGAATTGGACCGCAATAAAGATTCGAAGCTCAAAGCGGCTCCCACCAAGCGCCGCCGGTGGCCGGCGAATTATGAAAGTACATTGCGGAACAGCACAAGAAGCTATCTCAAAACTCCGCAGGCGTCGTTTTATGCGGGTCGCGACAGCGGCAGCGCGGCCTGCGCGACGATCGTCGACGGTGGAAAATCGCAGCGAAATGTGCTGCCTTCACCGAGTTTGGTTCTGATATCCAAGGTCGCGCCGTGACGCAATAACACATGCTTGACGATGGCGAGTCCCAACCCCGTGCCGCCGGGTCCGCGCGCGCGCGACGAATCGACCCGGTAAAAACGTTCGGTAATCCGTTCGAGGTGTTCTTCGCCAATTCCGATGCCGTTGTCTTGCACTTCGAAATGCGCGCCCCGTGCGTCGGCATACCAACGGATCTGAATCAGACCCTTGGCCGGCGTGTAGTTCACGGCATTGAAAATGAGGTTCGAGAACGCACTCACGAGTTCGCTCTCGGAGCCGGTGACTTGAAGCACGGGATCTGCTTCGAGCGCAAACAAATGATCGCGAGGGCCACTCAGCGCGCGGGCTTGTTTTACGAGGTTGCTTAATAATTCACTGACCAAGACCGGCGCCGGATTCGGTACTTGGTCATCTTGTTCAAGCCGCGATAACAACAGCAATTCTTCAACGAGGGTCTGCATGCGATTGGCATGTGCGTGCAGTTGATCGAGCACCGGTAGCCAAGCTGGCGGCGCCAAGTTGCGTTGGTCTTGCAAGGTCTCCAAATAGCCGCGAAACACGGTAATGGGAGTGCGCAATTCATGCGAAACATTGGCGACGAAGTCGCTACGGATCTGATTGGCACGATGCAGTTGGGTTACATCGCGCGCGACAAATAGCCATTGTGCCGCCCCGTATGGCGCTAGCAACACACTTAGAAATCGATTGGGAATGGTCGGCGACGGAATTTCAAGCGCGGTCGATGCCGTGTGATCGCGCACGAAATCACGCAGTTTCGGCAGACGAATGAGATTGGTGATTCGCTGGCCTAAGTCATCCGGCCAGCGGATCCCCAAGTAACGCGCGGCGGCTTCGTTCGCCCACTGCACGGCGCCGTGTTCGTCGAGGACCACGGTCGCGTCCGGCAACGCGCGCGTGGCCTGTTGAAACTGTTTGAGATAAGCGGCGAGCTTTTTCTTGCGCTTTTTGTGGCGCTCGCGCAGATAGTCGATTTCAATCGTGATCTCTTCGAACACCCCGGGCGGTTCATGGGGTTCGTGGGTTTTGCCGTCGCGGACCCAATTGAGCAAGCCGGCCAACGTGCGGTGTAGCCACAGGATATAAACCAACGCGCCCGCGCAAAAACTGAGGGCATAGGCGCTACTCGCAACTCCGATCATCAGTGCCGCAAAACTCACACTTACTAAACGCCAGAAGTCTTTGCTTAACATCGCGTTCCGTCACTGGCCTAAGTTTAAGAACGGCTGGCACGCGCCGACGCGCGTGAGACATCTCTAATAGTTTAGGGGGTTTGGATGGAAAAGCGGTAGCCGACACTGCGCACGGTTTGGATCAGATGGTCGCAATCAAACGGCTCCAAGAGCTTGCGCAATCGCCGAATATGCACATCGACCGTGCGTTCTTCGATATAGGCTTGATTACCCCAGACCTCGTCCAACAATTGGCTGCGACTGTAAACGCGTTCGGGATGAGTGATAAAGAACTGGAGCAGACGGAATTCGGTCGGGCTAACTTCGACGAATTGTTCCCCGATGGTGACGCGATGGGTCTGTGTGTCGATCTTGAGGCGACCGGCGAGTAATACGTCAGCCAAATCTCCCGTTCGCGTCCGCCGCAACACGGCGCGCACGCGAGCCAATAATTCCCGAGTCGAGAACGGTTTGGTGATGTAATCATCCGCGCCGCTGTCAAAGCCCTTGATCTTGTCGGCTTCGTCGCCCTTCGCGGTCAACATGATGACCGGGATCTCGGTTAATTTGGGATCGCGCTTCAGGCGCCGTGCGAAATCGATCCCACTGATGCCGGGCAACATCCAATCGAGCAAAATCAAATCCGGGCGTAATTCACTCAACGACGATTGGGCTTCGTCGACGGTCCCGGCTTCCCGGCAGTGATAACCGTCGCCGGCCAGCGCGAAACCGAGCATTTGCCGGATTGCGGGTTCGTCGTCGACGATGAGTATGCTGTGAGTCATGCAGTGATTAACACAGTCCGAGTCGGACAGCCTCACATTAAATGTCGTGATTATTACATGGATGTGAAAACCACCCAGGCGCGAGTCGTCGTGCCTTAGGGCAAGGACTGACCACGAACGGGAAGTCGTCCTGCGACGGGATCAGACCGCGACTGAATTCCAATTTGATGAGTCAACCATGCCTCGCCTATGCTGCCGACGCAGTGCCGCTTTAAGCGCGCTGGGTTCAAGGACTGAACTGTTCAATCAACATGGAGAGTACGGATATGCCCAAACTACGCACTTACTTCGGGGCTTTGTTGCTCGGCTGCGCCCTGCATGCGGCCGCCGCGGAGCGCACGGTCGACATCAATTCGGCGGATGCCACGACCTTGGCCGAAGTCATGGTCGGGATCGGACCGTCCAAGGCGCAGGCCATCGTGAGCTATCGCAAGGAAAACGGGCCGTTCAAATCGGTCGATGACCTCGGCCTAATCAAAGGCATCGGCAGCGCCACCATCGATAAGAATCGCGAGCGTTTGACTGTCGCGAAGCCCGCTCAATAGCCTGCCCCCCTTGCGCCTTCGCGCCCACCGGCGCGTCCCAACTTTCGCGCCGGTGTCTTTTGCGCCCAGTCCCCGCCGTGGGTTATCCTCGCCGCCCGCTTCAAGCAGCATTTCTATGGACGAACGATATAACCCGGCCGACCTCGAGCCGCGCGTGCAAGCGCGGTGGGCGGCGGCCAATGCGTTTGCGGTGGTGGAAGACCCGGCGCGCGCGAAATTCTATTGCCTGTGCATGTTTCCGTACCCGAGCGGACGGTTGCACATGGGCCACGTGCGGAACTACACCATTGGTGACGTGATTGCCCGCTATCAGCGGATGCTCGGAAAGAACGTTTTACAGCCCATGGGTTGGGATGCCTTCGGTCTTCCGGCTGAAAATGCGGCCATCGAAAACAATGTCCCGCCAGCCCATTGGACTCGCTCCAACATCGACTACATGCGCGGCCAACTCCAACGCTTAGGCTTTGGTTACGACTGGACTCGTGAACTTGCCACCTGCGATCCCAGCTATTACCGCTGGGAGCAATGGTTTTTTACCCAGCTCTATGCGCGCGATCTGGTGTATCGCAAGACGGCAGTGGTCAATTGGGATCCAGTCGATCAAACCGTCTTGGCCAACGAGCAGGTCATCGACGGCCGCGGCTGGCGTTCGGGCGCACTGGTTGAGCGGCGCGAGATCCCACAATGGTTCCTGCGAATTACGGCCTATGCCGAAGAACTGCTCGCCGATCTTGATCGCCTTGAAGGCTGGCCGGAGGCGGTAAAGACCATGCAGCGCAACTGGATCGGCCGCTCGGAAGGATTGCGGATCCGGTTTGAATTAATGGACGGCAGCGGCGATCTTGAAGTGTTTACGACCCGGCCGGACACCCTTTTTGGCGTGACTTATATGGCAGTTGCGCCTGAGCACCCCGTGGCGCGACGGGCCGCCCTGCACAACCCCGAGATCGCGGCATTTCTCGCGAGCTGCGCGCAGACGTCGACCTCCGAAGCCGTGCTTGAAAAACTCGAGAAGCGCGGTCTCCCGCTCAACGTTGCGGTGCGCCATCCACTGACCGGCGATGTACTCCCGGTGTGGGTTGCGAATTTTGTCCTGATGACCTACGGCACTGGCGCGGTGATGTCGGTGCCCGGCCACGACCAACGCGACTACGAGTTTGCCAAGGTCTACGGTCTCCCCATTCGCCAAGTCATTTTTCCAAGCGCGGGGGCTAACGTTGGCATCGAAGAAACGGCGTGCACGGAAAAAGGCCTGACCGGCAATAGCGGCGACTACGACGGTCTGGAGTTTCAGCAGGCCTTCGACGCGATTGCAGGTGCGCTCGCCACTGCCGGTCGTGCCGAGCATCAAGTGCAATTTCGCCTTCGCGATTGGCTGGTTTCGCGTCAACGCTACTGGGGCTGTCCAATTCCGGTGGTGTATACCGCGGACAACACCTTAGTTCCCGAGTCCGCGGAGCGCCTACCCGTGACGCTACCGGAAGACGTCGAATGGAAAGGCGTTGCCTCGCCGCTGCTTGGCATGCCGAGCTTTATCAATACGACTGTCCCGAACACCAATCAGCCGGCGCGACGCGAGACCGATACCTTCGACACCTTTTTCGAATCGTCGTGGTATTACGCGCGTTTCTGCTGTCCGGATAGTGATAACGCGATGGTCGACGCGCGCGCGCGCTATTGGATGCCTGTCGATATCTACATTGGCGGTATCGAGCACGCCGTGCTGCATCTGTTGTACGCGCGCTTCTTCCATAAGTTAATGCGCGATGCCGGGCTTGCGGTGGCGGATGAACCGTTCACGCGCCTGCTCACGCAGGGCATGGTGTGCAAGGAAACTTACTTTCGCGAAGCGGCCAACGGTAAGAAAACCTATTTCAATCCCGCCGCCGTCGAGGTCACGACGGACGAAAAAGGCCGCGCGGTAGCCGCGGTCTTGACCACCGACGGTCAGCCCGTCGCGATCGGCGCCGTGGAGAAAATGTCGAAATCGAAGAATAACGGCATCGACCCGCAGACGTTGATCGATCGTTACGGCGCCGATACGGTGCGGCTCTACACGATGTTTGCAGCGCCGCCCGAGCAGACTCTGGAATGGTCGGATACCGCCGTTGAAGGTGCATTTCGATTTCTGCGGGGCTTGTGGCGCCTAGTTCATGCGCACGTCGCGCGTGGCGTGGTCGCGCCGGCTACCGCCGCCACCGTGAGTGGCAAACCGACCCTGCAAGCGTTACGCCGCCGGATCCATGAGACCATCGCCAAAGTCACCGATGACATTAGCCGCCGGTATAAATTCAATACGGCGATTGCCGCGGTCATGGAATTGGTGAATACCTTACAACGCGTTACCGAGCGCGATGACGCGGCGCGGGCCGTGTTACAGGAAGGACTCGAAAGTTGCGTGTTGCTCCTTGCGCCGATCGTGCCACACTGCGCGGATGGCTTATGGGCCGCGCTTAAGCGTCCGGCGGATTCGTTGCTCGATCACCCATGGCCACGCGTCGACGAAACGGCATTGGTGCGTAGCGAGGTGGAACTCGTGGTCCAGATCAACGGCAAGAAACGCAGTGTGGTGGCGCTTGCCGCGGACGCTGATCACGCCGAAATCGAAGCCGCGGCGCTCGCCGACTCCCATGTCGCGCGCCACCTTGAAGGTCAGACCGTGCGTAAGGTGGTCGTTGTTCCCGGCCGGTTGGTGAACATCGTCGCGAATTGAAACGATGCGCAGGTTTGAACAGCTTCTCCGCAGTAGCCTCGTCCTTGGGTTCGTCGTGATCTTGAGCGGGTGTGGCGGCTGGTATCTACGCGGCACGGAAAATCCGCTACCGATCAAGCGCGTGTTTGTCACGCTGCCCGCGGCCAACAGTTACCTCTATTCGTGGTTCGTGACCCAACTCAGCTATAACAACGTACAAGTCGTCGCGCGCGCGCAGGCTGAAGCCGTGATCGAATTGCGCAACGAGCAATACGACCGTCGTGTGTTATCGGTGGATCCCGATACCGGCAAGGTGCGCGAAGTTGAATTGGGTCTACAAGTGGAAATGACGGTGCGGGGACCGACGGGCGATCTCATTTCACCGCCGGAAACCGTGAGCTGGGTTAAGGATTTCGTGTTCGACGAGGCGTCCCTGCTCGGCACTGAAGAAGTCGAGATCACATTGCGCAGTAAATTAGCCGAAGACGCCGCCCGCGCGCTGATCATTCGGCTTGAAACGATCGATTTCAAACATCCTGGGGCCGATGCAAGTTAAGCCCGACCGCGTGGGCGAACAGCTGGGGCGCAAAGGGCTGCAGCGTTGTTATCTCGTCTATGGCCCCGAACCCCTACAGGCCATGGAATGCGCCGATGCCATCCGGGTCGCGGCCCGTGCCGCGGGGGTTGCCGAGCGCCTGGTGTTCGATGCCAGTACGAGCCCGGATTGGGCCGCGATAAAAGGCGCGGCGGGCAATCTTTCACTCTTCGCCGAGCAGCGACTACTCGAGATCCGGTTGGGCGGTAAGAAACTCGACAAAGCCGGTAGTGAATGCGTACAGGCCTTGGTTTGTGACCCGCACAGCACAGACTTCGTGTTAGTCACCGCCGAAGCCCTCGACCGCACCCAACAAGCGAGCGCGTGGTTCAAGGCGATCGATAAGATCGGAGTAGTGATCGCCTGCCGCGATCTTGAATTCGGTCTGTATAAGACTTGGTTGTCCGCCCGGGCTGCGGTGCGTGGGCTCAAGTTGAGCACGGAAGCCGTGGATTATTTGGCCTTGCGCGCCGAAGGAAATCTGCTCGCGGCCGCGCAGGAACTCGATAAATTAACCCTGCTCGCGGCAACCGGCGAGCTCGACCTCACGCAAACCATGGTCGCGGTGGCCGATAGCGCGCGCTACGATGTGTTCCAATGTCTGGATACCGCGGTCGCCGGTGGTGCGGCGCGCGTGGTGCGCATGGTGCGTGGATTGCACGAAGAGGGCACGGAACCGATCGTCCTCGGTTGGAGCATCACGCGCGAGTTGCGCACCTTGGTCCGCCTCGCGGCGGCGCAGGCGAGCGGCGCATCTTTGGAGACTGCCTTGGCCGAAATGAACGTGTGGTCGACCCGGCAGCCCATGGTGCGTCGCGCCTTGCAACGGTTGTCATTGGGGCATCTCGCGGGGTTGCTTGACGCGAGCATTCGACTCGACCAACTTATCAAGGGCTATGGAATTGGCAATGTGTGGGATGAAATCGAATCGCTGTACCTCGCGCTGGCCGGTGGTCCATGGTTGGGACACGGCATGGCCCCCGGCGCGGCCCGCTTAGGAGTGCTTGAACGATGAGCAGTGTCGCGCCGGTGAGTGAGGGCGCCAACATTTCCGATACCACCGCCTACATCACGCGGCTTGGGCTGGCCGCGCGCGCGGCCGCGATCACGTTAGCGCGCGCGTCGACGCAGATGAAAAATACCGCGCTGCTCGCCATCGCCACGGAAATCGAAGCTCAGGCGCCGGTGATTTTGCAGGCCAATGAACGCGATCTGGCCGCAGCTCATGGATTAGATGCGGCAATGCGCGATCGGTTGAGCTTAAACGCCAGCCGCGTGGCCGCGATGGCGGCCGGCGTGCGCGAAATCGCGAGTCTTAACGACCCCATCGGCGAGATCCAAGACCTCGCGTTTCGACCCTCGGGAATTCAAGTAGGCCGCATGCGAGTGCCACTCGGCGTGGTGGGGATTATCTACGAAGCGCGACCGAACGTTACCGCCGACGCAGCTGCGTTATGTCTCAAAGCCGGTAACGCCGTGATCTTACGCGGCGGCTCCGAAGCGCTTCATTCAAACCAAGCGATCGCGCGCTGCATTAGCTTAGGACTTGGCGCGGCCGGGTTACCGATTACCGCCATTCAAGTGGTGGAAACCGCCGATCGCAGCGCGGTGGGCGCGCTGATTTCGAATCCTGCGGTGGTGGATGTGATCGTGCCGCGCGGCGGTAAAGGGTTGATCGAGCGCGTGAGTCGCGAAGCGAAAGTCCCGGTGATCAAACATCTGGACGGCGTGTGCCATGTGTACATCGACGCCGATGCCGACATCGACAAAGCGCTCCGCGTCGCCTTCAATGCGAAATGCCAGCGCTACGGCACCTGCAATACGCTCGAGACCTTGTTGATCGCCCAGTCGTGCGCCGCCCGCATCTTGCCGCCGCTGTTTGCCCAATATCGCGCGGCGGGTGTGGAACTCCGCGGCTGCGCGGCGACGCGCGCCATCGACACGACGGTGAAGATGGCGACCGAAGACGATTGGTATGCTGAATATCTGGCGCCGATTCTCGCGGTGCGCGTGGTGCGCGATCTCGATGAAGCCATGGCGCATATCCGCCAATATGGCTCGCAACACACGGACGCGATCGTGACCGAGAATCACACCCACGCGCAGCGCTTCCTGCGCGAAGTCGACTCGAGTTCGGTGATGGTGAATGCCTCGACTCGGTTTGCCGATGGGTTTGAGTATGGGCTCGGCGCCGAAATCGGCATCAGTACCGATAAGTTTCACGCGCGGGGTCCAGTGGGCCTCGAGGGATTGACCTCGCAAAAATGGATCGTGCTCGGCGATGGTCATGTGCGAAGCTAAGGTCGCACGCGATGCGAGGTTCTTCCGCGTTTGAGGCCGAGTAACACGCCAGAGACGATCGAGTGGCGTACCGCGCCGGCAGCACGCTGTTGAGTACGGCGATTGGGATCCTCGGCGGTACTTTCGATCCAGTCCATAACGGTCACTTACGCCTCGCCATCGAAGTTCGCGAAGCGTTAAACCTCGCGGAAATCCGTTTGGTTCCCGCGCATCTTCCCAATTTACGCGGCGCGCCGCGGGCAAGCGCCGCGCAACGTTTGGCGCTTCTCGAAGTGGCGTGTACCGAACCCGGCCTCGTGGTGGATGACCGCGAGCTACGGCGGACGGGGGTGTCGTATAGCGTGGATACCTTATGCGACATACGCACCGAACTCGGCGCGACGCCGCTGTGTTTTATTTTAGGGCAGGACGCGTTTAATAACCTCCCACGCTGGCATCGCTGGCGCGAATTATTGACGTTCGCCCACCTGGTGGTCGCGACTCGACCGGGTTACGCGGCGCCGGACGATCCGGAATTGGCCGCGCTCGTCGCGCGCACCGCGGTGACCGAGGTCGCCACCGTGTTGAATCGCGCAGCCGGACATCTATTTTTTCAAACGATCCCACGCTTACCCATTTCGGCGACCGATCTTAGACGGCGAGTGGCGCAGGGTCGGAGCATCGCGCACCTGACGCCGCCCGCGGTCGTCGAGTACATTGCGTCGCATCACCTTTATCACAATTGAGGAAATCCATCCGATGGCAGTCAGCCCTAAGCAATTACTCACCGCCACCACCACGGCGCTCGACGACGGTAAAGCCGTCGATATCAAAGTGCTGGATGTACGCAAATTGACCAGCATGGCCGATTACATGGTGGTCGCCACTGGTCGCTCATCCCGCCAAGTGCGAGCGTTGGCCGAGCACGTTGCGGAAGCGGCACGCGAACTCAAAAATCGGCCGCTCGGCATGGAAGGTGAAGAGGCTTCGGAATGGATCTTGGTTGATCTCGGCGATGTGATCGTCCATGTGATGCAAGCCGAGACCCGCGAATTTTATCAGCTTGAAAAACTATGGGGCGCGCCGAAGCCGCGCGCGCGTGCCGATAAAGTCGCTGCCAAGGCCGCTGCCGAGTGACTACGGTATGCGCTTGCATCTGCTCTGTGTCAGCAAGCGCCCAGCGGTCTGGGTAAGCGATGCGACGCAAGAATATTTAAAACGCTTGAATGGCAAGCTGGATATTCAATGCCGTGAATTGACGCCAGCGCGCGCCGCCACGCCCGAACAACAACGGACGCGTGAGGCCGAGACGATCGCGAAAGCCATTCCCAGCGGCGCGCAGGTCATCGCACTCGATGAACGCGGTGAGCAATGGACTACCGCGGCCTTGGCGGTCGAACTCGGTATCTGGCGGCACACGCAGAAGGATGTCGCCCTGATCATCGGGGGCGCTGAAGGGTTGGCGGCATCGACGCGGACCAGTGCGGCGCGCGTGTGGTCGTTATCGCCGCTGACCCTGCCGCATCAATTGGCGCGGGTCATCGTGGTGGAACAGATCTATCGGGCGTGGACGGTGATTGATGGTCATCCCTATCATCGCGCGTAAGTGAAATCCGGACCACACCTTTATCTCGCTTCGCGCTCGCCACGGCGCGCCGAATTATTACGCGCGCTGGGTGTTGAATTCGCCGTCGTCGATGTCGAAGTCGACGAGATGCCGACAGCTGGTGAAGCGGCGGCGACGTATGTCGCGCGGCTGGCCGGCGCCAAGGCGAGAGCGGGCCGCGGTGCACTCATGACACCCTCTTCGGTGCTCGCCGCCGATACCACGGTGGTCATCGACGATGCGATCTTGGGCAAGCCGCGCGATGAGCTCGACGCCGCCGGCATGTTGCAACGGCTTTCGAATCGCTGGCATTCGGTTTACACCGCGGTCGCGCTGGAAAGCAGGGTGCAATCCCTGCGCGTGGTCCACACGCGCGTTAAATTCCGCACCCTGACGCGCGCCGAAATCGCGGCGTACTGGGTCAGCGGCGAGCCTGCGGACAAAGCGGGCGCCTACGGCATTCAAGGCTTGGGCGGGGCCTTGGTCGAGCGCATCGACGGCAGCTATTCCAATGTCGTTGGACTGCCGCTGGTCGAGACTGTTGAGCTACTGAACGAGCACGGCGTGGCGCATCGACTCAATCTTTAAGCGCCAATTTGGAGCCCCAGCTCGTCGAACTTTCGGAGCAGTTGTCGGGTGTGTGCGTAGCGTCATTGTGGAGTGTGCGGCGCAGGGACGCGCCGCACGCGGAACAGCGACGAGCCGGCCAAGGATGGCCGGCGAGGAAGAGCGGAGCGCATACCCGACAACTGCTTTGGCCTCGATGTTATGGGTGCGAATCTCTTAGAACCCGCCAGTTCGCAAAAAAAAGCCCCGCATTGCGGGGCTTCAAGCGAATGATCAGAGCTCGTGATTACAGCAACGGCACGATCAGGAGCGCGACCAAGTTGATGATCTTGATCAACGGATTGACCGCCGGGCCGGCGGTGTCTTTGTACGGATCGCCCACCGTGTCGCCAGTGACTGCGGCTTTGTGCGCATCCGAACCCTTGCCGCCGAAATGCCCATCTTCGATGTATTTTTTCGCGTTATCCCACGCCCCACCGCCGGTGGTCATCGAGATCGCGACGAAAAGACCGGTTACGATCGTCCCCATCAACACCCCGCCCAAGGCCTGCGGGCCGAGGACGAGGCCAACCACCACCGGCACGAGGATCGGGAGCAAGGACGGCACAATCATTTCCCGGATCGCGGAGCGAGTCAGCATGTCGACCGCACGCGAATAGTCGGGTTTCGCCTTGCCTTCCATGATGCCTTTGATTTCGCGGAACTGGCGCCGCACTTCATTCACCACCGCGCCGGCCGCGCGACCGACCGCCTCCATCGCCATCGCGCCGAACAGATAAGGCACCATGCCACCGATGAACAGCCCAATGATCACCATCGGCTCGGAGAGATCGAAGGTCACGGATTTGCCGGCTTCGGCTAGCTTATGCGTGTAGTCGGCGAACAAGACCAATGACGCCAAACCGGCGGAACCGATGGCGTAGCCCTTGGTGACCGCCTTGGTGGTATTGCCCACCGCGTCTAGCGGGTCCGTGATGTTGCGGATCTCCTTCGGCAGTTCGGCCATCTCGGCGATCCCGCCCGCGTTGTCGGTGATCGGGCCGTAGGCATCGAGTGCGACGATCATGCCGGTCATCGACAACATCGAAGTGGCCGCAATCGCGATCCCATAGAGGCCCGCAAAGTGATGCGCGCCATATATCGCCGCGCACACCGCGAGCACCGGCAACGCGCACGATTTCATCGAGACCCCAAGGCCGGCGATGATATTCGTGGCATGTCCAGTCTGTGACGCCGCGGCGACGTGTTGCACCGGACCGTACTCCGTGCCCGTGTAGTACTCGGTGATCCACACGATGATCCCGGTTAACGCCAATCCAATCAGCGCGCAGTAGTAGAGCGCCATGGCGTGCTCGCCCATTAAATTGGTGGTGATGAAGTAGAACGCGCCAGCCGCCGATAGGCCCGACACGAACACGCCCTTGTACAACGCCTTCATGATTTTCTGATCGGGTGCTTTGACAAAGAAGGTCCCGATGATCGAAGCGATGATCGAAGCGCCGCCCAGCACCAGCGGGAATTGCACCGCGTTCACCCCGAACTCTTTGACCAATAAGCTGCCGAGGACCATCGTCGCGACCACGGTCACCGCGTAGGTCTCGAAGAGATCGGCGGCCATGCCGGCGCAATCGCCGACGTTGTCACCGACGTTGTCGGCGATCACCGCCGGGTTTCGCGGGTCATCTTCCGGAATTCCAGCTTCGACTTTGCCGACGAGATCCGCGCCGACGTCCGCACCCTTGGTGAAAATGCCGCCGCCCAGGCGCGCGAAGATCGAGATGAGCGAGCCACCGAACGCGAGTCCGACCAGGCCATGCAACGTTTGTTCTGGGTCCGCCCCCAGCCACTGCGGCGCCAGCAGGTAATAGCCCGTGCAGCCCAACAGCCCCAAGCCAACGACCAACATGCCGGTGACCGCGCCGCCCCGAAACGCCACGGCGAGCGCGGCGGCCATGCCGTTATGCGCGGCTTGCGCGGTGCGCACATTGGCGCGCACCGAGACATTCATCCCGATATAGCCCGTGGCCCCGGACAACAATGCCCCGATTCCAAAGCCGATGGCCGTGAATTTGCCGAGCGAGAACCACAGCGCGACGAACAAGACTGCGCCAACGATTCCGATGGCGGTGTATTGGCGATTCAAATACGCCGACGCGCCTTGTTGGATGGCGGCGGCAATTTCCCGCATGCGGGGATTGCCTTCGGGTTGCGCCAAGATCCAGCGCACCGACCACACGCCGTAGGCGATGGCCAGAAAGCCGCACAGTACCGTAAATCCTAAAGCGGACATGGAATAAACCCTCAGATTGATAATGGTCTAGAGAAGGATTCGAGGCTTAAGCCTCGTGCTTGTTATGGACTTGACCCTCCCCCTTCAGATCAAGCCCGGCGATTTTACTTGGGTTTTAGCCGACTTTGAAAGCCGCGGCGAGCTTTTTCGGGACGGCGACGTTGCGTAGTTTCACATAGTCCGGCAAGCCATCGCGGTACGGTGGATAGTCTTCGCCCGCGATCAAGGGTTTTAGGTAGCGGCGACAGGCCGTGGTAATGCCGTAGCCATCGGGGGTGATGTAGTCGCGCGGCATCTTGCGCTCTACATTCGCGACTTTGGCGAGGTCCACTTCGCCGACCGCCCATCGGTAGGGATCGTCCGCCAGCCGCACGATGGTCGCCATCACCGCACTTTTACCGGCGAGCGCCAATTCAACGGCGGCGCGGCCGACGGCATAGGCCTGTTCGACATCGGTTTTCGATGCGATATGCCGCGCCGCGCGTTGCAGATAATCGGCCACCGCCCAATGGTATTTGTATTTTAACCGGTCTTTGACGAGTGCTGCGATGACGGGCGCCACACCGCCCAATTGCGCATGACCGAACGCATCGCGGGTGCCGGCTTCGGCGACAAATTGACCGGTGGCATTCTTGATACCCTCGGACACCACGATTGCGCAATAGCCGTGGGCTTTCACATCGGTATCGACGCGGGCGACGAAGTCCTCTGCGTTGAGGGGCAATTCCGGAAACAGAATTAAATGGGGAGCATCGGCGTCGGTTTCGTGGGCTAACCCGCCGGCGGCGGCGATCCATCCCGCATGGCGGCCCATGACCTCCATGACAAAGACTTTGGTGGAGGTCATCGCCATGGAGGCGACGTCGAAGCCCGCTTCGCGGATTGAAACCGCCACATATTTCGCGACCGAACCAAAGCCGGGACAGGTGTCAGTCACCGGCAAATCGTTATCGACGGTCTTCGGCACATGAATCGCTTGCAAGGGATAGCCGAGCTCAGCGCTCAAGTGCGACACCTTGAGGCAGGTATCCGCCGAATCGCCGCCGCCGTTGTAGAAAAAATACCCAATATCGTGGGCCCGAAAGACTTCGATCAGCCGTTCGTATTCGGCGCGATTCTCGGCCAGGCCCTTGAGCTTGTAGCGACAGGATCCGAAAGCGCCAGCGGGCGTGTAGCGGAGCGCGGCAATCGCCGCCGCGGACTCCTGGCTAGTGTCGATCAGCTCCTCGGTTAACGCGCCGATAATGCCATGCCGGCCGGCATAGACCTTACCGATCCGGCCTGGATATGCCTGCGCGGTCTCGAGTAGCCCGCAAGCGCTGGCATTGATGACGGCGGTAACGCCTCCGGATTGGGCATAAAAAGCGTTGCGTGCGGCCATGGTCAGCGTCCTGTGGTGAGATCACGTAGCGTCGAATGGTAGCGGCGCGCTGAGGTTCAATAAAGACGGGACACATCCCGATGGGGGAACCTACATTTTCAACTACGGAAGCCACGAAGTCTTAAGTATGTTGACGCTGACTGAAAATTGACCAACATGGCCGATCCGAATGTGCTCGGCCATTGTTGCTGCCATAGATATGATCGCATGGGTAAAACGCGCTGGAAGGAGTGGTCATTCCAATTTCGGCAGAATCGGTAAACGCTGGTCAATCGGAGGTCGGCAGCAACAGACGGGTTTAGCCGGCACCATGGCTCAATTTGAGGCCGGCGCCAACACATAAGGCGCTCATTAACGGCGCGTAGTACTTTTTGCCCGCACCGTCGGCGTCGGGGCGCGATACATTTCCAGATACTGCGATGCCGGCTGCAATCCGGTCGCCTGCGCGATGCGGTTAGCGCTGGCATAGAACGCGGCGGTCGAAATGATCATCCAGATCGCTTCGTCATCGAAACCGACTTGGCGCAGCACTTGCCGATCCTCATCCGTGATGTGCTCGGCTTGAGTCAGCACCTTGACAGCGAAATCGAGCATCGCACGATGGCGCGTCGATAGCGCTGCCATTTTATAATTGCGCGACAGGTATTCAGCAAATAGCGCGTCGCCGGTCTCGCCACGCATGAGCGCACCGTGATGCGCAGTGCAGTAGACGCAGCCGTTGGTAGCCGCTGAGACCAACGCGATCATCTCATGTTCGAGATGCGTTAAACCGGAATCCTCGCGCAGCAACTCCATGTATTGCCCCATGAATGCGCGCAGACGCCGATTGTCGGTCGCGAATAGGCGGATGAAATGCGGCATGAAGCCGTATTTCTTTTCGATGCCCTTAACCAGCGCAGTCATTTCCGCGTCGAGATTGTTACGCTCCTTGAGATCAAGCGCGTAGATGTGTTCGCTTCTTTTCATGACTAACTCTCGACTGATTCTGCGCCGACTACAACCCGAAATTTATCACATTACGATCTGATGGTAGTCGCGGACCACCGCGCGCGCCAGGGGAAGGGAAGTTTGTGATTGCTGGGGTCGGATCTGGCCTTCCTGCTCCGGCCGATTATTTCCCCGATCCACTGATTTAATTCCCTCGAGGCCTAGGGTTTTGGCAAGCGCTGCGCCACGCCATGCCAAATCCTCCGGCAGCACCACGTACAGGGTGATTTGGCGCGCCAAGTCGCTGCTCATTACGCGTTAGGTTACTTCAGCAAGATGACGCGGTGCTTGAAAAGCTTCGTCGCCTTCGCGAGCTCTCGGTCAGCTGTCATCAGCGTGATGGACTCCGCGATCGCGATCGCGGTCGCGAGATGCAGCGCATCCAAGGTACGCAGAGCGCTACCGATGGTAACGACGAGTTGGCGCGCCTTAAGGAAATGCTCGCTGGTCAACGAGATTCGGCGGTAAAAGCCTTCGCCGACATGGGTCTCAAACAGCGCGATTGTTCCCGCGCTTGACGCTCGCTTAGTTCCCGGAGTCGCCGCTTTCTTGCAATCAGAGAGCAGAACTCAACTTCGCTTAAGACGCTTATCACCGGGGCGTTGACTTGGCGCAGCGCATTTTCCGCAATCGGACTCAGTGGCTCAGGACAGTAGTAGGCGCCGAGGATGCCAGTATCGATATAGGCACTTTCATCAAGCATCGCGTTCCTCACGCACCAATGGCGCGGCATGGGTTCCGAGTCTGCCAATTCCCCCTCGGAACTCGGCCAACGACGGCAAAGGTTTACGAGTTTTGGGTGCGGCGACGAGTTTCGCCACCGGCTTTCCCAGGCGAGTGATGATTATCTCCTCTTCGTCGAACAGGACGGTTATGTTTTCTATACGCGGCATTCACGCCGACGTTGACCTACATCAAGCTCACGCCGAAATTTCCTCTGGATAATCACCTTCGAGTGCAGTGTCGTGAACTGCTGTGCGAAGCACGGCAGCACCGGCACGGAGCCGGGCAGAATTAACATCGACAGCCTCGGGACCGCCGGCACGGCGGAGTTCCTGGCATACCGCCGGCGCGCCCCGCCCGGCGCCAGTGGAGGTCCTCATGAAACTTGGAATGCTGCATCTATTTGAGAATCCCGTCGGCTTCACCGAACACCAGATCGTCAAGAATCAGTTGGAATTAATGATCGAATCGGAACGGCTGGGCTACGACTCGGTATGGCCGGCGGAACATCACTTCTCGGAATACGGCTATTGCGCCTCGCCACAGGTCTCGCTCGCGGCGGTCGCTACCCGCACCTCGAAAATCCGGCTCGGGACCGGCGTCGTCGTGCTGCCGTTCCACAACCCGGTGCGCGTCGCGGAAGACTTCGCCTTCATCGATCTGATGAGCGACGGCCGTGTCGAGCTCGGGGTCGGTCGCGGCTATCAGCCGATGGAATACCGGGGTTTCGGACTCGACCAGACCCAATCCCGCGAAATCTTTCACGAAGGCATGCAGGTGCTGCACAAGTGCTGGACGGAAGAGCGCTTCAGCTTTCACGGCAAGCATTATCACTTCGATAACATCTGCGTGCGGCCGAAACCGCTGCAGCAGCCGCATCCGCCGGTCTACATGGCCTGCCTCTCGCCCGATACCTTCGAGATCGCCGGGCGCTACGGCTACAACATCCTGATGTCGACCGTCTTCGGTCTCAGCACGGAAATGGCCAAGGAAGGGCTGAAACAGTATCGCAAGGGACGCCGCGAAGGGGGGCACGCCCCGAACGGCGGCAAGGTCGCCTGTCTCATCATGGTCTATCCGGGCAGGACAAGGGAGGAAGCGCGCAACACCTTCGGTCCCCGCGTGACCTGGTACTACCGTACCATCGCCAAGTATGTGGCGCCGCCGCAGGGTCAGGGGGACGTCAAGGGCTACGAGGGTTACGGCAAATCGCGGGACCTGGCGTCCCATGTCGAATTCGAGAACCTGGTGGAAGGCACCTCGATCGTCTGCGGCGAGCCCGAGTACTGCACGGAGAAACTGCTCAATCTGGCCGCCGAATTCGCTTTCGATGAGCTGCTGTGCTGGACCCGCATCGGCGGTCTGGAAAACGCCAAGGTTTTGAGCGCCATGGAACTGCTGGGGACCGACATCATTCCGGCCGTGCGGGCGCGGGCCGCCAGCGCGGCGAAAGCGGCGGCCTGAGGGCGGCTCCCCCGGTCGCGCGCCGAACTTCCAAGCCTTTGCTGCGCCGTTCGGCGCGCGTCTCCCGCGGCAGCGACCGGCCGTGGTTACGCCCGGATTCGTGCGCTGCGCCGCACCGAGGGTTGCGAAACGGCAAGTCTTTGTCCACCGCGGCCCTGACTTCGAACACGTCGGTTATATCCCTGAGTTCAGGCCGCGGCAAACCTGGTCAGCGCCTTGATATCGATGATTTCAACCAGAGGCCCGTTGACTTCGACAATCCCGGCGTGGGCCAGTTCGTGAAGGATCCGTGACAGGGTCTCGGGCTTGCTCGACAAGCGAGAGGCAATCACCTGCTTCGGCACCGGCAATGCGATTGCGGTCGGACTCACCGCGCCTTCGGGGATCGGCGCCAGCAGGAAATTCACGACTCGTACCGCTGCGTGAGCGCTTCGACTTCGCCCAGCAAACGTTGCAGTCGCACGCTCATGTTGGCCATCAGCCGGAAGCACAGGTCGGTGGAGGCGCGCAGGCTCTCGATAAAGGACCTGCAGTTAAGCGCGATGATGATACCTAAGGCCCGCGCGCTCACCGGGTAGCGCGTGGCACCCATGAACATCAAAGCCTCGGCAAAGGTTTGGCCGGGTCCGATGATCTCGACGATTTTTTCGTCGCCATTGACGGCGCCACGACTCGCGACGCGGGCCATTACCGGTCATCTGATTAAAGCCGCCGGCTATGACCATGAGACGGCGCAGACCGGCGCGGTGACTTTGATTCAGCGCTTCGGCAGTGCGCTCAACCTGAACATCCACTTCCATATGCTGTTCCTCGACGGCGCGTATGTCGGCGCGGGCGATGGCTTGCGCGCAATTAAGTCACGCGGATTTATTCTTTGTTCGTATAGCGATTCTTTTACGCGTTGATCATCGCTCAGAGTCGCTCGGACTGAAGATTCATACGCACCAAGTCAGCCACATTACCAACTCCCAATTTGTCCATCATCCGGGCTTTATGGACTTCGACTGTCCGCGGGCTAATGCCGAGTTCGTTCGCGATTTCTCGGTTGTGGTGCCCGGCCACTACTCGTTCCATGACCTCCAACTCTCTCGGCGTCAGGCTGGAAATTAATCGCTTAATCTCGCCTTGGTTCATCTCTGTGGTCAATTTTGCTTGTTGCCTTGAAAACGCTTCGGAGATCCCGGCAAGTAGCTTTTTATGGTCAAGAGGTTTCTCTAGAAAATCGATAGCGAACGCCCTAAAGGCTGCCCGCGCTGACGCGACATCACCGTGTCCGGTCATGACGATAATCGGTAATTCGCCGCCGAGATCTGCTAAGTGCTTTTGCAAGGAAAGCCCGTCCATTCCGGGCATCCGAATATCGAGCAAAACACAGCCCCGCCATTCTTTCTTGTAGGCCCTCAGGAAGCTCTCAGCGTTACCAAAGACAGTAATTCGATAGTTATGAATCCCAAGTAGCAAACTCAGCGAATCGCGGACTGAGGCATCGTCGTCGACGATAAATAAAGTCAAGTTGTCACTCATAGTGGGATGACCCTTGAATCGGCAGAATGATCTTAAACACCCCGTGATCGGCGACTTCGCCCCATAGCGTTCCGCCGTGGGTGTCAATAATGGCGCGACTAATCACTAGTCCTAGCCCTAGGCCGCTCGTTTTCGAGGATTGAAATGGTTCAAACAGCAATGCCACCTCCTTACCCGACAGGCCCGAGCCTGAATCCTCGACGACGATGCTGATTCTTGCGCCAGGCAGAATTTCTGCGCGGATACTGACTGCGCGATGCGTCCGGTCGGCGTTTGCAACAGCATCAAATGCGTTGGCCAGTAGATTGCGAAGTACGACCTCGAGTTGGAGACCGTCTGCCAGCAACATTACTGTTGGGATCGCTCCCACATCGAACTTAATGTCCTGCTTTGACGCCTGCTCGCGATGGTACTGGACAGACTTTTCAAGAACTGAGGGGAGACTGACCGATTTCAGTTCCGTAGCGCCGGTACGGAAAAAGTCGCGCAACCGCCGGACAATCTCCCCAGCGCGCCCAGATTCGGCAAGCATGCCCCGGATGGCTACATTGAGACGATCGCCAGACTCTCCCCGCTCCAACAGGATTTCGCAGGCAGAAGCGTAAGCGACAAGCGCCGTGAGCGGTTGATTGAGTTCATGAGCCAAGGCGCCAGCCATTTCTCCTGCCGCCGCCAGGCGAAGCGATTGTTTAAGCTCGTCGCCGGTGCGCCGCTGCTCATCCACCACGCTGCCAATAAAAAAGCCAATAAGGGCCATTGCCAACGAGAGTATTTGTAGCTCAGCTAATGGAACCGCGCCGTAATTCAACGCCTGGACCGTAACGACCACTTCGACCTGCAACAGCGACGCTGAGATGATGGCACCAGCCATCCCATGTCGGGCTGAGGCCCAGACAATTGGCAAGAACAACAGATAGAACAGTTTGAAGCCACTGTCGCCTCCGACATCGAACGTAATCCAAAGAGCAGCTAAGCTGAGCAAGGTGTAGCCCAGCGTTTCCCATCGCGCTATCGCCGATATGAGCAAAATCCTGCCGCGGTCACTGCTCAGCCACCAGAATAGAGGCATGGCAACCGCGATACCGACGCTATCGCCAACCCAGAACCGAAGCACCGCCGCCTGCCATCCATCCGCCGGTAACAAACCTACAACGTGGAGACTACTCAAGTAGACAATGCTAATAAGTAGCGCCCCTACGGCAACCAGCACGATCCAGTTCAATAAGGATGTACGATCATCTAGCAAGGTCGAAGGTGATAAGCGACGTCTCAATAATTCGCCGAGCGTAATGTAGCCGCCAGCGAGGACAAGCGCAGAAACAAGACTTGCCCACCACGATTGCGAGATGCCTCGCACAATCCCCTCACTGAGCACCACAGTCCCAACCAGCGGCAGCCATGCGGCTGAACCTCGTCGCAGGAGCAAAACTAGCCCCAGCCCAGGTGCCGGATTCCAGGGTGTGATGTTTAATCCATGCAGCGGGTGAATGAAGCTTGCCGCATCCAGTGCGACATAAAGGCCGACGAAACCGAGATAGAGGAGGAGCGGATTCAAATGTTGTTTTGGTGTTGACTAAGCGGGAATAGACGCACGACTAACGATCCCACGGCGATCAGCAATACGGGAAATCCTTACGGCTTTCACCTACGAGACTCCCGAATTATCTCATGGGCGGGGGATGGTTACGCTCAGCTTCATTATGCAGACCTCCGAAATTCTATTGAATTTACGCGCCTCAACCCCGGAAGTTATTGCGGCGGTAATCTTCGCGGTAGCCGTTCTGCATACTTTTTCCATCAAATTCTTTGCGCATCTCGCGCATGTGCAACCGAGCCATGCGGGGTTGTGGCACTTACTGGCCGAAGTCGAAGTGGTATTTGGATTCTGGGCCTTCGTCCTTGTAGCCGCGTTGTTTTGGCTGTCTGGGAAAGACGACGCAATTCAGTACCTCGAGGGGCGCAGCTTCACGGAGCCGATGTTCGTTTTCGTGATCATGGTGATTGCCGCTAGTCGACCCGTCCTGAACACCGTCATCGCGGTTGTTCAGCTAGTCGCCGCGATGATTCCTATCCGACGAGTAGTGTCGGTTTACTTTCTTTGCCTTTCGGCAGTGCCGTTGCTTGGTTCCTTGATTACCGAGCCTGCCGCGATGACGCTTGCCGCCTTGATGCTGCGGGATCGTTATTTCCGGAGGCAGCTCTCCGACAAACTGAAATACGCAACGCTTGGCGTGTTGTTCGTCAACATTTCCATTGGCGGAACGCTAACCCATTTTGCGGCGCCGCCTGTACTCATGGTGGCAGCCAAGTGGCAATGGGACGCCCTTTACATGATTTCCAATTTCGGCTGGAAGGCCGCCATCGCGGTGTTGGTGAATGCCGCAGTCTTGACGTGGTACTTCCAGCATGAACTCATCGCGAAAGGAAAGCCGGCCGGTGCAAGTGCTCATTCCGATGTTCCCGCGACCGTAGCGGGCATCCATCTCTCATTTCTCGTCGGTGTCGTGATCTTTGCGCACCATCCCGTGGTGTTTATGGGTCTTTTCCTATTCTTCCTGGGGTACACCGAAGCCTACCACCAGCATC
Organism: Gammaproteobacteria bacterium; assembly: GCA_016191285.1. Taxonomy (GTDB): domain Bacteria; phylum Pseudomonadota; class Gammaproteobacteria; genus CAIKBL01. Next base: position 64,835 of record JACPPA010000026.1, read on the forward strand.
AAGACCGACTGATTCTGCGAGAGGGTCTGTTGGTCGCATTTTTCCTAACTGGCCTCGTCGTGCTCGGTGGTTTGCAGCAATGGTGGCTGCAAAGAGCATTAACCGGGGTAGCGCCAACGATGCTCTACTTCTTGGCTACTGCTCTGACGGCAGTGACGGATAACGCAGCGCTAACCTACTTGGCTTCGTTAGTCGATGGCGTCTCATCCGAGTTCAAGTACGCAATCGTCGCCGGTGCAGTGACGGGCGGCGGCTTGACTATCATTGCCAATGCCCCGAACCCGGCCGGTGTCGCTATTCTGAAAGCGAGCTTCGATGATAAATCAATCAGCCCGCTGAGACTGTTTTTGGCTGCTTTACCGCCAACCTGTGTGGCCATCTTCGCCTTTCAAGTTTTGTGACGGTCAGTGCTATCCCCAGCGCGTCTGTATGACGCCAAGGTGTTGGTCTCAAATCGTTGTCGAGCTCTCGTTGGGACAAGGATTGATATGGGAAACATTTCAACCTTAAAGCTTTCGCGCTCAGAGACTCGCGACGCCGTAATCCAATTGCTCATTCCGATTGACGCGACAGACGAGTCGCGCTGGGGATTGCGTTATGCAGTTCGCCGCGTCGAGGCCGGAACCTCGATCGAAGTTCTTCTGCTTTATATCGCGGAGCCGGTTCGGAATTGGGAGGTGTTGAGATTTCATACCGAAGACGAGGTGCGCAAGTTCCATCAGGAACGGGCGGTGATCTTTCTAGATGAGGCCGCTGATGTTTTAGATAAGGCAAAAATTCCTTACCGGGCTTATCTTCGTGAGGCGGATGCAGTGCAAGGCGTGATTGATTTTGCCGAAGAGCTGAACTGCTCCGAGATTGTTGTTCCGAAAACGTCTTGGTTTGGCCTGTTCGCTTTTGGTCTTGGTCAGCGGCTTCTGAAACAGCGCTGCCCAGTTTGCGTTACGCTGACCAAAGAGGATGGTTCGGCTGCATAACTCGGCGGTTTCCCGTCGGCATCGCGCCTGCGAGCACTGTGGCGGCGCGGTGAAGGTGATAGCGAGCATCGAAGATCCAGCAGTGATCAAACAGATCTTTGAGCACCTCGAGCGGCGCGCCGGACCCGTGACACCCGCCTTCAGACCCTTCGCCCTCGCGCCGCCGCCAACGCAATTACCAGGCCTGAAGGAACCAGGCTGACGGTGCTTCCCCCTGACGCACGCACGGACGCGAGGCTAGCCTGACACCCGGCATGGTGTCGCTTGCGCCTGCGGGGCTAAGCGGTCGATATTTCACAGAAGAAAACGCCCTCAGCGCGATGAGGGCGCCGTGGTCTCGTGAAATTCCGGTGTAAACGGCCGCCGTGCACCGCATTCGTTCCTGCTGACGCCGTTCGAATTCAACGCACACGACGCTCGATTTCGTCGAACAGGACGCTTATCTTTCCTAAAGGTGTTTCGCCCCGTAGTTGCAGATGAACTTGCACAGACGAGTACGAGTCTGAACATGATCCCGGGAACCGCTGCTCGGGTAGGATCGGGTGGTACTCATCCGCTTATGCAGGCACCGGTTATTAGGAGCCACGTACTTTTGAATTCACCGCGCATTTTTTCCCTCTGCCTCGCCGCCACGTTGTCGCTCGCACTTGCGTTCAACGCTACGGCCGCCACCCCCGCTCCGCGTCCGCCGCTCGACGATAACGATGAGATCAACGTGTCGGATCTGCCGGATTTCGGCGACTCCGCAGGGGCCTACATCTCGCCGGAACAAGAACGCCAGCTCGGCAAGAATTTCATGCGTGAGATGCGCATGCATGCGCCGTTGGTGACGGACGAAGAGGTCGAGGACTATATCCAGCAAGTGGGGCTCGAAGTCGGTAAGCACTCGGGCTATTACGGCGACTTCCATTTTTTCGTGCTGGATAGCGATGTGATCAATGCGTTTGCTGTGCCCGGTGGCTATGTGGGCGTGCATTCGGGTTTGATTCTCGATACCCAAAGCGAGAGCGAGTTGGCGTCGGTGTTAGCCCATGAAATTTCGCATCTAACGCAACGCCATGGGGCGCGCATGATTGAAGCCGCCAGCAATATGAGTATTCCGACGCTGGCGGCGTATCTGGGCGCCATCGTCGTCATGGCCATCGACCCTCAAGCTGGCATGGGCGCGCTGACCGCGATCGGCGCGGCCCAGCAGCAATATCAGCTGAATTTCACGCGCGCCAACGAAAAAGAGGCCGACCGCATCGGGATCGAGTTATTGCATACGGCGGGTTTCGACACCAAGGCCATGGCGGCGTTTTTCGAACGCCTGCAAACCGCCACCCGCTATACCGACCCTAAGGAGATTCCCGAATACATACGCTCGCATCCAGTGACGTCCAATCGGATCGCCGAAGCGCGCGAACGCGCCGAGAGAATGCCGTCGAATATCGTTCGCGAGGATAGTTACGAATATCAATTGGTGTGGCAAAAGCTCAAGGTATTGAGTGCCCCTGATCCAGCGCAGGCCAAGCAGGACTACGAAAAAATGCTGCGCGAAGGCTCGTATAAGAATGAAACCGCCGCGCGTTACGGCTACGTCCTGGCACTCACCGAGGCCGGCGACTTCGAGCGCGCCCGCATTGAACTCGACAAGCTGCGCAACGCGCAACCCAATATCACGGCGTTTAAACTCGCCGCGGCGCGCCTGGAACAGCGCGCCGGGCGACTCGGCGAGGCCCTCAAGTTGTACGATAACGCGCGTCGCAAGGACCCGGACAGCCGGGCCGCGACGTATGGCTACGTGACGCTATTGAACAACACCGGCCGCGCCGCCGAATCGCGTCAGGTGCTGCGCGATTTTGCTGGCGGCGAGGAGCATGATCCACGGTATTACAAGTTACTGGCCGAAGCCGAAGAGCGCATCGGTGACAACGTTAATTCTCACTACGACTTGGCCGAATACTATCGTTCGGTTGGCGAACTCGAACTCGCCACCGAGCAATTGAAACTGGCCCAGACCCAAGCGGATATTTCGCATTATCAGCGGATGCGGATTGACGCGCGCTTGGCTGAAATCGAAAAGGATCTGGACCGCACCGATATCGAGCGCGCGAAACGCAAAGAACGCGAGGAAAAACGCCGCAAGCGTGAATAAGGGGTTCTCTCCCGTCCCGGCGCGTAATCGAAAAACTTTGTGTCGCCGCGCATTCTCGCGTCAATTGCGGCCTACTTCACAGAAATGACACGTGTCGTCGCTAAGATGTCCTCCACAGGCAGAGGCGCCTCGGGACTAGGTCTCGACGGGGCCACTAAAAATTAAAATGAGGACACCCACGTATGACGACGCAGAATCGGCTACGTTTCGCCCTGGACCTAGCCGGGACCGCCGGCCTGATTAGTGCATCGACCACCTTACTGTGCGAACAATGGCTCCACGTGGCGGCAGAAGGCGCGTTGTTCCTTCCGTTCTTCTACAGCCTGGCTCTGGCCTTGGGGTGTCTGGTCGCGGCGCGACTGCTGCAAATTACTCAGATTGTCGTTAATCATTCCGATCCGCGCCGCAACCGCCGCGCGGTGCTGGCGTCAGACTCTACGGTCGAAGTCTTGGCACCGAATGTGACCGCGCTTAACGAGAACGCTAAGTTACAACGCGCCGCGTAAGGCGGCTCCACCAGCACCCGCGCTACGCGGGTTATTGACTGCCATTTTCCGGAGGCGATCGCCCGCTATACCGCCTAGCGTCGGGCGCGGCATAATGCGCTGGTTCGACCTCAGGTCAACTGTAAGGCGCTACCGTGTCGGCCACCGATCAAACGTCTCGCGAACGCCGCAACGTCGACAAACGCTACGTCAGTCGGCTTACGCGCGACACGTTGGCGCTGATCCTCGCCGGTGGTCGTGGTGATCGCCTGCAAGAACTGACTAAATGGCGCGCCAAACCCGCCGTGCCCTTTGGCGGCAAGTTCCGCATCATCGATTTTCCGCTCTCTAACTGCATCAATTCCGGCGTGCGTCGCATCGGGGTCTTGACGCAATACAAAGCCCATTCATTGCTCCGTCACATCTATCGCGGATGGGGGTTTCTGCGCACCGAGCTGGGCGAATTTGTTGAAATTCTGCCGGCTTCGCAGCGGATCGATAACGAGTGGTATGCGGGGACCGCGGACGCGGTGTTTCAAAACCTGGATATTCTGCGCGCGCACGAACCGGGTTATGTCCTGATTCTGGCCGGCGATCATATCTACAAGATGGACTACGGGCTCATGATTGCGTTCCACGATGAGCAACAGGCGGATCTGACTATTGGTTGTATCGAGGTGCCGTTGCTTGAAGCTTCACAGTTCGGTGTGATGCGGGTCGATGAGCAGCACCGCATCGTCGAATTTCAAGAGAAGCCCAAAACCCCCGCGCCGATGCCCGGACGTAATGACGTCGCGCTGGCGTCGATGGGGATCTACATTTTCAATACCCAATTTTTGTATGAGCAATTGATCAACGACCATGACGTGCCGGGGTCGAGCCATGACTTCGGCAAGGACATCATCCCCAGGGTGATCGGCAAGTATCGCGCCGTGGCCTATCCCTTCCGCGATTCCAACGGCGCCGGCGCGTACTGGCGCGATGTCGGCACGGTCGACGCGTACTTCCAGGCCAATATGGAACTCTTGGGCGTCACGCCCCAACTTAATCTTTACGATCGCGAATGGCCGATCTGGACCCATCAAGAACAGGTGCCGCCAGCCAAATTTGTGTTTAATGACGACGGGCGGCGCGGAACCGCGGTCGATTCAATGGTCTCCGGTGGCTGCATCATCGCCGGTGCGACCGTCGTCAATTCGCTGCTCTTTTCGAATGTGTATGCCGAAACCGGCAGCCAAATCCATGACTGCGTGATCTTGCCCGATGTGCAGATCGGCAGCGGCTGCCGAATCAGACACGCCATTATCGACCGCGGCTGCGAGTTACCCGCCAATACCGTGATTGGCGAAGACACGGTGCAAGATCGAAAGCTATTTCACATCAGCGCCAACGGCGTCGTGCTGGTGACGCCCGAAGCCTTGGGTCAGCCGCGTCACACCATTCGCTAGGGCGTAGTCCCCAACATCCATCGGTCGCGATTTTGTGGGAGCGGCTTTAGCCGCGAATTGGACCGCAATAAAGATTCGAAGCTCAAAGCGGCTCCCACAGGCGGCTGTCCCACCGAACACTGGTAGTGCAGCGCAAGTCCCTACAGCCATACCATTTGGCCCATCTCAAAGCGATGCGCGAGCAGTTCATGTCGCGGATACGCCCGCACCCGCAGTGCGACGAGCCCGGCGGCGCCTGGCGCTAGCTGCGCGGAAAATAAAGTTTCGCCGTCCTGTCGTTCACGTTCGGCGTGCAGAAAGTGCGTCTCCAACACCTCAAACTCGCCGGCGTCCGTCAAACGTCCGAGCTCCGCCTCAACCCCCACGTCGGCGTCGCTGATCTCGTCCAGACGCAAGGCAACCGCGAGTCGAATTTGCGTTCCGGCGATTAAATTTGGCGGCGGCCCGTCGCACAGGCGAATCGAGACTCGCGACCAATGTGCCCGCAAGCGTTGCTTCCATGCTGCCAACGTCCGCGCTGCCTGAAAGCTATCGGCCGCGAGGCGGCGCGCATGCCGGGCGGCAGGGGCATAAAAGCGTTCCGTGTACTCGATTACTTGACGTTCGGCATTGAAGCGCGGCAAGACCGTGCGTTGCGACGCTTTGGCAAGCTGCAACCAGCCTTCTGAATATCCACGGCCGTTCCGCGCGAAATAGAGCGGCTTGGCTTCCTCGAACAACACTCGCAAGACCTCGGCGGACTCCAGGCGATCACGCTCGGCGGCGGACACATTTTTGCCATGCGGCACGATGCCAAAACCGTTGTCGCCAGTAAAACCCTCGGCCCACCAACCATCCAAAATCGATAAATGGACCGCGCCGTTGATCGCCGCCTTCATGCCGGAAGTGCCGCTGGCTTCCAATGGATATTCCGGGGTGTTGAGCCAGATGTCGACGCCAGTCACGAGCTTTCTCGCCAGCGATATGTCGTAGTTTTCGATCAAGAACAAGCGACCCTGAAATTCGGGCCGCAGCGAGTATTCGTGCAAGGTGCGGATTAAATCCTGACCGCCACCATCGCGTGCGTGCGCCTTGCCGGCGTAGAGCAGAACCACCGGGTGTACATCATCGGCGAGCAGGCGCGCGAGGCGCGCCGGATCAGAGAGCAGCAGCGTCGCCCGTTTATAAGTCGCGAAGCGGCGCGCGAAACCGACCAATAGCACATCGTGTTCGGGCGCGAGACCACGCACTAAAATTTGGATCTGCGCTTCGGATAGACCATTGCGCCGATACTGTCGGGTCAAACGCTCACGTAAATAACTTAATAAGTCGAGCTTCAGTAACTGGCGGATGCTCCAAAACGTGTGGTCGGGCAATTCGTCGATCTGCCGCCAAAATTCGGCGTTGCATAATTGATTACGCCACTGCCGCCCTAGGCGCAAATCAAACAAGTTGGCCCACGACGGCGCCAGATAGGTCGGAATGTGTACGCCGTTCGTCACGTGATCGATCGGATTTTCATGCGGGGCAATTTCCGGCCACACAAAGCGTTCGTTGCTCGCGGCCACGGTTTCGTGGACCGCGCTTACGCCGTTCTGAAAGCGTGAGCCGCGAATCGCGAGTGCGGTTTGATTGAAGCCCAAGGCATTCAACGGGCTTTCACCGAGCGCGAATAAACCGTGATCGCCACCGCCTAAGTCATGGATTAATTTCGGAAAGTACCGCCGCATCAAATCATGCGGAAATACGTCGTGGCCGGCCGCCACTGGCGTATGCGTGGTGAATACGGTGGCGGCGGCGACGACTTCGAGCGCACTGTGGAAATCGACGCCATCACGCATGGTTTCGCGCATGCGTTCGAGGACCATGAACGCCGCATGGCCTTCGTTGATATGCCATACGGTCGGCGCCAGTTCGAGCGCCCGCAAGGCCCGTACGCCGCCGATCCCGAGCACAATCTCTTGCGCAATTCGAGTTTCAAGGTCGCCGCCATAAAGTTCGTGCGTGATCCGGCGATCTTCGGCCGTGTTACTGTCGAGATCGGTGTCCAGCAGAATAATCTGCAGCTCGCCCAAGCGTCCCAGCCAGGCCCGAATGGCGACATCGCGTCCGAGTAGGTCCACGTGCAGGCGTAGCGATTGGCCGTTCCTGTCGAGCGCTTCGACAAAGGCGAGATCGGCGCCCTTGATCGGCGTGTAGCGCAAGTGCTGACGCCCATCGCCATCGATTTCCTGGCGCAAATACCCTGCACGGTAAAACAACCCCATGGCCACAAACGGCAGCCGTAAGTCACTTGCCGCCTTGCAATGATCGCCAGCCAACACGCCGAGGCCGCCGGCGTAAAACGGCAAGCTCTCATGCAGGCCGTACTCAGCGCAGAAGTAGGCGACGAGATCGCGTTCGCCATCCAACGCCGCGCGGACCCGCGCGGCGCGCGGCTGTTGCAGATAGGAGTTGTAAGAGGACAGCGCGGCTTCGTAGTCTTGCAAGAAGGTCGGGGAACTGGCCGCGGCATCAATTCGCGCTTGCGACACCCGACGCAGAAACATCTTGGGATTGTGCCCGCACGCCGTCCACAATTCGCCATCGATATGGGCGAATAGATCCTGGATTCGCCGATCCCAGGTATAGGACAGATTGTTGGATAACTCTTGCAGGCGCGTTAGCGTGGCCGGGAGTCGGGGACTAATTTCAAATTCAATGCGGGTTTCGGTCATCGGTGGCCTCAAGAATCGACTGGCTTAACTAAGTTGTTTCAACTCGCGCAAACGGCGCATAGTGCGCGGCGAATAATCGTCGGCGATCGGTACGTGATATTTAGCCCCAGCTTAATAACGGACTGGTCGTAAGTATTTCTGAACCGTGCGCGTACCGCACGAGGCTAACATTTTACGACGCTGCTAAAGAATGGCGCTGAAAATACTTTTTGCCGCGAGCGAAGCCGCGCCTTTTGCACAGACAGGCGGTTTGGGCGAGGTGGTCGGTAGCTTGCCTCGGGCACTAGCTGCCGCGGGGTGCGAGGTTCGGGTGGTGCTACCCGGCTATCGCACCATTAAGACGCAGCATGCAACCACGACCGTTGGCGCTGTGCTCAACGTTATTGGTTATCCCGAAGGCATTCGTGTGCTGTCCATCGTGGGCACTGCCGACCCGGCGGTGTGGTTGGTGGACGCGCCCAGGTTTTTCGATCGCGACGGCGACTTGTACAGCGCGGCCAACGGCCGGGACTGGCCCGATAATACCGAACGGTTTGCGTGTTTTAGTCATGCGGTTACCGCGTTGGCCGTGCACGGCATGTCTGACGGCTGGCGGCCTGACGTCGTCCATGTGCACGATTGGCAAACCGGACTGGTGCCATTGTTACTCGCGTCTCACACCCCGCGACCGCGCACGGTGTTCACGATTCACAACCTCGCGTATCGCGGCCTATGCGATTTTGCCACCTTCACGCGGTTGCATTTGCCGCCCGCGACGTGGCATTTCGAGGCGCTAGAGTTTCACGGGCAAGCGGCCTTGATAAAGGGCGGTCTGGTGTATGCGGATCGCCTGACGACGGTGAGCCCGAGCTATGCGCGCGAGATTCAAACCCTGGCGTTCGGCTGCGGTCTCGACGGTCTCCTGCGCGGTCGCGCGAACGTGCTCGCGGGCATCATGAACGGGATCGACCTGCAGGTGTGGGACCCGGCACACGACCCTGCTTTGGTCGCGACCTATGACATTAGCCGCGTTGGCGCCAAGGCGGCGAACAAGCGGTATCTGCAGCAGCGCTTTAAATTGCCGTTGGATCCGACACAATTTCTGCTCGGGATTGTCACGCGCCTAGCCGAACAGAAAGGCGTGGACTTAATCTTGGAGGCGCTCCCGGCGCTGACCCACCTGCCCCTCCAGTTCCTGTTTTTAGGTAACGGTGACCCGGCGCTTGAGCGGCGGATCATCGATATCGCGGCGGTGTATCCCCAGCGAGTGCAGTACCACATTGGGTTCGACGTGGTGCTGTCGCATCAGATGTTCGCTGGACTGGATGCGTATATGATGCCGTCGCGTTTCGAACCCTGTGGTCTCGCCCAGCTCTATAGCCTGCGCTACGGTACGGTGCCCATCGTGCACCGTACGGGCGGTCTCGCCGATAGCGTGATCGACCCAGCGATCGATGCGGCGCGCGCCACGGGCTTTGTCTTTGACAGCGCGACATCGTCGGCGCTGATCGTGGCCGCCCACCGCGCACTTGAGGTGTTTCATAATCCGGCGCTATGGCAGCGTCTACAGCGCAATGGCATGACCGAAGACAATTCGTGGCGCCGCAGCGCTGCGGCGTATCGTCAAATTTATCAATCGCTGGTCACGACATAACATGATCCTACCCGCCCTGGTCGAAATCGAAGCCGCCACCGCGGTGATCCGTGCGATGGTGCCGCCGACACCGCAATATGCCTGGCCGTTACTGGCGGCGCGCACCGGTTGCGAGGTCTGGGTCAAGCATGAAAACCACACGCCAATCGGTGCGTTCAAGATCCGTGGCGGAGTTTACTTCGCGCACCGGCGCCGCTCCGCGGGCCACGTGGTCGGGGGCTTAATCAGCGCGACGCGCGGCAACCACGGGCAAAGTCTGGCGCTGGCCTGTCGTGCGGCTGGACTCCCGTTGACCATCGTCGTCCCGCACGGGAATAGCGTTGAAAAGAATGCCGCGATGCGCGCGTTCGGGGCGAACGTTATTGAGCACGGCGAGGATTTCGAAGCCGCCCGGCAGCATGCAGCGGTTCTCGGCCCCGCGCGCGGCCTTGAAATGGTTCCGCCATTTCAGCGCGATCTTGTGTGCGGCGTTGCGACTTATGCGCTCGAGTTATTTCGCGCGGTGCCGCAGCTCGCGAGCGTTTACGTGCCGATCGGCATGGGCTCGGGAATATGCGGTCTGATCGCGGTTCGCGATGCGCTGGAGTTGGACACTGAAATCATTGGCGTGGTCGCGACTGGCGCGCCGGCGTATGCGCTATCGTTCGCGGCGGGGCGCGTGATCGAGACCGCACGCGCGGTGACGGTGGCTGACGGCGTCGCCTGCCGGGTGCCGTCAGCCGAAGCTTTCGCGATCATTGAACGCGGCGCGGCGCGTATCGTGCAGGTAAATGACGCGGAAATCATGGAGGCGATGCGCGCCTATTATGTGGACACCCATAATCTCGCGGAAGGCGCGGGCGCGGCGGCGCTCGCCGGTTTATTGCATGAGCGTGAAGCGCAACGCGGGAAAAAAGTCGCGGTAATCTTGAGCGGCGGCAATATTGATCGCACGCAGTATTTACCGATCCTGCGTGCTTGAACGCCTCGTTTACGAAGCGAGTGCCGCGCGACGCGTCCAGGAACGACTAGTGCGCGTTCCGATCACGTGCTAAGCGCAAAGAACCTGCTTAATCCGTCGGCCAACGGTTCGATATCGCACACTTTATGGGAGTCATGTGGGAGCCGCTTTAGCGGCGAATGAAGAATTCCCGGAGGATTCGCGGCTAAAGCCGCTCCCACAAGAGCGCGGCGATAATTGATCGAAGACTAAGGAAGCTCTGCAAAAGGCAGAGCTTCCTTAAGGCACAGGGAGGTGCGTACTCTGAAAAGTCCAGGAGGGACTTATTCAGAGTTTCCCTGAGCGAAACCGCACGCTAATGCAGTTTATTGATCTCAGTCAGACTATAAGTGGTGGTAAACGGCGCATACATTCGAAAGCCCTGCGTTCGCGCCAGCCGCGCGAGCTGTCCGCTAGTTGCGAGATCGCGCAGGCTCTCGTCAACCTTGGCGCGCAAGTCGCTATCTGCTGCGCGCGTCGCGACGTGCAGGTTCCAACTGAGCGCGGCGGGTGGAGCATAGCCGTCAGCGATCTGCAATTTCAACTCGGGATGGCGCGCCAGTTGCCACCCTGCCACCGGCCCCCATAACAAACCGGCCACGGCGTCGCCGTTGGCCACGCCTTCGAGCGCGGGCAACGGCGCGAAATAAGTCTGTTGTCTGGCGTGCAGGATGGCGAGCGCGAAGCTCGCGATGGTTTGCGCTTGAATCGCCACGGGTCGATCGCGCAGTGCCTGCAGGCGATTCGGCGTTCCCGGCGGGCCGATCAATTCGAAGGCCGCGCCGTAGTAGGGTAGCCCGAGGCTGAGTTTCGGCGCTTCGCGCAGGCTGTCGCGCGCCGGGCCCGGCACGCTAAAAATCACATCACACTTGCCGTGTGTGAGGCGCTGCAGCGGGAAATTGGACTCTTCAATCTCTTGCGGATTAGCTTCGTTCTGCACCCACTCGGCGACGAATTCGCGCTTGAGCGCGCGGGCCACGGCGCGCCCGGTCGCGACATCGAACCCATCCTGACTAGCTTCGACTGAATACGGCGGATTATTCGCGAGTAAGCACACGCGAAATGTTGCAGCGGCGCTCGGCCGCATCCCCAGCACGCAGCCGCCAATCAACACCAGTGTGCATAACGGGGCGCGCGCCGCCAATAAATCAGTGCGCACTATTGCGGCAAGGCGAACACCACGAGCGCGCTGCCTTTGGTGACTTTCGGATGCTCGCCGATGATAGCGACCGCGATCCCGCCGCCACCGCTCGGCACCGCGACAAATTGCCGGCCTTGCAGTTTGTAGGTGATCGGTTGACCGCGAATCATCGAGCCGGTCTGGAATTTCCACAGGGGCTGACCCGTCTTATCGTCAAACGCCAGTGCATAGCCGGCCTGATTGCCAGTGAAAACCACGCCACCGGCAGTCGCGAGCGTGCCGCCGACCAGCGGATACTCATCCTTGTAGCGCCAGACCGTTCTGCCGGTGGCTGGATCGAGCGCGGATAGATGGCCATACGACGATCCATCCTCGCCCTGCATCAGTCCGGGACCGCCGCCCCAGTACGGGGTGCCATTCACAAACACCGCGACTTGCTTTTCCATTTTGCCGCAGCTCTCGATTACTGGGACGTAGAGCAATTTGGTCGAGGGGCTATACGCCGCGGTGTAGGAACCATTTTGACCGCCGACATTGCCGGGACAGATAAACGCCGGGTTGCCGCCGCTCAGGGGTACGAACTTCGGATCAAACAGCGGGCGGCCGTTGGGATCCAGGCCCTTAGCCCAATTCAGCGTGTCAACGTATTGGCTGCCGCTGATAAATTTACCCGAAGCGGCATCGAGGACATACAAAAAACCGTTGCGGTTCGGTTGCACCACGGCCTTTACTTTCTTTTCCGCGTGTTCGGTGTCGATGACGAACACACCGGTGTTGCCGTCGTAGTCCCACACATCATGCGGGGTGAATTGGAAATGCCACTTGACCGTACCGTCGTCGGGGTTCAACGCGAGCACGGCATTCGTGTAGAGATTGTCGCCTTCGCGGGAATCGCCGTTCCAATCCGGCGATGGATTTCCGACCGCCCAATACAACGTGTGCGCGGCGGCGTCATAAGTGCCGGTGGTCCACGCTGGCCCGCCACCGGTTTTGTAAGAATCACCCGCCCAGGTTTCGACGCCAGGCTCGCCCGTGGTGGGAATGGTGTAACGTCGCCACACGCGTTTGCCGGTCGCGACGTCGTAAGCATCGATAAAACCACGTGCGCCGTACTCGCCCCCGGCAATACCGATGATGACTTTGTTATCCACCACCAGCGGCGCCGCGGTCGAGCTATACCCTTTGGCGTAGTCGTCCATCTTGATATTCCACACGACGTCGCCGCTGTGGCGATCCAACGCCACTAGATGCGCATCCAAGGTCCCCAGATAAACGCGATTACCGGCCAGCGCCACCCCGCGATTGGTCGGTCCACAACAGATTTGAATGTCGCCGGGCATCTGGTGTTCGTAATGCCACAACACGTCGCCGGTCGCGGCATCGAGCGCAAATACATGATCGTAGCTCGCGGTGACATACATCACGCCATCGGCAACCAGCGGCGAGGCCTCGAATTGTCCGGGCACGCCAGTCTGGAAAATCCACGCCGGCGCGAGCTTGGCCACATTGTCATGCGTGATATCGGTCAACGGGCTGTAGCGCCAATTCGCGTAACTGCCGCCATACATGAGCCAATCGGAAGTGGCCTCGGTGCCCGCGCGCAAGCGTTCCGCGGTGACCGGTGGCGCTGAGTCCGCGGCGAGCGCGGTCGCGGCGTTGAACAAGATCGTGGTCACTAATGCGAAGTTGCGAATGCCCATGGACTCCCCTCGAGTTTTGTTTTCTGCGAACCTGGCGTCCAATCGTACTGATCTTCCCGCGCGTCCGCATTATGTGGTTGTGGCCCGTGGCGCTGCCGCGACTAATGGCGCTGGCCACCACCGTTGGCTGTTTGGTAACCTCTATGCTCGGCGTTCGTGCCGCGTTGATTCTCAAATGGCATAGGCATTGCCCATGTCCAATGCGTACTAGTGTGCGGTCCCGCGTCGAACCTGCCTGATTCGCGCGCTGCTGGCGACACTTTGTGGGAGCCGCTTTAGCGGCGAATCATTCGGTTCCTAATTCGCGGCTAAAGCCGCTCTCACAAGCGCAACGCGTCGATAGATGAAGGTTCATCGCCGGCCAGACACTAGAAGTTGGATCAAAAATCCTTGTTTGAAATGGTTTTTAAAGTGAACCGGAACCAAGCGCCGTTCGCAGCAGTCTATCGCTGATGGCCTTTAATTAACCTTGCCCCAGGGGGCTCTATACCGATGCGTATCCGAAATGAACCGCCTTCGTCCGAACTGACGCCGGAGCCGCGGTATCACGACCGTCGGCGTTTTCTAAATTCACTAGGAGCGGCGGCGCTGACAGCCTTCGCCGCGCCCTGGGTGCGGGCTGACGCCCCGCGCGTGCCGCCCACCGCCAAGGCGTATGGGCTGCAGAAAGACGATCGCATGACGCCGTGGGAGGACGTGACGACGTATAACAACTTCTACGAATTCGGCACCGAAAAATCAGATCCGGCGGATTACAGCGCGACGTTGCAGCCGAAGCCGTGGACTGTCCGGGTCGAAGGATTGGTCGAAAAGCCCGCCAATTACCAGCTGGAAGATTTTTTAAAGCCCCACACCCTCGAAGATCGAATTTATCGTCATCGGTGCGTGGAAGCGTGGTCCATGGTCGTGCCGTGGCGCGGCGTGCCGCTGGCCAGTGTGCTAAAACGCGCGGCGCCCACCGGCGGCGCGAAATACGTCGAATTCACTACGTTAAATGATCCGAAACAAATGCGTGGCGTGAGTGATCCAGTGCTCGAATGGCCGTACGTCGAAGGGTTGCGTCTCGATGAGGCCATGCATCCCCTGGCCTTGCTCGTGACTGGCGTCTATGGCCAGGATTTGCCGAACCAGAACGGCGCGCCGCTACGTTTAGTGGTGCCGTGGAAATATGGCTTCAAAGGCTGCAAATCGATCGTGCGGATCAGACTCACCAACCAGCAACCAAAGACCGCCTGGAATATCGCCGGTCCGACCGAATACGGGTTTTATGCGAACGTAAATCCGGCGGTTGATCATCCGCGTTGGAGCCAGGCCAAAGAACGTCGCATCGGCGAGTTCCTTAAGCGTCCGACCTTGCCGTTCAATGGCTACGCGGATGAAGTAGCGAGTTTGTATGCGGGCTTGGATTTGGCGAAGAACTATTAACTGCCGGAAGATTCGACGCTCGAAGCGGCCCTCACAACAGCGCAGCGCCTGGGACGTTCGATCGTGGGAGCGGATTTATCCGCGAATCTTGCTTGGATGACGGCGAGCCGTGAAATATTCGCCGCAGCTCCGACAACAGGTGCGAAATGACTAAACCAACATTGCTTGAGCGCTTGCGCGCCATGCGCGAGCCGCGCTTCTTCGGGTTGGGTGTGATTGTGCTCGCGTGTCTGCCGATGTTATTTGGCATTCTCGCGGTCGCGTCTGATCTGCTGCTGCACACGCGTTATTTTGGTTCCAACCCGATCAAGGCCGGCGAGCATTTCCTCGGTGATTGGACCTTGCGCCTGCTGGTCGCGACGCTCGCGATTACCCCGTTACGGCGCACGCTCCACTGGATCTGGCTGGTGCGGCATCGTCGCACGTTGGGATTATTCGCCTTCGGTTATTTGATGCTGCATTGGCTGACTTACGCTGTGCTCGACGTGCAGCTCGACTGGACCGATCTGGTCCGGGATTTAATGAAACGCCCTTACATCATGATCGGGATGGCGGCGCTGGTGATGATGATTCCGCTCGCCATCACGTCGACGCGAAGAATGGTGCGCCGTCTCGGGCGTAACTGGCAACGCCTGCATCGCTTGGTTTACGTAATCGCTATATTTGGGGTGATCCACTTCTGGATGTCGGTGAAAAAGGATATCTCCGAGCCACTACTCTATGCGGTGATCTTTGGCGCGTTATTCGCGCACCGAATTCCGTACGCCATCGCCCATCGTCGTGCTGCGGCTAAATCCGCCGTCGCGCTCGGTCGTTCATAGCTCGCCACGCATTGAGCCCACCACGAAGTGGTTGTATGCGTGATCTTGCTTAGCGGGTCCAAGGAACGGAACATGACCGCACCGAATCGCTCAACCAGGAGTTAATCATGCGTAAACCAACGGCCGTGGTCGTCGGTGTCGGGGCGGAAGAAGGGGTTGGCGGGGCGGTTTGTCGACGCTTCGCGCGCGGTAGTTATCACGTGCTGGCCGCCGGGCGTACCGCGGCCAAGCTCGACCAAGTCGTGCGTTCGATCGTAAGCGCCGGCGGCAACGCGGAGTCGGTGGTGATCGACACTACCGATGAGGCGCAGGTCATTGCCTTATTCGACCACGCCATGCGTGCGGACGCGCACCGCGAGCCCGTTGACGTGGTGGTATTCAACGCCGGTAATAATCAAAAAATCGACTTTCGCGAACTCTCGCTGCGGCAATTCGAAGATTTCTGGCGGGTCGGCTGCATGGCCGGCTTTTTAGTTGGGCGCGAAGCGGCGCGGCGCTTGGTGCCGTTGGGTCGCGGCACGGTGTTGTTCACTGGCGCTTCGGCGAGTCTGCGCGGTAAACCGGGCTTTGCGCAGTTCGCCGTCGCCAAATCCGGGTTGCGGATGATTGCGCAAAGCATGACGCGCGAGTATGGCTCACTCGGCATCCACGTCGCGCATGTGGTGATCGATGGGGGTATCAACGGCGAGCGTTTGAAAACACGCATGCCAGAGATGATTGCGCGCCTCGGCGACGAGGGTCTGCTCAATGTCGATGCCATCGCCGAGACTTATTGGCAACTCCATTGTCAACCGCGTTCGGCATGGGCCCAGGAAATCGATCTGCGACCGTTCAAGGAAAATTTTTAGCGCTAGCCCAGTCGGTTCAGGGGGAGCCGCTTTAGCGGCGAATCTTTTAGGTCTTGCATCATCGCCAAAGCAATCAAGATTCGCGGATAAATCCGCTCCCACAACAGGGCGTCTCAGACACGGTGACTTTTGCGCTGTGAATTCCTGTCGTTGCGAGCGCGGCGAAGCAATCCATCGAAAATTGGCATGGCGCACGACGGCAACGTGGTCTACGCTTTCAGTGCGGCCTTATTTCATCCTCGCCGGATTCCAGGAATGGAGGCCAACGCCGTAATGAGGGGCAGTGCACGTCACTCACGGCAAACTAAAGGCTACTTATTAGCAGCCTGTGTGATGTCGCCAGGCATCCTGTTAGGCATCGCCTCCGGAGATTTTCCCCGTGCGAGGCTTGGCGACAGACAAGTGCGAGCGAAACCGGCAGACCCCGCCCTGTGGCGGGGTCTTCATTTGTGGAGAGGCCTTAATCCTTTTTCTGCGCAGCGCGAATTTTGTATTCGGCGGCGCGGTGCGCCTGTTCAGCTTCGCGTAGGCAGTAATCCTTGTGACGATCGGTTTCATTACTGCATTTCCGCTTCGCGGCTGCGTAAATGGCGTCCGCCGTATTCCGTTTCGCCTTCCCAACATCTTCGGGCTTCGCGGCGCGATGCACGATGACTCGACTCGAGCCGAATTCCTTGTCCAGGGCTTCGTCGAGCGATTCTTCGGCATGACTTAAACTGGATGTCATGAATACACCGGCGACGACGCCAACGAGGATTAAATTGCGCATGAATTCGACATACCTTCGATTAAGAGTGGATTGAACGCCGGCACTCTGCGAGAGTTTGGCGACCGTTTTAGGCTATCTCAAACTGCTAGCATAACGAACCGACTTAGAGGATTCACGAATGCTGGGACTGATTCTGCTTTACGTTGGCGCGGTGCTCTTCGTCAACGGCGTCGGCGGGCTTGGCCTGGCTGAACGCCGCTCGGTCGCGGTGCTGAATTTCCTGGTTGGCGCGCTGGCCTTGGTGGTACAACTCATTTCGCTGGTGCGGGCGCAAACCTCGGCTGATTATTATCTCGTCGCCACGGGCTTTCTGTTTACTTTTACGTATCTGTATGCGGCGATTTGTGGCTGGTTCGATCTCGATCTGCGCGCGTTTGGTTGGTTTTGTCTGTTCGTGGCGGTAACCACGCTACCCTGCGCATGGCTCGCGTTCCAGGGCCCCGATCTACGTTTCGGATATATGTGGGCGATATGGGGTCTGCTGTGGCTGATGTTCTATCTGGCCTATGTCCCGGGGACGAAATTTGGACGTGTGTTACCGTTCGCGACGATCGGCGTCGGCGTATTTACGTGTTGGATCCCGGGGTTGATGATGCTGGTCGGTCATTGGTGAGCGCAGGCACTGTGGGATGACCTGCATGTGAACCAAGGAGAGTTGGCGATGAATCGATTTGGACTCAGTGTTCCAGTGTTATTTTTTGTGCTCGGCTGCCTGGCGCTCACCGCTCACGCCGCGACTTACCGCTGGGTTGATGCCGAAGGGCATGTGCATTTTGGCGATGCCCCACCGATCGGTGTCAAAGCCGTGCCGCTTCAGCTATACAAACCCTCAGCGCCCTTGAGTCCGGCACAAGCGCAAGAACAAATTCAGCGGCTACGCGCCGTCGAGGCCGCGAAGGCCGCCACTACGAATGCCGAACAAGCTACGGCCGCGGCTAACGCTAAAGCCAAGCTGGAAGCGTCGGCCGCGCTCCGCGCGCGCTGCGATCGCGCGCGCTGGGCGCTCGCCGCCCTCGACAGCGGACGTCCGGTATATCGTGACGAACAAGGCGCGTATCGCGTCAAGCGCCCACCACCGCAGGGCGATGCGTATACCGGCAAACGCGCTTATCTAGATGGCACGACGCGCACCCAAGAAATCGCGAAATATCGGCGCGAATTGACCGTTGATTGCGCGGCATTTCCAGAAGCGAACGACCAGCGACGGGCGGACGATGAATTACGAATGGCCGAACACTGCGAAGCGGCATACGCGGAATTGAAGGCCTTGACGCGTCCCGAAGCCCGCGCCAGTTCCGAGGAGATCGCAAGCCGACAGGCCTTTATCGCGAACAACTGTGGACCTTCGGCTTCTCATTAGCGCGTTTAGCATGGTTACTTTGGGCCGCCTGCCCCTATTCACTGCTTCATTCTGTTTTTATTTCTGTCGTCGTCCGCGTCGAAGCCTTTCTCGTCGTCCTCCCGCGCGTCATCTTTCCCCGGGTTAGCGGCTTTTTCGGCTTCAATTCTTTCGTTTAGCGCGCGTTTCTCGCGACGGAATTGCTCTTCCGCGTATTTCCGGCAATAGGCATCGCCGCCGGCTTTCTTTTGGCAGCTGGCGATTTGGGCGTCGCGCGCCTCCTGCAGTAATTTGAGACGGCCGCCATAACGCGCCTTGGGTTTCTCGATAGTCACGGTTTCAGTGCGCTTATGGCCCCATTCGCGGTCCAGTTCGGCGTCAAGATTTTCCGCGAATGCGGCCGCATACGGCAGGCTCAATACTGCGCACATCACGCCGAGGACCACGCGTCTTAATGGCTGCATCAATCATCACCTCCAGCTCAATTTAGTTGGCGATTCTAACGCGTAGTACAGCGCGATTGGTGGCGGATTGTGCGACATGAAAGCGTCGAGCATACGGCTCGAGTGCGCCGCTCTTTTTGCTATTTATCAGCGTATTATGATCGTGCGTCAACGAACCGGCGCCATTCAACTTGCGCGCCGTGACCGAAGTGCCACCCGCGCGTTATCCCGAACTGCGGTTCAACTTGCATCCGGCCGCAACGCAATCGCGAGGCGTGGTCGACACCAGCGAAAGCAGCGTCATTGCTCGAGTTTATTCCGTATGAGCCGTGGGGGCGAAGCGGTGGATATCGCGCGCCGCGGTATAGTTGGCTTCAGATCAAACAGACTATGTTACTGGCGCGATCCGGTATGTCGACGGTGGCATGACGTTGTATCCGGGTTTCGAAGGTAACGGCTAAGTCGTCGTTTTCGTCGCGTACTAACCAACCACGAGCATCACCATGTCAATTCGCCCCCACTCACGATTCCAGCACCCTGCGTGTCCGCCGCGCCGTCGCGGCTTGTTATTCACCGCGATCTTGCTCGCAGTGACGACGAAGGGATTACCAGCGGCCACCCCTGGCAGTGACGGCCTACCGCCAGACGTGACACCGTGGTGGCCGAGCCGCTACGGCCAGGACGATGTAATCGGCACTTTGAATGAAATCACGCCGGCCGTCACGACCGCCGCCGCGGCGCTCGTTAAACGCGGCAAAGTAGTCGATCTCGGTCGCACGCTCGATGCCGACGTGCCGAAATTTCCAGGGCGCTATTGGCAACAAACCGTCGATACCTCGGCGCCGTATGTCAATCTACGCCGCCCCGACGCCAGCGCTTACGGCTGGGGCAAGAATCATCTCAATTGGATCACCGAGATCCAGGCCGGCACCTTTCAAGTCGGCACGCAGCTCGATTCGCTGGGGCATTTGCAGATTGCCGATCGCCTATACAACGGCTGGCGCACGCGCGATGTGGTCGAAGCATGGGGTCTGAACAAATTCGGGATGGAAGCCGTACCGCCCATCATTACACGCGGCGTGCTGCTCGATATCGCGGCGTACAAAGGCGTCGCGCGGCTCGATAAGGGTTACGTCATCAACGTGGCCGATGTCGAAGGCGCGGCAACGAAGCAAGGGATCACCATCAAAGCGGGCGACGCCGTGTTGTTCCACACCGGCTGGGGTGGGTTATGGGGCGTCAACAATACTGAATTTTTGGCCGGTGAACCGGGTCCCGGCATGGCCGTCATCGAATGGCTGTACGCCAAACATATTGCATTGACTGGTGCGGACACGTGGAGCTACGGGCCCGTCCCTGGCGAGGATGCCACCCGTCCGTTTCTGGTGCCGCAAACCATGTACGTGAAGATGGGATTGGTCGGGTTGGAAAATCTCGCCACCGAAGCGCTCGCCGCGGCGCGCATTTATGAATTTATGTTTACGCTAACGCATGCCAAAACGCGCGGCTCGACCGCCGCCGTGATCGCACCCGCCGCGGTCTATTAGCGTGTCCTAGGAGCAAGCGATGCATTCCCAATACGACCACATCATCGTTGGCTCAGGCGCGGGTGGCGCCGCCGCGGCCTATGCGCTGGCGCGCCGTGGGCAGCGCATTTTGCTCGTCGAAAAAGGCCGCGATCTGCCGCGCGACGGCAGCACCCTGGAGGTGGCGCGCGTGATCAAACAAGGCCATTTCAAAAGCAAGGAACTCTGGCTGGACGGCAGTGGTGCGCAGTTCGCGCCCGAGGAATATTTTAACGTCGGGGGCAAGACACGCTGGTATGGCGCGGCTTTGCTGCGCTTTGGTCGCGACGAGTTCGCGGCCGATGCGGCGTTCGACTGCCGGCCATGGCCCATCGACTACGCCGAGATGGAGCCGTTCTATGCGCAAGCCGAAAACCTGCTCGGGGTCCACAAATTTCCGATCGAACCCGGCTTGCAAGAAATCCTGTCGCGTCTAAAACGCGGCGGCACTGACTGGGAGTCACAGCCGTTGCCGCTCGGCCTAGCCGCCGAGATCACGACGGATCGCACCGAGGCGCAACACTTTGACGGCTTTGCCTCGGTGCGCGGCTTTAAAGGCGACGCGGAATCAAGTTTATTGCAGGCTATTCGCCCGTTGCCGAACCTGACGCTATTAACCGGTGCGCCGGTGTCGGCGTTGCTCGCTGCTTCCTACGATTCGCGTGCGGTGCGCGGCGTACGTACGGAAGATGGCGCCGAATATTACAGCGATACGGTCATTCTCGCCGCCGGTGCGCTGCATTCGCCGCGGTTGCTGAGTGACTATTTGACGGTGACCGACCAGCATGATCGGTTGCCTGCCGCGCGGCACGTCGGGGCTAATTATAAACGCCATGTGCTGACGGCAGTGCTTGCTTTTTCGACTGCGCGCCAAAGCGATTTATTACGTAAAACCGCGCTGCTGTCGTCCGCACGTTTTCCGCACAGTTCGGTGCAGCCGCTGGGATTTAGCACCGATGTGTTGATCGAGTTATTGCCCGGCCTGATGCCGCGGGCGTTGGCCGGAGCGTTGGCCGCGCGCGCCTACGGTTTCTTTCTGCAAACCGAGGATGGTTCGCACCCCGCGAATCGGGTGCGTGCGGCGAATGGTCATGGCTTGCCCGAACTCGATTACGATCCCGGGCGCACGAGCGCCAGTGCGAACGAGCATCGCGCGCTTACGCGTGCATTCCGCCGCGCCCTGTTGTCGGCCGGATTTGTCAGCGGGGCGCAGGCGATTCCACTCGCCGGTACCGCGCACGCCTGTGGCACGCTGATGGCGGGCGCCGATCCAGTCCATTCGGTGGTCGATGCCAATGGTCGCGTGCACGGCATGGCGAATCTTTTCGTGGCCGACGGCAGCGTGTTGCCGCGCTCGAGTCGCGTGAATCCGTCGTTAACGATTTATGCGTGGGGCTTGCGCGTGGGCGAGCATCTCGCGGGCCGGCAGCCGTGATGATCGCTGCAATGTTTGGCGACAATTCGAGCGCCGCGGAGCGCGTCAATGGATGAATTGACCAAAAGCCCGGCGCGGGCGCCGAACGTTGGCGTCGCCTTGGTCTATACCGCGGCCCTATTGCAGGGGCTGTGTTTGGTCGCGGTTCCCGCCTTGAGTCCCGTCCTTAAAGGGACCTTGCGTCTGACGGACGCTGAGTACGGCGCGGTTTTTCTGCCGCAGGTATTGGCCACCGCGATCGCGGCCTTGATCGGCGGGCTGTTGACGCGGCGTTGGTCTCTACAGGCCTTATTAGTCGGTGCGCTGGCGGCGAACGGCGCCTCACAACTCGCGTTGCTCGGCGCGCCATGGGTGTCCGCGGCACACGTGTTTCCGCTGGTGTTTATAAGCTGCACGGCGCTTGGACTCGGGTTCGGTTTGGGCGCCGCACCGCTGAACAGCCTGCCCGGCCTGTTGTTCTCCGCGCGTAAAGATTCTGCCTTGGTAGCTCTCCATACTTTACTCGGCGCCGGATTTTGTATCGGGCCGCTGGCTGCCGGTTGGGCGTTGTCGCATGGCGCGTGGACGATCTATCCCGCGGCACTCGCCGTCTTAAGCATCACCATTGCCGTTCTCGCCCTTTGTTTAACGCTACCACGACTCGTCGCGGTCACGGCAACGGCCTCACGGGTGCGCGCACCTCGTACGCAGGCGTCGTTTTGGATATTAGTGTTCATTGCCGTGCTGTACGCGTTTGCCGAAGGCACTTTCAGTAATTGGGCATTGCCATTTTTAGTCGAAGATCGAGCGCTGTCGGCGGCCGCCGCGGCGTTCACGTTATCCGCCTTCTGGGGCGGTTTAGTCTTCGGCCGACTGGTGGTGTCAGCCGTGATCGTCCGGGTCAGCGCGGTCTACGTGTGGTCGCGGCTTCCGCTGTTGATAGTGGCGGCCTTCCTGATCATTCCAGAGATCACCGGCGCGCGCTCCTCGCTCCTCGCGTTCGCGTTTGCCGGTCTCGCGTGTTCGGCCTTTTTCCCGTTAACCGTGGCGCGCGCCACGACGCTATTTCCGGCGCATGCGGCCTTGATGTCATCGATCATGACCGCTGCCCTGATGCTCGGTGTTGGGCTTGGAACGTTTTCCATCGCACCGCTGCGCGCGATACTGGGATTAACCGCGCTCTATCGTTATTCAGCGCTTTATCCCTTGGTCGTGCTGATGCTCATCGGTGTATTGCGCCTGCTCCAAGTGAAATCAGCGCGCGCAGCGCCGATTGTCAGCACGGTGGAGTTGAAATCATGAGCGCCGCGGATGCGAGCTGGTTGCAACGCCTGTCCGATCGCGTCGATCCGCAGTTCGTCTCGTTAGAGACGAACATAATTCGAAGAGCACACCGGTTGACAGCGCAAACCCAGCCGCCTACCGTCGGCGCATCATTGATGACGGAGCGCGATATGCGGCGAAATATCCCAATAATTTTATTGACTGGTGCGCTACTGGGCGGCGCGATCAGTCTTGCCTGCAGAGCAGAGGCTAAGGACGAATTGGCCACCAAGCAACGTCTACCGGAACAGCATCTACCGACGACCACGGTTGACGATCAAACAAAATTCAGCACCGAAATTCCGTTGCCTCCGCCGTTCGATCCGAGCTACACGCCACCGCAATCGACGCCAAAGGACGCGCACTCATGAGCAGACATTCACTTGGCGTGACGCTCGCCGTTTTGTTCTTGAGCGCGTGCGGCGCGGATCCCAATCCAAGCGCCAAAAAAACCATCGATGTCACGCCCGCCAACGCCCACAACATCGTGACCGACACGGGAGCGAAGGTGAACGCCGAAATCGAAGCGAGCAAGGACGCCGTCGATCACGCACTGGACGAACAAACCGGCACCAAGTCGCCCTAGCCAGCATGATCACTTCGCGCGATCTTACGGCGGCCGTCGCGCGGCTGCGCGCGGGCGAGGCGATCGCGTTTCCCACCGAGACCGTCTACGGCCTCGGCGTCGATGCGACGAATCCCGCAGCGGTCGCGAAGATCTTCGAACTAAAAGGTCGACCGAGCAATCACCCGCTGATCGTCCACCTCGCGTCGGCGTCGGCCTTGGATCAATGGGCGGCCACGGTGCCGGCAACCGCGCACCGACTCGCCGCGCGCTTTTGGCCCGGACCGCTGACCATCATCCTGCCACGCGCCGCGCATGTGTTGGATGCCGTTACCGGCGCGCAGACCACGGTGGGTCTGCGTTGTCCGGCACATGACAGCGCGTTGGCCCTGTTACAAGCCTGTGCCGCGGACGGGATTACTGGTCTCGCGGCGCCATCGGCCAATCGCTTTGGTCGCGTGAGTCCGACTACGGCGGCGCATGTCCGTGCGGAATTCGGACCGGCGTTGATGATTCTGGACGGGGGCCCATGCAGCATCGGGATTGAATCCACCATTGTTGACTTAAGCGGCAGTGCGCCGCGGATCTTGCGTCCGGGCGCGATCAGCGAAGCGGCCGTGACCGAGACGCTCGGTATTCCACTACAACAAAGCATGACCGATGCACCGCGGGTATCGGGCGCGCTTGCCACGCATTACGCACCCAACACACCGCTACTGCTCGTCGACAGTCAAACCCTGCGCAAGCAAGTGCAGGCGTTGCGCGCGGCGGATCTCCGCTTCGTGGTTTTAGGCTTTGGCGAAACGGCGGACGACCTACCCGAACTTGTCGCCATGCCGCCCGCGGCAGCGGCCTATGCGCAACGGCTCTACGCCGCGTTGCGCGAGGCGGATGAGTCGAGAGTTGATCGCATTATTGTCGAACAACCGCCGCAGACCGAGGAATGGCGCGCCGTCCACGATCGGCTATCGCGCGCTGCCGGTTCTAATCAAGATTCAAGGAGGCGTTAGTGGATACCGCAAGCTTCGATCTGATGTGTTGGCAGAACTTGGCGGCGAATGTGTGCTGGGTGATTTTGACCGTGTCGTATCTCGTGACCAAATTAAAATCAAGTTGGCAACCCATCGCTTAGCACCGGAGTCATCGCATGGCCGATAATCCCAATTTATTCCACGTCACGAGTGCCGACTTCGAGCGTTTAGTCGTCGCGGCTTCAACATCGCGTCCCGTGCTGGTCGATTTTTGGGCTAGCTGGTGTGGTCCTTGTCGCACGATCGCGCCACTGTTGGAGCAACTGGCGGCGCAACACGCCGGTCAGCTAGCGGTGGCGAAAGTTGATACCGATGCCGAGCAGGCGTTGGCTACGCGTTATGGAGTGAGGAGTTTGCCCACGCTGATGCTGTTCAAGCGGGGCGAAGTGGTTGGCCAATTGCTCGGCGTGCAACCGCTCGGCGCGTTAAATGCGTTGGTCGAACCGCACCTCGAACGTGAGTCCGATCGGTGGCGCGCGGAAGCTGAGCTGGCGCGTGCCGCCGGGGATGATGCGCGCGCGTTTACGTTACTCGAGGCGGCCGTAGCGGCCGATCCCACGAACACACGTTTGCACCCAGTGTTCGCCGCGCTGCTGATAGATCGCGGGGAGTTGACGCGTGCCGAAGAAGTGTTGCGCGCGATTTCGGCACGTGACACCAGCGCCGACTCCGAGCGACAGGTGATGCGCATTAAATTCGCGCGTAGTGCACAGGCATTTCCGTCGCTTACCGAGCTTCAATCGTGCATGGCTGCCGGTGTTACCACGACCGAAGTTCGCTATCAGTACGCCACCCGGCAGGTTGTCGCCGGTGATTATTCGGCCGGGTTGGCGACGTTAATCGAGATCGTACGCACCGACCGACGCTACGGCGAGGACGCCGCACGGAAAACATTGATCGATGTCTTTGCGTTACTCGCGAGCGATGATCCCAGAATTCGCGAATATCGGACACACCTGGCGCGGGCGCTGCATTAAGCAGAGAAAGACACAGCCAGGATTTTCCCCTCACCCTGGCCCGCGAGGGGGGATGGCGACGTACGGAGAGTGTGAATCGGTTCCGGTCGCCTTCTCTATTCCCCTCTCCCCTTGCGGGAGAGGGCCAGGGTGAGGGGTACGAGAGCGGGAAGCGCTAACGAGGTCCTGAAATCTTCTGCGCGGTGTTCAATGGCGTATTCAATATCCGATTAATAAACAAATTTGATTTATAAAGCCCGCTCAAACCAGTCGTGCCGAATTGTTCGCACGACGGCCGAATGTTCGTCGCATTCAGATAGGGCGTGGTGCAGTATTCGGGGCCCGCGCCGGCCATCATTGATACCGCCAACAGCGACAAGGCCACTAGGCTTCGAGTAGTTTTCGTCTGCATGATGGATCTCCTCAAAATAAAAAAAATGTTGAAACATTTGAGCAACTCACTCGACTTACGGTTCTTAAGCTCGACCAGTAGATTGCTGTATTGCGAGAGAGAATAGACCCGCCTAAGTCCTTGAACAATCATGCATGGATGGAAATACTGTTTCCTCTAGCGAAACGATAGAGGCACGCGAGTGGACAAACTGACCAGTATCCGGGCCTTCGTGGCGGTGGCCGAACACGGCGGATTCTCGGCGGCGGCGGAGTCGGAACGGCTCTCCAAAGGAATGATGAGCAAACACATTCAGGCGCTCGAACATACCCTCGGCACGCGCCTGTTCAATCGCAGCACGCGCCGCCTCAAATTGACTGAAGCCGGCGTTGCCTACCTGGCCGGCTGTCAACGTGTGCTCGAAGATCTCGCAATCCTGGAACAACGGATCGCGGGCTTCGGCAACAAGCCACAAGGGTTGTTGAAAGTACTCGCACCCACTTCGTTTGGGAGCTTTCAATTAGCGCCGGCGCTCGCCGATTACGCAGAGCGTTATCCCGATGTACAAGTGCAACTGACGTTGAGCGATCGTGCGCACGGACCGCTGGAAGAAGGCGTCGATCTCGCGCTGCATATCGGCGGCCTGCCCGATTCATCGTTGATCGCGCGCCAGATTGCCGAGGTGCAATTAATCGTCTGCGGCGCGCCCGCTTATTTCGCGCGGCACGGCGAACCGCAGACGCCGGCCGACCTCGCCGCGCATAATTGTTTGCGGTATTCACAAGGTGCGCGCAAGGGGATGTGGTTATTCCACGGCGACAACGGGGACCTGCCAATGCGCGTGCATGGTGATTTCGAGGCGAGCACCGGGGACGCCGTGCGCATGGCGGCATTGAGCGGTCATGGTCTGGTGCAATTACCGAACTACATGGTGCGCGGCGATCTAATCGCGGCACGCCTGCGCGCCACCTTGCAAGCCCAGGCGCCAGCGCCGACACCGCTGTATGTGGTCTATGCGCACCGCGAACTTTCGGCAACCGTGCGCGTGTTTATTGAATATTTAGAACAGCACTTTCACGATCAAGTCGCGACGTTGTCTGTGACTTAGCGCGCGCTGTTACTCACCGCCATTTTTTTGTGGGAGCTGCTTTGAGCTTCGAATCTTTTAAGGCTCACAGCCTACAGCAGTCAAGATTCGCGGATAAATCTCCCACAAATTACCGTCCGGCGTCCCATCACGCGCGATATCATGGCGCGCCGGCCTTGTCCTCAACTTGCTGCGTGATAGGCGAAACACGCGCGGTTTTATGTGGGGCTTGCGGTTGCCAGCCAACCGTTAACATCATCACCGCAAAACCAACGACATAGGCCAGCACGATGTGCCAGCCGTGCCGGAGCCACAACCCCACGGACTTCGCTTCCGGATAGAGATTCGTCAACGCGACACCTGCGCTCGAGCCAAACCAAATCATCGAACCGCCGAAACCGACCGCATAGGCGAGCACACCCCAATCGTAGCCACCTTGTTTCAATGCGAGCGCGGTCAGTGGAATATTGTCGAACACCGCGGACAGGAAGCCCAAGCCCAAGGCGCCGTACCACGATGCGACCGGCAATTTCTCCACCGGCATCATCGACGCGCACGTCACCAGCGACAGCAGGAACATCGAGCCAGTCGCGGTTTCCGGCAAAATTTCCCAGTCCGGCCGGCGCAACCACAGCGTCGCGAGAATCGCGATCCACACCGCAACGCCAATAAACGGAAAACTATCGGCGCGATCCGGATGCCAGGCGTTAACGTAAATATTCATGCTCATCGCGGCAGTCAGGATGACAATGACGATAATAATTCGTCGCCAATCGACATGGGTGTGCGCGTGCGCGTGCTTGAGAATGGGTGAATAGCGTTGCTGCTGAATCGAGGCCGGGATCCCGCACACCACCACCGCGACCACGGACGCCGCGTAGGCATGCAACACCTGGAGTGGCGACACACCGTCGATCCACATCATCGTGGTCGTGGTGTCGCCGACCACGCTCCCCGCGCCGCCGGCATTGGAGGCGGCGACGATCGCGGCCAGATAGCCGATGTGCACTTTCGCTCGAAATAATTGATGCGCCAGCGCGCCGCCGATTAAGGCGGCGGCGATATTGTCCAAAAAGCTCGACAACACCGCGATCATGACCAGCGCGAGAAAAGCCCCCTTCCAATCATCCGGCAAAAAGCGCGGCAGCATGACAGGCACATGACTCTTTTCGAAGTGTCGCGCCAGCAACGCGAAGCCCATCAAGAGACAGAACAAGTTTGCCAACGTGACCCACTCATGTTGCAGATGGGTCAGCAGACCGGGAACGCCTGGGCCGCTAGCGAAGCCGGTAAAAATGATTTTATACGCGGTGATGGCCGCGAGTCCCGTGAGACCGACGGCGAGCGTATGACGATGAAAGACGGCGACGCCGAGTAAGGTGCAGGCGAACAAAATAAATTCAACGGGGATCCCGGCGATGGCGATGGGGCCTGCAGCCCAAGCCAGGGTCGAATTCACCAAAGCGCCGAGTGCGCTCACCGCCGTTAGCACGCCGCGCGCGCTAAACATTCGGCGCTGGAGCGCCACTGGCTTCACTTGCCACATAGTTTTTATTTCCGCCGTTGAACTCCAGAACGATTGAGTTTACCTCGATTGCAGCCGCGGTCGTATGATCGAAGCATCATCCGCTGATCGTATGATCAGGAAACCCCGCGTCGGATTTTATTTAAGGTCTTCGGGCACCACGCCAACCTGCCAATCGCGAGTCACTTCGGCGACGCGTATTCGATACCACTTGAGAAGCCGGTCGCGTCCCTCTGCCTTCGCGCGCAGGTGATCCGGATGCGCGGACCAGCGCGCCAGCGCCGGTGCGTCGCGCCAATACGAAATTTCATACAGGCGACCGGCATGATTAAGACTCGAGGCCGGATAGGCACCAATGAAGCCATCGATCTCGTCGAGCCGCGGTAGCAATCCGCCGATTAACCCGGTGAATTCCGCGTCAAATCCGGCATTCAATTCGTACTCGATGATGGCCATTAACATGGGGAGCTCCTAAGTAATTTGATTTGCCGGCGAGAGCCGATCGTGATTCGCAAAGGTGTGATTGCTCGACTAAGCGGTCGCGACTATAGTCCAAACCATAATGTGCCTCCTTGTTCCCTTTTAGCGAAAAAAATATTGCGACCGCAGTCACCCAGTGACACCGTCGATGGCTATCGGCAAGCCGTCATGAACGCTCCAGATATTTCCGAGGTCTATCAACATTAGCGAGGTGAGAATCTTCCAGACGACCAGTTCTTAAGGAATACAGTCGTCGAAACATACAAAGTGCCAGCCGAAAGCTTCCAAGAATTCAAACAGGTATTTCTCGAATCGCTCGAAACAGCAGAACTGATCTCGAAACACGGCGAAAAGATCCGCATTACCGATGTGGCGAGTGGAGATGCTTCTACGCCCACCCAGTCTGATCGGCTTAAGAAACTTGAGAGAATTACAAACGTCGGAGCGAATGACTCATGTTTCGTCATGCAGCCGTTCGCAGCACCGCTCGGCGATTACTACGATAAAATTTACAAGCCTGCAATCGAGAAGGCAGGTCTGCGCCCCGTTCGCGCGGATGCTGAAATCTTCGCAACAGGCAAGATCATGGACCAAGTATGGCAGGGTATTAACGCTGCTAAAGTTTTGGTTGCTGACCTGACAACGCGTAACCCGAACGTCTTCTACGAGTTAGGATTGGCGCACGCCATGAAGAAGCCAGTAGTCCTTGTCTCAGCGAAAGAAGAAGACGTCCCTTTCGATCTTCAGCACATTCGCGTTATCTACTACGATATGAGCGATCCATTCTGGGGAAATAAGCTGATTGAGAAAGTCGCCGAGAATATTCTTTCTGCAATTTGCAATCCTGAAGAAGCTGTTTTCAGGAGTGTTATTCAAGATGACTAACTGAGCGAAATTATAAGAATTTTTCTCGGTGCCCTGGGTGTTTTTTAGCGTAGTTTTCCATTTATGAGATGAAATAAGCGCTACTACGCCAGAGAAAAGGCGACAAGCCCTTTGGGCGGGAAATTGAGTTTATCAATCACTAAAAACGCTTGGCGATCAGGCCGCGCCGACAGCAGTGGCGATAGCTAAGGTTGTTAGCGAGCGAGATTTTCCGCGCGCCACGGAGCTCGGTGGATTTCGGTGCTCCGCCGTGCAAGTCAATCGGCACTAGATAAATTTCCGGCAGAGCAGGGCGCACGTGTTGAGGTGCGTACGTTCGGCATGCATAACGATTCGCGCAAGAATACTTCTGCTTGTTGCGTGGGGCGCAACACAATAATATTTGTGCGGTGATTAAATCGTTCCGCCACAAAGGTCTTCAACGCTTTTACCAAACGGGTAGAGTTAGTGGGATTCAGCCGAAACACGCAAAGCGACTTCGGTTGCAGCTGGCAGCATTGGATACGACTCAATCCATTGAAGATATGGATATTCCTGGTTTTAAATTACACCCCCTTAAGGGCGAGTTAAAGAATCGATGGTCGATTTGGGTAAATGGTAATTGGCGCCTTACCTTTGAATTCCGTGCCGGCGAAGTATTGCTATTAGATTACGAGGATTATCACTAATGACCATGCACAACCCACCGCACCCAGGCGAATTTATCCGAGATGTCTATCTTGAACCATTCCAGATTAGTGTTCGGTCGGTGGCCAGCAGTTTGGGTGTTTCAGCATCCACGCTTAATCGGCTTATCAACGGTCAAAGCAGCGTAAGCCCCGAAATGGCATTACGCCTTGCTAAAGCATTGGGTCGATCACCGGAAAGCTGGCTGGCGATGCAGCACAACTTTGATTTATGGAATGCGAAGCGAAGGACTGACTTATCCGGTGTACGTCGTGTACCGTTTAAAGCAGCGTAATGAGCTAAGTCGTTCGGAGTGACGTCGCACTTACTACGTAGCATCCGCAACCTGAACGCAAGCCACTGGCTGCTGGTCTGAATTTCTCACGAGGACGTTGAATGCTCACGTTGTACTACGCCCCCAATAGCTGTGCCCTCGCATCGCACATCGCGCTTGAGCAAGTCGGCGCTCAATATGAGACAGTTCGGGTAGATTTTTCTCGCAGCGAACAACGCGAACCAGAGTATCTGCGCATCAATCCTAAAGGTCGTGTTCCGGCCTTGGTGACCAAATGTGGCATCCTGACTGAGACGCCCGCTATTCTGTCGTTTATCTGTCAGCTTTTTCCGGCCGCCGAATTAGCGCCACTCGACGACGCTTTTGCGCTCGCGCAGTTCAACGAATTTAATAGCTATCTATGTTCGACGGTGCATGTCGCGCATGCCCATCGCATGCGCGGCTATCGCTGGGTTGATGATCCAACCGCCATCGCCGCCATGCAGAAGAAGGTGCCGCAGACCGTCGGCGACTGCTTTCAGCTCATCGAAACCGAAATGTTCAAGGGTCCGTGGGTCATGGGCGCGCGGTACACGGCCTGTGATATTTATTTGTTTACGTTGGCCCAGTGGCTCGAAGGCGATGGCGTTGATCCCGAACGTTTCCCAAAAATCGCGGACCATCGACGGCGGATGTTGCAATTGCCGGTCGTCGGTAAAGTGATTGCGGCAGAACGCGGGTCTGCATAAACGACGCGATCGCATCCAATTGTCGAATTGGATAGTGGTACCAATACTGATACTATTCTTCCGATGTCTTCCGTAGATGATATCGTCAATGCCATGAAGCAAAACCCGAATGGGATAAGCTTCAAGGATCTTTGCAGGGTTTGCGATACCTATTTCGGAAAGCCCAGGCAGTCTGGGTCAAGTCACCGAATCTACAAGACTCCGTGGCAAGGAGATCCGCGAGTCAATATTCAAAATGCTGGCAACAAAGCCAAACCTTATCAAGTGCGCCAAGTCTTGTTGGCAATCGAGCGCTGGGAGAGAAAAGATGGCTAAAGTAATCGACCGGTATACGTACCGTGTTACTTGGTCCGAAGAAGATCAAGAACATGTTGGGCTGTGCGTGGAGTTTCCGAGTTTAAGCTGGTTGGAAAAAACTCCCGAGAAAGCGTTGCTGGGTATTCGAAAGCTCGTTCGAGAATCGGTTGAGGACATGCGAAAGCACCGCGAACACGTTCCGGAACCGATTTCCACAAAGCTTTTCAGCGGCAAATTCATGGTGCGGGTGCCGCCGGAAATCCATCGCACGCTGACCATCGAAGCGGCGGAGTCAGGCGTAAGTTTAAATCGTTTGGTTTCAAGCAAATTGTCGTAGGAAGGAGATGGAGCTCCCGCGCTTGTTCTCGACGGGTCACGTTGCAGTTCCATGCAACTAGCGCTGAACGCAACCGACGGTTAATCCGGTAAAGTCCAATATCCGAATCTAGTTTGGGCATGTAGAGCACTTGCGCGCCTAAACGAATTGAACCGAAGGACCCCGCCATGATCACCGGCACTATCAAGAGCCAAATCGACCAGATCTGGAATGCCTTCTGGTCCGGCGGTATTTCGAACCCGCTGGAGGTCATCGAACAAATCACTTTCCTGCTCTTCCTTCGCCGCCTTGATGATTTGCATACCCTGGAGGAGAACAAGTCGGCGCAGCTCAAGCGCCCAATGGCGCGGCGCGTGTTTCCCGAAGGTACGGATGCCAGAGGTCGTTCTTACGATGATCTGCGCTGGTCGCGCTTCAAGCATTTCGCGCCAAGCGAGATGTTCACGGTGATGGCCGAGCATGTCTTTCCGTATTTGCGAACACTTGGCGGCGACGACTCCACCTACGCGCACCACATGAAGGACGCGCGCTTCACCATCCCCACGCCGGCGTTGCTCGCCAAGGTGGTGGACCTACTCGACGCCGTGCCGATGGAAGACCGCGATACCAAGGGCGATGTCTACGAATACATGCTTGGCAAGATCGCAAGCGCCGGGCAGAACGGCCAGTTCCGCACGCCACGTCACATCATTCGGCTGATGGTGGAACTCACCGCGCCGCAACCCACGGATGTGATCTGCGATCCGGCCTGCGGCACCGCTGGATTCCTGGTTACGGCGGGCGAATATTTACGCGAGCGCCATCCGAACCTTCTGCACGACGCCAAACTGCGCGAACATTTTCACCATCACATGTTTCACGGCTTCGATTTCGACAACACCATGCTCCGCATCGGCAGCATGAACATGCTCTTGCACGGCGTGGAAAATCCCGACATTCGCTACCGCGATTCATTGGCGCAGGATCACGCCATTGATGCGGAAAAGTACACGCTGGTGCTGGCGAATCCACCGTTCGCCGGCAGCCTCGATTACGAGAACACCGCTAAAGACTTGTTGCAGATCGTCAAGACCAAGAAGACCGAGCTGTTGTTTCTCGCGCTCTTCCTGCGCCTGTTGAAACCCGGCGGCCGCGCCGCAGTCATCGTGCCCGACGGCGTACTCTTCGGATCAAGCAACGCGCACAAAACGCTGCGCAAGATACTTGTGGAAGAACAGAAACTCGACGCCGTCATCTCGCTGCCCGGCGGCGTGTTCAAGCCGTACGCCGGCGTGTCCACCGCCATCCTGCTGTTCACCAAGACCAATTCGGGCGGCACCGATCACGTGTGGTTCTACGACGTGCAGGCCGATGGCTGGAGTCTTGACGACAAGCGCACGCCATTGCTGCCTGAAGATTTGCTCGGCCCCGTCCCATCCCGTCATTTCGACACATCGTCTCGTCATTCCGACGTGATCCCGGCTTTCGCCGGGAGGAATCCAGAAACGGAACCCCCTGGGCTCCGGCTTTCGCCGGAGCGACGAGTGCTTACATTGGAGGAGCATGCCAAGAACAATCTCCCCGACATCCTCGCGCGCTGGCGATGTCTTTCTCCCTCTCCCCTCGCGGGAGAGGGCCGGGGTGAGGGGGAAATGAACCGCCCACGCACCGCGCAAAGCTTCTGCGTGCCCAAGGCCGATATTGCCGCGCAGGGCTACGACCTCTCGCTCAATCGCTACAAGGAAGTCGTCCACGCCGAAGTCGCGCACCGCCCGCCGAGAGAAATACTGAAAGCCCTCGGCCAATTGGAGGCGGAGATCCAGCAGGGCATGAAGGAACTGGAGGGGATGTTGAAGTGAAGCCGAACGGGCGAATGACGAATGGCGAATGGAAATCCGTCGCGCTCGATGAAGTTGCGACCATTGAGCGCGAGGCAATTCAGCCAGCAGCGATTGGCCAAGGAACTCCTTACCTTGGCCTCGAACATATTGAGATTGGCGGAAAAATCCTCGGCGCGAAGTCAGTGGATGAAGGCGAACTCGCGAGCTCAAAGTTCAAGTTCACGGAGCGCCACGTTCTTTACGGAAAGCTTCGACCCTACCTAGCGAAGATTGCGTGCCCGGATTTCAGCGGGATTTGCAGCACGGACATCCTTCCGATTCTCCCCGGCCCTGACCTGGAGCGCCGCTTCCTCTGCTACTTTCTCCGCCAGCCTTCGATGGTGGATTACGCCAACTCGCGCGCTGCTGGCGCGAACTTACCGCGACTCAGCCCGTCGGCTTTGTCCGAGTTTGAAATCCCCCTGCCGCCGCTGGTGGAGCAGCGGTGGATTGCGGACGTGCTGGACCGGGGGGAGGCGTTGCGGGCCAAGCGCCGTGCTGCTCTCGTTCAACTCGACTCCCTCGCCCAATCCCTCTTTCTTGACCTTTTCGGCGACCCTGCCACCAACCCGAAAGGGTGGCCCGAAAACACGCTGCTTGGCGAAGTGGCCGACATCGTTTCCGGTATTACGAAAGGGCGAAAGCTCAACGGCGAGAAAATTCGCGAGGTGCCCTATCTGGCTGTCGCCAACGTGCAAGATCGGGCGCTCAATCTGGCTGCCATTAAGAGCATTGAAGCCACCGACAAGGAGATCGCGCGGTATCGGCTTCTTCCCAACGACCTGGTACTCACAGAAGGCGGCGATCCTGACAAGTTAGGACGCGGCACGTTGTGGAACGCTCAACTCTCCGAGTGTATCCACCAGAACCATATCTTCCGCGTCAGGCTCACCACAGATCGAGTGTCTCCGCTGTTCGCGAACTGGCTCATTAGCGGCCCGCGCGGCAAGCGATACTTCCTCAAGTCGGCGAAGCAGACAACCGGTATCGCCTCGATCAACATGACGCAATTGCGTGGCTTCCCGTTGCTCATTCCCCCCATCAATCTGCAACGCGAATTCGCCCGCCAAGTGACGGCGGTGGAAGCGCTGAAGACCGCACACCGCGCGTCGCTGGCGGAGCTGGACGCGCTCTTCGCCACCCTTCAACACCGCGCTTTCCGCGGCGAACTGTGACTGTCGCGCATTACCTTACCGGGTGACGCGGGGAGGACGCAGGCGGGTTGTCACGGAGCGAACATAAGGGACCGCGCCGAGCAAGACGAGGAGACTGCGCAGCAGGCTCTGCGCGCAGCGAGGGAAGCCCGGAAGGCTGCGGCCCAGTGAGCGTAGTGACAGCCCGCCTGCGTCCTCGATCTGGCACGGCGATCGGCAACACTCAACCAGCACTCCGCACTCATCCACGTATGGCCGGAAAGGGGTAAGCCTTGATCGCACACTCACCCTGTTTTATTTTCACCCTCTATCCTAAAAATAACGGCGATGCTTGTTTTAGGCTAGCACCCATGCACCGACTGCAGCCGGGCCGATATGTCGCGGTCTCCACCGCGGACGAGCCGTACGAGGCCTTCGTCCCGGAACCGCTTCCGCCGGTGCCGCCAGTCGAGTGGACGCCGGCGTTGCGCCGGCGCTTCGACGATGCGCTGGTGGCACTTGGGCGGCTGGATGCGATAACGGCCCTATTGCCAAATGCCGCGCTGCTGCTCTACAGCTTCGTGCGCAAGGAGGCGGTGCTCTCCTCGCAGATCGAAGGCACACAGTCCTCACTGGCGGACCTGTTGCTGTTCGAGATCGACGAGCAACCCGGCGTACCGATGGACGACGCGCGCGAGGTCAGCCGCTACGTGGCGGCATTGGAACGCGGGCTCGCGCTACTCCGTGGCGGGCTGCCGATCTGCAGCCGATTGCTTGTGCGATGTACATGCGGTGCTGCTCGAACATCCCGGCGGTCGAGACAAGACACCGGGAGAATTCCGCCGCACGCAGGTGTGGATCGGCGGTACGCGGCCGGGCAATGCCGCCTTCGTCCCGCCGCCGGCCAACGTGGTGCCCGAGTGCTTAAAAGCATTCGAGCGCTTTCTCAATGATGTCCCCGAGGCTACATCGCCGCTGCTGAAGGCCGCACTGGCGCATGTGCAGTTCGAGACCATCCATCCGTTTCTCGATGGCAACGGCCGTATCGGGCGGCTGCTGATCGTGCTGCAACTGGTTGCCGACGGGGTATTGCGAGAGCCGCTGCTGTACCCCAGCCTGTTTTTCAAGACGCATCGCTCGCTGTACTACGAACTGCTGAACGAAGTGCGCCTCACCGGCGACTGGGAACGCTGGCTCGATTTCTTCGCCGAGGGTGTGCAGCTGAGCGCGGCGCAGGCAGTCGTCACGGCACACGCCTTGTTGGCACTCGTGAACGAAGATCGCGACCGAATTGCCACCCTTGGGCGTGGCGCGCCTTCCGCGCTGGTGCTGCATCAGGCGCTGCAACGCCAGCCGCTCGCGACCTCGGCAGCGCTGGTGAAGATGACTAAGCTGACTTCCGCGACGGTGAATAAGACGCTCGCCAATCTTGAGACACTGGGCATCGTGGCCGAGTTGACGCAGCGCCAGCGCGGGCGGGTGTTCTGCTACCGGCGTTACGTGGAATTGCTGAACGTTGAGCTGGAGCCAGCGCGTGCGTAAAACGAATGGAGCGATGCGCGCATGAGCCAATTCGCCTTCCTCGAACGCGAATGGTCGACGGTGTTCGATGCAGCCGCGCGCGCCGAGTCCGCGGTGCACGCCGACCCACGCACCGCCTGCTTCTACGCGCGCCGCGCGTTGGAGCTCGCCGTGGCCTGGGCCTACAAGCACGATGCCGCGCTTAAAGTGCCGTACCAGGACAATCTCTCCGCACTGATTCACGAGCCGAGCTTCAAGCGGACCGCGGGTGAGGCGGTTTTCAGCAAGGCACGCGTGATCGTCACGCTCGGTAACCGCGCGGTTCACAGTAGTCATCGTGCAATTCCGGCGGACGACGCGCTGGTCGCCGTGCGCGAGCTATTTCATGTGGCCTTCTGGTTCGCGCGAACGTATGCACGAGTCGAACGCCTGGCGCCGGCACTCGCTTTTAACGCAGCGGCACTGCCAAAGGTCGCGTCCGTGCCACTGCAAACCGCTGAGCAATTGCAACAACTCGAAGCGGGCTTGCGCGAGCGCGACGAGAAACTCTCGGTACTGCTGGCTGATAAGACTGCGCTCGACGAAGAACTGCAGCGCCTTCGCGCCGCGGTGGTTGCGGCCAAGCAGACGGCGGCGGCGCAGCCGGACACGCATGATTATTCAGAAGCCGAGACGCGTGATTACTTTATCTATCTGCTGCTGAAGGAGGCGGGTTGGCCACTCGACCAGTCGCGCGATCGTGAATTCGAAGTCACCGGCATGCCCAACAATGCTGGCGAAGGTTTCGTGGATTACGTGCTGTGGGGCGACGATGGCAAACCACTTGGGCTAGTCGAAGCCAAGCGTACGCGCCGCGACGCACGTGTCGGTCAGCAGCAGGCCAAGTTGTACGCGGATTGCTTGGAGCGTCAGTTCGGCCAGCGTCCGCTGATTTTCTACTCTAACGGTTATGAGCATTGGCTGTGGGACGATACTCACTATCCGCCGCGCGCCGTGCAAGGCTTCTACAAAAAGGTCGAGCTGGATTTGCTGATCCAGCGCCGCAGTACCCGCAAACCGCTGGCGGCAGCCGAGATCAACGCGACCATCGTTGAACGCTTTTACCAGACGCGCGGCATTCGGCGTATCGCGGAAAGTTTCGAGCGCGATCATGATCGCAAGGCGTTGGTGGTGATGGCGACGGGCGCGGGCAAGACGCGCACGGTGATCGCGCTGTGCGATCTGTTAATGCGCGGCAACTGGGCCAAGCGCGTGCTGTTTCTCGCCGACCGCGTGGCGCTGGTGAATCAGGCGGTGAACGCCTTCAAGCGTTTTCTTCCCGATGCCTCGCCGGTCAATCTGGTGACCGAGAAGCATGCGGAAGGGCGCGTGTTCGTCTCGACCTATCCGACGATGATGGGGCTGATCGATGATCTTTCTTCTAACCACGCGGGGCGGGGGGATGGACAACGCCGTTTCGGCGTCGGGCATTTTGATGTGGTGATCATCGACGAGGCGCACCGCTCGGTGTTCCAGAAGTACCGCGCCATCTTCGAGTACTTCGATTCACTGTTGGTCGGGCTGACCGCCACCCCCAAAGATGAAGTGGATCGCAACACCTACGGACTGTTCGATCTGGAAGACGGTGTGCCGACGGATGCGTACTCGTTGGAAGAGGCGGTGCGCGACGGCTTTCTCGTACCACCCATGGCGGTATCGGTGCCGCTCAAGTTTCAGCGCGAGGGGATTACCTACGACGAGCTGTCGGAAGAGGACAAGGATCAATGGGACGCGCTGGAATGGGACGAAGACGGCAACGTTCCCGATCGCGTCGGGGCCGAGGCGGTCAACAAGTGGCTGTTCAACATCGACACCGTGGACAAGGTGCTGGCGCATTTGATGACGCGCGGAATCACCGTGGCGGGCGGCGATCGGTTGGGGAAAACCATCCTATTCGCCAAGAATCAAGCGCACGCCGAGTTCATCGCCGAACGTTTCAACGCCAACTATCCGCATTACAAAGGTGAGTTTGCGCGGGTGATTACGTTTAAGACCGAGTACGCGCAAAACCTGATCGATAATTTCTCGATTAAGGATAGGGCGCCACATATCGCACTCTCGGTGGACATGCTGGACACGGGCATCGATGTCCCGGAGGTGGTGAACCTGATTTTCTTCAAGCTCGTGCGTTCGAAGACCAAGTTCTGGCAGATGGTGGGGCGAGGGACTCGTCTGTGCCCGGATTTGTTTGGGCCGGGACAGCACAAGCAATGCTTCTACCTATTCGACTACTGCCAAAACCTCGAATACTTTAGCCAGAACCCACCGACCACGGAGGGCGCGCTCGGCGCGTCGCTCGGCAAGCGACTGTTCAATGCGCGGCTGGAGTTGATCGGCGAACTCGACCAACGAACCGGCGCCACCCAAGACGCCATCATGCGGCCGACGACTGCGTACAGTGATCCCGTAACCAATATTGAGGTCCGTCTCGCGACGGCCGCGATGCTGCACCAAGAAACCGCGGCGATGAACCTCGACAATTTTGTGGTACGTCCGAAGCGCCGCATCGTCGAGAAGTTTTCGTTGTCGGAAGCATGGTCGGTGCTAACGCCAACGGTACTGGCGGAGTTATCGCACGAGATCGCGGGGTTGCCATCGGCGCTCGATCCGGAAGGCGAAGAGGCTAAGCGTTTCGATTTATTGATCCTGAATCTGCAGCTCGCGACGTTGCGTGCAGAGCCCGCATTCGTGCGGTTGTGCGATCAAGTGAAGCAGATCGCCGGGTTGCTCGAAGAAAAATCGGCGATTCCGATGGTGCGCGACCAGATGCCGCTCATTCAAATCGTGCAGACCGACGAGTGGTGGCAGGACGTGACCGTCCCGATGCTCGAGGTGTTACGTCGCAGGCTGCGCGAACTAGTCAAGCTAATCGAGAAACAGCGGCGGAAACCCCTCTACACCGACTTCGAGGATGAAATGGGCGACGAATCAGCGGTCGCGCTGCCTGGCTTAGGCGAGAACACCGACTATGCGAAGTTCCGTGCCAAAGCCCAAGCCTTCCTCCGCGCGCACCAGGATCACGTGGCGATTCATAAGCTGCGGATGAACAAGTCACTAACCGCCGCCGATCTGATGGAACTCGAACGAATGTTGGCGGCGAGCGGCGTGGCCGCGATGGAGGAGATCGCACGCGCGAAAGCGGAATCTCAAGGGCTCGGACTTTTTGTGCGCTCGCTGGTCGGCATGGATCGCGAAGCAGCGATGAATGCCTTCGCCGAGTTTCTTGATGGCAGGCAGCTCAGCGCAAATCAGATAGAATTCGTCAATCTGATCATCAACCACCTGACTGCACATGGCGTGATGAACACGGCAAATCTCTATGAATCACCGTTTACGGATCTTACGCCGCGCGGCCCGGAAGGCCTTTTCAACCCGGCGCAGTTGGACACGCTAGTAATAACCATCGAGGCTGTTCGAGCGACGGCGGTGGCGGCGTGACGTGCTGGTCCGAGGTAGTCGCGGTGTGGGAGCCGCTTCAGCGGCGAATTTTCACTGAATCTCATTCGCGGCTAAAGCCGCTCCCACAAGATTGTGCGTGTTGATTTATGCACGGTTATTGCGGGATATCACACCCGAATCGATTGATTTTCTTCCCGTTAGGCAGACGCCGAGGGAAATCTAAGCGCCGGAATCTCGATAAAACTCGACATAAAATTGCACTTTTCCTAACGGTAGAACCTCGTGCAAAACGGTCGGCTCGATAACGCCGCAATGCTGCGGGGAAAGAATCATCTCTTCAACGGCAGGCTCAAGAATTCGATAGCGCAAGCGGCCGTCGACGACGACGATCTTGCCCCAACTGCCAGCCTTGGTTTGATGCGCTTTCAATAAACCGGCGGGCACCGACTCTTCGCTAAAGAACGGTGTTTTTTTGTAGGGTTCTAAGCTTTCCGGAAGGGTCTTCATCTTTGGGTATTCGCGGATTTAAAAACGCCGCGCCAGAAAAGACGTCAGTAGATCGATGGGGAGCGGGAAGACGATAGTCGTATTCTTGTCGGCGCCGATGACAGTCAGCGTTTCCAGATAGCGCAACTGGATCGCCTGCGGTTCCTGCGCGAGTATCTTTGCCGCCTGAAATAGCTTTTCGGCAGCCTGCAGTTCGCCTTCGGCGTGTATCACCTTGGCGCGCCGCTCACGTTCCGCTTCGGCCTGCCGCGCGATCGCCCGGATCATGGATTCGGTCAGGTCGACCTGCTTGATCTCCACGTTGGCGACCTTGATCCCCCACGAGTCGGTCTGCGCATCGAGCGCCTGCTGGATGTCCATGTTCAACTTCTCTCGCTCCGAGAGCATATCGTCGAGCTGGTGCTTGCCCAGGACGGATCGCAGCATGGTCTGCGCAAGTTGACTGGTGGCGTTGAGGTAATCGACGACCTGGATGATCGCCTTTTGCGGATCGATGACGCGCAGGTATACGACGGCACTGACTTTCACCGACACGTTGTCGCGCGAGATCACGTCCTGGGTCGGCACTTCAAGTACCACAGTGCGAAGGTCCACGCGTACGGCCTGCTGGATGGCCGGAATGATGATAACAAGTCCCGGCCCCTTGACCTGCCAGAAGCGCCCGAGGGTGAAGACAACGCCGCGCTCGTACTCGCGGAAGATGCGCACCGCACTGAGTAAAAAAACACCGACTAGAAACAGAATAACGCCACCATTGAGCCAACCAGAATCCATGTTCATTTCGCATCTCCTTCCAGGCGAACGGGTTCGACAGCGAGCATCGGTTCGATGTCGACCACCCTCACCATTTGACCGCGCTCCCGGGGCGTTCGCGCGCACTTTCAACACTTCGCCGTAGAATCTGTAGAGCGTAAATGCACTGTGCTCTGATGGCGTTGGTAGAAGAATTCTTCCGATGCTTTCACCGCGCTAGATCGCAGGCGCTTATCGCTACGACCCATTCGATGGGCACCAATCAAATGCCCATGCCGCTCAGCGTTACCATTAGATCATTCAAGATGGCCGTGAGGCGCGGATGCTTGCTCTCAAACTGCTCGATCGCGTTTGGCAAGTTAGCTATCAAGCGTGCACTGGCCGCGGTATCGTTGGGCGTCTGTATTTGGCGCTCCAGAGCCGCAATCAGACTATCAAGACGCGTTCTGGCCTGTTGGTCGCCTACCTCGAATTCGTGCAAGGCTACGCGCAACGCGTCGAGTAATTCGTGCAGTTCTTTGCGACTCATAAGATCCACTCTTCCATGCACCGACTCACCCGCAAGTTGCTGTTGCTACGGAAGCGCCGTATGCCTTGGGGAGAGATCGCGCCATCACCCCATACAGGTAAATCCAGTTTTCAATTTATCGGCTGCATCAGCCTCGTCGCTAGATAAGCGATTAAAAGAGCCCAGGCGATAGCTCCTAGGAAGCTAACACCCCATGAAGCTGTGAATTCATCAGTCAGGCTTTTCATGTTTGTTTACCTCATATCCAACTCAAACTACGAATAATCGTCGATGGGATGCCATCGGTATTGGCGATGACCATAAACAAAAACATAGCATCAAATTCGCCGATTGTTAGCAATTCGTAATCAGCGGGTTAGCGGAAATGCGAAATAAACGAGCATGCATTGCTCCCGCAGATCAATAGTGCTGCGGTGCAAATCGATTAGCGCGTCGAGAACCTGTCCTGTCCCGTAATGAACCTTCATCCATCGACTCGTTACCGTGGTGGGAGCGGCTTTAGCCGCGAATGGCGAAATTGCGTGGAATTCGAAGCTCAAAGCGGTTCCCACAAAGCACGGCCGGCAGCACGCGATTTAGGCGGGTTCATTGCGGGAGAGGGAATGAACTCGTGATCCTCTGGTAGACGAACTGGCCGCGACGGCCGCTTTCAGTTGCCGCGTGGCGACGGTGCGGGTTTGCGCGATCTGCGGCCACCGAGATCTCTGCGCACCTTTACAATTTCAGAATGAAGCTCAGCGACATGATTTTCAAGCGAGGT
This sequence comes from Gammaproteobacteria bacterium, assembly GCA_016191285.1. Lineage (GTDB taxonomy): Bacteria > Pseudomonadota > Gammaproteobacteria > CAIKBL01. The sequence continues at coordinate 107,721 of JACPPA010000026.1, forward strand.
CGTCAAATGGAGTAGGCCTTCGACGATCCCTAGTAGCGCGATATCGTGGTTCGATTTGATCGCGCGCTGGGCATCTTTGAACGACTGTTTTGCTCGAACGTAGGACATGGCGATACCTCGAGGATAGGGTCAGAAACACGGGTTCATTGAGTAATGACCACGAGCACGCTGCAGTGCGCATGCTCGATCAAGGCGGGCGACTTCGAGCCACTCCACCAGCGGGCCGCCCACCCGTCCCGATGCTTATGGCTGACGACGATCAAATCGGCGTCGATCTTGCGCGCATACCGGGTTATTTCTTCGACCGATTCCCCAGTCAACACCTCGCCTTTTGCGATGACGCCCAGACCGCTTATCTGGCGCAGGCCATCTTTAAGCACCGCGAGGTGTTGCTGCGAGCTTTGCTCGTCGCTGGCGCTCTGATAAAGGCCACCTTCCATGCCGAAAATCGCCGTGGCAAGCTGCGGTATGATGGCGATGAGGAACAACTCGCCATGACTCCACCGCGCGATGTCGAAGCCGTCTAGCAACGCCTTTTGACCGGATTCCGAACCGTCATAAGCCAACACAACACGTTTATACATATTGAATCACACCTTAAATTCCACGACCGCCGCGCCGCTCCCATAAGTCGGTCCATAGCCGAGCGTCGTCGCACCGTGATACCGCTCGCCCAGCGCGCCGAGGATCCAGGCGAGATGCTTCATGCCCATGTCGGCGCGCGCCTTGGCCGCATAGTCAGCACCGAAGGTGCGGATCTCATCCGCGCTGGCCCAGGCCAGGCGATCGAGCAAACGGCGGTTAAGTTCATCGTCCTCGGTGCGTGCGATATGGTCGCGCTCTAGCGCAATGTCTTCACGAAAAATAGTGCCGGATAAGCCGCCGATCCCGATCACTGCGTAGCGCCGGCCGAGTTGCTCGGCGCTAGACGCCGCGAGTGCCGCGAGTTGCTCCGTTTTACGCCAGTCGTGGTAAACATTATTGGCGGCAATCACTAGACTCGCGCGACTGTCCGAATTCAAAAAACCATTGGCGACGATGGTCCCCGTATCGATCGGGAATCCATCGTAATCGACACCTTTGGCGCGCACGCCGCAGGCCGCGCTGCCTGCGATACAAGCCGCCGCGACGGCGGTATCGATCCGAATGTCGAACGGCAAGTCGCCGAACTCGTACCAGTTTTCATCGACATGTAGACCGTGGCTCCGCGGTCGCGTTTGCCACAGTTGATCGAGCACTGCGATCCATTGCGTGGAGTACACCAAGAGCACCTCGGGTGCCGCCGCGGCTAAAGTCTGCGCTGCCTTGGCATGCGCGGCAACCAACGGCGCCCACGGCGCGACATCACGCCGCAAATAGGGTAGCGGCGAACCGGGTACGAGATAGGCGGCGACGAGTGGCATGAGGTTAAGCGGCGGCCCGCGTCAGGTCCCACTCCATCACTGCATTGCCGGTACCGATGACGGTGCCGTAGCCGTGCAGTTCGCCTGGGATCTCGGGATAACCCATGGCGGCGAACATCCAGGTAAAAGCGCCGGATTTAACTTCGGCAAAGGCTTCCTGAATGAATTGGGGGAGGAGGTGAAATACCTCTTTGGTTTTGCCTTGGCGCAGCAGTTCGATGATGCGCATATCCCATAGGTAACCCGCGTAATTCTCCGGATGTTCGCGCGACATGTCTTCCGGGATCTCGGGCTCTTCGTGGAAATGCCAATGGCACAACGTGTTCGAGGCGAGGAGCACCGCGCGCCGCCCGGTTTTTTCGATCGCCGCCCGGGTTGCCGCGCCCAAGATCGCCATCTCCTCGAGCCCTTGCTCCATATTCAAATAGTACGGCGAGTTGTTGGCCGAAATGCCGACTACCGGAATATCCCATTGCGGACGAATCATGTGCAAGGTCGTAATCGTGCCGTAATCCACGCGAAAATTAGGGTTACGCATCATCTTCGCCACCAGGCCGCGGGCACGCGCTTCCGTACAACAGGCTTCGGCCAGTTCAACATCGATATCAAGGGCAAAGTTATAGCGGAAGAGATTCGGAAAAATCGGGTCGACGGATTTACCACTGAGCCGTGGCACGCCGAGAAAGTGGTGACCAAGCTGCGTGACCCAATGCGGCGAATGGACCAGTAGCACATCCGGCTTCAAACGTTCGAGACTGACGCGCGCCCGTTCATAGGCCCAGCGCAATTGCTCCCAACCGCCGCGCGAGCGCGGCTCGTTCTGCGGTGGATTCTCGCCGTACACAAGGTGTGGCGGGTGAGGGGCTAGGAATCCAGCAATGATTTTGCCTTGGGCCATGGGCGCGTGCCTCACTTGGATTGCGGTTTATAGGCGACACAGCGGATCTCGATCCGCAGATGCGGATGCGGCAGCTGATGCACCGCGACCGTCGTGCGGGTAGGGCCGTCGTAGTCGAAATACTCACCGTAAACTTCGTTATAACCGCCGAAGTCGTTCATGTCGACGAGATAGACGGTCACCTCCACGACATCACGCAAGGTAGCGCCGACGGCGGCGAGGATGTCGCGGAGGTTGTCGAGTACGCCGCGGGTTTGCTCTCGAATATCGAGCCGCGTGGTGCCGAGCACATCGACCTCGGCGCCACGGATTGTGTTATCGGCCTGACGTGCACTGGTCCCGGAGACAAAGATAAAATCGCCGGCGCGTTTGACGTGCGGGTACTTGCCCCGCGGGGTGGCTTTGCCGGCAATCACTCCACTCGTCATGCTGGCCCTCGGTCGTGGTTTGTGCGTGCGCATGCGCACACCTGATCAAGTGCGCGGCACTTGGCCAGTCGGGGGTGCAGTCGCCTTTTCCGCACTATACATTACGGTCGTGATTTGATAATCAGTTTATTGTCGAAACGGATGCGCCTTCGATGATGCAACTCAGCGAATATGCCGAATATGACGGCTTGGGACTCGCCGAGCTGGTACGCCGCAAGGCGGTGACGCCGGCTGAACTCGTGGCCACGGCGCAAGCGGCGATGGCCGCTGTTGATCCGGCATTACGCGCGGTGGTCTATGATATGCGCGATGCAGCAACCGCCAGCTTGCACGCGAGTTTACCGGAGGGTCCGTTCACCGGCGTGCCGTTAATGTTGAAAGATTTCGTCTGCCAGTACGCAGGGGTGCCGACGCGCTTTGGGTCGCGACTATTCGAAGGGCTCGTGCCGTCGCGGGATAACGAAATAATGGCAAGGCTGCGGCGCGCCGGTTTCGTTACGGTCGCGAAAACCGCGTGTCCCGAATTTGGATTTAATGCCGCCACTGAAGCCATTGCCTATGGCGCCCCGACCCGCAACCCATGGGACGCGACACGAAGTCCGAGCGGATCGAGCGGTGGCTCGGCCGTGGCGGTAGCCGCACGCATGGTGCCGATCGCGTATGGCGACGATGGCGGTGGCTCGATCCGCTTACCGGCATCGCATACCGCGACCTTTGGTCTCAAGCCCACGCGCGGCCGCGTGCCGCTGGGACCTGATCTGCCGGACAGTGCCTTCGGCGGCCTGCCGTGTGCGCTTGGACTGACGCGCAGCGTGCGCGACTGCGCGGCCTTGCTCGACGTGATGGCCGGGGCCGATCTCGGTGCCACTTATTTCGCGCCGCCGCCATCGCGATCATTTCTCGCCGAAGTTGGCGCACCGCCGGGGCGACTACGGATCGCATTCTGCGCGAGTTTCTCGCACGATATCGCGGTCGATCCCGACTGTGTGGCGGCGCTCCGGCACGCGGCTCGCCTGTGTGAGCAGCTCGGGCATGAGGTCACCGAGACCCACTTTGAGATCGATCGAGTGGCCTTCGCGCGTGCCTGGTGTACGACGTTCAGCGCATGGTTACAGCCGATCGTCGATGGTACCGCGGCACAGCTCGGGCGCACTCCTGGACTGGATAATCTGGAAACGGCGACTTGGTCCGTAGTCCAATACGGACGCAGCCTGGCAGCGAGCGAGCTAGTCGGCGCGGCGCTGTTCTTCAACACGCTATCGCGTGATATCGCGCGTTGGTTCACCGCCTTCGACGTGCTGTTAACACCGACAGTGAGTCGACCGCCCGCGCGGTTAGGCGTGATGAATCAGAACGAACCCGGAATCGACGCCTACCAGTTCGCGGCGAGTCATCTCTTTTCACTGGGCCATGTCTGTGCCGTGTTCAATGCAACCGGTCAGCCGGCAATGTCGGTGCCGCTATATTGGACTTCGGCCGGACTGCCGATCGGCGCGCACTTTGTCGGTCCCTATGGCAATGAGGCGATGTTGCTGCGCCTCGCGGCGCAACTCGAGACCGCGCAACCATGGCAGTGGCGGCTACCGCCCATTTGTGTTCGTTGATAACGAGGTAGGAGGTCGACGTGGGCGAGACGACTTATTTCTACGGTGGCAAGGTGATTACGGTCGATGCGGAGTTCTCGATCGCCGACGCGCTGGTGATTGAAGATGAGCGCGTGGTCGCCGTGGGTCGCGGCGATGATCTGCGGCAGCGGCTGGGCCCCGGCGTGCGGTCCGTAAATTTGCAGGGGCGCAGTGTTTTACCCGGCTTTATCGACACGCACGGCCATCTCGGGCTGTTTGGCCTCGATGAATTGAAAGTGCAGTTGAAAGGCGCCGACTCGAAAGAAACCATTCTCGATCGATTAAGCGCTCGCGTTAAGCATGCGTCACCGGGCGACTGGATCGTCGCGATGCCGATCGGCGATCCGCCGTATTTTTTGAATGCCGATGAACTGCGTGCGGCGGGCGCCGTGCCGAGTTGTGCGGAGCTTGATGCGATTGCGCCATCGAATCCGGTCTACCTGCAAGCGCCGACTAATCGAGTGCCGAATTTCGCGGTGCTGAATACAGCGGCGCTTAAAGCAGCAGGGATCACGTCCGCGACATCGGTATCGCCCTATTCACGCGTAATACTCGATGCCCGGGGTGAGCTATCTGGCATCCTTGAGGGCGCGCTGCAGCCGCTCTATAACGCCGATCCGCTGTATCAGCTGATTGAGCAGGTTGCGCCGAAGACCACGTACGACGACATCCGCAACGGCATCGCCCTGCTCGCGCCGCAATTCGCGGCGCATGGCACGACCACTTTACTAGAAGCGCATCTCACCGAGCCCGAAGAGCTTCGCGCCTACGCCGAATTACAGGCACAGGATCGATTGCCGGTTCGCGTTTTCTACACCTTTGAAATCGACGGCCGGCAATCGCTTGCAGAAATCGAGCGTTATTTAAAGACGCTTCGCTTTGCCGCGAATGGCGGCTTCGGCAGCGCGCAGCTCAAGGTTGTCGGCTGCAGTATCGGGCTCGACGGTCCGTACTGGCATGGCGCAGCGTGCAACGATCAACCCTATCGAGGCCCATTTGGCGACACTGTTCATCCTGGCACGCTGGTGCCCTGGGATCATTACCGCGCGATCCTGCGGCTCGCGGCGAGCCTGAATTTTCGCATTCATGCCGAAGCCGCTGGCCGCGGATCAATCGGCATCGCGCTTAAGGCGTTCGCCGAGATTGATGCACAGACCCCGATTCGCGACCAGCGTTATGTGTTGGAGCATTGCGAGTTTCCAACCCGAGAACAGATTGCGGAATGCGCGCGGCTTGGAGTGGCGCCGACGACCAGCACGAATTTTATCTGGGGTAAAGGCGAAGAAGTTTATAATCAACGCTTGGGTGCGGCCTATGCCGAGCGCGCGATCCCGCTGCGGGACTGGCTAGACGGCGGCGTGCCGATTGCACAAAGCACCGATTGGGGACCGCGCGAAGCGCTCTTTACCTTGTGGCAGTCGGTGGCGCGGCGCGCCGGGAAGACCGGCTTGGTCGTCGGCCCGCACCAGCGGATCTCGCGTGAGGAAGCAATCCGCTGTTTCACCCGCAACGGCGCGTGGGCGCTCAAGATGGAGCACGAACTGGGATCGATCGAGGTCGGTAAGCGGGCGGATTTAATCGTACTGGATGGCGATCCGCTGAGCGTTGCCGAGATAGCGATTAAAAGTCTACGCGTGAACGCTACCTTGCTCGACGGGAAGGTCGTTCATGGAACGCTCTAGACAAATGACGAGATGATTGGAGGACAGTCAGCATTTAAGATCGCCACGCAATAAACGAACATATGAGTATCTGCCGCGCTGCATTACCGCTGGTATTGTCGCGATCCGCCCGCTAGCCTATTCAAGAGGGACAAATTCAACCGAGCCATTTCAACTGGGTTTTTCTTCGATGCAAAAGCCACGACCGATTACGGAATCCCAATTGCGACTCGTTAAGCCGCTCTTGCGATGGTTCACGCAACTCAACGTGCAGATCTACAAATGGTCGGGCGGTCGGGTATTCAATCGAATTGGCGGTGGCAATATCTGTATTGTCAAAATGACCGGGGCTAAATCCGGCACCGTGAGGGAATTCCCACTTATCCATGTACCCTATGAAGACGGCGTTATTCTGGTCGCCTCATTCGCAGGCGGGCCGAAGAATCCGGTCTGGTACAACAATCTGATAGTACATCCCGATATCGAAGTCACGGTGCGCGACCACCGCGTAACGCTCAAGGCACGACTCGCCAGCGCGGCGGAGAAGGCCAAGCTTTGGCCTCTGTGCTGTCAACACTACCGCGATTTCGATCTTTATCAACGGCGTTCACCGCGTGACATTCCGATCTTCATCTGTCAGCCCACATCGGCGGGACAAAGTGTCGCGATTTAACTTTATCTGTTTATTTGCGCGCCATTGCAGCGACTGACGTGAGTCGACCTATTCTGTTGAAAAATTATGTTTTCGAGCAGCGGTAAAAAATCTTTTAGGTCGCGGTCACGCTTCCACTTTTCGGGCGCCGCGTTCGGTTCGGGCAGGATGGCCGAGGACTCATAGCGCTGATTCATCTCGATTCCCTGCGCGTTGAACTCGGTGTTCTTCAATTTCACGATGCGGCCGCGCAGATTCTGAGTGCGATGACCTGGGACGAAATGTCGGCGGTCGGGATCGAGGCCGAGGATCGGCGACGCGATTATGGCGAACGCTTGTATGAAGCCACGAATCGCGAGTGGAACTCCCCTGGTATCGTGCTCGATCAACGTTATCGTGATGTTCGTGTGCTCGCTGACGACGATCGCCCAGCACCCGCGTGGCATCCGAGCCACTACGGCCCATCGACCAAGCCAGGTCATCGCGCCCTACATACGTTCTTGTGGTCACCGCACATACGTCCTAGATATAACCAGTGGCCGAGACTTCCAAGCTCGTGCTGGGAAGTCGGTGCTGCGCTCAAGCAAGACCCCGATAGCGCAACGCCTCTTTGAGTAAGTCGAACGCCGGCGCCAGCTGGCGCCGGCTCGGATAGTAGAGGTGGTAGCCCGAGAATGGCGGGCACCAGTCGGCGAGCACGCGCACTAGCTGGCCCTCGGCAATCATGGTTGTCACCTTGCCCTCCAATACGTATGCCAAGCCGAACCCCGCAGTCGCGGCCTTTAGGATCATGTTCATCTCGTTAAATACCAGCTGGCCGTCGACGCGCACGTTCAGCTCGCGGCCCTCCTTTTCAAATTCCCAAACACAGAGCCCGCCCAAGGTCGGCAGACGCAGGTTGATGCACGCGTGATGGGTGAGATCGCGCGGCGTCTCGGGCGGCGGGCGAGCGGCAAAATAAGACGGGGCGCCCACCACGGCCATGCACATGTCCGGCCCGATACGGATCGCGACCATGTCTTTAGCCACTTGCTCGCCAAGGCGAACGCCCGCGTCGTAGCGACCGGCGACGATGTCAGCAAGCGTCGCGTCGAGCGAAACTTCCACCTTGACATCAGGATAGTGCGGCAACAACCGCGCCAGGGCAGGCCAGAGGATCGTCTCGGCGGGGTGCGGACTGGCCGTGATCCGAATCGTGCCTGCGGGTTTCTCCCGCAGTTCGATGAGCGCCGCGAGCTTGGCGTCGATCTCATCGAGCGCCGGGCGCAGGGTCTGGATGAGCCGCTCGCCCGCTTCAGTGGGCGTAACGCTGCGCGTGCTACGCGTCAGAAGCCGCAGCCCCAGACGTGTCTCCAGGCGCCGGACGGTATAGCTAACCGACGACTGGGACGTCCCAAGCTTGGCTGCAGCGCGTGTGAAGCTGCGCGCTTCGGCTACAGCGAGAAAGACTGTTAGATCTCCGAGTTCGTCGCGCCGCATTCATGAAATCCAAAGATAAGCGCATGCGGATTTTATCGTCTAATCGCTGAGCGACACAGCCCCTAATATTGGTCCCTGCCGGGCTATGCTCGAGTCGGCGCGCGGTTGGGTTGTGACGCTCAGCGTCTGACCGTCGGCGCCGACGACCTAATCCACCTGAGATCAATCCCGCGAGCCCGCCGATGGGCCGGGTCGTCGCCTAACCAGGAGAAGAGACAATGCCGAAGCGTAAACTTGGGACTTGCGGCTTGGAAGTTTCCGCCTTGGGGCTTGGTTGCATGGGACTGAGCGCGAACTATGGCCCGGCGGGAAACAGGCAGGAAATGATTACACTCATTCGATCTGCCGTGGAGCGTGGTGTCACCTTCTTCGATACCGCCGAGGCTTATGGTCCGTTCACTAATGAAGATCTGGTCGGAGAAGCGCTCGCCCCCGTGCGTGACCAGGTAGTCATCGCAACTAAGTTCGGTTTCGATATCGATCCGCGGACGCTTGAGCGGCGAGGCTTTGACAGCCGCCCAGAGCACATCAGGCTGGTCGTTGAGGCATCGCTCAAGCGCCTCCGGACCGACCGCATCGACCTGCTCTACCAACATCGCGTCGACCCGAATGTGCCCATCGAAGACGTGGCCGGCGCGGTAAAGGGCCTGATTGCGGAAGGCAAGGTCGAGTATTTCGGATTGTCCGAAGCCGGTGCACACACGATGCGCCGTGCACACGCTGTTCAGCCGGTCGCTGCCCTTCAGAGCGAGTATTCTCTTTGGGCTCGAGATCCGGAAGCCGACGTGCTGCCGACCTGCGAAGAACTGGGGATCGGCTTCGTTCCGTGGAGCCCTCTGGGACAGGGCTTTCTCACCGGGCAGGTTGAAGTCGGGATGACTTTCGCGAGCTCCGACGTCCGCAGTAGGTTCCCTCGTTTCACCCCTGAAGCGATGAAAGCCAATCAGCCAATCGTAGATCTGCTCGGCACCGTAGCTGCCCGGAAGAATGCGACGCCCGCCCAGATCGCGCTCGCCTGGCTGCTAGCGCAGAAGCCGTGGATCGTGCCAATCCCTGGTACGCGAAAAATGCATCGCTTGGACGAGAATCTGGGCGCAGCCGCAGTCGAACTAACGCCCGATGAACTCCGCGAGATCGATAGCGCAGCCTCAAGGATTGAGGTGCAAGGTGCTAGGGCAACTGGGCGAGAAGGATACATTTGAACCGCATCGTTGATCACCTACGGCTCAGGGTCATACGGACGGGCCATGATTACTTGCGAGTGGCTGGTTATCGACCTCATTGGTAGAGACCCGTACCGTCGTACTCCCGTCCGGTGTATTTCAGGCGGCTGATCGGTGTTCCGCTTGCGATGGTCTTGCACATCGTAGCGATACGTTTCGGTTGCGCCGCCTTGGGTTAAGGTTTGCAACCGACTCTTCGCATCCCAGGGGAGAGTGCGCCCCGTACTGCCGCTCTGACTCGTCAAGCGCCCTTCGTGGTCAAAGATGAAGCTCGCATCAACGGTGCCCATGACACTCCCAAGACGAATTTCCTTCAGACGATTATTGAGGGTCGGTGTGTAGTAATAGCCAAGCTTACGATCAGCAACTCTGATAATCATTAGCCGTCTCCCAAGATTGGTGGTAGATGCGAAGTTGAAAGATTTCGTGAACCACCAAGCAAAGGAGACGAGCGATGACACTGTATTGTGGAATTGATTTGCATAGCAATAACGTGATGGTGTCGG
>JACPPA010000047.1 GCA_016191285.1 Gammaproteobacteria bacterium
CGCCTTCGCTTCCCCCCCAAACTTCGCCGCCGTCACCACCGTCAACGCCGCCGTCAACGTCGTCTTCCCATGATCTACATGGCCTATCGTCCCCACGTTGACGTGCGGCTTCGTACGCTCAAATTTCTCCTTCGACATGGCAAGACCCCTTACGTTGCTAGAGACGTCGACAATTGCAATTCATTACAAAACTATTTTGGAGCCCATAATCGGAATCGAACCGATGACCTCTTCCTTACCAAGGAAGTGCTCTACCGACTGAGCTATATGGGCTGCGAGCAAACGGTCTGCTGTAACTTCGGCGCGTATCGATCAAGCCTATTCACGCTTCGATTCCGCTCAATCAACAATGCAATCAACGCGCGTCATTGAGTTCGAGTACCAATGGAGCGGGTGATGGGAATCGAACCCACACCATCAGCTTGGAAGGCTGAGGTTCTACCATTGAACTACACCCGCCGGCAGCGCCATTCGTTTTGGACCCACGCACCGCATCGTGGTGGAGGGGGTAGGATTCGAACCTACGAAGGCAGAGCCGGCAGATTTACAGTCTGCTCCCGTTGACCGCTTGGGTACCCCTCCAAAACGGTAGCAGGAAATTGTCGTAATTTAAGCGCGAAGTGTCAACGAGTTATGAAGGCTTGAAGGCCATATGCTCGCACAACCGCAACCGCTATGAAGGCCGTGGTCACCGCATGGGGAATCGATTGGTGACGCATTCTAGAGGCGTCACGCGACCACGACTGCCAATCACCGGACTTATTCGTGATTGCCGGCAAGCTCGATTCGATCGATCGAATCGAGAGCTTATTTTTAGCAATATCAGTCGGTTGAATTATTTTGTCTGCGCTTTCTTAGCGCCCGCCTTTTTAATGGGCACTTTCTTAGCGGTGGTCTTCTTGGGCGCCGCCTTCACGAACGCCTTCTTGCGCACCGGGGGCACACGGCGCGCCTTGCCTTCGGCTAACAAGGCAACTGCCGCTTCAAGCGTCAATGCCGCTGGGTCGGCGTCCTTTGGCAAACGCGCGTTCCGTGCCCCATCGGTGAGGTACGGACCGTAGCGGCCGTTCAGAATTTTTACCTCGGAATCCGGAAACAGTTTGATTTCACGCGACTTATCGGCGTTTAGCTTGTCCGCAATCAGGATCAGAGCGCGCTCGAGCGGAATGAGGTAGGGATCATCTTCCTTGGTTAGGGAGACAAACTTTTCACCATAGCGGACATACGGTCCGAAGCGCCCGATCCCGATTACCACCGGCTCTCCGGTCTCGGTGGTGCCGAGCGTGCGTGGCAGTTTGGTCAGTTCAAGTGCTTCTGAGAGCGTAATGGTGTCGATGCGCTGACCTTGTCGGAGCCCGAAAAAGCGCGGCTTTTCTTCGTCTTCGGGATTGCCGATTAGCACATACGGACCGAACCGTCCCATGCGTACCGAAACCGGCTTACCCGTATTCGGCTCGTCCCCTAAGAGGCGCGCTTGGGTCGCTTCTTTGCGGGTGACGGTTCGTTCTTTGTCTTCCACCATCGCATGGAAGGGATCCCAAAACTCCCTTAATACTGGAATCCATTCGCGCTCACCGCGCGACACCGCGTCCAATTCGTCCTCAAGATTGGCGGTAAAGTCATAATCGACATAGGTCTGAAAATGATTGGTCAGGAACAGGCTGACAACCCGCCCGATATCAGTCGGCCTAAAGCGCTTTTTGTCGAGCTCGACATATTCACGCTGCTGCAAAGTGGAGATAATCGCGGCATAGGTCGACGGCCGCCCAATGCCATATTCTTCGAGCGACTTCACCAACGAGGCTTCCGAGTAGCGCGGCGGCGGCTCGGTGAAATGTTGTTCGGCCCGAATGCCCGCCAACGGCACGCGTTGATTTTCCGTCAACGGCGGCAACGCGCCTTCTTCGTCTTCTTGGTCGTCACGACCTTCCGAATAAACCGTCATGAAGCCCGCGAATGACACGGTGGTGCCGTTCGCACGGAACACAGCCTTATCTCCACACTTAAGGTCCACTCCTACTAAATCCAGCGTGGCGGGCAGCATTTGCGACGCCACTGTTCGTTTCCAAATCAGGTCGTAGAGTTTCAGTTGATCAGAAGATAAGTATGCTTTCAGATCGCTCGGCGCCCGTCGCACCGACGTTGGTCGGATGGCTTCGTGTGCCTCTTGGGCATTCTTCGAATTTGTCTTGTACAGGTTGGCACGGGCGGGAAGATTGTCAGCGCCATAACGCTCATTGATATAGCCGCGGATTTCGTCCAGTGCTTCGGCTGCAAGCGTCAACGAATCCGTTCGCATGTAGGTAATGAGACCTTCCGACCCGCCGCCGACATCAACGCCTTCATATAATTGCTGTGCCACGCGCATTGCGCGTTGCGCAGTGAACCCAAGCTTACGTACTGCTTCCTGCTGCAGGGTCGACGTAATGAACGGCGGTGCGGGACTTCGCTTGCGCTGCTTGCGCTCGATGTTCGATACCACCAGCGCACCCTGACCCGCGCGCAGTAATTCGTCCCGAACTGCAAAGGCCGTTGTTTCATTTTCGATCGTAAACTGCGTAAGTTTGACGCCATTGTGCGCAGCAAGTTTAGCGACAAATTTGCTTGCCTCGGCGCCGAGATCGGCTTCAATCGTCCAATATTCGCGAGCTTGGAATTTTTCGATTTCGATCTCGCGCTCGCAAATCATGCGCAAGGCTGGACTTTGGACTCGGCCGGCCGACAGGCCACGCTTGATCTTTTTCCAAAGTAAAGGCGAGAGATTAAAGCCCACGAGATAGTCAAGCGCGCGACGCGCTTGCTGCGCATTAACCAGATCCATTGAAATCGTTCGCGGATTAGCTACCGCCTCTTGAATTGCGCGCGCCGTAATCTCGTGGAAAACAACACGTTTGATTATTTTCCCGTCGAGAACATTGCGCTCCTTGAGCAGCTCGGCAAGGTGCCAAGAGATCGCTTCGCCCTCGCGATCCAAGTCGGTTGCCAGGAAAATTTGCGTGGCCTTCTTCGCGGCTTTGGTTATCGCATCGACGTGTTTGCTGTTTTTTTCGATGACCTCGTAGCGCATCGAAAAATCGGCATCTGGTTCTACGGCACCTTCTTTCGGCCGCAGATCGCGCACATGTCCGTAAGAAGCGAGTACTTCAAAATCATCCCCGAGATATTTTTTAATCGTAGTGGCTTTCGCCGGCGACTCAACGATCAAGAGATTTTTAGTCATTCGGAACGTACGAACCTGTATTTAGTCTGATTAACCGGCGGCGAATGTGGTTATGAACAAGCTCGAACCGTCGTCGAACCATCGCTGCAATTTCCGCTCGCGAGTCGTGGCCGGTGCTTGAAGCAGTTCTTCGGACTTCCTGGCTGCGTATCCTAACGAGGGTGGGTTGGATCATCTGCGCGCTCGAAATAACCACCCGGCAATGAGCGCACATATCCCGCTAGCTCAAGGCGGAGCAGGATGGATGAAAGCGAATGGATCGTCAATCCGGTGCTCACGACGAGATGATCGATACTGGTCGGTTCGAACCCCAAGCTCGAAATCACCCGCACCGCGTCCGAGTCGTCGACGCCATTGGCGGCAGGTTCGGGCCTTCGACGTGTATCGCTCATGCGTTTAGTTTGGGACGGTACGAGGTGCGCCGGGAGTCCTTCAAGAATATCCGCGGGACTCGTGACGAGGCACGCGCCTTGTTTTAGCAGCGCGTGGCAGCCTTCGGCTTGACTGTTCCTAATGGAGCTAGGAACGGCGAACACCTCACGACCCTGCTCCAATGCATAGCGCGCGGTGATGAGCGAACCACTCTTAAGCGTGGCCTCCACCACGACCGTGCCAAGGGTGAGGCCGCTGATCACTCGATTACGTCGCGGAAAATGAAACGCAACTGGCGCGGCGCCGAGCGAAAACTCCGATACCAACGCCCCCGAATTCGAAATTTTCTCCGCCAAATCCCTATTTTGTTGCGGATAAATGCGATCGATCCCGGTCGCGAGGACGGCAATAGTGGTACCGCTGGCGCTAAGCGCACCTCGGTGCGCCGCAGTGTCAATGCCGTGGGCGAGACCACTCGTAATGCTAAAGCCTTGGAGCGCGAGTCCGTTTGCCAACCAAGTGGCCGTTTCGAGACCGGACGCGGTAGCCTTGCGGCTGCCGACCAAGGCCAACTGTGGGCGTCCCAGGATCGACGGATCTCCAGCGACGAACAAAAGCGGCGGCGCGGCCGAAATCTCGCGTAGCGCGGGAGGATAACTCTGATCGGTAATCAGTAAGAGTTCGCGACCGGGGGCAAGCCAATGGAGCGCCGATTCCGCCGCTTTCCAATCTGCAGCAACCGAATTCCGCCGCGCCATACCTTCTGTGTGGCGCCGCAGTTCGTTCGCAGTTGCACCCGCGATTGCGCGCCGGTGCAAGTCGCATATCAGCTCACGGAGCCGGTCAGGGCGCGCACTCAGCGCTTTATGCAGCGCTAGGCAGCAGCGTCTCCATTCGATGTCCAGTCCTTTGTCCATCGCCTGGCATTCTAGCGGCGGCGACACCCATTTTCATAGTGCGCCAAGCGTTGCCAGGCAACCAGCGCACTTCCCCGGCTAGGGATTTCGAACTTTGTCTTTAACGTGGATGGCGCGCTGCGTGTCCACTACTAAGCCGTAGCTAACGCTGTCGAAGGTCCTGAAAATCAACAATTCGCCAGCCCGTTCCTCGGGCAGCTCCACGGTCATCGGCGCGCCACCAATGGATTCGCCGAGTGCTGCATCAACCGAGTGTTTGGCATCGCGAACATTATTCGCGACATGATCAAAAAATCGCCCGATGCCAGACGGATTTTCCAATTCGGCGCGACGTAGATCTTCCACTCGCTGCTTGGCCGCCTTGGCGGTGCCCAAGCGGTCTTTCACGACCGTACCAGCTTGGAAAATGGCGAGCACGTGTCCCGGCGCCAAGCCATCGGCGCGGCCCTTATTGATCACCACCACATTGTGCTGCCCAATCTGAGAAACGCCGTCGATCACCGAAATAATACGGCCATCGACCGCCGCCGCGGGAGCGTGTGGAATAAATTCTGGATATTCGTCCGCCTCCTGCGGCAGCAGCCGATCACCGTTACGGACTTCGCGATTTGACCAAGTGATCTCGGCCGTGGCTGGATCGCCAAATTTATGCATGACTGCGTCAGCGACATGGAGTGCTTCGTAGCCCAGCAACGCATGCGTATCAGGATCACGATATTCGGCGCCCGTCCGAAACACCGAGTATGCGGTACGAGACCCATCCGGCAAGCCACGGACATAAATCCGTCCACCGACGCCGTTTACGAGATGTTGATCCTGACTGCCAATCACGTAAGCCGCCTGGTCGATATCGTGTTCGGTCACTACGCGCGGCCGACTCAAAAATTGATGAATTGCGTCCAATGGAATCGGCGGAATGGCCTCATTATGAACATGCTCGCGGACGGTAGGTGAGAGTTTGAGATTACGGCCTCGCGTCAGTCCCAGTAGCGGGCGGCCGTCTTTGTAGGTCAGGTACAGCTCATCGCCTGGATAGATCAGGTTCGGATTCGCAATCTGCTGATTTGCGGACCAAATCTCAGGCCATTGCCATGGATAACGCAGGAATCGCCCAGCGATGTCCCACAGCGTGTCTCCTTTAACCACCACGTAGTTTTGGGGGTGCTGCGGATTAAGGACAATCTGCTCGGCGCCCGCATTCGAAGCAAGGCCCATCATCGTGAAAATCACCAGAACTAATTTTCCAATCATATCAATGCTCTTAGATTGTCCCTTTAATGTAGTTTAGCAGAACCTCCGAAAATTTCGACAGCCTCGTTGCGCGATCACGTTGGGCGGCCTAACCGTTTGATAAGCCACGACCTTGCCTCTATCCTGTGGCCCCGTTCTTGGCATCTCACGTGGTTATGGCCGTCCTCGAGATTCTGCATTTTCCAGATCCCCGATTGCGTACCGTGGCCAAGCCCGTCGCGCACGTGGATGTGGAGATCGGTGCGTTGGTCGACGCTATGTTTGAAACCATGTATCGAGCACCCGGCATTGGTCTGGCGGCAACCCAGGTCGATGTTCACCAGCGCATCGTCGTGATTGATGTTTCCGAGGAACGTAATCAGCCGGTGTGCCTGATCAATCCTGAAATCGTTGAAATTCGCGGTTCGGACTCGATGGAAGAAGGATGTCTTTCGGTTCCTGATATTTTCGAGACGGTCACGCGCGCTAATTGGGTTCGAGTCACGGCACTAGGAGCTGACGGCGTCGCATTCGAGTGCGTCGCCGAAGGTTTATTGGCTGCCTGTATCCAACATGAAATCGATCATCTTGATGGAAAGCTGTTTGTTGACCGGCTATCAGCGCTAAAGCGCACACGAATCAACAAGAAATTCCGCAAGAACCAGCGCTCTGTCGGCTAAATGCGGACTCATGCATCGCGCTCCAGCCGCTAGTTAGTCAACTTGACGAACACCACATCGACTAGCCCGCTGAAAGTGGTGTTCGCCGGCACTCCGGCGTTCGCGGTTCCAACCTTATTGATGCTGACTAATCACGATTCGGTCGATGTGGTTGCGGTTTACACCCAACCCGATCGAACCGCCGGGCGTGGCCAGAAATTGCGCGTAGGCGAAGTCAAGGCTACTGCTGTCGCACACAATCTAACCCTCGAACAACCGCTCGATTGGCGCGACGAAAGGGTAGTCGCGCGGTTTGCGCGCTATGCGCCGGATCTGTTTATCGTCGCCGCTTACGGACTCATTCTCCCCGCTTCCACCTTAGCCGTTTCGCGCTACGGCACGCTCAATGTCCATGCCTCGGTGTTACCGCGTTGGCGCGGCGCCGCGCCGATTCAACGCGCCATCATGGCCGGTGACCATGAGAGCGGCGTCACCATCATGCAAGTCATTCCAGCCTTGGACGCGGGCCCCGTTCTGGGTACCGCGACCTGCCCGATCGCGGAATCCGATACCGCGGGAAGTTTGAGCTCCAAGCTGGCCGAGC
This sequence comes from Gammaproteobacteria bacterium, assembly GCA_016191285.1. Classification (GTDB taxonomy): domain Bacteria; phylum Pseudomonadota; class Gammaproteobacteria; genus CAIKBL01. The sequence goes on from JACPPA010000047.1 coordinate 7,003, forward strand.
TCGGCGCCCGCACACTGTGCGAAGTGCTCGCCGAGCTCGATAAAGCACTTGCTTCGGCGGCACCCCAAGCGGCAGTGGGTGTGACCTACGCTGCCAAACTAACAAGTAGTGATCGAGCGCTCGATTGGCGCGAATCGGCGCTCGTCCTGGAACGCAAAATTCGCGCGCTAAACCCCGAGCCGCTGGCGGTTACCGAAGTGGTCGGCCTGCCGGTAAATATTCGCACGGCAATTGCGATGCAAGCGTTAACGTTAAAACCGCCGGGAACAATCTTGGCATGGACCAAAGACGGAATCGATATCGCAACTACGGATGGCATATTACGTCTACTAGAATTGCAGCCCGCCGGGAAGCGCGTTATGGCCGTGCGCGATTTTATTAATGGATACCGGCAGCCCGCCCCCGCCCAGTGACGGACGCAGCCCCGCCGATTAGAGCCCTGGTCGCGGACGTATTACACGACATAATTGTCAATGGGAATTCCTTGGACCACGCCCTCGAACAGGCGCGATCATGCGCCGCCAACTCGAACGTCGCGTTTTTACAAGAATCGGTATACGGCGTGTTGCGCAACTATTACGCTCTTTGCAGCACGCTCGACGGCCTCCTAAAGCGCGCTATCAAGCCGCGCGACGCGCCGCTAAAAATGCTAATCCTGGCCGGACTCAATGAGCTTTTAAACATGACCACCGCCCCTTATGCGGCAGTCGATCAATCCGTGGCGGCTTGTGATGCCCTCGGTCGTAGATGGGCGAAAGGCTTGGTCAACGGGATACTGCGCGCGACGTTGCGGCAAACGTCGAACGCTCTCACCCGCGTTACGAGCGATGAAATCAAATGGAATCATCCGGCGTGGTTGATTTCCGATCTCGCGCGGGATTGGCCACAACAGTACCCCGCGATCTTGATCGCGAACAATCAGCACGCGCCGCTGACGCTTCGCGTTAATCGACTGCGAGGTAGTCGCGAGGGATATCTCGAATTGTTATGCCGTGCTGGTATCGCGGCGACGCCGACGCTAATCGCGCCGATGGGAATTCATTTAGTAAAGCCGCATTCAGTGTTCGAATTGCCGGGTTTCGAGGCTGGGTTATTTTCAGTTCAAGATGAAGCAGCGCAGCTGGCGGCGCCGCTCCTCGACTGCCACCCGGGCCAGCGAGTCCTCGATGCGTGCGCAGCGCCTGGCGGGAAGGCAACCCATTTACTGGAACAAGCCCCCGACATTGAACTCACCGCGCTCGATTGCGATCCGAAGCGCCAACAATTACTCGCGGCGAACCTCGTGCGGCTCCGGTTAAGCTGCGCCGTCATGGTCGGCGACGCCGCGCAGATCGCGAACCATCCCGCGCATGGCAACTACGAGCGCATTTTGTTAGATGCTCCATGTTCGGCGACCGGCGTTATCCGCCGTCATCCGGATATTAAAATGCACCGGCGCCCACGCGATATCTCGGAATTCCAGGTCCGGCAATTGAGCTTGTTGTCGGCGGCGTGGTCGTGCTTGGTACCGGACGGTCAATTGCTATATGCGACCTGCTCGGTGCTCGCGGCGGAAAATGATCGCGTAATCGAACAATTCATGACCGCGAATTCGCAGTCAGCACAAAGTGTTTCGATCAGTGAGGAATGGGGAATCGGAACGCAATTTGGACGCCAAATATTACCGGGCGAACACGCCATGGATGGCTTCTATTACGCGTTACTAAGGAAGGCCGGCACAGCGGTGAGTTCGTCATAATGCGCCGGATCTTCATTTTATTTTTCTCGATTCTGCTGTGCGGCTGGTCAGTGCTGAGTACCGCCAATGACATCGACATCGTGCGGGTCGAAGGCAAGCGCATTGATAATTTCTATTTTGTCGACGCGCGTTTGACGATGCGGTTAACCAAGGATGCGCGGGAAGCGGTCGAAAGTGGCGTACCGCTGGTATTCGCCTTCGAATTCGAAATTCGCCAGCGGCGGCGCTGGCTGTGGGATTTAACCCTGCTTGCGCTCCGCCGCACGTACAAACTGGAACGTCATGCGCTGGCCAATCGTTATGTGATCACGGATATCGTCGGTAACAAACGCCTGGTCGCACCCTCCTTGGACGACGCCCTCGCTGAACTTGGCGAGCTGCACGACGTCCCCGTTGGCAAGGCTGCCGAACTACTCAATAACGGTGAAAACAGTGGCCGAATGCGAGTGCGACTGGACATTGAATCACTGCCAGCACCACTGCGGCCCGTCGCCTATATTTCTCCAAGCTGGCACATCGGCAGTGACTGGCAGAACTGGGATCTCGTGCCATGAAGCAGCCGCGCATCGCGCTCGTGACCGCGGTTTCGCTCTTGAGCCTGTCGATGCTCGCATCATTAATTCTAATGAGCGCCGCAATCCAAAACTCAGGACGTTTCGGCACACTTTTTTCAACGCTACTCATCACCAATTGCCTGGGGCTGATCGCGTTCGTCGTTCTCCTCCTAATCAATGCCCGCCAACTCATCGGGCAACTACGCCGACGTCAGCCGGGCGCGCGCTTAACAGTCCGTATGCTCATCATTTTTGTGGTTTTGTCCGTCCTGCCAATGCTGGTCCTCTATGGCTTTTCGGTCGACTTCCTACGCCGGGGCATCGATAGTTGGTTTGATGTGCGCATTGATCAAGCGCTACACGACGCGCTCGATTTAAGCCGTAACGCGCTTGATCTAAGGATGCGGGAACTGTTGAGTCAAACCGAAAAGATGGCCGAAAAACTGGTTCAGGGTGACAACTCAACGTCGGTGCTTAATTTGGACGCGCTTAGAAATCCAAACAGCACGGTGGTCGCCAATTCCTGGGACGATCCGGGCGCCGACCTCGATTTGATGCGCCGGCATAGCGGCGCCGATGAGCTAACGCTGCTGACTCAACAAGGACGGCTGCTCGAATCGAGCAGCGCGGCGGCGAATTTCGTCCCGAATTTGCCGTCCGAGCCGATTCTGCTCCAACTGCGGCAAGGCCGCAGCTACATCGGTCTCGAGCCCTCGCGCAATGCGGAGCTTTTGATTCGCGTTGCGGTAAATATTCCAAACGCGTCGGTTGACGGCGAACAACGCATCCTGCATGCCCTATTTCCGCTGGCCGAGCGCATGAGCCGGCTCGCCGAAAGCGTTGAAGGCGCCTTCGCGCAATACAACGAATTGGTCTATTTGCGTGACAAGCTGCAATTGAGCTTTGTGATGACGCTAACCTTGGTGTTGTTATCCAGTATCGCGACGGCCGCCTGGGCCGCCTTGTATTCCGCGCGGCGGCTGGCCGCGCCGATCAGCGATTTAGCGGCGGGTACCGCAGCCGTCGCGCAGGGCGATTACACCACCTCGCTGCCGGTGACGAGTGCGGACGAAATCGGTTTCCTGGTCAGCTCGTTTAACGCGATGACCCGCCGCATCGCCGCCGCCCGCTCCGAGATCGAGACTCAAAATAAATATGTAAATACCCTGCTGAGTCAGCTCTCGTCAGGCGTGCTCGCACTCGATCATCAACTCAAGATCACGACATTAAACGCGAGCGGTCATCAAATTCTGGAAGTGGGAGAAACGGCGCCCATCGGCATCGAACTCACACAGCTTAGTGAATTCCGCGAACATTTGCGGCCGTTTGTCGAAGGCTTGACGCAGCATCTCGGTTCATCGCAACGTTGGCAACAGGAAGTTCAGATTTTTAGCCGCGGCGGACGCAAGATGTTGATGTGCAGGGGAACCACGGTATCGTTCGGACCTGAGAACGAACCCGGCCATGTGGTGGTGTTCGACGATATTACGGCGCTGATCAAAGGCCAGCGCGATGCGGCTTGGTCCGAAGTAGCGCAGCGACTGGCGCACGAAATCAAAAATCCGTTGACGCCAATCCAACTCTCGGCGGAGCGCCTGCGTCAGAAATACCTGACGAAAATGGCGCCGGCCGATGCCGACACGCTGGATCGGCTCACGAGTACGATCGTGCAACAGGTCGATACCATGAAAACCATGGTCAACACTTTTTCAGATTACGCGCGGCCGCCGATGATTAATCAGGAGCGGATAGATCTCAACGACCTGGTCGCCGGCGTGGTGGATCTGTTTAAGAGCGTGAACGGCACGGCGTGCTTTGAACTCGATTTTGATCGAACGCTGCCGCCAATTTCGGTCGATGCGGGTCGACTGCGCCAGGTGTTCAACAACCTCATCAAAAACGCCTTGGAGGCAAGCACGAGCGCGGAGCCAGCCCTGATAACCATCACCACCCGACAATCGCAGTCCACCTCGCGTAATCATGTGGAAGTGCGAATCGCCGATAACGGCGAAGGCATTAAAAGCGAGATGCTGGATACGGTTTTCGAACCCTACGTCACAAATAAAACTCGCGGCACTGGTCTTGGCCTCGCGATTGTGAAGAAGATCATCGAGGAACATGGTGGTATGGTCACGTTAGAGAACAACAGCGGCCCCGGCGCCAGCGCGATCATCCGCTTACCATTGGACGACGCGCCTACGCAGTCGAATCCGACGCTGGATAGGAAAGCATCATGAGTGGGCAAACGATTTTAGTCGTCGACGACGAACCGGATATTCGGGTGTTGCTGAAGGAGATCCTCGACGACGAAGGGTTCGAAGTGACGGTCGCGGAGAATGCGACGCAAGCTCGCGAAGCACGGCGTAAGCGGCGTCCTGATCTAGTGTTGCTCGATATTTGGATGCCGGATACCGACGGGATAACGTTACTTAAGGAATGGTCCGAAAGCAATGCGCTCGATAGTCCGGTGATCATGATGTCGGGCCATGGCACGGTCGAGACCGCGGTCGAAGCGACCCGTCTCGGCGCTTATGACTTTATCGAGAAGCCACTGTCCATCGCGAAGCTCCTGCTCACGATCCAGCGGGCCCTCGAAGCGACCAATCTGCGGCGCGAGAACGTGGGATTAAGACGCGGCGGGTCCCTCCAGGCGCAACCGATTGGGCGCGGGCGCGCAATGGAACAGCTACGCGCGAACTGCCGCCGCATTGCCCAACACAAGACCGCCGTCTTTATATCTGGCGAATCGGGTTCCGGGAAGGAAGTGGTTGCGCGCTTCTTGCACGAACACAGTCCGCGGGCCAGCGGCCCCTTCATCGCGGTCGGCGTGGCGGGATTGGCGCGCGAGAATCCCGACAACGAATTATTCGGCGTCGAAGATGGCGGACGCGTGACCTACGGCTCGCTCGAACAGGCGAACGGTGGCACCTTATTCCTAAAAGATATCGCGGATATGGATTTGAGCACGCAGGCGCGGCTTTTAAGCGCGTTGGAGCAGAATTCAATGCTCCGAGTGGGCGGACGAGATGCAGTGGCAATCGATGTGCGAATTGTCGCCGCGACCCGGCGCAATTTGGCCCTCGAAGTCACCGCCGGCCGCTTTCGCGACGATCTTTTCTATCATTTAAATGTGGTGCCGCTGCAAGTCCCGGCGCTCCGCGATCGAGTGGAGGACCTCGACGAATTGCTCACCCATTACGTCACGTATTTTGTCGCGCAGGAAGGTCTGCCACGGCGTGATTTCTCAGCCGCGGCAAAAAGCCGGATGCGCGAGTATCGCTGGCCCGGCAATGTTCGCGAACTTAAGAACCTCGTCCAACGCTTGTTGATTCTGGGCAACACCGAGCAAGTGGAAGCCCATGAAATAAGCGCGGCGCTGGGTGTGCGCGCACCCGTCGACACCGAGAATCTGCAACCCGGATTTGAATTGCCGCTACGCGAAGCGCGCGAACGCTTTGAAAAAAGCTATCTCGAATTTCAATTGCAACAATGTGACGGCAGTGTCAGCAAAGTGGCGGAACGCGTCGGCATCGAACGCACGCACCTCTATCGCAAATTGCGGAGTCTGGGTATCGACCCGCGGCAAATCAAAGAAGCGGTTAAAGAATAGCGAGCCGCACGATGGCCTCGACCTTGAGCGAGCGGCTTGAACAACTGCTGGCAAGTGGCGCCGAGACCGCGGTGTTGCGCTTCAGCCTCGGCAACGCCTATCTCGCGACCGAACCCGCGCGCGCGATACCGCACTTAACCCGTGCAGTCGAACTCGATCCGCAGTATTCCGCCGCGTGGAAATTGCTGGGCAAGGCCATGGTGGCCACGGCGCGCAGCGCCGAGGCTCGCGCCGCGTTTCAACAAGGGATCCAGGTTGCCGAAACCAAGGGCGACGTACAGGCGGCGAAAGAGATGCGCGTGTTTCTCAAACGTGTAAAAGATTAGAACCCATCCACTAAGGAAGCTCTGCAAAAGGCAGAGCTTCCTAAAGGCACAGGGAGGTGCCGTACTCTGAAAAGTCCAGGATGGACTTATTCAGAGTTTCACTAATCCGCGTTTAATTCGAGGCTTCCGATTAAGTCACTAACGTGGGCGATATTGTGTCGCGCCAGATAAGCCATGATGCCTGCGTTGATCTCGCGACACACCAGCGGTTCGTAGAACAGGCTGGTGCCAATTCCAACCGCGGAGGCGCCCGCCAACATGAATTCGACCGCGTCATCGGCCGTCAGAATTCCACCTTGACCGATGATCGGAATGCGATGCGCGCGCGCGACTTGATAGACCTGAAAAACCTTAAGCAATGCCACCGGTTTGATCGCGGGACCCGAGAGTCCGCCCTGATTGTTGCCGATCACAGGCCGGCGGCGTTCGATATCGATCGCCATTCCCATCAAGGTATTGATGACCGCGAAGCCGTCGGTGCCAGCTTCGATGCAGCGACGCGCGTTCTCACCGATATCGGTTTGATTCGGCGAGAGTTTGGTAATCAGCGGTTTGTGCGTGGCGCGCCGGCACGCCGCCACCACGCGTGCCGACATTTCAGGGCTGTTACCGAAGGCGACGCCGCCTTCTTTGACGTTTGGACACGAGATGTTGATTTCGATTGCGTCGATGGGCGAATCGTCGAAGATCCGCGTCACTTCTTCATACTCTTCGACGGTCGAGCCGGAGACATTCGCGATAAACCGCGTCTCGCGAAAATCGAGTTTGGGCAGAATGTCGTGGACCACTGCGTGCGCCCCGGGATTCTGCAGGCCGATCGCGTTCAACATGCCCGATGGCGTTTCAACCACACGATGCGCCGGATTACCGAGCCGCGGTGCGAGGGTCGTGCCCTTGAGACATACCGCGCCGACCTCGGCGTGCGAAAAACCCTGGACGCGCGTGTACTCTTCGCCAAATCCCACGCAGCCCGACAACAATACCAGCGGCGTCGCAAATTCCATTCCGCAAAACATAAGCTGCAAGCGCGAACCTTGCACGTGATTTGCTTCTAATGGGGTCACCGCTACCATTGGCCCATGCTTCACGTCGTACTTTATCAACCGGAAATTCCGCCGAACACGGGCAATATTATACGGCTTTGCGCCGCGGTCGGGGCGACCCTGCATCTGATTGAACCGCTCGGTTTTCACTTCGACGACAAGACCCTGCGCCGCGCGGGACTCGATTATCACGCATTGACGAAGGTGCTTCGTCATCCGTCCCACGCCGCGCTGCTCGCGGCGGCGCCGGCACGACGAATGATTGCGCTGACCACCCGCGGCACACAAAGCCTCTACGCGTTCCAATTCGAGCGCAATGATCTGTTGGCGTTTGGGGCGGAGACGAGCGGGCTACCGGCGCATGTCCGTGACGAGATCCCGGCGAGCCACCAACTACGGATCCCGATGCGAGCCGCATGCCGCAGTCTCAATCTCGCGAACGCGGTTGCGATAACGCTCTATGAAGCCCTGCGTCAATGCGATCCGAGCAGCCGCGCTCCCCACCTGGCGCCCGGCGCTAGCTAGCAAATAGCGAAGCGGAAATATCGACCACCCTACGGCTGACAGGTGTTAACGTTTCGTCATTCCGGCGCAAGCCGGAATCCAGGAGATTGAGTTATTCGACTGGGTCCCGGCGTTCGCCGGGACGACAGCGGTGAGATCCCCAACGTTCGCCGCATCGCTACTACCGGGTCGCCCTTTTTGCTCTTCCATTTAGCGCTGCCGTGCGGGCAACCTCGCACAATCAAACCTTGGCGAAGTCCGCCTCGCGGAACGGGCCTACCAAGGCTCACGCGTATAGATCACCTTGTTTGATCCGGAATAGATCCCGAAATCGACGCGTGCCGTCGGATCCTGGTTATAACTTCCAGTCCCGGCCCAATCGAATTGCAGCCAGGTCTGGTTAGCGACCGCAAGGTCGTAGCGCAAATTGGCGTAGCCGGTATTGCCCTGGCCGGGCGGGCTGAACACAAAGCCGGAACGCCCGAGCAACAGCGGGCTGTTGGCCACCGCGGCAACGGTCGTGGCGGCCGCTTTGATCGGGATCGACGCGACGCCAGTCGCAGGCGTTGCGAGCGAGCTCGAAAGCGCGATTCCCGCGAGCGGGATTGTCGTGCACTGGTCGATGGGATTCGTCACGAACGCGCCGCCGCCGGTGTAATTCTCCACCAACGCGTTGGCCGTCACCGCCAGTAACTCGGACCCGAACCCGCTGCTTAAACGCAACCTGCCCCACAGGAGCTGTTTATCGTTAATGGTCGTCGCGTTGCCATCGTCGAAGGCGATCCCGTTACCCGCGGTCGCGGCGCCAAATCTGGCTGGGTTGGAGGCATAGATCACGCCGTCGGCATCGATGACATTAATGCTGAGCGCGATCTCGGCATTGAACGGCGCGACCGGCGCGGCGCGGCTGAAAGCAATACCGCTGCCCGCACTGAACGTCAGCGTGCCCATGCCATTTCCGTTATCGACAATCACCGGATCGGTGGCGGGAACCAGCACCGTATTCAAAGCGCCGGCCAGTGCTTGATAGGTCTTGCCGGCCAGACTTGAATTGGTCATGCGCCAAAAGCTGCCGGTGTAATTTCTGGCGGTGGCTCCGAACGCATTGAGCGCCGTGATCCTCAACACTGGGGCGATTTTATAGGTCGTCGGCTGACCGAGGTAGGTGAACCCGCCACCACTGCAGCCGGGGTTGAACACGGGGGTGTTGAAGGCGACGCCAAACGCGGCGGGGGTGAAGCGACCGACGACGACGGTTGAACTCGGCACGCTCATTCCCGCGGTGCTCAGGAAATTCGTCACGCTCGAGCTCAACGTGGCGCTGCCGACTTCGGTGTACTGCAATGTACCGACGGTCGCGGCGCCACCCGCAAACGCTGCCTGGGCGACGCTCCCATTGTTCAAGGTGCCCAAAATGCCGGTCGCGGGCGTAAAAGGGGTCGCAACATTCAATAGCGTCGGCCAGGCGTAACTCGGCGTCGTGGTGTTATCGGCGAGGTTGGCGCCGGCTGCCGGGCTGCCAGAATTCGAAGGGTCGTCGGCGGATTGCCACAAGACGGCGCGAACTTTGGCGCTGAAATTGACACCGGCCTTGGTGAACACCGTGCCGGTCGCTGACGAGGCCCCAGGATTTGCGACCCCACTCGCACTGATATTTTCAAGACTTAACGCAAACGGGCGCGTCGTCAGCGACGCCGACGCCCCCGTAATGTCGACGCCGGTGGCGAAGATCCGCGAGTCGTCGCGAAGGTTGAGGACATACTTGCCGACATCGCTAGTCGCCAGCGAAAACGTCGTGACGCCTGTCGCGAAACTCAAAGTGACATTGTCGACGCCCGTGCCGCCAGGCGGCGCATTCGGCAGACCGACGCCGCCAATCGAAGGCGCGCTGCCGCCGGGATCGGCGCCGACCCGCGTGACCCAGGCGTCGAGCGTTTTATTACCGCTATAACCGGTTGCGATAGCGCACAATCCGCTGACCGGATCCTGGCGCCAGAATTCGGCCTTCATCCGATGCGCGCGCCCGGCAACGAGCGTGGTCCCGAGCGCGTCCGTCGCGCTCACGACCAAGGCATTGGTCTGAAATGCGATCGCGGAGGAGGTCGAAGTGGTCACGCCACCGGTCGAATCGACGACCGTGACGGTGACGCTGTCCGCATGCGCATCGGCTAAATTAAGCGCAACGACGCCATTGTCCGTGCCAGCCCCGCTACCGCTGTAAACGTAACGCGCGGCCCCGCTGTCCGCCGCTCCGACGGTTAGCGCGCCGGTCGCCGTCACGACCGACCAGTCCCCGTGGGCCGTCGAGGTACTGATGCTGATCGTGCCGGCGTAGTTCGCGAGCGTCGCACCGGTCGCGTCCACGGCAGTGATGGTGATCGGTTTTGCCGCGCAGGTACTGCCCGTCGCAGTACCGATATCGATACTAAAACCGGCGAGCGCGCTGGCGCCCGCGCAGGTCGAGACACCGGCGAGCGCGGCCTGCTCCACCGCGGTATGGGTCAAGGCTAGATTATCGCCGAAAGAGACCGCGTCGGCCGAGATTACCGCACCCGTGATCGCGGCGTTATCGTTGAAACTAATTGTCGTATTGCCATTATTACCGCCATTACTGTTGCCGTTGCCGTTGTCATTGCTGTTCGGGGCGTAAATGATGCCGTTGATGGTCGCGTTATTCCGCAGTACAAAAGATGCACCGGAATAGAGAAAGAACCGCAGATTGGTAGCGCTGCCACCCGCGTTCATCGAAACACTATCGCTGCCGGACGCGCCCACAGCGGTTTGGACAAAAATATTAACGACCCCCGACGGGCTCACGGTGAGGGTGCCGTTGTTACTGAAGATTAAGGTGTCGATGTAGTAGGTACCGGGCGCGAGTTGCACGGCGCCCCCGCCGACATTGAGCGTTCGAATGTTATAGGTGCCGCCCGAGAACACCGTGGTCGAACCGACCGTGACCGTTCGATAGGAGCCCGCGGGTAGCGTGGCCGCATTGCGGTCGATCGTGCTCGAGTTGCCCGGGAACGTCGTGGGGACCAGCGCTGGAAAGCCCGGACTGCTGCTGACGATGCGCGCGCTCGCGGCATCGATGGCCTTGTTTGATCCACCGTTGCCGCTGATCGACTTCGTCGATGTGCCATTATTGACGGTGCCCGAACCGATGCTCAGGGTGCCGGCGACAACCGGATATGATGCCGGCAGACTGCCACAACTGGCCGCGTCGACGGCGACTGATCCGACACTGGTGGCCATCGCGATCGCCCACGGCACCGCGCGCCAGAACGCACGATCGCACAGTGCCACTAGACCCACGGCATGCCTCATGGGCCGGTTGCCGTGGTGACGGTCGCGTCGATGGTGCGACTGGTGAGATCGCCGGTAGCCGCGCCGCCTGCCGTGGCCGTCGAACCGAGCAAGTAGACGACGTAATTCGTCGTCCCTTCGGTGACCGCGGTCCTCGAACAGGAGACGCTCACCGAGTATCCGCTCAAGCCCGGCGGATTTAACACGAAGTTCGAATTGCCACAGCTATTGCTGACCGTGGCGGATCTGATGGCCCACTCCAAGCCGCTCTTGGCCGCGTTGTAGGCGCGCGCGTTTTGCACCGACAGCAGCGTCGTCATGTGTTGCGAGGTAGAAATATTGGCAACGAAGGCGGCGAGCGTCGCCAGCGCGGTGATGAGAAACACCACCGCGACGAGCGTGAAGCCGCATTCGCGCGGCCGTTTTATGCGGGGGACTCGGAACACCGCACGCGATTTCATGGCGCGTTCGACACATTGACTTGGCTGAGCAGCGTGACCGCTTCCATGGCGCCCGACGACACGTCCCGTCCACTCACCGTCAGCTCCAGACTGACCAGACCCGCGCGGGTCGCGGTCCCCGGGGTGTAAGTAAAACGGCACGCTGTGACTTGCGTGGCGAGCGCCTGCGCGGCGGCGCTCGGTGGCACGGCCTGAGTCGCCGTAATGGCGTAATTGGCGTGGCGATTGAGCGCTTGTGCCGACAGATCGCAGACGAAACTGACCGGAGTATCCACAATATAGAAGCGTTGTGCCGGCGAGCCGCGCGGCAGCACGGCGCCGGTATCGCCGCGATCGAACTTGATGGCGACCCCCTTCGCGGTCGAGGTCACCGCGGCGATGCCGGCCAGGTTATCGCCAGCATACGCATCGGCACCATTCTGACCGCTGTTGTAGATCGCCAGGCAATCGATGTTGCTCGCGAGGCAGCCGGCACGTCCTCCCGCGCCGGCCACGATCTGAGTAATGTTCCGCAGCCCGCCCAACACCTCGAAGCAATCCGAAGTCGACGCGAGATTAATCGAATCGGTATCCGGGCCGACACACACATCGTTGTTGGAGGCGCCGGGTTGCGCGCGGTAACGCCCGCCGGTCAATATCCGTAGGAATTCGATCGCAGATCCGGCCGCATTGACTCGAATACTGTTCGGCAGCGCCAAGCGCAGCTCACGGGTCATGCGGCTCAGCGCGGTTTCCGCGATATCGACCAATTTGGCGCGGCGCGTTGTGTCTTCGACGCCTTCGATCTGCGGCGCGATCGCGCGCCACACCACGCTGGCAATGAGGCTGCTGATCACCATCACCGTGATCATCTCGATCAGCGTGAATCCCTGCATCGTGCGACTTGCTCGAGTCATTCAATAATTCGCGCGGTAGGCAGCGACGACGACCGGCGCGGACAGTGCGGGGTGCGCGACGGTGACGCTGACCCGGACGATTTGTCCGCTGTTCGAACTGAGTCCGTTCAGCGTCTCGCCACTGCCGGAGACGACGACTCCCACCGTGTAGTTATTCAACGCGGCGATTGGATTGTTGAACTGATCGCGAGCCCCCACATTGGTTAAACCGGCGTAATCGCACACGTCATCGTAGGTCGCGCGGCTCTCCGGCGGTCCAATCGCGCCAGCGCAGGCGCCACACGGCGATGTCGTGCACGCCGTGGGGCAGCTCGTCGAAAAATCCGGATCGCAGAACGGTTTCGAGGTCACTTCTTCGAGATAGGCTTGGGCCAGCGCGGACGCTTGTTCCTGCACCAGCGGGTCGGCGCTGCGCCGGATCGCGCCGTTGAGGGTCAGCAGGATCCCGCCGAGCGCGACGGCCAAGATCACCATCGAGGTGACAAGTTCGATCAGAGTCACCCCGGCTTGACGCGAGCGTCTGATCATTGGACGAGCCCCGTCTCCGTCGTTACGGTCACCGCATAGGAGCCGATCGCGACACGGTTACCCGGCGTCATCACGATGGGACGGCCAATCTTGTCGAAGCTGAAGCTTGCGGTGCCGACGCTGACTCCGGCTGGCGCGGCGTTCGCGAACGGATCGCTTGTACCTGGCCGGGTCAATGCGGATTCGCTCGCCCCGTTGCACGACTCATACACGGCGTAGCCGGCGCTAAATTGAATCCGCACCGTACAGCCGGAGGCGATCGCAAGCTTCTGCGCGTAACGGGTCGCCGCCATGGCGTCTTCGTAGAACCCACGGGCCGCGAACGGACTGGGATCGGCGAAGCGGGGCGCGGCAATCGCCGCCAGGACCCCGAGCACTATCAATACCGTGACCAGCTCGACAAGCGTGAAGCCGCGCTGCGCCGGCATTGCCGTCAAATCGGCCAGGTCGAACCCACGCAATGCGCGCGCGTGTCCCGCCTGTCTCCCCCACCTCACGGGGGAGCACGGACTCACTCTAGCAACCGGTGGTGACAGTCACGACGTTCGGCTGCGCATTAGCTGCAGCGGCGGTGTAGGTCAAGCTGCAGGTGCCCGCTCCCCCCGCGACCGAGTACACGCCGGTCGCCGCCGTGTGGGTGTAGGAACTGGTATCCGAAAGTGCATTCTCGATGCCGCCAGCGCCTGCCGTCGGGTAGCCGTTCGACATCGCGACCGTCTGACCTTCGAGGGTGACCGAAGTGCCCGGACTTAAACTCTGTGCGAGCTGCGAACTATGCGCCAAGGCCGCCGCCGATCGGATGCTGCCCGCCAAGCCATTAATCGAAGCGATCCTGGCCTGGGCTTCGATCCCCGAAAACCGCGGTAAGGCAAACGCGGATAAGATCCCCAAGATCACAATGACCGTTATCAACTCGATGAGCGTAAAGCCGCTTTGCAGCTGTTTCATTATTTGACTCCTAGGTTATTCGCACCGGACCAGCCGTGACGTTGTCAACGAATCTCCGTCGAGGACTCGCCGTACACGCCGTGCTGATACCGTCCCTTGCTAGCGGCTGCGGGAGTCGGCACTTTAATGCCCGCCATGCAATTTGATACTCGCGAGATCCCACATGGGCAGGAAAATCCCGAGCGCGAAAATCAGCACGAACCCGGCCAAGACCACGATCAGGATCGGTTCGATGGTCTGACTTAGATTCTTGATGTCGTAGTCGACTTCGCGCTCGTAAAATCCCGCGCACTCGGCTAATAAATCGTCCACCGCACCGGTTTCCTCGCCAACCGCGAGCATTTGCAGTACCAGCGGGGAAAACATGCCGGTGGCGGTTGCGCTGCGGGTTAGCGTCTCGCCACGTTCCACGCCAGTCCGGATATTTCGAATACGTTCGCCGATGAATTCGTTGTCGACGGCTTGCGCCATCACGCTCAAGGCCTGGGTCAGCGGCACGCCGGCGCCGAGCGACATCGAGAAGCCGCGCGCAAAACGGCCGAGCGTGGCGCGATAGATCACATCGCCGACTATCGGCAGTCTTATTTTGATACCGTCCCATCGGTAACGCCCGGACTCGGTCTTGATCCAGCTCCGAAACGCCAACCCAGCAGCCACTGCCCCCGCGATCAGCAGCGGCCAATACGCCGAGAAAAAATCGGATGAGGCAATCAGTACCCGCGTCGGCAGCGGCAGTGCGACCTGGGATCGCTCGAATATCTTCGCGAATTGTGGAATGACGACCACGTTGATAATGCCAATCGCGATCGTGATCGCGACAATCACAAAAGAAGGGTAGCGCAAGGCGCTTTTAATTCGCGCCCGCGTATCGCGTTCGCGATCCAAATACTCGGATAAGCGCAAAAAAGCTTCGTCCAAGCGTCCGGTGTTTTCGCCTATGCGGACTGTGTTCACAAACAACGACGAGAATAAATCGGGGTGCTGGGCCAAAGCCCCCGACAGTTCACGCCCACTTTCGATATAGGTTTTGATGCCGGTCAAGCGTTCGCCAAACAGCGGATTGCGCGCCGACCGGATGAGGCCCGTCATCGCTTGGTTGATCGCGACGCCAGCATGCATCAACGTGTACATTTGGCGGCAAAATAGAATCAGGTCATCGAGTGTGGGCCGGCTCTCGGTCAAACTTCGGCGCAGCGTCGCAATGGGGTCGAAGGCGATTGCCGCCTCGCGGATATCGACGGGCGTGATCCCGCTATTGATCAATTGCGTCGCGACCGCATCGCGTGTTGCCGCTTCCAACGCGCCTTCGATCAGATCGCCACGCCGGCCACGTCCCCGATATTGATAGTTCGGCATGGGATTGTCTTAGCTCGCTGATCGGCGGCGAGTGGTCACGCCGCATTGAGCTTTGCGGACGGCGTGTTCACGGTAACGGAATCGGCGGCGAGATTTTCGCTGTCGGCGGATACGCGCATGGCTTCGGCCACAGTGGTTATCTTGGCCTGGGCGAAATCGAGCGCGGCCAAGTCCAGCGGCCGATACGCGGCACTCCGACGCGCGAGCTCGGCGAACTCGACGTTGTCGCCGCGCGTTATCGCCTGACCGAGACCGTGATCAACCTCCAGTAATTCATAGACGCCGATGCGTCCCTTGTAACCCGTGTTGTTACACCGATGACAGCCAGCGCCGCGATAGAAGCTGCCGGTCGCCGCCGCCAAGCCCGCCTTCATCTGCACCCAGGCACGGCTCAACGGCGACAACTGCTCGGGCTCGATGCATTGCTCACAGATCCGCCGGATCAGGCGCTGTGCCAACACCGCATGCAGCGACGAGGCCAGCAAGTAACCCTGCGCGCCCATGTCGAGCAGGCGCGAGATCGTGCCGATGGCATCGTTGGTATGCAAGGTCGAGAGCACTAGATGGCCGGTCATCGCTGCGCGCAGGCCAATTTCCGCCGTTTCTTGATCGCGCATTTCGCCAATCAACACAATGTCAGGGTCTTGGCGCAGCGTGGTGCGTAACACACGTGCAAAAGTCAGCCCGATCTGCGCATTGACCTGGACTTGATTGACGCGCGGCAGGCGATATTCGATCGGATCTTCGGCGGTGATGATCTTGACCTGCGGCGCGTTTAGCAATTTAAGCGCCGAGTACAGGGTGGATGTCTTGCCACTGCCGGTGGGGCCGGTGACCACGACCATGCCGTGCGGACGCCGGATGGCGTTTCGAAAGCGGCCGAGCAGGGCCGGCGGCATCCCGAGTTGTTCGAGATCGCGCACCCCTTCGCTTTGATCGAGCAGGCGCATGACCACCGCTTCGCCGGTTTGCAGCGGCATCGTCGAGATGCGGACGTCGATATTGCGATTGGCGACTCGAATGCTGAAGCGGCCGTCCTGCGGCAGCCGTTTCTCCGAGATATCGAGATTCGACATCAACTTCAGGCGTTGTACCAAGGCTGGCGCGATCCGCTTTTCGTTCAGCACCTGTTCGTGCAGCAAGCCGTCGATCCGCTGCCGGATCCTTAACACCGCGTCGTCCGGCTCGATATGAATATCCGAGGCCTTCATCTGCACCGCATCTTGAAACAACGAATGCAACAGCTTCACCACCGGCGCTTCGGTCAGATCGGCGCCCGCGGCAAGTTGATTTACGTCGTAGTCGCTGGCTTCCAGTTCGTCGCTGAGCTGTCCGGCAAACCCGGTAATTTGTTCGGACTGGCGGTAAATGCGATCGAGCGTATCCAACAATTCCTGTTCGCGGACCACCGCCAGATCGAGCGGGCGATTGATCACGCGCGCCAATTCGTCGAAGGCAAAAATATTGGTCGGATCCGACATGCCCACCAAGATCGTCGCGCCTTTATCCTTGAGCGCGATCGCGCGGAAACGCCGCGCCAGGATCTCAGGGATCAGCTTAACCACCGACGGCTCGAACTTATAATGCGCGAGCTCGACAAAGGGCACGTTCAACTGTTGCGAGAGCAGCGTCAGCAACGCGTCTTCACGCAGATAGCCATTCTCGATCAAAATTTGACCGAGCTTACGGCCGGATTTCTTTTGGTCGGCCAGCGCGGCCTCGAGCTGCGTTTGCGAAATAATCTTGTGCTCGACCAGCAAGTCACCCAGGCGAAGCTTTTTGCGCACATTCATTGCTCCACACCGATCCGCGTCAGTTCATGCTCGGCATAGTCGCGCATGGGTTTAGAAAGACGCTCGTCGCCTGCGGCGTGTCTAAAGGCGATAACCGCCGCGGCGTTCTCCTTCAGCGCCAGCAGCGAGATCGCGGCGCCAATCCAGTTGGCGCCATTTTCCGGTTCCACTTTCAGGATCTGCTCATAGACATTCACCGCCGCGCGATGGTTACCGCCACGCTGATACAGCGCCGCCATGAAGGCGTAGTACTCGGGATCCGCGCGCAATGGTGGGGTGGCGCCACGGAGCACGGCCAGCGCGCTCGCCAGATCGTTGCGATCAAACAGCAAGTGCGCGAGCAGGCGGGCGTAGCTGGCCCGGTCTGGAATCAGGTTCAGACCCTCGCGTAACACCTGTTCAGCAGCGTCGACTTGGTTAAGTTTGATCAATTCCTCGGCGTAGCGTTCGCGTGCCGCGGGCACTTGCGGATGCCCGACGACATAGGTCTTCAACGCCGCCAGACCGCGTGCATCGGCGCCGGCCGCAAGAAGATTAACCGCGCGTTGATATTCCAGTTCGCCCACGGTGGGCGCCGCCGGCAGGGCGCGTTCGCGATGGAAGGTCCCCGCGCGCTCGATGACGGGCGAGTCGGTTGCGGCCGGCGGCGCTGCTACCCGTGGTTCGCGCGCCGCGATCGCGGGAGTCGTATCGTGCTCGATGGCTGCGGCAGTGGCGCGCAATTCGGCGGTAACCGCCGCGGTACGCGAGTTCACTACCGCGTTCGTCGCCGGTTTGGGCGCGCTCGGCTGAACAGCGGCAGGCGCCGCAACGACCACCGTCGGATTTTCCGCGACGCGCCGCGACACGAGCGGCAGGCGTGGCAGCGACGGCAATTCGGCGGCTGGTCGTTTTTCAATCGCCAACGCACTCGGCGGTTCGAGTGCGTGAGTTTTAAGCAAGGCCGTCAGCGGTGGGCGGCTCAACCACGCACCAGCCACTGCCGCAGCCACCAGCAGCGCGGTCAAAACGCGGCGCTGCGCGTCGGGAGCGCGCGCGCCAATACTCCCGCCGGTCTGCAATCCATCCAACGCGCGGTCGACCGCGGTTAGCGCCCCGCCCCGCCGCACTTCAAGATCATGCAACATCTGATTGATGAGACTCATACGCTACCCGCCAGCCAACGTAACCAACGATAGGGCGCGCCAATGCCGCGCGAGACTTGGGCTGAGCGCGCATCGGCGGTGTCCTTGATTGCGTCACGCACATGGGTGCGATCGACCTGCAACACTCCGTGACCGAAGGCTGCCATCAAGGCTTTGTGAGCGAGGATGTTGACCACGCGCGGCACCCCGCGACTACCGTCCTGCAAGTCGTCGAGCGCACGCTGCGTAAACAACCGCGAACCTTGGTAGCCGGCGATCGCCACCCGATGATTGACGTAGTGCGCGGTGTCGGCGCGATTCAACGGATAGAGTTCGTGGCCAAACGTGATGCGTTGCCGCAGTTGGCGAATCGAGGGCTGATCGAGCACCGCGTCGAGCTCCGGTTGGCCAAACAGCACAACCTGCAACAACTTGCGTTTTTCGGTTTCCAGGTTGGTCAGCAGGCGCAGGATCTCCAAGGTCTGGACCGGAACGGCCTGCGCTTCGTCCATGCACAGCACCACACGCTTGCCCTGGGCATGAAACGCGAGCAGCGCCGCGTTCAAATGCTTCATCAATTGATGCTGCGTGCTGCGTTTCGGATAGTCGATTCGCAATTCGTCGGCGATCGAAAACAATAAACTCGAGGCGCGCAAATAGGGATTCGGGAGATAGGCGCATTCGAAATCCGCGCCCAGGGCTTTCAGCAGCGTGCGACATAAGATGGTCTTGCCGGTCCCCACTTCACCGATGACCTTGACGAAACCTTCGCCGCTGCGGAGCGCCACCAGCAGCACATTCAAGGCATCCCGATAACCGGCGCGGCTCATGAAGAACGCGGTGTCGGGCGTGAGGGAGAACGGCAGTTCGTTGAGCCGGAAATGCGTCAGATACATGATTTACCCCTTAAGCCGCCGTGTCGCGGCGGCGAATTCACGGTTGCGCGACGCCGAGCGCGCCGCCAAGACGCTTTTGCTCCCAGCCATCGAGCTCTCGATCAAGGTTCTTAAAGCCTTGTTGCGTTGAATCGAGCGCGTCGGCCCAGTGTTGCGGGCTTTCGATGACGAGCGGCCGGAGCAGAATCACCAGTTCGCTTTTAATGGACGCCGTGCGTTTGTGGCGGAACAACGCGCCGATCAGCGGTAGATCGCCGAGCACCGGCGTTTTAGCGTCACTATCGATGTCACGATTCTGCATCAACCCGCCGATGACGATGACTTGGCCACTTTTCGCCTGGACCACCGAATCGGATTCGCGCACCGTGCTGCGTGCGAGCGGCAGCGATTGCGCGATCCCGGACACCGTGATGTTCTTCTGCTGATCTTGGACATCGCTGACCGATGGATGAATGTGCAGCATGACTTCGTTGTCGCGGCTGATCTGCGGCGTGACATCGAGCGCGATACCGGAGAAAAACGGAGTCAATTCGATATTCGGTGTCGAGGTCGTCGACGTGCCCGTGACTGTCGTCGTCGAGACATCGGTCACGAAGAATTCGTCGGTGCCGACTTTGATGATGGCTTTTTGATTATTCATCGTCGAAATCCGCGGACTCGACAACACCTGCACATTGCCCTGGGTTTTCAACAATTCCAGGAACGCGCCGAAATCGCCGCCGTTAATCGCCAGCGAAAAAACGCCGCCAAAGCCCGAGGCTGGGACCCCCGCGAGCTTCGTCAGACCGGGGATTAGGTTGAAATTCGCGCCGCGGGTGTCGCTGCGCGGTGGATCGTTTTTAAACACCGTGCCGCCACCGGTATGACCCACGGTTACCTCGCCCAACACCGTGGCCCAATTAATCCCGGATTGGAAACCGTCGGATAACTCGACTTCTAGAATTTTCGCTTCCAGAATCACTTGACGCGCTGCGATGAGCTGCGCCGCCTGCAAAAAGGTCTCGACTTCACGCAGTTCGGTCGGCAGCGCGCGGACCACGACCACGCCGGACTGCGGATTCACCACTACGCTGCGGCCCTTGCCGTCGCCGACGATGGCGGTTACCGAAGTCTGCAATTCCTGCCAGAACGAGGTCGCCGGCAATTTGGTGCTGATTTGAGTGCCGACGACGCTGCGCTGATCGCTGCCTTGGTCATTACCTTGCTGTTGATCGCCGCCACCGTTGTTGCTCGATCCGTTACGACGGTGTCGACCCTTGTCCAAGGTGCCGGCACTGACGAACATCGACGATGAGCCGCTGCGATTGATGTTCAGATAATTAATTTGATAGACCCGCGCGTCCAACCGCGACGGCAACACCTGGAAGCCATAGGCGGTGCGTTCGAACTCGTAGCCGTAGACATCGCGCGCGGCGGCGATGACTTCCGGGATCGTGACGTTCTTTAAATTCAGTGAAATCTTGCCGCCGACCTCCGGATGGACGACGATGTTGTAGCGCGTGCCGTCCACCAGGCTCATGAAGAATTGCCGGGCGGGTACGTCGTTGACCGCGATATCGAAGCGTTGTTGATCGCTAACCGGCGCCATCTCATGCGCGTCGAGCTTGAGACTTGGCACCAAGGCGCGGCTGACTTCGGGTGGCACCGGCGCCGCGCCGATCCTGGCGGCGTCGACGGTGGCCTGCATCGCCGCCAGATTATCCTTGCGCGGCGTTGGATTTTGACAGGCGCTGAGCGTCGCGACGCAGGCCGCGAGCGTCAGGCCGAAACGGGCCTTACCGATGTCCCCCCACCCGATGTTTGATGTCATTGGACGTTAGCTTCAAGGTTGTTGTGGTCTCGCCAAGTCCTATAACGACGCCGCGCAGCGAAATCTTGAGGACTTTGGCCGCGCCGACTGACTGACCTTCGGTCACTAGCGCGTTGTTGATCAGCGCCACGCGGTGACGTCCGTTGAGTTTGATGGCGGTTAATACCAGCGGGGGCGATTCCACGGGCCTATCGAGCGCAGCTGGCGCTAACACCATCGGCGGTGGCGGTTGCATCGGATCGGGGAGATCGGCGGCGCGCGCGGCGACTCCGCCAAGCGCCAGCGCCAACCCACAAAAGATGCGCCGCGCCGACACCGATTAAATTCCGATCCAATCGCGATCGAGGCTTAAGGTGTAGACGACGACGGCGCCCTCCACGCGTGGATATTTGACGGTGTTCAATTCCACGCGATCCCAAAAGAATCCCCAGGGCAGCGCCTCCAGCGCTTGGAGATACTCCATGACACTCAAATAGCTGCCGGCAAAGCGAATGCGGATGCCATGCCGGTACGCACCCGAGTGTTGCCCGGCCGGCGCTGTCGCGGCGAGTTGGGCGCTGCCGGTTGTGCTGTCGGGCGTATCGTGCTTGGTCTCGCTGTTGGCTACTAAGGGTTCGGCGCCCAAGCCCTCCAGGCCGACGAACTCCAGGTTCTTGAATCGCGTCAGTACCGATTGCAACACCGCGGCCATTTGTTCCGGCGTCACCATGCGTCCGACTTTTTGCTTGATCTCGCCGGAGGTGGTGGCGAGTTCGGCGCGCGTCCTGGCGAGGGCGCCACGCACCGCGGCATTGGGATCGTTGGTGGCCGCCGCTAAGATGTCAGCGGCTAGGTTTTCGGATTCGGTCAACGCTTGACCGGTGCTGTCGAGCTCGTTCTGCAGCCGGCTCCGTTCGTGATCGAGCGGCTGAATCAGCGCTTTGTCCCAGCCCATCATGCAGACCAGCAGCGTCGCGGCGAGGCACAACGCACGCTCCTTGAGACTGAGTGCGTCAATCCGCGTCTGCCAGACTTTCAACGTGTTGGCGACAGCGCCCATGCCTTAGCTCTTGTCGTGCCCGGCTGGATCGCCGCCACTGTTCAACCCTTCGGTCTTGATCGAAAATTGAACCGCACCGTGCGCTTCGCTCGGCGTGGTCAGTTCGAGCTTGCTGAAGGTTTTGCCGACAAACGCGGATTCGTTCGCCAGCCGCTGAACGTAGAGTGGGATCAGCTCCGGACTGACCGCCTGACCCTGGACGCCAATCGCGCCGCCACCGCGCGCAATATCCACGTGAGTCAACCAGGTCCCGTCGACATGTTGGCGCGCCAAGCCCGCGAGGTAAGCGGAAAGCCCCGTGGTGTTACCGAACGCTCCCGACGACAGCGCCGTCGCGACTTCCTGGGTATAAGCCGTTTCCAGCTGCAAGCGTTGCAGTTCGGCTTTCAATAATGGGTCGGGAGTGCGCACTGGAAATTGCTGACGCAGGCTGTCGACGCGGGCGAGCGCCGCGATACGTGTGGTCGAGAGGTGTCCGACCTGGCGCGCCAGTGTCTTCACCTGCCACGCGCCGTAGGTGTACGTCGCCACCAAGCCGCCGAGTACCAAGGCGCAGACCTGCAGCAGCGCAACCGCGGAAAACACCCGCTTCGGCGTGCGAAACATCGGCTGATACAGGTTGATTTGTTGCTTCATAACGCCACTTCTTCACGGCGTAGCGCGGTGCCGATGGCGCCGCAGCAGCGAGCCTGCGTGATGGCATCGAGCCGGGTCGCCGGCTGAAACACGTCGTTCAAATCAAGGTTTCGCACCGGCAAGCCCAGCTGGCTTTGCAAGTACGCACACGCCCCTGAAATCTCGACGCCACACGGCGCGAATACCACGCCTTGAATGGGCGGCTGCGCGAAATGCCGTTCGTAATAATCGAGCGACCGCTGAATTTCGATCACTAGGGTGTCCATCGCGCCTTCCAGCACCGTCGTTGAATCGCGCGCGTTCTCGCCGAATAACCGCGCACTGCCGTAATCCAAACGGCGCGACAAGAATAAGGCCGATTGGCGCGTCAAGGTCACCAGTCCGCGCTCGCGCTCGAGCGCGACCATCGCGACACCATGCAGATCCTCAGGGCACAGGGCCGCGATATTGCGCAGCGCGAATTCCGGAATATCGATCGCTTCAAGCTTGAAACCAGCGTCGGTCAAATCGGTAGCGACCTGGCGTACGGCGGTGGTGCGCGCCGCGATGGCATAAATTCGGTTACTGCGCGTGTCGTTCGCACTGGGAATATCGAAGATATCGATCACCGCATCGTCGACGTGAAAATCGATGAGCTCATTCACGCGCCAACGTACCGCGGCGCGCAGTTCGGCGGGTGGCACATCCGGCGCCTCGACCAGCACCAAGCTGTAGTCGCCGGCTTGCACGAGACTGGCACAGTTGACGTTGCGCGTATCGCTTTGATGCGCCAACGCACTCAACGCGCCCGGTACATCGGCGGTCTCGACATGCCGCGCCCATTGCAGTTCGGGCGCACCTTCAGCATTGGGGCGCACCAGCGCCGCGGTGATCCCGTGCGCGACGGCACAGACACCCAGCTGACTACTGCGCGCGGCTTTGGCTTTAAACAACGACAACGGACACCTCCTCACGGACTCGTTGAATGCACGGTCCGGCCACCAGGCCGTCTTGCTGGTGAGGTATCGGCTGCCTGGGCGAAAAATTCACACGACTTGGGATCAGGGGGTCAGAGTCGTTGATCGGACTTGGGATCAGGGGGGATCAGGGGGGATCAGGGGGTCAGAGTCGTTGATCGCGGTCACGAGGTCGATTCCGTCAATCGTCGAATAAGCGAAACGCCGGCACCGCTGCGAAGTGCGGCCGGAATGAAGCATTCCTCCCGCACGCGCGGCTGTGGTAGTTTAGCTACGCGAGGATAAAACACATGGTTCAGGCGCAGCGCTCTGAGAAATTGTCCCGCGACGCGTACCTCACTTGGGAGGCGGCGCAGGAGTTGCGGCATGAGTTCGTTGACGGCGAAATATTCACGATGGTCGGGGGTACTCGGTATCACGAGACGATCGTACTTAATTTGGCATCAACGTTAAGAAACCAATTAGGCGGTACACCTTGCCGTGCTTATACGGCCGGCATGAAGGTCCGCGTTGAAGCCGCCAATGCGTACTTCTACCCGGATGTGTTCGTCACCTGCTCCGAGCGCGATCACCAAGCGGTCGAGGCTCTGAGCGAGCCGCGGCTTATCCTCGAAGTGTTATCGCCATCGACGGAAGCGTACGACCGCGGTGGCAAGTTTGAAAAATACCGAATGCTGCCCTCGTTTGAAGAGTACGTGTTGGTCGATCCGGACCGCCGGCACATTGAAAGCTTTCGCAAAGACATCACTGGCCACTGGGTGCTCTACGAGTTCCGTGGACAACTGGAATTGACCTTGGCGAGCGGTGGCGTCGCCATTCCGACGGTGGAGGTTTTCGCCAACCTCTGACGGATCAGCGGGACAGAGTTGTTGATCTCCGCGTAGATGTCGCGCGGTCGCGCGGACGTCGAACCTACGCTGCAATAAAATTGCGCTGTGTTTAAATTTTTTAAGTTCGATAATCGTCGCGGGACAACCGCATTAAACTGCGGGAGGGGTGCGGTAAATGGTCGATCGCTTAACGCCAACGTGAGTAAGTAAAGTCCGGTTGCCATCCGCCGCTACCTCCACCGCCGCTCTGGCGCCAGCGAGGTTGTGCCATGCCGAGTTTCTCGGGAATGAGGTTCAGCACTTCGCTGCGATGGCGGCAAGGTTCGCGGTTGGCAAAACCATGACGGGAAGATTGGACCTTTCGCTGGTTGTCTTGTCGGTCGTCGTCGCTTGCGTCGCTTCCTACGTCGCGCTCGACGTGGCATCCCGCGTCGCGGCCGCCACGTTGCGGCGGGGCGCGCACGGCTGGTTGGTCGCGGGTGCGCTGTCGATGGGCGCCGGTATTTGGTCAATGCACTTTATCGGCATGCTGGCCTGGCGGTTGCCGATCCCGATGTCCTACGATGTGCCGACCACAGTGGTGTCCATGCTGATCGCCGCTGGTATATCCGGCCTTGCGCTCAATACCGCGAGCCACGGTGCTCTCAACTGGCGCCGATTGGGCGGCGCCGGACTGCTGATGGGGATCGGCATTTCCGCTATGCATTACGTGGGGATGGCGGCGATGACGGTGCAGCCGCCAATCCGCTACGAGCCGGTGCTGTTTACGTTGTCGTTGTTCACCGCCGTCGGCGCCTCGTTGGTGGCCTTGTGGATTGCGTTTCGGTTACGCGGAGAAACTGTGTTGTCAGCGTTTTGGCGCCGCGGCGGCGGCGCGCTGGCGATGGGCGGCGCTATTGCCGGCATGCACTACACTGGAATGGCCGCGGTCATCGTCGCCCCTAATGCGATTTGCACGGTGCCTAAGTTAGGTATCGACAACGTCTGGCTAGCCAGCGGCATTGGGTGCGTCGCCGTCCTGATCCTGGCCGCGACTATCCTGATCTCGATCGTTGACGAGCGATCGATGCGGCGCGTGGCCGGCGAGGCTGACCAGTTGCGCGAGAGCGAGGAGAAATATCGCCTCCTGTGGGAAACGACCAGCGACGCAGCCGTACTACTCGATGAGCGCGGACAAATCGAATTCGCCAATTCGGCGCTGGCCGATGTGTTCGGCTACACCGGCGCCGAGGTCATTGGTCAGAACGTAGCAATGCTGCAGCCACCCGCGCTGCGCGGGGACGTGGCTCGCTACTTCGGGAGCGGCGGCGACACCCGGCGCTGGCGCGCGGTCCAAACCCGTGGCCTGCACCGCGACGGTCACACGTTCCCGATCGAGATCACGTTCAGATGCCTCGTCCGCGACGGGCGGCCATGTTTCGCCGGGTTCATGCGCGACATCGCCGAGCGTCACCATGCGGAGAATCTGCTGGCCGGCCAGAAACAAGTGCTCGAAGCGATCGTCGCCGGCCGGTCCCTGGACGATACCTTGGCCGCGATCGTGCTGTTGCTCGAACGCGAATTTCCGCGCACGTTCGGCTCGATCCTGGTGCTCGACGAGACCGGCACGCGCCTCGCGCGTGGCGTCGCGCCTAACCTGTCGCCGGACTATAACGACGCCCTCATCGGCCTCGAGATCGGACCCGAAGTCGGCTCGTGCGGAGCGGCCGCGTACAGCCGGGAGCTGGTGGTCGTGAGTGACATCGCGACCGATCCAAAATGGGCGGATTTTCGCGAACTTGCGCTGCGACACGGCCTCAAGGCCTGCTGGTCACAGCCCATTATCTCGGACAATGGGCGCCTGTTCGGGACCCTCGGGGTGTACAGCCGTGAGCCCCATGAACCGAGCGCGGCCGAACTCAACGCGCTGCGTACGGTGGCGCCGCTCGCGGCCATCGCGATCGAGCATGCGCTGCGCGAAGCCCAGATCGGCGCGACCAACGAGCGCTTCCAGCTCATCGCGCGCGCGACCCAGGACGCGATCTGTGACTGGGACATCGACAAGTGCACGGTCTGGTGGAACGATCAATACGCCATCCAGTTCGGTCACGACCAAAACCCGCAACCCAGCGTCGAATCATGGTCCGACTACCTCCATCCGGAGGACCGCGAACGCATGCTGGCAACGCTGCGCACCGCGATCGTCTCGGGCGTCGAGAAGTGGAACGAGGAATATCGCTTTCGACGTCATGACGGTGGTTACGCCACCGTACTCGGCCGCGCATTCGTTGCGCGCGATGCCGCGGGCCGCGCGGTGCGCGTCGTCGGCTCGATGATGGACATCACGGATCGGAAGCGCTCGGAGGAGCAACTCGCCTACCTCGCCCAGTACGACACCCTGACTGGGCTACCCAACCGTAATCTGTTCAAGGATCGTCTCGGCCAAGCCATCGTGCGCGCGGATCGGGCCGACAGGCTCGTCGCGCTGCTCTACATCGATCTCGATGGTTTTAAGGAGATCAACGACACCCTCGGCCATGGCATGGGCGATGGCGTGCTGCAGATCGCCGCCGCCCGCCTGCGGGCATGTGTACGTGAAAGTGACACCGTCGCGCGCTTGGGCGGGGACGAGTTCACCATCATCTTGGAGGACGCCGGCAGCGCTGAAGAAGTCGCAGAGGTCGCACGCAAGATCCTCGACACCCTCACGCTACCGATGGCCATCAACGGGCGGGAGCTGCTGGTGACCGGCAGTCTCGGTATCGCCGTCTACCCACGGCACGGCGACTCTAGCGAGATACTGGTCCAGTACGCCGATATGGCAATGTATCGAGCCAAGAGCGAAGGACGAAATAACTTTCAGTTTTACGCGCCGGCGATGGGAGTGGCGGCCACGGCGCGCATGGATATGGAGAGCAAACTGCGTCAGGCGCTGGCCAACAACGAGTTCATACTCTACTACCAACCGCTGGTCTCGCTGGTGAGCGGCGCGATTACCGGCGTAGAGGCGCTGTTACGCTGGCAGCACCCCGAATGGGGTCTGACGCCTCCCGGTCGTTTCATCGAGGTCGCCGAACACAGTGGGCTTATCGTACCACTCGGCGATTGGGTGCTTGCCGAGGCCTGTGCACAAGTGGCCGCTTGGCGTGCGGCCGGCCTGCCGCCAGTGCAGGTGTCGGTCAACGTCTCCGCGCACCAGCTGCGTAATGCTGAACTGCTTAAGGGCATCGTCGGCGCGCTTGCGCGAAACGGACTAACTGGCAACCAGCTCAAACTCGAAATCACCGAAAGCTTGTTGATGGAAAGGCCGGCGGAAAGTGCGCGTCTGCTCGCACGAGTCAGGGCGCTCGGCGTCGGTATCGCGGTCGATGATTTTGGCACCGGCTACTCCTCGCTCGCCTACTTAAAACACTTTCCGCTCGACACCCTCAAAATCGACCGATCCTTTGTCAGTGACGTCACCACCGATCCCAACGACGCCACCATGGTCAAGACGATGATCGGACTGGCGCACAATTTGTCGTTGTCGTTAACCGCCGAAGGCGTTGAAACACCGGAGCAGCTCGCGTTCCTGCTCGAACACGGGTGCGAAACCGGACAAGGCTACTTATTCAGCCGGCCGGTGCCGGCGGCGGATTTCGCCCGCTTGTTAGGGCAGAGCATCAAGCCGGATTCGAGGCAGAGCGCAGGATCTAGATCAGACGCGGGTAGGCTCCCTTCAGCCGCTTAGGCCCGGTTCCAAGCGCCCCGGCCGCCACCCTCGCCTTCACCCCGAACTCATGCCCGACTACCGCCTCGGCCTCGATACCAGGGGTGAGCCAATTGTTAGGGAACCTCTGAATAAGTCCATCTTGGACTTATTCAGAGTACGGGAAGCAAAAAGTATGATTTTTGCTTCCCTTCATTTTCAATGGTTTGCAACCGTCGAAAATGGCGGCACCTCCCTGTGCCGCGGGAAGCTGTGCCTTTTGCAGAGCTTCCTTAGAATAGCTTCCCGAAACGGAACAACTATGACTTACGACTCAGCGCCAAGCTCGCGGGTCATCAGCGCGTGCACGGCGGCCGCTGGCGTGCATTCGCCGCGGAGCGTGCGTGCCACTTGCGCTGCGATCGGCATCTCGACGCCGACGCGGCTGGCGCGGGCAATGACCGCGGCGGCCGTCGCGACCCCTTCGACCAACCCAATGTCGCGCTCTGCTTTCCGCACGGCCTGACCGCGGCCAAGCGCCAACCCGAAGCGACGATTGCGCGATTGATCATCCGTACAGGTAAGCACGAGATCGCCCAAGCCCGACAGGCCCATGAAAGTTTCCATGCGCCCGCCCAACGCCATCCCCAGGCGCGCGATTTCGGCGAGACCGCGCGTAATCAACGCGGCGCGGCTGTTGGCGCCAAGGCCCAGACCATCCGCGATACCGGCCGCAATCGCGAGGACGTTTTTCACGGCGCCGCCGACGGCGACGCCGACCAGATCGTCTGTCACATAGGGCCGGAACCCTGGTCCATGCAGATAGCCGACGATGAACTTGCCAAAACCAGGATCGCGCGCAGCGATCGTCAGGGCCGCCGGCCGACCTTCCGCCACTTCGCGCGCAAAATTTGGACCCGACAGAATCGCGACGGAACTCGCCGCACCAGCCACGCTCAGCACCACTTCGTGGACCAACAACAGGCTGTCAAGCTCGATGCCTTTGGCGGCGCACCCAAAGGCGGTTATGCCGTGATGCCCGGCCAGGGCTACAGTCGCCCGCGTTGCTTGCAATGGCGTGGCAATGATGGCAGTCGTAATCCCAGGCGGGAGCGTGGCGAGATCAGCGATCGGGCGCACCGAACGCGGCAGCGTGATGCCCGATAAGTAGCGAGAATTCTCGCGCGTGGTAGTCATCGCGCCGATCAACGCCGAATCGCGGCCCCACAAATAAACCTGGTGACCGGCACGCGTGGCGACGATCGCAAGCGCAGTGCCCCACGCACCGGCGCCCATCACGAGCAGCGAAGCAATCTTTCCCCCTCTCCCTCTCCCGCGAGGGAGGGGGGAGCAGTCGCGCGACTGAGCCAGCGCTTGAGCACGGCGTCGAATGACTAATGCGTCGTCTGTTCAGTGCGCCGACGTTGTACTTCCTGGGCATACAACATTTCGAAATTCACCGGCGCGATCAGTAATTGCGGAAATCCACCCTTGGTCACGACGTCGCAAATTACTTCGCGCGCGAACGGAAACAGAATGTTCGGGCATGCCGTGGCGAGAATGGTCGGCAAATGTTCCACCGGGAAACCGACGATATTGAAAATCCCGGCCTGCTTTACTTCGACCAAGTAGACATTCTTATCGGCCTGCTTCACGGTCGCGGTGACCGTCAACACCACTTCGTGCAAGTCGTTACCGAGCGCGTTGGTTGAATTGGCAAAGTGCAGATCAAGCGTCGGATTCAGCTGCTCGGTAAAGATCAGGGGCGAATTAGGCGCCTCGAAGGATAAATCCTTGACGTAGATTTTTTGGATCCCGAGCTGTCCAAATTGTTGCTCGGCGTTAGCGGTTGCGGCGGGTTCGTTAGCCATGCGTCAGGTTCCGTTAAAAATAAAATGCGTTACTTAGGGAAACTCTGAATAAGTCCCTCCTGGACTTTTCAGAGTGCGGCACTTCCCCATGCCGCAGGAATCTCTGCCTTTTGCAGAGATTCCTTAGCTATTATTTGCTGGTTTCCAGGGGCAAATTCTCTTGGCGCCACGCCGCCACGCCGCCCTGCAATTGGTAGACCTTGGTGAATCCCGCGCGTTGCAAACGCTTCGCCATGTGGGGTGCGCTGGCGCCGCTTTCGCAGTACACGAGCAACGGGGATTGTTGATATTTAGTGAGCCGTGCGAGTCCGGTTTCAAGGTCGGCGGCGGCGATGTTCAACGCATTGATAATATGCCCGGCCTTAAAACTTGCCTCGGGGCGCACATCCACGGGCACCGCGTTTTCGCGGTTGAGTAGCAACACCGTTTGTTGGGGCGATAACCCCCGGCTGCCGAGTCCTTGGAGCGAAGTCCATAGCAGCGCGACCAGTACGCCGATAAAGGTACTGACCAGCCAGTAGTGGTTACTGGCGAATTCAAGCAATCGAGCCATTGCGATCATCCGTTACAGAAAGGGCGAAATTCATGGCGCAGCCGACCATCCCCGGTCGGCGCGGATCCGTATGATACACTCAAGACTCTGTTTCAAGTGCCTCCCTAATTCGTCGATATCCCGCGCACCATGGCCACGCTCGAACATCCCGTCTTATTGGTAATCCTCGATGGCTGGGGCCACCGCGACGCGACCGACTACAACGCCATTGCCAGCGCGCGCAAGCCGCACTGGGACCAGCTTTGGCAGGAATGTCCGCACACCTTGATTCGCTGTTCAGGGCTTGATGTCGGATTGCCAGATGAACAAATGGGCAATTCCGAAGTCGGCCATATGCACATGGGTGCGGGCCGGTTGGTTTATCAGGACTACACCCGGATTTCGAAGGCTATCGCCGATGGCGATTTTTTCACGAATCCCGTGCTCCACGGCGCCTTCACCAAACTCGCCACGGGACGCGCGTTACACCTCTTGGGCTTAGTGTCACCAGGTGGCGTGCACAGTCACGAAGACCACCTGGTGGCGTTACTCGAATTGGCTGCGCGGACCGGCGTCGCCCGGGTCTACGTGCACGCCTTTCTCGACGGACGTGACGTGCCGCCGCGCAGCGCCGCACCGTCACTCCAATTGATTGCGGACAAATGTGCGGCGCACGGCCACGCCCGAATCGCGAGCATTATCGGGCGCTACTTTGCCATGGACCGCAACCAAAGCTGGGACCGCACAGAACTCGCTTACGGCCTACTGGTCGATGGCATCGCCAACTACACCGCGGCGACGCCGCAGGCCGCGCTCAGTGCTGCCTACGCGCGTAACGAAGGCGACGAATTCGTGCAGGCCACCGCTATTCGCGCACCCGCCGAGGCGCCGGTCACGATGGCCGATGGCGACCTCGTGGTATTCGCCAATTTTCGCTCCGATCGCGCGCGCCAGCTGACCCGCGCGTTCACGCAACCGGATTTCGCGCACTTTGCACGCCGGCGTACGCCGCGGCTCGCGGGCTTTATCGCGATGACCGACTACGGCGCGCAGTTTCGAATCCCTGTGGCGTTCCCAACGATTGAGGTGAAACACACCTTTGGCGAGATCGTCGCCGAGCATCAACTGCGTCAATTGCGGATTGCCGAAACGGAAAAGTACGCCCACGTCACTTTTTTCTTCAACGCGGGCGAAGAACAATCGTTTGCCGGCGAAGATCGCATCATGGTGCCGTCACCCGCGGTTGCCACTTATGATCTCAAACCCGAAATGAGCGCGGCCGAAGTCACCGATAAACTGCTCGCCGCCATTGCCAGTCGAACCTACGATGCCATCATTTGTAATTTCGCGAATGCGGACATGGTCGGGCACACCGGCGACTTCAATGCCACGGTGAAATGCATCGAGACCATCGATACCTGCCTCGGCCGGATCCGCGCGGCGACTAACGCCGCCGGTATGGATTTATTGATCACTTCCGATCACGGCAACGCGGAACAGATGCGCGGCGATGTCGCGCACGGCACGGCGGGACAGCCGCACACGGCGCACACCAGCAATCTCGTCCCGTTTATTTATAGTGGACGGCGCGCGGAGATCAGCACCGGCGGCTGTTTGAGCGATATTGCACCGACCCTCTTGGCCCTGATGGGCTTACCGCAACCGGCGGCGATGACCGGCCACTCGTTGGTCTGTTTGAGCCCGCAGCATGCGGCGTAATCGCGTTGAAGCACTAGAGGCCCAAGTTACCCGACGACAAAATCCCCTGCGGATCGAGACATGTTTTGAGTTGGTTCAAGATTTCGTGATAGGCGCTGAAACTCTGCACCTGTCGCGCCCAGATTTTCCCACTTTTATACGGAACACAGCCCGCGGCGATAAGCGCGTCCGCGGCCGTGTCCGCCGCGGACGCGGCCGCCGCCCATTGGGTGGCTTCGTCGTAGAACGCCATGATCCCGCCGTGCAGACCGCGTTTACAGATCACCACCGCCCCGCCCCATGTGAATGCCGCTTGCGCTTGACGTTGTTGATCGATAACGCCGAGGAAAGCGCTCAAGCGAGTGGTCGGCAGCGACGTCATTAAAATTGCACAGCGCGAACGCGCGAAATATCCCGCGAATCCGTACCAATAAAGGTCTTCGTTGCGCAGGCGGCGAAAATAGACCTCGTTGAAGACCGGCGCGAGCGTGCCCGCGTGCTCGCGACACAGACTGTCAATGGTCTCCTGGTCGTGCCGCACGCTGTGTTCATCGCCGCCATAATCGAGACCGACACAGAACCGCGGTAACGAAGCCGGATCGGTGGCCGGATACGCGGCGAGCACGCGGGCCTTGATCGAGGGCGCCTCGTAGCCGCTGCCATACCAGATATTGCGCGTCAACTCGCGCGTCTGAAGGTCCGTGATGAACGCGCTCGCCGCCACCGGACTCGGAAAGCCGTAACACACGGTCTCGCGAAAGGCCGGTACTGGATGCAGCCACAGAGCCACCGCGGTAATCACGCCGAACGTCGCATCGCCGCCGAGAAACAACCCGGTCAAATCCGGACCGATGCAATAACGTTGAAAAAAACCGGCGTCCGGGGCGGCTGCGCTCCCGGTCCGAATCACCCGCCCACCAGCAAGCACGACTTCGAGTCCGACCACTTCATCGGCGAAACTTTGGTGGCGCGCCGAGCCGGTCCCGAGCGCGTGCGCCGACGCCGCGCCGCCGATTGTGGCCGTCGGTCCCGTCACCGGAATGATGCCGATGGTCATGCCATGCGGCCGCAGCGCCTTGGTCAACGCGCCGAACCGGACACCGGGTTCAACCACGACCACGCCACGTGCGAGATCGATTTCAAGAATGCGATCGAGCCCCGAAAGATCGAGCACCACACCACCCGCCTGGGGGTTGACACCGCCGGCGTACATCGTGCCGCCACCACGGACATACACCGGTACGCGTGCAGCTTCGGCGCGCTGCATTAGCGTGACCACCTCGTCGCGCCGCGTGGGCCGGACCATGGCTTGTGCGTGGCCGGGACGAATCACCGAACAATCGCGTTGATAGGTCAGCAGATCTATCGGCGCCTCGGTGACGAGCGCCTTCGCCAATCCCGTTACGACATCAGCGATTTTGGTCATGCGTGAAATGCGTATTCAGAAATTCCGCGAGGCCGAGTACGCGTGGGCCAGCGTCGCGTCGCGCGCGACGTAGGTGCGCGACACAACGCGGATCTGCGCCGACCACTACCGCGTCGGCGCCAGCATCGAGCAGTCGCGCGTCGGCCATGCGGTCAGCCGCCGCCGGTTCGACCTGCGGCATCCCACCCGCCGCGCCACAACACACGATGAACCGCGCGGTGTCCACGCTCGGCGTGGTAGCGATGCCGAGCGCGGTCAACAATTGACGTAGGGCGCGGCCGGGGGCAAGTGCGGTGCGCGATTGGCAGCTATCGAGGACGAACACTCGCGGCGGTAACGTGGCACGTGGGTTGAGATGCAAGCGTTGCGTCGAAAGCGCGGTCATGATCAACTCGTTGAAGGTCACCGGTTGCAGATTGGCGTCATTCAATCGTTGCCAACTTCTCGCGCATTCAAGACCCGAGATGACCACTGTGCTCGCCGCTCGTACCTTTTCGGCCAGCGCGTCGATTAGGCTGCTGGCAGTCGTTTCATCTCCCAACTCAAAGAGCGGCGCGCCACAGCAAGTGTCATCGTTCCCAAGCGTCTGCACTGCGTAACCGGCTGCCGCCATCAGCTCCACCGCGGCTTGTGCTTCGGCGGGAATCGCGGTCGCCGCCGCACAACCAGGAAGGTACAACACGTGCTCGGCGGCCGCGCCGGTGCGCGCCTGCTGCCACGCCATGCGGTCGCTCCGCGCGCCACCGTTCGGATTTCCGTCCT
Organism: Gammaproteobacteria bacterium; assembly: GCA_016191285.1. Taxonomy (GTDB): domain Bacteria; phylum Pseudomonadota; class Gammaproteobacteria; genus CAIKBL01. The sequence continues at coordinate 41,310 of JACPPA010000047.1, forward strand.
CACGCATCGCGCGCAGGAGGTCGCGCACCGGTTGCGGCATCACGTTGCGCTGTAGCAATTCGCCGCGCAACGCACGCCCGACCGCGGCCGGACGTAGGCCAATAGGACAGATTTGCTCGCAATTGCCGCAGGTGGTGCAGGTAAACACACGTTCACTCAGCGCGTCTAAATCGAGTTCCTGTCCTTCGAACCAGGCGCGCGCGGCGGCGAGATAACCGCGGCCAGAAAAACTCATCAGCGGTGAATGATGCTGCAACGTGGGGCAGACATGATCGATGCCGCGCTCGGCCCACACCGCATCGACGCAGTAGTTGCAATCTGAACAGTGATAGAGATCTTTAGCGAACGCCGCGAGCAGCGGCACCTTCGACGTCATGTTTCCTGCCCACTTTTCTTCAGCCAGCGTTCGACGTTGCGAGCGTGGGTCGGGAGATAGGCGTCGGCTTGATAGAATTGATCGTAATACGCGGTCTCCAAGCGATGCGCCTGCGTATAGAACCGAGCGAAAATCGTCGGCACCGTGCCTGGAAATTTACCGTACGTGGCATGGATGTACTCGGCGATCGCCACCACCGCTTCGAACAAATCAGGACCGGGTGGCACCGCGGTAGCCTTGACCGCCGCATTATCGGCATACGGGCCCGGCGAAGCGGGATCGTAGGCGCCGCCGGCCGCGAACTTAAACTCATGATAGGCCTGCACCGCGGCGCGCATATCGCGGTGATAGGGCGGACAATATCCCTCGTAGCGTCCATCCAAACCCACTGGATTGGGCACTCCCCATTGCGAATTGGTTTCGAAACGAAAGCCCAAGCCCGGCAGCCCCTGCGCCGCGGCGGCGCCTAACAAACCAAATGGACTGATCCCGGAAAAAAACCAGCCGCCAAGACCGATGGTCTGCAAGGCCAGCGCGATGTTATGGCCGATGTCGCCCATCTCAACCGCGCTGCAGGCGAGCAAGTATTGCTCCAGGTAACTGTGGGGATATTTCTTCTCCGGATTGAGCAACCCGCTTTTGAAAAATCGATCGAGATCGCCAGCCGGACACGAGTGACGATCATCCCACACGGTGTAACCCGAGCCCGCAATCACAAAGAGGAAACCCAGCAATTGTTCGGAGACATTCGCGATGGGAATAAACAGCGTCGAGCCCGGCACATTCGCGTTCCAAGCATTGTGCGCGCTGTAGTGCGGTTCGCCACGGGGTAATTCGATGCGTTTATCGCTCAATTGGGTGGTATGCGATTTCACCGTGGTAATCAAACGTTCGGCATCGGTGAGGCGGTCGCCGGCCCAGTTACCATCACTCACCGCATCGCGCGTGCTCACCAAGTAGGTGCCGCTATCTTCGGTGTAAAATAAATCCGGATTTCCGAAGCCGGCAGCCGACGGGACCGGACGCCCGGTAAACCGTGCGGAATAAGTGCAGAGTCCTGCTTCCGAATCCGAGTACGGAATGCCGTTATGCACGCCGGACACGCCGAGCCCGGCGGCGATCAATAGCGATCGCTCAAAGTCATCGAGGGCGACTGGGGTTTTGGTCGACTTGAATTTCAACGGTCCGCGCGGGATCTCCATCCCCCACCCAAAGCGTCGCGAGCGCCGGCCGTACAACGCGCCAAATAATGGATAGGCCAGCGCCTCTTTGAGCAAGGCATTCCATTCCGCCAGTTGCGCCGGGTCCCGATCTTTGCTCGCCATACATGCCCCTGTCCGATTCCGCGGTTGTCCTGATGTTATCTCAATAGACGAGCATTAATACCGACCAGACTAATAGGATGCGTAGGCGAGGTGGGTTGCGCTGTCGTCGTCCCGGCGAACGCCGGGACCCAGTGAAATAAAAAAACTTTATGGCTTCCTCCCGGCGCAGGCCGGGATTACGCCGGAACGACGACAAGTAAACTCTGGCTCACTTCGGGTAGCCGGTAGTTCCAGTTCGCTATTTAGGACTGCTACCGTCAACCATCGTCAGTCCGTGAATATCGCGTTGAACCCATGCCGGCGTTACGCCCGCCCGCCAGCTAAAATTTCCCGCGCGCGCTCGAACATCTTCGATAAACACAACCCCATATTCTCCCAAATCGGATCGTGGCGCTGCCCTTTGCGGTGGAGCTTTACATTCAAACACCCGATGCTCGCCAGCCGATAGCCCGCGAACGCTTGATACCACGGAATCGCCGCATACCGTTGCCCCATGCGTTGCTCGTAGATGTCGCGAATTTCTTCCGGCGTCGGTGGATAGATGGAATGCCAAGCCTCGACCCAATTGGCCGGATCGGCCACCATCATCAGCCAGCCAATGTCGAGTAGACAATCACCGATTCCAGAGATCTCCCAATCGATAACGCCGGTGAGACGGCCGTCCGCATACAAAATATTGCCGGGCTGATAATCACCGTGGTACAGACCGATGGGCGCGTCATCGGGCATGGTTTTCAATAGTAGAGCCTCGACCCCTTCCGCTTGTTCGATCCAACGCGGCTCGGGCGCATGTAAATAGATTTTGCGCCAGCGCGAAATTTGGTCGATCAAGGGTTCGGGCGCCTGCCAATTTTTTAGCTCGCGCCGCCAATCGAATTGATGAAAGCGTGGTAGCACTTCAACCGCTTGGCGCCACAGCGGGCCGGCGGCCGCTGGTGATCGTTCGAAACTCGAATGCGGATCCCACACGAAATAGGTCCGGCCAGGCAACCGTTCCATGACGATAAACGGCACCCCGAACCACTGCTCTTGCGCACCCGCCCACGGCACTCGTGGCACGGGTAAGTCCGCCGCGTGTAACGCGCGCAGCAGCGGCGCTTGGCGATACACATCGGTATTGCCATGGCGAGCCACACCCTTCGGTGGGATCTTTAGCACGTACTCGCCGTGGCGCGTCTTGGTCGCGCTATCACGTGTCGAAAATAAAAACGTCAGTCCCGCATGGCCATCCGAATCATGCACTTCGTCGAGCGCTAAATCAGCGCCGATTTCGGCTTGAATAAACGCCTCGAGACTACGCCGCAGTTCGTCGGTAACCATGCTGCTTCCGTGGTAGGTGACTACGAGAGGGTTACTTGACGCTTTTAGTGAACACTTCCGGCGCGGTCTTGCCGGCTTTGGCGTCTTTGGTCCAATAGCGTTTTGCCCAAATGCCCTGATAGCTCTCGTCGCTTTGCGGCATGCGCCAGGTTTTCACTTCGGAGTCGGCGACGGAGACGGAACACAACGCGCGGGGTTGGTCATCGGTCACGTCCACGTACGCGTTCGCGTCGGTCCGCGCTAGATAACGTTCGGCGATGCGGCGATAACGGTCGCGCCATAGATCATCGTTGCCGACTTCATGCACCACCGTCGCGCGACCTTGCACAATGACCTTGCGATAGGGAATGGTGATTTCATCAATGCATAAGGCGACGCGATTATCACGCCGGATATTCGCCAACCATTCCGAATGTTGACGTGGCGTAAACCAAATTTTTCCGTCCTCGAAGACGTACCAAATCGGACAGACGGCGGGCCAGCCATCGCTGTCGAGCGTCGCAATATCCATCAACAGGCCGGGTTCATTTAAGAAACCCGCGACTTCAGCTTCAGTTAATTTCGGCACGGGGATACTCCTCGAACAAGCAACCGCGACATAATATAGGGCATTGCGCCCGTTCGCTGCATCGGAGGCTCCATGCTCGATCGAAAATTCATTGGCTACACTTCAGCCCCCTGCACGCTCGAAGTGGAGAAGGGTCGCTTGCGTTTATTCGCGATCGCGATCGGCCAGGCCGATCCCGTCTATAGCGACGAAGCCGCCGCGCGCGCCGCGGGGCATCGCAGTCTGCCGGTGCCGCCGACGTTTTTGTTCTGTCTCGAAATGGATCGACCGAATCCCTACGGCTGGTTTGACGATGTCGGGATACCGCTGCCGAAGGTCCTGCACGGCGAGCAACAATTCACCTATCACCGCATGGCCTATGCCGGGGATCAACTGACGTTCACCGCCGCGATCGTGGATATTTACGACAAGAAAGGCGGTTTGCTGGAATTCGTCGTTCAAGACAATCAAATCACCAATCAACATCAAGAACTGGTAGCCGAATTTCGGCGCACGATCGTGGTCCGCCATGGCTAGGAGCACTTCGATGCCAGCCCCCAGTTTCGATACCCTCCAAGTCGGCGACGCGCTGCCAACGTTGACCGTGCCGCCCATCACGCGCCAGAAGCTCGCCATTTATTGCGGCGCTTCGGGCGACCACAACCCCCTCCATGTCGATATCGACTTCGCACGCGACGCCGGCATTAACGATGTGATCGCGCACGGCATGTTGATCATGGGCTATATGAGTCGCTTGCTTACTAATTGGGTACCACAATCCGCGCTCCGGACGTTTAGCACACGTTTCCAGGCGCTGACGCGAGTCGGGGATCAGATCACGTGTACGGCGCAGGTAGTAGAGAAGTTGCGCGGCGACGGCGAAAATCAAATTCGCGTGGCCATCACGGCCGCTGATCAACGAGGGGAAGTCAAAGCCGTCGGCGAAGCGGTGATCGCGCTAGCGTAGGCCGCGTGGCTTGAGGCGAATTATTGGGTAGGGTGCCAGTCTTTTCCCCTCCCCAGCCCTCTCCCGCGAGGGGAGAGGGAGGAATAAGAGTCGCGACTGCGCGTGGTTCGGATACGACGCGTTAGCAACTATTGGTACGCCATCCGCGTTAGGATCGAAAAAACTCAACCGAGGATTGAACATGGGACCACTCGCAGGAATCAAAATTATCGAATTGGCCGGCATTGGACCCGGGCCGTTCGCGGCCATGTTGCTCGCCGATATGGGCGCGACGGTGATTCGCGTTGATCGCACGGCCAAAGTCGACATCGGTATTGCGATACCGCCGCGCCTCAATGTCATGAATCGCGGGCGCCGTTCCATCGCGGTCGATCTTAAATCCAAGGAAGGCAATGAAGTGGTCCTGCGCTTGGTGAGTAAAGCCGACGCGTTGATCGAAGGTTTTCGACCAGGCGTGACCGAACGCTTAGGCCTCGGCCCTGACGTTTGTCTCGCGCGCAATCCCAAACTCGTTTATGGCCGCATGACGGGTTACGGCCAGGACGGGCCGATGTCCTCGGTCGCCGGACACGATATCAACTACATCGCGCTCGCGGGAGTGCTCGGCATGATCGGCGAGAAAGGGCGTAAGCCCGTCCCTCCGCTCAATTTGGTTGGCGATTTCGGCGGCGGCGGCATGTTTCTCGCGTTCGGTGTATTGTGCGGAATTTTAGAAGCCAAAAATTCCGGCAAAGGCCAGGTGGTGGATGCGGCGATGACCGAAGGCGCAGCGTTGCTGGCGAACATCTTTTTTAGCTTTCGGCCCACCAAGCAGTGGACCGACCAACGCGGCGAAAACGTGCTCGATGGCGGCGCCCATTTTTACGATACCTACGAAACCAAGGACGGCGGCTATATCGCCGTCGGCGCCATCGAAAAAGTGTTCTACGTGAAGCTGCTGCAGCTGATGGGACTGAACCCGGCCGAGTTTGAACCGCAGGACGACAAATCGCGCTGGCCGGGGTGGAAGACGCGCTTCACGGAGGTCTTCAAATCGAAAACGCGTGCGGAGTGGACCGCGCTCCTCGCCCATGAAGACGCGTGCGCGATGCCCGTGCTGACCACCAACGAAGCGATCGCGCATCCGCACAATGTGGCGCGCCAGGCCTTTGTGCAGCATGAGGGAGTCGAACAAGTCGCGCCGACCCCGCGCTTCAGTCGGACCCAGCCCGAGCTCAAATTGCCACCGCCGATCCCGGGCGAACATACGGCCAATGTGCTCGCGGATTTTGGTTTTACCGAGGCCGAAATCACGACCTTAAAAGCGCGCGGTTCGGTGGCGTAAGATCACTCGCGAAATGGCGGTAGGACGGTCAGCGCCGCGCCGCCGGCCACGTTTCTCGCCCACGACGCGTGATGCTCGATAATTTTGCTTTATTGCTAGTCGGCGCCGCGGCGCTGGTGGCAGGCGCGATCAATGCGCTCGCCGGCGGTGGCACCTTAATCACCTTTCCGATGCTGACCGCGGTCGGTATCCCCCCGGTAGTCGCCAACGTTACCAACAGTGTTGCACTTTGCCCCGGCTATATCGGCGGGACCCTAGCGCAATGGCGCGACTTTCGCGGTCAACAGCGGCGGGTATGGCTGCTCGTCCCGGCGGGGGTGATGGGCGGTGTCGTCGGTGGACTTTTATTGCTCAATACCGAGGAGCGGATTTTCAACGCGGTGGTTCCGTATTTGATCCTGTTAGCGTCTGGCCTGCTGGCATTACAAGAACCCATTAAGCGCTGGCTGGTCCGTCGCCGCGACCAACATTCGGCACGCGAGGCCAGCGCGATCTTCACGTTTGCGCCGATTGGGCTCAGCGCGGTTTATGGCGGGTATTTTGGCGCCGGCTTGGGCGTCATCATGCTGGCGACGCTCGGCATTACTCAGGACGATACCCTCACCCGTTTGAACGCGTTGAAGCAATTACTGTCGTTGGCGATCAACCTCGCTGCTGCGATCTATTTTGCCGTTGCCGGTCCCGTGCTGTGGCCGGTGGCCGGCATCATGGCCATCGGGGCGTTGCTCGGAGGCGTGCTCGGGGGCCACCTCGCAAGCCGCATCAATCCGACAACCCTTCGTTATTGTGTAGTCGTCGTTGGCGTCATCGTCGCTGGATATTATCTGCTGCGATAACTTTTGAACTTCGCATCGTTATTGGGAAAGGCCCATTCGCGGCTGAAGCCACTCCCACAATGGAAACGCGCCAATGATTTATTGAGGTCCGTTGGGAGGCCGCGTACTAGGTCGCGCTATTCGACTAGCGCAACAACCAGTGGTGCTTCGTGGAAGGCGCTCTGTGGAGACCGCTTTGTGGGAGCGGCTTTAGCCGCGAATGGGATCCTGTAAAGATTCGCCGCTAAAGCCGCTCCCACACCCGACAACCGCCCTATGCCACAAGTCTTAATTGCATTTATTTGGTAACTCGCAACCCGCTACCGATTAAGAAGACCGTGCTGATCGCCGATCGCGACCGGCACTCGCTGACGCCCGAATTGACGTGCCAATTCAAAATGCTCGAAACAACCGACTAGCGGCGCGCGGCAAGTAGGGCAGGCGCCATCGTCGTTTAACCGGTACTCGTCGATTTGATACCAATCGCGAACGATGAGCGGCGTTGCGCAGTGCGCGCAAAAAGTGGTGCCTCCGTCGCGATCATGCACATTGCCGGTGTACACGTGATGCAGCCCTGCGTCCCGCGCAATCTCACGTGCACGCAGCAACGTCGCGCGCGGTGTTGCCGCGACATCGGTCATACGAAAATCCGGGTGGAAGGCCGAAAAGTGCAGCGGGACTTCCGGTCCCAATTCGCGCTGCACCCAGGCGCTCAAGGCGGCCAATTCGGCGTCGCTGTCGTTTTTGCCGGGGATCAACAGCGTCGTGATTTCCAACCACACCGACGTGTGGTGATGCAAATACACCAGCGTGTCGAGCACCGGTTGGAGATGCGCGCCGGTGATTTTGAAATAGAAATCTTCGGTGAACGCTTTCAAATCGACATTCGCCGCGTCCATCTTGGCGAAGAACTCGCGGCGCGGTTCAGCGCGAATATAGCCGGCGGTGACCGCTACGGTTTTCACGCCGTGCGCCTGACACGCGTCAGCGATGTCCAGCGCGTACTCAGCGAAAATCACCGGGTCGTTATACGTAAAGGCAACACTCTTACAACCCATCGCCACCGCCGTATTCGCGATCTCGGCCGGCGACGCCGACTCGAGCAAACGATCCATGTCACGCGATTTGCTGATGTCCCAGTTCTGGCAAAACTTGCAGGCGAGATTGCATCCTGCGGTGCCGAAAGACAGCACGCTGGTGCCGGGGTAGAAATGCGCGAGAGGCTTCTTCTCGATGGGGTCGATGCAAAATCCCGATGAACGTCCATAGGTGGCTAGCACCATGCCGTCACCGACGCGCTGGCGTACAAAGCACGCACCGCGCTGATCGACGCGTAACCGGCAATCGCGCGGACACAGATCACATTGAATCCGCCCATCGTCGAGCGCGTGCCAGTAACGCGCGGGATAGGTCGATTCGGCGCTCACGATTCGCGCCATTTGGTCACGCCATAGCGCGCAAGCTTCACTTCGGCTGACCAGAACTGGGCGGCAAATCCAGCCTTTTGTTTCAGGTGCTTCATGAAGGCTTGCGATGTTGTAAGTTGCGCCCAGACCTGTGGCAGGAATGTGGCGCGTCGTCCCGCGCATTCGAAAATTACCCCGTCGATTGTGGGACGCAACTGACGCGCGGCATCCGCTTCGCTCGTAAATGTTAGCGATACCGGCGGCGACAATTCCGAAACTTCGATTTTTATTCGCAAAAATTCCTCTCTGGTGAGCGGTGCAAACCGCGGGTCGCGAAACGCGGCGGCGCGCGCATTTTCCTCAACGTCGTGCCTGATCGAACGCCGCGCTTCGAGCGATCCCACGCAACCGCGCAAGCGCCCCTCAACGGTTAGCGTGACGAAGCTTGCACCCGGCTCGGCGAGCCACGGTGCATCCGGCGCGAGTTTTTCGATCGCATCGAAATCATTGGCGATGGCCGTGCGCGCCACGCCGAGCAGGATCTGGCCGCGCGAGTCGTGTGGTGCGTTGAAGGCAAACGCTGCGTAGCCGACGACTCGCGTTCGCGCTCCCGCCGTGTCGCCCGAATTTCGCAGGTCGAGTAATTCCGGGACGAGATGATGGCGGCGTGCCGCCAATAGCAGGCCATTAATCGGCGTCGCGCCACAGGCCTGTTCGTGGGTGATACTGCTCTGGCCATGCAGAATTTTAGCCGCTGTCGCCTGATCGACGGCTTGCGCTTCGGCATACGGAAGATAATGCGACAGATCAGAACTAACGACGATTAACGTTTCCGTACCGCCCCACACCCGTTCCAACACATCCGCGACGTCGTCGGCGCTCGCGTCACCGACGACCAGGGGAAGTATCTCAAAGGTATCCAACACCGTTTGCAGGAAGGGTAGTTGCACTTCCAATGCGTGTTCCGACGCGTGTGCGTCGTCGTCGGCCGTCACTTGGGGAAGCGCCAGCAGCGCGCGGGCACCGGCGCGATCAACCGCCACGGCGCCAAGCGGCGTTACGAATTCACTGGCGGATGACACGGCCAATCCGCGTACGTAAACTCGATGCGCGGGGCCGAGCAAGACCGCCCGAGTAACTTGCCCGCGCGCGCCGCGCAGGCGTTGATAGGCAGCGGCGGCAGTCGCGCCGGAATAGATAAAGCCCGCGTGCGGCACGATGAGCGCCTTTGGAATGGATCGGTCGTCAGCCGGCGGCGATTCAGCAAATAATTTCTGAAGTTCGCCCGCGAGGGTCTGCGACTCCCCAGCGTAAAAGAGGCCGGCCACGGCCGCCGCGCGACGCTCGATCATATTGCTTCCCTACTTCGCGACTCATGCCCCTACCGGGGGCCTGCGCAATGTTTTCAATGGCGTAACGACGATGACTTTAAGTATAGTCTCCGCCTCCGCGTTGACTGAGCGCAATAAACGCCCCAATGCCACACCCGAACGCCGAACTTGTCGCGGGCTTTGACCCGGCTCATCTATCTCCCGCGTTTTATGTAGATCCCTACCCCACTTACCACGCGTTGCGCCAGCTCGCGCCAGTTCATCGTTGCCCGGACGGTAGCGTCTTTCTAACGCGGCACGCGGACCTGCACCGCGTTTATCGCGATCCACGGCTGTTCAGCTCGGCTAAAGAGCGTCAATTCAGACCCGTGTTTGGCACTAGCCCCTTGTACGAGCATCACACGACCAGCCTCGTCTTCAATGATCCGCCCCTGCATACCCAGGTGCGGCAAGCGGTGGGCGATGCGCTCGCGCCGCGCGCTATCGCGGCCATGGAACCCGGGCTACGCGAGCTCGTGAACGGCTTGCTCGATACGCTGGCGGCCAAGCAACATTTCGATTGCATAGAGGAATTCGCGAGCGTCGTTCCAGTGGAAGTTATCGGCAATCTGCTGCGCATTCCGCGCACCGAGCGCGCACCGTTGCGCGGCTGGTCGAACGCGATCCTCGGCGCCTTAGAATTTGGCCTCGGCAGCGCCGGGCTTACGGCAGGCAATCGCGCGGTCGAAGCGTTCGTCGACTACTTGAAAGGTTTGATTGCCGAACGCCGCCGACACCTGTCTACGGAACCGGACGACATCTTAAGCCGACTCATTCAATGGGAGCGCAACGGCGCTCGCTTGTCCGAGCATCAGCTTTATCATCAATGCATCTTTCTGTTGAACGCAGGTCACGAGACCACGACGAATCTAATCGGTAATTCGGTCTTCGCCCTGCTTAATTTTCCAGAGCAACTCGCGCACCTGCTGGCTAACCCGGCGTTGATGTCGAACGCTGTCGAGGAATTTTTGCGTTATGAGAGCCCGGTGCAGCTCGGCAATCGCACCACCACCGACGCGATCGAACTCGGCGGCGTAACGCTGCGGGCGGGGACGACGCTGACGTTATGCATCGGGGCCGCTAATCGCGACCCTGCGGTGTTCGAGGATCCGGATCGACTCAACGTTGCACGTGACGCGACCGGGCATCTCGCGTTCGGCAGCGGCATTCACACCTGCGCCGGGCTCCATGTAGCCAAACTCGAAGCTCGGATCGCGATTTCGGCACTTTTCGCCCGGTTTCCGCGACTTCGCTTGAACGGTGAACCGCGGCGCGCGGCACGTGCGCGATTTCGCGGGTTCGAATTTTTTCCGCTTTCAACTCATCGCTGACGGCGAATTAGCGCGGCAATGCAATTGAGCTGCGTTGGAGATTTATTTATTTCGATAATCGTCGCGAGACACTGCGTTATCGCCGAAAACTTCGTTAATATTCGCCGGTCAAAAAATGCGTTCTGTACTTGGCGAATGTGCGCTGGGAAGAGAGCCATGTTGTTGGCCTGGCTCATGAGTGATCGAGCCATAAAATGTCACGATTTCAGAAATTGATAGGAGGAATTTCGCATGAAAAAAGCAACCATCCGTAAAGCAGGCATCGCAGCGCTGTCGATAATGTTTCTGGTAAGCACCGGCGCCATGGCGGCGACCAAGCACAAGTGCAAAAAAGGCCAACACTGGGATGTCACGGCGAAAATGTGCGTAAAGAAGTAGCAATTTGTAATTCGATTGCTTACAGCGGTGTGGCGTTTGCTCGCCGCTGTGGGCGATCGCCCGCCAAATCGAATTATTGAAACGCCGGCATGATCTCATTCGCGAATTGATCGATCGTCGCCGTCGTATCGAGAATCGGCTGCACTGCCACCTGGTGCACACCCGCTGCATGCATCTGGCGAATGGACTCGATCACTTGCTCCTTGGTGCCGACCAAAGTTGTCGCGCGCATGATTTTTTCAGTCATCAAGGCTGCGTGCTCCGGCCGGAGCTTTTGTAAATATCCGCTATAGAGTTTGATGTGCCGCGTCTCGACCGGCGCCACCGGTTCTTTGTAGACGTTGGCGAACGCCATCAATTCCTGGCGAAAATCGGCCGGTAGCACTTCTGGATTGGTATGCGTCGATAACGCGAAGATGTTGCTGCTGGAGGCGACCATCGGCCCCACCGCCTCGCGCACCTCCCGACTGCCGATGTCCTGCGCGTTTTTCGTCAAATAAAATCATATAACCAGGCATGCGAGTAACCGCGGGCTTCGGCGTGCCGTACTTGCGTGGCCGCCTTGACCGAACCCATGAAGACAAATCCAAAGTCCATCGTTAACTCCTGCTAAATTCCAAACTGCAACGCGGCTAACTTGGCGTAAAGCCCGTCACGGGCAACCAGCTCTGTGTGCGTACCGTGTTCCACGATTCGTCCATGATCAAAGACCACGATGCGATCGACATTTTGCACCGTCGCCAGGCGGTGCGCGATGATCAACGTCGTATGCTCGCGCATGAGTTCAGATAATGCGAGTTGCACCAAGCGCTCGGACTCCGAGTCGAGGCTGCTCGTTGCCTCGTCGAGCAACAGAACTGGCCGGCGCGCGAGCACGGCGCGCGCGATCGCCAGTCGCTGGCGTTGGCCGCCGGATAAGCGGACTCCGCGCTCACCTAATTCGGTGCGGATCCCATCCGGCATGGGTTCAATGAACTCCCAGGCATAGGCGGCGCGACAGGCTGCGATCACATCCTCTTCGCTGGCGTCGGGACGTCCGTAACGCACATTGTCGGCGACGCTCGCGGCGAATATCACCGGCTCCTGTGGCACGAGTGCGAACGCATTGCGCAAGACCCGCGGGTCCAGGGTTCGATGGTCGACTCCGTCAATGGTGAGATTCCCTTGATCGGGATCGTAGTAGCGCAACAGCAATTGAAATAATGTGGTTTTGCCGGCGCCCGAGGGTCCCACGATCGCGACCTTCTCGCCCGGCGCGATTTCAAGTGAAACATCGCGCAAAGCCGGGGTTGCCGGGCGTGTCGGATACGCAAACGTGACATGCGTGAGACTCACCGCGCCGCGCGCCGGAACCGGCAATTGAGCTGGCGTTGCTGGCGCCGTAATGGCAGACGGCGTCGCAAGAAGTTCGAGTAACCGTTCGGCGGCGCCAGCCGCGCGTTGCAGATCGCCGAACACTTCAGCCACCGCACCGACGGCACCGGCCACCAGCACCGCGTAAAACACAAAGGCCGAAAGATCACCCGCCGAAATGCGGCCCGCAACCACATCGTGCCCACCGATCCATAGAATGACACCGATGGCGCCAAAGGCGAGAAACAGCACCTGGGTCACCATCAGTGCACGCAGGCGGATGCGGTGCTGCGCGGTCGTGAAATGCGCTTCGACGCGTGCGCCGAACAGCGCGCGATCGTGGATCTCGTGGGCGTAGGCTTGCACGGTGCGGATCTCGTGCAGCGTTTCGTCGATATAGGCGGCGACCTCGGCGACTCGGTCCTGACTCGCGCGCGATAATTTGCGCACGCGCCGGCCAAAAATCATCATTGGCAGGAAGACCAGCGGCACGCAGATCAGAACCAGCGTGGTGAGTTTCAGCGACGTGATCGCGAGCATGATCAACGCCCCAATCATCAACAAAAAATTGCGCAGTGCGAAGGAGGCCGAAGAGCCCACCACGACTTCCAGCAATGCCGTGTCATTGGTCAGGCGCGAAATAATTTCGCCGGTGCGCGTCAGCTCGAAAAACGCCGGTGACAATTCGAGGATATGGTCGAACACGCCGCGCCGGATATCCGCGGTAACGCGCTCACCCAACCACGTCACTAGATAGAATCGGCAATAGGTCGCTAGCGCCATCACCGTAATCACCACCAAAAGTCCTAGCAATGCCTGATCGAGCAGGCCTGGATTACCTTTGGCGATGCCGTGATCGATCACGCGGCGCAGGCCTTGGCCGATGGCTAACACGCTGGCGGCCGCGATGACGAGCGCCACGGCGGCGCCTATGACTCGCAGCCGATATGGCCGGACATAAGTCCACAGCATGCGGAGCTGACGCAGATCCTTCGATGGTGCGCGACGTTCTATTGCGGTGGCTGGCGGCATCGTGTTGGCGTGGGAGATGAAGTTGAGTTCGGCTATGCTTGTCCGCAAGGCCTAATGTCGAGACCCGTTGATTATGACAGTGCACCCGCAAGCCGGCTATCCGCTCGCGCCGCATGAACTCGTTGATGTCGCACACTTGGTGAGTGCGTATTACACGGGGGCACCGGATCCCGGCGTGCCCGGGGAGCGCGTGGCGTTCGGTACCTCGGGCCATCGTGGCTCGGCATTCGCCCGGAGTTTCAATGAAGCGCACATATTGGCGATCACGCAGGCAATCTGCGAATACCGCCACGCCCAGTCGATCACCGGGCCACTCTATCTCGGCATGGACACGCATGCGTTATCCACACCCGCGCATGCCACTGCGCTCGAAGTGCTCGCGGCTAATCGTGTCACCGTGATGATCGCCGCGGACGATGAATACACGCCAACCCCCGCGGTCTCGCACGCGATCCTGACGTACAACCGCGAGCGCTCCAGCGGATTTTCCGATGGCATCCTCATCACGCCATCGCACAATCCACCGCAGGACGGCGGTTTCAAATATAACCCGCCCCACGGCGGTCCTGCGGGCACCGACGTGACCACTTGGATTGAGCAACGCGCGAATCACTTGCTTAGCGATTTGGCGACGGTGCGACGGATACCGCTCGCGCGCGCTTTAGGCTGCGCGACCACGCATCGACATGATTATTTGCATGCTTACGTGAAGGATCTGGCGTCGGCCATCGATTTTGACGCGATTCGCGGCGCCGACGTGGTTTTTGGCGTCGACCCGCTGGGCGGCGCTGGCGTGCACTATTGGCCGCTGATCGCCGAGCTCCACGGAATTAAACTCGACGTGGTCAACACTCTGGTCGATCCCACGTTTCGGTTTCTTCCGCGCGACTGGGATGGTCAATTGCGCATGGATCCGTCGTCGCGTTATGTCATGCAAGGCCTGATCGCCTTACAAAGCAAATTCGAAGTCGCCTTTGCCTGCGATGCCGATCATGATCGGCATGGGATCGTCACCAGGAGCGCGGGACTGCTACCGCCCAATCATTATCTAGCCGTCGCGGTGGATTACTTGCTCACCCATCGGCCACATTGGCCACGGTCAGCGGCTATTGGCAAGACGCTGGTCAGCAGCAGCATGCTCGATCGCGTAACAGCGAAGCATGGGCGTGAAATTTACGAAGTGCCGGTCGGCTTCAAATGGTTTGTCGAAGGTTTGCACCACGGGACGCTGGCCTTCGGTGGCGAAGAAAGCGCGGGAGCTGCGTTCTTGCGTCGCGACGGCCGCGTGTGGACCACCGACAAGGATGGGATCTTGTTAAATTTACTGGCCGCTGAAATGACCGCGACGACCGGCCGCGATCCAGGCGCGCTCTACCGTACGCTCACTGCCGAATTCGGCGCACCCTGCTACGACCGCATCGATGCACCCGCTAGCCCCGCGCAAAAAGATCGACTAAAAAAACTATCACCCGCGGCCGTTGCGCAAAGGGAACTCGCGGGCGCACCCATCACGCAGATCTTGACGCAGGCACCGGGCAATCAAGAAGCGATCGGCGGCTTGAAAGTCGTCACCGCCGACGGCTGGTTCGCCGCACGGCCCTCCGGTACCGAGAACGTTTATAAGATTTACGCCGAGAGTTTTCGCGATGCGCGACATTTACGCGAAATTCAGGACGAGGCGCAGACATTGATCACCAGCGCAATTGGAACTGACTGACGCGTTTCGCCGCCTTTCCCAATCGGCCCCGATTCAATCAATCGCGGGCGCTGCGCGGCAATACTCGGCCTATTCCGGAATCAACCAGCGCACCCCACTCGGCGCACTGGCATCGGCCTTGAGCACTCGGCGCAGCCATGGCAGCAAGCGTTTTAACTGCGCGTCGAGTTGGTACGGTGGATTGATGATGACCAAACCCGAGCCGGTTAAGCCGCCATCGGCCTTGGGCGGACGCATTGAGAATTCCACACTGAGCATGCGCCGAATGCCAGTAGTGACCAGCCGTCTGAGGATTTGATCGGCGGCTGCGCGATCGAGGATTGGGTACCACAGGATATACACCCCGGTCGCCCACCGCTGCACCGCATCGGTCAACAGCGCAATCACGGCTTTGTACTCGGTCTTGATCTCGTACGACGGATCGATCAACACCACGCCGCGCCTTTCGAGTGGGGGCACAAACGCTTTTAGTAATTCGTAACCGTCGCCATGTTCGATGCGGGCGTTGGGCGCCTGCGCCAGCGCCTCGACCAACAATCCATGATCGACCGGGTGGCGCTCGATCAAGACCATGCGATCATGCGGGCGTAACAACTGCCGTGCGAGAAGCGGTGATCCAGGGTAATAACGCAAGGCAGGCGAGCGATTTTCAGCACGTAGCGCAGCAAAGTAATCGTGTATTAACTCCGGCACGTCGTCGCGGGCCCACGCCCGCAGAATTCCGTCGCGCGACTCAGCCGTTTTCTCGGCGGCCGGGGACCAGAGATCGTAACGGCCCGCGCCAGCATGGGTATCGATGTAACACAGTGGCGTGTCCTTGCGCTGTAGTGCGCGCAAAACAAGCGTTAGCACACTGTGTTTGAACACATCGGCGTGATTACCGGCATGGTAGGCGTGGCGGTAACTCAACACCGGAATTCTCCTAGTTTACGTTTATAAATGACGGTGTTGCGCTGCATCAACAGTACGCGCGGCTTGCCGAAATTGAACTGCAAGTGTAACGTCCAACGCGCGGTGTCCCTACCGCATGAGCCCTAGTAGAAGAACAATCTTGGAGACTGCCCAATGAGTTTACGCTTCGGTGTTCTGTGGCCATTTCGTAATCCCGAATTCGCGCGCGTACCTTGGGAATCCCTCTACCGTTCGCATCTCGATCTCGTGGTCGATTCAGAAGCCATGGGCTACGACGACGCCTGGCTAACCGAGCATCATTTTGTTGACGATGGCTATTCGCCGTCACTCTTACCCATCGCGGCCGCCATTGCGGCGCGCACGTCGCGGATCCGGATTGGTACTTTTCTAGTGCTGCTGCCCTTACATAATCCAGTTCGCATCGCGGAAGACACCGCGACCGTTGACCTCATTTCCAACGGCCGCTTTGAACTCGGCGTCGGTCTTGGCTATCGCCGCGAAGAGTTTTCCGATCAAGGCATCTCGCACACCGAACGGGGCGCGCGACTGCAAGAAGGTATCGCGGTCGTCCAACGTCTCTTGAGCGGCGAATCGGTCACGTTCAATGGCAAATTCAGCCAACTGAAGAATATTCAGATCGTCCCGCCTGCACTCCAACGTCCGCATCCGCCAATCTGGCTCGGGGCAATCGCGCCGAAGGCGATCGAACGTGCCGCGAAGATGGGGTTTCACTTCCAAGCGGTGGGTTCGACAATGTTGGATAAGATGTATGACGACGCGCTACGCGCCGCCAGTCGCAATCCACAAGACTACAACATCGCGCAATTGCGTGCCGTGTATGTGGCGCCGAGCCGCGAACAGGCATGGGAATTAGCCGCCAAACCGTTGCACTACATGGCGAGCTGCTACGCGAAATGGTTCTCGGAAGCGAACGACAAGCCGGGCGACGACAAGGCCTTACAGGGAATCCCAAGCGTCCATGAGATGATCAAGAAGCAGCACTTCAGCTTTTTTGGTGAAGACGCGATCGTCGGCACGCCCAAGGACGCTTGCGAAATGATTGCCGACTACACCAAACGCGGCCGTGTCACGCACTTGGTGACAGCGCAAGCACTACCCGGACTTAGCCCGCATCACGTGCGCGCCAGCATGGAACTCTTCAGCAAGGAAGTGGCGCCACGCTTCAGGTCTTAGCACGACAACAACGACGACATCCTAGTGAGATCTCATCCGAGGTGCCTCGAGCCCAGGCACCTCGGACACTTTTCGTTACGCACTTTTGAGATACGTTCTGGCGACTACGAGCCGTAGCATTCCTTGACGACCTGGTCGCTCGTCACGCCTTCGCGCTTCAGTGCGAGGTATTTCTTCCAGAACGCCGCATCGATTTTACGTAAGCCTTCATTCGTTCCGCGGATCCGATAGCGTTTCAGGTGACTCGGGCCTCCGTTGTAAACCGCATAACTCGCGCGCGCCAAATTATCGATGCCGCCCGGCGCTTCGTACTCGCGTTTTCTGATCGCGAAATCGACGAGGTAATGCACTAAAATCTCGTTGCCAGCGCGGGCGTTATATCCGACATCGTTTAACAGCGCTTGCAGGTCGTAGATCCCGCGCCAAACATGCGTGTTGACCTGCATGATGCCGACCGAGCCCGACACCGACCGAATCGTCTGCACCGTATGCTCCTTTAACACGTACTGTCGCCAGCACGTCTCCTGCCAAGCGGTTGCGCGCAGTAGCGTTTGATAAACCGCAGCGTACGGCGGTTGCACCTTCCCGCGCCCAAGTTCGACACTAGCGATCTGTTCAAATAACGTGGCGACGACGGTTAAATACTGATCGAGATCAGAACTCTCTGGAACCCAACCGTCGAGGCGTTGGCTGAGTGCCGGATCGATACCCGACGCGGCCTCGGCGCTCCGAACTACGTGCCACCACGGTTGCCGCGGGTTTCCGGCCTGCGCAAACTCTGGGTCGAACCCCAACACGGTTCGCAGCCCCGGATCAACTGCGATCGAATAAGCGAGTGCCGAATCATCGACCGCGGGCAACAACGTGCGGGCGAGTCGGCGGAGCGCATTGGCGTCGAGCGTCAAGCCGAACTGCGGTGCCGCCGATTGCAGCGTGCGCCAGATTTCGGCCGCTGAAATAAAGCCCAAATAGCGCAACGCGTCCACGCCGGGTACACGAGTCGCTAGTTGAAGAAACAGTGGCGCGAGTCGCGTCCAGGTTTTCACGAAAAGGGCGGGCACCGGATCGACTGCGCTATCGGTCGAAAGGATTGTGACTAAATCATGTCGCCCATCGAGCAAGGCGGCGCCGAGTGTCGTGGTCAAGGATTCGTCCGCGTCCACCGCCACCGTTTTAATGAGCCACGTGGCGAATCCTTCCCAGGTTTGCCACGCATTCCGCAAGCGCTCCAGCTCGTCCCCCGTCAACGCCGGTTCCGGCGCGGACACCTGCCAATCAGCAGGAATCGGCGGCACTGTCAGCGCAATTTGCACATTCAGCGTTTCAGCGGCAACCACCACCGCCTTGATCCGCAGCGAATCGAACATCGATCCCACTGCTGCATCGCTCGTACTCGCTTGCACGAATTCGCGTGCGCTGCCGAGGGTGGGGGACAGATCGAGCACTACCCCCGCCAAGCGCGGGTGCGCATATTGTTTGACCCAGGCCCACACCACACCAGGAACACTCGTGCGCTTACCGTTACGGTCGAGGATATTGGAATCGACGACGCGAAAACCGATGCCGACGCGACCGTTAACGAGATACGGTTCTTCATTCGTCTCCAGAACCCCGCTCCAGTCGAATAGGAATAAACATTGACCAGCGGCGAGTGGCGTTCCGGCATGGGCGGTCAGCGTGGTCAGCACTCGCACTCGCTGGCGCCCACCGCTTTCAACTCTAGCTTCGGACAAAGTCAGCGTATTGCAGGCGCCTTGACCCTCGAACACGCGCACGGTTTGCGCCGGTCCGATGAACACCTGGGCAATGAGCGCATCTTGCACAATGCGATAGGGCACCGGCAACGTAACCAATGCTTCGTCGGCGTGTGCGCACCGACTCCCAAGTAAGACTGCGATTAATAGCCATCGCGTCATCGACATGTGCCGGTGATAACGCCGTTACCGCCTGCCCCCACCCGTTTCGGGGCGGGAGTATAAGGTCATTTTGGGGTTACGCCGAAAGCCTGCCGTTGCGCCATAAAGGTTTCGACATTGCACGCCATAATCAGCAAATCATGGTATTCGCCGTCGCGATCGCGCACTTCATCTTTCAGCAGCGCTTCGGCTTGAAATCCCAGTTCCTGAAACAACGCACGCGCACCGACTTGATCGGGCGTCATCCGCGCAACGACTTTTTCCACGCCTAAGGCCAGCGCCATGTTGAAGGCTTCGCGGGTTAGCAGACGTCCTAGTCCCGCACCGCGGACTCGGGCAGCGGTCGCGACCCTGAGGTCACCTACATGCGCCGACCAATCAAGTTCGGTGAGATGAATAGAAGAGTATCCAGCCACACCTTCCGCGTCTTCGCACAAAATCGTGTGCATGGCGCCGCGGCGGACGGCGTCAATCCAGCGGTTGACGCCTTCTGGCTTGGTAATATCGCGGCGCATGAACAACAAATCGTGCGGCGATAGCCCCAACGCAAATTGCTGCAGCAACGGCGCGTCAGTCGGCGCCATTTGGCGCAACGTGAAAGATTTATCTTTGAGTTTTACCTTCAATGGGTACTGCTTGAGCGCCATGGTCGCATTCGCGTTAGTCATCGTTTTGATTCTCCTGCATTTCTCACGTCGAGCGCACACTAAGCCATTTGTCGAGCTGCGGCCATAAGCGATACACCGCGTTGCCCCCAGCGACCAGACTTACGTGGCCGCCACGAACGACAATTTCTTCTTTGTCCTTGCTACCAACCAGCTTTATGAGATCGCTCGATGCTGCGGTCGGCACAATGTGATCAAACTCCGCGGCCACGTGCATGAATGGCACGCGGATTTTACCCAGTTCAACCAGTTTGTCACCCAACCGATATAGATTCTTCACGAGTTTATTTTCGCGCAGGAAGTCGCGCACCATATCTCGTGCTAATTCGCCTGGGATCGGCAGTTGCTCGGCAGCCCAGCGGTCAAAACGCAAACTCGCTTTCACGAAAGCATCATTTTCCACGTTATTAAGGAGCAACATTTGATTCGCGCGCTTCTGTAGCGGGCGCAGGGCTTGAATCGACGCATTGATCATATCGCCCGGAATAATTCCCAACTCGTCGACAATGCGATCGATGTCAAAGGCATCAGCCGTGACCCAGGTCTTATACAATCCCATGCCGTCCGAGTTGACCGGCGTGGTAAAACACACGAGATTCTTGATTGGCCCGTCGTGGTGGATCGCGGCATTCATCGCCGCCAGCAATCCACCCATGCAGTAGCCGATAACGTTAATGTCTTGCTCGCCCGATTCTTGTTGGACTCGAGCAATACTTTCGTCGATTAAATTGAGCGCGAATTGGTCCATGCCGAGGTGAGCATGTTCGCGACGCGGTGGAATCCAGTCCATCAAGTAAACGTCATAGCCCTGAAGCAACAAGTACTCGATAAAACTTTGGCCTTTCGCCAGATCGAGAATATAACCGCGCGCAACTGGCGACATCACGATCATCAGCGGAATTCGATAAATTTCGTCCGTGAGCGGGAGGTAGTGATAAAGGCGCAAGGTGTCCCGCGTATAAACGAGTTCTTTCGGCGTTTGTCCCACTTCGATATCAAGGTCCGCCTGCTGCAAGGCGAGGCCAGGAATATTTCGAGCGAGTGCCCGCTCGACGGTTTTCTTTACCCGCGCTTCAACGGAATCGGCAGCGGATTCGGGGCTCGGACGTGGAATTTTCTGTGCCATATGCCGACTCACTTCTAACCGTGGCCGGGCGGCCGCTTGGTGCGTGCCGGGCGGACGGGGGCGACATTCGGTTCTAGCGCGCCCGCATTGCGCGTGTTACGGGCAAGCAGCGCCCGATGTTCGCGTAGTTCAACATGTAGTGCGGCCAGAGAATCTTCGACTTGGCCCAGGCGATCGCTTAAATCAAGCACATCCGAACGTGAGGGCAAATTCAGGTTCGCGAGATACTGACTCATGGCTTCGCTGAACATTCGGTGCGTATGCAGCGCTTCCTGCATATAGCGACCCATCCCTTGCGAGAATTTCTCATCGCCCATCATTTCGGTCAGCGCCTGACTCCAGGCCTTCTCGGATTTCACGAACCATTCACGCCATAGGTGCATCGGGTTCATTTTTTCATCAGTACTCATAATGTCCCTCCATGAAATGCGCGCGCGGTTTCGGTGGCATGCATTTCACGCTCTGCTTTAATCGATTCATTCAGACGTTTGGCGATCGCGCGATAAACGTCTGGGTGGAAGATCATGCCGATATGCGTCGAACGCACTTCGGTATTCGCGCGTGGATCGTCTTCGATACAACTGCTCCAATCCGCGACGCCATCGTCGCGTGAGTAAATCGCGAATTGCGGAACGGTCGATGGCTGGGGCTGGAGTAGATTGCGGACAAAGTTGCATAAGCAATGCCCAGTACCGCAGGAGGCGTGCAAGTTACGTCCAACGACGCGACTCTGCGCTGTTTTCAATTGACCCCAGATGTCGACTACCGCGGGATGCGCCTTCACAAGCGAGCGGAACGGCGAACCCAGGGTGATGATCCGGTCGATCAACTCGGGATGTTCTTGAACCAAACTCTTGGCCAACATGCCCCCGAGGCTGTGGCCAATGATCCGGACTTTGTGTCCCGAGCGGCGTTTGATCCCCTGTAGACGGCTAACCAGTGCGCGCGCTGTTTTATCGGGGCAATCGTTGTTCCAAGCGATATTCGACAGATTCGACGCGTAGCCGATGCGCTTGAGCCAACGATGGAGTTCGAGCATCAAGCCGTCACCCGCCATAAAACCTGGTATCAATAACACTGGCTCACCATGACCACGCGGCACGCCACATCCCATGAATACCGGACTGACGCGCAACCGCATCCATTCGACCGGCCATTTCGCTTCCCGCCACAACGGCGTCAGCGTGGCTTCGACCGAGGGATCGTGCGCGAACGGGTTTTCGATTTCGAGCGTGTCTGAAAATTCTTGGTCTGACATTGGCTATCCGTCGTTATTGAGCCGCCGGTCTAGTATCGCCGCCAAAGAGTGCTGACGGCGATACATGGATCAAACGCTTAGCGGGGCTTGATCCAGAAATTCACGATGTTCCGGCTCGCTTCGGTTAGCGCCGTCGACTGGCACGTCGTTTTGAACGTCTTGCCGAGTTCACTCGCGACATCCGCTTGTTCGCGATACAGGGCTTTCGCGAGGTCAAGCGCGCGCCCCTGCGCCACGGTGCTGGCATCGACCACGGCTTTTAAATTGTTCGAATAGTCTTGCGGCTTTTGTACGACTTTTTTAGTCAGATCGATGAATTCCTGCTGACCGGTAATCAACGCTTCGATGAGCTGAGTGCTGATCCGCTGTGATCGTTCATAGCCAGCCTTGACCGCCGTGCCGATTTTTTTCTGTTGCTCGCCGAGTTTGTCGAGATAGGAAACGAGGGCTTCCCCGTTGAACGGGAGTTCAAATGCTGGTTTGGTTGCTGATTCGGTAGACATTAGGGGTTCCTTTCTTGATACCACTTTAGATGTTTGAAATCGCTTCTGAATGTTGCGCTGCAATATTCTATTGACATTTATAGACGGTGTCCGGTTAGATGTCAATCGCAGTGCAGCATATTTTTTAATCTCTTAGATTTAAGGACCACCCCATGTCGGTCATCGTTGATAAAAACATCGTCGTTCCCCTGCGTGACGGCATCGAGTTACGTGCCGATATTTATCGTCCCGCAGCGGCTGGCCGTTACCCAGTATTGCTGCAAAGAACCCCTTATAACAAAGAGTTATGGCCCATCACGGCGATGACTTTAGACCCAATTCGGGCGGCAGCAGCCGGCTACGCAGTGGTGATCCAGGATGTGCGTGGACGCTGGACTTCCGGTGGCGGCGTATTTTTTCCTTATCGTGATGAACTCAACGATGGTTACGACAGCGTCGCGTGGGCCGCCGAGCAGCCTTATTCATCGGGTCGAATTGGATGTTACGGCTTGTCCTACATGGGCGCCACGTCGTGGTTGGCCGCCGCTTCGGGTCATCCGGCGTTACATGCCTTGTCACCGACCACCGCCCCCAACGATTTCTGGCGCGATCATTTTTGGCGTGGCGGCGCACTCAACATCGGAACCTTGGCGATGTGGGCCATGCGCGCGATCGGACCCGCGGCGCTGATTCGAGGGCGCCCCAAGCCCGCCGAGTTTTTTCCATTGCTCACGCAACTCATCGATGACGTCGACAATTTCGAAAACGTGTTACGCGCCTTACCGCTCAATCAATTTACGCCGACACGACCGGACGACGTCGCGTTCTTGCCATTTTTTTACGAATTCCTGCGCCACCCGGTACAGGATAAGTGGACGGCGAGCTTGTTAATGACGGATAAACATTCGCAGGTAACGGCGCCGAGTCTCAGCATCGCCGGGTGGCATGACCTACTCCTCGCGGCTGACTTGCAGCATTTCCGCGCGATGCGCGACGGCGCCGGCTCCGAACACGCGCGACGTCACAGCAAACTGATGATCGGGCCCTGGGCGCATGGCATGTTCCATAGCGTGGTTGGTGATCTTGATTTTGGTTTTCGCGCCAATGGCATGTTTCTCGATCTCAAGGAAGATCTGACAAAGTTGCAGCTGCGCTGGTTTGATCGCTGGTTAAAAGAAGAACGCAACGGCCTCGACGAGGAATCGGCCGTCAAATTGTTTGTGCAAGGCCGCAATCGCTGGCGCGACGAAAACGACTGGCCGCTGGCCCGCGCGCGCGCCACGCCGTGGTTCCTGAATGGCGACGCGAGCTTTTCGTCAAGGCGAACCGCCATGAGTACCGATGCCCGCAGCTTCGTTTATGACCCACACGATCCCTGTCCAACCTGTGGCGGGACGTTATTGTTGCCGACGCAATATTCACCCGGACCGGTCGACCAGTCCGCGCTGTTGATTCGTCGCGATGTACTGCAATACACCTCGTCGGCGCTGTCCACCGACCTTGAGATTACGGGCGCGGTAACCGCGGTGCTGTATGTCACGACCAGCGGTCGCGATACCGATTTCATCGTGAAGTTATGCGATGTCCATCCAGACGGACGTTGTTTCAATGTTTGCGATGGTGTTCTCAGGTTGTCGTTCCGCGACGGCCAATCGCGCCAGGCGACTGAACCAGGTTCAGTGGTTAAGATAAATATCGATCTGTGGTCGACGGCAATGGTGTTCAAAGCGGGTCATCGCTTACGCGTGCTAGTGACGTCCAGCGACTTTCCGCGCTACGACCGCAATCCCAACACCTTTGAACTCGCGCATGAGGCGACCAAGCTAGTGCCAGTCCTACAGCAAGTGCTGCATACTGAGAGTGGCGCATCGCACCTCGTGCTACCGGAAATTCATTCAAATTAACGGGGCTCGACACGCGCCAGCGCCGGTCGTACTTTGTTCGACAAACGGAGATTGCTAATGCTTGGAACTCTTGCGCTTGCTGCCGGGGTGGCCTACGCCGGTTATCGACTATTCCCGGAACCGTTGTTTAACCTGGCCATGGCGTCACAACGAATGCGCGCCGGGTTAAGTCTTAAAGAAACCTTTGTCGATGGTCATCGCATATCGTATTTAGAGGGTGGGCACGGCGAATCCTTGCTACTACTCCACGGATTCGGTGTGAACAAAGACCATTGGCCGTTGGTGGCGCGCTATCTAACGCCGCAGTATCGAGTAATCGCTCCTGATATTCCGGGCTTCGGTGACAGCAGTCGGTTGCCTGAAGCAAGTTACTCGCTCGATCTTCAGTTGAACCGCTTGGAAGAATTTGCGCAAACGCTCGGTCTTGGCCGCTTTCATCTCGGCGGCAACTCGATGGGCGCGTACTTGGCGGCGATGTATGCGGCGCGGAGACCGGACCAAGTCGATAGTCTGTGGTTGCTAGCCCCGCCGGGCGTAGCGGCCGCGGCCACCAGTGAATTGTTTCGCTACATGACGCGCGGCGATAACCTGCTACTCATCGATAATGAAACCAAGGGTAAACGCTTGCAATCGATGATCTTCTGCAAAGCCCCTTTTGTCCCAAAGGGCTTCCAGAACGTATGGTTAACGCGCGCCCTTGGCGACAACGCGTTTAATACCAAATTATTCGGCGAGCTGTTCGCCGAGCCCATCATGCTCGATCAACGCTGTACGGGATTGGCGACACGCACCTTGATTGTGTGGGGTGACGATGACCGTCTGCTTGATATCAGCGGCGCCGCCGAACTGCAGAAACTCCTGCCCAACTCGGATGTCCGGATCATGCGCGGGATGGGGCATTGCCCGATGCTCGAGCGGCCGCGGAACACGGCGGAAGATTTTCTAAATTTCCACAGCCGCGCGATTTGAAAGTCACGCGGGCTCGGCTTGACTCCGTAGCCGCGCGCTGACGGCGAGTCCCACCGCGCGCAGGTGACTCTCGACCGCGCGCCCAGCGGCGGCGGCATTGCCGGCGATAATAGCCCGTCGGATAGCCAGATGCGCCTGCTTCACGCGTTTCGTGAAATACAAAGAACCAAACGCCACCTTGATATAGAAATCACTGCGATCCCATAAACTCGCCGCGATCTGGCATGCGCTCGGCGCCCGCGCCAACGTATGAATTTGCGTATGAAACATTAAATTGAGCCGGCGGTAAGTCAGATCCCGCGCCGCCGGCCCGCCGGCCCTTTTGAGCAGCCGATCGACGGTCGCGCACGAGGCTTTGAATTCGATCACGTCGTCAGTAGTCCGGCGCGCGGCTGCCAGCCGCGTTACGCAGCCTTCCACCGCGGCAAATAACGCGAAGAAATCCTCAACCTCATCGGGATTCGGCATTCGAACCCGACATCCGATCTGCGGAATTACTGTGACAAAGCCTTCACCCGCCAAGCGTTTAATCGCTTCCATCACCGGCACTCGACTGCACTTGAGCGTCACGGTTAGGTCAACTACCGACAGCCAGTCATTAGGCTTCAGGTCCCCTTCTAGCAACTGCGTCAGCAGATGCTCATACGCATCGTGCGCAAGCGCATTGGAAGATTGTACGGCTCGAAAGAGCGGACCGCGTACCAAGGCCTGTGCTGTGCGCTTCATTCGGCGAGGCTTATCCGATAATTCATCGTTATCGATCTTGACATACTAATATACTACTTGCCATATTAGATCACGCCTCGCGCGATAAATTGCGCTTTAGAAATTTTCTTATTGGCCCAGCCTGCAGGACTGTTAAAGTCTATGAAACTTCGACCCGGCTCCTTTGTGCTGCCCAGCGCAGCCGCGACCCCCTCTGAATTCGAGCGCGGGTTCCGCGGGTCAGAATCCGAACTACTATCAACGCGCGCTGCGCGAAGTCGGTCAGCATTTGCAGCAAGTAGAAGCGCTCGGCTTCGATTTTGTTGCGTTTTCCGAGCACCACTTCCATTCGGAAGGGCTCGAGATCTCCAACAACCCCGTATTGCTCGGTGCGTGGGCGGCGATGCCGACCAAACGTCTGCGCATCGGCCAAATGGGGAACGTGTTGGCAACCCCTAATCCGCTGTTACTAGCCGAAGATCTGGCGATGCTCGATCACTTTTCCGAAGGGCGCATGATGGCGGGCTTTGCGCGCGGCTATCAGGCGCGGCACGTCGGGACCACTGGCCAAAAATACAATGCGTATTGGACTTCGCCTAACGATCTTCATTTCGCCGAACACGACCGCGTGAACCGGGAACCGTTCTCCGAACATTACGAGATCCTTCGCAAGGCGTGGCTTCAGCCATTGTTCAAACACGTCGGACAACGTGGTGGCAGATACCGACGCGGGAGCTCACGCCATCATGAAACGTGGACTCGGTTACATCTGGACGCGCTGGCGCGATTGGTTCGGATTCAAAGAAGCGCTCAGGCACCCAGACGAGACGGGCGAGATCCCAAACACTCCGGTAGCAATTCGCGAGCGCGGCTATTCGATCTGCGGCTCTGTGGATACCGTAGCGCGCAAACTTGAACAGATGATCAAGACGTTGAACACGGATCTGATCGTGCTGTGGATTTCAGTGGACCCCGCGCCGCTCGACGGTCTGCTCAAGAGCAATGAGCTGCTCGTCGAAAAGGTGCTGCCCGAGATTGGCGTTTCCTTAACACGGTTCAAACCCAAACTCCGCTCGACCTTGACTACACCGACCTGGCGACAAAAGCCAACCTCGCACCATCAAACGCGACAACTCCACGTGTATAAATCTCGGAGAAAATTGAGCACGGCGTATTCGTTTTTTGCTCAATTTAGATCCTTGCCTTAGCAATATTTAGGAACCTATCGTCATGGCAGTAAGAACTGGACAACAATTTCTCGAGGGCCTGAACGATGGGCGCGAGGTGTGGTACGACGGACAGTGGGTGCCGAATGTCGCGGAATTCGCGCCGTTCAAGGCCGCCGTAAAATCCACCGCAAAACTGTACGATTTGCAGCATGACCCGCGTTTCCGCGAGGTTTTGACAGTTGAGTCGCCCGCTATTGGCGAACGAATCGCACGCCCGTATGAAATTCCCCGCACGCGCGATCATCTGCGATTAAAACGCGAGGCCTACGTCATTTGGGCCGAAGCAACGTGTGGAATGATGGGGCGCAGCCCGGATTTTCTGAACGTGATGATGGCCGCTCTCGCCGCGAAGAAAAGCTTCTTCGCCGAGTGCGCGCCCGCACGCGCGGAAGCGGTAGTTAGCTACTACCAGCATATTGCCAAGCATGATTTGTTTCTAACGCATGCGTTGCTTGATCCCCAGCTCGATAAGGGCAAGGCACGCCACCAACAATCCGATCCCAGCATTCCGCTGCGCGTGATTGATCGGACCAAGGACGGTCTTATCGTCCACGGCATAAAGCGGATTGCGACCGCGGCGCCCTACGCCGACGAGATCTTGGTGTGGCCATTCCCACCGACCTTCCAAGCGGGCGAGGAAGCGTACGCCAACGTCTTCGCCGTACCGATGAATACCAAAGGATTGAAAACGCTGTGCCGCCCCTCGTTCGCGGCAGTCGATGGCAGCCGTGCCGATCATCCGCTGTCGTCGCAGTTCGACGAGATCGACGCGACAGTAGTTTTCGATCATGTTCTCGTGCCATGGGATCGTGTCTTCCTGCATGAAGACATTCGCTTCTTGAATCGTATGTATCGAGATTCCCGGATGCGCGAATTAACCGCGCACCAGACCAACGCACGACTCGAAGTGAAGCTCGGATTTTTATACGCCTTGATCCTTCGAATGACGGAAGCTATCGGTTCTACCCAAAAGAGCGATATGATGGAGATGTTGGGAGAGGCGGTCGCTTGCGTCGAGGTCATCCGCAGCACCACGCGCTCGGCCGAAGAGCAAGCGACCGTCGATCCCGAGAATGGTGTGATGTACCCGGACCTATTCGCGCTCCAAGCGGGGCGCGCTTTAGGTCCGGTGTACTACCCTAAGCTCCTCGACATGCTGAAGCGCGTCGGTGGTGGCGGTCTCATTCAACTCCCTGTCAGTCTCTCCGAATTCAATTCGCCTATCGGCGCCGAACTCGAACGCTCACTGCGTGGCGCGGATATTTCCGGTCGCGATAAAGCACAATTATTCAAACTCGCGTGGGATGTTTGCGGCAGCGAATTCGGTGCGCGGCATGCGCTATACGAAATGAATTACGCCGGGGAACGTGGCGCGTTACTTGCGGGAATTCACCGAGAATACGGCCGGAAACAGCACTATGTTCAATACCTAGATAAATTCCTGGAGAGTTTATGAGTAACGTATTTCAGAGTTTTTGGAGTGATCTCCGCGCGGGAGCTTTCGAGCAAGGGTATTTAACCGCTGGCGGCTATCGCACGCGTTTTTTACACACCGGTCGCGCCGGATCGCCGCCGCTGATTCTGCTGCATGGCGTCGGTGGACATGCCGAATGTTATTCGCGCAACCTCGTCCAACATGGGGAGCATTTCGATACCTATGCACTCGACCTTATCGGTCATGGTTATAGCGATAAGCCACTGCTGCAATATGAGATCGATGTGTACGTCGAACATGTTCGCGCGGTGATGGATACCTTGGGCTTCGCCACGGTTCGGCTCTCCGGTGAATCGCTCGGGGGTTGGGTCTCGGCGCGTTTCGCCGTCAAGTACCCGGACCGTGTTGCGCGTTTAGTGCTCAACACCTCCGGTGGCGCGACACTGAATCCCGAGGTCATGCAGCGCATCAAGACGCTGACCATGGCCGCCGTTCAAAATCCGGAATGGGCGACGGTGAAAGCGCGGCTCGAATGGCTGATGGCGGATCCAAAGACGGTAACGGACGATCTCGTCGCCTGCCGCCAGGCCATCTATCGTGCGCCAGGAATGCTCGAAGCCATGCCCTACATTCTTTGTCTGCAAGAAACCGAGATCAGGCGGCGGAATAATTTAACCGACGCCGAATGGCGTGCGATCAAGGCGCCCACGTTGGTGTTATGGACGGATAAAGATCCGACGGCGGCGGTGGATGTTGGCGAACGCATCGCGAATCTCATCCCTAATGCGGAATTTGCATTGATGACGGGCTGCGGTCACTGGCCGCAGTTCGAAGATCCCGACACCTTCAACGCGCTGCATCTGCGCTTCCTGCGAGGCTAGGCGATGCGCGTTGCGGCTCTATGCGCTTCGCATACGCCGTTGAAGGATTTCTATTCGCCGGGGTCGGACGCGCAACGCGAAGTCGATACCTGTTTCGATGCATTGCGTGCCTGGGCGCGCGACTTCGCGCCGGAGCTGGTGATCGTATTCGGTCCCGATCATTTCAACGGCTTTTTCTACCAGCTCATGCCGAGCTTCTGTGTCGGCGCAGCGGCTGACGCAATCGGAGACTGGAATACGCCGACGGGACCGCTGCCCGTCGACGCGAGTGCGGCGTTGGCCTTGGTTCAGCAGTTGCACGAAGCCGGAGTTGATACGGCTATTTCCTATCGCATGCAGCTTGATCACGGTCTGACCCAGACCTTGCAAATGGTTTTCGACTGGGCAGCACTGCCACCCGTGATCCCCGTTTTTATTAATTGCGCCGCTACCCCGCGCCCGCCATTTGCGCGTGTGATTGCGTTGGGGCGCGCGGTCGGTGAATTCGCGCGCTCCATCGGCCGGCGTGTGCTCATCGTGGGCACCGGCGGCCTATCGCACGATCCGCCGATGCCAGCGCTCGCCACCGCCACGCCTGAAGTGCGTGAACGCATTGTCGCGGGCGGTGCGTTATCACCCGAAGCGCGGCAATTGCGCCAGCGTCGCGTGATCGCCGAAGGCGGGAAGCAAGCCGCTGGGATCGGCGAAAATATCCCAGTCAACCCCGCCTGGGATCGTGCTTTTCTCGAGATGATTTTGAACCATGACTTCGACGGCATCGCCGGTTTGCGCGATGCTGAACTTACCATGGCCGCAGGCCACGGTGGTCATGAAGTGCGAACCTGGGTGGCCAGCGCGGCTGCACTCTCGGTGTTCCCCGAATGTCGTCCGCGCCTGCGCATGTATCGCGCAATTCCGGCCTGGGTCGCCGGCTTCGGGGTCTTGACGATCGAATAGCACTCGCGGTTGATGCAGTCGACAGGCCGATTTTTTCGCGCCGGATAGCTTTTCGACACAGCCATTCTAGATTAACGCGCGATTGCGTTAACATTCACCGCTCAACTCGCGTTCAAAGGAGTTCGGCTCAATGTTCCGCGCCCATGTTTGTATTTTCATCACCGACCGCACGCCGGACCCGACCGAGATCGCGCGGGCCGTGGAAGAACGTAATCTTGATGGCTTGTTCGTTCCCGAACACACTCACATTCCAATCCATTCTCGATCGCCGTTTTTTCCGGATGGTAAATTACCCGAAGCGTATCGCCGTACCTATGATCCCTTTGTCGCGCTCGCGATGGCGGCGGCCGTCACCGAACGCATTCGCCTGGGCACCGGCATTTGTCTCATCACTCAACATGATCCGATCGTGTTGGCGAAAACGGTCGCGTCGCTCGATCGCCTATCGAAGGGTCGCTTGATCCTAGGCGTCGGCGCCGGCTGGAATACCGAAGAAATCGAAAATCATGGCACGCCGTTCAAACAACGCTGGCCGATCCTGCGCGAACGCATCTTGGCGATGAAAAGGATTTGGCGGCAGGACGAGCCTCAGTTTCACGGCCACTTTGTAACCTTCGATCCGATGTGGTCCTATCCAAAGCCACTGCAAAGCGGTGGTCCGCCGATATGGATCGGCTCGAATTCGAAATGGGTGCCAGAACGCGTGGCGGAATATGCCGATGGCTGGATGCCAATCGTCGGTCGCGATGGTGGCGGCGAACTCGCGGCCTTACGTGAGGCGTGCGCCCATCGCGGCCGACGTTTTGAAGAACTCACCCTCGGCTTATTCTATGCCCCGACGGACCACGCACAAGCGCACGCCCGCCAAGACGAAGGCTATACCGATTTCATTTTCGGCGTGCCCTCCGGCACTCGCGGTGAGATG
The DNA here is from genome assembly GCA_016191285.1 of Gammaproteobacteria bacterium. GTDB lineage: Bacteria > Pseudomonadota > Gammaproteobacteria > CAIKBL01. The sequence continues at coordinate 73,108 of JACPPA010000047.1, forward strand.
CTAGGCAAGCTCGACGAGATTGCGACCCTCGCCAACCATTTACGCCAACGCACAAGCCTGGCCACGAGATAATCTTAATGACCACCAGCGCCGCCTCCGCCGATGAACTTCAGTTACTTACCGATAGCGCGCGGACTTTTTGCGAAAAGCTTGCACCGTGTGCCCGCATTCGCGCCTTACGCGACACACCCACTGGCTTTGATAAAAAGTTATGGCGCGAAATGGCCGGCCTGGGCTGGATGGGGATCTTGGCGCCGGAGCGCGTGGGCGGTCTCGACCTCGGATTGACGGCCTTGGCGAAAGTGCTCACCGAACTCGGCCGTGTCGCGGCTCCCGAGCCACTGCTCGACACCGCCGGAATTTGCGTTGGCTTGCTTGGTTCATTGCCGCTCCAGGTTCAAGCGACGGATCTCTTGGAGCAGATTGTCGGTGGCGAACTGATCACTATGCTCGCGTGGCAAGAAGATCCGCTGCTACCCTCACCGGCCAGCCGCAAGACTCGCGGCGAGCGCGGCGCGGGCGGTCTGCGATTGAGCGGGACAAAATATTGTGTGCCGCTTGCCACCGCGGTTGATGGCTTCGTGGTCAGCGCCACCATAGACGATGATTTTGCGTTGCTCTGGATCCCAAAGGACACCGCTGGTGTTACGCGCCACATTCAACGTCTCGCCGATGGCACGCATCACGCAAGTGTCATTTTCGAAAACGTGGCCCTCGAGTCGAGCGCGTTACTCGCACATGGTCCGCCGGCTGCCGAAGCGTTTACCCGTGCCTTGGACGCGGGGGCGATTCTGAGCGCCGCCTATCTCTGTGGCCTGATGTCCGCGAGTTTCGAAGCGACTATCAAATATCTCAATACCCGCACGCAATTTGGCCGCGCGATCGGAACCTTTCAGGCGCTGCAACATCGCGCCGTCAACTTGTATCTCCAAACTGAGCTAGCGAAATCAACGCTCGCTGAAGCGGCTACCGAGTTTGCAACCAGTACCGCATATGCACGCGCTTTATTCGCGAGCCGGGCGAAATACCGGGCGAGCGAAGCGGCATTCAGTGTGGTCCGCGAGGCCGTGCAAATGCACGGCGCGATTGGGGTCACCGATGAATGCGATATTAGTTTGTACTTGAATCGCGCGCTGGTCGTCGCGGCCTCCATGGGTAACGCCACCTGGCATTGCCATCGCATCGGTGAACTCGTCGCTAATCGCAGTCTCGATCAAGCGGACGCGGCAGTCGTGAATCACGCCGATGGTGTCGATCCGGCAGATTGGAATTCATTATCAGACGCCGAGTTTAGACATGGCATCCGTCAGTGGTTTGAGCGCGAATATCCGCCGCATCTGCGCTATCCGCCCCGTCGTTTGCGCTGGGCGGAGATCAAATCCTGGTATCTGGCATTAAGTGCGCGAGGTTGGCTCGCGCCGGCCTGGCCCCGTGAACATGGTGGGATGGGACTCGAACCAAGTAAGCTTTTAATTTTTATCGAAGAGCAGGAACGCTGGGGGATCTCGCGTGCGCCCGATATGGGGATCACCATGGTTGGACCGTTACTGATTCGCCATGGCACTGTCGAACAGCGCGCGCAGTACCTACCGAAGATCCTCGCCGGCGAACACATCTGGTGCCAGGGTTATTCGGAACCTAATGCCGGATCAGATCTCGCAAGCCTGCGCACCGAGGCCATTCAGGCTGGTGACGTCTTTATCGTCAACGGTCAAAAAACCTGGACCACCCTGGCGCAAGACGCCACCCATATCTTCCTGCTCGCGCGCACCGACAAGGGAGCGAAAAAACAAGCGGGGATCAGCTTTTTGCTGGTGGATATCGCCACCCCGGGAATTACGGTCAGGCCGATTAGAAACATCGCCGGCCACGAAGAATTCTGCGAGGTGTTTTTCGACGATGTGCGCGTACCGATTACCAATGTAGTCGGCGCGCTCAATCATGGCTGGACCATTGCGAAGGCGTTGTTGAGTTTTGAACGCATTTTTCTTGGCAGCCCCAAGCAATCGCAATATGCATTACAGCGCTTGACCGAACTCGCCCATCACCACGGGCTGTTTGCCGATCCGGTATTTCGCGATCGCTACACTCGCTTGAAATTCGACGTCCTAGATCTCGAAACCCTCTACGCGCGATTCGCGCTGCAAGTGCGGCGCGGTGAACCGCTAGGGCCTGATGTATCGCTGTTGAAGATTTGGGCGACTGAAACCTTTGCGCGGCTGACCGAACTGATGATGGAAACGGCGGGAAGTGCCGGCGCCCAGGCTGGCAAACTGGCCTGCGGTGAGCATGACGTGGAAGTGTTGAGTCTGTTCTATTCCGCGCGCCCCGCAACTATTTATGGCGGCAGCAACGAAATTCAGCGCAATATCGTCGCCAAGTCGGTGCTCGGACTGCCCGATTAATCGAGGGTCTTAGGGGTTGGCGGATTCACCCGCGGTAGTCAGATCCAAGATCAAAACCGGATACGGCAGGTAGCGTTCCGCTCGACAGTACGCACCGCCGACCTCGGCGCCGTCGGCCGACTGATATTGCCATCGCGGATCAGTGCCCGCATACGGTGTCGGTAAGGCCTTTTCCAATTTCGGCGACAATATCTTGCGCGCCACTTCGCAGTCGCCAAGCGCGCGATAGGCACGCTCAGCGTGAACGCGGGTCACCACCTTGGTCTTGGCGTCAATACTCAGCTCCGTGTCGGTGAAGACGGCATTAACGTCAGTGTCCACATTGGGAATACGCATGGCATAGGTCCCGGTGGAGAACGGAGTCGCGCCATAATCATAGGCATGTGGAATTCGTGCCCCGGGTTCGCCGCCAAAGGGGATGACGAACAGTGCGTTCTCGGCGTACCCCAACGCCGAATTTAGCATTAGGGCAGCGCCAGCGATCGTGCATGCGGCGGTCCGCCTGAATTGGCGCATACGCCTAATCATCGTTTAAACAGCATCCCCAACACGTCATCGACAATGCTGCCGTTCTTGTTCGAATCCAAAAATGAATTCAATAACCCGCCTATCGGTGTCGATTGTCCGCCTTCGACTGCACCAACGATTGCGCCTGGCGGTTCTGCTTGGCTCATAGGTAATAAATTCATGTTCCAGGCTCTTTGTATGAATTGTTCTCTTCTCACCGTAAATTTAAATCGGGCTAGGCGAAGTGCGGCATTACATCCCTGGCGAATAACTCGACTGACTGCATGGCATCGCGACCGCGAATACCTGGCATGTGCATCCAGCACACCATTTCAGTACAGCCCAAGCCATCGCGATAGCGCATGATTTCCTGAATGGCGAAATCCGGCGTACCGACGATGTAACGGGCTTTGAAGGTGTCGAAGTTCACCTGGGTGTGATCCGTAATCGTGCTGCCATCGTCATTGCGCAACACCCGATCGCCCGCCGCTGAGGCGCGACCGTAAACTTCTCGATACAGATGTTCGATCGCGGGCGCCGCCACGGCTTCAGCCTGCTCTATGGTGGAAGCGACGAACACCTGTCGGATAATCGGGCGTGACGGAATGGTCCAACCGATTTCGCGCGCGGCGGCTTCATAAGGCGCATAATGCGCTTGTAACTCTTGCACACCGTAACGTGGCGACATGATTTGCACCGCATGGCGCCTGGCGGCGCGTTTGAGCGAAGATTTCGCCGACACGCCGTACCAGATCTCCGGGTAGGGCTTTTGCACCGGTTTCGGGGTCATGACCGTGCGGGGAACGCGAAAATACTTGCCGTTGAACTCGAACTCGTTCTGGGTCCACGCCGTGATCATGAGATCCAAGGATTCTTCGAAGCGACCCACACGTTCCTCGCGAGGGATCCCGTGCGCGGCGAATTCTTCGGCCACATAACCGGGCGCAACACCAAAAATAAAACGACCTTCGCTGATGTTATCGAGCACGGCAATGTCTTCGGCGAGCTTGAGCGGGGCATACATGGGCAGGAGCATGACCGCCGTCCCAATTTTCATGGTCTTGGTCACCGCCGCCGCCGCACCGAGCGTCGGCAGCGGACCGGGGCATAGCCCATCGGTCTTGGCGTGATGGGTGGCCAAATACATTGACGCGTAACCGAGCTCTTCGGCACGCGGCAAACACCGCAGCATGTCTTGATACGGTTCACTCCAGGCCATGCCGGATCCCGGTGGGAGTTGAAACGTAAATAACAGACCAAATTTCATTGTGTGCTCCCTTGGCTTGCGTTAGTTCATGACTGGCACGATTTTACAGCCGATCGATCGCAATCTTTGTTGGATTGCCGTCGCCACCGCGACGCAATTGGGTCCATCGCCATGAATGCACAGACTCTCGGCGTCGAGCTCGACCAGGGTGCCGTCCATGGCCTGGACTTTGCCGGTTTCAACATAACGCTGTACTTGTGACGCCGCAAACTCAACATCGGTTGCGTGCTTGTGCCGTTGGATCACCAACGCGCCATCACTCGCGTATTGAAGATCGGGATAGATCTCGCCGACCACGCGAATGCCGCGCTGCTTGCACGCGGTAGGTAACGCGGCACTGGTCGGCGCCGGCCAGTACAACATGGGCGTATCAGAGAGCTTTTGAATTGCTTCGGCGACAGCCTCGGCGAGATCGACTTGCGACTTCAGCACCGAATAAAAGGCGCCGTGCGGTTTGATGTGATGAAGTTTCATGCCTTGCGTCGCTAATGACGCTTGCAACGCACCGACTTGATACACCACATAGGCATAGGCATCGTCGGGCGTGATGTTCATGGCGCGACGACCAAACCCGAGCAGATCCGGCAGGCCTGGATGAGCGCCCACCGCAATTTGATGTTGCTGCGCGAGTTTGACCGTGCCAATCATCGTGACGGGATCACTGGCATGAAAGCCACACGCGACGTTCGCCGTGGTGATGAACGGCATCATCCCAGCGTCATCGCCCATCTGCCAGTTCCCGAAACTTTCGCCCATATCGCAGTTGATGTCCATTCGCTTCAGCATGATTGACTCTCCGCTTAGTGCTTATCCCGCAGTTTACTGCCGGTCGATTCAGTCGCGCCAGAAGCGGGGATCCATTCCGCGATAACTGCCGCCGTGATCGTAGGAAATATAGCGTTTTGTGCGACGTGAAGGAGCTTCAGTTCTGGCTTCAAGCGGTCGTACGGATAAAGCTGATCGGGAAAGGTTGGGCTGCGAGCATTCATCATAAAAAAGTGCTTACAACCGCGCTCGCGGGCTTCAGTACGAAACGTCACGTCGTCCGTCGTTGGCAACGGCGGAGGAAAAGCTCTTCGGCCGCTGAACAAAGCCACTATCGCGGGTTTAGTTCCAAACACGCATTGCGCCGGTGTCACGAGACGGTTAAGTTGAATCAACGAGCGGTGCATAGCGCCGTAGAGACCTAGGATATATAACGCATCACGTGGATCGTCCTCATACCATTCGTACAAGCGCTTAAAGGCTTGTAGTTCGCGCGGCACCGGCGTCGCGAAGCGCACCGCAACCCTGATTAAATCTGGTATTACGAGGACCGACAGCAGCAAAATAAAACCCGGAACAACCGTCGCATGGAGGCCGGCATGCGGCGCCCACAAAGTCCGTAAACCAGCACAAGTTTGTCCCAGCATCACGGGCGCCACTACCATCAATAGGCGCGCTGTTTCCGCCGGATATGGCCAAAGCGTTACGACGGCGAGATAACCCAGTACATACAGGCCATCGAAACATCCGCGTGCCGCACGAGCGATCGCGACCGATAACGATATCGCGAATAGCGCAAGTAACAACCACACCACTAGTGACGAGATCTCCCGTCCCGCGAGGGTTTCGATCCAACCCACTTGCAGCGTGTCCCACCTTGAGTTAAAAAAGGCGCTCATGCCGGTGGCATATTCGCGTTGAAATTCGGCAAAATAAGTCGCGGTGGAGTTGTGATTGATCGAGCCAAGCCGCCACACAAGGGACGCAACAATGATCGATTCCAGCAGTCGTGGATTGCGTCGCATGAGGCTATGCAGCACCAGTGCAATAAGCAAAACGATGCCAACCGTACGCGTTAACATGGCGGCGCCGATCAAGATGCCAAGCGCGATGCGCCATCTCATCGACTGAGAGCATGGATTGTTCCCGGCCGTCAACGCGAGGGTAGCGGCAGAGAGTCCAAGGTAGAGTGACTCGCTATGAAGGTCGAGCAGTTCCCAACGTAAACCCGGCAGCAACGCCACCAACCACGCGAGTGCGGCTGCGGCATACGGCGAAAAACCAAGGCGGCGATAGTAGGTGCGAAGACACAATAATCCCGCGATCAGGAATCCTGCGGTGACATAGTGCGCGACGCGCAGGCTAGTGCGCCACCAAACATGGCGAGCAGCGCTGGATAGAGCAGTGGGTATTTGCTAGTGGCCGCAATTTCGGCGGCCATCGGCGACGGCGCGCCATAGGGGGACCAGTGATTGGCGGTTAGCCAATAGACTGCCGCGTCACCACCGAAATCTGGTAAATAGTCGCTTGCCGACCACGCGAATGCGAGACCAGTAAGTAGACTCCACACGACAATTTCCGGCCAGCGCGGCAATGACCATCGCTGAACCATGTTGATCCTTTTATTTATATGTCGACCGTAACGATTCAAGCGCCAACGTCGAATTGACACCTCCAAGCATGATACCGATAATCCACGCCCTCAACGCGCCCGTAGCTCAGTTGGATAGAGTACCTGGCTACGAACCAGGGGGTCGGAGGTTCGAATCCTTCCGGGCGCGCCAAATTCCTTCTCTCATCTCAAGCAGTTACGCAGTTTCCCGCACGCTGCTTTCGCTCTTCTCCTCATCGGGTGTGCCAGAAAGTGTGCTAACCACGGCACGTATTCTGGACACGTTGCCGGCGTATTCCGTCAGATGCTCCGCCGACAGATGCGCGTAGCGCTGAACCATCGAGAAGCAGGCCCAGCCCCCAAGCTCTTGCAGCACGTGCAACGGCGTACCGTTCTGCACATGCCACGAGGCCCAGGTATGCCGCAGGTCATGCCATCGAAATGACTCGATGCCGACCTCCTTCAGTGCGCGTCGCCAGGCACGGGTATTGGCCTTGTCGATAGGCCGCCCCTGCCAGGTGAACACACGCTTGTCGTGCTTGCCTGCTTCCTGTCTCAACACCAGCACCGCTTCATTGTTCAGCGGCACGGCTATCGGCTTCTTGGCCTTGGCCTGGTCGGGATGGATCCACGCCATGCGGCGTGTCAGATCAACCTGCGACCATTCCAATCGCGTCACATTCTTCTCGCGCAGCCCCGTGGCCAGCGAGAAGCGCACCAGCGCCGCCTGATGGGGCGGCAAGACGCTCAACAACCGATCAGCTTCCTCACGTTTCAACCAACGGATCCGACGGACAGGGTTGGGCTGTAGCCGGATCGCAGGAACGCGATCTATCCACTCCCAATCCAGTTGCGCCCGGCGCAAGATCACCCGAATGATCTCCAGCAACCGATTGCTGGTCGCCACTGCCACGCCTTCCGCGCGTCGTGCGGCCACAATCTTGTCGAGCAAGGCCCGGTCGATTGCATCCAGGTGCACGTCATAGAGGAAACGATGGACCCATCGCAGATGGATCTTCGAATCCTCCAGACTCGCGTGCGCCGCCGATTCAATCACCCACCGCTCTACCGCCTCTTGCCAGCGGTAGCGCGGACGCTCGCCTAACTTGTGCTGTCGCCAGAGTGCCGCGCGCTTTTGATCTTCGTACTCTTGCGCGGCGCGTCGGTCGGCAGTCCCAGCAGACTCGCGTATCTGCTCGCCGTTGGGAGCTGTGAATCGCACCCACCAGTAACTCGACTTCTTTCGCCTAAAAAGTGCCATAAGGTCGCCTCCTTCGTGCTCCCTTGCGGCACCTGCCGAGATGAACCGTACAGCGACCTCAGGTACTCGGCAAGATCGGCTTCCAGGAAGCACCAGAGCTTGCCGGGCTTGGCGCCGGGCAGGCGGCCGGCCTTCGCCAGGCGGCGCACGGTCTGTGGGTGCATCTTCAAGAATTTGGCCGCTTCCTTGAGGTCCAGGGTGTTCATTTCGTGGGGAGCTGTTCCTTCGTCAATCTCGTTGGTGGTGGGGGTTATCGCCCGAGGTAAGCGGCCGTGATCTGCTCGCGTTCGTGGCCGAGTTCGCGGCTGATCTCGAGTCGGGCGGCGGTATCTCGGGCCTTTTGTTCTCGACTGAGCATCTTCGAAGTCGGGCCGCCGGCCACTGGACAAAGCCAGCCCGTCAATTCCAGATAGCGCTGCTGGGCGTACGCATGCCGCAGGCCATGCATACCACTCAGGCCAGCGCGGATAGTCTGGCCTTCATAGACGCGCAGCTGATTGCTGTAGTTACGCCCAGGTGGAATGAGTGCCGCTCGGCGCCCACCAACGCATGCGCCCGGTCAAGCACAGCGCGCTGCTCAGGCGTGCGAATCGGGATCTCACGCGCCTTGCCACCTTTGGTCCAACTGGCTTTCAAAACCAGACGGTCGCCCTGATCGGCGATGGTGGGACTCATCTTGATGGCTTCTTCGCGACGCAGACCGAAAGCCTGCTGCAGCTCCAACGACATCCGAACGTGGGCGTCGCGAACCTTTTCTAAAGCGGTCTCCGAAACACTCTTCGCTTTGGACTCCTCGACCACCAGTTTGCGGTCGGGGATACCGTAATGTTCATTCGACCGAGCAATCACATTCTGCCGATTGACCTTCGCGGCCCACCAGCGCAAGACCGACATCCGATTCTTGATCGTGCCGGCGGACAAGCCTTCATTGAGCCAACGCTTGGTCAGCCCATCGACATGCTTGGGCTTCAGCATATGCGTCGTCATCTTCCGATAGCCCATCCTGTGTAACTGCTCAGCGCAGAGCTGCAGGACCTTGGCCCGTTGAGCCTGGGTCCCGTAGCTCCCATCTCGATTGTTCTCGCATAACTGTTTCAGTTGGTAGTTGAGGTCATGCACGTGTTTCACCTTCCTGGTAAGTTTTGATGACCGCCCGAGTGGCCGTAGCCTGTCGGGACCGCTTGCGCGGTATGGTTGGGGGACACGACTCCCCAAAGCCCTCAATGTGCCGGTCTCCGGCGGCATGGGAGATCTTCTTGGAAGATCTGATCCACACGATCCCAACGCTCCCTTTGCGGGGCACAACAACAAGACAACGATGCTTGCGCATCGCTTAGATAGATACGGGTTGAAGAAACCCGATGAGTCGAAGGAGCGAATGAATGAGCGACAACCCGAGCTACTGCACATTCATTTCGCTGGTAGGTTTAGACGAACGACAAGCGTTCGTCAGAATAGAGATCATCAGTCTTGCGACCGCCGCACCAAGCTCAGATCTCGCTGGTGCTGTTTGCCACGATAAGCGTCGTGGCCACGCTTCAGTGAAGAAAATATTAGTGGAATAAAATAAAAAATGGCTCTTCCGGTTTGAGTGTGGGTAAAAATGAGTAGATGCTCAAGTTGTAAAGCCTATTTTCATAGGGTTCGCTGCATATTTGAGGTAAGGATAAATCTGGCATGATTTGCCAATGCCTAAAACACCTAAGCGCCG